>CAVXRM010000007.1:0-379266 GCA_963764065.1 uncultured Gammaproteobacteria bacterium | reverse complement strand
TGATTACCGTCGCGGATTACTGTGGTGCTTGCAGGACCTAGTAGTTCGACAGGATGGCGAGACTCGGCGCATCCAATGCCACCCCAGCCTTCTGCTTGGCGAGCTCCGCGGTCCGGGTCTGCGCCTGCAGGTCGATGAGGTAGGCGTGGATCGCATCCGTATCCGCCGCGCTCAATCGGTCATCCCAGCGTGGCATGCCGTTGGGCACCAGCACGCCCTCGAGCACTATGCTGCGAAACGCGGCGTGTGTGCCCGGCTGCATGCGGCGCAGATCCGGGGTGATGGAGCGATGCTGATTCGCGTGGCACATGGCACAACCGCTGTTGAAGAACAGCGCCCGGCCTTGCGCCAGCGTAGCACCCGTCACGCCGCGGGCCTGCGGTGGCGGCGCGGGGGCAACTTCGAGCGCCGGCAGTTCAGGCGGCAGCGGCACTGCGGCGCCGCCCAGCCTGAAGACCAGCAACCGACCGGAGTTGCCGCGCCGGTAGGCCGCGGAATAGCGTGGTACGTAAGGGAAACCGCCTCCACCCCAGGCGGCCATCACCGCGACATATTGCACACCGTTCACGCGATAGGTCATTGGCGCCGCCAGGATTGAACTGCCGGTATCCAGTGACTTCAGCAGCCGGCCATTGCGCGCATCGTAGACGCGTAAATTGCCGTCAATGCTGCCCTGGAACAGCAGGCCGCTGGCGGTAGTCAGCACACCGCCCCGATCCTGCCAGCCCTTCATCGGCGTGGCCCAGCGGGTCTGGCCAGTCAGCGGGTCGATGGCGCGCAGCTCCGACACGAAAGGCAGGCGCTTGGTCTCGGCGAATTCGGGCAGTGCCCGCACGGCGCGCTGCATCGGAGGCGGCAGCGTCGGGAGGGCTGCCTCGATGTCCGGGCCGAAGATAAGCGCCGCATCGTTGTTCAGGACTTTGCGCGCGTAGGGCTTCTGGCCCGGGGTCATGAACATGAGATTTCCCATGTCCAGCACCGGCGCGTAATACAGACCGCTGGCGGCGTCGAAACTGGCTGGATGCCAGTTGCGGGCGCCCGGCGTGGCCGGAAACACGATCTTCGGGCCGAGTCCGTAATCGGCGCCCTCGGGGTTCATCAGCGGGTGCCCGCTCTTCAGGTCGACCGAGGTGGCCCAGTTGACGCGCACCAGCGGATTGGCGCGCAACAGTTTGCCGTCGCGGCGATCAAGGATGTACATGAATCCGTTTTTCGGCGCATGAATGATCACCGGGCGCTGCTCGCCGTCGATATTCAGATGCGTGAAGATCATCGGCTGCGTGGAGGTGAAATCCCAGCTGTCGCTCGGCGTTTCCTGGTAATACCAGCGCAGGCGACCGGTGCGGACGTCCAGCGCAACCAGGCTGCCGAGGTAGAGCTGATCGCCACCCCGCGGCGAGCGCTTGCGCCAGTGATACGGACCGCCATTGCCGGTGCCGACCACGACGAGGCCGGTCTCGGCATCGTAGTTGATGGCATCCCATGGCGCGCCGCCGCCGCCGATGTCCCAGCGGCTGTCGGGATCCCAGGTCTTGAGGGCGTGCTCCAGGTCCGGTTGATCCTGCGGCCCCAGTTTCGGATCGCGCGGTACCACCCAGAAGCGCCACCTGAATTTGCCGCTGTCGACATCAAAGGCGCTCACGTAGCCGCGCACGTCGTATTCGGCGCCGCCGTTGCCGATGACCACGACGTCGCCTGCCACCTCCGGCGCGCCGGTGGAGGAATAGCCACGGTTGCGATCCACCACGGCGTCGCTCTTCCACACGACTTGTCCGCTCTTCGCGTCGAGAGCGTACAGCCAGCCATCCAGCGCCGACACAAACACCTTGCCGCGGGCCACGGCGACGCCGCGATTGGCCATGTCGCAGCACACGGTGCGATTCACCTGCATGTCCACCGGCGGCTCGAAGCGCCACAGCGCGCGGCCGCTGGCAGCGTCGAAGGCGTAAGCCCGGCCGGCGACACCGCTGGTATACAGCACGCCGTCTATGACTACCGGGGTTGCCTCAAGCACGCGGTTCGTACCGAGGTCTGCAGCCCAGGCCAGGCCCAGCGTACCGACATTTTGTGGCGTCATGTCGGTGAGCGGGGAGTGGTGCGATTTGTCGGCGTCGCCTCCGGGTGTGGGCCAGTCATCGCCCGGGGCGTGCGTGCCCGTGCCCGGGGGAGTGCGTGCACAGGCGGTGAGCAACAGCAGCGCCGCCGCTGTCAGCAGCTTCATGGCGAATCCCAGGGGCTCGGCATGTAGTAGGGCACCGTGAAGAAGTTGGCCTCGATCTGGCAGATCATGCCATCGTCGATCTTGAACAGTTCGGCGATGCAGAAGCTATGGGGCCGGCGCACCGGTGAGCGCACGGTGCGCCCGTCGGTGAGCTGGTATTCGGCCAGTCGGCCAGAGTGATCGATGAAGCCGAAGGCCAGGACCAGTCCGCGCTCCTCGTCGACCAGCGGAAAGCGCCGTCCGCGCAGGCGATCGTCGTAGCGATAGTTGCCCATGCGGAACTGCTCTTCGCAGCCGAGTGCCGCTACCGGCACGATCTTGGCAAAGGACGGATTGCGCGTGGTCTGCACGCCGTTTTCGACCCGGTTGCAATCGGGGTGGAAGCGGGTATGCAGCGTGCCGTCGTTCAACTGCAGCGTGTCGAAGTAGCCGTTGGACAGGCGCACCATCTCGGCACGCGACACGGGCTTGACGGCGTTGGCATTGAGGATGGGTTTGTCCCAGTAACGCGGATTCTCGAATTTGATGCCAGAATCGGATTGGCGCACGACGATTGCCTCGGCTTCGTCGATGGCACCATTGGCGGCGACCTTCAGCCGCAGCGTGAACGCCGATTCTTCCTGGTACTCGTGCACGGTGCCAAAGAAACCCACCTGGCCCGACTGCGGGTCGGCGAAGCGCAGCTTGTAGACGCCGAGCGCTTCGATCGTGCCCCACAGGCCATCGCCGGCCGGGAGCATCACGTTGTTCTCCGATACGCGCGCCCCGGAGGCCCAGCGCACCGCGCCGGGCTCACGCCGCGCGAGTGCTGCCAGATAGCGATCGAGCACGTCGTAGAGTTCGGTGCGGTTCATGTTCCCCCTCGAGGCGCTCGCCGGCGCCGCTAGCGACCCGATTGACTTGCGGGCCATCGGGCGTATCTTAACAATCGTTAGCAACGGGGGCGAGTGGTATGTCGCGCACGGCACTGGAACAGTCCAATCTCGACCTGGTGTTGACCATGTACCGCAATGTGCTCATCGCCATGAACCCGGAGCGGGTGGATGAATATCTCGCGCCGGGCTACATCCAGCACAGCTCGCTGGCCGAACCCACCCTCGATGCGCTCAAGCGCTTCCTCGTCAAGGTGCGCCGGGAGAGTCCCGATGCGCGCCAGACGATACACCGCGCCTTCGTCGATGGCGACCATGTGATTGTGCATGTGCACGTCGAGCGCTGGCCGGGCGATCCGGGGCTGGCCGTGGTCGACCTGTTCCGCTGCGAGCATGGCCTGATCGTCGAGCATTGGGATGTGATCCAGGAAGTTCCGGCCACACCCCTCAACCCTGTCAGCATGTTTTAGACTGCAGCGAACTTCCCCGACACCACTCCAAGGAGCCATCATGCGTCGCCTAAGTCTGTTCGTTGCCACCGTGTCACTTGGTCTGGCCACCGCTGCGGGCGCTGGTCCCTGCCAGCTGACACCCAAGCAGGTCGTCACCCGTTTCATGACCAGCTTCTATGTCGACAAGAAAGTGCGTGAGGCCTTCGAGACCTGGGTCGACCCGGGCTACATCCAGCACAATCCCATGGCGGCCACCGGGCGCGAGGCGGCAATTGGATTTCTCGAGCCCTTTTTCACCCAGCATCCCGAGATGCATTACTCGATCAAGCGCATCATCGCCGATGGCAATCTGGTGGCCGTGCACTCCCATGGCGCCATGGGCGCCGATGATCGCGGCATGGCGGTGGTGGACATCCTGCGCGTCAAGGGTTGCAAGGTGGTCGAACACTGGGATGTAGTCCAGCCTGTGCCAGAAAAATCGGCCAACGGCAACGGTATGTTCTGAGCATGCGTTTCGAAGGCAAGTCGGTGCTGGTGTTCGGCGGCAGCAACGGCATCGGATTGGCCGCGGCGAGGGGTTTTCAGGCCGAAGGTGCGCGCGTGGCCATCACCGGTCGGGACGAGGCCAGCCTGGCCAGAGCGGCCGCCGCGAGCGGGATGCTGACCCTGCGCTCCGACATGGGCTCGGTGAGTGACAGTCGCGCCGCGGTAGCGCGCGTGGCCAGCGAGCAGGGCGGCATCGACGTACTGTTCGTCAATGCCGGTGTTGGCGGTTTTGCGCCGGCCGCGGAAGTGACCGAGGATTTCTGGGACGGCATTCATCGCGTCAACCTGCGTGGCGCCTTCTTCGCAGCCCAGGCGGCACTGCCACACCTGCGGGATGGCGGCAGTATGGTCTTCACGGGCTCGATCGGCGCCGTGCTGGGCCTCGCCGGCAACATGGTGTACGCCTCGGCCAAGGCGGGTCTGCGCGCGGTCGCACGCACCTTTGCCGTGGAACTGCTGCCGCGGCGCATTCGGGTCAACATGGTTTCGCCCGGGCCGACCGAGACCGAGATCTTCAAGCGCGGCGCAAGCGCAGAACAGATTGCGGGCTTTCGCAAGATGCTGTGCGCAGCCGTGCCCATGAAGCGCATGGGCGAAGCCGAGGAAGTGGCGCGTGCCGTGCTGTTCCTCGCCTCGCCGGAGGCGAGTTTCATCAACGGCGTCGATCTGTACGTCGACGGCGGTTGCGTCGAGCTCTAGGCTAAAGGTTCTACGCCAGCGACTGTGGTGCGGAATCGAGGAAGATGCTTTTCATTTCGAGATAAGCCATCAATCCCTCGAGCCCACCCTCGCGCCCGATTCCTGATTGCTTGAAGCCGCCGTAGGGCAGGCCGAAATCAAGGCGCAGCCCATTCTGGCCAACCGCGCCGGTGCGCACGCGCCGCGCTATGCGATAGGCCGCGTCGGCATCGTAGGTGAGTACCGAACCGTTCAGACCATAGCTTGATTCATTGGCGATGCGTATTGCATCCTCGTCGTCGTCGACCGGAATCAGGCTCAGCACTGGCCCGAATATTTCCTCCTGGGCGATGCGACTGAGATTTGGCACTGCGGCGAACAGAGTAGGCTCGATGAAATAGCCGCGCTTCAGGCGCTCGGGCCGGTGACCGCCGGTCACAAGCTGCGCGCTCTGCCGGCCATCACTGATATAACCCTCGACGCGCTCGAGCTGGCGCTTCATCGCCAGCGGCCCGAGCTGTGTACCCGCCTCGTCCGATGGACCGATGACGACCTGCTGCATCTCCCGGGCGATCGCCTGGGCCAGCTCATCGTGGCGGCGCCGGTTGACCAGTACCCGACTCAGCATGGCGCACACCTGGCCGCTCATCAGCGTGATGGTGCCGGTGAGCAGTTTGGCCGCGCCCTCGATGGGGAAGTCATCGCGGATGATGGCCGCCGACTTGCCTCCCAGCTCAAGCGTGCAGCGCGCGATGCGCGCGCCGCAGACACTGGCGATGCGTTTTCCGGCCAGCGTCGAGCCCGTGAAGGACACCTTGTCAACGCCCACGTTGCTGATCAGATGATCGCTCGCATCGCGATGACCGCACACCAGGTTGACGACGCCGGGTGGCGCGCCCGCCGCTTCGGCGGCCTCGGCGAGGATGTAGGTTTCGAGTGGCGTCTCGGGCGAGGGCTTCATGACCACCGTGCAGCCGGCCGCGAGCGCATAAGCCAGCTTGTTCAGCATGATCCCGTAGGGTGCATTCCAGGGGGCGATGGCGGCCACGACGCCCACGGGCTCGTGCGCCACGTAGGCGTTCTTGGCGGCCATCGATGGCCGCGCTTCCACGAAGTTGAAACGCTCGGCAAGGCTGATGATCAGATCCAGCGTATGCGTGGCACCGGCGGTCATCGGGGCGGCGAAGCTCGCCAGCCCACCCATCTGCAGTGTCCAGGCGCGCGCCAGTTCCGGTTCACGCCGGCGCAGGTGCTCGGACATGCGTTTGAGCAGCGCGAGGCGTTCGGACGGCGTGCTGCGGCTCCACGGCCCCGTGTCGAAGGCGGCGCGCGCTGCGGCAACAGCCGCATCCATGTCAGCCGCATCAGCTTCGGCCACTGTCGCAATGACCTGCTCGGTATTGGGCGAGACCAGCTCGATCATGCGTCCCGAATGCGCCGCAACCCACTGGCCGTTTATCCAGAGCCTGTCGGTGTGGCGGATGGTGATGCCTGCCGGTGTCATGAGTTCTCTCCTTTCCCCGAAACCCAGCCAGTGACCAGTGCCGTCCGTTGCGTCCAGTTCATGTTCCACCCCCCTCGCTTCCTTTCCTAACATTTGTTAGCGTGAGATGCAATCTGCAACCTGGGAGGGGAACTCATGGCCGATAAGGATGCGCGCCTGCAGCCGGCGTCAAAGACCTACCCGGAAGATCAGCTGGGGCCCGATGTGCTGCTGGTACGGCAGGCGTCAGGTGCGTGAGACCAAGGGAGCTCTTCGTATTGCTACGCGCGCGGCACGTGCGGTCGGTGCTCCGTCTGCTGCCAGGCGAGCACCTGCCGATGCAGCTTGACGAGGATGGCGCTGAGGCTGCGGCGCTCCGCGCTGGTCAGTACACCGAACAGAAAGTCGGCCACTCCGGCTATCGATGGCTCCATGGCCAAGTACGTCGTCGCGCCGCGCTTGCTGATGCGAAAGGGCTTGCGTCGGCGGTTGCCGGCATTGGTCACCGGCTCGATCAGTCGCATGGCGAGCAGCGAGGTCAGCGCACGGCTGACATTCATGGCGTTCATGCCCATCAGCTCGGCCAGATCATGGCCCGCTGCTTCGCCCTCACCAGTCAGCGCCATCAACATTCGCAATTCGTTCGGGCTGAAACCCGCGGGATCGGCGACACCGTCGCGCATCGGGCGGCTGATCAGTGAGCTGAAGCGCAGGATCGCCACCAACAATGCGATGTCCTGGTTCCGGTGGCTCCCGCGAACCTTGGTCATGGATCGCTCCGCTGTGTTGCCTGGTCGCAACGTTAACATTTCTTAGGGTCTTGAAATCGCCAGATTTGTATGCTTCACTGACAAAAAGGCTTAGCCGGCACGACGCGGCATTATGGGTAATTTAGGGGGACACATGCTGAATGCCAACGCTCGAGATACGTCTTCGCGTCTGCTGTTGCTGGGAAGCGCCATTGCCTTGGCACTGAGCCTGCAATCGGCCGCACTGGCTGCCGCGCCGGCGAAGACTGAAAAACAGGATGTGCTTGAAGAGGTTGTTGTCACAGCGCAGTTCCGTGAGCAGAAGCTGCAGGACACGCCGATCGCGATCACGGCGGTAAACGCCGCGATTCTCGAGGCGCGCGGCCAGACCAACATTGCGGAAGTCGCCGCACAGGCGCCGAACGTGTCATTGCGGCCACAGCCGCAGAACGGCGGCTCCGGCCTTATCGCCTTCATCCGCGGCGTCGGCCAGACCGACTTCAACTACGCGCTCGATCCGGGCGTTGGCGTCTACATCGACGACGTCTACATCCCGACGCTGTCGAGCTCCCTGCTCGAACTGATCGACCTCGATCGCATCGAAATCCTGCGCGGTCCCCAGGGCACCCTGGCGGGCAAGAACGCGATCGGCGGCGCGATCAAGCTGTTCAGCGCCAAGCCCAAGGGCGACGATTCAGGCTCGTTGAGCGTGTCTTACGGTTCGTTTAACGCACTGGCCGTCCGCGGCATGAGCGACATCAAGCTCACCGACAATCTGGCTCTGCGCGTATCGGGCATGAGCCGCACGCGCGATGGCTATGTGGCGATGCTCGACTACGGCCAGACTCATCCCACCTCGAACGTACCGCAGAACAACACGCGTGGTCGCGGCAACGCCGACTATACGACCATGGGCGGCCAGAACATTGTTGCCGGCCGTGCTGCTCTGCGCTACACGCCAAGCAACAAGCTCGAGATCAACTTGTCGGTCGACTACACCCGGGAGAAGTCGGAAGCGATCCCGACTGTGCTGATCGCTGCGGGCGCAGCCGTCGGTCCCGGTGTCCCCTTCGACCCCCATTCTGTCGGTAACTCGAATTCGGCCGGGAATCCCTGGCTCGTCGGCAAGGACGGCAACGCGGTCAACATGTCGTGCGCCTTCGTTCCGGCCGGCCCCTATAGCTGCGATACCGGGGGTAATTATCTCGGCTGGGATAGGCGTTTTGTCAGCTATTCGAACTTCCTCGACGGCATGACGCCGACCACCCAGGCGCCGTTCAAACCTTATGCCGCGGAGCCGATCACTGAATTCCAGGGTTCAGGTTTCCAGGGCAACCTGAGCTACGACCTCAGCGACAATATGAAGCTGGTCTATATCGGGTCGTATCGTTCCTATGTCTCGAAGTTTGGCCAGGACCAGGACGCCACGCCGATACCGGTCGCACAACTCGACAACCAACTGAAGCACCATGCGTTCACGTCAGAGGTCCGGCTCAACTTCAACGCTGGCAAGTTTCTGGAAGGCACAGTCGGCGCCTTCTATCTGAAGCAGCAGGGCACGTATACCGCCCGCGTGGATCTGAACTACGTCAGCCCGGTCATCGATTTCCTCCACGGTCCTGACACCACGCCCAGCCAAACCAAGGCTGTGTTTGCCACGGCGACGTTGCACCCGACGGAGGCGTTGAGCTTTACCGGCGGCGTGCGCTATACCAAAGACAAAAAAGACTACACCTACTACCGCTCCAACCCGGACGGCAGCTTGCCCAACGGCTTCAACTGCTTTGTGCTCAACGGCCCGTTCTCGGAGCCGAATTGCCTGCTCGCGGGTATCTTCGGGATTACCGGCAGCTTCAAGGGCGATCGTACCGATTGGCGCTTTGTTACGGACTATCGCTTCTCGCCGGATTTCATGGCCTATGCCTCGGTCTCGACGGGTTTCAAGGGCGGCGGCGTCAACCCACGTCCGTTCGTTGCCGACCAGCGCCTGTCATTCCAGCCTGAGACCCTCACCACCTACGAGGTAGGGTTGAAGGCCGACCTGTTCAACCGCCACATGCGCGTGAACGCTGCCGCCTTCCTGAACAAATACAACAAAATCCAGCTCAGCAAATTGGTATGTCCTGAGTCTTCACTGCCGGCGCCGTGCCTGCGGCCCGACAACATCGGCTCAGCAGACGTGAAGGGTTTCGAACTCGAAACCTCAATCTATCCGGTCGATGGGCTCTCGTTCGACGCCAGCATCAGCTACCTCCATTTCAAGTACACGACCGCGGTCGACGCGCTTGGCAATCTGGTCAACACGGGCATTCCGGCGGGTGGCATCACGCCCTTTACTCCGAAGACGGCCTATGCCGTGGGCGGTCAGTATGACCACAAGGCCAACACGGGCACGCTCAGCTTCCGCCTGGATGGCTCGTACCAGGGCAAGTTGTACACCAATGCCGAGAACACCTCGTGGGGGGCCATTGACGGTCGCTTCCTCGCCAACGCCAAGATTATCTGGGCAAAGACGGAAGCCTGGAAGGCGTCATTCGAAGTACAGAACCTGTTTGACAAGTACTATTTCCTGTCGGTCAGCGATGTCACAACCAACTCGCTCGGCGTGGTCACCGGCGTGCCCGGCCTGCCGCGCACCTACTCGGTGTCGATCGAACGCAAGTTCTGAACAGACGTCAACGGGAATGACGTAATGCGACGCGCATTGCCTGCGGGCGTGGACGCAACGCGGTTTCAGCAGGCGCTGCGGGCGTTCGCAACGGTCGTCGGCAAGGACTGGGTCCTTGCCGACGACTCCGATCGCGAAGCCTATTCTGACATCTACGCCCCGGGGCCCTCGAGCGAATGGCAGGCCTCGGCGGCCGTGGCGCCGGCGAGCGCGGAAGAGGTGCAGGCCATCGTGCGCCTGGCTAACGAATACCGCACGCCGCTGTGGCCAGTTTCGCGCGGCAAGAACCTGGGCTACGGCTCCAACGCGCCGCGTATGCCCGGCACGATCGTGCTCGATCTCGGGCGGATGAACCGCATTCTCGAGCTCGATGTGGGCCTGGGTTATTGCGTGCTCGAACCGGGCGTCGGATTTTTCGATCTGTACGAGCATCTGCAGCGCGAGCAGGCGGCACTGTGGATGTCCGTGCCGGGCAATGCCTGGGGCTCGGTCATCGGCAACGCTCTTGATCATGGCATCGGCTACACACCCTACGGCCTGCATGCGCGCAATCTGTGTGGACTCGAGGTGGTGCTAGCCGATGGCGAGCTGCTGCGCACCGGCATGGGCGCCATGCACGGCAACCACAGCTGGCACCTGTTCCCGTTCAGTTTCGGACCCGACTGGACGCACATGTTTACGCAGTCGAACCTTGGCGTGGTGACCAAGGCCGGGGTGTGGCTACAGCCCGCGCCGGCGAGTTCGACGCTGCTCACCTGGGACATCCCGCGCGAAGAGGACATCGCCTGGGTCATCGACACCATAGCGCCGCTGAAGATCGCGGGCCTCATTGACCAGAACGTATTCATTCCCTCCTGGCTCGGCAAGCTGGTCCTCAAGGGCCAACGCAAGGACTTCTGGGACCAGCCCGGCGCCATGCCGGAGGGGCGCGTCCAGGAACTGCTGAAGGAGCACCATCTGGGCTACTGGCAGGTGCAGATCCGGCTCTATGGCGACGAGGCGGTGAATCGCGCCAAGGCCGAGGTGCTCAGGCGCGCGTTCCTGCAGCACCTGCCTGCGCCGCCGCGCGAAGAAATCTGGCAGGCCGGCGATCCGGTCAGCCAGTACGACGTCACGGTCGGCGTGCCCTCCGCGGTGGCATTGCAGATGGGTGACTGGGTTGGCGGACGCGGCGCGCACATGGGTTTTTCGCCGGTGGTACCGGCCAATTCAAAGCACGTGATGGGCCAGCTCAAGCGCAGCCGGCAGATCATCGCCGCGCATGATGTCGATTTTTACGCCAGCTTCACCCTCAGCGGGCGCTTCGCCACCAACATCAACATGCTGATGTACGATCGCGATAACGCGGCGCAGGTGGCCAACATCCGCAAACTGTTCAATGCGCTGATCACCGAGACGGCGCAGGCGGGCTACGGGGAATACCGCACGCACCTCGGGTGGATGGATCAGGTCAACGCCACGTTTGACTTCAACAACCATGCGCAGCGCCGTCTGAACGAGAAACTCAAGGATGCGCTCGATCCGCATGGCATTCTCGCACCCGGCAAGCAGGGCGTCTGGCCCGCGGCGTACCGCTCCGCGGCGTCGAAGCGGGGTGACACGTGAAACAGCACTGGCTGCTGGGATTGCTGTCCGTCGCGGCGGCAGCGCAGGCCGAGTCACCGGCCTCTCCCGCCCCGACCGGCCCACCGCCCGGGCCACCCCCATATCAGATGCGCGCGCTGCTGCCCCCCGGGGACCGGTTGGCACCCGGCAAGGACGGCGCTGCTGTGTTTTCCAACCGCTGTGGCGCCTGCCACCTGGCAGGCGGCATGGGCACCAACATGCTGACCAAGCTGCGCGTCATGGCCGGTGAGCCGCCGGAAACTGGCCTGCTCGCCAACCGCCCGGATCTCACGCAGACCTACGTCAAGGTGGTCGTGCGCAGTGGCGTGCGTGCCATGCCGCGTCTGACGCGTGTCGAGGTCACCGATGCCGAGCTCGATGCCATTGCGAGGTTTCTCGGCAAGGCGGGGCCGTGAGCATTACTCGCCGCTCTGCGTTGCAGGGTGCGCTGCTGGCCGTCGCCGGGTTTTCCGTGGGATCGCGCCGCGCGCTGGCCACGCCTGCGCGCACACTCCTCGTCTACGACAGCCGCTTGCCGCAAAGTCGTGCGCTGCGCGACCGGCACCTGGGGCCGGCAGTGGACCTGCGCGATGAGCACGCGAATTTCTGGCGCACCCTGCGCTCCGGCGCACACGCCGGACGGGTGATTGGGCTGACCCGCTGGAGCGAACTGGTGCAGGCGCGCAGTCTGCTGCAGGAGCGCGGTCTGCGATTACGCGAGGAGACCCGGCAAGGCCAGTTGTACTATTGGGAAATGGCCTGACACGCGGTTTTGCACTGCTGCTCGTGATGGTGTTCCTCAACATCGCGGGGTTCAGCCTGATCCTGCCGTTGCTGCCGTTCTATGGCAAGGCGTTTGGCGCGAGTTCCTTCGAAGTCGCCTGCCTGTTCGCCGCCTATTCCTTCGGTAACATTTTTGGCGAAATCTTCTGGGGCCGGCGCTCCGACATGCTGGGCCGCAAGCCGGTGCTGGTGATGACGACGGCCGGCGCAGCCTTGAGCTATGTCGCCTTCGCTTTTGCAGCCAGTCTTAGCGCCGCGCTGTTGATCCGTGTCGTCAGCGGCTTTTTCAGCGGTACCTTCAGCGTAGTGCAGGGCACGATCGCCGACATCACGCCACCCGCCGAGCGGGCGCGCAACATGGGCTACTTCGGCGCGGCTTTCAACCTGGGGTTCGCCACCGGGCCCGCTATCGGCGGCCTGCTGGCCTCTCCTGAAGCGGGGCTCGCTGGCTTTCGGCTGCCGATCTTCTGTGCTGCGGCGCTTGCTGCGGCCGCCTCGGCCTGGGCGGTATATGCCCTCAGTGAGTCGCGTCCAGCGGGAGCTGCCGTGCGTCCGGCGCCCAGTTATGGCGACGCCTGGCGATACGTGGGCTCGCAGCCGCTCATCCTGCGTTTGGTGCTCATTGCCTTCTGCGGCATCGCCGCGTTTGCCTCGATGGAGGCCGTGTTCGGGTTGTGGACCCAGAAGAACTTCGGCTGGCAGGCGCGCGAGGTGGGATTGACCTTCCTGCTGATGGGGGTCGCGGGCCTGTTGGTCCAGACCCTGCTGATCGGGCCTCTGGTAAGGCACTGGGGCGAAGCGCGCGTCATCGTGGGCGGATTGCTGGTGCTGGTGATATCCATGGTGCTGCCCCCGCTGCTGCGCCTGCCCTGGACCTCGGTGCTGCTGATGGTGGCGCTGATGGTCGGGCACAGCGTTACCTTTCCCAATGCCGGCGCACTGGTATCGCGCTCGACGCCCTCGGACCGGCAGGGCAGCGTGATGGGCTTGAACATGGCATCGAACGCGGCCTCACGCATCGTCGCGCCGCCGTTGTTCGGCTGGATCTACGGACAGAATCCGGACGCCCCGTACTATGCCTGCGCCCTGATGATCGCAGTCTTGCTGCCCCTGGCCCGGAGCGTGGTGAGGATCCGGGA
The DNA here is from genome assembly GCA_963764065.1 of uncultured Gammaproteobacteria bacterium. Taxonomy (GTDB): domain Bacteria; phylum Pseudomonadota; class Gammaproteobacteria; order Steroidobacterales; family Steroidobacteraceae; genus FEN-1191. Next base: position 366,070 of record CAVXRM010000007.1, on the reverse strand, counting down.
TCGCGAGCTGCGGGCATGAGTGGCATCCCGTCCGCTGCCCTGCACGCTCTGCGCGCCGCCATAGGTGCCGACTGGGTAATGACGGGTGATGACGATCGCGTCGCCTACTCGGATCATTTTGCAGCGGATGAAGTCCGCCACCGGCCTGCCGGCGCGCTGGCACCCGCGAACGTCGAGGAAGTACGCGAAGTCGTGCGCATTGCGAACCGCTTTCGCGTGCCGCTCTGGACTGTCAGCCGCGGCAAGAACTTTGGCTACGGCGGCTGCGCGCCGGTGCTCGCGGGTACGCTGGTGCTTGATCTTTCGCGCATGAAGGCAATCGAGGTCGATGCCGAGAACGGCACGGTGCTGGTCGAACCAGGGGTCGGATTCTTTGATCTCTATGACCATCTGCAGTCCAACAAGATACCGCTGTGGCTGTCAGTGCCGGGCAACAGCTGGGGATCGGTGGCGGGCAATGCGCTGGATCGCGGGGTCGGCTACACCAGCTATGGCGATCACGCGGCGCGCATCTGCGGCCTCGAGGTGGTGCTGCCCGATGGTGACCTCGTGCGCACGGGCATGGGTGCAATGGCCGGCTCGCCGACCTGGCAGTTGTATCGCCATGGCTTCGGACCCGGCTGGGATGCGATGTTCTGCCAGTCGAACTTCGGCATCGTTACGCGGCTCGGGCTGTGGCTCATGCCCGAACCCGAGGCGGTGCTGGGCTATGACTATGAGTTCAATCGGCCCGAAGACCTGGGCTGGGTCGTCGATACAATCATGCCGCTGCGGCGCGCAGGCCTGATTCAGCAAAGCCCGTCGATCGGCAACTGGCTGCGCTCGGCAGCGGTAATGACCACGCGTGAGCAATGGACCCACGACAAGGGACCGCTGGATGACAAGGTGATCAGTGCCATCCGCCAGCGCTTCAACATCGGCTGGTGGAGTGTGCAGATCCGCTGCTACGGGCATCTCGAAGTGGTGGAGGCGGCGCAGCGCGTGCTGGATCGTGCTTTCGACCACAAACCCATCCTGGCGAAGAAGCCGGCGCGCTGGGTGCGTGGCGATCCCCCCGAAGGCTCGCCCGTGACCGGCGTTCCCGTGAGTTTCCCACTCGCAAATGCCAACTGGCACGGCGGACGCGGCGGCCACGTGGGTTACTCGCCCGTGCTGCCGGCACGCGGCGACCTGGCGATGGATCAGTTCCGGCGCACTTATGATCTCTACCAGAAGTACGGCATGGACTATCACGCCAGTTTCGCCATGGGTGAGCGCAGTCTCACCAACGTGAACCAGCTGCTCTACAACAAGGATGATGCGGCCATGATGGGTCGCGTCGATGAAATGTTTCGGGCGCTGGTGGCCGACGCCAGTGCGCATCGCTATGGCGAGTATCGCACCCACATCGACTACATGGACCTGGTCGCCGAGAGCTATGACTTCAACGATCACGCCCTGCGGCGTCTGAATGAACGGGTAAAGGATGCGCTCGACCCTCGCGGGATCCTCGCGCCAGGGAAGAGCGGCATCTGGCCACAGGGGCGGCGGCGATGATGGCTGCGCGGCTGCTGTCCGTGCTGCTCGCTACCACGCTGATGTTGGTTGCTGCACACGCGGCGGAACCCAGGCAGGATGGCTCGAGGGTGGAGAACCCATTTCGCGGCGTGATGCAGGACCGCTCGTCAAAAAGTCCCGGCGAGGCCCTGTACGTCGAGAAGTGCGGGATGTGCCATCGGCAAATGGGCATGGGCACCGTCATCCTGGCGCGCCGTATGGATCGCAGCGTGGCCATGCTGGAATCGCGCAGCGACTTGAGCGCCGGGCTGATTGCCGTCGCCGTGCGGCACGGCCTCGGCAACATGCCGCGCATCAGCCGGGGCGAAGTGAGCGACGCGCAGCTCGCCAGGATTTCGGCTTACCTCACCGGCCTCAGAGCTTTATGATCACGGTCTTCAGCTCGGTGTAGGCCTCCAGGCCCTGGCGTGCCTGCTCGCGCCCGAACCCCGAGCTCTTGAAGCCGCCGAAAGGTAGCGCGGGATCGATGATGCCGTGGCAGTTGCCCCACACGGTGCCCGCTTTGATCTTCGAGGCCAGGCGGTGCATGGTCGAGAGGTCTTTGGTCCAGATGCCGGCGCCCAGGCCGTAGCAGGTGTCGTTGGCGGCCTTCGCGACTTCATCGAGATCATCGAATCGCTGCGCGACCACAACGGGTCCGAAGATTTCCTCGCGCACCACGCTCATGTCGGGCTTCACGTTCACGAGAATGGTCGGGTTCACGTAGTAGCCACTGCTCGCCGGCGCATCGCCGCCCACGGCCACGGAAGCACCGGCCTTCTTGCCGGCCGCGATGTAACCCATCACGCGTTCGTGCTGCTCCTTCGAGACCAGCGGACCCATGTGACCTTCGGGATCAAGCGAGGGACGCGGCTTCCAGAAAGCAGTGGTCGCAGCCACGCCCTCGATCACCTTGTCGAAGATCGAGCGGTGCGCGAACAGGCGCGAGCCGGCAATGCACACCTGGCCGGAGTTGAAGAAGATCGCGCCAGCGGCGCCGGGCGCGGCTTCGGCAATGTCCACATCGGGCATCACCACCACCGGCGACTTGCCGCCGAGTTCGAGCGTGACGCGCTTGAGTGTATCGGTGGCGCTGCGATTGATGATCTTGCCGACTTCGGTCGAGCCGGTGAAGGCAATCTTGTCCACGCCCGGATGCTTGACCAGCGCATCGCCGGCGGTGTGCCCGTTGCCGGTGATCACGTTGATCACGCCGGGCGGAAAGCCAGCCTCGACCACGAGATCGGCCAGGCGCAGCGCCGTCAGTGAAGTCTGTTCAGCAGGCTTGAGCACCAGCGTGCAGCCCGTGGCCAGCGCGGGTGAGATCTTCAGCGTCGCCATGATCAGCGGGAAGTTCCAGGGCACGATCTGTGCGGCCACGCCCACTGGCTCGCGCGACACATAGCTGAACACGGTGCCGCGCGGCAGCCCCTGTGGCTCGATCAGATCGCCGCTGACCTTTGAGGCCCAGCCGGCCATGTAGCGCAGATGATCGACGGAAGCGGGAATATCGACCATCGTCGCCATGCCGATCGGCTTGCCGTTGTCGATGGCTTCAAGCTCCGCGAACTCGGCGGTGTGCGCCTCGAGCAGGTCGGCGAACTTGTTCATGACGCGCTCGCGCTGTTTCGGCGGCAGGTTGGACCAGCGGCCATCGTCAAACGCTGCGCGCGCTGCGCTGACGGCGCGATCGACATCGGCATTCGAGGCATCGACCAGGCGCGCAATCTCGCGGCCGGTGGAAGGGTCTTCAACCGGAATGGTGGCGCCATGCGTGGAGGCCACCCATTCGTTGTTGATGAACAGCGCCGGCTTGCGTGCGATCGCACGCTTGGCAGCAGCGGAATATTCGAGCTGGGAGAGGGGGTCCTTGCGGGCAAGTACGTCGGCAGCCGTAGCCATGGTGGCGGTCTCCTGATTGTTTGCCTAGCTTACTAATCGGCCGGGGGGTGGTCAACGCGCGGCCGGGCGGCCAGGCCTTAATGACACTTAATCGGCACGCTGATCGGACCGTGGCCGATCGTAGTCATCCAGGGCTCTGGATTCCCTGCCGACTCAAAGCGTTGCACGCTCTCGATGAGCGCGCCGAGCAGCGCCTCGGCCTCCAGCAGCGCCAGCACCCGGCCCACGCAGGCATGCACCCCGTAGCCGAAGCCGAGGTTGTCCTTGTTGTTGCGGCGCACGTCGAATCGATCGGGTGAGTCCCAGCGGCGCGGATCGCGATTCGCGGCAGCGAACATCAGCCCGCAGCGCTCGCCGGCGGGAATGCGGTAGCCCTCGATCTCGATATCCTTCATTGCGATGCGACCCGCCATGCGCGAGGGAGAATCCCAGCGCAGGCTCTCATCGAAAGCCGCGCGCACCAGCGTCGGGTCGGAGCGAACCAGCTGGTACTGGTCCGGAAATTCGCAGAACGCGCGGATGGTATTGGCCAGGGTCAGTACCGTGGTGTCGGCCGCCGCCGAGAGCAGGATGCCGACCAGCAGGTTGGCCTCCTGCGCTGTGATCTCGCCGCGATCGGCGGCCTCGTACATCGCCATGCCGAGGCTTCCCGGCGCGAGGTTCTCGCGATTGCAACACTGGCTCGCCCAGGCGATGACTTCGCTCGTGTTCTCCATCGCCTCATGGAACAGTTCGTTCATCGGGCCCATCGTGGCCCACACCATGTTGCCGAAGGCGTACATGTGTTCACGGCCGCGCTGCGGCAGGCCGATCAGGTCGGGCAGCACTTTGTAGACGAAAGGCTGTGTGATATCGGTGACTGCATCGATGGGCTGGCCCGCGCGCTGTTGCAGGCCAAGGACGATGGTGCGCGCGTCGCGACGAAAGGCCTCGGCCATGGGCGTGAGTGCCTGCGGTGAGAGCGCGTTGGCGACCACGGCGCGCACGCGCGTGTGCTTCGGTGGATCGTCCGTCAGCAGCAGCTCGGGTCGTACCGAGTTCGGATCGTGCCAGGGGCGCGAGGTGGAGGAGAAACTCTTCCAGTCGCGCAGCCCCGCGGCCACGTGCTCATGGCGCGCGAGCATCGTGATGTTCTCCTTGGGGAGTCTCACGACGGGTGCCAGCTCGCGCAGGCGATCGTCCACTGCGCGCGCATTGCGCACCGAAGCGCGCGAGAAGGGGTCGGTGTCGAATTCAGGTATGGCTCTGGTCATGGTTTCATCCAGCGGCGGCAATGCCGCCATCCACATGCAGGATCTCACCGTTGATGAACGAGGCCGCGTTGCTCAGCAGGAAGGCACAGGCCTCGGCGTTGTCGTTCTCGTGGCCGAGTCGGCGCAGCGGTATGGTGCGCGCGCGTCGTTCGTACTCGGCCGGATCATTCAGGCCCAGCGCTCCGGGTGTGGGCACCGATCCTGGCGCCAATGCGTTGACGCGTACATTGCGCGGACCCAGTTCCGCTGCCAGCACTTTGGTGAGGGTGACGATCGCGCCCTTCACCAGACTGTAGGCCGCGGTATTCGGAAAGCCCTTTTCCGCGACCGGCGAGGCCATGTTGATCAGTGCACCGCCGCGCTTCGCATCGTAGTGCGCCAGCAGCGCCTGCGCGCCCCAGATGCTGCCGTGGATGCCGATGCGGGTCATGTGATCGAGCGTCTCGGGTGTGATCTTTTCCACCGGCTCGTAGCGCAGCAACATCGCATTGTTGACCAGTGCATCGATGCGGCCGCTGTGTGCGGCAAATTGCGCCGCAGCCTGCATGAAGGCGGCGCGCTCCGCCACATCGACCCGATAAGGCAGTGCCTGGCCGCCGGCCGCGCGGATGCCGGCAACCACCGCTTCGCAGCCCGCGAAGTCCAGGTCGCTCACTGCAACGGTTGCGCCACAGCGCGCGAGTTTCTCGGCCATCGAGCGGCCAAGGCCGCGCGCCGCGCCGGTGATGAAGACCTGCTGGTCCCTGAGATCGGGTTCGCTCATACCTGCAGCTTCCGGGCTTTGCCATCAGACACGATCTTGCCGGAAGTGGGTTCGGCAAAGTGGCTGCCGATCACCAGCGTGTCGGTGTTGTTGAAGCGCTCGACGAATTCGCAGCGCGTACGCGCGGCCTGGGCCTTGTCCATGTCGAAGCGCGCCTCGGTGGCCGGGATCGCGATCTGCACCGGGTTGTGCATCATGTCGCCGGTGATCACGGCCTGCTGGCCGCGCGACTCGATCAGCACGCTGCAATGGCCGGGTGTGTGGCCGGGCGTCGGGAACAGGCGCACTTCTTCCGTGAGGCGGAAATCCGGCTCGATGAAATGCTCGAGCCCTGCAGCGATGATCGGATCGATCGAATCGACCAGGTGTTCCATGTGATGGTAGCCATTGGTTGCGCGCAGGTGTTGCCAGTGCCGCCATTCGCGTGCACCGAACAGGTAACGTGCCTGCGGAAAGGTAGGTACCCATTTGCCATCGACGAGCTGGGTGTTCCAGCCCACATGATCGAAGTGCAGGTGCGTGCACAGCACGTCGGTTACCGAACTGGCCGGAAAACCTGCCGCGGCGAGGTCTTCGAGGAAAGTATTCTGCAGGTTGCAGAACACGTCGAACTCGCGCTTGCGATCATTGCCGATGCAGGTATCGATCATCGCGGTGCGGCCCTTGGAGCGCAGCACGAAGCACTGGAAGGAAATGATCATCTTTCCCTCGGGCGTCGCGAAGTGCGGCACCAGCCAGCGAAACTGCTGCAGGTATTCTGGCGTGGCATCGGGCAGCAGCATGCTGATGTCATCCTCGAAGCCATAGACCTCGACGATGCGGGCGATTTCCACATCGCCTATGCGCCAGTGACGGATATGCTCAGCTGCCATGCGTACTCCCCATGATCATGTCCGCGGCCTTCTCGGCCACCATCACCACCGGCGCGTTGGTGTTGCCGCCGACGATACGCGGAAATATCGACGCGTCCACCACCCGCAGTTGTCCGATGCCGCGTACCCGCAGTTCGGGATCCACTACCGCCAGCTCGTCGGGCCCCATGCGACAGCTCCCGACCGGGTGATGCACGGTTGCCGCTGCCGAGCGCAGATAGGCTACCAGCTCCGCGCGGCTGCGTGCGCTACGCCCCGGGCGTACTTCGGTGGCGCGATAGCGCGCGAAGGCTGGGGCATCACAGAGGCTGCGCACCAGCTCCACGCCGCGCAGCAAGGGTTCCTGGTCTTCCGGGTCGCTCAGCAACGCAGGGTCGATCCGCGGCGGCACGCGTGGATCCTGGCTGGCGAGGCGCACTTCGCCGCGACTGCGCGGATAGAGATTGACCACGCTCATTGCAAAGCCGTGGCCCAGTGGCAGCGGAAACGTGCCGGGATTGCGCCGCGCCGGCTGGAAGGCGATCTGGATATCGGGCCGTCGCGCGGCGGCGTGGGTGCGGACGAACGCAGTCGACTCGAACACATTGCTGGCCAGTGGGCCGCGTCGCAGCAGCGCGTACTCGGCCAGGTTCCACAACGCGCGGTGGGCGGTGCGCCACGAGAGGCCATAGGAAGTCGTATCGCGCATCTCGAGCGCCACATTCACTGCCGGGTGATCGTGCAGATTGGCGCCAACGCCGCCCAGGTCCGCACGCACTTTGATACCCAGCGCTTCAAGATGCCCGGCTGGCCCAACGCCTGAGAGCATCAGCAGTTGCGGCGAATGAAATGCGCCGGCACACAAGATCACTTCGCGTGCGGCCTGCAGGCCGCGCGGCTCTGCCGACCCCTGCAGTTCCACGCCGGTGGCACGTCCGGCTTCGATGCGGATTGCCGCGACAGGGGTGCGTGTCATAGCCGTGAGATTGGGTCGACGCATCGCCGGCGCCAGGTAGGCGCGGGCCGTGGAATCACGTCGACCCAGGTGCAGCGTGCCCTGGCGCAGGCCGTAGCCTTCAGGATCCAGGCTGCTGAAATCATCGCAATGGCGATAGCCGCCGAGGCTTGCAAAGGCCTCGCGAAACGATTGGTTCAATCTATTCGGAGCGCTGACATAGCGCACATGGACAGGACCATCGAGACCGTGCACGGCCGGATCGCGCAGCTCGGCATTGTTCTCCGAACGGCGAAAGTACGGCAGTACTTCGTTCCAGCTCCAGCCCGGATTGCCCAGCGCAGCCCAGTCGTCGTAGTCGCTCGGGTGCCCTCGATGATAGGCCATGCCATTGATCGAGCCCGAGCCGCCGATCACCTTGCCGCGTGGCAAAGGCAGGCGGCGACCGTTCAGTGCCTGCTGCGGTTCGCTGCTTAGGCCCCAGCCAAGTGCGCGATGCATGATCGCCGGTCCGACGAGTGCGGGCACGTGGATGAACGGGTGGCGCGCGGGACCGCCAGCCTCCAGCAGGCAGACGCGCGTGCGCGGATCGGCCGACAGGCGCGCCGCGAGTACGCAGCCAGCGGTGCCGGCACCGACGATGATGTAGTCGTAAGTCGATGTCACCTCACGCGACCCCGGCGATCGAAATCGAGACCCAGGTCTTCGAACATCTTCATCGCCGTGGCGCGACCCGCGCCAAACACACCACCGCCGGGATACTGGAACGGGCCCACCAGGTAGAAACGCTCGAGGCCAGGCACAGTGTATTGGCCGAGTTCCGGCGTCGGACGATGCGCGCCGCTCTGGTAGGTGGTCGTAGCGATGCCATGCAGATCGCCGCGCCGGAAACTGGGCGAGGTGCGTTCCATGTCGACCGGGCTGTCGATGTGCGCCTGCAGTACGCAGTCTGGAATATTGGCGACGAACTTCGAGAGGTGCGCGAGCATGCGATCGCCGTACTCGCGCTTGGCCTCGTCCCAGCTGCGGCCGTCGGGGCGCTGGTAGGGCACGTAATCCCACAGGTGCAGGATGGCGCGGCCGGGCGGCACGCGGCTCGGATCGAACTGCGAGAGCGAACCGAGGCCCAGCAGCGGGTAGGGCATGAACTGCCCGTAGCGCAGTTCATCGAAATCGCGGCGCAGCGTCTCGTAGCTGTCGGGCAGCAGCTCCACCATCACGCCATCGACCGGGTCGCGACTGCGAAAGCGCAGCGGCTCGCTGAGCGCGGCATGTACTGTGATGCAGGCGGCCGAGGTGATGTGTGTGGCCTCGGCCGCGCGACGCACACGGGGGTCCATGCCATCGATCATGCCGCCGAGCAGGTGCGGATGTATGGCGCCAATGACCGCCTCGCGCGCGGCGAAGTGGCGGCCATCAACCGTCTCGACACCACTGGCGCGGCCGTTGCTCACCTTGATGCGCGCCACCTCGCTGTTGGCGAGCACCTCGCCGCCGTGATCGCGGATGCAGGCGATCAGTGCATCGGTCAGCCGTCCGGCGCCGCCGCGTGCCACGCCGAAGCCGCAGCCTTCGAGGAAGCCGAGGAATACATACACGCCAATGGCGGTGGCTTTCTCATCGGGCGACACCAGATTTTCGCCGGCCACGCGCGCGAAGTGCATGCGCACTTTCTCGTGTTCGAACAGTTCGCACAGCAGGTCGTGGCTGCTCATCTGGATCACGCGCCACAGCTCGCGCCCCTCGCGGCTCGAGTCGAGCATGGCGTTGCCGGCGCCCACCGGAGCCGGTGGCACGTACAGCGAAGCGGCGATCATCGGCAACCAGGCGGCCGCCTGCAACGACACCCTGCGAAAGGTCTCGGCATCGCGCCGCGAGTATTTGGCGATCTCGGCGACCGATTTCTCCCGATCGCGATGCAGCTTGAGCGTGCTGCCATCCTCGAACACCGACATCATCGGCACATCCGGGAAGATGTAGTCGAGGCCGTAGCGCGCCTTGAGCTTGAGCTCGTCATCGCGCAGCAGCGGATTGGCCTGGATGAAGATGTGGCTCATGGAATGCTGGTCGTGGCGAAAGCCCGGGAGCGTGAGTTCGCGCGAGACCACGCCACCGCCGAACCAGCCGTTGCGCTCGAGCACCAGCACCTGCTTGCCGGCGGCCGCCAGGTAGGCGGCGGCCACCAGCCCGTTGTGCCCGGAGCCCACGGCGAGGATATCTGCGGTAGTCGTGTTTGGGTTCATTGCAGGAGTTGCCAGTTGCCGCGGATATCGCGAGCATACTGCCATGACTCCGAACTATGAAATATGCGCGATCCGTTATGGCCACGTGGAGCGTACCGCCCGCCATAACTTCCTCGGCGGTGACGAGCACGATGGCCCGATGCCGCTGGACTTCTACGTATGGACGATCCGCGGCCCCGGCCTCACGCTGGTGCTCGACACGGGTTTCGATGCCGCCACCGCGGCCGCGCGTGGCCGCGAGCTGGTGCAACCCGTAGGTGCAGGACTCGAGTCCGTGGGAGTTGATCCACGCCAGGTCAAGGACGTGATCATCAGCCACATGCACTACGACCACGCCGGCAACCACGAGCTGTTTGCGCAGGCGCGCTATCACCTGCAGACCGAGGAGATGGCCTATTGCACGGGCAGTGCGATGTGCGGGGATGGCGCGCGTTGGGCCTACGAGGCAAGCGATGTGCAGGCGATGGTCGGCCGGCTCTATGCCGGTCGCCTCGTGTATCACGATGGCACGGCCGAGCTGGCGCCGGGTATCACAGTGCATTGCGTCGGCGGACATACGCGCGGCCTGCAGGTGGTGCGCGTGCACACGCAGCGCGGCTGGGTGGTGCTGGCCTCGGATGCGGCGCATTTCTACGCCAACTGGCAGCAGCGTCGAGCGTTTCCGATCATCGACGACCTGGCGGCCTACATGGCGGCGTTCGCGACCATCGAGCAACTGGCCAGCTCGCCGCAGCACGTGATTCCCGGCCATGATCCGCTGGTGTTGCAGCGCTACCCCGCGGCAGCCACGGGACTGGCCAATGCGGTGCGGCTCGATCTCGCGCCGCATGATTGATGGCGCTGTTAGACTTCGTTGTGCCGGACTTGCGTTGTGCTGACTCGGAGGGCGCGTGGCTGAAAGAATTGCCTTCATTGGCGTAGGGCGCATGGGCTCTGCGATGGCCACGCGACTGATCGCGGCCGGTCACGCGCTGTGCGTCTACGATCCGATGGTGGCCGCCGTAGCGCCACTGGTGACGCTGGGTGCGCGGGCTGCAGCTTCGCCGGCCGAGGCTGCCGCCGCGAGCACCGTGGTGATGCTCAGCGTGCCGGGTCCGGCCGATGCGCGTGCCGCCGCGGCCGCTGTGGCCGCGTCTTCCGCGTTAAAAGTATTCGTCGATCTTTCCACTTCGGGTCCCGCGGCCTCGCAGGCCATTGCCGCGCTGCTCGCGCCGCGCGGTATCGCTGCGATCGATGCGCCGGTATCCGGCGGCGTGAAGGGCGCTGCCACCGGGAAGCTGGCGATCATGGCCTCGGGCCCAGCGGCCGCGATGGAGCGGGTGCGTCCATTGCTCGAAGTGCTGGGCAAGCTCTATGTGCTCGGCGAACGACCCGGACTCGGCCAGACGGTGAAACTCGCCAACAACCTGATGTCGGCCGCCTCGCTTGCGATCGCGGCCGAAGCGCTGGCGATGGGCGTAAAGGCCGGTGTCGATCCGGCCGCGATGCTTGAGGTGCTCAATGCCTCCTCTGGCGCCAACAGCGCCACGCTGACCAAGATTCCGAAGCATGTGCTCAATCGCCGCTTCGATTTCGGTTTTGCCAACGCGCTCTCGTTCAAGGACGTACGCCTGTGCCTGGACGAAGCCGAGGCACTGGGCGTGCCCATGGTGGTGGGCGCGGCAGTGCGGCAGATGCTCTCGATCACGCAGCAGCTGCAGGGCGAAGCGGCCGATTGCACCGAGCTCGTGAAAGTGCTGGAAAACTGGGCGGGCTGCCAGATCGGCGGCCCATGAGGAGTACATCGTGGGACAGGAACGATTCGACAAGGGCCTGAAGCTGCGCAAGCAGGTGCTGGGCGCGGAATACGTGGAACGCTCCATGGCGAGCGCCGATGAGTTCAGCATGCCGATGCAGGAGCTCTCGACCGAATACTGCTGGGGCTACGTCTGGACGCGGCCGGGGCTGGCGCTGCGTGATCGCAGCCTCGTGAACCTCGGCATGATCAGTGCGCTCAATCGCCCGCACGAGCTCAAGCTCCACGTGAAGGCGGCGCTGAACAATGGCGTCACGCGCGCGGAGATCCGCGAGGTGCTGCTGCAGGTGGCCGTGTACTGCGGCGTGCCGGCCGGCATCGACAGCGTGCGCATCGCGCGCGAGGCCTTCGCCGAACTCGACCAGGCCAAGGGGTGAATCATGGTCAGTGCACGCACGCCGCAGGAACAGCTGGTGCTCGATTTCTTCCGCATACTGAGCAGCGGCGATCTCGAGGCGACGCGCGCCACGCTGCACGCCGATGCCACCTGGCAACCCATGGTCGAGGGCATACCGGGATCCGGCATCCATGGTCCGCGCGACAAGATCGTCGATGAATTCCTGGCACCGGTACGTGGCCTGTTCAAGCCCGGTGATCCCAAGACCACGGTGCTGCGCATGGTCTCGGGCGGCGACACCGTGATGTGCGAATCGCGCGGTGTTGGCTCCCTGCAGGATGGTCGCCAGTACGACAATCGCTACGCCTGGAGCATCGACGTGCGCGACGGCAAGATCTTCGCGATCCGCGAATACATGGACAGCCACTACGTCGCAACCCTGTTTGGCCTCGGTGCATAGCGACAGCTACGACTATGTGATCGCCGGTGCCGGCACGGCGGGCTGCGTGCTGGCGAACCGGCTCTCTGCTGACGGGAGCGCGCGCAGATTGAACAACATATCCGTAACTCGCTAGCAATTTCCCCGTCAATGCCCTGGCCGAACGGGCGGCCGATCTGATCCTGGGGAAACTGTCATGAAAGACCTGGCGGGCAAGAAGATCATCGTCACGGGTGGTGCGGGCAGCATCGGTCACGCGACTGCCTGTGTGCTGGCGGAGCGAGGTGCCGACATCCTGCTGGTGGATATCAATCGCGCCGGGCTCGAGAAGAAGCGCGCAGCAGTCGCGGCCTTCGGCACGCAGGTGGAGATCTGCCATGCGGATGTCAGCCGGAGCGAGGCCGTGCAGGCCTACGTGAATGTGGCCGTGAAGGCTTTTGGCCGCATCGACGGCCTGTTCAACAATGCGGGTACCGAAGGCAAGGTGGCTTCCATCGAGACCTACGACGAGGCCGAGTTCGATCGCCTGATCGCGGTCAACCTGCGCAGCATCTTCCTCGGCATGCGCCATGCGATACCGGTGATGCTGAAGCAGGGCGGCGGCGCCGTTGTAAACACCGGTTCGATCGCCAGCGAGCGCGGGTTGGCGGGTGCCTGCGCCTACAACGCCACCAAGCATGGCGTGATCGGCCTCACGCGCACCGCCGCGGCTGATGTGGGTGCGCGCGGCGTACGCGTGAACGCCGTGATGCCTGGGGTCATCGATACACCCTTGCTCGAGGCGATGCTCAAGACGCTGTTCAATGGTGACGTGGAACTCGGCAAGCGCACGCTGGGCAAGGTCGCGCCGCAGGAGCGCATCGGTCAGCCGCGTGAAGTCGGTGAGGCCGTTGCCTTCCTGCTCTCACCCGCGGCCAGCTTCGTCAATGGCGCAGCGTGGGCGGTGGACGGTGGCGCACTGTGCACGATTCGCCACTGAAGGCTACATGCCGAGCCAGAGCGAGAGGTAGTAGCCGCGCTGGTCCGGTTTGCCGGCGATGCGGCCCAGATCGACATACGCCAGCGTGACAGTGAGGGGCTTTAGCGGATTCCAGGCCACAAAGGCGTCGAGCGCCTTGTCTTCGCGAAACGCGCCCAGGTCACTGGGCTTGTAGCGATACTCGCCACCGACCAGCCAGTTGTCGCGCACCCAGAGTGCGGCCGAGAGTTCTGGCGCCAGGCTGAAGCTGTCGCGCTGGTCACCGCCGAACCCCAGCAGACCGAACTGGTTGGCGCGCGTCCTGCGCAGCGTCAGATTGACGATGGCATTGCGGCCCGCAATCGCAGCGAAGTACACCTTGGTGGCCGCGAGATACAGATCTACATCCTGTCCATGGTTCGCGCCGACGGCTTTGGGTATCACATCGAAATCGAGGGTGCGCTTGTACTGTGCGCCGACTGCCAACTGTGGCCACCAATGGTCGGGCGCGAATACGGCGTCGCCGGCGAGGCGCAGCTTGAGACCCAGCACGTCCTGGCCCAGCGTCAACCCGGGGATCACGCTTCCGGCATCGAATCGCTGCCGCGTAAATGACACTTCGACACGATCGTGGATGCCGGCGGCAAGCCCCGCGCTGCGCAGCTCGAAGTCGCTGGTGGATACATAGCTGAGGTGAGCGCTGCCGCCGATCTGATCGCTGGTGCCGAGACCCGCGATCAGGGCCCAGGGCGAGAGGCCACCACCCGCGGAGCCTTCTACCTGCGTTATCGCACCGGTCCACGCGAGCCGATCGCCCTCGTGCATGCCTGCGTGTGCGGGCAGCGTCGCGATCACGCCGCACAACAATGCAGTGAACCACAGCGTACGCGTCCACAGCGTACGCGCGCCACCGCACCGGATCCTCGCAGACTCGCTCTGCCTGACTACGCCCACATCGCACCTCAATCCTGCGCCACAGTCCGCGGCTCGAGGGCGCAGAATAGAGGTCGCGGAAGCGCGAGAATGTGTTAGCCCGCACAGCATCGCGGCGCGAGTCCCACTAGCGTATGCAGCGAGGAACCTGAGCCATGAACCCCGTCACACTACGATGTCTTCCGGTACTGTTGCTGCTGACCGTTGGTGGCCAGGCCGCAGCAGGCGCGAGCCTGTATGTGCGCCTGGGCGGGCAGGACGCCATGGAATCCATCTCCGCCACGCTGATCGATCGCGTGGTGGCCGATCCCGTGATGGGGCGCAGCTTCAAGGGCACCAAGCTGCCACGCATCAAGCAGAAGCTGGCCGAGCAGCTGTGCGAACTCACGGGCGGCCCCTGCAAATACAGTGGTGACCCGATGCCGGAAGTGCATGCCGGGCACAACATCACCGAGGCCGATTTCTACGGCATGGTCGAGAGCCTGCGCACGCTGCTGCGCGAGCGCGGCACGGGCCTTGCCGAAACCAATGAACTGCTACGGCTGCTGGCGCCGATGAAGCGCGACGTGGTCGAAGGCCCGGCAAAACGCCGCGCGCCATGAGCGCTCGCCGCGCATCGCGCCGCTGCTGGCCGGCGGCGCTCCTGTGCTGCGCTGCCAATGCGCTGGCGGGCACCGTGAACGTTGAAGTGCGCGATGCCGCTGGCGCTGCCGTCAACGATGCGGTCGTGGTGCTCGACCCTGCCGAGCGCGCTGCTGCGGGTGCCCGCGAGACTATCCAGATAGACCAGGTCAACCAGCAGTTCGTGCCGCGCGTAACCGTGATTCGCGCCGGCACCGCAATCGCATTCCCCAACAGCGATCGCGTACGACACCAGGTGTATTCCTTTTCGCCAGCCAATACCTTTGCGCTGAAGTTGTACGCGGGTTCGCCCAAGACGCAGGTGCCCTTCGACAAGCCGGGCATCGTGACCATGGGCTGCAACATCCATGATTCGATGGTGGCCTTCGTGTTGGTGGTGGATACGCCGTACTTCGGCAAGACCAACAGTGCCGGTTCGGTGGCGTTGAAGCTGCCGGGCGGTCGCTATCGCTTGCGCGTGTGGCATGAGCATGCCGCCAGGGCCTACGTGGCTGAGGCGGTCACTGTCGGTGCCGACGCGCAGAGCTTGCCGGTCAGCCTCAAGGTGGATCCCGACTCGGCCGTTGCGCCCGCGTGGCCGGAGTAGCTCGGCGCGGCGTTCCCTATCAGTGCGATCAGTGCGCCGCTGGCGCGTAACTCAATCCGTAACCCATCGGCCAAGTACCGGCCGGATTCTTCCCGGTCCCACCGCCAGTGCCCGTGCGCCCCGCGACCGGCGCAGCGCCATTGGGCCATGCGAATGACAGCCGGCCGCTGAAGTCGAAGCGCGGTTTGCCAGCCTGATCGCCAATCAGCAGATCCGCGATGCCGCCAGCTTCAGTACCCGGCAACCACGCGGCGACGAAGGCATCGCTCAGTTCAAGCTCGGGCTTTGCCCACAGTGGCCGACCCGAGAGCAGCACGCTCACGGTGCGAATACCCGCCTGGTGCAGCTGGCGCAACTGCTCCAGCGGTTGGCCGACGTTGTAGAGCGGTAACTGCACATCGCCGAACATCTCGGCGTAGGGAGTCTCGCCGTAAACGATCACCGCGACGTCGGGACGATCCTTGCCGCTGAGATCGGAGCCATCCACCAGGCGACCGCCGCCGGCCTCGACTGCAGTCTTGATCGCATCCTTGATCGTGGTGGCGCCTGGATAGTCTGCGTTGCTGGTATCGCTCCCTTGCCAGGTGAGCGACCAGCCGCCGCATTGCATCGGCAGGTTCTCGGATCCAGGTCCAGTGACCATCACGCGCGCACCGGCCGGAATCGGCAGCGCGCCACTGTTCTTCAGCAACACCAGTGATTTGCGCACCGCCTCGCGCGCCAGGTCGCGATGTGCCGTGGAGCCCAGCAGTTCCATGCGGCCTTCGTAGGGCCGCGCAGCATCGAACAGTCCGAGCCGGAATTTCACGCGCAGGATGCGTCGTACGGCATCGTCGAGTCGTGCCGCGCTGATGGCGCCAGTGCGCACATCGGTCAGCGTGTTGGTATAGAGGCCCTGCCACTCGTAGGGCGCCATGAACATGTCGACGCCGGCATTGAAGGCTGCGGTGCAGTGATCGGCCTTGCAGCCGGGCACCTGCGCCTGCGCATTCCAGTCACCGACCACCAGGCCCTCGAAGCCCATGCGACCCTTGAGCACATCGGTCAGCAGCGAGTGGTTGCCGTGCATTTTCTGGCCCTGCCAGCTCGAGTACGAGGCCATCACGGTGTAGACACCCGCCTCGATCGCGCCGACATAACCCTGCGCGTGCACGCGAATCAGCTCGGACTCGCTGACGCGCGTGTCGCCCTCATCGACGCCACCGGCAGTGCCACCATCGCCAATGAAGTGCTTGGCGGTCGCCGCCACCTTGCCATTCTGCAGTGTCGCCGCCGCAGCAGGGCTGCCCTGCAATCCCTCGACCGCGGCACTCGCGTACGCGCGCACCAGCGCGGGATCCTGCGCAAAGCCCTCGTAGCTGCGGCCCCAACGCACGTCCTGTGGCACGGCCAGCGTTGGCGCGAAGGCCCAGTCCCAGCCCGTGGCCGCGATTTCCTCGGCGGTCGCGGCGCCGATGCGGCGCACCAGCTCGGCATCATGCGCAGCGCCGAGTCCGATGTTGTGCGGATAGAGCACGGTGCCGACGATGTTGTTGTGTCCATGCACGGCATCGATGCCGAACAGCGGCGGAATGGCTTCATGGCCGGGCCGCGCCTCGAGTGCCACGGCGCGGAAGTCGCGCGCGAGCTGCAGCCAGGCGGCAGTCGGCGAGCGGTCGTCGCCGTTCGGCCCCGATCCACCGCCGGCCAGTATCGAACCGAGCGGGTAGCGGCGCAGGTCTTCGGGCTTGATCGAGCCGATGTCGGTCTGGATCACCTGGCCCACTTTTTCTTCCACGCTCATGCGCGCGAGCATGCTGGTGATGCGCTCTTCAGTGGCGGCATCGACGAGTCCGCGGGTATGCGTTGCCGGCCAGAGCTGTGGATGCGCAACACCGCTTGACTGCGGCCTGGCGGCGTCAGCCGCGACGCCGAAGGATGTGGCGCACAAGGTGGCGGCCGACAGCGCGACTAACACTGTGAGCGCCCGCAAGCCATTTTGACTCGATCGCATCGACTTACTCCCGCAGGAAACTGCGATACCAGGCGCCACTGTGTTTGAGGCGTCGTTGCTGGGTGGCGAAATCCACGTGCACCAGGCCGAAGCGGCGCGTATAGCCTTCGGCCCACTCGAAATTATCCATCAAGGTCCAGGCGAAATACCCCTTGACCGGCAGACCACGCTCGATGGCTTCGCGCACGGCCAGCAGGTGATGCTGCAGATACAGGCAGCGCTTGGCATCGTCAATGCTGCCGTCGGCAGCCGGATGGTCGTCGTAGCTGGCGCCATTCTCGGTGATGTAGATCTGCTGCGTGCCATATTCGCGTTGCAGGCGCTCGAGCAGTACCAACAGGCCCGCGGGCGATACCTCCCAACCGAGGTCGGTGCGCTCGGCGCCCGGCGTAGGCACTACGCGTGCCGACATTGGGCCATCATTGGCCGCATGGGCAATGGTCTCGGGAAAGTAGTAATTCACACCGAGAAAATCCGTGGGCGCGGCAATGGTGGCAAGATCCGAAGATTCCATCCGCGGCGCGTTCTCGCCGCACAGTGCCCAGATGTCAGCGGGGTAACCGCGTCCGTATAACGGATCGAGGAACCAGCGATTGCGCAGGCCATCGTAGCGGCGCGTCGCGGCCACATCGGCAGCCGAAGCACTCGCACTGCTGCTCGGGTGCAGGCTCAGGGCGATGCCGACCTGCGCGCCGGGCACATTGCCGCGCAGTACCTGCACGGCGCGGCCATGCGAGAGCAGCACGTGATGGCAGGCCTGCAATGCCGCTCGCCAGTCGCGCAGCCCTGGCGCATGCGTACCGTCATAGCAACCGATGAAGGCGCTGCACCAGGGTTCATTGTGCGTGATCCAGCGACGTACCCGATCACCCAGGCGGCGACTGAGCACATCGGTGAATTCGGCAAATTCGGCCACCGTGTCGCGATGCGCCCAGCCGCCACGCTCCTGCAGCCGCTGCGGCAGGTCCCAGTGATAGAGCGTGGCCCAGGGCTCGAGCCCGCGTGCCAGCATGCCGTCGATCAGTCGCGAGTAGAAATCGAGACCCTTGGCGTTCGGCGGTTTGCCCGCACCGTCAGCGAGTATCCGCGGCCAGGCAATCGAGAAGCGATACGCACCGATGCCAAGGTGCTCCGCGAGATCCAGGTCCTCGGGCCAGCGATGGTAGTGATCGCAGGCCACTGCGCCGCTCGAGCCATCGCGGATATTGCCGCGCACGGCGCAGAAGCGATCCCAGATCGATTCAGCGCGACCATCCTGGGTGGCGGCGCCTTCGATCTGGTACGCGGAAGTGGAACAGCCCCAGCGGAAGTCAGCCGGAAAATCGCTGCGACGCAATGCGGGCGCATTGGCGGCGAGCAGCGAGGCGGCGACTGGGGCGGGTGCGAGGCTCATGGTCTCTCTTGTCGTTCGAATCCGTCGCCCACGACGACGCGGCGTGCTGGTCGCGCGATCGCAGGGCGGCCTACGTTACCGCAACGCTGGAAAGCTTTCCACCTCCGGTCGGAAGGTCAAAAAGGGCGCGGGCCCGGGCGCCCGCACGGCTGACCGTATGGGGTCTCAGGGCCGCGGATGGGTTGCGGCGGAACGCTGCTGGGGCGGCATGGCGATCGAGGCTCGCCAGGTCACGTTGATCGGAAACTCGCGCTGCACTGGCAGCAGGGAATCGTAGCAGCGGTTGAGCAGGAAATTGAGGCCGCTGACCGTGACCTCGCGCAGGGGGATGTGCACCGAGGTCAGTCGCGGCGCCGAGTATTCCGCGCTCTGCGTGTCATCGTAGCCCAGCACGGAAACGCGTTGCGGTACCGTAAGGCCGGTTTCCTGGAAGCAGGAGAGGGCGCCGACCGCCATTTCATCATTGGCGCAGAACACCGCCGTGAAGCGGTGTTTCGAAGCCAGCAGTGCTTTGGCCGAGGCCCAGCCGCCCTCGGGCGAGAAGTCGCTGTCGATGGTGCGCACGGTTTGCGGGTCGATCCCCTGGCGACGCAGTTCGTTCATGAAACCCGCAATGCGCGCGACATTGTCCTGCGAGGTAGCGGGACCGGCGATGACGGCGAATTCCCGATGCTGGTGCTGCAACAGCGCCTGTGCCGCCACGGCGCCGCCGTGCAGGTGATCGGCACAGAAGCACTGGTCACGCATGCTCTCGAACACCCGGTTGAGCACCACGATGTTGGGTTGCTCGCGGCCCAGGGCGACGATGTCTTTCTCCAGCAGGGCATTGCTCATCACGATCAGACCATCGCAATCGCGGTTGATCAGGAACTGCACGCCTTCGATCGCCTGGCGCCGCTCGTCGGCGGACCCGTGTCCGAAAGCGACCACCATGTGGCGGCCGCCAGCGCGCAGCTCGGCATCGATGGTCTGCAGGATGGGCGTATAGAAAGTGCCCTTGAGGATCGGTATGTACACGCCGATCATCTGCGTCGAGCCCGAGAGCAGCGAGCGCGCGGCATGCGAGGGCCGGAAGTTCAGTTGCTCGATCGCGCGACGCACGCGCTTGGCCGTGGCGGGGGCCACCGAGCCCTTGCCGCTGACCACGCGCGAAGCCGTGCCCAGGCCCACGCCTGCAAGTCGCGCAACATCCTTGATGGTAGCCATGGTGAAATTGACGCCGAAAATCTGCCGATGCTATATTGCCCTGAAAACTGGGAACGTTTCCATAGTTCTACGCCTACTGCAAGGAATCAGGCGCGGGCCCTCTATAATCCGCATGCGCCGCGACGCGACGCGTAGCCAACGGACCTCGGGGGTCATACGGGCAGAGTATACAGCCTCGATGCAGCGGCCTCGCCGGTAGTCCGGACGGCTGTGCTGTCGGTCGTGCTTGCGCTGCTGTGCCTGGCACTGCCCTGTGCCGCTGCGAATGGGGCGCCAGCCGCATCCGCTGTTCGCCCTCGCGCTGAGGTACTGCACTGGTGGACTTCCGGTGGCGAAGCGGCCGCGGTGCGCACGCTGGCCGATGCCTTTCGTGCCGCCGGCGGGGACTGGGTCGACACCGCGATCGCCGGCAATGAACAGGCACGTGCCGTGGCGCTCAGCCGCATCGTCGGCAACGACGCACCGGCGGCCGCTCTGTTCAATGCTTCGCGACAATTTCGCGAACTGATCGACCAGGGTCTGTTGATCACCCTCGATGATGTCGCGCAGCGCGAAGGCTGGGACGCGATCCTCCCGGAACCGATCCTCAATGCCGTGCGCGTGAATGGCCACTACTATGCAGCGCCCGTCAGCCTGCACATGCCCACCTGGATCTGGTATTCGAAGGCAGCGCTGCGCAAGGCCGGCGTGGAAAAGGAACCCGCCAGCTTCGCTGAGTTGTTCGCCGCACTCGACCAGCTCAAGGCCGCGGGCCTCATTCCGCTCGCGCACGGTGGCCAGGCCTGGCAGGACAACATCGTGTTTCGCGCCGTGCTGGCCAACCTCGGTGGCCGCGAGCTGTATCTGAAGGCTTTCCGTGATCGCGATGCCGCTGCGATCAGCTCGCCGCAGTTCCGTGAAGTGCTGACCACCTTCAAGCGACTGCACGCCTATGTGGATGCCGGCTCGCCGGGCCGCAACTGGAATGATGCCACCGCGCTGCTGATTTCAAATCGCGCTGGCTTCCAGATCATGGGCGACTGGGTCAAGGCTGAATTTTCCAGCGCCAGCAAATTGCCCGGCCGCGACTATGGCTGCATCCCGGGTTTCGGCGCGCACTCGCCCTATATCATCCAGGGTGACGCCTTCGTGTTTCCCCGCAGCGCCAGCGCTGCCACGCTGCGCGCGCAGAAACTGCTGGCGAGCGCCATCACTGCTCGCTCCACGCAGCTGGCCTTCAGCGCACTGAAGGGCTCTATTCCCATTCGTGCCGACGTCGATGTCAGCACGCTGGACCAGTGCGCGCGTCTCGGCGTCGCGATCATGAAGGATCGCTCGCGCCAGCTCGGCAACGATGAAACCTGGCTCACGCCCGACCAGAACGGAGCGCTGGCCGACATCCTCACCGAATACTGGAATCGCGATCTGGCGGTGAGCGCCGTGCAGCAGCGGATCGCGGCCGCGCTCGCCGATTGAACGCGCGCGCCGCATGATCACGCGCCGCATCGACAGTGGACTGCGCCGCGCGCACCTGGCCCTGGTGCCGATGGCCCTGGTGGCATTGGTCTGCTATCTGGGTGCGACGCTCTGGTCACTGCGCATCTCGCTGAGCAGTTCACGCAGTTTTCCGGTCAGCGATTTCGTCGGCCTGGCGCAATACCGTCGCTTGTTCAGCAACGAGCGCTGGTTGCATTCGCTCGGGAACCTCGCGACCTACGGTCTGCTGTTCGTAGCCGCCTGCCTGATCATCGGCTGGCTGCTGGCCATATTGATCGAGCGCGAAGTGCGCATTGGCGGTGCGCTGCGACTGGTGTTCCTGTACCCCTACGCCATGTCCTTCATTGCCACCGGACTCGTGTGGCAGTGGTTGCTGAATCCGGGCCTCGGCATCCAGGAAGCCGTGCGGCGCTGGGGATTCAGCGGCTTTCGCTTCGACTGGCTGGTCGACCAGGATCATGTGCTCTATACGATCGTGATTGCGACGGTCTGGCAGGCTTCTGGCCTGGTGATGACGATACTGCTCGCGGGCATGCGTGGCATCGATGCGGATATCTGGCGCGCAGCACGCATCGATGCGGTGCCCGCGTGGCGGCTGCACCTGTGGGTCATCGCGCCGATGCTGGCGGCACCGTTTGCCACCGCCACCCTGTTGCTGCTGACGGGCGTCGCGAAACTCTACGACGCCGTGGTCGCCATGACCCAGGGCGGGCCGGGCACCGCGAGTGAAGTGCCCACCAAATTCATCATGGATCACCTGTTCGGGCGCGCCAACATCGCCCTGGCTTCTGCTGGCGCGACGGTGCTGGTGTTCAGCGCACTGATTGTGATGATGCCACTGATCTATGCGCGTGCGCGCAGCAGCCGGAGGCGGGCATGAGCGGGCCGGGAGGCACAGGGCCATCGGTGCCGCGGCGCTGGTACACCGATCCTGCGCGGCTGGGCCTGCTGGCGCTGCTGCTCTCGGCCGCGTTGTGCTTCCTGCTGCCCCTGTACGTGATGAGCCTGACCTCGTTCAAGAGCATGGAAGAGATCCGCAACACTTCCTTGTTCGCGCTGCCGCCGCAGTTGAGTTTCGCGGCCTGGCAGGCCGCCTGGAGCAGTGCCTGTACGGGCGTGGCCTGCGATGGCATCAGCGCCGGTTTCTGGAATTCAGTGCTGATCGTGATTCCCAGTACGCTGATCGCCGTGGGCCTGGGAGCGCTCAATGGCTACGCGCTGGCGTTCTGGCGGCTGCGCGGCGCCGGTACGCTGTTCGCTGTGCTGATGATCGGCGCCTTCCTGCCCATCCAGGTGATGATGTTGCCGCTGGTGCGCCTGCTGGCGCCGCTCCATCTGGTCGGTACACTCACTGGCATCATCATCGTGCATGTGATCTTCAGCATGCCGGTAATGACGCTGATCTTCCGCAACTACTACGCGGCGTTGCCGCGCGAGCTGTTCCTGGCCGCGCGCCTCGATGGTGCCGGCTTCCTGTATGCCTTCCTGCGCCTGATGCTGCCAATGTCGCTGCCGATGCTCGCGGTGGCAGCCATCATGCAGGCCACCGGCGTATGGAACGACTACCTGCTGGGACTGGTGTTTGCGGGGCGCGAGCATCTGCCGATGACCGTGCAGCTCAACAATCTCGTCAACACCACGACCGGCACGCGTGAGTACAACGTCGACATGGCAGCTACCATGCTGACGGCGCTGGTGCCGCTGTTGATCTATGCGCTGGCGGGGCGCTGGTTCGTGCGTGGCATTGCCGCCGGCTCGCTCAAGGCCTGAGGCATGACGGCACTCACGGTTGATCAATTGTCGGTGCAGCTGGGCGGCCGCATGGTGATCGAGCAGCTCGATCTGCAGGTGGAGTCCGGCGAGTTCCTGGTGCTGCTGGGCGCTTCCGGCTGCGGCAAGTCGACCTTGCTGCACACCGTGGCCGGGTTGCAGGCGCCACACTCCGGGCGCGTGCTCATCGATGGCGTCGATCGCACCTGGAGCGATCCGGGTGAGCGCAATGTGGGCATGGTGTTCCAGTCTTATGCGCTGTATCCCACGCTGTCGGTCGAAGGAAATCTCGGTTTCGGCTTGCGCGCGCGCGGGGTGGCGCGCAGTGAAGTGCGCGCGCGCGTGTTGCGCGTGGCGCAGTTGCTGCAGCTCGACGCACTGCTGGAGCGCAAGCCCGCACAGCTCTCCGGTGGACAGCGCCAGCGCGTGGCCATCGGGCGGGCATTGGTGCGCGAAGCCGGCCTGCTACTGCTGGATGAACCGCTATCCAATCTCGATGCGGGCCTGCGTGCCACGTTGCGGCGCGAACTGAAGCTGCTGCACCAACGCCTGGGTGCGACGATGATTCATGTCACGCACGACCAGGTCGAAGCGCTGACCCTGGCGACGCGACTGGCCGTGATGCAGGATGGTTGCATCCGGCAGCTGGGCACGCCCGATGAAGTTTACCGGCGGCCTGTGAACCGCTTCGTGGCCGGATTCATCGGTTCGCCGCCGATGAACTTCATCGCCGGCACGGTCACGCGTGTGGGCGCAAGTCTGCAGTTCCTTGCTGCTGGCCTGCGCGTAGACCTGCCAGCACAGGTGTTCAGCGGCGCGCCGCCGCTTGAGGGCGAGTCGCTGGTGCTGGGTGTGCGGCCCGAACATCTGCGGCTGCCAGGTGCCTCGAATGCGGGCATGGCACCGGACGTGCCGATCGGGCAGGGCAGGGTCACATTGATTGAACCGCTGGGCAGCCACGAGATCATATGGCTGGCGCTCGAGTGCGGCACGCTGGCGGCGTTGAATCACCACGGCCGGCGTTTCGTGCCCGGTGAATGGGTGGCCCTCGGACTGGATGTCAATGCCGTATCGTTGTTTGATGCCGCTGACGGAGTGCGACGCTGACATGAATCCTCGACTGCCTGCAGGTCTTTTCCACGGCGGGTTGTGGCCTATGGCCGCGACTGTGCTGGCGCTCGTGGGCATGGTGGGCTGCGCAACGACTTCGCGCCAGCCCGTGGCGCAGGTGTGGGTGACCACCGCCGATCGCAGCCGCCTGCTGGCACGTGATGCGGATCTGCGATTTGCCGTGGCGGCGCCGCTGCCGCTCAACATCGAGGTCGACGTGCACCATCGCTACCAGGAGTTCCTGGGCGTCGGCGCCGCGTTTACCGACTCGAGCGCGCTGTTGTTCGAGCAGAAACTCACGCCGGAGGCGCGCGCAGCACTGATGCACGAACTGTTCGGTCCGCCGCCAGGCATCGGCATGAGCCTGATGCGGGTGCCGATCGCAGCCTCGGACTTTTCCACGGAGCATTATTCCTTCGATGATCGGCCCGCCGGCGAAATTGATCCCTCACTTGAACATTTCGCGCTGGGCGTCCACGGCGAGCGCGTGCTCGCGCTGGTGCGTGCGGCACATGAGATCAATCCGCAGCTGCGGCTGATCGGTTCCACCTGGAGTGCGCCAGCCTGGATGAAGAGCTCGGGCAGCCTGATCACGGGCCATCTGTTGCCGGAGTACTACGACGCCTTCGCCGATTACCTGCTGCGCTTTGCCGACAGCTACCAGAAGGCGGGCGTGCCGCTGTACGGCCTGACGGCGCAGAACGAGCCGGGCTACGAGCCCAAGGACTATCCCGGCATGCGCTTCGGATCGCCCGAGCGCGCACGCTTCATCGCCGAACACCTGGGGCCCAAGCTCGCCGACCACGCCGGCGCACCGCTGTATTTCGACTACGATCACAACTGGGATGTCTCCGAGGCGCCGCTCCAGGTGCTGGACGATGAGGCCGCGGCCCGTCATGTCACCGGCATCGCCTGGCACTGCTACGGCGGCCACATCGATGCACAATCACTCGTGCACACGGCCCGTCCGGACTACTCCACGTTGCTGACCGAATGCTCGGGCGGTGAGTGGCAACATTCCTGGGCCGAGGCGCTGGGCTGGTTCGGCGGTACGATGATCATCGAGAACGCCCGCAACTGGGGCGGCGGCACCATCCTGTGGAACCTGGCGCTCGACGAGCACCACGGCCCGCACCTCGGCGGCTGCGACAATTGTCGCGGCGTCGTGACCATTGATTCGACCACAGGTGCCGTGACCCGCAATGTCGAATACTACAGCCTGGCGCACCTGGGCCGCTTCGTGCGCCCGGGTGCGAGGCGCGTCGATTCAACCTCGGACGTTGACGGATTGATCAGCGCCGCCTTTCGCAACAGCGATGATGCCTCGGTGGCGCTGCTGGTGTTCAATACCGCGACGGCCGCGCGCAAGTTCTCGGTGCAGCAGGGGCGGCGCAGGCTGGTCTATGAACTGCCGGCGGGTGCACTCGCCACCTTCGCGTGGCAGGCACGTTGAGGGCGACCAAATGACAACTATTGGAGGAGTCGGGGCCATGTGGAAAACAGCCATGGTGCTCGTGGTGCTGGGCGCGCCGGGCGTTGTGCACAGCGCCGCGAGCGATGCACAGCCGTTCGTGGGTCGCTGGAATGTCACGCTGCAGGCCGGCAAGAAGGCGTATTCCTCGTGGCTGGAAATCTCCACCGTAAACGGCGCGATGCAGGTACGCATGGTGGGCCGCTGGGGCCACGCGCGCGTGCTACCTGCGGCCAGCATTGCCGGCGATCGCATCCACTTCGTGTCGCCCAAGGAAGAAGAGGGCCGCAGCGACACCGATATGGCTTTCGACGGACGCCTGCGCGGCCAGTCGCTGGCAGGCACCACCACCGGGCCCGACGGCGCGCAGTGGACCTGGCGTGCCGTGCGCGCACCGGAGCTCAAGCCGCCAACCGCAATCGCCTGGGGCAAGCCCGTCACGCTGTTCAACGGCCACGACATGCATGGCTGGCGCAGCAGCGATCCAGCGGCGCACAGTCGCTGGCTCGCGACTGACGGTACGCTTGCTGAGCCAAGGGCAAGGCCCCGACCTGCAGACGCAGAAGAAATTCCGCGATTTCAAATTGCACCTCGAGTTCAACTGCGGTCCGAACTCGAACAGCGGGGTGTATCTGCGCGGCCGCTATGAAGTGCAGATCGAGGTGGGCCCGCCACCGGATGCCGCCAACCAGGGGCTCGGCGGTGTCTACGGTTTCCTCGCGCCGCAGCCCAAGCCGCAGATCCAGGCGGGGCAGTGGCATGCCTACGATCTCACGCTCGAAGGCCGTTACGTCACCGTGGTGCTCGATGGCCAGACGTTGATCGACAACCAGGAAATTCCCGGCACCACCGGCGGCGCGCTCGACACGCACGAGGGGCGCCCGGGTCCGATCCTGTTGCAGGGGAGCGAGGAAGGTCGGGTCGCTTTCCGCAACATCGTGATTACTCCGGCGAAGGATTGATGCCATGAGCGTACAGGGCGGCACGGCAGACGCACCCGTCGGTGTCGGCATCATAGGCTCGCAGTTCATCTCATCGATCCATGCCGAGGCGCTGCGTGCCTGCCCGCAGGCGCGATTGCTTGGGGTGGCCTCACCCACGCCGGGCCATGCGGCACAATTTGCCGCACGCCATGGGATTGCCCGGCACTACACCGACTATCGCGAGCTGCTGTCCGATCCCGCGATCTCGACTGGTGGTGGTCGGTGTGCCCAATGACCTGCACTGCGCGATCACGCTGGCGGCGGCTGCCGCGGGCAAGCATGTGGTCGTGGAAAAACCGCTGTGCCTGAACCTCGCCGAAGCCGATCGGATGATCGCCGCCTGCCAACAGGCCAAGGTCAAGCTGATGTACGCCGAGGAACTGTGCTTCGCGCCCAAGTACGTGCGCCTCAAGCAGCTGCTCGATGAGGGCGCGCTGGGTACGCCTACGCTGCTCAAGCAATCCGAGAAGCACGACGGCCCGCACGCCGCGCATTTCTGGGACGTGAATCGCTCCGGTGGCGGCGTGACTGATGGACATGGGTTGCCACGCGATCGAGTTCTTCCGCTGGATGCTCGATCGCCCGCCGGTCAAATCGGTCTATGCGCAGATGAGCACCTCGGTGCATCAGGACAAGACCCGCGGCGACGACAACGCATTGCTGATCCTGGAGTTTGCCGACGGCACGGTCGCACTGGCCGAAGAGAGCTGGACCAAGCTCGGCGGCATGGACGATCGCGCCGAGGTGCACGGCTCCAAGGGCGTGGCCTACGCCGACCTGCTGCACGGCAATGCCATCGAGACCTACAGCAGCACGGGCTACGGCTACGCCGTCGAGAAGGCGGGCTCCACGGCGGGCTGGAGTTTTCCCATCTACGAGGAAGCGTGGAACTACGGTTTTCACGCCGAGATGGCGCACTTCGTCGATTGCGTGCAGCACGACCGGCCGCCGCTGGTCACCGGTGCGGATGGGCGCGCGGTGCTCGAAGTGATCTTTGCCGCCTACGAATCCGCGCGCACCGGCCGAAAGGTCTCGTTGCCGTTTGTGAGCAAAGCCATGAAGCCCATCGACCACTGGTTAGGGGCCTGAATCGGGTGCCGGGGCCGCTACAAACGCGTGCGGCGAATCTCGCACGGCGTTCTGTGCGGGTACAATCCCGGACGGTGGATCGCGCAGCCCGGCGCCCGTAATTGACAGGCCGTGGCGGCGGGGCTACAGTCCGCACACAAAATTGGGAAGGTTTCCAATAAGGGGCGGCAGCCGCACGGCGCTTCAGGAATGCGCTGGGTTGTGCTGAAAACGCGTCTCTCGGGCAGGGAGGCTTTCCTCGTTGAGTATCTGAGAGGCAGTCCGGGTGGATGCCTTTCCAAGTTTCAGACATCCAGGGGGACCCGTCCGATGAAGACTCGTGCCATGCAGCCAATCCGCGCGCGTGCAAACTCCCGCGACACCATCGCAGCCGCCATCGCCGCCATTCTGGCCGGTAGCGCTGGTCAAGCTTGGGCTCAGGCGGCGCAGGGTGATCAGCCGATTGAAGAAGTCGTTGTCACCGGCATCCGTCATTCGATCGAGACTTCGATTGCCGTAAAGCGCGAAGAAACTTCCATCGTCGAGGTGGTCAGCGCCGAGGACATCGGCAAACTTCCGGATTCCAGCATTGCTGACTCCATTGCGCGCCTGCCCGGCCTGGCAGCGCAGCGCATCAATGGTCGCCCGAGCGCCATTTCGATCCGCGGCCTGGGTCCTGACTATTCCACCTCGCTGCTCAATGGCCGCCAGGTGGTCAGCACGAGTGACGGGCGTACCGCCGATTACGACCAGTTCCCGTCGGAGCTCGTGAGCCAGGTCGTGGTTTACAAGACCAACGACGCGGCTGTCGTCGGCCAGGGCCTTGCTGGCACCGTCGACATCCGTCCTACAATGCCGCTGGACACAGCCAAGCGCCAACTCGCCTTCGGTGTGCGCACCGAGCGCAACTCCCTCGGCTCGGTGTCACCCATCGGGCAAGGCGCCACGGGCAACCGCTTCAGCGCTGCCTATGTGGATCAATTCGCCGACCATACGGTCGGATTGGCACTGGGATTCGCGCACCTTGATTCCCCTGGCGAGGCCACGCACTACGAGGCCTGGCAATACGGTGACTACAATGGCCAGTGGGGCGCGGGGGTCCAGGGCGTGCCCGCCGTAGGCACTGGCGGAGACCGGGCGTTGTACGCGCAGGGCTTCACGGCCAACAACACCGCCAGCAAGCAGATACGCGACGGCCTGATGGCAGTGCTCGAGTTCAAGCCCAACGATCACTACACCAGCACGTTTGACCTGTACTACTCGAAGTTCGAGCAGGATCGCGTCGAGCATTTCTGGACTGGCGACATCGGCATGTGGTCAGGCGGTTCGGCGTTCAGCAACGTCGGCACCTCGGTGGTCGGCGGCAATACCTTGATCTCCAGTGGCACGATCGACGGACTGCCCGATCCCAACGACCCCAACGACCCGCCCGCGTTAATTGGTCCCCACAACCTGCTCTACGGCAAGAACTACTACCGCACCGACAAAATCAAGTCGATGGGCTGGCACAACGATCTGGCCATCGGCGACAACTGGCACGCCACGGCTGATGTGGGCTATTCGCACGCCGATCGCAACGAGTACTACATTCAATCCGTTGCCCGCGCGATTCCGGACAGCTCATTTACTGTCTCCGGCCTCAACACCGTCGACCATGCTTCCTGGTCCACGCCGCAGGACCTGACCAGCTCTTCGATCGTGCAGCTGACCAACAACCCGAACTGGTCGGAGAGCCGCACTCCGCACTACACCGACGAGATCAAGTCATTTCAGCTCTCCGCCAAGCGCAATCTCTCCTGGGGCCTGTTCAAGGCCCTCAGCGTCGGCTACGCCTTGAATCAGCGCGACAAGGAAGTGAATGCCACTGCTTACCAGTTGACGTTGGCCGGGGGCGATAACGCCCTGGTGGCGATTCCCACCGGCGCACTGCACGGGCCCGTCAACATCAACGTCGGCGGCATCAACCAGAACATCCTGACCTGGGACATTCCCAGCGTCATGAACCTGTATACCGCAACCGAGAAGGATCCATGGGAGGCGCAGACCAACCGCTACAGTGTTCACGAGCAGGTGATGACAGGTTACCTCAAGCTCGAAATCAACCAGGACCTGGGCAGCGTTCCCGTTACCGGCAACCTGGGCATCCAGGTGGTGCGATCCGAGCAGAGTTCCGATGGTTACTCATGGAATGACTCGGGCGGTACCAGCGGTGCGCCCGGAAGCGGTAGCGTGCTACCGGTTCACGGCGGGGCGACGTATACAGATACCTTGCCGAGCCTGAACCTGGTTTTCAGCTTCCGGCCCGACCTGAAGCTGCGCCTTGGCGTCAGCAAGACCATGGCACGCCCGCGCATGGACGACATGCGTGCCGGCGCCGACCAGCCGCAGCTGACTGCGTTGTTGCCAGCACCGTCGAACAATCCGCCTGATCCCGGCCAGTGGACTGCCAACGCTGGTGGCAAGCCCGACCTCAAGCCCTGGCGCGCGAAGGCCTTCGACCTCTCGCTCGAGAAGTACTTTGGCCGGCGCAGCTACGTGGCAGTCGCCGGATTCATGAAGAAGCTCGACTCGTTCATCTACCAGCGCTCCACGGTCCGCGACTTCTCGGGCTTCGTCAACTACAATCCCGCGCTGGTACCGGGCTGCTCGCTGAGCCAGCCGACCTGTAATCCAAACCTGGGCATCCTGACCACCCAAGACAATGGCACTGGCGGCAAGGTCTATGGTGCGGAAATCTCGCTGTCGCTCGATGCAGGCGTGTTCATGCCCGCGCTCGATGGCCTGGGCCTGATCGCGAGCGAGTCGAACACGCGCAACAAACTGCCGCTCGACAACAACAACAATCCGATCAACCTCGACGGCTTCTCCGGCACGGTGAACAGTGTTGCGTTGTACTACGAGAAGGCTGGCTTCTCGGCCCGCGTCAGCCAGCGCTACCGCTCGGCCTTCACCGCCACGACGCGTGGGGTGCTGCTGAATACCGAGAACAGTACGCACATCGACGCCGAGAAGCAGATCGATGCCCAGCTGGGGTACTCGTTTGATTCGGGTGCCCTCAAGGGCCTCTCGATCCTGCTGCAGGGGAACAATATCACCAACCAGGCGGCTATCCAGCGGCAGAGCCCGCAGACCGTAGGCAGCGCCGGCAACTACCTGGGTCTGCTACCCTGGAAGTACGACAACTACGGTCGCGTGTGGCTACTGGGCGCGACCTACAAGCTCTGAGGTTCGGGCGTACGGGGCCGCCCTGCAGCACTGCTGCCGGGTCGGCCCAGAGGCCGGGAGTCGCGCAATCGCTGTAGACAGAGGCAAGCCCGGATCGCCGATCCGAGAGATCGTCATCGTGGGTGGCGGCACCGCCGGCTGGATGACGGCCGCCGCGCTATCGAAACAGCTCGGGCGCAGTTGTTCGATCCAGCTGGTCGAGTCCGATGAGATTGGCATCGTCGGCGTCGGCGAGGCGACGATTCCGCATATCGTCAGTTTCAACCGGATCCTGGGCATCAACGAGGACGAGTTCCTGCGCGCGACGCGCGGCACCTTCAAGCTCGGCATCGAATTCGTGAACTGGGCGGCGATCGGCGATCGCTACACCCATGGGTTCGGCAAGCTCGGCCCTGAACTGGACGGTCTGCCGTTCCACCATTTCTGGTTGCGTGGCATGCAGGCCGGCGCGTCTGCCAATCTGGGCGATTACTCCATCAACACGGCGGCGCCGCGCAGCGCCAAATTCATGCGGCCGAGGCAGGACATGGCCGGTTCGCCATTGGGCGAGATCGTCTACGCGTACCACTTTGACGCGGGGCTGTATGCGCAGTTCCTGCGCCGGCAGGCGGAGCGCAATGGCGTCGTGCGCATCGAGGGCAAGGTCACGTCGGTGCAACAGCGCGAGCCTGATGGTTTCATCGACGCGCTAGTGCTCGCGGACGGCCGGCGTGTGGCAGGGGAGCTGTTCATAGACTGCTCCGGCATGCGCGGGCTGCTCATTGAACAGACTCTGCACGCCGGATACGAAGACTGGTCTCACTGGCTGCCTTGCGACACTGCGATCGCGGTGCCGAGCCGCCCGGTGGAGCCGCTGATCCCGATCACGCGTGCAACCGCGCACGGTGCCGGCTGGCAATGGCGCATCCCGTTGCAGCACCGCATCGGCAATGGCCACGTCTACTCCAGTCGCTTCATCAGCCAGGATGAGGCAACGGCTGTGCTGATGGCAAACCTCGAAAGCGAAGCGCTGGGAGAACCGCGTCTTATCCGCTACGTTCCGGGTCGGCGCAAGCGCGTCTGGGACCGCAATTGCGTGGCCCTCGGCCTGGCAGCAGGATTCTTTGAACCCATCGAATCCACCAACATACATCTGATCCAGACCGCGATCGCGCGACTGATGACACTGTTTCCGCGCGCCGGATTCGAGCAGGCTGACAGGGACGAGTTCAACGAGCAGGCGCGCATCGAGTACGAGCGCGCCCGCGATTTCATCATCCTGCACTACAAGGCTACTGAGCGCGACGATACGCCCTTCTGGCGGTACTGCCGGACCATGGATGTGCCGCCGACGCTCCAACACAAAATGGACCTGTATCGCAGCAACGGCCGTTTCTTCCGTGATGACAATGAGTTGTTTGGCGAGCTGAGCTGGGTGCAGGTGCTGGAAGGGCAGCGCATCCACGCGCAGGGTTATCATCCTTTTGCCGATCTACGCGCCACCGAAGAGGTCCGTGCCTTCCTGGCCGACACGCGACGCGTGATCGCGGCCTGTGTCGAGACGATGCCCACGCATGCGGAGTTCATTGCGAAGCATTGCGCCGCCGGGTGACCCGAATCCGCGCGATCCAACCCGGACTGGCCATCCCGATTACAATGACACCAGGTACGACGGTGTCGGTCATTCGGGCCTTTTGCATTTTACCAACAGGTTCAGGTAATCCAATCATGAAGCAGCTGTTCGCGCTCCTTGCAAGCCTGATGTTCGCGGCCTTGCCGCTGTCGGCCGCTCAACCAGCGGCCATGCGCACCGCCATCGATGACCAGCGTGCCCCCCGAGGCGCCGATGCTGGGTTACAGCACCGCCGCCGCGATCGAGCAGCGCGGCTGGGAGCAGCGCTTCCGCGAGGGCGTATCAAAGGATGCGATCCGCGAAAACATGCGACGCCTGAGTGCGCGCCCGCATCACGTCGGCTCGCCCTACGACAAGGACAATGCCGAGTGGATGCTGGCGCGTTTCAAGGAGTGGGGTTTTGATGCGAAGCTCGAGACCTTCAATGTGCTGTTCCCCACGCCCAAAGCGCGCGTGCTCGAGATGCTGGCGCCGCACCAGTTTCGCGCCAGCCTGGCCGAGCCACGCTTCGAGGTGGATCCCGGTTCGAAGCAGGTCGCCGAGCAGCTGCCGACCTACAATGCCTATTCCGCAGACGGCGATGTCACTGCGCCACTGGTGTACGTGAACTACGGCAATCGCGCCGACTACGAGCAACTCGAGCGCCTCGGGGTTTCAGTCAAAGGTGCCATCGTGATCGCGCGCTATGGCCATGGCTGGCGCGGAATCAAGCCGAAGGTGGCGGCCGAACATGGTGCGGTCGGTTGCATCATCTATTCGGATCCGAAAGGTGATGGTTATTACGAAGGCGATACCTTTCCTGCGGGCGGCAATCGCGCACAGGGCGGTGTGCAGCGTGGCAGCGTCATGGATACCGAGTACCCCGGCGATCCGCTGACGCCCGGTGTTGCCGCCACCGCCGATGCCAAGCGCCTCGATCTGAAGGACGCGCGCACGCTGACGCGCATTCCGGTGCTGCCGATCTCCTATATCGATGCCTTGCCGCTGCTCTCGGCGCTGACGGGTCCGGTGGCGCCGAGTGACTGGCGCGGCGCTCTGGCCATCACGTATCACATCGGGCCCGGGCCGGCGCGCGTGCACCTGAAGGTGGCTTCCAACTGGGATATCAAACCCATCTACGATGTGATCGCTACGCTCAAGGGCTCGCAGTATCCCGATCAATGGGTGATCCGCGGCAATCACCACGATGCCTGGGTGAACGGCGCCGAAGATCCGATCTCCGGCCAGTCGGCCATGCTCGAAGAGGCACGTCAGTTGGGCGCGCTGCATCGCCAGGGCTGGAATCCGCGTCGCACCGTGATCTATTGCGCCTGGGATGGCGAGGAACCCGGCCTGCTGGGCTCGGTGGAGTGGGTCGAGGCGCATGTGCAGGAGCTGCGCGCGCACGCCGTGTCGTACATCAATTCCGATTCGAACGATCGCGGGTTCCTCGATGCTTCCGGCACGCAGGACCTGCAGAAGTTCGTCTCCGGCGTCGCCAAGGAAATTGCCGATCCCGAGACTGGCATGAGCGCTTACCAGCGCGCGCACCTGCGCGCCATTGCCGTGGCCAAGAACGCCGAAGAGCGCGCCGAGCTGCGCGGC
Source organism: uncultured Gammaproteobacteria bacterium (assembly GCA_963764065.1). Classification (GTDB taxonomy): domain Bacteria; phylum Pseudomonadota; class Gammaproteobacteria; order Steroidobacterales; family Steroidobacteraceae; genus FEN-1191. Next base: position 331,986 of record CAVXRM010000007.1, on the reverse strand, counting down.
CGCAACGATCTGGTGCTCGACATGCTGGGCGACGGCTCGGATTTCACCGCCTTCCAGGACTATGCTGGCATCCCGACGATGAGCATCGAGTATGGCGGCGAGGACGATGGCTCGCAGTATCACTCGATCTACGACGACTTCTACTGGTTCACGCATTTCGTCGATACCGACTTCGCCTACGGGCAGGCGCTCTCGCGCACGGCCGGCACGGCGATGATGCGGCTGGCCGATGCCGAAGTGATTCCGCTCGACTTCGCGCCGCAGGCCGAGGCGCTCGAACACTACGTGAGTGCGCTCGAAACCCTGCTGAAGGACAAGCAGGAAGAGTACGCCGAGCGCAACCTGCAACTCGGCGAAGGCGTGTTTCTTGCAACCTCCGACCCGCGACGGCCGGTGTTGCCGCCGAAGCCCGAGGCCGTGCCGCCCTACATGAGTTTCGCGCCGCTGAAGAATGCAGTGACCCAGTTCAGACACAGTGCCGATCGCTACGCCAAGGCGCTCGCCAGCCTCGAGGCACGCGGCGCGCAGGCGTTGCCGGCGGAATCGCAGCTTGCTGTCAACGCGAAATTGATGGGCGTCTCGCGCTTGTTCCTGGACGAGCAGGGCCTTCCGGAGCGCCCCTGGTTCAAGAACATGGTGTACGCGCCCGGCGCCTATACCGGGTATGAGGCCAGTCCGCTCGCCGCGGTGCGCGAATACATGGATTCGAAGCAGTGGCAGGAGGCCGATGCCCAGGTGCCGCGCATCGCCCGCAGCGTCAGCAATGCGGCAGCGGGTGTTGCCGAGGCCGCAGCGACGCTCGAGCAGGCATTGGCAGTGCACTAGCGCCGCTGCGTATTAATACGCTGACAATGACTGGCCGGCCGGGTTTAGGCTGGGCGCCAGGAGCGGCCGCAAACCCGGTCGATTGACGTTGCAGCATGAACGACGCAAATTCGCGCGGCGCCGGGCCTGCGGCCTACTCCATCGAGGGAGTGGTCGGTCTCAGTGAGACCGAAGCGCGCGCACGCCTGGCGCGCGATGGCTACAACGAGCTGCCGTCGCAAAAGCGTCGCGGCGCGCTGCGCATTGCGCTGGAAGTGGCGCGTGAGCCCATGTTCCTGCTGCTGGTTGCGGCCGGTTCACTCTATCTGTTGATGGGCGAGTTGGCTGATGCACTGATGCTGCTCGGCTTTGTGTTCGTGGTGATGGCGATCACCATCCTGCAGGAGCGCAGGACCGAGCGGGCGCTCGATGCGCTGCGCGAACTGGCCAGCCCGCGGGCGCTGGTGATCCGCGATGGTCAGGCGCGCCGCATTGCAGGGCGCGATGTCGTGCGGGGCGATCTGCTGGTGGTGGCGGAAGGCGATCGCATACCCGCAGACCTGCTGTTGCGTCGGTGCACGCATCTCGCAGTCGATGAGTCGCTGCTGACCGGTGAATCGGTGCCGGTGCGCAAACGCGCCTCGGACGATGCCACGCAGATGGATCGACCTGGTGGTGATGATCTGCCCTCGCTGTATTCGGGCACGCTCGTGAGTTCTGGCCAAGGCCTGTGCGAGGTGCTGCACGCCGGGGCAGCGACTGCACTGGGCGCCATCGGCAAGTCGCTCGCGGATATCGAACCCGAGCGATCGCCGCTGCAGCTGGAAACCGCGCGGATCGTGCGTGCGCTGGCGATTGCGGGCCTGTGCGCCTGTGCGCTGGTGGTTGGCGTCTACGCCCTGATGCACGGTGGCGCCTGGCAGGCGTGGAAGGAGGGCCTGCTGGCAGGCATCGCGCTGGCGATGGCGATACTGCCCGAGGAATTCCCGGTGGTGCTGACGGTGTTCCTGGCGCTCGGCGCCTGGCGCATCGCCCGCAGCCGCGTGCTCACGCGGCGCATGAGCGCCATAGAGACACTGGGCGCGGCCACGGTGCTGTGCGTAGACAAGACCGGCACCCTGACCGAGAACCGCATGAGCCTCGGCAATGTCGCGCTCGACGGCGAAATCATTGCGACGGCGGCCGATGGCCGCTGGCCCACGACTTGCGCAGAGCTGATCGACACGGCGGTGCTGGCCAGTCGCGAGGAGCCCTTCGACGCCATGGAGCGCGCACTGCATGCGGCGGCGCTGCGGGTGACGGATGCGGAGGCGCGCAAGGCGGCGCGCCTCGCAGCGGGGTGGCGACTGGTGCATGAGTACCCGCTCGCGCCCGGGCTGCTCGCAATGAGTCACGTGTGGCAGGATCCTGCGAACGGTGAGCTTTCGGTGGCCTCGAAGGGCGCGCCCGAGGCGATTGCTGATCTGTGTGGACTCGATGCAGTCAAGCGCGCCGCACTGCTCGAGGCGGCGGGCAGAATGGCCGCCTCGGGACTGCGAGTGCTTGGCATCGCGCACGCACGGCTGCCGCGGCAGCCTGATCCGGAGCAGCAGCATCGGCCGAAGCAGCTGCTTTGGCCGGCGCAGCAGCGTGAGCTGCAGCTCGAATACCAGGGCCTGGTGGCATTTTCGGACCCGGTGCGCGCCGACGTGCCGGGAGCGGTGGCCGAGTGTCGCAGCGCCGGGATCCGCGTGGTGATGATTACTGGCGACTATGCGCTCACGGCCCGCAGCATTGCCCGTCAGGCCGGGCTCGATCGCCCGGATGCCTTGTTGAGCGGCGAGGCACTGGCGCAACTATCGGATGATGAACTGGCGGCCTGCATCGGCGACATCGATGTGTTCGCACGCGTGGTGCCTGAACAGAAGTTGCGCATCGTGATGGCGCTGCGGCGGCGCGGTGAAGTCGTGGCGATGACCGGCGATGGCGTGAATGATGCGCCGGCTCTGAAGGCTGCGCACATCGGCATCGCGATGGGTGGGCGCGGCACCGACGTGGCGCGCGAGGCGGCCGCGCTGGTGCTGCTCGATGACGACTTTTCATCGATCGTGAAGGCGGTGCGGCTGGGGCGGCGCATCTACGACAACATCCGCAAGGCGGTTGGTTTCATCCTCGCAGTGCATGTTCCAATTGCCGGCCTGTCGATGATTCCGGTGATGATTCCGGGCTGGCCCTTGCTGCTGCTGCCCGTGCATATCGTGTTCCTGGAGTTGATCATCGACCCGGCCTGTACGCTGGTGTTCGAGGCCGAGGGCGCCGATGCCGACATCATGCGGCGCTCGCCGCGTACGCCGCAGGCGCGGTTGTTCTCCGCGCCGATCGTCAGCATCGCACTGCTGCAGGGACTCGCGGCGCTGCTGGTGTGCCTGGCGATCTTCGCTGTGACGCACGGCGGTCAGGGCGCCAACGCGGCGCGCGCCATGGTGTTCACCGGCCTCGTGGCCTCGCTCCTGATGATCATCATGATCAACCGCTCCTGGACCCGCTCGGCCCTGGCGATGCTGAAGGAGCCGAACGCCGCGGTGTGGTGGGTCATCGCCGGCGCCGGTGCCTGCCTTGCCCTGGTGCTGGAGATGCCGCGTGTGCAGCGGCTGTTTTCTTTTGCGCCGGTGCATGTAGCTGACCTGTTACTGAGTCTGCTCGCGGGTATTGCCTGTCTGCTGTGGTTCGAGTGGCTGAAGACCAGCCGGCGGTGGCGTTCGTTGCAGGATGGTGCGCTTGCGTGGGCCCCTCCAAAATCAGACACTGTCGCAGCAGTCTCAATGGGAAGGAGCAGGCCATGAATCCGCAGTCACGTTCGCGCCGCATGCTGTTGCAACAATCCCTGGCTTTGGGCTGCGCGAGTGCGCTGGGTGGCCGGGCGTGGTCGGCGTCGCTGTCAGCCGCTGCGGCCGGCACGATCGTGATCGGCGGCGACATGAAGGTGGTGCGCCTCGGCTTCGGTGCGATGCGCATCACGGGCGAGGGGATCTGGGGCGAGCCGCGTGATACCGCCGAGGCGCGCAAACTGCTGCGGCGCGCGCTGGCGCTGGGCGTGAATTTCATCGACACCGCCGATGCCTATGGCCCGGCGGTGAGCGAGCGGCTGATCGCCGAGGCGCTGCATCCCTATCCGCGTGATCTGGTGATAGCCACCAAGGGCGGCCTGGTGCGGCCATCCGCAGGCGAGTGGAAGCCTGACGGCCGGCCCGAGCATCTGCGCAGTGCCTGCGATGCCAGCCTCAAGCGCCTGCGGCTCGAGCGCATCGATCTCTACCAGTTTCACCGGCCAGATCCGGATGTGCCGCTGGCCGAATCCCTGGGCGCACTCAAGGATCTGCAGAGCGCGGGCAAGATTCGCCACATCGGCCTCTCGAATGTCGATGTGCCGCAGCTGCGGCTGGCGCAGGGCATCATCAAGGTGGTCTCGGTGCAGAATCGCTACAACGTGGCAGATCGCGCTTCGGAAGATGTGCTCAGGGTCTGCGAGCACGAGCACATCGCCTTTCTGCCCTGGGGGCCGCTGGCGCAGCGTCCGCAGGGTCCGGGCAGTGCGGGCGACGCACTCAATGCGCTCAATGCCATCGCCGGCGAACGCCGCCTGCCCATGCCGACGGTGGCGCTCGCCTGGCTGCTTGCCAGGTCACCAGTGATGTTGCCGATCCCGGGCACCTCGCGCATCGATCACCTTGAAGAAGACGTGAGTGCTGCGCAGCTGCACCTAGGCAAATCCGAACTCAAGCGCATCGGTTGATGAACAACGTTCCCACTGCGCTGAAGCCCAAGAAATCCGTGGCCCTGTCCGGCGTGGTGGCCGGCAATACCGCACTATGCACTGTCGGGCGCTCGGGCAATGACCTCAGCTATCGCGGCTACGACATCCTGCAGATCGCCGAGCGCTGCGAGTTCGAGGAAATCGCCTACCTGCTGATACACGAACGGCTGCCGAACCGCGCGGAGCTCGCGGCCTATCAGCACAAGCTCCGGTCCCTGCGCGCTTTGCCGGGAGCATTGCGCACGGTGCTCGAAACCCTGCCCGCAACCAGCCATCCGATGGATGTGCTGCGCACCGGAGTGTCGGCACTGGGCTGCTCGGAGCCGGAGGCCGAGGCACACACCGTGGAAGGCGCGCGCGCACTGGCCGATCGGCTGGTCGCTTGCCTCGGCTCCATGCTGTGCTACTGGTACCACTACAGCCGCAACGGCCGGCGCATCGACGTGGAGACCGACGACGCATCGGTTGGCGCACACTTCCTGCATCTGCTGCACGGCGAGGCGCCAACCGCGCTGTGGGTGCGGGCCATGCACACCTCGCTGATCCTGTACGCAGAGCACGAGTTCAATGCTTCCACCTTCGCGGCGCGCGTGATTGCGGGCACCGGGTCTGATATGCATTCCTGCATCACTGGCGCCATCGGTGCGCTGCGCGGGCCGAAGCACGGCGGCGCCAATGAAGTCGCGTTTGAGATCCAGAGCCGCTACCAGTCACCGGACCAGGCCGAGAGCGATATCCGCCGTCGCGTGGCTGCCAAAGAAGTGATCATCGGCTTTGGGCACCCGGTGTACACGATTTCTGATCCGCGCAACGTGATCATCAAAGAGGTGGCGCGCGCACTGGCCCATGCGGCAGGTGATACCCGGCGCTTCGCGATCGCCGAACGGCTCGAGGCCGTGATGAAAGATGTAAAGAATATGTTCCCCAATCTCGACTGGTACTCGGCGGTTTCCTATTCACTGATGCGGGTGCCGACGGCCATGTTCACGCCCCTGTTCGTGATTGCGCGCACCACCGGTTGGGCGGCGCACGTGATCGAGCAGCGCCTCGATGGCAAGATCATCCGTCCGAGTGCCAACTACACCGGGCCGGAGAACCTGCCGTTCATACCGCTGGCCCAGCGCCCATAAGCGAGCACCCATGAGTCACGATTTCCGTTCCGCCGAGCGACCGGCTGCCGACGCGGTACTGGCCAACATCGCCGACTACGCGCGCGACTTCCAGCCGGCCAGCGAGACTGCGTACCAGACGGCCTATTACTGCCTGATGGATACGCTGGCCTGCGGATTCCAGGCGCTCAAGTACCCGGCCTGCACGCGACTGCTGGGGCCGGTCGTTCCCGGTGCCGGCATGAGCGGCGGTGCGCGTGTGCCCGGTACGCGCCATGAGCTCGACCCGGTGAATGCAGCCTTCAACATCGGGGCGATGATCCGCTGGCTCGATTTCAACGATACCTGGCTGGCGGCGGAGTGGGGGCATCCCTCCGACAACCTCGGCGGCATCCTGGCCGTGGCGGACTATCTCTCGCGCAACGGCAAGCCCGTCAGCGTTCGCGAGTTGCTGGCCGCAATGATCAGGGCGCACGAGATCCAGGGCGTGCTGGCCCTCGACAACAGTTTCAATCGGGTCGGACTCGATCACGTGCTGCTGGTGCGCGTTGCCTCGACCGCAGTGGTGACGGCCATGCTGGGCGGCACGCGCGAGCAGGTCATCAATGCCGTCTCCAATGCCTGGGTGGATGGCGGCGCGCTGCGTACTTACCGGCACGCGCCCAACACCGGTTCGCGCAAGAGCTGGGCGGCGGGCGATGCCACCAGCCGCGCGGTGCGTCTGGCGCTGTTCGCGCTCAAGGGCGAAATGGGCTACCCCTCGGCGCTGTCTGCGCCGCAGTGGGGCTTCCAGGATGTGCTCTTCAAGGGCAAGACCATCAGCCTGCCGCAGTCCTTCGGCAGCTACGTCATGGAAAACGTGCTGTTCAAGATCTCCTACCCGGCGGAATTCCACGCGCAGACCGCCGTGGAAGCCGCAATGACCTTGCATCCCCAGGTACGCGACCAACTCGAATCGATCGAGCGCGTGGTGATCGAGACCCAGGAGCCCGGGGTGCGCATCATCGACAAGACCGGCAAGCTGGCGAACCCTGCCGATCGCGATCACTGCATCCAGTACATGGTGGCGATTCCGCTGCTGTTCGGTCGCCTGGGTGCGGCTGACTATGAGGACGAGGTGGCCAGCGATCCCAGGGTCGATGCGCTGCGCGCGCGCATGGTGGTCAGGGAAAATCCGGAATTCACGCGCGCGTACTATGCCGCCGACAAGCGCTACATCGGCAATGCGGTGCAGGTGTTCTTCAAGGACGGCACGGCGACCCAGCGCATTGCGGTCGACTACCCGATCGGCCACCGCAAGCGGCGCGCCGAGGGCATTCCGGTGCTGGTGCAGAAATTCGTGGCCAGCGTGAGCGCCCACTTTGGCGCACAACAGGCCGAAGCCATCAGGACATTGTTCGCCGATCGGGGCGCGCTCGAGGCGCTGCGCGTCGACGTCTTGCAGGATCGGCTGGTGATGTAGGCACCACCGCGCGGTGCAGGTCGATGGCGGCCAGTTCGTAGCCGCGCCTGAAATCGCGGATGTGCTTGGCCATCCAGCTGTGCGCTGCCGCGCCATCACGCGCTACACAGGCTTCGCACAGGCGGCGTTGCGCACCGATGATGCGCGCACGGGCCTGCGGCACCTTGTCGATCATGGCCGCGAGCGAAGGCTCGAGCAGCTGGATCAGTGGTTCGTGCGCGAGCAGCAGCGCGGGGTTCCCGGCGGCGGCGCCGAGCGCGCGGAAGAATTCGCCCACGTGGACCACGGTCGCGGCCGAGTCTTCATCGGCGATCAGGTTCTTGAGCGTGAGCTTCAGGCCGGCGAGCGCAGCGCGCGAGCGGCGTGTCGCGGCCTGGGCCGCGAGCGGTGGTTCGAGGATCATCAGGGCTTCCCAGACATCGACGAAGGTGACTTCGTGCAGCACCAGCGCGCGGCGCACGCCCGCGCCCACCTGCGCCGGGCCCGGCCGCATCACCACCATGCGCTTGGAACCCGGGCGGCGCCCGAGCAGCCCGGCGCTGTCGAGCTCGCGCAAGGCCTCGCGCACCGTGGAGCGGTTCACGCCAAACTGACGCGCGAGCTCGAGCTCCGGTGGCAGCCGATCGCCATCACGCAATCGGCCGGCGACGATGTGATCGACCAGCGCAGTCGCCACGCGCCGGTAGCTGGGCTCGGCGAGTATCGGTTCGAACTGCAGGTTCATGCGGTCAACCGGTACAGTTCCCGCCCGATCAGCATGCGGCGGATTTCCTGCGTGCCGGCGCCGATCTCATACAGCTTGGCGTCGCGCAGCAGCCGGCCGGCCGGGTATTCATTGATATAGCCGTTGCCGCCCAGCGCCTGGATGGCCTGCAGGGCCACCTGGGTCGCATGCTCGGCGGCGAACAGGATGGCCGCCGCGGCATCCTGGCGCGTGCAGCGACCGGCATCGCAGGCGCGGCCGACCGCGTATACATAGGCGCGCGCGGCATTCAGGCTGGCGTACATGTCGGCCACCTTGGCCTGCATCAGCTGGAAGGTGCCGATGGCATGGCGGAACTGCTTGCGCTGGTGCAGGTAGGGCAGGGTGATGTCGAGCGCCGCGGCCATCAGGCCCAGCGGCCCGCCAGCCAGCACGGCGCGCTCGTAGTCGAGGCCGCTCATCAGCACGCGCGCGCCCTCGCCGACGCCGCCAAGCACGTTCTCGGTCGGCACCTGGCAATTCTCGAACACCAGCTCGCAGGTGTTCGAGCCGCGCATGCCCAGCTTGTCGAGTTTCTGCGCGCTGCGAAAGCCGGAGAAGTTCCGCTCCACCAGGAAAGCGGTGATGGCGTTCTTGTGAGCCTCCGGATCGGTGCGCGCGTAGACGATCAGCACATCGGCATCCGGGCCGTTGGTGATCCACATCTTGCGGCCATTGAGGCGGTAGTGATCACGCGCCTTGACTGCCTGCAGCTGCATCGACATGACATCCGACCCGGCCTCGGGCTCGGACATCGCCAGCGCACCCACGTGCTCGCCCGAGAGCAGGCGCGGCAGGTAGTGTTCGCGCTGCGCATCGCTGCCGTGCAGGCTCAGCTGGTTCACGCACAGGTTCGAGTGGGCGCCGTAGGACAGGCCGACGGCGCCACTGGCACGCGAGATCTCCTCCATCGCGATGATGTGCGCCAGGTAGCCGAGATTGGCGCCGCCGTAGCGCTCGGGCACCGTCAGGCCGAGCAACCCCAGTGCGCCGAGCCGCGGCCACAGCTGGCGCGGGAAGGCGTTGTCGCGATCGACGCTGGCGGCCAGCGGGGCAATCTCCTCGCGGGCGAAGCGCCGCACCTGCGAGCGCACTTCGGCAAGTGTGTCGCCGAGCCCAAAATCCAGTTCGCAGTTGTCCAGTACGCTCATGGCGGCTTGCCTGCAATCGGGGGTTTGCGCTATTGTCGGACAATCAGGCAGTCCCTGGCAAGGGTGCAATGGCGATCCATACCAGTACCGTCAAGGCCCGCAGTGCGGAATTCCTCGCCAACCGTGCCGCCATGGAGGCGCTGGTGGCCGAGCTGCGCGCGCGCGTGGCGACTGTGGCGCAGGGCGGGGGCAGTGCGGCACGCGAGCGCCACCTGGCGCGCGGCAAGCTGTTGCCTCGCGAGCGCGTGAATCTGCTGCTCGACCCGGGTTCAGCCTTCCTCGAATTCTCGCAGCTGGCCGCCACCGGCCTGTACGACGATGCCGCGCCGGGCGCCGGGCTGATCACCGGCATCGGCCGCATCGCCGGCCGCGAATGCGTGGTGGTCTGCAACGACCCGACCGTCAAGGGCGGCACCTACTATCCGATCACCGTGAAGAAGCACCTGCGCGCGCAGGAAATCGCGCGCGAGAACCGGCTGCCCTGCGTCTACCTGGTCGATTCCGGCGGTGCGCACCTGCCGAGCCAGGACGAAGTGTTCCCCGATCGCGAGCATTTCGGCCGCATCTTCTACAACCAGGCCAACATGTCGGCCGCCGGCATCGCGCAGATCGCGGTGGTCATGGGCAGTTGCACCGCGGGCGGCGCCTATGTGCCGGCCATGAGCGATGAGTCGATCATCGTGCGCGAGCAGGGCACGATCTTCCTGGGCGGACCGCCGCTGGTGCAGGCCGCCACCGGCGAAGTGGTCAGCGCCGAGGAGCTGGGCGGCGGCGACGTGCACACGCGCCTTTCAGGGGTAGCCGATCACCTGGCCGAAAACGACGCGCATGCGCTGGCGCTGGCGCGCCGCGCCGTGGCGACGCTCGCGCCGGCGCAGCGTGCGGAGCTGGCGCTGCGCGCACCGGTAGAGCCGCGCTATGCGGCCGAAGAGCTCTACGGCATCGTGCCTGCCGATCCGCGCAAGCCCTGCGAAGTGCGCGAAATCATTGCGCGCCTGGTCGATGACAGCGAGTTCGCCGAATGGAAGGCCCGCTACGGCACCACGCTGGTCACGGGTTTTGCGCACTTGTGGGGCATGCCCATCGGCATCATCGCCAACAACGGCATCCTGTTCTCCGAATCGGCACAGAAGGGCGCGCATTTCATCGAACTGTGTTGCCAGCGCCGCCTGCCGCTGGTGTTCCTGCAGAACATCACCGGTTTCATGGTCGGCAAGAAAGTGGAACACGAGGGCATCGCCCGTCACGGCGCAAAGATGGTGACCGCAGTGGCCTGCGCGCAGGTGCCCAAGCTCACGGTGATCATCGGCGGCAGCTTCGGGGCCGGCAACTACGCCATGTGCGGCCGCGCCTATGGCGCGCGCTTCCTGTGGATGTGGCCCAATGCGCGCATCAGCGTGATGGGCGGCGAACAGGCCGCGCGCGTGCTGGCTACCGTGCGGCGCGATGCCATCACCGCCAAAGGTGGCGAATGGAGCGCCGAACAGGAGCAAGCCTTCACTGCACCGATACGCGCACAGTACGAGCAGCAGGGGCATCCGTATTACGCCACCGCGCGTCTGTGGGACGATGGCATCATCGATCCGCTGGATACGCGGCGTTGCCTGGGTCTGGGCCTGGCCGCGAGTCTGGCGGCGCCGATCCCCGCAACGCGCTTTGGCGTGTTCCGGATGTAATCCCGATCATGTTCAAGAAAATCCTGATCGCCAATCGCGGTGAAATTGCCTGCCGCATCCAGCGCACGGCCAGGCGTCTCGGTGTTGCCACCGTGGCCGTGTACTCCGATGCAGATGCGGGTGCCTTGCATGTGCGCCAGGCGGATGAGGCCGTGCGCATCGGGCCGGCACCGGCCAGGGAAAGCTACCTGCAAGGCGCAGTCATCATTGCCGCGGCCCGGCAGCTCGGCGCCGAGGCGATTCATCCGGGTTACGGCTTCCTGTCGGAAAATGCAAAGTTCGCCGCCGATTGCGCTGCGGCGGGGCTGGTGTTCATAGGCCCGCCGCCCGCGGCGATCAGTGCGATGGGCTCGAAGTCTGCGGCCAAAGCATTGATGGAGAAGGCAGGCGTGCCGTTGGTGCCGGGCTATCACGGTGATGATCAATCCGCAGTGACGCTGCAGCGCGAAGCCGACCGCATCGGCTACCCGGTGCTGATCAAGGCCAGCGCCGGCGGCGGCGGCAAGGGCATGCGCAGGGTCGAGCGTGCCACCGATTTCGCGGCGGCGCTGGCCTCCTGCCAACGCGAGGCGGCTGCCAGCTTCGGCGATGAGCGCGTGCTGGTGGAAAAATACCTGCTGCGGCCGCGGCACATCGAGATGCAGGTCTTTGCCGACAGCCACGGCAACGCGGTCCACCTGTTCGAACGCGACTGCTCGGTGCAACGCCGGCACCAGAAGGTGCTGGAAGAAGCGCCGGCCCCGAACATGGATAGCGCGCGCCGCGCGCAGATGGGCGCCGCGGCGCTGGCCGCCACGCGGGCCGTGGGCTACGTGGGCGCCGGCACCGTGGAGTTCATTGCCGCGCCCGACGGCACTTTCTATTTCATGGAAATGAACACGCGCCTGCAGGTGGAGCATCCGGTCACCGAGATGATCACCGGGCTCGATCTGGTGGAGTGGCAATTGCGTGTGGCTGCGGGCGAGCCCTTGCCGCTGCGCCAGGAGCAGCTGGCGCTGCATGGCCATGCGATCGAGGCGCGTATCTACGCCGAGGATCCGGGGCGCGATTTCATGCCTTGCGTGGGCAAGCTCGAGTACCTGGCGATGCCGGCAACCAGCGCCTCCGTGCGCATCGATTCCGGAGTCGTGCAGGGCGATACGATCTCAGCTTACTACGATCCGATGATCGCGAAGCTCATCGCCTGGGGCGAGACACGCGCGCAGGCCTGCACCCGGCTTGGCCAGGCGCTGAGCGGTTTTCGCATCGCTGGCCTTGGCAACAATGTGCAGTTCCTGTCGCGACTCGTACAGAGCCAGGCTTTTGCCAGCGCCGATCTCGACACCGCCCTGATAGAGCGCGAACACGCGGCGCTGTTTCCGACTGCTGCGCCAGTGCCCGACGACATGTTCGCGATCGCTGCGATGTATATCGTGGCGCAGCAGCGCCAGGCGGCCGGCCCTGCAGCTGCAGCTTCAGCGTGGGACGGTGTCGAGGGCTGGCGGCTCAATGCGCCGGCCGAACGCCGGCTGCAGTTCCAGCATCGCGACGAGCAGCGCACGGTGAGGCTGCAGGCCGCGGCCGGCGGATGGCTGCTCTTTGTCGATGCTGCCGGTGCGGGAGCAGGCGCGGGGGCAGCTGCGGCCACGGGCGTCGTGACCCCGAAGCGCGCGAGCCTGACACTGATCGCCGATCATGATGCGCGCGCTACCGTGGGCGATCGTGACTATCACCTCAGTGTGGTGATCCGCGATTCGCAGTGCGAGATCTTCGCCCAGGGCGCGCACTACAACTTCGAGCGCCTCGATCCGCTCGCCCATGTGGGCGAAGTCATGTCCGTGGCGGGGGGCGTGCGTGCCCTGATGCCCGGGCGCGTGGTCGCGCTGCTGGTCAAGCCGGGCGCCAGGGTCAGCAAGGGTGAGCCGCTGCTGGTGCTAGAAGCGATGAAGATGGAGCAGACTTTCAGTGCACCGGCCGACGGCGTGTGCGTGGCCTTCAACGTCGCCGTCGGCGAGCAGGTGGTGGAGGGCAGCGAACTGGTGGAGTTTCGCGCTGCGAGCACGGGCAGCTGAACGGCGCGGCCACGCGCAGCCGGCGGCGCGCCGCTATTGCAGGTTCAGACGCGTATAGAGCATGTAGGAAACAGGGCGAGTGCCATATTCGGCCTCGAGTGCCGTCGGTAGCGAATAGGTACTGATCAACGCGCCGAAACCCAGGTTCAGGCGTCGCGCCACGCGGAATTCATACAGATAGCCGGCGCTCAGCTTGCTCACGGTGTACTGGCGATCGCTCTGCGGCCCGCTCACCACCAGTTCATTCTTATCGGCGCTTTCCAGGCGCGCGTAAAAATTGTGATGCACATAGCCCAGGGTGCTCTCCAGCAGCCAGGCCGCGGAGCTGGACCCGGGTGTGGCGCGATTCTGGCCCCAGGCCAGCGTAGTCTGCCAGTGACCAGGCGAGAGCGCCTGATCGAAAACCGCCGAGGCCGTGTAGCGACGCACATTGACCTCGGGCTCCAGCGCTTCGGGCGAATGGATGCTGCCGTAGCTGAGTTGCAGCGCCAGTGATTCGCCCGGGTTCCAGCTCAGGCGCCCCGACCAGGAATCGAGGCGCAGCGGATCGAGGTTCCAGCGCGAAGGATCAGGCTCGCGGCCGTTGAAGGCAGACAGTTCGCCCTTCCATTGGCCCTGCACCAGGCCGGTGGTGAATACACCGTAGCTGGCGTGCGTGGAATCGAGCCAGTGATGGCTGATCGGCGCCTCGGGATTCGCATAGGCGGAGAAGCGGTGCATGAAGGTCGGTGGCCCCAACGCGGGCTCGCCGGGGTAACCTGCATAGACGAATACCGAGCTGCGCTCTCCCAGTGGCAGGCTGACACTCGCCGCCAGCTCCATGAACAGGTCGTGCGGATGCTGGCGATCGATCAGCGGTGTGATGCCATCGGCGCTCTCGCCAGTCTGCAACAGCAGCGGATAGCCGCGCTTGCCCATCAATGGGTCCAGTGACAGCATGGCCCTGAGTGCCACGCGTGCAGCGCCGGCATTGCGCTGGGCCATCAGCATCAGCATGCTCTCGCTGAAATCCAGCTGTGCGCCGCGCGGTCCGCCCTGGTGGTCCCTGATCGCGTACACGTAGCCATGCAGCATCGTGGACCAGTCGCCCAGTTGCCCGTGGATTCCCCCCATCGGTGCACTGTCGGGCTGCCAGGAGGTGCCGGAGGCATCGCGCATCATGCTGTAGTCGCCGAGCCTGCCGCTGCTGGCCATGTCCATGCCGGTTTCATGAACGCCGTCAGCGGCAATAGCGGTGTGCGCGGTCAACGCGGCCAGCAACAGCGCCAGCCTGGCAGCATAATGTCGGCAACGCTGCGCCACGTTGCCTATAATCGGGTGCACCAGGCATTGGCGACATCGAATAACCGCGTGAGCCCGCCCAACATGACCAGCAGCCCCAGTGGTAGTTGTCGCATTCTGATCAAGCTCGGAATTGCCGTGCTGCTGGGTGCAGTGGCCTGCGTTGTGCGGGCGCCGACGGCCTTGGCCGCCGATGAACAGGCCAGCAGCACGGACGCGCAGCCACCTGCGCAGGCGCCCGATCAGGTGCCCGCGCAGGTGCCCGAACAGCAGCTCGAAGAGATCATCGTGCAGGCGCCCGAGCCGCGCTACGTGGCGCCGACGCGTCGCGATCGCATTGGCCGCATCTGGGCGCCGGTTTACATCAACAACAAGGGCCCGTTCAGGATGGTGCTCGATACCGGCGCCAACCGTTCGGGTGTGATCGCCAGCGTGGCCGATGCCTTGCATCTGACGCCTGACGCTTCTTCGCGCCTGATGCTGCACGGCGTGACCGGCTCGACGCCGGTGTCGACGATTCATGTCGACTCGATCCTGGTCGGCGACGTGCTGGTGAAAACTTCCCGGCTGCCGATACTGCCCGATGCGCTCGGCGGAGCCGAAGGCATCCTCGGTACCGAGGGGCTGCTCGGCAGGCGCGTGTTCATCGACTTTCGCCACGACCTGATCATCATTGCGCGCTCTCACAACCAGGTCGCGTCCTACGGCTTTGAAGTCATCCCCTTCAAGTTCGAGCGCGGCCGGCTGCTGGTGGTCGACGCGCAGGTGGGCGACATTCGTTGCAAGGCGATCATCGACACCGGCGGGCAGGCCACCGTGGCAAATCTTGCCCTCAAGCGCGCCATCTCGCGCCGCGCGGCGCGCAATCCCACGGTCGATGAGATTGAAGGCGTCACCAAGGACGTGCAGCAAGGCGAGGGTTACCGCGCGCCACCGATCACCTTTGGCAAGCTGGAGATCCGCAGCGATCACATGACCTTTGCCGACATGAATATCTTCAAGCACTGGCAGCTCACCGACGAGCCCGCGCTGCTGATCGGCATGGATGCGATCGGCCTGCTCGACACGCTGATCATCGACTATCAGCGGCGCGAACTGCAGCTGCGGATGCGCTACGACCGCTGAGGCTATTTGGCCACCACGGCGCCGTCGACAACCCGGACGGCATCGCCCACGGCGAACTTGGGCTCTTTGCTCCTGCGTCACGGTGGTCTCGCTGCCGTCATCCAGCCTGATCTTCACCTCGTAGCTCGTCTCGGCGCGCACCTTCTTCTCGATCTTGTTGCCGACATACGCACCGCCAGCCGCGCCGGCCACCTTGGCGATGGTCTTGCCATTGCCACCGCCGATCTGGTTGCCGACGATCAGCCCCGCCAGGCCGCCGGCGACCACGCCGATCGCCGTGCCCTTGCCTTCAGTCTTCACCGGCGTGATTGCAGTGATGACACCGCAGCTCGTGCAGACCGTGATGGGCTGGCGCGCTGGTGCGGCAGTGGGTTCAGAATAGGTATTGTTCGCGGTGATGTTGCCTGGCGAAGACGCCGCGGCGTGGCGCTGACTGGGCTTGGCAGCGGTGCTCTTGCGTGCAGCAGGTTTCGGCGTGGGTGCTGCGGGTTCGACAGCAGCGGGTGCTTCAGCAGCAAGCGGCGCAGCGGGCGGCGCTGCAGCGGCTTCAGCGGCGGGCGCCGCTCCAGGTGCCGACGCATTCGTAGCTGGCGGCGACTGTGAGCAGCCGGCCATGGCGATCGCGAGCGCGCAGACGGCGCCAATGTATGGCAGTGCCTGGTAACGTGGCAAAGTGCTGTATTTCATGTTTCCGCGCTCCTTGATAACCCAGGCTGCGCAATCTACCGTATCACCGCAGGAGTGCAATGCCCATCGACCGCAATGTCGCCAAGCGCCGACGCGTGACAAAATCCAGACCGCGCAATGCCGCCGCGCTTTCCAACGCCGCCGCGTTTCTCGAAGTGGAACTCAAGCACGTCTCGCTGTGGCGCGGCGGTCGCCGTGTGCTGCGCGATCTGAATTGGCGTTTGGCCCCGGGTCAGCGTTGGTTGCTGCAGGGTGAAAATGGCGCGGGCAAGACGCAGCTGCTGAAGCTCATTGCGGGTGATGTGTGGCCGCAGCCCAGTCGCAAAGTGCAGCGTGTCTATCGCATCAATGCCGAAGAGTACAGCGAGCCCTGGCTGGTGCGGGAACACATCGCCTACCTGGGCGCCGAGCGCCAGGATCGCTACGAGCACTATCACTGGAATCATCGCGTGCTGAGCGTGATCGCCACCGGCAGGCAGCGCACCGACATACCGCTGGCGCCGCCCTCCAGGGCCATGCGGACACAGCTGCTGTCCCTGCTGCGCAGCCTCGGGCTGCTCGCGTTCGCGCGACGTCGCTTCCTCACTTTGTCCTACGGTGAGCGGCGCCTGGTGTTGCTGGCGCGCGCGCTGGCGTGGCAACCCCGTCTGTTGCTGCTCGATGAGCCGCTCAACGGACTGGACACACGCAATCGTCTGCGCTTCCTGCGGATACTGCGCCGCCTGCAGGCAACGCCCTTGCCCATCGTCTACGCGACCCATCGGCTCGAGGAAGCGCCGGCTGGCATCACTCATCGTGCGCTGCTGCAGGAGGGCAGGGTGCGTCCGCTCCCGTGGCCCTTGCCGAAGGCGCGCGTACGGATGCAGCGTTCGCAGCCCTCAGTGTCGCACCGGGTGGCAGCAACGCGGCACGCGAGCACCGCGCTGCTGCGCCTGCGCGCGGCAACGCTGTGGCGCGAGGGTCGCAGAGTGCTGCGCGGCCTGTCGCTCGAGATCAGCAGCGCTGAGCGCATCGTCGTGCATGGGGCCAATGGCAGTGGCAAATCCACACTGCTGGGCGCGCTGCATGGTGAAGTTCCGGTGGCGGCCGGGGCCCAGCTCTGGCGACTCGATGCGCCCCCGGGTACTCCGCTATACGAATTCCAGCGTACGCTGGGGCGTGTTTCGCCGGAATTGCAGCTCGCGTTGCCGCGCCAGCAGAGCGCCCTGCAGACGGTGGTGGCGGGTCTGCGCGGCAGCTTCGGGCTGGATACCGCAAGCACCGCGGCGGAGCGCCGGCGTGCAGTGCGCGCACTGCGACTGGTCGGCGCTGCGGCGCTCGCGCGCCGGGAATTCGGCAGCCTGTCGTATGGTCAGGCGCGGCGCGTGCTGTTTGCGCGGGCATTGGCACACGGCCCGCGAATCCTGTTGCTGGATGAACCCTATACCGGTCTCGACGCTGCGACCCGCGCGGCATTGCGTACCCTCATCGATAGCCCTGCGTTGCGCAAGCTCGCAATCGTGATGGCGACGCATCATCGCGATGACTGGCCACGGGCGACCACGCAGGAAATCGAGCTGGCCGGTGGCGTAGTACGATATCGCGGTCCTGCGCGAACCGCGCCGCAACGGAGCCGAGGGTGACTGCACAGCAATTGAAAAAGAATCCACGCTGGCGGTGGCTGGCATGGGCGCTGATTGCACTGCTCGGCGCGCTCAGCATCGGCTACTGGCGCCTTGGCACGCAATCGCCACCACCCAGTGTGTCCGTGCCCGGTGGCGATGGCGGTGGACTGGCGCGCGCCACGATCGAAGCGGAAGGCTTCGATCGCGAGGGTGTGCGCCAGCTCGTGGACTATGCGCACCGCAGCGGCGCGCAGGCGCTGCTGGTCACGCACCACACGCATCTGGTCATCGAGGAATACGGGGCGGGTACCGACGCGAACAGCCGCATTGATGGTGGTGCGATGGCCGAACTGCTGGCAGTACTCGCGGCCGGTGCGGCCGTGCGCGACTATGGCATGCCTGAACCGCAGGGCGCGGCCACGAGCGACGCCCTGGCCACCGCGATCGCCGCGGCCAGCCACATGAGCTACCCGAAATTCCTGTCACGCCAACTCTGGCAACCGCTGAATGCAGCCACGGCGCAGATACTGTTGCCATCGGCAAACGCGCCCGCGCCTGCCGGCTGCTGCCTGCAGGCGCGTGTGGTGGACTGGTTGCGGCTGGCTGAGCTGCTGATGGCAGACGGCCGCTTCGAAGGGACGCAGGTATTGCCTGCGGGTTGGGCACTGCGCCTGCAGCAGCCGCTCAGCAGCGATCCGGGTCGTGGGTTCGGGCTCTGGTTGGCCGGCAGCGCTCGGGGTGCGGAACCCTACATCGCTCACGATGTGGTGTTCGTGCGCGGGCTGGGACAGACGCGCCTGTGGATGGCGCCACGCCAGCAGCTGGCAATACTGCTGATCGATCAGCGATCGGCCGGCGGCAGCGGCGACGAGACACGGCTGCCCAACATGGTATTTCGCGCGTTGCGCGAGTCGCCTTCCGGTACGCACCAGAACATCAGTGACCTGGTGCCCAACCACTGAGCGTGCGCCGCGGCGCGCATGCCGCGGTCAGTGGGCGCGCAGGCCCGCCACCACGCTCTGGCGCGCCGCGCGTATCGCCGGCAACAAGCCACCGATCAGGGCCAATATCAGGCCGTAGCACAGGCCGCGGATCATCAGCGCCGGTGTGACCTTGAAGGCAAAGGTGATCTGGCTGAAGCTGGCCCAGTTCATCGTCGAGGTCTCGATGCCATTGAACCCCAGCCAGGCGGCGAGGCAGCCGAGCAATGCCGCCGGCCAGCCCCAGTAGCATCGCTTCGGTCAGCACCGAAGTAACCACGGGTGCTGCGCCGAAGCCGACGGCACGCAGCGTGGCGATTTCGCGCGTGCGCGTCGCCACCGTCGAATACATGGTGTTGAGTGCGGCAAAGATGGCGCCCAGGCCCATCAGCGTCGCGATGACTAGTAGCCGAAGGTCTCGATCATCGTGGTGATGATGCGCGACTGCTCCTGGTAGAAGTCGCGCTCGGATATGACCCGCACCGTGAGGCGTGGGTCGGCCTTCAGCAGCGCCGCGTAGGGCGCGAGCTCGGCTGCGGCGCGCAGCTGCACGCGCACCGACTGGTAGCTGGTGCCCCGGTTGTAGGCATTCTGCAGTACCGTGGCGTCGGTCCACACTTCGCCCTGCGCGACGCTGCCGCGATCGGCAAAGATGCCGGCCACGTACCAGTCGGTGCTGCCCCAGTGCACGGTGGCGCCAGTGCTGAGGCCGCGAAACTGGCGCGCGGCGCTCTGGCCGACGATCACTTCGAACTTGCCGGGCGCGAACATGCGTCCGCTCAAGCATGCGGAAATCCTGGCGCAACGCCGGCTGCGTGCGGGCCCACGCCGCGCAGTGGCACGTTGGCTGCGGTGCCGGTGGTGACGCATCGGCACATCGACGATGACGTAGAACTCCGGGCGAAGCCAGCGGGCCGTCGGCCGCAGCGCACGACCTGCGGCGCATCGGCGATCAGTCGGGTCTGCTCGAGCGACAAGCCGCTGGCCATCTCGTCGTTCGAGCCGCCGCGCAGCACGATCGCGACATCATCGTGGCCGGCGTACTGCAGTACCGATCGGAAACCCTCGCTCATCGACAAGTACACCGACCAGGATCGTAACCACGCCCGCCACGCCGATTGCGGCCACCAGGGAGGTGGACCAGGCGGCTGGGCACGTTGCGCAGGTTCATCATCGTGATGGCGCCGAGTTGTCGCAGACTGTTGAGGTTCATGCGCTCAGCCTCCCTGGCGCAGGGCGTCGGTGATGCGCAGCCGCCAGGCGTTCCAGGCCGGCAGCGCGCCAGCCAGCAGGCCCAGTCCGCCGGCGATCGCCAGCGCCGCCAGCCACGCGCCCGGCGGCACGCCAAGCAAGGGCAGGTATTGCTGCAACGCCCGGTGCGCGCCGGCCGCGAAGGCGCGCGCCAGCAGCATGCCGAACTACGCTGCCCAGCAGCGTGAGCAGCAGCGATTCGCCCAGCACCAGCGCCATGATCTGCCCGCTGCGAAAGCCCAGCGTCTTCATCACCGCCAGTTCCGGCGTGCGCTCGCGGATCGACTGTCCCATGGTATTGGCCGTCACCAGCAACATCGTGAAGAACACGGCGCCCACCACGATCGCGATGATGGCGCCGATGTTGCCGACCTGATTGATGAAGCTCTGCGCAAAAGCGCGCTCGCTCGAAGTCTTGGTCTCGGCATCAGAGTTCGCGAACAGCGCATCGATGCGCCGGGCCACGGCCGGGGACTGCGCCGGATCCTTGACCCGCAGCACCAGCCACCCGGCGCGGTCGCGGCCGAAGGAGACTGATTCGTTGAAATACTGGTAGTGAAAAAACAGGGCGTTGGTGTCGCCACTGGCAGTGTTGCCGTAGATGCCATCGATGCGCAGGTCCCAGACGTTGCTGCCATCTTGCTTGCGATAGATGTTCGAACGCAGCGGAATCACATCGCCGAGCTTCCACTTGTTGGCGTTGGCCAGCGCCTGGCCGACGATCATGCCGGCGCCGTCGGCCAGCCAGGCGGCGCGCTGGGCTGCCGGCAAGTCGAGTTCGGGGTAGACCTCGAACAAGGTACTGGCGTCGGCTACCTGCGCAACGATCGTGGCGCGCTCGTCGCGGAAGTAGCCACCGAACCAGTTGGCGGAGGTCACCGAGCGCACGCCTTCAACCGCGGCCACGCGCTGCACATAGCTGCGCGGCAGCGACATGATGAACGACACCTTGTGCATGGTGATCAGTCGGTCGGCGCCCGTGAGTTCGACGCCGCCGGTGATCGCGTGCCGCAGCGCCATCAGCAGCCCGAACAGCAGGAAGGCCGTGGCCACCGAGGCGAAAGTGAGCAGGGTGCGGATGCGCCGGCGCCAGAGATTGGCGCGCAGCAGGGGCAGGTACTTCAGCACGCTCATGCCGCCAGCTCCGTGACCGCAATGCTGGTCGCAAACACCACCACGGCCGCGCCGCTGACGCTGACCGATGCCAGCACGGCATCCTGGAAATTCACGCCGACCTCGAGTTCGCCGGCGCGATCCATGTGGTGACCCTGGCGGGCACGAAAGCGGGCGCGTTGCGCGCCGCCGGGGAGCAGGTTCAGCTGGCACAGCAGCGCTGCCAGCATCGCGTGGGCATTGCCGCTCACCGGATCTTCCGGGATGCCCAGCGCCGGGCAGAACATGCGCGCTTCGGTATCGCAATCCGGGCGCACGGGTCGCAGCGTGTATACAAAAGTGCCGGGTGCTCCACCTGCGGCGCTGAGAGCCGTGAGTCGGGCAAGGTCTGGCTTCAATCCGGCCAATACCGAGCCATCGCGTACTGCAATCAGGTTGCGGGTGCTGTGTTCACCCGCCAGCGTTGCCGGGCAGCGCTGGTCGAGATCGGCGGCAGCAAGACCCAGGGCCTGCAGCAGCGCCGCGCACATTTCCGGGCTGATCGGCCCTTGCAACTTCGGGGCTGGTTGCGTGAATGAAAAGTGCGGGCCCCGCGTGCTCTCGATGCGATCGATCGTCACGATGCCCGTACGCTGCTTCTGCAGGCGACGAGTGCCGAGGCCCAGGTCCGCGAGTACGGCATGGGCTGCCACGGTGGCATGACCCACGAAACCCACTTCGCTGCGCGGCGTGAAAAAGCGCACCCGCAAGTCGTGATCGGGGCCGTCGGCCGGCAGCACGAAGGCGGTGTCGCCGTTGCCCAGCTCACGCGCGATCAGTTGCATCTGGCGCGCATCGAGCTGCTCGGCATCGAGCACCACACCGGCCGGATTGCCGCTGAAGGGCTGGTGCGTGAAGGCATCGACCTGGAATACGCGCACCCGGCTCATGGGCTGCCCGCCTCGAAGGCTACACGTGCGCCCATCTCCGGCAGTATGCGCGGATCGCGGGTCTTGAACCCTACGCGCACCTTCACGGTCGCCTTGGAACGATCGGCTGTGGGAATGACCGCGATCACGCTCGCCGGAATTGTCCAATCGGGATAGGCATTGAGGCGGATCGTCGCTGGCTGCCCCGGATGTACGCGCGTGATGAAGTTCTCGCTGACGTCGACCTCGACTTCGAGCGAATCCATATCGACGATGGTGCCGATGCCGGTGCGCGTGTAGCCACCGCCGGCCGCCGCCGGCGAGACGATTTCGCCCGGCTGCGCGCCCTTGTATGTGACCACGCCGGTGAAGGGCGCACGTATCACCGTGTCGGTAAGGTTGCGGCGCGCCGATGCCACCGCCGCATCGCTCACCGCGACCGCGCGCTGTTGCACAGCGAGCGCGCTGCGCGTCGCGTCGAAGGCCGCATGGGCATTGTCGAAATCCTGGGCGCTGAGGAATCCGGCGGCGCGCTGCTTCTGGTTGCGCTCGTAGATCGGCTGCGCATTGTCGAAGGCGGTCTGCGCGGCTTGCAGCTGCGCATGGCTCGCGGCCGCCTGCGCGCTGATCTGGTCCAGCGCGAGTCGATAGGGCTGGTCATCCAGACGCGCGATCACCTGCCCGGCGCTCACGCGACTGCCTTCATCGATCAGCACTTCAGTGACGCGCCCACCCACGGTGGCCGAGACGGTGGCCTGGCGACGCGCGACTACAAAGCCCGTGGCATCGAGCAGTGCGGAGGTGCCGCCGCCGCCGCGGTGAGTGTCGGCCGCAGCAGCGGCCGCCGCCTCAGCCGCCGCCGCCTGTGCGGCACGCTCGGCGGCCACCGAGCGTTGGTGCCAGTAATAGAGACCGCCGGCCAGCAGCAGCGCAAGCAGCACGGCGATCGAGATCACGAGCGTACGCGCCGAACCCGCGGGTTCCGGCGCGGAGCGATCGATGCGCAGTTCCTCGAGCAGTTTGTCGCGATCAGTCATGGGATGTCTGCTGGCAAGGTGCGCTGGCCTCAGCCACTGGCGGCGTCCACGCGCACCAGTCGACCCTTGTCGACCTGGAGCTGGTGGCTGGCGTAGCTGGCCGCCTTGGGATCGTGCGTGACCATGATGATGGTCTTGCCCTGGTCGCGATTGAGTGCCTGCAGCAGGCCGAGGATTTCCTCGGCGGTGTGGCGATCGAGATCACCGGTCGGCTCATCGCATACCAGCAGGGTGGGGTCGGCGATCACGGCGCGCGCGATCGCCACGCGCTGCTGCTGGCCGCCCGAGAGTTCGCCTGGCTTGTGACGGGCGCGATCGGCCAGGCCCACGAGTTCCAGCGCCGCAGCCACGCGCCGTCGACGATCGGCGGTCGAGAGCGAGGTCAGCAGCAGCGGTAGTTCCACATTGCGCTCGGCCGTAAGGGCCGGCATCAGATTGTAGAACTGGAAGATGAACCCCACGTTGCGTGCGCGCCAGCCTGCCAGCGCCGAGCCCGAGAGTTCGTCGAGGCGCTTGCCGGCAACCACGATCTGGCCGCTGCTGGGCGTGTCGAGGCCGCCGATGAGATTGAGCAGCGTGGTCTTGCCAGAACCCGAAGGCCCCATGATGGCCACGAAATCGCGCTCTTCGATATCAAGGTCGAAGTCGCTGAGCACCGCCAGGTCTTCGTTGCCACGACGGTAGTGCTTGGATACGCCGCGCAGCGCAATGATGGCCGACATGTTATCCCCTGATGATGATGCCTGGGCGCCTGCGAGAACCCGAACGCTCCGCCCGCGCCGGCAAGCCATCTTAACGCAGTTGCAAAGCGCTGCCGACACGGGGATAGTTCGCAGCGCAAACCTTGGGGTGGCTCGAATACCGAGCCTGAGATGCCGGAGCAGCCGGCAAACCCGTTGAACCTGATCCGGTTAGTACCGGCGTAGGGAGCAGGTCGATGTCCAGTTCCACAATCACATGGGCCGCGCTGGCCGTGGCCTGCGTTGTTGGCCAGCCTGTGCCGGCGGCCGACAGCTCGCTGGATGAAATAGTCATCAGCGCCAACCTGCGTGCCACGCCACTGGGCGAATTGCCGGCCAGCGTCAGCATCGTGGATGGCGACACGCTGCGCGCTGCCGGTGTACAGCACCTGCAGGATGTGCTGACACTCGTCCCCGGCCTGAGTTACGCCTCCGGCACTTCGCGACCACGCTTCTTCCAGCTGCGCGGCGTGGGCGAGACCGAGCAGTACCAGGGCGCCCCCAATCCTTCGGTAGGTTTCCTGATCGATGACATCGACTTCTCGGGCGTGGGCATGCCAGCAACGCTGTTCGATCTGGCGCGGGTCGAAGTCACGCGTGGCCCGGCGGGCACGGTGTATGGCGCCAACGCGCTCGCTGGCCTGATCGACCTGCGCAGCCGCGATCCAGGCACCGGCTTCGATCTCAGGGGCGAGGCTACGCTGGGCGACTACGCCACGCGCTCTGCTGCGGTGGCGATCGGCGATGGACGTGCCGATGGCACGGCGGGTTGGCGCATCGCCGCGCAGCAGTATCGCAGCGACGGCTTCCGCCGCAACATCTATCTCGGGCGCGATGACACCAACGGCTATGACGAAGGCACGGTGCGTGGCAAATTGCACTGGCGACCCACGGCCGCACTCGATGCCACGCTGGCCTTGCTGTATGTCAACCTCGACAACGGCTACGACGCCTGGTCGGTGGACAACACCCGGGTGACGCGCTCGAACCAGCCGGGCCGCGATGCGCAACGCTCGAGCGGCGCTGCGCTGCGTCTGCACTACCAGGGCGAGCACGGCGAGTGGCTGTCGATCACCAGCGGTTCTGATTCGCGCAGCGACTATTCCTTCGATGGCGACTGGGGCAACGACAGCTACTGGGGCGCCAGCGCGCCCTATGACTATTTCGAGCAGCATCTGCGCGCGCGCCGCAACCTGACCCAGGACCTGCGCTACCTGGCCAAGCCCGCGCAGCTCCCCTTCGGCACGCTGCGTGCCGTGATCGGTGGGTATCTCGCGCGCCTGCGCGAGAGCGACCAGCAGTTCGACGGCTGGAACGACCAGTACTACGGCGCGGGCTCGAGCCTGCTGTACAGCGACTACAACGCGACCAACCAGGCGCTGTACGGTTCGCTGGAATGGCAGCGCAATCCGCGCGATCGCTGGCAGCTCGGCTTGCGCGCCGAGCAGCGCAGTTCCGCCTATGCCGATACTTCGGATGTGCCGTTCCCGCATTCGCGCGATCGCATGCTGGGTGGCAATCTGTCCTTTTCGCATCGACTCGATGCGCAGCGGCAGCTCTATGCAACGCTGGCGCGCGGCTACAAGGCGGGCGGCTACAACATCGGCGACCAGGTGGATCCGGCCTTGCGGCAGTTCCGTGCTGAACTGCTGTGGAATCTCGAACTGGGCATGCACGGTGAGCTGGCCTCGCGCGCACTCGACTATCAGGCCGATCTCTATGCGATGCGGCGCGAACACATGCAGGTCTACAACTCGCGCCAGCTCACGCCCGACAACCCACTTACCTATGTGTTCTTCACCGCCAACGCGGCGCGTGGCGAGAACTACGGACTGGAATCCGCATTGCACTGGCGAGCGCTGCCGCACTGGCAGTTCGATGCTTCGCTGGCGCTGCAACACACGCGCTACCTGGCCTTCGAGTTGCCGGATTCAGCGGCGCAGGGCAGGGCGCAGGCCTTTGCGCCCGGGTACCAGTTCGCGCTGGCCGCCAATTGGCAGTCGCCGCGAGGGCCGTTCGCGCGCTTTGATCTCAGTGCCCAGGATCGCTTCTACTTCAGCACCAGCCATGACCAGCAGGCCGCCGCGCGAGTGCTGTGCAACCTGCGCGTCGGCCTGCGGCGCGGGGCGTGGAGCGCCAGCCTCTGGGCGCGTAACCTGTTCGATCGCCACTACGCCGTGCATGGCTTTTACTTTGGTGACGAGCCGCCGGATTTTCCGGTGAAGCTCTACCTGCAAAATGGTGATCCGCGGCAGCTGGGCCTGACCGTGTCGTATGTCGCTGCAGATGATTGAATGACGCTGCTCACGCAACTGCAGGACGCGCTGCGCAGCCTCTCGCCTTTGGAGGCCGTGGCCGTGGTCACGGGTATTGCCTACATCCTGCTGATCATGCGGCGCAACCGCTGGGGCTGGGTGGCCGGCGCCATCAGCTCGACGATCTATGTCTACCTCTCGGCCAAGGCACACCTGCCGATGCAGTCCGCGCTGCAGGGCTACTACGTCGTGATGGCGGTGTTCGGCTGGTGGAGCTGGACGCGCAATGCCAGCGAGCAGGGTGGCCGCATTTTTCGCTGGCGCTGGCGGCAACACGCCGTGGCGCTATGCCTGATCGGCATTGCCAGCGCACTCAGCGCGCGCTTGCTGGCCAGCGAGACGCACGCGGCCTGGCCGCTGCTCGATTCATTGACGACCTGGACGAGCCTGGTCGCCACCTGGATGGTCACGCGTTCAGTGCTGGAGAACTGGTGGTACTGGATCAGCGCCGATTCCGTGATGGTGTTCCTGTTCGCCCAGCAAGGCTATCCCTTCACCGCCGGTCTGTTCGCGAGCTACATGATCATTGCCTGCTTCGGATTCCGCGAGTGGCGCCGGCGCCTGCAGGCACAGCAGCCATGATGCCGCTGGCCACGGCCCTGGCGCTGGTGCCTGGTCTCGAGCAGGGCGCCGCTCCGCTACTGCTGCAACGCCTGGCTGGTGGGCATATCAACGAAACCTGGCGCGTCGACACGAGCGTTGGTCAGTACACGCTGCGCCTTGATGGCCCGGCGGCGCTGCGACCGGGGGTGGCCCGCAATCGAGAGCTGCTGTTGCATGCGGCCGCCGCCGCCGCCGGGTTGGCACCGCCAATCGTGTGCGCAGTGCCCGCGGCGCAGCTGCTGGTGTGCAAGTACCTGCAGGGCCGTACCTGGAACGATGCGGATTTCCAGGATCCGGCGGCGTTGCAGCGCCTGGGTGAGCGACTGCAACTGCTGCACGGGCTGGCGCCGCCGGCAGCCCTGGAGGCTCGCTTCGATCCCTATGCCCTGACCATGAGCTATCTGCGGCAAGGTGTTCCGCAGCAAGTCGGTGGTGACTGCAGGCTGCCAGGCGGGAGCGAGCCGGTACTGCTGCAACTGCGGCGTGCACTGGCCGAGATCGAGGCGGCCGCCGCGACGCCAGTGATCGTGCACGGCGACCTGCCCTACGGCAATGTGCTGGAAAATTCGCGCCTCTGGCTGCTGGACTGGGAATACGCGCAGCTCGCCGACCCGATCTACGATGTGGCCTGCATCGTGGCCCACTTGCCCCTGTCATCGACCCTGCAGCAGCGCCTGCTGTCCGCCGCGGGTCTGGGTCCGGCTGCCGCCCGGCGGCTGCCGGCGGCCGCGTTTGTGTACCGGGCACTGACCTGGGCCTGGCACCTGGCGCGCGGTGAGCGCTGCGACGCGCCATCCTGAGGCCGATTGCGCTGCAGGGCTGGCGTCCGGGCGCGCCGCTCGGCAAACTAGCGCGCTTTTTCCCGCATGTCCCAGGAGTCGTCCATGCCCGTGCTGCGTGTCGTCAACAGAGATGGAGTGGAACAGGAAGTCAACGCGCCGGTGAGCGGCGTGCTGATGGAGCCGCTGCGCGACATGGACGATGGCGTCACGGCCATCTGCGGCGGCATGTGCTCCTGCGCCACCTGCCATGTGTACGTGGACGAGGCCTGGCAGGCGAAGCTGCCGGCGCCGATGTCCGATGAGACCGACATGCTCAAGGACCTGGTCTCCTACAAACCCAATTCGCGCCTTTCCTGCCAGGTACAGCTGAGCGCCGCACTCGACGGCCTGCGCGTGACGATCGCGCCCGAAGAGTAGCCGCGGCGCATAGGCCAGGAGCTTCCATGTCGGTCATGAACGTGCTGCTGGTGCTGGCGGGAGCGATCGCCGCCTATCGCATCGTCATGATCGTGCGCAAGGTGCGCGATTCCCAGCAAGACGACTGGGACGAGCGCCTGGTCAAGAACCTGCGCGCCCAGGGCGGTGATCCATTCAGTCCTTACGAAGTCGATTTCTTCTTCGACCTGCCGGATGCGCCGGCCTGTGAAAAGGTATCGGCGGCGTTGCAGCTGGAAGCCTACGCGGTCGACTATCGACAGCTCGAGCCCGATCGCGGTACCAGCTACACGCTGCATGCGCGCAAGAAGATCCGGGTATCGGTGCCCGACATGCAGGGCCTGACGCGCAGTTTCGGTGCGCTGGCCGCTCAGCATGGCGGCCGCTATGACGGCTGGGTCACCGCAGGCATCTCGCGCGAAGCGCTGAAGCGCAGCTAGCTTGAGGAGCGCACCCGGCTTTCGCGAGTTCGTCGTGCTGGTCGCGGCGCTGATGTCGACGCAGGCGCTGGCAGTCGATGCCATGCTGCCTGCGCTGGCATCGATCGGTCGCGAGCTCGGTGTCAGCAACCCCAATCACGCGCAGTGGATCATCACGGCCTACCTGGCCGGCCTCGGCAGCGGCCAGCTCGTGTGGGGCCTGCTCGCCGACCGTTACGGACGGCGCAACATCCTGCTGACCGGGCTGGCCCTGTACGTGCTCGCGGCGCTGCTGTGCGCACTCAGCAGCAGTTTCACGAGCCTGCTGCTCTGGCGCCTGCTGCACGGCATGGCCGCCGCCAGCATGGTGGTGGCGCGCTCGGTGATCCGCGATCTGTATTCGGGGCGGCCGATGGCCCGGGTGATGTCGCTGACCTTCGTGGTGTTCCTGATCGTGCCGATCATCGCGCCCAGCGTCGGCCAGCTGATCCTGCTGTTCGCGCCCTGGCGGGCGATCTTCGCGGTGTTCGCCGTATTCGGCGCGCTGGTCTGGCTGTGGGCCTGGTGGCGGCTGCGCGAGACGCTGCATCCGGAATTCCGGCTCACGCTCAGCGCGCGGCACATCGGCGGCGCACTGCGTATCGTGCTCGGCGATCGCACCTCACTGTGCTACACGCTCGCCATGATGGTGATGTTCGGCTCGCTGCTGGCCTACGTGGCCATGGTGCAGCAGATCTTCGCAGAGGTTTTCCAGCGCGCCAGCTGGATGCCTTCGATGTTTGCGCTGTGCGCGATCTTCATGGGCTGCGCCTCCTGGTTCAACGCGCACATCGTCGAGCGCATCGGCATGCGCCACGTCTCGCACACCGCGCTGCTCGCGTTCATCGGCGTGAGCGCGCTGCATGTACTGATCGTGCATCTGGGCTATGAACGGCTGTGGACCTTCGTGCTGCTGCAGGCGCTGACCATGGGCGCCTTCAGCCTCGCGGTCGCCAACTTCGGCGCCATGGCCATGGAGCCGGTGGGTGCGGTCGCGGGCATCGGCGCTGCTTTGCAGGGCTTCATCTCGACCGTCGGTGCAGCGCTGGTGGGTGCGGCGATCGGCCGGTACTTTCATGGCACCACCATGCCCGTGGCGGCAGGTGCGTTGTGCACTGGTCTGGTGGCGCTGCTGTTCGCGCTGTGGGCCGAGCGCTGGCGACTGTTCCGGCCGCATCACGCCCAGGATCAGGCCTTGGCGCGTGCTTCGGTCTGACGACGCACGGCTTCGGCGGCCGCGGCGATGGCTGACGCATCGCCCAGGTAGCGGCTCGCCGTGGGCTGCAACGCGGCATCGAGTTCATAAAGCAGCGGAATGCCCGTGGGAATATTAAGGTCGATGATGGCGCTCTCGGAGAGGCCATCGAGCATCTTCACCAGCGCCCGCAGGCTGTTGCCGTGCGCGACGATCATCACGTTGCGACCACTGCGCAGTGCCGGCGCAATCCGCTCCTGCCAATAGGGCAGTACCCGATCGAGCGTGCTCTTGAGTGATTCGGTTGCCGGCAAGTCGGCCACCGGCACATCGGCGTAGCGGCGGTCGAAGCGCGGATGGCGTGGATCGTCGGCAGCCAGTGGCGGCGGCGGAATGTCGTAACTGCGGCGCCAGATCTTCACCTGCGCCTCACCATGTTGGGCTACGGTCTCGGCCTTGTTGAGGCCCTGCAGCGCGCCGTAGTGGCGCTCGTTCAGGCGCCAGTGGCGCTCGACTGGCAGCCACAGCAATTTCAGTTCCTCGAGGATCAGCCATTGGGTGCGGATCGCGCGCGTCAGCACCGAGGTGAACACGAGGTCGGGCACCAGCCCGGCGCGGGCGATTTCCTGGCCCGCCTGCCGGGCTTCCTCCACGCCGGCCGGCGACAGATCGACGTCGGTCCAGCCGGTGAACAGGTTCTCGAGATTCCAGATGCTCTGGCCGTGACGCACCAGCAGTAATTTGCCCGACACAATGACTCCTTGAGATCGATCAGCGCCCTGGTTCAGCCGCCGGCCTGTGCCAGATTGCGCAGCGCCTCGGCACCTGCCATCAGGGCCGCGAGATCCGGCGCCGCGCTGGCGCGCAGTTCGCGCAACGTCAGCCGCCACTGCGCGCCCGGCGCGCCCAGCTGCTCGCACCAGCGTGCGAGCTTTTCACCGTCACCCGCGCGCTCACGCAGCGCGCGTGCGCACAGGCTCCGCTGGCCATCGAGGCAGGCGGTGTACAGGCGCTCGCGCGCCACTGCCTGCCAGGCGCCAGTGGTGTTCAGTGCGCGTATGGACTCGGCCAACCAGTCGATTCCCAGCGCCGCAGCGGTGCGGAAATACTGGCGCGCCACGCTCGCCAGCGGCTTGCGCGCCTGGCGGGAGATCTCGACCAGATCGGGTGTGGCACGCAAGGCCGGCAGCGCCGCCAGCCACGCAGACAAGGCCGGGGGCAGGGCGCTGGCGTTGTGCTGCGCCTGCTCGTCCAGATACCGCTGGTGCGCGATGCCGGGCAGCAGTGCGGGCAACAGGCCACGCAGTTGCTGGAACGCGCCGCTGTGGCGCTTGACCGCGGCGCCGATATCGCCGAGTTCCGCGCCCGCCTGCGCCAGCAACAAGCGTCGCGTGAGCTGTTCGACATAGTCGCGCGTCATCAACAGCGCATCGTACTGGGTTGCGGTCGCAATCCGATTGTCGAGCGCCTCGATCGCGGTCCACAGCTCGCGCAATCCAGCGCTGTCGCGCGCGATGGTATAAGCGCGCGCCACGGTGCCGACTTCGGCACCGGTCTGTGCCGACATGCGTACCGCGAAGCCCGGATCCATGCGATTGAGGATGCTGTTGGTGGTGGCAGTGAGGATCAGCTGCGCGCGCAGGCGATGACGCGCGATGCGCGTGGCGTAGCGCGCGCGCCAGCGGCGCGGGAAGTAGCGCTGCAGTTCGCTGCCGAGATAGGCGTCGCTGCTGATATCGGCATTGCTGAGCGCGTGGTTCATCGCGATCTTGCCATAGGCCAGCAGGATCGCGAGTTCCGGCCGCGTGAGCCCGGTGCCGCGCGCCAGGCGCTCGTCGATTTCGCGATCGCTGGGCAGGAACTCGAGCGCGCGATTGAGCTCGCCGCTGCGCTCGAAAGCGCGCAGCAGATGCTGGTGATCGGCGAGATCCGCAACGCTGCGCCGCTCGAGCAGGCTGATGGCCTGGCTCTGCAGGTAGTTGTTGCGCAGCACCTGCTCGGCCACTTCATCAGTGACCGAAGCCAGCAGCGCGCGCCGGCGCGCACCCGCGGGCGCTGGTCCGCCGACATTGCCGGCCAGCATGATCTTGAGGTTGACCTCGATGTCGGAGGTGTTAACGCCAGCGGAGTTGTCGATGAAGTCGGTATTGATGCGGCCGCCCGACTGCGCGTATTCGACCCGTCCGCGCTGCGAGCAGCCCAGGTTGCCACCTTCGCCGAGCACCCGCGCACGCAGTTCATGGCCGTCGATGCGCACGGCATCGTTGGCGCGATCGCCGATCTCGCCATGGCGCTCATCCGTCGCCTTGACGTAAGTGCCGATGCCGCCATTCCACAGCAGGTCGACCGGCATCTTCAGGATCGCGCGGATCACTTCGATGGGCGTCACCCGCTCGCCGCCGAGGTCCAGGAGCTTGCGCGCCTGGGCGCTCAACTGCAGGTGCTTCTGTGAACGCTCATGGACGGCGCCACCTGCGGACAGCGCGCGCTGGTCGTAGTCGGCCCAGCTCGAGCGCGGCAATTCAAACAGGCGCTTGCGCTCGCGGCGCGAGCGTGCGGCATCGGGCGTCGGGTCGATGAAGATGTGGCGGTGATCGAAGGCCGCCACCAACTGTATATGCGGCGAGAGCAGCATGCCGTTGCCGAACACATCGCCCGACATGTCGCCGATGCCGGCCACGGTGAAGGGCGTGCGCATCACATCCACGCCCAGTTCGCGAAAGTGTCGTTTCACGCATTCGAAGGCACCGCGCGCGGTGATGCCCATCTTCTTGTGGTCGTACCCGGCCGAGCCGCCCGAGGCGAAGGCGTCGCCAAGCCAGAAGCCGGCTTCGGCGCTCAGCGCATTGGCGACATCGGAATAGCTGGCAGTGCCCTTGTCGGCCGCCACCACCAGGTAGGGGTCGTCGCCATCCTGGCGACGCAGTTGTCGGGGCGGCACGATGCGGCCGTCGACGATGTTGTCGCTGATCTCGAGCAGGCAGCGGATGAAGGACTGGTAGCAGGCCAGCACCTCGCGCGCGCGTTCATCGGGCGGCGCATTGGCGCGCAGGCGCCGTGCGACGAAGCCGCCCTTGGCGCCCACCGGCACGATCAGCGTGTTCTTCACATGCTGGGCCTTCATCAGGCCCAGGATCTCGGTACGGAAATCCTCGGGTCGCTCGGACCAGCGGATGCCGCCGCGCGCAATCGGCCCGCGACGCATGTGCACGCCCTCGACGCGCGTGCCATGCACGAAGATCTCGAAGGCCGGCCGCGGCTCCGGCAGACCCGGCACTTCGCGCGGCAGCAGCTTGAAGGCCAGCGGCCGGTCGGGCGCACCCTCGCACCAGTAGTTGCAGCGCGTGATGGCCAGCAGCAGTGCCAGGTAAGTGCGCAGGATGCGATCCTCATCGGGATTGCGCACTTCGCCGATGGCATGGCGCAGGCGTCGCTCGCAGGCGCGTGCGGAGCGGCGCGCGTAGGCCTCGTTGTGGGCCGGATTGAAGCGCGCATCGAACAGCTGCCACATCTCGCGCGTGATGTGCGGATGGGCGTTGAGCGCCCGCTCCATGTAGCTCTGGCTGAAGGGGATGCCGGTCTGCAGCAGGTAGCGGCAGCAGGCGCGCAGCACCCGGCACTGCGGCAGCGTCAGCGCACTGCTCAGGACCAGACGGTGGAAGCCGTCATTGTCGAGTGTGCCGGCCAGTATTGCCGGCAGTCCGCTGGCCAGCTGCGATTCCAGCAGACGCAGATCAGTCGGCGCGGCGCCGTGGGTCTCCAGTTCGAAATCCTGCAGCCAGGCGCTGGCGTCATGCGCCAGGTGCAGCTGGTAGGGCCGCTCGGCAATGACCCGCAGCCCGAAATTCTCGAGGATCGGCAGCACATCGGAGATCGGCAGCGGTTCACCATGTCGCAGCAGCCTCAGGTGCAGCCGGCCGGCCACCGGCGGTACGGCGCGGCGCAGATGCAACTGCGCGCGGGCGGCATCCTGCGAGCTGTCTTCGAGGTCGCTGATGTCCTCGACTGCGAGTTCGGGTGACACGTCCTGCTGGTAGGCCGGCGGAAAGCTGCGCCAGTAACGCCGTTCCAGGGTCGCGGCCCGCACTTCATCGAAGCGCTGCAGCAGTGCCGCGCGCAGCCGGTCGCGCCAGGTGACCAGCGATTCATTGAGCAGGCGCTCGAGTCGGCGCGGGTCGACGCGCTGAATGCCCTGGGCAGGCGTGCGCACCACTACATGCAACTGCGCCAGCGGCGCATCGCCGACCGCCAATGAGGTGTCGACATGATCGCCGCCGAGTTCCTGCTGCAGCAGACGGCCGATGCGTGCGAAGGCTTCGTTGTCGAGCCGCTCGCGACCCAGGTACACGAGGCACGACCAGTAGCGCCGGTACTCGTCGCGCCGCAGTACCAGGCAGGCGCCACGCGGACGCTCGTGCAGCGCCAGCACCGTGCGCGCGCAGTGGCGCAGTTCGGCGGCGCTGGCCTGGAACAACTCATCGCGCGGCAGATTGTCGAGAACGCTGACCAGGCGCTTGCCATCGTGGCTCGCGGGCCGGAACGGAAAACTGTCGATGACCTGCTGCACCTTCAGTCGCAGCAGCGGCACCGTGCGCGGATCCGCGTGATAGGTGTTCGAAGTCCATAAGCCGTAGAAGCGCGATTCATCCAGCAGGCGACCGCGCCGGTCGGAACGATTGATGACGATGCAATCGAGGAAACCCGGTCGATGCACGCTCGAGCGGCGATCGGACTTGGTGACCTTCAGTAGCCCAGGTGTGCGTTGACCGCCGGCCAGGTTGCGCAGCTGGCGGCTGCGCCGGCCGCGCTGGATGCCGAGCGAACTGCCGGCATCCACGAGCAACTGGGTGCCGCGGCCGCGATGTTGCGCGCTGCTGCGCTCAAAACCCAGGAAGGTGAAGTGATCGTTCTCGACGTATTCGAGCAGCGCCTGGGCCTCGGCCAGTGCCGCAGCAGATTCCCGCCCCATCGGACGCCCCAGCTGCTCGCGCAAGGCGCGCGCAGCACGGCGCATCGCCGGCCAGTCCTCGCAGGCCCGGCGCACATCGCGCAGTGCCGCGACGATGCGCGCCTGCAGCGCGGCGCACTCTTCATCGCCGGCGACGCGCGAGATACGCAGGTATTGCCATGACTCATTGACCGTCGGGCGCGGCGCAGCCTTGGCACCGCCGCGCGCGCCGGCTTTTGCACTGCTGCCGGGCTCAGTACGGCCTGCCATGCCCAGCAGGCGTCCGCTGCTGCTGCGGCGTGCGGCCACGATCGGGTGCGCGATCAGCTGCACCGCATGCCCGGCCTCGGCCAGCGTCATGGTGAGCGTGTCGACCAGGAAGGGCATGTCATCGGTGATCAGCTCGACCACCGAGTAGCTGTTCCCGGGCAGCTGCGATTGTTCGTCGCTGTGCACCCGCACCAGTGTCTGGCGCGCGCGGCGCTGGCTGGCAAACTGCACCTGGGCAGCGGCGGCAGCTCGCAGATTTGCGTTGCCCGCCAGGCGCCACTCACCTGGCGGCAGCGCGTTGCGCCAGGCCCTGAGCAGTCGTGTCACAAGATTCTGGTTGGCCGGTCGCCGGCCGCGTCGCGTGCTCGCTCTCATCCGCGAATCGTAACACTACCGCGCACGGCCGGCGCGCAGGGGCGTCGGCTTCAGTGCGCGCCGCCACCGCCGCCGCCACGGAATGGCGGTCGTGAAAGCCAGATGAAGCCGATGCAGATGATCAGCAGCAAAGAGTACAGCTGGTACAGATCGCTGGTGGCGAGCGTCAGGGCCTGCTGCTGGATGATGCCTTCGGTGTAGCGCAGCGCCGCGCTGTCGCCACCGCTGCCGCTGCCGCCGCCGAGCACGCCGAGCGGTGTCGACCAGTTGTCCCAGTTGGCACCGGCCACCACATGCTGGGTCAGCACCACGTGATGAAAATCGGTGCGCGCGTTCCACAACCAGATGCTGATCGCGGTGCCCATCGAGCCGGCGGTGTTGCGCAGGAAACTGGCGAGGCCCGCAGCCGAGGCCATGTGCGCCGAATCGATCTTCGAGAACATGATCTGCTGCAGTGGCATGAAGAAGAAGGCCAGGCCGATACCCTGCATCAGGCGCGGCATGGCGAGTTGCGTGAAACTGGCAGTGGCGTTGAGCGTGCTGTACCAGTACATGCAGAAAGCGAGGGTCGCCAGCCCGATGCTGGAGACGATGCGCAGATTCATCTTGTGCAGTGTGGCGCCGACCAGTGGCATCAGCAGCAGCGCAACGATGCCCACGGGCGAAGTGGCCAGGCCCGCCCAGGTGGCCGTGTAGTTGGCGGCGGTCTGCAGGAACAGCGGGAACAGGATGGTCGCGCCCATGAAGCTGATGAACCCGAGGCACAGTGTGCCGATGCCCGTGGTGAAATTGCGGATCTGGAACAGATGCAGGTCGATCAGTGGCTGCTTGGCCGTCAGTTCCCAGGCGATCAGCAGCGTCAGGCAGACCACGGCGATCACGGCCACGGTGACGATCAACCCGGAACTGAACCAGTCTTTCTCGTTGCCGTTGTCGAGCATGAATTGCAGCGCGCCGACGCCGGCGAACAGCAGCAGGATGCCGGTGATATCCACGGGCACCTTGGAGCGCGCGGTCTCGCGCTTGCGCAGTACGCTCCAGGTTGCGGCGGCCGCCAGCAGTCCCACCGGTACGTTGATATAGAACAGCCACGGCCAGGAAAGATTGTCGGTGATCCAG
The DNA here is from genome assembly GCA_963764065.1 of uncultured Gammaproteobacteria bacterium. GTDB lineage: Bacteria > Pseudomonadota > Gammaproteobacteria > Steroidobacterales > Steroidobacteraceae > FEN-1191. The sequence goes on along the minus strand of CAVXRM010000007.1, from coordinate 295,972 downwards.
CCGCCGAGTATCGGGCCGAAGATCGGCGCCATGAACACGACCATGCCCCAGATGCCCATCGCCATGCCGCGTTTCTCGGGCCGGTAGCTGCTCATCAGCAGCGCCTGCGCCATCGGCGCCATCGAGCCGGAGACCGCACCCTGCATCAGCCGGCAGACCACCAGCATCGGCATGGTCGTGGCCAGGCCGCACAGCGCCGAGAAGATCACGAACAGCAGGGTCGAGGCCACGAAGGTGTGTACTTCGCCGAAGCGCCGCGCCAGCCAGCCAGTGAGCGGCTGCATGATGGCCGCGGCCAGCGAGTAGGTGGTGATCGTCCAGGTGCCTTCGGTCGGACTCACGCCCAGCGTGCCGGAAATCGCCGGCACCGAGACGTTGACGATCGTCATGTCCAGCACTTCCATGAAGGTTGCCAGACTGATGGCGATGGTCGCGATCACCAGCTCGGAACCAGCCAGCGGTGCGCGCGCTGGCGACTCGACGCGTGCGTTCACGGCGTGATGAGCGGCTCGCCGCGGATGAGCGCGTCGGCCGCACGCTGTGCGGCCTGGTAGTCATCCGCGTAGATGTCGGTGGTGGCCACGGCTTTCGCAGCCGCAGTGCTGGCCAGCACCTCGCCGGTGCGCGCGCTGGTGTCGACGTTCACATGCGTCGAGAGGCCGATGCGCAGCGGATTGCTGGCGAGTTCATCGCCCTGCAGTACGATGCGCACCGGCACGCGTTGCACGACCTTGATCCAGTTGCCGGTGGCGTTCTGCGCCGGCAGCAGCGAGAAGGCTGCGCCGGTACCTGCCGACATGCCCGCCACGCGACCATGAAAGGTGACCGCATTGCCATAGAGGTCAGCGGTGACGCGCGCGTTCTGGCCCAGGCGCAGCGCGCGCAGCTGTCCTTCCTTGAAATTGGCGTCGATCCACAGTTTGTCGAGCGGAATGATCGTCAACAGCGTCTGGCCAGGCACCACGCGCTGGCCGACCTGCACATTGCGCCGTGCCACATAGCCGCTGCTGGGTGCGCGCACCGTGCTGCGCCGCGCCGCGATCCAGGCCTGCACGAAGGCTGCGCGCGCTTCCAGCACGGCAGGCGCGTCGTCGAGCGAGGCGCCCTCGAGCGGCGCATGCGCCGCGCGTGCCTGGCGGCTGGCCGCCAGCAGCGCAGCCCGCGCCACTTCGACGGCCGTATTGGCACGCTGCAGTTCCTCGGCGCCTATGGCCTGCGTGGCCAGCAGCGGCTGGCGGCGCGCCAGCTCGGCTTCGGCCTGCTGCAACTCGAGCTGGCGGCTGCCCACCTGCGCATCGACCTGCGCGGCCTGCTGGCTCTGCTGGCGGATCTGGCGCACGGTCAGCGACAGCGTGCTCGCGGCCCGCGTCAGCGCGACCAGATTGTCGGTCGGATCCAGGCTCACCAGCACCTGGCCGCTCTCGACGCGCTGCGTGTCATCGGCCTGCACGGCCACCACGGTGCCCACGGTCTGCGCCGACACACCGATCTGATCGCCCGCCACGTAGGCATCGTCGGTGGTCTCGCGTTGCGAGAACACCAGCCACCACAATATCAGCCACCCGATGGCGATCACGGCGAACACCGTGGCGATGATCAGCAGCACGCGGCGGCGCTGACCGTTGCCGCCATGGGCATCGCTGCTCGCGGGTGACTGGCTGCTCGCTACTGCTTCGTTCATTGCTTGGTATCCATCTGATAACCGCCACCCTGATAACCGCCACCCAGGGCCCGGATCAGCGCCAACTCCGCGCATAGCCGGCCGTAGTGGCTTTGAATCTGTGCTTCGCCAAGACCCAGCCAGGTGTGCGTGGCCTCCAGCGCGGGCCGCGCATCGCTCAGGCCGGCCGCGGCGCGCTGTGTGGCAGCCGCGCGCAACTGCTGTGCCGCGTCCAGCTGCTCGGTGCGTAACTGTTCCTGCTGTTCCCATTGCGCGCGCAGCACCAGCTGCTCATTGACTTCATGTGCCGCACTGACGATCGCGCCGCGATACAGGGCCACGGCACTGTCGAGCTGCGCACGCTCCTGCGCGTAGCCCGCGCGCAGCGCGCCGCCATCGAACAGCGGCAGATGCAGTGCCGCGCTGAACTGCGGCGCCGCGCTGCCGGCATCCAGCAGATGACCGATCTCGCGGCTCGAGAGTCCGACGAGTGCGCGCAGGCTCACATCAGGCAGGAAGTTGCTGCGTGCGAGCTCCAGGTGCCGCGCGGCGGCTTCCACGCGCCAGCGGCTGGCGACGATTTCTGGTCGTCGCGCAATCAGGTCGAGCGTGGCATTGTCGGGCAAACCCGTGCGCAGCTGTGGCAGCGCCGCGGCCTGCAGGGCGGGCAGCTCGGCGGGCGCGCAGGCGAGCAGGGCGGCGAGGGCCAGACGATGCCGCTGCAATACGCCCTCGAGCTCATCGACATGATCACGTGCGCTGAGCACGGCGAGCTGCGCATTATGGCTGTCGTCGCTGCGCTCGATCTGCGCGCTGCTGCGCGCGGCGGTAATCTGGGCGCGCTGCACAGCCGCGTCGCGATCCTGTAGCGCCAGCTCGCGGCGGGCGGCATCGCTCTGCCAGCCGTAGTATTCGGCCGCCACGGTGCTGGCGATGCCCAGCGCGGCGCTGGCATGCTCGGCCTCGGCCGCGCGTGCGGCATCCACCGCGGCAGCGATTTGCGCGCGATGCTTGCCCCACCAGTCAAAACTGTAGCTCGCGTTGAGCCCTACATCGAACTGGCTGTACCAGTTGAAGCCCAGCAGCTTTGGCGGGAACAGGCCGTTGTCGCTGAGGCGTGTTTCCGCGGCGCTGGCATTGGCGGAAAGCTGCGGGCCACTCTCGGCCCGCGTGCCTTCGAGCTGTGCCCGCGCAGCGGCTATGCGTGCGCTGGCGGCCGCCAGGTCAGGCGAGTGCTCCAGTGCGCGCGCGACGAGCTGGTTCAGCGTGTCATCGCCAAAGCCGCGCCACCATTCGGGTTGCGGCCAGGCAGTACCGTCGGCTCGATAGGCCGCATCGGCGCCGAGCAGGGGAGCGCCCTGCGGCAGCGTGGGTGCGGCAGCTTTCGGTGGCAACCCGGCGCAGGCAGCGAGCAAGCCGGCGCACAGTGTTGCCAGGCTGCGCGCGATCAGCCCAGCGTGTGCGTTCAGCGTGGGGCGCGCAGGCGCCGTGGAGTGCACGCTCAGCATGCGTCGTCTTCGCCCGCCAGCTGGTCGTAGCCCGCAGCGATCGCATCGAGCTGCGCCAGCAGCTGCGCGCGCGATTCGCCGCTGAGCGATTCGAACAGCGCGCCGATGCGCTGGTACGCGGAAGGCACGAAGCGGTGGATCAGCGCTTCGCCCTCGGCGGTCAGACGCAGGATCATGCGGCGCCGATCCTGTTCGCTGGCCGTGCGACTGATGAGTCCGCGCGCCACCAGGGTGTCGGTGATGCGGCTGATGTTGGCAGGACTATGCGCCGCGCCCGCGCACAGCTCGCCCGGATGACCGACGCCATCAGGGCGCGAGTACAGTTGCATCAGTACGCGAAACTCGGCTTCGAGCAGGCCCGAGGGACGAATCGCTTCATCCGCCAGCGTTCCCAGCGCCCGGCCGACCAGCAGCAGCGTGCGAAACAGCAGCGCGTTCTCGGCGTGGACCTTGAGTCCGCGCGCCTGGGCGGCGGTAATGCCGGTCTTGATGGCCTTGAGCTGGGTAGTAAGCACGGGTACTCCGGAAAGGGAGATTTATTTTAGTGCGGAAATATATCGTCCGCAATAGTTTACCGCGTACTTAACTTAATCCCGTTGTTCGCGATGCCCTCTGGCCAGGTATTGCTCGCTTTGCATCTCGATCAGGCGGCTGGTGGTGCGCTGGAACTCGAAGCCCAGGCGCTGTCCGCGATACAGCCCATCTGGCGGGGCTTCGGCGGAGACGATCAGCTTGACGCCCTGGTCGTAGAACTCATCGACCAGCGCAATGAAGCGCCGTGCGGCGTCTTCGTGCTGTTCGTCGAGTACCGGCACGCGGGTCAGGAACACGGTGTGGAAATCGCGCGCCAGCACGGCATAGTCCGCGGCGCTGCGCGCGCTTTCGCACAGCGCTGCAAAGCCAAACCAGACCACGCCGCCGGAACGGCGCCGGGCATCGATCATGCGGCCGCCGATCTCCAGGTGTCGTTCATCGGGCGCGTGCGGCTGCGCGAGTTGCTCGAACAGCGCCAGCAGCCTGACGCGGCTGGCATCCTCGAGGCTGGGCAGGTAGATCGGCGCCTGGCGCAGCTGGCGCAGCCGATAGTCGACACCGCCATCGACATGCAGCACATCGAGCTCGCGCTCGAGCAGCGCGATGGCCGGCAGGAAGCGCGCACGTTGCAGGCCGTCGCGATACAGCTGGCCTGGTGGCTGGTTGGAAGTGACCACCAGCGTGATGCCCTGGCGCAGCAGTTCCTCGAAAAGGCCGCCGAGGATCATCGCATCGCCGATGTCGCTGACCTGCAGTTCGTCCAGGCACCAGACACGCGCGCGCCGCGCCATGCGCCGCGCCAGCACCGCGAGCGGTTGCTCGCGCATGCGGATCGCGGCCAGCCCGGCGTGCACATCGAGCATCAGGTGATGGAAGTGCAGCCGGCGGCGTGGCGTGTGAGTGAGGCTGTCGTAGAACAGATCCATCAGCCAGGTCTTGCCGCGCCCGACGCCGCCCCACAGATAGATGCCGCGCGGCCCGCTGCGCCCGCGCTGCGGCCACAGGCGCTGGCGCAGGCGCTCGAGCAGCGCGGTGCCGCGCTGTGCGCCGCGCAGTTCGACCCGCAGTTGCTCGAGGCGCGCCACGACTTCGAGTTGAGCGGGGTCGCTGTGCCATTGGCGTGCAGCCAGTTCAGCGGCGTAGTGCTCGGGCAGACTCGCTGCGCGCGAGGGTGCGCCCGTGCCGGGCTGCGTGGCCATGCCGGCTCAGAGCTGCTGGTAGTTCGGGCCGGCGCCACCCTCGGGCGTGGTCCAGGTGATCAGGCGGTACGGGTCCTTGATGTCGCAGGCCTTGCAATGCACGCAGTTGGCGGCGTTGATCTGCAGGCGGCGCACACCATCGTCGCCGGCCACCATTTCATAGACTGCCGCCGGGCAGAAGCGCGTGCAGGGATTGTCGTACTCGCGTGCGCAGCGATCCGAACACACCGAAGTATCGGCCACGTGCAGGTGCACCGGCTGGTGTTCATCGTGCGAGGTCGAGGCCAGGAACACCGCAGCCGTGCGATCGCGCGGCGCCAGCGTGCGCGGCGCGGGCGCCGGCCCGGGCGCGCGCTCATCGAGTCGCAGCAGCGTCTGGTCGTTGGCCTTGTGGCGCAGTGTCCAGGGCGTGCGGCCGCCGAGGATGGTTTCCAGCAGGCCATTGGCAAGCCCGAACCACAGGCCATGCTTGAAGCCGGGTTTGATGTTGCGCACCTTGTGCAGCGCGCGGCCACCCACCGAAGCACGCCACAGCGCATCAAAACCCGCGCCCGAAGGCACTGCGGTCAGATGTTCGGCCGCCAGCATGCCGCAGCGCATCGCCTGGTGGATGCCTTTGAGACGTGCGACATCGAGTGTGCCCGCGGCATCGCCGACCAGCAGTGCACCCGGCACTTCCATGCGCGGCAGCGCCTGCTCGCCGCCCGCCGCTATCGTGCGCGCGCCATAGGCCAGCGGTTCGCCACCCTCGAGCAGCGTGCGTACCAGTGGGTGATGCTTGAACTGCTGGAAGGCCTCGAAGGGCTGGAAGCGCGGATCCTTGTAATCGAGCCCGACCACCAGGCCCACGTACACGCGGTCCTGTTCCAGGTGATAGATGAATCCGCCGCCGTAGGTGTCGTTGGCCAAGGGCCAGCCGACCGTGTGCTGCACGAGGCCAGGGCGTCCGCGCCCGGCCGGCAACTGCCATAGTTCCTTGAGGCCCAGGCCGAAGGTGGGCGGTGAACGATCGGCGTCCAGCTTGTGGCGTGCGATGAGTTGCTTGCTCAGGCTCCCGCGGCAGCCTTCGGCCAGCAGCGTCATCGGCGCGTGGATCTCGGCGCCGGGCGCATAGTTCGGGCCTTCGCTGCCATCGCGCGTGCGGCCCATGTCGCCGAGCCGCACGCCGCACACAGCCTGCTGTTCGTTGTATAGCAGCTCGCTGGCGGCGAAGCCGGTGAAGATGTCGACACCGGCGGCCTCGACCTGCGCGCCCAGCCACGGCACGAGCTGCGCCAGCGAGACGATGAAATTGCCGTGGTTGCGCTGCGGCGGCGGTGTCGGCAGCCGGTAGCTGCCGCCCTTGGTGAACAGGCGGAATTCATCACCCTGCACCGCAACGCAGGTCGGCGGCGGCGCCTTGCGCCACTCGGGCAGCAGCGCATCGAGTGCAACCGGATCGAGTATCGCGCCGGAAAGCGAATGCGCGCCCAGGCTCGCGGCCTTCTCGATCACGCAGACGCTGCGCTCGGGATTCAATTGCCGCAGGCGCAGCGCGCAGGCCAGGCCCGCAGGCCCGGCGCCGACAATCGCCACGTCGTAGTTCATGATATCGCGCGCGCTCATGTGCCTTCCCCTTCGCCCAGTGCCGCAAGGATGGCGGCTCGCGCGGCGTCGCGCAATGTGGCGGCGCCATCCAGGTGCGGGGGCGGAGGCTCGAGCGAAGCCAGCACCTCGACTTCGATGCGTCCCGGCCGCAGCAGCAACCCGCCGGGGTGGAAACAGTGGCGCGTGCCCCGGATCACCAGTGGCACCACCGGCACGCGCGCCCGTTCCGCGGCCGCGAATGCGCCGGTATGGAAGCGCAGCAGGCCGGGCTCCCTGCGGAACGTGCCCTCCGGAAAAAATGCCAGCGAACTGCCGCTGGCGGCATCGCGCATCACACGCAGCGCATCGCGGGCGCTGCCGGCGCGGTTGCCGCGCTCGACGAAATAGGAACCGATGCGTGCCAGCAGCAGGCCGGCCAGTGGCACGCGGCTCATTTCGCGCTTGATCACGAAACCAAAACGCGGCGGGAGCGTCGCCGCCAGCACCACGCCATCGAGATAGCTGCAGTGATTGGCGACCACGATGCAATGATCGGGCAAGGCACCGCGCCACTTGACGTGCACCGGCATGCCCATCAGCGCCAGCGAAAAACGCCCGGTGGCGCGCGTCACCTGACGGCGGGCATGGAGCGTCGGCACGATCAACAGGGCCAGCAGCGCCAGCAGCGCGAGCGCCAGGAAGATACCGGCGCAATACAGCGTGTATGGCACCAGCAGCAGCCACATGAGACGACTGGAATCAACCGGCGCGCCAACCGGCCCGTTTCCAGGGCTGGCAGGCGGTCCGGAGGCTGGAATAGGCGCTGTAATAGGCAAGCAATATGTGACCTGGTTCTCCCTATGTTAACTGTTGCGCCCGTTGTGAGTCCCGTCACATCGTCGGGGGCCATTCGCTTCGCATACTGGCGCCTGAGGACAGTTCCTCGACCCTCGCAGGGCACCGCATTGAGCAGACAGGCGACAGTTAGCGCAGACGCAGGTGTAGCCGAAGTCATCGACCCGGTCATCGGTCGTTTTCTCGATGCCGTGTGGATGGAACGCGGACTCTCCTCCAATACATTGTCCGCATATCGCGCCGACCTGGTGGCGCTCTCACGCTGGCTGGCACAACGCAACCTGATGCTGGTGCGCACTGGCCGCGCCGACCTGATGGCATTCATTGCTGCGCGCGCCGCGGGTGGCTCACGTCCGCGCTCCACCGCGCGCCAGCTTTCCTCGTTCCGCCGTTTCTTCCGCTACCTGATGCGCGAGGGCACGGTGCGTGAAGATCCCACGGCGCAGATCGCCATGCCGCGCATCGGCCGCTCGCTGCCGAAGTCGCTGACCGAAGCTGAAGTCGAAGCCTTGCTGCTGGCGCCGACCGTGAGCGATCCGCTCGGCAACCGCGATCGCACCATGCTTGAAGTGCTGTATGCCACGGGCCTGCGCGTCTCGGAACTGGTGAGCCTGCGCGTTGATCAGGTGAACATGACGCAGGGCGTGCTGCGCGTACTGGGCAAGGGCAATCGCGAGCGGCTGATTCCACTGGGCGAAGAGGCCGTGCGCTGGCTGGCCGCCTTTCTCGCCGGTGCGCGTGCCGAGATCCTGCTCGATCGCACTACCGATTATCTGTTTCCGACGCGCCGCGGCGATCGCATGACGCGCCAGGCCTTCTGGCACATCATCAAGCGCTACGCGCGCAAGGCCGCCGTCGACCACGACCTCTCGCCGCACACGCTGCGCCACGCCTTCGCCACGCACCTGCTGAACCACGGCGCCGACCTGCGCGTGGTGCAGATGCTGCTCGGCCACAGTGACCTCTCGACCACGCAGATCTACACGCACGTGGCCCGCGAACGCATGAAAGAGCTGCACGCACAGCACCATCCGCGCGGCTGACGCGGCCTTGACGCGCCGTGACGCGTCGCCGGGTTTGCTCTGCTAAACTCGGGGCCATGAACATGAACCGCCTGATTTTCCCGCTCGCACTGTCCGGAGCCGCCATTGCCATGCTGGCGATGGCTGCCGGGAACGATGCGCCGGCCGCCGCCGCCGCGGCGCCCACTGCGCAGTCGGCCGCTGCCGCACCGGCCGCCGCGCCGGCCGTGATTGCACCGCTCCCGCCTCCGCCGCTGGTCCAGGCCAGCGAAGCCGAACTCGCAGCGGTGGCCACCCATGTGCCCGGCGCCAAACCCGGCGACCTGCGGGCCACGCCCATCGCGGGCCTGTATGAATTCCGCCAGGGCGCGGATCTGGTCTACGTGACGGCCGATGGCCGCTACGGCATCAGCGGCGACATCTACCGCGTAGCCGACAAGGAAAACATCACCGAGACACGGCGGCGCGAATTGCGCCTGGTGCTGATCAATGCGGTGCCTGAATCCTCGATGGTGGTGTTCGCGCCGGCCTCTACACCCAAGTACACCGTCACGGTGTTCACGGATGTCGATTGCACCTATTGTCGCGCGCTGCACCAGCAGATCGCCGAATACAACCGGCTCGGCGTCAAGGTGCGCTACCTGTTCTATCCGCGTACCGGCCCGAATACCGAGTCCTGGACCAAGGCGGAGCAGGTGTGGTGTTCGGTTGATCGGCACGCCGCGCTGACCAAGGCCAAGGCAGGCCAGGCGCTGACGGCCAAGGCCAACTGCCCGAACCCGGTGGCGCAGGGCTACGAACTGGGTCGCGAGATCGGCCTGAGCGGTACGCCTGGCATCGTCACCGAAAGTGGCCAGCTGCTGCCCGGCTACGCGCCGCCGGATATCCTGCTGCAGGAATTGCAGCAGGATGCACAGCCCGGCAAGAGCTGAGCCCGTCTAGCGCTCGAGCAGCTTGAGCTTGTCCGGCTTGCCTTCCCATTCCTTGGCGTCGGTGGGAGGCGTGCCGCGCTCTGAAATCACCGGCCACTGCTTGGCGAGTTCGGCATTCAGCGCCGTGAACTGCTCCTGACCCGCGGGCAGTTCTTCTTCGGAAAAGATGGCTTCGACCGGGCATTCCGGTTCGCACAGCGTGCAGTCGATGCACTCATCCGGGTCGATGACCAGGAAATTGGGGCCGACGTGGAAGCAGTCGACCGGGCATACCTCGACGCAATCCATGTACTTGCACTTGATGCAGTTTTCGGTGACGACAAAAGTCATTGCGGCTCCGCTGTTGCGCCGTCAGGAATTGCCGGTGCGCGGCTATTCTGCCAAAGGATGCTCGCAGTGCAAGCGCCTTGCGTCTGCAGTTTGGTTATCAGCGCCTGAGGCGCTGCGTCAGGTCGTGGAAATGCAGCCCCTGACTGCCCTGGCGGCGATCCTCGAAATAGCGCTCCAGCGCATAGTGCATGCTGGTGAAGGCGATGTCATCCCAGGGGATTTCGGCCTCGTCGTATAGCCTGGTTTCCAGGCTCTCGGCCCCGGCGCCGTGCGCGGCGCTGCGCATCCGCCCGCGGAACATCACGTGCAGCTGCTCGGCATAGAGCACATTGACAATGCTGAGCATCGAGCCGACCTCGACATCCGCCATGGCTTCCTCGGCGGTTTCGCGCGCTGCGGCGCTGTGCAGCGACTCGCCGATTTCCAGGTATCCGGCCGGCGCCGTCCAGTAGCCGCGGCGCGGTTCGATGGCGCGGCGGCACAGCAGGATACGACCCTGCCATTCGGGCACGCAGCCGACCACCACCCGCGGATTCTGGTAATGCACGCTGCCGCAGGCCGCGCATACATCGCGCGGCAGCGTGTCGCCCTCGGGTATGCGCCGCTGCAGCGCGGCTCCACAGTTCGGACAGAAATTCATGGCTATCCAAGGCCCTCACGTGGCGTGTCCGGGGCGTATTCGGGTATCGTACCGCCGCGACTCATGGGCCTCGTGGCGGAACTGGTAGACGCAGTCGACTCAAAATCGACCGGGCTTGCCCATCTCGGTTCGACTCCGAGCGAGGCCACCAAGTCGCAGCAGCATATCGCTAATCTGGCCGGGTTCCAGCCGGTTTCGCACCAACGCCGGGCGCAGCTGCGCTGCCCGGCCTGGATACCTGAAGGCCGATGCGACGCAGTGACTTCGAATTTTCCCTGCCCGAGGAGCTGATCGCGCAGACGCCGCTCGCGCAGCGGTCCGCGAGCCGCCTGCTGGTGGTGGATCAGACCGGCCTGGCCGATGCCAGGATCGATCAGCTGCCCTCGCTCCTGCGGGCGGATGACCTGCTGGTCTTCAATGACACGCGCGTGCTGCCGGCGCGGCTCGCAGCGCGACGCGCCACGGGCGGGCGCGTGGAGATTTTCCTCGAGCGGGCGCTCGCGGATTGCGGCGCGCTGGTGCATGCGCGCGCGAGCAATGTGCTGCGACCCGGCGAAGCGCTGGAGAGTGCCGGCGGCACGGTGCTGCTGGAGCGAGCGCAGGATGACCTGTGGGAAGTGCGGCTGCCGGTGCCCGCCGTGGAGTTCTTCGAGCGCCATGGCGCCGTACCGCTGCCGCCTTACATCACGCGTACGCCGGATGATGCCGATCGCGAGCGCTACCAGAGCCTGCTGGCGCGGGTGCCCGGCGCGGTGGCGGCGCCGACTGCCAGCCTGCATTTCGATGCGCGCTGTTGGCAGCGCTGGCCGCGCGCGGCATTCGCCGCGCGACGCTGACGCTGCATGTGGGTGCGGGCACCTTCCAGCCCGTGCGCGAGGAAAACCTGGACCAGCATGTGATGCACGCCGAGCGCTACGAGATCGGCAGTGAGCTGATCGAGGCGTTGCAGCGGGCGCGCCGCGCGGGTGCGCGCGTGATCGCGGTGGGCACGACGGTGGCGCGCGCGCTCGAGTCCGCGGTCGATGAGGCGACGCAAGCGGAGGCTGATGCGTCGCGCGGCAGCAGCGCGGACGGCAGCAGCGCTCGCTGCAGCGCATTGCGCAGCGGTCCGGCCGAGACCCGCCTGTTCATCCGCCCGGGTTTCCGCTTTCGTGTGATCGATGGCCTGATCACGAATTTCCATCTGCCCGGCTCCACGCTGCTGATGCTGGTGGCCGCATACGCCGGGCACGAACGGGTGCTGCAGGCCTATGCGCATGCGGTGCAGCAGCGCTATCGCTTCTTCAGCTATGGTGACGCCATGCTGGTCTGGCCCGCCCCTGGAGTACGTTCGTGAGTTTGCGCTTTGAGCTGTTGCACAGGGACGGCGCGGCACGGCGTGGCCGCCTGCACCTGCCGCACGGCATCGTGCAGACGCCAGCATTCATGCCGGTCGGTACCTACGGCACGGTGAAGGCGATGACGCCCGAGGAACTCGTGGCACTGGGCGCCGATATCGTGCTCGGCAACACCTTTCACCTGATGCTGCGCCCGGGCGCCGAGATCGTCGCCCTGCATCGTGACGGCCTGCACGGCTTCATGGGCTGGGAGCGGCCGATCCTCACCGATTCCGGCGGCTTCCAGGTGTTCAGCCTGGCCAAGCTGCGTCGCATCGACGAGCAGGGCGTGAAGTTCCGCTCGCCGGTCGATGGCGCCGAGGCGCAGCTCTCGCCCGAAGATCGCCATGGACGTGCAGCGCGCGCTGGGCTCGGATATCGCGATGGCCTTCGATGACTGCACTGCGTATCCGGCGAGCGAGCAGGACGCGCGGCTGTCGATGGAGCGCTCGATGCGCTGGGCCGAGCGCGGTCATCAACATTACTACCGGCCGCTCGCCGATGGTTCAGCGCCACCGGGCCATCTGTTCGGCATCGTGCAGGGCGGCATGCATCTGGCGCTGCGCAGCGCTTCGCTCGAATCCCTGCTGCGCCGTGATTGGCCCGGGCTGGCCGTTGGCGGCCTGGCCGTGGGCGAGCCCGAGGAAGAGCGGCTGCGGGTGCTCGAGCACACCTTGCCGCTGATGCCAGAGGATCGCCCGCGTTACCTGATGGGCGTGGGCTATCCGCAGGACATCGTGGCCGCGGTTTTGCGCGGCGTGGACATGTTCGATTGCGTGATGCCCACGCGCCACGCGCGCAACGGCCACCTGTTCACCTCGGGCGGTGTGATCAACATCCGCAACGCCGCACATCAGCGCGATACCGGGCCGCTCGATCCGGGCTGCAGCTGCCCGACCTGCACGCGCTATTCGCGCGCCTACCTGCGCCACCTCGATCGCTGCAACGAGATCCTCGGGGTGCGGCTGGGCACGATCCACAACCTGCATTTCTACCTGGATCTGATGCGCCAGATCCGTGCGGCCATCGAGGCCGGAACGCTGGCGGCGCTGGCGCGCCCGGATTATGGCGATTCCGCGGCGCGAGCCGGCTGCTGTGGCATAATGCCGCCCTTTTTCGGGTTCGGCCCGGTGCACAACGGCTGCGAGTCGCGGCCATGAAATGAAGGTTTTGCCATGAGTCTGATCAGTCCCGCATTCGCCCAGTCGGCCGCTGCCACACCCGGCGCGGGTCTCAACTGGATCATCCTGCCGGTATTCGTCGCGATCTTTTATTTCCTGCTGATCCGGCCGCAGCAGAAGCGCCTCAAGGACCAGCAGGCGATGCTCTCCAAGCTCGCCAGCGGCGACGAGGTGGTCACCAGCGGCGGCATCCTCGGCCGCATAGCTGAAGTGGGCGACAGCTTCGTGACGCTCGAGATCGCCGATGGCGTGCGCATCAAGGTGCAACGCACGCAGATCTCGCAACTGGTGCCCAAGGGCACGCTCAAGAGCGCCTGAGACCGCCATGCTGGAATTTCCGCGCTGGAAGTACGCGCTCGTCGCGATCGTCATGTTGCTGGCACTGGCCTTTGCGCTGCCGAACTTCTTCGGCACCGATCCGGCGCTGCAGGTGGCGCGCAAGAATCGCGCGGCCATGGATGACTCTGCCCGCCAGACCGTCGAAAGCCTGCTGAAGCAGCGCGGTGACGCCTTCAGCGGCACCTATGTCGATACCGGCAAGCTGATCGTGCGCTTCAACACCGTCGCCGACCAGCTCAAGGCGCGCGATGCAGTGAACGATGCGCTCAACGCCGACTACGTTTCGGCGCTGACCACGGCCTCGCGCGCGCCAGCCTGGCTGCGCACGGTGGGCCTGCGCCCGATGCCGCTGGGCCTGGACCTGCGCGGCGGCCTGTACCTCGTGTACCAGGTGGATGTGAATGGCGCGGTCAGCCAGCTGCTGGAAAGCTACGACCAGAGTTTCCGGCGCACGCTCAGCAGCGCCAACCTGCCATTCATCGATGTGACCAGCTACACCGGTGCCAAGAGCGATGTGCCCAATGCCTTGCGGGTGGCGCTGCCGCCCAATGCCGACGTGCTGGCGGTGCGCGATGCGCTGAAGAAGAGCAACGGCGATCTCACTTTCAACATCGACAGCCTGGCCACGGGCCCGGCGCTCAACATGGAGCTGAGCCCGACCCAGGTCAAGCAACGCCGCGATTACGCGCTGCAGAAGAACATCACGACCTTGCGCAATCGCGTCAATGAGCTGGGCGTATCCGAACCGATCGTCGCGCAGCAGGGGATCGACCGCATCAACGTGCAGCTGCCCGGTGTGCAGAACTCGGCCGAAGTGAAGGACATCCTCGGCAAGGTCGCGACCCTGGAGTTCCGCCTCGAAGACACCCAGGGCAATGCCTTCGACGCCAAGCAGAGCGGCCATGCGCCGCTGGGCACCAAGCTGTACCAGTACGAGGGCCGGCCGATACTGCTCAAGCGCGAGCTGATCACTACCGGCGATCAGCTCACCAATGCCACCTCCAGCGCCGGCAATGAAGGGCCGGAGGTCAATGTCACGCTCAATGGCCAGGGCGGTGACTCGATGCTGCGCAATACGCGCCTGAATGTCGGCAAGCGCATGGCGGTGGTGTATATCGAAAAGAGCCGCCAGACCCACGAGGTCGCCGGCCAGAAGGTCACCAAGGACGTCACTGAAGAGAAGATCATCAGCCTGGCCACCATCCGCGCGGTGCTGAGCAACCAGTTTCGCATCACCGGCCTGCAGCCGAGCGAGGCCGGTGAGCTGGCGCTGCTGATGCGCGCCGGTTCGCTCTCCGCGCCGATCTTCTCGGTCGAGGAGCGCACCATCGGCCCCAGCATGGGCGCCGAGAACATCCGCAAGGGCGAGATGGCGCTGGTGATCGGCATGCTGGCGGTGTTCGTGTTCATGGCGCTCTACTACCAGCGCTTCGGGCTGGTGGCCGACCTGGTGCTGCTGGCCAACGTGGTGCTGCTCACGGCACTGCTGTCGATGCTGCGCGCCACGCTCTCGCTGCCGGGCATCGCCGGCATCATCCTCACCGTCGGTATTGCGGTGGACGCCAACGTGCTGATCTACGAGCGCATCCGTGAAGAGTTGCGCAATGGCATCACGCCGCAGGCGGCGATCCGCGCCGGCTTCGACAAGGCCTACTCGGCGATCTTCGATTCCAACGTCACCGCGTTCTTCGCAGGCCTGGTGCTGTGGGTGGTGGGGCGCGGTGCGATCCGCGGCTTTGCGGTCGTGCTGACTCTCGGCATTCTCACCTCGATGTTCACATCGCTGTGGGGCAGCCGGGCACTGATTACCCTGATGTATGGCGGCCAGCGCAAAGTGGCGCGGCTGTCGATCGGCTAGGAGCACGACGTGGAGTTCTTCAAGAAGGCGACCAATTTTCCGTTCATGTCGACGCGCAAGATCTGGTATGCGCTGTCGACCGCGCTGATCGTGCTGTCGATCGGCTCGTTCTTCGTGCGCGGCCTGAATTTCGCGGTCGATTTCACCGGTGGCGTGCAGGTGCAGGTCACCTTCCCGACTGCCGTGAACATCGATGCCGTGCGCAGCGGGTTGACCGCCGCGGGCTTTCACGAGCCGCAGGTGCAGAACTTCGGCTCCTCGCGCGAGGCGGCGATCAGGCTGCCGGCTGAAACCAACCAGACCGGTGAATCGATCCGTGCGCGGGTCGGCGAGGTACTGCACAAGATCGACAGCAAGGCCGAAATCACCGGCATCGATGTGGTGGGCTCGCAGGTAGGCAGCGAGCTGAAATCCGGCGCGCTGGTGGCGCTGGGCGCGACGCTGTTGCTGATCTTCATCTACATCGCCTTCCGCTTCCACACCTGGCGCCTGTCGCTGGGCGCGATCCTCGCGGTGCTGCACGATCCGATCCTGGTGCTGGGCGCCTTCTCGCTCTGGCAGACTTCCTTCGATCTGCCGGTGGTGTCGGCGATGCTGGCCGTGATCGGCTATTCGCTCAACGACACCGTGGTGGTGTTCGACCGTATCCGCGAGCGCTTCGAGACCAGCCGCCGGCTCGATGCGGTGACGGCGCTCGATCAATCGATCAACCAGACACTGTCGCGAACCATCATGACCAAGGTCGTGACGCTGATCGTGGTGGTCGCGCTCTACCTGCTGGGCGGCGTGGCGCTGCGCGGCTTCTCGGAGGCGCTGATCATCGGCATCATCGCCGGCACCTATTCTTCGATCTACATCTCGAGCGCCATCGCGCTCGACTGTGGCCTGAAGTCCGAGCATCTGCTGCCTATCGCCATCACCAAGCCGGTGGACGATCTGCCCTAGAGCATGTGGCACCTGCTCACCGATCCGGCTGCCTGGGTGGCGTTCCTCACCCTGTCGGTGCTGGAAATCGTCCTGGGCATCGACAACGTCATCTTTCTTTCGATCCTGGTCGGCCGGGTGCCGCGCCCTCAGCAAGGGCGCGCGCGCATCATCGGCCTGGCGCTGGCGGCGATCACCCGCGTCGCGCTGCTGTTCTCCATCGTCTGGCTGACGCGCCTGACCCGACCCTGGTTCAGCCTGCTGGGCCAGGAGATCTCCGGTCGCGACCTGATCCTGGCCGGTGGCGGCCTGTTCCTGCTGATCAAGAGCGTGCTGGAGATCCACCATACACTCGAGGGTGCCGCCAGCGATCACAAGGCGCGTGTCATGGCGAGCCTCGCGGCGATCGTGGTGCAGATCGCCGTCATCGACATCGTGTTTTCGCTCGATTCGGTGTTCACGGCCGTGGGGCTGGCGCGGCCCGACCAGTTGCCGGTGATGGTAGCGGCGATACTCGTTTCGATCGTGGTGATGATGTGGCTGTCCGGCCCGATTTCCGATTTCGTCGACCGGCATCCGACCGTGAAGATGCTGGCGCTGGCGTTCCTGATCCTGGTCGGCATGGCGCTGATTGCCGAGGGCATGGATTTCCACATTCCGAAGGGCTACCTGTATTTCGCGATGGCGTTCTCGGTGCTCGTGGAGATGATCAACATCCGCTTGCGCAAGCTCCTCGACGCGCGCCGTCATCCGCCCTCGACATGAACGGGGTCCGCGATATCAGAGCCCACAATTTCACGGTGCTGAGTGCCGCCTTGATTGTGGCCGGTCTGATCGTGCAGGGCGAAGCGCTGGCGGTGACGGCAGGGAAGGCGACGCCGGCGGCCAGGGCGCGTACCGAGCTGCAGTGGCTGGCGCAGTTCGCCGACCAGGTGAAGGCCAAGGGGCACGAGGCGCAGCTGCCCCCGCACCTGTCGCGCGAGCTGGGCCTGAACACCGGCGCCTCGCCGACGCTGGTGCAGCAGATTGCGACGCGGGTGGGTACGACAGTGCACGCCTTCAACGTGCTGGCCCGTGCGCGCGGACAGCGTGTGCTGTTCAGCTACGATGAAGCCACGCAATTGACCGAAGCCTTCAGGTTGCGAGCCGATGGCACGCTGGAACGCGGCGTTTCCTACCGCAGCGGCGATGCCAGCAGCGCCATGCCGCCCGTGGTCGCAGGTGCCGGATACCGGCGTGAGCTGCGGTTCTGGCACGAATACGTCTACGGCAAGGGCATTGCGCCGCCCATACTGACCGTGCCACTGGCGGCGCCGGCGGGCGCGAGCCCGGAGCTCAAACCGGCTGCGGTGCCCCAGGCTGAGCCGCCGCCACGCGACGCAACGACTCACCCGTGAGCCGGTAGTTGTGCCAGCCGCTCATCGGCGTGGCACCGAGTCGCAGGTAGAAATCGATCGCGAGCTGGTTCCAGTTCAGCGCTGACCATTCCAGCCGGCCGCA
The DNA here is from genome assembly GCA_963764065.1 of uncultured Gammaproteobacteria bacterium. Taxonomy (GTDB): domain Bacteria; phylum Pseudomonadota; class Gammaproteobacteria; order Steroidobacterales; family Steroidobacteraceae; genus FEN-1191. Next base: position 278,548 of record CAVXRM010000007.1, on the reverse strand, counting down.
GTTGCGCTCCACGGTAAGCCGCGCGAGGTGGCGCAGCAGCGCACCGCCCACGCCATGCTTGCGAAAGGCCGGATTCACGAACAGGTCTTCGAGGAAGATGCCGGGCTTGCCCAGGAAAGTGGAATAGTTGTGGAAGAACAGCGCAAAGCCCGCGGCTTGCCCATCAACTTCGGCCAGCACGACCTCGGCGTAGCGGCGCTCGCCAAATAACGTGGCGCGCAGGTCGGCTTCGGTGGCGATGGCTTCCGGGCCGAGCTTTTCGTACTCGGCCAGTGCGCGGATGAATTCCAGGATCAGTGGCACATCCGCGGCCACTGCTGCTCGTAGGACAACACTCATCCGCTGATTGTAGCGGAGCGCTGCGCGCCTTCGCCTAGTTGCCAGGTGGCGGGGCTGGCGATGGCGCAGCGGGCGCTGCTGCCGGCGGCGCCGGCTTTTTCAGGGGCTTTGGAGGCCCGGCACCGGGCTCGAAGCTCGTGAACAGGCAACGACCCTGGTCGCGCGTGAGCACTGCACTCCAGCGATCGAAGGAGCCATCGGGATTGAATTTGAAATGCAGGCCTTCCTGGAACTGCAGGCCGGTGCAGGGAAATGAAAACTTGCCGTAGTACCAGGCGCCAGAGTTGGCCCGTACCCACAGGCCCTGCGAGCCATCGGCCTGCCAGTCGCGAATGCCGTGCTCGGCAGCGAATGGAATGCTCGCCTCGCGCTTGGCGACAGGCTCGGCAGCACTACCCAGCGGGGCCGCCAGCAAGCCTGTGAGCGCCGTTGCAGCCAAGAGCAGGGGCTCGCGCAATCGTCTGCGGAACATGGGCGCACTCCTTATCGGTTGCCACACACTGTAGGAGCCCGCGTGATGCCAAATGGTTCGCGCGATCGGATCGCCGCGATCACTCGCAGCCCAGGCAGTGCCTGCCGGTGTGCAGGCCGGCGGGTTCCTGCGTGGTGCGCGCCAGTTGCAGGCGCGGGAGCAGCGCGGAGATGGCCTCCAGCGCTGCGCCGCACTTGTGGGCGTCGCTGGCGAGGCCGGTACGCCGGCACAGGTGGAAATCATCGGCGAACACCTGCTGCAGGGTTTCCAGGTGCTCGATGGTCGCGTCGATCAGGGAGGTGGTTTCGGTGTACATGGGGAGCTCCTACGCGGGGAGCTGTATATTTATACAGCTACCCCGGGCAGCGCAAGCCCCCAATGTCCCGGAACCCGCCCTTTGGCCGGTGTCAGTCCTTGCGCAGCTTGCTGTGGCGGCGGCCGTACCAGAAATAGACGGCTACGCCGATGGCAGTCCAGACATACAGGCGGATCCAGGTGCCCCGGGTGAGTCCCCAGGCCATTACCGCACAGAAGATGACACCCGCTCCGCAGGTGACCCAGGGCCAGGCCACGCGGAAGGGGCGCGGAATCTCGGGGCGTCGATAACGCAAGCAGCAGCACGCCGCCGCAGACCATGATGAAGGCGATCAGCGTACCGATCGAGACCAGCTCGGAGAGCAGGCCCAGAGGGAACAAGCCAGCCATCAATGCGGCGATCGAGCCGGTGAGCACGGTGGCCACATGGGGCGTGCGGAAGCGCTCGTGCACCTTGCCCAGTGCCGCCGGCAGCAGGCCGTCCTGCGCCATCGCCAGCAGGATGCGCGACTGCGCCAGGATCATCACCAGGATGACCGAGGTGAGGCCGGCGATCGCGCCGATGATCACCCAGATGCTGAGCCAGTGCAGGCCGGGGGTCGATTCCATCGCCAGCGCGACCGGTGCAGCGTCGTTGAGCAGCTTGTAGGGCATCAGGCCCGTGAGCGTCGCCGCCATCAGGATATAGAGCACGGTGCAGATCGTCAGGCCCATGATCAGGCCGAAGGGCAGGTCGCGCGAGGGATTGCGCGCTTCCTGCGCCGCGGTCGATACCGCGTCGAAACCGATATAGGCGAAGAAGATCACGCCTGAGGCACGGATGACGCCCGACCAGCCGAAATTACCGAAGGTGCCGGTGTTGGCGGGGATGAACGGGTGCCAGTTGGCACTCGAGAGGTACGCCGCACCGAAGCCGATCACCGCCAGGATCACGCCGACCTTCAGCACCACCACCACGGAATTGACCCAGGCCGACTGCTTGATGCCGATGTAGCAGATGGTGGCGGCGATCGCCGCGATGCACATGGCCGGAAAATTCAGCAGCGCGCCGGTGGTCACGATCGAGAAGCTGTCGCCCACGGTGGCGAAGGGTGCGGCGCTCAGGGATGCCGGCAGGAAGTTGATGTCGAAGTGATCGAGGATCTTCACGAAGTACCGCGCCCAGCCTACGGCCACGGTGGCGGCGGCGAACAGGTATTCGAGCAGCAGGTTCCAGCCGATGAACCAGGCGGCGAATTCGCCCATCGTGGCGAATGTGTAGCTATAGGCACTGCCGGCAATAGGCACCATCGAGGCGAACTCGGCATAGCACAGGCCCGCCAGCATGCTGCCGATGCCGGCGATGATGAACGAGATCACGATGGCTGGCCCTGCGTGGATGGCCGCCTCCTGCCCGGTGAGCACGAAGATGCCGGTGCCGATGGTGCAGCCGACGCCCAGCAGCGCGAGCTGCCAGGGCCCGAGGATGCGCTTGAGCTGCGAACTCTTGTGTTCGTTGCTGATGTTGTCAAAGGACTTGGTCGTCAGCATTTGCTTCAGCATGTTGGTCATCTCGCTTCTTTTGCTTTAGGCGGTTTCGACTGAACCCGTTTCGGTCGCCGGGGTGGCGGCCGGGCGCTTGGGCAGCAGGTGCGGCGTGAAGGCGGCCAGCATGGCGGCGTGCACGCGCGGCGCGCCGGCCAGTACGTCGCCGCCGTGCTGATAGGTACTGCCGTCGAGCGCGCTGATGTGGCCACCGGCTTCCTGGATCAGCAGTGCGCCGGCCGCGGTGTCCCAGGGCTTCAGGCCCATTTCCCAGAAACCGTCGACCCGGCCGGCGGCGACATAGGCGAGGTCGAGCGCCGCGGCGCCGGGGCGGCGCACGCCAGCCACCAGCGGCATGATGGTGCGCAGCATTGCGAGGTACGAATCCAGGTCGACCTGCGCATGAAAGGGAAAGCCGGTGGCCAGCAGCGCGCCTTCCAGCACACGCTGCTTGCTGACCCGGATCTTGTGGTTTTCCAGCTGGGCGCCCGCGCCGCGTGTGGCGGTGAACAGTTCCAGCCGCAGCGGATCGTAGATCGCCGCGACCTCGAGCCGGCCGCGCACCTGCGCCGCGATCGAGACCGCAAAGACCGGAAAACCGTGCACGAAGTTCGTGGTGCCATCGAGCGGATCGATGATCCATTGCACCTCGTTGTCGCCGCTGGCGCCGCTCTCCTCGGCGAGAATCGCATGCTCGGGATAGTGCCGGCGGATGATCGCGATGATCTCGGCCTCGGCCGCGCGATCGACCTCGGTGACGTAGTCGTGGCGGCCCTTGCTGGCGATTTCGATGCCTTCCAGGCGCGGAATGCTGCGGGCGATTACTTCACCGGCGCGGCGGGCCGCTTGCACGGCGATAGTCAACAGTGGGTGCATGGCTGACCTAGAATAGCAGGATATGCCGCCACTTCCGATTCGCATGATCCTGGTCGAGACCTCGCACCCCGGCAATATCGGCGCTGCGGCGCGCGCCCTGAAGAACATGGAACTGCAGGAACTGGTGCTGGTACGCCCGCGCCAGTTCCCCTCGGCCGAGGCCAACGCGCGCGCCTCGGGCGCCACCGATATTCTGGAAAATGCACGCGTCTGCGCGACGCTCGCCGAAGCCGTGGCTGACTGCAGCCTGGTGCTGGCTACGACCTCGCGCCTGCGCGATCACTACTACCGGGTGCTGGATGTGCGCGCCGCGGCAGAGCGCGCCGTTGCGGCAGCAGCGCAGGGTCCGGTGGGCATCATCTTCGGGCCAGAGCAGAGTGGGCTGACCAACGACGATCTGGCCAATACGCATGCACTGCTGCGCATTCCGACCGGTGAGCACTATGCCTCGCTCAATGTCGCCATGGCGGTGCAGATCGTCAGCTACGAGATCCTGCGCGCTCGCGGCAGCGCTGTACCGGTCGCGCCGCGCGAGGTGCCGCTGGCCACTGCCCAGAACATGGAGCTGATGTACACGCATCTCACCGAAGTGCTGGAAGAGATAGATTTTCGCGAACGCACGCAGAACGGCAGCAACCTGCACAATCGCATCCGCCGTTTCCTGCAGCGTGCCGAGCTCGACGGGAACGAAGTCAACATCCTGCGCGGCATACTGAGCGCGGTACAGCAGCGCCGCCGGCGCGCAGGCGCCTGAGCTCATCGCCACCATGAGCAGCGCGATCTATCTCGACTATGCGGCCACGACGCCGGTCGATGCGCGCGTGGCCGAATGCATGGCTGGCTGCCTGACGCGCACTGGGGTGTTCGGCAATCCGGCCTCGACCCATGCCTACGGTCGTGAGGCCCGCGCCCTGGTCGAGGATTCGCGCGCGCGGGTGGCGGCGCTGATCGGTGCGCGCGCCACCGACATCGTGTTCACATCGGGGGCCACGGAAGCCAATAACCTCGCGATCCTGGGCTACGCGCGCGGCGCACGCAGGCTGCGCGAGAAACAGCAGGTCAGCGGCGCTCGCAACGCTGCAGCGGGTGCAGGCGCAGCTGCGGGCGCAGCGGTGATCAGCGCGCGCACCGAACACAAGGCCGTGCTCGATCCCTGTCGCCAGCTCGAGCGCGAAGGCTTCCAGGTCGAGCTGCTGACCCCTGGCGCCAGTGGTCGCATCGAGGCCGCGCAGCTGGCCGCGGCGCTGCGGCCCGGCACCTTGCTGGTCTCGCTGATGCACGCGAACAATGAGACGGGCGTGATCGCCGATATCGCGGCATTCGGCGCGCTGTGCCGCGCGGCCGGCGTGGCGCTGCACGTGGATGCTGCGCAGAGCGCCGGCAAACTGCCGATCGACGTGGAAGCTCTGCAGGTCGATCTGCTGTCGTTCACGGCGCACAAGCTCTATGGACCCAAGGGCGTCGGCGCGCTGTACGTGCGCCAGTCGCAGCGCGCACTGCTGCAACCCCTGCTCTACGGTGGTGGCCATGAGCGCGGCCTGCGTTCGGGCACCCTGGCCGTGCACCAGATCGCGGGCTTCGCGCTCGCCTGTGAGCTGGCCGAAGCGCATCGCGCGAGCGAAGCCACGCGTCTGGCCGATCTGCGCGCGCGCCTGTGGCGCGGTATTGCGGACCTGCCCGGTGTAGCGGCGAATAGTCCCGCCGAGCATTGCCTGCCCGGCATCCTGAATGTGTCCTTCGGTGGCATCGAGGGCGAGAGCCTGCTGTTTGGCTTGCCGGAACTCGCGGTCTCGAGCGGCTCGGCCTGCAATTCCGACAGCGATGAGCCCTCGTATGTGTTGCGCGCGCTGGGGCGCGATCGCGAGGGCGCCCAGAGCTCGCTGCGCTTCAGCCTGGGCAGGGGCACGACGGTTACCGAGATCGATACCACGATTGCTGCGCTGCGGCGGGAAGTGCTGCGACTGCGGGCTGTAGACGGCGGGGGCGGGGCGGTGTCCGTGGGCGTAGCACCGAAACAGGCCAGCGGCGAGGCAGGGGCCCGCGAGGCAGGTACCTGGGTTAAGGTAAATCTGCAGATACGTGGGCAAACGATTGAAGAAGCTGGAATAAACGCCTACGGCTGCCCCTATACCCTGAAGGTCTGTGAGTGGCTGAGCGCCGAGCTCAAGGGCCGGACGCTCGAGCTCGCGCTGGCCGACTCGCTCGCTGGCGGCCCCCAGGCCTGGGCCCGCGCCACGGGCACTCCCGAGGAGCGCCTGACGCGCCTGCTGGTCATCGAAGATGCGCTGCTGGGCGCACTGCGTAACGCCAGCCATAGCGGGTACAATGAGCCATGAACACGGGCATTTCTCTGACGCCGGCTGCGGCCGAGCGGGTACGCAACCAGCTGGCCAGCCGCGGCCACGGCCTGGGCCTGCGCCTCGGCGTGAAGGAAACCGGCTGCTCGGGCTTCAGCTATGTGGTCAACTTTGCCGACAATGCGCAGCCCGAAGACGCGGTCTATGAATCCCAGGGCGTGCGCGTGTATGTGGATCGCGCCAACCTGAAGCTGCTGGATGGCACGCAGGTGGATTTCGTGCGCGAGGGTCTCAACGAGGCCTTCCATTTCGACAACCCGAACGTCAAGGCCGAGTGCGGTTGCGGCGAGAGTTTTACGGTCTGAAAATTCCTTAGCTTTCGGGCACTTCCGCGCCAAACTCCATTGCTGCCCGAGGCCGGAAGCGGCTACACTCGCGCGCCATTTCCGATCACACCCACCATGGAGTACAGCTGATGGCGCTCGAGCGCACTTTGTCCATCGTCAAACCCGACGGCGTAGCCGGCAATCACATTGGCGAGGTCTATCGCCGCTTTGAAGCCGCGGGTCTGCGCATCGTCGCCGCGCGCATGCTGCAGCTGTCGACCGCCCAGGCCGAGAGCTTCTATGGCGTGCACCGCGAGCGGCCGTTCTTCAAGGATCTGGTGCGCTACATGTGCTCGGGTCCGGTGATCGCGCAGGTGCTCGAGGGCGAGAATGCCATCGCGCGCAATCGCGACATCATGGGTGCCACCGATCCGAAGAAGGCCGCGCCGGGCACCATCCGCGCCGATCTGGCCAAGAGCATCGAGGCCAACGTCGTGCACGGCTCGGATGCCGCCGACACCGCGGCGCGCGAAATCGCCTTCTTCTTCAGCGGCACGGAGCTGTGCCCGCGGGCCTGAGCGGCCCGGCGCTCTCAATCCATGGACAGTGCCCCCGACGCCCGCGCTCGCGTCAACCTGCTGGGGTTGCCGCGCCTGAGTTGCAGGCGCTGGTGGAATCGCTGGGCTCGAAGCCATTCCGCGCGCGTCAGCTGATGCACTGGCTGTACAAGCGCGGCGTGGCATCGTTCGACGAAATGACCGACCTGGCGCGCGATTTTCGCGCGCAGCTCGCGACGCTCGCCGAGGTGAAGCTGCCGGAAGTCGTGCTGGCACAGCAGTCACTCGATGGCACGCGCAAATGGCTGCTGCGTGCGGACGCGTCACAGGCCTTCGAGATGGTGTTCATCCCGGAGCCGGGGCGCGGCACGCTGTGCATCTCCTCGCAGGTGGGCTGCGTGCTCGACTGCAGTTTCTGCTCGACCGCGCGCCAGGGCTTCAATCGCAACCTGACGACGGCCGAGATCGTGGGCCAGGTGTGGCTGGCGAATCGCGAGCTCGGTTTCGAGCCCGGCGGTGAACGCCTGGTGACCAACGTGGTCTTCATGGGCATGGGCGAGCCGCTGGCCAACTTCCGCAACGTCGTGCCGGCGACGCAGATCCTGCTCGATGACCTGGGCTTCGATTTCTCGCGCCGCCGCGTGACGCTCTCCACCTCGGGGCTGGTGCCGCAGATCTACAAGCTCGCCGAGGTGTGCAATGTCGCGCTGGCCGTATCGCTGCACGCGCCCGACGATGAGCTGCGCAACCAGCTGGTGCCGATCAATCGCCTGCATCCGATCAGCGAGCTGCTGGAGGCCTGCTGGCACTACATCGATGAGCAGAACGGGCGCAGTGTGACTTTTGAATACGTGATGCTCGATGGCATCAACGACTCGCCCGCGCAGGCGCGGGCGCTGGCACGGCTGCTGGCGGGGCGCCCGGCCAAGGTGAACATGATTCCCTTCAATCCCTTCCCCGGCACGCAATATCGCCGCTCGAGCGATGCTGCGATCTGGCGCTTCCGCGATGAGCTGCTACGGCGCAATGTGATGGCGACGGTGCGGCGCACGCGCGGCGAAGACATCGATGCGGCCTGCGGTCAGCTGGTCGGGCGCGTGCAGAATCGCACGGTGGCGCGGCTGGGCGAGCGCGCGCGCGCAGGCCAGGGGACAGATTTGGGAGCCACGGCATGAAGCAGCTTGCGACACCACTGGCGCTGCTGGCCTTGCTGACAGGCTGTGCCAGTGACGGGCCGGCGCGCGGTTCCTCCGCGGCCAACACGGCGGCCGCCGCCAACATGCAGCTCGGTTCCGCCTACCTGCAGCAAGGCAATCTGCCGGTCGCCAAGGACAAGCTCGAGCGTGCAGAGAGCCAGAGTCCGCGCGATCCGGCGATCCACGGCCTGCTGGCGCTGCTGTACCAGCGGTTGGGCGATGACAAGCGCGTCGATACCGAATTTCGCACTGCGCTGAGTCTCGCGCCGCGCGACCCCGATCTGCTGAACAATTACGCGGTGTATCTGTGCGGCAAGAGTCGCACCGATGAAGGCGTGGCGCGTTTCCAGGAGGCGGCGGGCAATCCGCTGTATCGCACGCCCTGGGCTGCCGAAACCAATGCCGGCGTGTGCCTGCGTCGCGCCGGGCGCGAGGCCGACGCGGCGGCGATGTACCAGCGGGCGCTGCAGCGGCGCCCCGACTACGTCGAAGCGATGACGCAGCTTGCCGATCTGCAGATCTCGAAGGGCCAGCACGCCGAGGCCTTCCAGCGCCTCAGCAGTTTCCTGCAGGCGAATCCGGCCAATGCCGAATTGCTGTTGCTGGCCTGGCAGGCGGCTTCCGCGCTGCAGAACAAGGCCGCGGCGACGCAGATGGCCTGGCGACTGCAGACCGAGTTTCCCGACAGCGAACAGGCGCGCAGTGTCAACAAAGCGCGCACTGACCAGCACTGATCCATGAGCGAGCCAGCAGCCAATGAAGCCGGAGCGGCTCTGAGCGCTGGCGCGCGCCTCGCGCAGGCGCGCGAGCGCCTGGGGATGAGCCTCGAGCAGGTGGCCGACAAGCTGAAACTCGATCCGCATACGGTGGCGGCGCTCGAGGCGGGCGATTACCGCGTGATCGGCGCGGCAGTGTTCGTGCGCGGTTTCCTGCGACGCTATGCCCAGCTGGTCGGTGATTCGCCGGCGGAAATTGAAGCGCTGTACGCGCGCCAGCCCGGGTCTTCGCAGGCGCCCGATCTGGCGCGCGTGACCGTGCGCTCCGAGCGTCGTAGCCGGCCGCGCAAACCCATCAGCCCCTGGCTTGTGGCGCTCGTCGTTGTGTTGCTGCTCGCAGGCGTCATCTGGTGGTGGGCGACTCATCGCGCGGCGCGCGCGCACCAAGAGAGCGTCGTGGAACTGGGCACGCCACCGGCGTCGGCCGTTTCCGCGGCGCCTGGAGCGGCGGTTGCGCAACCCACACCTGCAACCGCGCCTTTTGGTGGCAACGGTGCGGCAACAGCCCAGGCCGCTGCGCCGGCGGCGCCGCTGACACCGGAAGCTGAAGCCGCGGCCCTGGCCGCGAAGCTCGCGGCACTGCCGCGCAAGCACCTGGAATTGCGTGTCAACGATGAAAGCTGGGTCGAAGCCTACGACGCGCGCGGCATGCGCCTGCAGTTTGGTTTTGCGCATGCGGGCGCGACGCTGGCCATGACGGGCACGCCGCCATTCCGCCTGGTGCTGGGCAACGCCGGCGCAGTGGAAGTTTCGCTCGAGGGCGCGGCGGTCAGCCTGCCTGAGGCTGCGCCCGGGGCGCGGCTGCGCCTGAGCATCAGTGGCAAGGGCGTCGTGACGCTGCGGCCCTGAAGACTGTATCCGGAGGACAATTGAGCAGGGGCATACCAGCCGTCAAGGGCATGAACGACGTGTTGCCAGCGCAGATCGGCGCGTGGCAGCAGCTCGAGCGCGTGTTTGGCGAGCTCTTGCACCGTTACGGTTATGACGAGATCCGCGTGCCGATCGTCGAACATACCGAACTGTTCAAGCGTTCGATCGGCGAGCACACCGACGTGGTCTCCAAGGAGATGTACAGCTTCACCGATACCGGCGGTGAACAGCTGACGCTGCGGCCGGAGGCCACGGCCGGCATCGTGCGCGCGATCATCTCCAATGGCCTGCTGCGCGGTGCGCGGCTGAAGCTGTGGACCTCGGGTCCGATGTTCCGCCATGAGGCGCCGCAGCGCGGCCGCTACCGCCAGTTCAACCAGTTCAGCATCGAGGCCGTGGGTTTCGCGGGCCCCGATGTCGACATCGAGTTGATTGCGCTCACCGCCCGCTTGTGGCGCCAGCTTGGCATCACGCGCGTACGGCTGCTGCTCAATTCGCTGGGCAGCAGCGCCGCACGAGCGCAGTACAAGGCCTTGCTGCAGGACTACTTCCGACAGCACGAAGCGGCGCTCGACGAGGACAGCCGCCGTCGCCTGAACGGCAATCCGCTGCGCATACTCGACAGCAAGAATCCGGCGCTGCAGGCCTTGATCGCTGCTGCGCCCGTGCTGACCGACAGCCTCGATGAGGAATCGCGGCAGCATTTCGCGCAGGTGTGCAGCGCGCTCGACGCGCTGGGCATTGCCTACGAAGTCAACCCGCGGCTGGTGCGCGGACTCGACTACTATTCGCGCACCGTGTTCGAGTGGGTGACCGATGCGCTGGGTGCGCAGGATGCCATCTGCTCGGGCGGGCGCTACGACGGCCTGATCGAGCAGCTCGCAGGCGAGGCGACTCCCGGCATCGGTTTTGCGCTGGGCGTCGAACGGGTGGTCGAACTGATGACCCAGGTCGGGGCGTTGCCGGCTGCACCGGCGCCCGCTGTCTACGTGATTGCCAGCGGCGCGCGCGCCGAGCTGGCGGCGCACAGACTGGCCGAAACGCTGCGCGATGCGCTGCCGGCTGCTCCGGTACAGTTGAACCTGGGCGCCGGCAACTTCAAGGCGCAGTTCCGGCGTGCCGACCGGAGCGGCGCCTGCCTGGCGCTGATCCTGGGGGATGCCGAACTCGACCGAGGGGTGGTCGGCGTGAAACCATTACGCCGCGAGGCTGGTCAGAGCGAATGCCCATTGGCTGAGCTGCCGGCGCGCCTGCCGAAATTGCTTGAGGAGGAATCGTGGAAGACTACATGAACGAACAGGAACAGTGGGACTGGCTGCGGGCGAGGGCGCGCGAGTACGGTCCGTGGATCGTCGCCGGCGTAGCGCTGGCGGCCGCTGGCCTGTGGGGCTGGAAGTGGTGGCAGACGCGCCAGGAAGAAGGTCTGTTGCAGGCGGCCAGCCAGTACGAGCAGGTGATCGCGGCCTACGGCAAGCACGATGTGGCGGCCACCTCGAAGCTGGCCGACCAGCTGCAGCAGGATCATCCGGGCACCGGCTATGCCGATCAGGCGCAGCTGGCCACCGCCGGCTTGCAGGTCGACACCAATCAGCTGCCTGCGGCGATCGAGCGCCTGCAGAAAGTCATGGCTGGCACCCGCGATGCCGAACTGGCGCTGGCGGTGCGGCTGCGGATTGCGCGCCTGCAGATCGACCAGCAGAAGCCCGATGAGGCGCTGGCCACGCTGGCGGGGGCAACACCCGGCGCCTTCGCCGCACGTTTCGCCGAAGTGCGTGGCGATGCCTTGCTGGCCAAGGGTGATCGTGCCGGCGCGCTCAAGGCCTACCAGGAGGCGCAGGGCACGGGCAAGCAGGGTGCCGATGCCGCAGGCAATGCCGCCAGTGCTGCGAGCGAACTGCTGACACTGAAGATCAACGAGCTGACGCGCTCGTGAAGGTCCCCATGAAACGCTCTCTGGCCAGCGCGCTGTGCCTGGTCGCGCTACTGAGCACGCTGGCCGGCTGCAAGCACTCCAACAAGCCCGACAAGCCGCTGCCGCTGGTCGACTTCAAGCAGCAGTTTGCGGTCAAGCGCGTGTGGAGCGCGAGCGTAGGCAATGGCCAGCCGAAGCTGAAACTCGGCCTCGCCCCGGTGGTCGATGGCCAGCACGTGTACCTTGCCAACGGCAAGGGCACGGTGCTGGCGCTCGATGCGAAGACCGGCAAGCATCAGTGGGAGCAGCACATCAAGGCGAAGCTCAGCGGTGGACCGGGCGCTGGCGCCGGCCTCGTGATGCTGGGCACCTCCAGCGGCGCAATCATCGCGCTGGATGCCGCGACCGGCGCACAACGCTGGCGCACGCAGCTGAACTCCGAAATCCTTTCGGCACCCGTGGCCAGTGGCGATCTGGTTGCCGTGCGCACGGTGGATGGAAAACTGTTCGGTCTTTCGGCCAGCGATGGCCAGCAGCGTTGGGTGGCCGACCAGCAGGTGCCGCGCCTGACACTGCGCGGCACCAGTGCGCCGATCATCGCGGGCGATTACGTTATCGCCGGCTTCGACAACGGTCGGCTGATGGCCGTGACGCTCACGGGCGGTACGACCGCCTGGGACGTTGCGGTGAGCCAGGCGCGCGGCAGCAGCGAATTGCAGCGCCTGATCGATATCGACGGTCCGCCGGTGGTGGATCTGGATGAGCTCTATGTGGTCGGTTTCCAGGGCCACGTGGCGCGCCTCAGCCGCGACACGGGTCGCGAGATCTGGTCGCACGAGCTCTCGAGTTTCCGTGGCCTGGCACTCGATCCGGTTGGCGTAGTGGTGTCCACGGCCGAGGGCGAAGTGGTCAAGCTCGATCGCGCCGGTGGTTCGGAACGCTGGCGCCAGAAGGGGCTGCTGCGTCATGGTCTGACCCGGCCGGCAGTGCTGGGCGAGAGCGTGGTGGTCGGCGATGCCCAGGGCAACCTGCACTGGCTCAGCACCGAGAAGGGCGAGTTCCAGGCGCGCGTGAAAGCGGGCGGGCCGCTGAGCTCCGCGCCACTGGTGGTGGACGACATGCTGATCGTGCAGACCGACAAGGGCGGGATCGAGGCCTGGCGCAAGAGCGCGCGCTGATTCCATCATGCTGCCCATCGTCGCCATAGTGGGCAGGCCGAACGTCGGCAAATCCACGCTGTTCAACGTGCTGACCCGTACGCGCGATGCCATCATCGCGGATGTTGCCGGCGTCACGCGCGATCGGCAGTACGGCTATGCGCGCGTGGGCGCCGTGCCCTGTGTGCTGATCGACACCGGCGGCCTCATCGACAAGCCCAGTGGCATCGAAGCGCTGATGCGAGTGCAGACCGAGAAGGCCGTGGACGAGGCCGATCGCATCATCTTCCTGGCCGATGCACGTGCCGGGCTCACTGCGCAGGATCGCAACATCGCCGCCGAGTTGCGCCGTTGCGGCAAGCCCGTGACGCTGGCGATCAACAAGGCCGAGGGGCTCGACGCCGACATGGTGGCGGCCGATTTCCAGCAGCTGGGTCTTGGCCTGCCGCACGCGATCGCCTCCGGTCACGGTCAGGGTTGCCGCGAACTCATCGATACGGTGCTCGAGGGTCTCACGCCGGGCAGCGGCCCTGCCGATGACACCAGCGCGATCCGGGTGGCGATCATCGGGCGTCCGAACGTCGGCAAGTCCACCCTGGTCAATCGCATGCTGGGCGAAGAGCGCGTGATCGCGAGCGACGTACCCGGAACTACGCGCGATTCCATCCTGGTGCCCTTCACCCGCGAGGGGCGCGATTTCCTGCTGGTCGACACCGCGGGCGTGCGTCGCAAATCAAAGGTCGATGATCCGCTCGAGCGTGCGAGCGTCGCCAAGACGCTGCAGGCGATCGCCGAAGCGCATGCCGTGGTGATGGTGCTCGATGCGCATGATTCGATCGGCGAGCAGGATGCCAGCGTGCTGGGCCAGGCGCTCGAGCGCGGCCGCGTACTATTGATTGCGATCAACAAGTGGGACGGCATTCCCGGCGAGCAGCGCGAGGACATCCGTCGCCAGCTCTCGCTCAAGCTGGATTTCGTGCCCTTTGCGCCGCTGCATTTCATTTCGGCGCGCCACGGCACCGGCGTCGGCGAGCTGGCGCGCGACCTGGTGCGCGGTTACGACTCGGCGATGCGCGCGATGCCGACACCGGCGCTGACCAAAGTACTCGAAAAAGCCATCGAGCAGCACCAGCCGCCGCTGGTGCGTGGCCGCCGCATCAAGCTGCGCTATGCGCACCAGGGCGGGCGCAATCCGCCACGCATCATCATCCATGGTGGCCAGACCGATGCGACGCCCGAGTCCTACCGGCGTTATCTCGCCAACGTGTATCGCGAGGCCTTCGATCTGTATGCGACCCCGGTGGCGGTGGAGTTTCGCACCGACAAGAACCCCTACGACCGGCTGCGGGCCGGCAAGCGCAAACCTAAGGCCGCAGGAACAATGCCGGGTCGACGAACGCGCGGTTGAGCGCGACGCCGAAATGCAGATGCGGCCCGGTGACGCGCCCCGTGGCCCCGACCGCACCCAGTACCGCGCCGCTGTCGAGCTGATCGCCGATCGTCACGTCGATTCTCGAGAGGTGGCAATAGAGCGTCATCAGTCCCGAACCGTGATCGACCAGCACGGTATTGCCGTTGAAGAAATAATTGCCTGTGTCGACCACGGTGCCCGCGGCCGCTGCGTGCACCGGCGTGCCCGTAGCCGCCGCGATATCCATGCCCGAGTGCGGATCACGCGACTCGCCGTTGAAGAAGCGGCGTAACCCGAAGGAGCTCGAGCGCGGCCCTTTGATCGGCGCGCGCAGTTGCAGGCTGGCGGGCGTCGAATCGCTCCAGGTGGCAAGCGCGGCGTGGATGCGCGCACGTTCGCGCCCGACGCGTTCGAGGTCGGCGTCAGAAAGGTTCACCTGCGCGGGCGCCACCTGCAGGCGCTGCTCGCGATAGTGCCAGGGGCGGATTTCAAAACCCGCGTTGCGATCATCCGCCGCCGCTACAGCGCCGTCGCCGACCACGATTTGCGCCGGCCCGATCGGGTTGGCCAGCGCGATACCCACCACCGCGTACCACTTGCCGCGCGACTGCAGCACCATGACCGGTGCTTCGCCCAACCACGCGTGCGGGCGGGGTGCCTTGGCATCTGCCAGCGGCAGCAACGCTATTCCACCCGGCACCGCGCGCTGACGCGGCAATTCGGGCTTGCCTATTGCGGCGGCATGGGTCACCTGCGCGCAGCCTGCAGCGATCGCCAGGCAGGCGATCAGCGACCGTGGCCAGTGCTTTGCGGCGCTCACGCGGGATTACTCGCGTGTACCTGTGACTTCAGCCGTGAGCTCGCCAGTGGCGAGGCGCGCCGCGATGCGCTCGCCGGCCCGCAATTGCTGGCTGCTGCGCACCAGCGCGCCATCGCTCGCGCGCGTGATGATCGCGAAGCCGCGCTCCAGGGTGGCCAGCGGGCTGATCGCACGCAGTGCTCGCGTGGCGAGATCGAGCCGGTTGCCCTGTCTTTGCAGCTGGGCACGCATCGCACTGAGCAGGCGATCCTGGCTGCCTGCGAGGCGCAGTCGCAGCTCGCCCAGCCGTAGCTGCGGCGAGCGTGCCTGCAGGCGCGCCGACAATGCAGCAAGGCGCACGGTGGCATGGCGTTGCACGCCGGCCTGGGCGCGCAGCAGCCGCGCTTCCAGTTCATCGAGCCGCTGTGCGTGCTGGAGCAAGCGTGCGCCGGGATGCGCGAGCTGCAGTCGCGCCTGCAAGGCCTTGAGACGGGCCGCGTCATCGAGAAGAGCGCGGCGCATCGCCGCCAGCGTGCGCGTGGCGAGTTGCGACAGGCGTTGCAGCCATACGCGCCGGTCGGGCACCGCAAGCTGTGCGGCCGCAGTGGGTGTAGGCGCGCGCACATCGGCCACGAAATCGGCAATGGTCACGTCGGTCTCGTGGCCGATGCCGGCGATCACCGGCAGCGTGCAACGCGCGATGGCGCGCGCCACGCGCTCGTCGTTGAAGGCCCACAGGTCTTCGAGTGATCCACCGCCGCGCGCCAGGATCAGCACCTCGCAATCGGCGCGGCTGCTGGCCAGATCAAGCGCTGCCGTGATGGCGGGCGCCGCGGCGGCGCCCTGCACCGGCACCGGGTAGATGAGCACGCTGGCCGCCGGAAAACGCGCCGCCAGCACATGCAGGATGTCGCGGATTGCCGCGCCCGTGGGCGAGGTGATCACGCCGATGCAGCCCGGCGCTGCGGGCAATGGACGCTTGCGCTCCAGCGCGAACAGGCCCTCGGCGGCGAGGCGCGCACGCAGTTCCTCATAGGCGCGCTGCAGCGCGCCCTGGCCGGCATCCTCCAGGTGCTCGATCAGCAGCTGGTAGTCGCCGCGCGGCTCGTAGAGGCTGACGCGGCCGCGTGCCAGCACCTGCTGCCCCTCCACAGGCAGCACGCGCGAGAGCATATTGCGCTGGCGGAACATGGCGCAGCGCAGCTGCGCATCGCGGTCTTTGAGCGAGAAATACCAGTGTCCGGAGGCGGGGCGCGAGAAGTTCGAGATCTCGCCCTGCACCCACACGCTCCCCAGTGCGGCCTCGAGCAGCAGGCGCGCCTCGCGATTCAGGCGCGCGACGCTGTAGATGTCGGGCCCGGCAGGTGGCGGCGTCGAACTCATGGCCCCAGTTTAGCGTGTCGGTTTACGCGCCGCGCCACATTGCGTACAATGGCGCGCTTCTTTTTGGGATGCTTTCCCTATGCGAATTCTCGAAGAAGCGCTCACTTTCGACGATGTATTGCTGGTGCCCGCGCGCTCCGACGTGCTGCCGCGCGAGGTCGACCTGTCGACCCAGCTCACGCGCAACGTACGCATCGGCCTGCCCGTGCTCTCGGCCGCCATGGATACCGTCACCGAGGCGCGCCTTGCCATCACCATGGCGCAGGAAGGCGGCATGGGCATCGTCCACAAGAACATGCCGATCGCGGCCCAGGCGCGCGAGGTCATGAAGGTCAAGAAATTCGAGAGCGGCGTGATCGCCGACCCCATCACGATCTCGCCCGATGCGACCATTCGCCAGGTGATCGAGCTGACGCGCGCGCGCGGCATTTCCGGTGTGCCGGTGGTCAGTGGCGAGAAGGTGGTCGGCATCGTCACGCATCGCGACCTGCGCTTCGAGCGCCAGCTCGATGCGCCGGTATCCACGGTGATGACGCCCAAGGCGCGGCTGGTCACGGTGCGCGAGGGCGCGCCGAAGGAAGAGGTGCAGCGCCTGCTGCACAAGCATCGCATCGAGAAGGTGCTGGTGGTCGGCGACGGCGACGAGCTGCGCGGCATGATCACCGTGAAGGATTTCCAGAAAGCCACCGAGTTCCCGCGCGCCAGCAAGGATGCGACCGGCAGGCTGCGTGTTGGCGCCGCCGTGGGCACTTCGCCCGATACCGTTGATCGCGTCGAGGCGCTGCGCGAAGCCGGTGTCGATGTGATCGTGGTCGATACCTCGCACGGCCATTCGCGCGGCGTGCTCGAGATGGTGGCCCGGCTCAAGGGCAAGTGGAGCGATATCGAGATCATCGCCGGCAATATCGTCACTGCCGAAGGCGCGCTGGATCTGGTCAGCGCCGGCGCCGATGCGGTCAAGGTGGGCATCGGCCCGGGCTCGATCTGCACCACGCGCGTGGTGGCTGGTGTCGGCGTGCCGCAGATCAGCGCAGTCGCGAATGTCGCCGAGGCGCTGGCCAAGCAGGGCGTGCCGTTGATCGCCGATGGCGGCATCCGCTATTCGGGCGACCTGGCCAAGGCCATCGCGGCCGGTGCGCATGCGGTGATGATCGGTGGGATGTTCGCCGGCACCGAAGAGTCGCCCGGCGAAGTCGAGTTGTACCAGGGCGCCTCTTATAAATCGTATCGCGGCATGGGCTCGCTGGGCGCGATGAGCGAAAAGCACGGCTCCGCCGACCGCTATTTCCAGGACACCAGCAGTGAGCTCGAGAAACTGGTGCCCGAAGGCATTGAAGGCCGCGTGCCCTACAAGGGCAGCCTGGTGTCGATCCTCTACCAGCTCGCCGGCGGCCTGCGCGCGGCGATGGGCTACACCGGCAGCGGCAGCATCGAGCAGATGCGCACGCGGCCCGTGTTCGTGCGCATCACCAGCGCCGGCGTGCGCGAAAGCCACGTGCACGATGTCACGATCACCAAGGAGGCGCCCAATTACCGCGGTTCCTGAGCACGCGACGGATATCCACGCCGATCGCATCCTGATACTCGATTTCGGTTCGCAATACACGCAACTCATCGGCCGCCGCGTGCGCGAGCTCGGCGTCTACTGCGAGATCCATCCCTGGGACATGAACGAGGCAGCGCTGCGCGCTTATCGGCCGCGCGGCGTGATTCTCTCCGGCGGGCCCGCTTCAGTACTCGAGCCCGGGGCGCCCGCGGCACCTGTGGCCGTGTATGCACTCGGTGTACCGGTGCTCGGCATCTGCTACGGCATGCAGATCATGGCGGCGCAGCTCGGCGGCAAGGTCGAGCTCGGCGAGGTGCACGAGTTCGGTTACGCCGAGATCCGTGCGCGCGGCCACAGCGCGCTGTTGCGCGATATCGAAGATCGGGTGAATGCCGAGGGCCACGGCCTGCTCGATGTGTGGATGAGCCACGGCGATCGCGTGGTGCAGCTGCCGCCGGGCTTCAAGACCATCGCCTCGACCAGCGACGTGCCGATGGGCGGCATGGCCGACGAATCGCGGCAGCTCTACGCGCTGCAGTTTCACCCGGAAGTCACGCACACCACGCAAGGCACGCGCATCTACGCGCGCTTCCTGCACGAGATCTGCGGCTGCGCCAATTCGTGGACGGCCGGCAACATCATCGAGGATGCGATTGCGCGCGTGCGTGCGCAGGTAGGGCAGGGCAAGGTGCTGCTCGGGCTCTCCGGCGGCGTCGATTCCTCGGTGGTCGCGGCGCTCCTGCACAAAGCAATCGGTGCGCAACTGACCTGCGTGTTCGTCGATCACGGCCTGCTGCGCCACCACGAAGGCGATGCGGTGATGGACGTGTTCGCGAAGAACCTCGGCGTGCGCGTGATCCGCGTGAATGCCGGCGAGCGCTATTTCGCGGCGCTGCGCGGGGTCAGCGACCCTGAGGCCAAACGCAAAATAATCGGCAGGTTGTTCATCGAGATCTTCGATGAAGAGGCTGCCAAGCTGCAGGGCGTGGGGTTTCTCGCGCAAGGCACGATCTATCCAGATGTGATCGAGTCCGCCGGTGTTGGCGGCAAGTCACACGTGATCAAGAGCCATCACAATGTCGGTGGCCTGCCGGCGCACATGAAGCTCAAGCTGGTCGAGCCGCTGCGCGAACTGTTCAAGGACGAAGTGCGCCGCATCGGCATCGAGCTGGGTCTGCCCGCCGAGATGGTCCAGCGGCATCCGTTTCCGGGCCCGGGCCTGGGCGTGCGCATACTGGGCGAGGTCACAGCTGCGGCCGCTGAAACCCTGCGCCTTGCCGACCACATTTTCATCGAGGAACTGCGCCGTGCCGGCTGGTACGAGCGCACCAGCCAGGCCTTCGCGGTATTCCTGCCCGTGAAGAGCGTCGGCGTCACCGGTGATGGTCGGCGTCACGCACCGGTGATCGCCTTGCGCGCGGTCGAAACCGTCGATTTCATGACCGCGCGCTGGGCGCAGTTGCCTTACGAGCTGCTGGATGTGTGTGCGCGGCGCATCGTCAATGAGGTCGAGGGCATCTCGCGCGTGGTGTATGACATCTCGGGCAAGCCGCCGGCGACGATTGAGTGGGAGTAATTATGTTAGATAACATGTCGCCCACTGACAGGGTTGGTGGAGGTAGCGCGCGTTCTTGCCTGATGAGCCCTTCCGAAAGCTCTGGTGACCCGGCGGCCTAGAACTTTTCCGACCAGGGACGCACATCAATCTCGTGTGACCAGGCGCTGCGAGGCTGCCGATGGAGCTGCAGATAGAGATCGGCGATCGCATCTGGCGCGAGCAGGGAATCCTCGCCTCGCTCATCGATCAGATGCCGATAGCGTTCTGATTCGATTTGTCCGTCAATGATGACGAATCCGATGTGTACGCCTTTTGGTCCCAGCTCTCGAGCCATGCTCTGAGCAAGGGCGCGCAATCCGAACTTGGGAACCGCCAGGTTGGCGTATCCGGCGCTGCCGCGCAATGCTGCTGTCGCGCCGGTGAAGATGATTGTCCCGTGCCCTCGCTTGACCATGCGGCGTGCGGCAGCTTGCCCGACAAGCAGGCCTGCGAGGCAGCCGATGCGCCAGCAGCGTTCGAAGTCGGCGGGATCGATATCGAGAACACTGGCCTTATGGAAGGCGCCCGCGTTGAATACGACGAGGTCCGGGTCTCCAAAATCACGGTCGACACTTGCGAAGACTCGCAAGACATCCTCGCCATTCGAGACGTCGGCGACATAGGGGCGAACGCCAACGTATCCTCCAGATTCGATCACGGAGTTTAGCTTCGCTTCGTCGCGAGCGACGACACCGACCTGCATATTCTCGGCCACAAAGCGTCGTGCCAACGCCCAGCCAAGACCGGGTCCGACGCCGAAGATGATCGCTGTTTCGCGTGATTGCATTCCTGCTCCCCTTAACGGACTGACAACTGCAGCTGGCTGGTTGACGAGGTGTCGAACGTTGCCGCACCTTTCTTTTCAATGGCGTCAGCCAAGCCGTCTGCAATTGCGTACACGTGCTGCCTCATGGCGACCCAGGTCTGAGCTTCTGTACCTTCTGTGACCGTTGCGGCAGCAGTGTTGTTGGCGAGAGTGTCGAGGACGACATTGCGAATCCAGAAGATGTGCTCATTCCAGAGATCGTGCATGACCTCCTTTCTTTCTATCGCAGTGCTGATTGCGGGCGGCTTGGCGGCCCGATGCCCGGAATCCTGCGCATGGACGGGTGAAGCGATTCCGAACATCGCGGCAAGGGCCACAGATGCCAGAGCAGCATGCAAAGTGTGTTTCATCTTGGGTTGGTCGCCCCGACTATTGATGGAACCGGAACGTTGGGTGGCCGAATTGCTCATCACAGTGCCCCTGAAGAAGTTCCCGAAGCATTACTCCTCCACGACTTGGACTTGATCAAAACCCAAAAGATGAGCAAGTGGGAAACAACGACCAGCGGTCCGAAGAACGCGTAGATATACCAAATGGTACTTAGGTGGAAGGTCGGAAGATTCACCACCAAGACGCTGCGTATTGCGTTCAGCAGGTCCACAAAACCCCACGTGTTCGCCACCCACACCAGAGGAATGGCGAACCGCCAGTTGCTCCGCAATGCAAAGATGGAAGCGAGAGCCAGCGCCGCCTCCAGGAGATCGCCGTAAGCAGCACTGGACAGGAACTCTCTTGGTAGTTTCGGATCGATCATGCCCGAAACCAATAACGTCATACCCACGTAGCGAAACGCGTGCACAAAGAGCAGTGGAACCAGGGCGGAATTGCGAGAAAGTGTTGTTAAGTAGGGGCGCACATACCACAGCGCGATGATTCCAAAGACGAAGACACTCGTAAGAATCTGCATCCAGAATATTTGAATCGAGTCCATTGCTGTGCTCCTCTGATGTTTTACTTCTGTAATCTCAGGCGCGCACCGGGGAATGGTCGCGCCTCTGACTGTTCAGCCGTCCAGGTCGCCTGGTTACAATTCAGGTTCCACTTCTGGCCCATTCCGGATAGTCGATATAGATTCCCTTCCATGCAGTGCGCAGGCGTCCGAAGAAGTCCACCCTTTGATCTACTGGGATAGCGTCTTCGACGACGTGCAGGTATCCGGGCCGACGCCTGTTGAGAAATTCCACAACACGCGCGAACGATTTGGCGACCGTGCTGTGAGCGGCGGCGCAGTAGGCGCACTCGTTGACAACGCTCGCCGTCAGGAGCACGAGCTGTCGTTCCGCGGGATTCAACGTGGCTTTGCTATAGACGGCGTCAAGCGCCAGATATCCCTCGAGCAGGATGGGGGAATTCAAAAGGGCGGCGAAAAGATTTGGGACGAATCCGAAGCTTTTATGAAATTGTTCCAGGATCGGGCGTGACGCGGCGGGAACCTGGTCGCCATGAACACCAGGGAAAATCAAGGTGGCAGAATTGCTCAAAATGCTGCTCCTGAGGAAGTGGAGAAATGCGGACTTATAGTCTCCACGCTGACTTTGTATTTGGGGTTGCCGTCTAGTATATTGTACTGACTCGCACAATATAGCGAGTGAGTTTATGCGTACCAGTACAAAACAAGCGCGCCGGCGCGGCCGGCCCCCGTCCTATGACCGAGACGTCGCGCTTGGCGCCATTCGCGATGTCTTTTGGGATCGGGGGTTCTCGGCCACGTCACTCGACGACATCGCCGCTGCCGCGGGGATGAACCGGCCAAGCCTGTATGGGGCCTTTGGGGACAAGCGTGAGATGTACCTCGCGGTACTCCAGAAGTTCGCGGTCGAGTCAGGGCGCGAATTGCGTCAGTCGCTCGATGCTCCTACGCTTCGCAAGGCGCTAGAGGCTTTCTATTTGCGGGCGATCCAGGATTACCTATCGGGTAACGGGAGCCCCCGCGGTTGCCTCGTCATCTGCACCGCAGTTACTGAGGCCACCGGCGAACCTGCGATCCGGTCCGCGCTGGCTGCGATACTGGGCGAAATCGATTCCATGTTGGCGGTTCGAATCGCCAAGGCCCAGGCCGAAGGGGATATTTGCAGGGGCGGCAATGCGATGGCCTTAGCGCGGGTGGCGACCAGTGTGTTGCACAGTGTGGCCGTGCGTGCCCGGGCCGGCGCTCGCCGAAGCGAACTCTTGACGATCGCGCGCGCCACGGCCGATCTCATAGTCGGACTGACGCCAGACGTCCAGGCGCAGGGTCGGTAGCCTTTCTCGACACGGCGCTTGTTTTATGTGCCGACCATGAAATTGACGCGTCGAGCTTTACGGTCCGCTGTCATCCAACCTCACGCGGCTTGCCACGGCCACCTACACCCATGAGAGCCGCCAGCTAGTCACTCAGAGTTCTCCGCCTACTCATAGCGCGAGAACGACTTCACCAATGCCTGCGAGTCCGACGAGTGAGTGGCAGCGCTGCGCCGCCGATACCGATCCGACCTGGATTTCCGGCTTGAGATGGACAAATTCAGGCGGCATCGCCGGGTCCGGTCGCATTCACTGTGCTTCGGTACAACGCCGCGAGGGACCTTTGAATTACAGCCGGGTAATATTGACTTGGAATATAATCCGGGTAATAATGCAGTCCATGTCGGATCCAACCTCCAAATACTGCAGTGCCTTCCAGGGACTGGGTCTTCTCTCGTCGGGACCCCTCAGGCAAGTTGCGCTCGAGGTAAAGCGGGCAGTGGCTGGGGGCGCGGCCGACCCCATCCTCGTCTTCGACGACGCGACGGGCAACGTCCTCGAACTCGATCTACGCGGCAGCGACGCAGAAGTCGTAAAGCGGCTGTCGGCGCGACCGGCGGCTGGAATGGGGCGCTACCGTTCAACTCCGGGCGATTCAGCGGACCCGGATGAAACCACGCCCGAAACGTCTGGCGGATTCAGAGGAAGGGGGCGACCAAAGCTGGGCGTCATCGCTCGGGAGGTCACGTTGCTGCCGCGCCAGTGGGATTGGCTGTCTGCGCATCCGGGTGGGGCGTCGGCTGTACTCAGACGACTGGTTGACGAGGCGAAGAAAAAGGGTGATGCCGATCTACAGCGTCGTGCCGCGCAAGCGTCGGCATATCGCTTCTTGACCGCTATCGCGGGCAATCAGCCGGGCTATGAGGAGGCGATTCGCGCGCTATTTGCAGGCGACCGTATGGCGATGGAACAACGACTTGATTCCTGGCCCGCCGACATCGGTGCGTACGCGCTGAGACTGGCGTTCCGACAAGAGGGCTGACATCAAGAAATTTCCCGCGGCATCGCCGGCAGCGCCGTGATGCTGAATCTGCTTCGTTTCCGGGAAGTGGTTGACTACTCCGTGCGCCCCGAGTTGGCGCCGGCGTCCACCTTGTAGATAGATTGGCATCCGGTCGTCGGTGGGTCATGGCGAGCCGACACCCGATTTGGTCCGAGCAAGATTTTAACTTCGCGGTTACGCTCGTGCTACAGGCAGATTGGGGTTGGCGGTCACGGATCTGCCCCATTGATGGCCTGCCGTTGCTGCTCCCGATCTGCCAACAGATCAACGAAAGCGCGGACCGTCGCCGGACGAAAGCGCGCGGCGGGGAAAACTGCGTGGATGCCGCCGGAGGGCAAACGCCATTGCGGCAGGACGTGGATGAGGCGCCCCGCGGCAATCTCATCTGCAATCGCAAAATCCGGCAGCACGGAGAGCCCCGCGCCTTGGCACACAGCTTCGCGCACGGCGAGCGTGGCATCGAGAAAAATAGTGGCCTGCACCTGCACGACCTGGCGTTCGATGTCGTTCATCGAGAAGTTCCACCGCAGGTGATCACGCAAGGCGGTGTTGGCGACGAACGGGAGATTGGCAATGTCTGCCGGACGGGTGAGCCGCGCCACCTGCGGTGCCATGGTCGGTGACGCAACGAGCAATTGGCGGAAGGAACCGAGTTTCCGCGCCTGGAGGCTGGTCTCAGCCAGCCAGCCGACACGAATTGCCAGTTCGATATTGCCGGACATGATGTCCAGCGTCTGATCAGTCAGAATCGCATCGACCTTGCACGCGGGATGGCGCTGGGTAAAGGCGGCGATGGCCGACACCACGACGCCGACACCGTAGTCGAAGGGCGCAGTCAGCCTCAGCATGCCGGATGGCTCCGCCGAGTTGTCGGCGAGGTCGTCGAAAGCATGCTTGGTCTCGCGCATGATCAGGGCGCACCGCAGGTAGAAGGCCTGGCCCAATTCGGTCGTCTGCACCTTGCGGGTGGTGCGAACCAGGAGCGAAGTCCGGAGCTCGCGCTCCAACCGGGCAACCTGCTGGCTGACCACGGCCTTCGTGATGCCCAGTTGCTCCGCGGCGGCAGTGAAGGAGCCGGTCTCCACCACGGCTACGAAGTACGCCAGACGTCGTAGATTTCCAATCCCCTTCCGGCTGGAATTCTCTTGATTGTATTGTTTTAGCATACAGTGCGTTTAGCATGTATGTATTTATGAGTCAATCGATGGCATCTACGATGGATGGCATCGAGTAAAGAGCGCCATGGACAAGACCCTGTACTACCTATTCGACGCCCTGTGTGGCTGGTGTTACGGCATCACGCCGGCTGTTTCCGCATTGCTGGAGATTCCCGGCGTCAGCATCAACCTGCTGCCGACCGGGCTGTTCGCTGGCGACGGCGCGAGGCCGATGGATGATGGCTTCGCGACGTTCGCCTGGTCTAACGACCAGCGCATCGAACGCCTGACGGGACAACGTTTCACCGAACGCTACCGGCAACGGGTTCTCGGCAATCGCCAGCGGCCCCTCGACAGCGGGCCCTCTACAGTGGCGCTCACCGCGGTGTCGTTGACCGCACCAGCCAAAGAATTCGAGACTCTCAAGGCCGTCCAGCGTGCGCGTTTTTTGGACGGCACGGATGTAACGTCGTTGGCAACGCTGGTCGGTCTCCTGGAGGCGCTCGATCTCAAAGACGCCGCCGCGAGGCTCGCGCATCTCGATGCGGATCTGCTCGCCGCGAACCGCGCCCGCATCGACCGCGCTCAGGCGCTGATGCAAAAGCTTGGCGCTCGCGGCGTGCCTGCTCTGATTCTCGAATCCGGCGCGCAAGGCCGGGTACTGGATCACGCTGCTGCCTATTCAAACCCACATGCATTGATCAGTCAGTTGCAAGCGGCCTGAGTTGCGCCTGCGCCCGTTGCCGAGCCGACCACCGCCATTCACTTTCATAGAACTGTGCAGAAGGAACACCCCATGACAACTCGAAGAGACGTTATCAAAACTGCAGCCGCCACGAGTGTCGCGACGGCCATCCTCGGAGGAAAAAACGCCATGGCTGCCAATACCCAACTGAACTGGAAGCATTTCCCCGCAGGTGAGAATGGATTCTTCCGCGCTCCGGTCATGATATCCGGGGCACGCGAGGCCGTTTTGATCGACGGTGGCTTTACGCTTCCCGACGGCAAGGCGCTCGCGCAGGCCATCAGGGCCAGCGGGAAAAAGCTCACGACCGTCTACATCAGTCAGAGCGATCCCGACTACTACTTCAGCCTGGCGCCCATCAAGGCGGCGTTTCCCGATGCCAAGGTGATCGCCGCGTCGGCCACGATCGCGGCCATCAACGGCAACGCCGCAAAGAAACTGGCGACGTGGGGCCCTCAGCTCAAGGAAAACGGCCCGCAGGCCCTGGCTGACATTGTGATGCCCGAAGCCTTCGATGGCCGGACCCTCACCCTGGAGGGTCACACCGTCGAGATCGCCGAGGTCAACGGCCTTGCGAACCGCCGCTACGTCTGGGTGCCTTCGCTCAGCGCGATCTTTGGCGGCGTGCTTGTGTTCTCTGGTGTTCACGTGTGGACCGCCGATACCCAAGGCGCCGAGGCTCGCGCCGCCTGGGTGAAGAACCTCGACGCCATGGCGGCGCGCAAGCCCGCCGTGGTGGTCCCCGGCCACATGGCGCCCAGTGCTGCGACCGATGCATCGGCGATCCGCTACACCCGTGACTATCTCGTGGCGTTTGAGGAAGAGCTGGCGAAGGCCGCGGACAGCGCGGCGCTCATTGGCGCCATGAGCAAGCGCTATCCGAGCGCCGGCATGGAGGTGGCTCTGCAGATTGGCGCCAAGGTCGCCAAGGGCGAGATGAAGTGGGGATGAGGGCGATGACGATGAACATCGACGACGGCGGCGACCAGATTGTCGGGGTGGGGACCCACCATGGAACCTAACGGGGCAGACAGAGTCGTGAAGCGAAGGACCGTGATCACGACAAGCGGACCACTCACTGCTGCGGTGGACTGCACCGAAATCGTCGGTGCGAGTGGTCGCCACCAAGCAAAACTTGCTGTCGGTCTCTGAAATCTTCCTTGAATCGATCAGTTGCGACGCCGGGAGATTCTTGAGTGGGAGTGAGGAAACAAGGCATGACTATTGCGTGCATACCTGATTTCCATCGGCGGCGAAGCAGGCACACTCACTGAACTGGCAGCTTTAGTGTGTGCAGCAACGCGGCGAATCTAGGGTCTTCGTGCAAGTTGCGTAGCAGCGGGTCCCACTTCGCCATTACGATCACTGACGCCTCACGATTCTCCTGGGCGCGCTTGAGCCAATTAATGGCCTGGTCTCTGTCGTTCCGCAACGCGTAGGACTCAGCCAGTGCGTACGCCGCCGAGTTGGCATACTTGCTGGCGGCGCCCAACAATAACTCGTCGGCCTGTTTTCGACGCCCAAGTTTCCACAGGGCGTCCGACACGCAGGCCGGGCGTATGGTCTGGTCGGGCTCCTCGGTCATGACCGTCAAAGCCGCGTCGGGCTGATTCCGCGCGAGCAGCACTTCCCCCAGGTCGCAGTGCGCACCAGCGTAGCGGGGTTCCAGGGTCAGCAGATTCCGCAAAGTGCGTTCCGCCTCCGGCAAGCGATTGTTGGCGAATAGAGCGGACGCCAGACGTTCCAGGTTATCGAGGCGAAGCGGATCGCGCTCCACGATCCGTTGAAGCATGATTACGGCCTGATCACCCCGATCATTCAAGAGTGCGATTGTCGAGTCCATAGGCGTAGGAGTGCCCTGAGGGCCAAATATGCCAGGGTCCAGCTCGCGAGCGCGCCTGAATTGAGCTTGCGCAGCAGGGATATCGAAGTGGAAATCCCACTCGAGAGCTCCGAGAATGAAATGCGCATTCGCGAGGTTCGGATCAATGGCGAGGGCCCGATCGACCGCGCTACGCGCAAGGGCATAGGATTCGCCGGGCGGTTGCCAGCCGGTACCGAGTCGACTGTCATATACGGCTGCCAGATCCACCCACGCATCGGCATCATTCGGATCGAGTCTGAGCGCCTCCTCGAACGACCCGACGGCGCGCTCGGAATCCTGTTGGGTATGCTTCCTATAAAAATACCGTCCGCGCAGGATAGCGTTGTAGGCCTCGATGTTGACTGGCCGTCCGTCTGCAGCTGACCTGGACATTGTCATGGTCGTCTGCAGCGCCGCTACCACCGCAGTCGCGATCTCATCCTGCAGCCGGAAGACATCGCCCATGCCTCGATCGTAGGATTCCGACCACAGGTGCGAACCGTCGGACACTTTGATCAACTGTGCGGTCACGCGCAGGGTCTTGCCCGAGGTGCGCACGCTGCCTTCCAGCAGGTTCGCAACCCCCAGTTTCTGCCCTATCGTGCGCATGTCCTCGCTCTTGCCCTTGAATTGAAACGAGGAGGTGCGAGCGATCACTTTGAGATTCGCCGAGTGCGACAACTTGTCGATCAATTCTTCCGATAGCCCGTCGGAGAAATACTCCTGATCCCTGGTCGCGCTCATGTCGACAAAGGGCAGGACGGCGATGGACTTGCCGGTGGGAGCTTCAGGGGTAAACAGCGCTGCAGCCGGACCCGCCGTGTGCGAGCGAAGCCAGGCCCGTCCCGCAACCAAGGACAGGAGCGCGGCACCCAAAGCAATCGACAGGACCAGTGGCCTACGTACCGCGGTGCGTCGCGAAGTGGGGGGCAGGGGTTCAGGTTTGCCAGGTGGCGCGATCGAAATGGTTGGGGCGGCAGGTGCTGGGGAACTTGCCGGAGTCACGGGTGCGATCAACCGGTAGCCGCGGCGCGGCAGATTGGCGATGTAGGTCGGGTCCTTGGAGACATCGCCGAGAATTCGTCGCAACGCGCCGACCGCCTGATAGACCGAATCGGACGAGACAATCACATCCCGCCACACTTCATCGAGCAGGGTTTGGTGACTGACCACCTCGCCCGGGCGCGCGGCAAGGCTCAGCAGCAATCCCATGAGCCGTGGTTCGAGCTTGACTACGTTGCCATCGAGCGAGATTTCATCAAGGGAAGGATCGACACGCCAGCGACCAAGGAAAAACGCGTGAGGCTTAGCGGCTGCCATCATCGTTCCATGTCAAGCCGTTGATTGGCAAGGCGTCTTGCCCTCGTTAATGAGGATCCCGGGAGCCCCGGAGTATAGCGCAGTGAATAAGTGAGCGCGGCAGAGGGCCAGGCCGGTTGCTTTCGCTGCAGATATTCGGAAAACCTTCGGTGTTATTCAGATCAGATTCAGGACATCGGGCGTAGCACGCCCGCAAGTTCGACCTTCGAACAATATCGGAGGGAGACGTCGATGAACATGCTCAGAGGCCTTGTTGCCAGCTTGGCCGCGATAGCCGGATTGGCGTCAGGGACGGCGCAAGCCGCCGGACTGCCGTTGATTACCAGCGCCACGGTCGACTACGCCCACGGTACGCTGACAATTGACGGCCAGAACTTCGGCAACAGTCCGACGGTCGCCGCCAATTCCCTGGCGTTCCCTGTGGTGAGCGCTGCGAGCAACCAAATCGTGGCGAACTTTCCCTCGGACCGGCCGCCTGCGAGTTTCACGGCCGGGAGCTACTTACTGCTGGTGACGTACCGGAATCAGCTGCCTAGCGTCTTTGAGGTTGCGATCGGCGCAAGTGGACCCCAGGGGCCGGCTGGTCTGCCGGGTCCCATGGGGTTGCAAGGAACTCAGGGTGTGCAAGGTATGGCAGGTGGTGCTGGTGCCGCGGGCCCAATGGGTCCGGCGGGTGCAGCAGGCCCTATGGGGCCCGCCGGCATCGCGGGCGCAACCGGCGCTGCAGGCCCACAGGGATCGAAGGGTGACACGGGGCCGCAGGGAGTGAAGGGCGACACTGGTAGTGCCAGCAGTCTGGTCTGCACGACGGCGCCCAACATCTATTTGGCGACTGCCAGCAATGGCACGCAAACCTGTATGCCGCGGTACGTAGACAACGGTGACTGGACGGTGACTGACAATCAAACCGGGTTGATGTGGGAGAAAAAATTCGATCAGTCGGATCCGATTGCTTGTTCAATCGGAAGCCCTTCCTGCCCTCCCGACGCGCACCATGACGTGAGCAACTCTTACACTTGGAGCACCGACCTCTCAACAGACCCAACGGGGACGCTGTACACCGACTTTCTGCAAAACCTGAATGGTCTTAACCAATCCGGGGGAGGGGCCTGCTTTGCGGAGCACTGTGATTGGCGTATCCCCTCCATTGGCGAACTGAGGTCCATCCTCCCGGGGCAATATCCTGCGTGTGGTACCCCGTGTGTACCAGATCCGTCGGCGTTCGGACCCACGCAAGCGGCCAACTACTGGTCGTCCACTTCGCTGTCTGGCGTCCCCGCCGGCGCGTGGTACGTAGGCTTCTTCAATGGATACGTTGACAACGTCAAACTCAAGGCGAGCACTAACTATGCGCGCGCAGTTCGGAATGCGCGGTGAGGCTTGGTATCTCCTTACCTGGCCTTCTGCAATCCAGTAGATGGCTCCTTCTGCAGGTACGTCGGTCATGCCCGTTCATAGCTGGACGACGCGACCGGTTTTCGCTGCGGCCGATAAGGCATTCGTTGGCGCGCAGCGCTTTGGCCGCGCGCCAACAGTCTGGAACTGAGAGTAAACAGTGAACCACCGAAACTTGCTTTGCTTTTTGGCAGCCACTCTCAGCGCAGCTCTCGTTACGATGGGGCTTTGGCACAACGAGAGTAGGCTCCTCAGCACGTTGCATTCGCAAGTTGTGGCGAACGAAATTCAGCCTGCTGCAACGCTTCTGAAAGAGAACCAGGCGCTACTGCAGGAGCTGCAGTCAGAGCCTTTCACCGAGATTGGCTCCGGCATCCTGGATTCCTATCTCGTCAAGATCCGCCGCGACGGCGTCGCCAGGCATGCTGACATGAAGCAGCGACTCGATACCGTGGCAGAAAACAATACGACGATCGTCGCCTTGGTCATCGCGTATGCGCCGCACGCGAAGACGTCAGCGTTCACGACGGAGGCGGACAAGTTCCGCAACTATGCCGCTGCCTGGCGCGATCGCTGGAATTCCGTACTGGAGCTCTTCATGGCAGGCGGCAACTACGCGGCATCGGGCGTTCCGTTCCCGGGCGGATTCCCGGCGGCAGTCGATGCAGAGCTGGTGGCCGCGAAGTAGCGCTCCGGATATGTCGCCGATATGCACAGTCGCGGGTAAGCCAGGCATCGTCATGGCGGAAACAGGGGGAATCATGCAACGTCTCAGCTCGAGGATCGCTTTTCTGGGTATCGCTGCTGTGCTCCTGTGCGGTCACAATCCGGCGAGTGCGCAGGCACCACGACCAACCCAGCTCTACTATTACGACGGTCGCGTAGTGAGCAATGCACAGGTTGTGATGGTGCTTTGGGGAGGCAACGTCAGTTCAACTGTAAGCGGCGCGATGCCCCAGTTTTATCGCGATCTCCTCACCAGCACCTACTGGGAGACCCTGGTCGAATACTCTACTGGAATCTTCCCCACGGACCAGTCGCTTCCGCAAAGCAGATTTGGACCGGGCACCAACCAATTTATCGAGGCGGGCACCTTCGCCGGGATGTATGCCATTGCGCCCTCGATCACCGCGACGACTGTGACCGACCAGCAGCTCGAACTGGAAATACTGGGTCAGATTGCAGCAGGCAATTTGCCGGCGCCCACAACCGACGCGCTGGGCTATGCCAATACCATCTACATGGTGCACACGCCGGCCAATGTCACAGTCAATGTGGCCTATGCCGCTCAGGACGGATCGTCGACGAGCATTGCACTGTGTGGACGTAGTGGGATATTCAGCGAACATCTGCATTTCACGTACCACAACCTGAATGTGCCGATCGGCGTGGTGCCGGACCAGGGACCCTTGACGGCATGCACCACAAATTCCGGTAACACGGACTACGTAGGCGCTGAAACCTTCCAGAGCGCACAGTTGCTGCTCGACATCACGACCGCCCCGGATCGTGCTCCCAGCTTACTGCCAGACGTGAGCGCCCCGGTGGGCTGGATTGACCCAAACAACGGGGAACTGGGTTTCCTTTGCGGTTTGATCACTGGTTTTGCCAACGGAGTCCCACTGACTCTCAATGGGTCGACCTATAAAGTGCCGCTCGTCTGGTCACAGATGAACCACTCCTGCGCGCCTGCTGCAGCTATTCTGAACACGTTTGCCTTATCAATAGCGCCGGTTTCGCAAACAACATCTGCCGGAGGCACTGCGCAATTCACTATCGGTACGGCATCGGTCGGCACACCGGCAAGCCCGGTTACGTTTACCGTTGGCCTTCCCAACGGTGCCACAGCAGGTCTTGCACCGGCGTCCGTCATTCCGGGATTCGCGGGCTCTACCATCATGACGATTGCGACGAGCCAGACGGGTACTACGGCGCCAGGTAGTTACCCCATGGAAATCACGGGACAAAGCGCTGACGGAGAGTCGCACAGCCTCGCGATCACGTTGACGGTGACCGCAGCGCCGAGCGGTGACTTTTCCGTGTACGCTGCGCCTTCGACCGTCGCGCTTCAGGCTGGCGGATCGGTGAGTGCCAGCCTCGTCACGGCGACAACTTCTGGCGCAGCGCAGCCATTGGCCTTGAGCGTCAGTGGCTTGCCTTCGGGAGTCACTGCCACTTTTAGTCCGGCGTCGCTGACGTCCGGGCAGACCGGGTCTGTGATCCTCACGGCGGATGGGTCGGTGACGAGTGGCACGAGCGGAGCGTTCGATGTGCTCGTACAAGGGCCAGGTTCTTCGCACCTTGCGACGATCACACTCAATCCTGGTTCCGGCGGAACTCCCGGACCCGCTGGACCGACAGGGCCAATGGGGCCCGCTGGTCCAGTCGGTCCCGCTGGGGCGCCCGGCCCACAAGGTCCCGCCGGCAGTCAGGGTCCACCTGGTCCGCCAGGACCCACAGGCGGTCCTGGCCCACCGGGTCCGCCTGGAATGCCCGGACCCGCTGGTCCAGTGGGACCGGCAGGTCCGCCGGGACCGGCCGGTGCATCGGGTACGGACGGCGGTGGCATATGGGCAGGCTTTGTACCGGCGTTTGTGTTGCCCTACACGATGGCCGCTTTGACGCCTGGCAACGCAATTCAGGTGACACGAGTACAGGTGACCCTGGGTGTTGCTCCGTCGGGATGCGGTTCAAATGCCTCCTTGACGATCAGTGACGGGACTACGAAGAAGGCGTTGCCCATCACGGCAGGCATCAATGACAGCGGCGCGCTTGCACTCAATTACGCGGCGGGCGCCCGCATTCTGCTGACAGTTGGCGGCGCCGCTCGCTGTGCAGTATGGCCGGCCATTGGAAACGTGGCCGTGCAATACAAGGCCCAGTGAAGGATGCAGCAAGGCAGCATGCCACACGGCGGCGGACGTCGAACTTCAGCGGCAAAGTAAGGATTCGAGCGTGGCAAATATCGTAGTAGTGAGCGTGTCTAGACGAGTGTGGCCCTTGCTGTTCCTCGTAGCGAGCCTCGCAGGCGCTGTCGATGGCGAGTACACCGCCGGAATTCAACAATGGCGGCGTGATTTCGATGTCGAGGTGCGAACCGGTGGATGGTTGTCGTTGATAGGCCGATACAAGGTTGATGAGGGACTCACGACCATCGGCAGCGATGCGTCGTCCAGGGTCACGCTGCCGCCGGCGCTGGCGACGAAGCGGCTCGGGACCTTGCTCAGGCATGGCGACAGTTTTCGGTTCGTACCGGAGCCCGGTCTCAAAGCGAAGCTCGACGGTCACGTGCTCGTGCAGACAGCGTTGCTGTCGACAGCGCCGGATACCGGGCGGGTACAGGTAGGCAGACTGACGCTGAGCGTTCGCGCGGCCGGCGCTGATTTCTATCTGCTCGCTGCCGATTCCAGCAACCAGGCAATCCAGGACTTCAAGGGAACAAAATGGTTTCCTGTCGATGCCGGCTTTCGGGTGGCAGCGACCTTCGCTGCCTATGATCGGCCAGAATCACGCCAACTACCCTTGACGCACGTGGCTTCAAGCAAGCCACTCACTTCCACCGGCGAGGTGATCTTTCAACTCGGCGGCAAGACCCTGCGATTGAGATCCTTCGCCGACGACGATCAGCTCTTCATCCTCTTCCAGGATCAGACCAACGGCAAAGAGACGTATGGTGGCGGAAGGTATCTGTACGCGCCGTTGCCGAAGGATGGCAAGACGGTTCTCGATTTCAACAAGGCGTTCAGCCCTTTTTGTGCGGTAAACGACTACGTGATGTGCCCGATTCCTCCGCCGGAGAATCGCCTTGATGTCAGGATCGCGGCTGGCGAGACCTATGTCCCTTAAGAATGATAAATCGCCTGTCTTCTGCAGAATTTGTACCCACACATGTTCGCGATGACCCACATACACAAGCTGCTGGTGGCGGTTGGAATTGGAGTGGTGATTGTTCCTGCCATTGCTGCCAGCGCTGAAGACCCGGCGCTCACTGAGTTGAACAGCGCCTTCGCGCGCCAACGCGCCAGCCCGGCGTATGTCGAGATTGTGTTCGAGCGCGTGCTGGTGATTCCAGGATTGGCAGGCACTGTGGCGGATCAGGCTGCTACACGCATCAAAGAAGTGGTCGTCGAGAAGATCGAGAACCAGGTCGCGCAGACGACCGGGAGCGTACCGCTGGTCACATCCAGATTGGATGAGCAGGTTGAGCGGTTGGGCGGTCGGGCCGAGGGGCTGCGAGCTCCAGTAGTGACCGAACACGAGGTTGGCAGGGTCGAGCACTCTGGCAAGCGTGAACGTGAAGTGATGGCCGGCGGGCTTGGCGAGGTCGTGAGGGTCAATGGCCAGGCCGCCTATAGATTTCACCTGCCCCAGCAGGTCGCCGCCATGCAATTGGCCGCGGCAGCCGGCACGGCAGAGGCCGCCATCCAGGAGGCTCACCGGGTGCGTGGCGCGATAGACTCCATCGTGCGCGACCTGGCCCAGGGCAATGTGGCTGGTGCAGCCCTGTCAGTGATCTCGGGCCTGGATGAATTGAGCCTGATGTTGGGCAATACCCGAACTACGGTAGATCTGATCAAGGCCACTGCCGCGCTGGAGAGACTCTCGGGCGTCTGGCAATGCCAACCAGATGCGCCGCCGCCCCACAACTACCGGATCACCAGCGTAGAGCCGCTCGAGGATGAGCCAGTCAATGGTGTCATGGCACACGTGTACCTGGCTCACCGCGCTTTCGGAGGCGGCAGCGCGGCGCGCGCTGACGATGATGACGGATCGGCACCACCCGCGCACGAGCTGCTGAATCGCATCTGGATCCGGGCCTCGGACGGCCTGCCGTTACGCAGTGAACTCACCATTCCTGGTGGCAGTTCGCGCCGGACTGACTTCGACTACCCAAGCGCGGTGGAAATACCGATGCCAGAATGCGCGCCGCAGTCCTGAGCGCCCGCAGTTGGGTCCAACGAGCCATGAAGCCGGTCAAGCGGGCCATCAGGCCGATCGCGCTGATGGTCGTTACCGGCGCTGCCATTCCCGGTCTTGGCGTTGCAGGTGCCGACCCGGCGGCCAGCCCGCTGGGCGAAGCAGCCGTCAGAGTTACCGCAGAAATTGGTTTCGACGTACAGTTCGTCCAGCTCGCGGATCAGAATGTGCCGACAAAGACTGACTCGCACAGCGAGAACACCGACTCCACCAAAGACGGTATTCGGGAAGCCAGCCACGTGATTCACACCAGCGTCGTCACTGTCACGATAGGGCATGTCGTTGCGGATGCGCAGGTGAGCGTGACGACGACCCGCACAAATGTTGCTTCCGGTACCGCCGTTGACAAGAAAACCAGTCTCGCCACCGCCCACTTCGACATCAATACGTGCCCGGATCCCAATGGAATCGCCACGGGACATGTGAAGGTCTGGATGCAAGCGGAGACCACTCGGCCCGGCGATTGGAGCGCCGGCGGCGTTTCGGAGGCCGAGGGGCCTATCCGTGTGGTTGACGGCGACGATGCCCATCTGCTGCGCACCGACATGGATCTTCGGATGTCGAGCGACATCCATGGCTATGATCCGGCCGATGGGAAGACTCCATTCGAAAGCAGTTTATCCGGGTCGTTGCCCATTTCAATGAGTGCGAATTTGTCGACCGTCGTAGGCGAGACTCTTTCTAACCCAACTGGTACCGGTGACATCGGCAAGTACCATCCAGAGCAATGGATGGGAATTTCGCAGCTCGAATTGATGAATGTTGCCAACGATGTTGCCAAGGCTGCCGAGGAGTTTTGGAGATCGGGCAAATGCATCACGCTGAAGCCGAGCGAGAAATCGCGTAGCGTGAAGCCGCGCGAACACATCACTGTGACGGTTGAAGCTGTGCACAAGATAGATGGCGAAATGGTGAAGGCGCCGATTCGGGGCGATCTCAAGGGCGTTGGGTCGCTGGAGCCCGACGCAAAGGCCATCGAACCGCCCGCCAGCTTCGACTATGTTGCCGGCGAGCAGAAAGGTGACGAGGGCTCAATTGCTTTCCTGCAGGTGGGAAAGCGTGGCATCGGCAAGGAAACCGTGAAGTATATTGTGGATTGCGTAGACCTCGAGGTGTCTTACTCCGGCACCAACCACTTCTCGGGTGGTGGCAAGACGGTCGTCACGGAGATCGGGTTGCCTCCTACCCACCTGAAGTGCACCGATGACGGTACCTACCAGGGACAGGGGCAGATGACGGTCAAGGGGACCAGTGCAGCGCAGATGAACGCGGGAGGGGTCGACAACGAATGCCATGGTGCATTTGAGCACCAGTACGCAGTGGCACTGACCGCCGAGATCGACGATGCGGACCCTACGCAGGTTCGCATTGCGATTCGTGGTGCCGGCGATCACACGACCATAGGCATCTCCGAGATCGCCGAGACCGACACCGTGGATTGCGTAGTCAAGGCCTGGATCATGGGTCACCTGGTTGTCAGAAAGAAGCAGCAGCCGTACTGGTTTCCCGATGGCATCGACATGTGGCAGCGGATGGTCGGAATCGCGGCAGTGACCCTTGATAAGCCACTCACAGTGACAAAATCGATCGGTCAAGGCGGAGCCAGTGATGAGACGTCGACCAGGATTTCCGTATCCGGGACGAAGAGATGACGTGTTCATTGTCGAAATATCCACTCTAAATGCAGCGCAACGATTGATGGCCGTGGAGTGCCTTCGTGCTATCGCAGAACATGCTCACGCTGGTTTGCGAGCGTCGAGCCCGAGCTTGTAATCGACACCAGGATCGTTAAAGGGCGCCCGCCTTACCCGCACGCGCGGAATTATATTGCTGCAGAAACGCGGTGAATTCCTCAGCTACCGCCGGGAGTTTCCTGCCGCTACGTCGAATCTGGCAAAAATCCAGATGCGCCACGGGATTTACCAGACGGCTCATGTGTAAGCCGCGGGTGCTCCGATCAATATTCCAGTACGATGGGATGATTGCAGCGCCTTCGCCCGCTTCCACCATGCCGATCTGCGTAGTCAGGTAGTTGACGACCAGGCTGGGCGGCTCCTTGATGCCAGCGCGCGCCAGGTTCTTGTTGATGAAGTTCTGAAGCGGCAAGGAGGCGGGCAAGGCAATCAGAGGGATTCCCTTCAGCGCAGACCACTTGGTCGTCTTCAGTGGCGACGTGCGCCTGGCGCTCAACTGAATCAATGTCAGGTGGAAACGGAATAGCGGCACGCGTCGCACGCCCGGCATATGTTTGAAGAATACGCCCATACCCATATCCAGTTCACCGGCGTCAACCTTCTGCATGATCGCGGTGCTGTCACCGTCGAAAAGTTGGAATCGAAACCCTGGGCGAGAGAGCCTGAACTCCTGGATCGCCGGCGCCAGCATCTTCTGCGCGACCAGCGGTAGAGCGCCGATCGAGAACGAGGCCTCTTTGCGCGCCTCGGCACGGCCGACTGCCGATACGGCATCCTCAACGTCATGCAAAGTCCGCCGCGCCACATCGATCAGCTTTGTGCCTGAAGTCGTCAGGGATACCTGCCGGGTCGTTCGATCGAACAGTCTCACCCCGAGTTGAGCTTCCAGCTGGCGAATCAGCATGCTCAAGCCAGCCGGGGTTATGAACAATGCGGCCGCGGCCCGCGAGAAACTGCGATGTTGCGCGACCAGCTGGAAGGCCCTGAACTGCTTCGCAGTGAAGTGGAGCATTAACTAATCCTTAGGAACTCATAAGATCTTATCGCTTCTCTTATGAAATGTCCCGCTGCCTAATTGCCGCTACGGAGGTGAGTCATGACTGCGACGGCGAGATACATGCTGGACAACGCGCGCCCTGAGGCAGCCGACCGCTTTGCGGCCTTGTCCTTGCTTTTTGACTCGGCGACTACTCGTCACTTGCAGCACTGCGGCGTTCGTCGTGGATGGCGCTGCCTTGAGGTCGGCGCTGGTGGTGGCTCCATCGCGACCTGGCTAGCTGACCGGGTTGGTGCGTCTGGCTCGGTACTCGCAACGGACATCGAGCCACGGCTGCTGAACACGCTCGTGCGCCCGAATATGGAGGTGCGACGTCATGACATCGGCGTGGATGCACTCCCAGAGCGCGCGTTTGATCTGGTCCATGCGCGCCTCGTGCTCATGCACGTGGCTGACCGGGAGCAAGCGCTGGGACGCATGATTGGCGCATTGAAGCCCGGAGGGTGGATAGTCGCGGAAGAGTTCGATTCCGTCTCACTGCCCCCGGCGCCCGAGCAGTGTCCGTCGGAGACACGCCTGGACACACAAATTGCGCTGCTGCGGTTCCTGGAAGATCATGGCGTGAATCGGCTCTATGGTCGGCAGCTTTTCGGGGCGCTGCACTCGCACGGATTGGTCAATGTGGACTCGGAAGGCCGGGTGGTCATGCTGCGGCACGGCTCTGCGGGCGAGTACATGCTGCGCGCCAACTACCTGCAGCTGCGCAGCGAAATGGTTGGGGAGGGCTACATTGCAGACGATCAGGTGGAATCGGATTTGAAGCGACTGCAAGACCCTCAGTTTGCGATGCCGTGTGCGGTGATGTGGTCGGCTATTGGGCGCCGATGTTGAGATGGCGTGCGAGTCGATGGCGACGCTGAACGTTGGACTCAGGTATGGGCGCTACCCAAAAGTCATTTAAGATCGCAAGCGCAGCGCCTATCCGCCGGGTGCCCGACCTCAAACCTGTCGTTCAGGTGGCCAGCGGGAACTTCCTGGAGATGTACGATTTCCAGGTCTACGGGTACTACGCGGCTGCCATCGGGCGCACGTTTTTCCCGGCTGCGAGCGAATTCGCGTCGTTGATGCTTTCTCTGGCGACTTTCGGCGCCGGATTCCTCATGCGGCCAATCGGCGCGATCGTGCTGGGGTCATATATCGATCATCGCGGGCGCCGCATCGGGCTGCTGCTGACGCTCGCACTGATGGCCGTAGGCACCGCGTCCATCGCCTGTATGCCATCCTACGCTTCGATCGGGCTGATTGCGCCGCTGCTGGTTCTGTTAGGGCGGCTGGTCCAGGGCCTCTCGGCCGGCGTGGAGGTGGGCGGTGTCTCCGTGTACCTATTCGAAGTCGCCCCGCCCGGGCGCAAGGGCTTCTACGTCAGCTGGCAAGCCGCGAGCCAGCAAGTGGCCGTCATGTTTGCGGCCCTGGTCGGACTGATCTTGACGTGGCGGCTTACGGCCGATCAGATGACGCGCTGGGGATGGCGCGTGCCAGTGCTGATCGGTTGCCTGATCATTCCCGTGCTGTTCGTGTTGCGCCGCTCTCTGAAGGAGACACCGACATTCCTGCGGCGCAAGCACGGTCTGTCACAACCCGACATTCTGCGAATGCTTGCAAGCCATTGGAGGCTGGTCGCGCTTGGCGCCTTGCTGACTATCATGAACACGGTCTGCTTCTACCTGATAACTGTCTACACGCCGACCTTCGGCGGCACCGTGCTTCATCTGGCACCCAGCGGCACCATGATCGTCACGCTGTGTGTCGGCGCTTCCAATTTCCTGTGGCTTCCAATCATGGGTGCGGTTTCCGATCGCCTTGGTCGCCGCCCTTTGCTGGCAGCAGTCTGTGTGCTGGCGCTGCTTACGGCCTATCCGACGCTATCGTGGCTGGTAAGCGCGCCATCACTCAGTCGGCTGATGATGGTGGAGTTGTGGCTCTCGTTCCTGTTCGCCAGCTACAACAGCGCTCTAATCGTCTTTTTGGTGGAAATCATGCCGTCCGACATCCGCACTACCGGATTCTCGCTTGTTCACAGTGCCGCGACCGCGATCTTCGGCGGGTTCACGCCGGCGATCTCAACCTTTCTGATCCACGCGACGGGCAATCGCGCCATGCCCGGGCTGTGGCTTTCGAGCGCCGCGGCTTGCAGCTTGCTGGCGACCATATTGTTGAAGTCTGCCGGTGGCAATGTCCGAGCTGAAGGGTAAGGTGACCGTTCGGGTTTATCGATCAGACTTCAGCCAACGCTTGATCGAGGTCCGCACGCAAATCGTCGATACCTTCAATGCCGACTGAATAGCGAATGAGGTTTTCAGGTATTCCGGCGCGAGCGCGTTCGGACGCCGAAAGCTCGACGTGGCTTGTCACCGATGGTGGTCCGGCAGTTGTGGCCACTCCACCGAGATGTGCGGCGCGCTGAGCGAGTTGGAGCCGGTCGAGCACGCGGCGAACCTGATCGAAGCCTCCGTGCGGCGCGAACGCGAGGACTCCCCCGAAACCTATCATCTGTCGTTTTGCAACCGCGTAACCAGGATGATCCGGCAGGCCCGGATAGAACACCTTGTCGATGCCAGGGTGACGCTGCAAGTGCTCGGCAACCGACATCGCGTTGGCGTTGCTGCGCTCCATGCGAAGCGCCAGGGTCTTCAAGCCGCGGAGAATCGCGTAGGCGGCCTCAGCATGCAAAATACCGCCCGTAATCTCCCGGTAGTGAAAGATCTTCTGCACGAGATCACGGCGTCCGGAAACGATACCACCCAGTACGTCAGAGTGGCCCGCCAGAAACTTCGTGGCGCTGTAGACGACCAGATCGCTCCCGAGTTCAGACGGCCGCTGATTGAAAGGAGTGGCGAAGGTATTGTCAGTTATCACGAGCGCGCCACAGTCGTGGGCAATCGCTGCTATGCGAGCGATGTCGACGACCTTCAGCGTGGGGTTGGTGGGCGTCTCGAGATAGACCAGCTGGCACCCCCGGCGAATCTCCGTCTCGATGCTGTCCGCGTCGCTCGTGTCACATAAGGTAACGGCGATGGAGAAGCGTGGCAGAAACTCCTCAAACAGCACGTTGGTGCCGCCGTAGGTGTCCTTGATGGATACCACGCGATCACCTGGCGAAAGCAGGCCAAAAAGAGCCGCGCTGATGGCCGCCATGCCGGTTGAAAATCCAAGAGCCTGGTCCGTGCCATCCAGACAGGTCATCTTCTCTTCCAGCACGGCCACGGTCGGATTTGTCGTGCGCGAGTAGATATGGCCCGCCGCCTGGCGCGTTGCAACCGCTTCCCAGCTTGCGAGATCCGGGTACGCGAATGTGGCTGCCGAAACTACCGGCACCACCGCCGCGCCGTACGGGAAGGGCCCTTCCTCCGCGGCCCAAACGGCCAGGGTTTCTATCGACCGGCGATCGCCACTTTTTCTGGTCATTTGCGGAGGCATCCTTTGTTCGATGAAGCCCAATGATATGAGGCCAGGACGCCGAACATCGGCAACGAACTTGCCATAGGCGCCGAAAAACGGCATACATTGGCGAGATATCGAGGAGAACAGGTGAGCGAGCTCGATTCGTTTGATTTGAAGCTGCTCGCGCTAGTGCAGCGGGACGCACGCACCTCGGCGGAAGGTTTAGGCGCGGCCGTAGGGCTGTCCGGGTCGGCTGTCCTTCGCCGTCTGAAGCGATTGCGCGAGACTGGCGTCATTGCGCGCGAAGTCGCCGTCGTGGCGACTGACAGGGTGGGTACCAACCTTCGCATCATCGCTACCGTTGAGCTGGAGCGCGATAGTGCCGATCAACTCAGCCCGTTGGTTGACCTCTTGCTAGAGAGTCCGGAAATCCAACAGGCGTACTACATCAGTGGTGATGCAGATCTGTTGCTCATAGTTATCGTGCCGGAAATATCTCGCTACGATAGGCTCACCGCTGAGCTTGCGTCGAAACATCCAATGATCAAGCGAATTACCACGAGCGTCGTTTTTCGCGAACTGAAAGTGGGACTATTTGTTCCTGTCTAGAGAGTGCGGGTGCAGAAGAAAGATCTTGTATCCATCAGGTGGCGGGCCGCGGCCTGGGCTGGTATCGCCTATACGCTAGCCGTATTCGTGTTCGCTTTCGCAGTTGGTACGATCCGAGTGACGTTGATTGTCCCTCGCCTGGGCCCGCTGGTGGCGGTGCTCATCGAAGCGCCTATCGTGCTCGCCGTAAGTTGGCTCGCTGCACTGTGGTGTACCCGGCATTTCAACGTGAGTCGCGACGCCGCCGCGCGGATACGGATGGGAACAGTAGCCTTCACATGCCTTATGCTGCTCGAGCTGGGCTTCTCGGTTCTCGTCTTTGGTGAACCGGTTGGCCACTACTTCGTGAAATACACATCAGGACCTGGCGTAATCGGCTTGGTGATGCAAGCTTGCTTCGCGACGCTGCCCTGGATCCAACGCAATCTGCCCTCCAGAGGCGGACAGGATTTGGCGTCGCAGTCAGGTGAGCAGCCTCCTTAGGCATGACTGCCTGAAATCTTCGCTAGCGCGCAATGCGCGTCACGTTGATGTTACCGCTCTGTGAATACGGGTGGTGGAAGATGCTGAGGAGTGCGAAGCGCAGGCCGACATAGTTGGCCGAGACATCGTTGCCGGCGATTTCCACCTCAATGCAGCGAGCGCTGCCTGCAAATCCTATCCCAGCATCATGCCTGGAGCCACACGGCCATCAGTCGCGCCGCTGTTTGTCCTGAGCCTTGGATTGCGATAAAACGAGACAGGTGCGTCTGCCTCGTGGGGGAATGCCATGACGTCTTTGTCTGCGAAGTCATTTCCTGCCTTCGCCAGTGCCATTGGCCACGCGAGGTTCATTGCCGCATACGATGCGGTGCTCAAGGACTGGCCGGTAGCTTTTGAGGAACTGGACCTGCCAACCCGGTTTGGAGTGACGCACGTCATCGCCAGTGGGCCGATTGGCGCTCCGCCGCTGATGCTGCTGCCCAGCTTTTCAGGTACCGCAACGGTTTGGCGCCTGAACATGGAGGGCCTGAGCCGTCACTTCCGCTGCTACGCCGTCGATGTCATCGGTCAGCCCGGCAAGAGCACCACGCCGCGCGATGCCCTCGATCGCCAGCAGTTTGCGGCGTGGCTGACGGACCTGCTCGACGGGCTCGCCGTGCCGCGCGTCTCCCTGGTAGGCTGTTCCTTCGGTGGGTATCTGGCGCTGAGCCAGGCAGCATTGACCCCTGATCGCGTTGAGCGCGTGGTGGTGATCAGCCCGGTCGGCGTGTTCCAGAGCCAGTTCCTGAAGCTCATCTACGCCATGGTGATCAAGGGGACGATTCGCAAGCTCATGCGTCGCCTGACCGGGAGCAAACGTGCACCGAGCATGGCCGATCTGGGCATCGTGCCGAACGACGTGAAGTGGGGGACGCTCATGGGTGTGACCATGACCGAGGCGCCCAGGCTTTCCAAAATAAGGCCTGCACGGTTTCGCAGTACCGAGATCGAGGCGATTCGCACGCCTGCACTCATCCTGGTGGGCGACCAGGAGCGACTGTACGAGCCGCAAAGAATGTTGGCGATGGCGCAGCGCCTGATGCCCCACGCACAGGGCGAGATCGTCAGCAATGCTGATCATCTTGCGGCAATGGCGCAGCCGGCGGAGGTGAATGCGCGAATCACGGACTTCCTGCTGGCCAAGGGGACTCCGTAGCCGCTTCACCAAGTCGTTATCGACTCTTTATCCAGCAGCAGCGCCGCTTCATGCAACTGCTGGCAGCAATGCTCATCGTCAACCGCGGCCCGAAGGTTTCGGGTCGGCAGTTGCACTTACATACAAATGGAGCATCGCCATGAAATTCCCAAGCAGTCACACCGCCCTGGCCAGCGCCGCAATCTTGCTGGCCACACTTGTCGCCGGCCGTGCCCACGCCGGCTGCACCTATGACTATCCAATGGACTCGACCGCTTCGGGCTGGCTGCAGCAGCAAGCCATTCCGTCCTCGTCCGCACAGGGCCGTGCGCTGGGGCTCGCACCGGCAAATGCCAACCCGTCCGCCTCAACAACGCAGGAGGCGGCTTCCCGATCC
This sequence comes from uncultured Gammaproteobacteria bacterium, assembly GCA_963764065.1. GTDB lineage: Bacteria > Pseudomonadota > Gammaproteobacteria > Steroidobacterales > Steroidobacteraceae > FEN-1191. The sequence continues at coordinate 234,833 of CAVXRM010000007.1, read as the reverse complement.
CTCGTGGGGCTGTGGAAATTCACGTTCGTCGCCAGGGGGACGGGTGGCATCCCGGACGGCACGGTGATCGACGCGGGCTTCGTCACCTGGCACAGCGATGGCACGGAGATCACCAACTCTTCGCGTCCTCCCAAGAGCGGCAACTTCTGCATGGGTGTCTACAAGCAGACCGGCAAGGCTACCTTCAAGCTGAACCATGTCGGCCTGTCCTGGGATCCGACCGGCGCCGCCTTTGTCGGACCGGCCAATATCCGTGAGGTGGTGACCCTCGATCGCGGTGGTAATAGCTACGCCGGCAACTTCACGATCGACCAGTACGCGCAGGACGGCACCACGCTGCTGGCGCACCTGTCGGGGGACGTGGCCGCAACGCGCATCACCGCCGACTGATCGGTGCACTGGCCGCGGACTCCCGCGCCACAATCGTGCCGTCGCGGCGGGGTACCTCGCCGCGACGGCGCAGCTCATCGAGGAGCGTACGCTGTTGCGCCACGTAGCGGTGTACGCTGGCGGCGATGGCCTGGAAACGTGGATCGCCGTGCAGTGGGATCCAGGCGGGGTCGCGCTCGAGCGTATACCACCATTGCACGTAGTCGCCCGCGCGGAAGGAATTCGCCAGTTCCTGCAGGGCCGCGTCACGCTGGCCCGCCAGCAGCCAGAGCCGCGCGCGCAATCGTTTTGCAAACAGTGAACCGGCGTCGGCCTCGTTGGCATCGTTCCAGGTGGCCACCACGGCGCGCAATTGCGTGGCTTCCGATCCGCGCGACTGTGCATCAAACAGATCGGCCAGCATCGCGGCCTGCCTGAAGTTGTCGATCTCGAGAGCCAGCTGCGGACCGGGATGCAGATGGTACTTCTGCTCCAGGAACTTCACGGCGCGATCGATCTCCCCGGTACGCAAGGCATAGTCGCGCACAGCTTCGCCCGCTCCCCAATTCTCGATTGTTCCGTACGTCCAGGCAGGTTCCGCGTAGGCCTCGGTGCCGGCGCGGCGCCAGTCTCCGCGCCGCAGCGCCAGCATCAGCTGTGCAGTCCGCCGATTGAGCGGCGGGGTGGCGGTGACATCCTGCGCCGCGGTCACGTCGTCCAGGTCGAGGTAGATCGCCAGAGCCGTGTGGCGCGACCAGGGGTTCTCCGGATCCACCGCAATGGCATGTTCCATGATCGCCGCGCTTTCAGCGAGCTGGCCGTGCAGCATCCAGCGATACTTGCCATAGCGCTGCAAGGCCGGGTGGAAGTTCGGATCCAGCGCCAGCACCTCCAGCATCTGCTTTTCAGTGTCCGCGGCCGACAGATCCGAAAACATAACGCGCTTGAAGCGTGCGCGCGGCGACAGGGGGTCGATCCAGAGCGCCCGCTGCAGCATGCTGTCGACCTCTGCAAAAGTCCGTCCCTGGTCATCGGCCAGAAACTCCGCGTAGGCCGTGATGCCACGCCCGTTGCTCGGATCCAAGGCAAGCCCGAGCCTGAAATCCACTTCGCGCTCGGCCGCTGTACCACCACCCCACATGGCTCTGGCAAAATGCGCGGCACCCGACTTCGGGTCGAGTGCTATCGCCTTCGTGATCAGCGGCTGCCATCGGGACCGTGACATCGCCATGTCTTCGTGCCGTCGTTCAGCGGCCTGCATGTGCGCGTCGTAGAGTGCTGCATAGGCCGCGACGAATAGGGGGTCCAGGGTGATGGCCTTCTCGAGCAACGGTACTGCGGCCTCGGATTCGGCTACGGTGTAGCGCTTCAGCAGTGACAGGCCACTGAGGTAACTCAGGTTGGCAGCGACGTTTTCGCTCCGTCCCGGCGGCTGTGGAGTCAGATCCAGTCCACTGATGTGCTGCGCGAGCACGGCGGCGATCCGGTCGGCAATCTCGTCTTGCAGCGCGAACACATCACCAAGGCGGCGCTCGAAGCCTTCCGACCACACCAGCGTTCCCGTGCCGACGTCGATGAGCTGAGCCGTGATACGCACCCGATCGCCGTCGCGCTGCACGTTGCCTTCTATCAGGTGGCCGGAGTTGAGACGGTGGCCGATCTCATGCACATCGCCGACCTGCGGATCGAGCGCAAATGATGAGCTGCGCGCCACCACGGCCAGGTTGCGCACCTGCGACAGGCGATTGAGGATCATCTCCGGAAGTCCGGTCGCGAGAAAGGCGTCTGCCGGGTCGCGGCTCAGATTCCGAAATGGCATTACCGCGACCGTATTGGCGGCAGAGTTCACTGGGGTAGCCGGCATTACCGCGACCGCCGGTGACGCGACAGCTTCACTGCGGCGCCGTTGATACTCGAGCAGCTTCCAGCCCAGTACGCCCAGACCGAGCGCCAGCGCCGCGACGATGAGGGCCTTGCGCGGCGTTGGGCGCGGTGGTGATTCGCGTGCTTCCTGGGGCTGCGACTCAACGGCCACTTGCGTAGGTGCCGGCGATGCCGGCTCTGCCGCTGGCATGACCTCGACCACCGGAGGGATCAGGAAATAGCCGCGCGATCGCATGGCGCCGATGTACCTGGGCTGCCTGGAATCGTCGCCCAGCGCATCGCGCAGCAGCTTGACGCGTTGTACTACGGTCTCTGGGCTGACGATCGCGCCGTCCCATGCCTGGTCGATCAGCAGATCTATGCTGAGTACCTTGGGCGCACTGCGCGCCAACGCCAGCAGCAGATCAAACGACAGTTTGGGAAGTATGATCTCGTTGCCAGATTGCACTACGACCTGACGACCGACGTCGATTGTCAGGTCGCCGCAGCTGAAGCGCGCGCCCGTCCTGGGAGCCACATCGCGGGATGGCTGGTCCATTCCCTCTGCTATCCCTCAACCGGAGGCGGTTCAATGGCATACAAGGTGACAGTGCTCATCATAGCGGACCAGGCGCAGCATTGACCATCGCTGGCCGGCAGTGTGTGGGCCCGCCCGGAGTACGAACGGGCCCGCACGAAAACACCGCCTACAGTGACAAAAAAGCCTAGTGCCTGGCAGCGTCGGCCTTGAAGATCGAAAACGTTGGCGCCGCGTACATCGTCGCGCCATCCTGCTGATCGACGGCAAAGCCTGTGATGGCTATGTCAGTCAGCCCGCGATTGATTGCAAACCAGCTGCCTGCGCCATTGGTACTCTCGAACACGCCGTCGCTCGTTGCCACGTACAGGACGTTGTGGTTGACCGGGTTCACCTGCACACCGGCTGAAAACGACAGCGACGTGCCGTCGACCAGGCCCTGGCTGCTGATCGCGAAGTTGGCGCCGCCATCGAAGCTCTTGAGTACACCGAAATCGCGTGAGCCGGCATAAACGATATCCGAGTTGCCGGGATCGACCGTGACACTGAAGGCCGCAGCGGCGTCAACCTGCAACCAGCTGCGGCCGGCGTCGAGCGAGCGCCATATGCCCGGATTGCGGCGCGTCGAGGCCGCATACACGATGTTGTGCCGGTGCGGGTCGACAGTGATCCCGCGGCCAGTGAGATTGAGGTATTCGCCCGCGGCTGCGCCTGGCGCCCGATCGACGCGCCTGAAACTGTTGCCATAGTCGGTGCTCTTCCAGATGCCATCGCCGGACAGGGTAGCGACATAGATCGAGTGATCGACCGGGTCCACCGAAATACTGGTCGAGTAGACCAGGCTCGATCCGAACAAGCGCCGCGACCAATGGCGGCCACCGTCATCCGACCTGAACACGCCGCCACCCGTGAAGGAGGCCGCATATACGCGGCGCGGATCCTGCGGGTCGAATGCGACGCCGCGCGGCGAGTGGCTGCTCAGGCCATGCGTGCCGCCGTCGTACCACGACCGACCGCCATCGTCGCTGGCCAGCAGGCCGCCCAGATTGGTGCTCGCGAGCACGTGCTGCGGATTCGCAGGATCGATCGAGATTCCCTCTACACTCTGGCATGCGCAGCGCTGGATCTGGCTCCACGCGAGCCGGCGCCACGAGGTAGCGCGAAATCTTTCCCCGCCGCCATTGCGTTGCGCATCCGCCAGCATCATTGCTCCATCCAGGTTCGTGCCCAGATACACAGCGCCATAGCTGTCTGTGGCCAGGCTCAGGGCCAGGCCCGAGTTCAGGCCAGTGCCTTGCCAGTGCACGCCCTCATCGGTGCTGACCGAAACTCCGCCGCCGGCAGTGCCGGCATAAAGGCGCTGGCCGGATTTGGCGAGCGACAGGATGACGCCGACTTCAGGCGAGCCGATGCGCCGGAAACTGATGCCGCCGTCAGCGCTGCGGTACACGCCGCTGCCGTTGGAGCCCGCATACACGACGTCGCTGCGACGCGGATCCACGAGCACGGCCTGGACGGTTGAATCGACATTCAGTGCCGTCCAGCTTGTCGCACCGTCAGTGGACTTGAACGCGCCGAGACCTACCGTTCCGGCGTACAGCACGTTGGGATTGCGCGGGTCGATCGAGATCGAGAACACCGCGGGTTCCCCACCCATGCCATCGGATGCGGGCGCCCAGCTCATGCCGCCATCCGTGGTCTTCCATACGCCGCCACCGGGCGCCGAACCCGCGTAGACAATCTCCGGATTGGTCGGGTCCACCGCCAGGGCCACGACGCCCTGGCCACTGCTGTCACCGGTGGACTGCCAGGTCGCGCCGCCATCGATGGTCCTGGAAATCACGCCATCACCGCCGCCGACGTAGACGATATCCGGATTGCCCCGGGCCATGGCCAGGGCGCCAACGTCCAGCCATTCGAGACCGGAGTTGACCGGACTGAAGTGCGCACCGTCATCCGTGCTCTTCAGGACTCCAATTTTGCCAGTGCTGCCGACATAGATGGTCCGGCTCGCGGGATCGGCCGCAATGCTCGGCCCGATCGGTGGTGGCGCGGGACCGACGTCTACCCAGCGAGGTGAACCCTGGGTTCCGGCCTGGGCTACGGCCAATGCGCCGGCAAGAATGGCCAGCGCGATGCGTGGAAAAGCGTTCATGGGTTGAGCTCCTGTGCAGGTGAATGGACGGGCATACGCTGCGGGCGCGTCCGCTCATGCACATGAAGAGCCGGCAAAGCTTCGCTGAAGACTCGCTGAAGCCGCGTTATCGTTGGGGGGAATAGCCGAGCGCGATACTGTAGGTACGGCCCAGCAGGCGGTACTGTGCAACGTCCGCATTCGGCGTGCCGCCATCGAGGAAGGGCGGGTATCGATTGGTCAGATTCAATGCGGCCACACGCAGTTCCAGGCCATGACCGAATTGCACGCGCGCTGCCAGGTCATGGTAAAGCACCGAGTTCATCTGAAAGCAGGCGGTCACACTGTCTGGGCCAAGATCGGAGCTGCACTGGGTCTGGGTACCGACGAACTGGGCTGCATAGCTCAACTTCCATCGACCCCTGTCGACATCAAGGTGTGCGTTGGCGCGCAGGTGCGGAAAAGACTCCGCGCCTGCGAGCCTGAGCGGCACTTCGCCGGGGAACAGCTCGGAGTCGCGCCGCTGCAGGTAGCTGGCCAGGAATCCAAGCCTGATCCGCGTGCCGCGGGTCCGGAACGCATAGTCGCCTGCGAAGTCGTAACCGCTCGCCACCAGGCGGCCCAGATTGCGGTAAAACACATCGACCTGCCGCAAGCTGCCGTCGCTTGCCCGGTGTATCAGCCCGCAGATTGACGGATTACCGCGATCAGCGCACTGCTGCAGCACCACATCCGGGTTGAGAGCCTCGATGAATCCACCCAGATCGACGTTGAAGTAATCCACGCTGAGACTCAGGCCCTGGATCGACACGGGCCGCAGTTCGATGCCGGCGTCGAACGAGCTGCCGCGCTCTGGAACCAGTTTGCGTGCACCGCCCGTCAGCGTATTCCATTCGGCCGCCGGATCCTGCGCGTACGACCCGCCGGGCACGCCGTTGGCCGCGCAATTCACCTGCTGTGCCTGGGTCGGGTTGTTGCCGCAGGGATCAGCGCCGCTCGTGCGATCCAGGATCTGCGACTGATAGAGCTCACCGAGATCAGGCGCGCGAAATACCTGCGCGTAGTTCATGCGCGTGGTCCAGGAGTCGACGGGCGACCAGCGCAGTCCGGCCTGCCAGGTGGAATCGGCGCCGAAGGACGAAAACTTCGACTGTCTCGCACCGATCGACAGCGCCAGCAGGCGCGCGGCACGGCGGTCCTTCAACAGCGTGGCCCGTCCTTCGAAGTAGATCTCCCGCGCATCAAATGTGGCGCCCTGCAATTCGGACGGTATGCTCTCGCCGGTCACTCCCGCCTTACGCAATGGATCGAGCCGGTAGCTGCCGCCTTCGCGACGGTACTCGGCACCGAATGCCCATAGCAATGGACCGGCCGGCAGCTGACCCCAGGGACCTTCCGCGTTGAACTCCAGTAATTGATGCGACCCGCTGCCCCGGTCGCGCAAGTTCACGTTGAGGTAGTCGATCTGTTCGCGCGTGATGCTGCCTGCGCCACCAAACAGATCGAGGGGTACGCATCCGGCGATGATGCTTGCGGCGGGCACGATCCCGGTCGCGTCGCGTGCGCCGCAGACGATGTGGCCGCTGGCGTCCGGGCCGGAGGGTCCCAGAGCCGGGATCAATCGCAAAGCCGAAGGCAGACCTTCCTCATCCGAACGAGCGGTTGATTGCGCCGTTGCAGCCGCGACCTCCCAGTGCCAGCGACCCGCTGCGCCGCGCGCACCCAGCAGCGCGCGCCACGCCTCGATGCGCTGGCGGAACCGGCGATCGGGCAATTCGACCAGCCGTCGGTTGAGCCCTTCGATGTCTACGCCGAAAGGGTTGTACCAGTTACTCGCTGGCACGCCCTGCGAGCCGTCGCTCAGCGTGGGCATCGGGGAAAAGCCAGCAATGATGGGCGAGGGCGAATTGTGCTGCTCCGAGCGGCGCACATGCCACAGGCCCTCGGCAAACAGCGTCACGCCATTGCGCAGCGGTTGCGATCCCAGCAACCAGACAGTGCCGCGCTGCGTGGGCGTCTGCAGGTACATGTAGGGCGACAGGAAGAACACGTCCGACTTCGTGCGCACACGATAGTTGGCCGCGCCCTGGCCGACTGACCCCGGAATCCTTACGTATGAATCAGCGGGCAAACCGAACAGGTTTCCTGCCGGCACGTCGAACTCGCCATCAGGCACGGCCTTGGTGCCGCCAACGCGGCGCGTGCCATCGGGCGAATCGATAAGGAACGGAATGGCAGAGTAGGCCCGTTCGGTATCGAGCACGGCCTCCTGCCGGGCGAAGTCTGCACCCAATGACCAAGTGCCGCCGGCAATCTGGCGGCCGCCAACCAGCTGGGCGGTTGCAATCCGGCCATCACCACGCTCAGTCAGCGAATTGCCGAGATCCACTTGCAGACCGGGCGCCGTCTCGCGAGTGATGACATTGACTACACCCGCAACGGCATCGGCGCCATAGATCGCCCCAGCACCACTCGTGAGTACCTCCACCCTGCTGACCAGCGACAGGGGAATCTGGCTCAAATCGACCGAGTCGTCGCCACCCAACCCACCATTGGGGAAACGGTGTCCGTTCAGCAGTACGACGGTGCGCCGCGGACCCAGGCCGCGCAGATCCAGGCGTTCCGAGCCGTCGCCGCCATTGTTGACGTTGGTATTCATCGGCGAGCCGGTATTGAAAGGCAGGGCCTGCAACAGCGCGCCCAGCGACGCGAGTCCGCTGCGCTGTATGTCCCGGGAGTCGAGCACGGTCAGCGGCGTAGTGCTCCCGGTCTCGTTGATCGGTATGCGCGATCCGGTGACCACTACTTCGTCGAGTGACTCATCCGGCGATGTTGCGGCCCATGCGGCGCCGGTACCCGAAACGCAGGCCAGACTGGCGAGCAGGGTGAGCACACCTGTGGCGTACCCGCTGTTGCGACCAGCACCCAATCGCTAGCCGCCCACCGGAGCGCTGACAGCCTGGAATTCAATCTGGCGGATTGGCGGAATCACCCAGTGCCACCACAGTGCGCCGGACCCGGCGACCAGTGCGGTGATAGCAAAGGCCCAGCCGTAGGATCCGAGCTGGTCGATGATGATGCCCGTGATGATCGGCCCGATGATCCCCGATACATTGCCCAACGCGTTTTGCATTCCGACCCATCCGCCTGCCGCGCGCGGACCGGCAAACATCTGTGCCACTGCGAAGACGTTGGTTGCGACTATGCCCTGGCTGATTCCGCCAATGACCAGACAGGCGCCGACTTGCCAATGTCCCTTGGCAAACCACACCCCGGCGATTGCCGCGCCGAGCAATGCCTGCGCGGCGATCATCATCGCGCGCCGCAGCGATCCCTCGTCGCTTCCGCGCGCTACGGCCCAGTCCGAGAGGCGCCCGGCGGCTAACGCTGCGATTCCCTGTGCGGCAAAGCCGAGCGTGGTAAGCAAAGTCATATCGGCAATCGAGTAACCGAGCGTCTTGACCAGGTACAGTGGCAACCAGGCGAGCAGAAAATAAAATCCGTAGTTCGACACAAAATGCGCCACGCCCATCAGCCACAGTGTCGGGAGGCGCATCAGTACGCCCAGCGGCACCGGCTCAACGATCGGGGTGGTGATGCGGGCCGTTCGAAACGGGGCCGACGTGTAGTGCCACGGGATCAGCCACAGCAGCGTGAGCAGGCCGAACATCCAGAATATGGGTCGCCAGCCCGCTGCACCGAGAATCAAGCCGCCAGCCAGCGTGCCGACTGCCGGACCGAAAGCCAGCGCCGCAGCGACCAGGGCATTGGCGCTGCCACGCCTCTGGGCTGGGACGCTGGCAGCGAAGATTTTCGAGCTGCCGGGAAAGGCGATGCTCTCACCCAGGCCCAGCAGCAGGCGCAGCGCGATCAACGCTGCGATGCCCTGTACGAAACCCGTCAGTGCAGTGGTGATCGCCCACAGTGCAATACCGGCGGCGAACATGCGATAGACACAGTACCGGTCGCACAGCCAGCCGACCAGCAGGCACATCGGCGCATACACCCAGAAGAACGCTGACACCGCCAGGCCAAAGCCCGTGGCCGTCAATTGCAGCTCGGCCTTCATCATCGGCGCTGCCACGCCGATGGCGCCGCGGTCGACGTAGTTGAGCAGCACCGCCAGCGCCAGCAGCCCAACGATCCACCCCAGTCGCGCATTCGAAGTCTGCGTCGTAGCCGCCGTGTCTGCCATGGTTCCCTCCCCGCATTTTGGGGTCAGACTAGCAGGTATGGCTACGAAGGCCTGCGTGGGTCACACCGACAATGTGACATCGCCCAGGATCACTTGCCTCGCAAGCTTTGGCTGTTCACCCGCACGCCAGCGCGCGGCGCTGTGCACGACGCGGTAGCGCAGCGGGCCGCCATCGGGGGTGGTCGCGGCTGTGATGGGTCGTGGGATGCAAACGAACTCGGTGGCAATGCGTTCGGCGCTTGCCGTGACGACGGCGTAGCCATGCCCGCCCATATCCAGGAATTCAAGGTGGGGCGCGTTGTCAGGATTGGTCACACGCCGCGCGGCATCGATGTCGCCAGAGCGCGCATATTCGAGCGCGCTGCGCACGCCTCGCTTGAGTGTCAGGTTCGCTGTCGCTTCGTAGCGTCCGTCTGCCCGTTTGACCGCGAAGAGGGGGCGCAGTGGATGATCCAAGCAGGTGATACTCCATCGATTCGGCAAAACCGGGCGCGGACAGTGAACCCGTAATGAAGGCGACGCCCACCGGTTCAAAGCCTCGCGGCGGCAGGTTTTTCGACGCATAGCCGGCCCAGAAACTGTGCCGATCGCCAGAGACGGTCACGAATCCGTCGATGTGCTGATCGCGAATGAAATCGTAAAGCTCAGCGCGCTCGCGGTATATGCCGCCCAGGTCTCCGCCGCCGAAGCAGGCGTATCCCTTGCCTGGCCAGGTGCCCTTCGCGAGTTCCACCGGCAGGTTTTGCGGATCGATGCGGTTATCGAGCGTGCCATTGGATGCGCCCCAGATCTTCCAGGTCGCCTTCGATGCCGCGAGCGTGCGCTTGAACCACGCTTTCTGTTCACGGCCGAGGATCGTGATCGGCGGCTCGTCCTTGCGGAAATTGGGCACGGCCGTGTCGCCGAAGGCAATCGTCTGCGGCGGCTTGCCGTCATTGCAGGCACTGCCGCCATCGAGCACCAACATCGCCTCTTCAGGGAACATCATGGGGAAATCGTCGGACTGAAGTGCATCGGCCTCCGGCCGTGAGGAGGGGTCTTCCATCGTGAAACTGTGCATGTCCGTGAGCACCAGTTCGACGTGCCGGCCGAAGCGCATGGCGCGATAGGCCGTCATGCTGGTTATGGCCACGCGGTTGTTGGGCTCGTCACCCAGCCCGTCGGCATCGACACTCAGGATCGGCGCGACCTGCACTGTCGGCGGATCGAAGCGCTCAAGCCCCGGCCCGGAAGCCTTGGCCACGCGCGAGGGAATGAATTCCCACCACGCCTGGTTCGCTGCCACACGCAGTGGCTGCGCGGGTTCAGCCTTGCCATCGTACTTGATCGTGCTCTGCCATCCCTTCCACGAGAACTCGTGGTTGTCGCCTATGCACACGAACGGAAACCACGCGCGCGCATCCTGGATATCCGGATCAGCGATGTGCGCGCGATAGACCATGCGATAGCCGTCGAGCGTGGTCGGCACATGGAAGTTCTCGCACTTTGCGGCCATCCGGGATGCGACCGATGTCGTAGACCGTGCGATCGTAGCGGTGCGCGATGTCTTCGGGGTATTCGACCACCTCGTAGATGAAGTCGCCCAGATGCAATACGAAATCCAGCCGCTCAGCGGCGCTCGCATGCTGGTCATCCCAGATCATGCGGCGCCACGCGTTCTGCTTGCCCTCGTTGACGCTCTGGCATGAAACGAAGGCGAAGCGCACCGGCCGCGTGTCATCGGGTAGCGGGGCGGTGATGGTGCGGCCCACACGGCTGCAGTTGCCTTCAGCGTCGACAAAGCGGTACCAGTAGACCGTTGCGGGCTGCAGGCGCGCAGCCAGCACGCGACAGGTCCAGTCGGACGCCGCGAGTACCGGTACGCGAGTCTTTGCCACGATCTGTTTGAATTCGCGGTCAAGGGCAATCTCGGTCGTGAGCATCGCCCGTTCGCCCTGGGCAAAGGGTCGCCGCGTCCACAGGATAACGCTGTGAGATTCGGGATCGCCCGAAGCAACACCCTCGGGGAACAGGTCGCGTCGCTCGCGCCATCGACGAGTGGCTGCAGAGATTGATCCAGCCCAGGCAAGCGTCGCGCCGATGGCGGCGGCCCTGCTGAGGAACTCGCGGCGTGAGAGCCTGATCATGCGGGCCTGATTATAGTCCGCTGCACGGTGCATCGAGCGCGATTTCCCGCCAGGCTGACGCTGGCGCCATCATTGTGCGGTCGCCGGCTGTGCGGTCGCCGGCGCGAATTGTTCCATGAACGCGGACGCCGCGTGACGCGTGATCTGGCTGCCCAGACTCCCCCAGGCTGCGTCGTAGCCGTGATCGGCATAGGGAATCGCAATCAGCATGTTGGGCACGCCCGCCTGCTTCATCGCCTCCGTGGCCTCGATATGACCTGCAAGCGGCACGAGATGGTCGTGCGCCCCCGCGCCGATAAATGTAGGCGCCGAGCCGGCGCGGATATGGAACACGGGCGACACGGTGCGATAGCGCTCGGGAAACTGCGCGGGCGAGCCGCCGATATAGCCGATGTTGAACTTGCGCCCGGAAATCGGGCCCATGCCGGAATCCATTTTCCACGGCAGTGCCAGATCATCCGGCGGATACAAGGCAAGCACCGCGCGGGGCTGCATCGGAGTACCGCCGCAACTCGAAACCACCGTGCCGTCGGCAATGCCATAAGCCACCTGCATCGCCAGGCCCCCACCAGCCGACTGCCCCGCAAGCACCACACGCTCCGGCGCCACATGGAATTGATCCGCGTGCGCCGCCAGCCAGGTGAGCGCGCAGGCGATATCGGGCGCTGCCTGATTCCAGGTGACCGGCGGACTCAAGCGATAGTCCACATCGAATACGGTGTAGCCGCGCGCGGTGAGCCAGCGATCCCAGTTCGTGGTGCCCTGGCTGCGAGTGCCAAATACGAAGCCACCACCGTGCATCATCACCACGGGTGTCGAGCGGACATTGCCGCCAGCTTGCCGCGGCAGGTAGATATCCGCATACAGTGATTTGCCGTCAGGACTCGCGTAGAGCTGCGTGTAGTCCGGCCTGAGCGCGGGTTTCGCGGCCGCGACCCGCAGGTGCTCGCTCCACGACAGGGGCGCGCCCGACTGATGTGCGTAACGTACCAGCGCCACAAGCGGCACCAGCGAGCCCAGGGTTGCCGCGACGCCGAGTATCGCGATGAGCCGTGCAAATCGGCCTGCCCCTCGGTTGACGGCGTAATACGCGAGCGCCGCGCCCATCAATGCGAGTACGACGACGTGCACGGTAACGAAGGAATCCGCCACCGTTCCTAGTGTGCCGACTATGGGGATCGCCGGAACCAGTGCACCGAGCACGACCAGAAATGCCGGTATGACGGCTATCGCTGCCAACACGACTATCGATGTCCGGGTACTGCTGCGCCCCCGCGCGGCGCGCACTTCAACTTCAAATGCTGAGCGCATGTCACGATTCCCCGGTACCAGGATGAACAGAGAATACATGAAGTTCGCGCCAGGTCCCGGGCGGCAGCCCCGCAAGGTCCACATTGCCGATGGCAGCGCGTACCAGCCTGAGCGTAGGAAATCCCACTTTCGCTGTCATGCGCCGTACCTGGCGGTTTTTCCCCTCATGAATCGTGAGTTCGATCCAGGCAGTCGGAATTTTCGCGCGCTGGCGAATCGGCGGATCGCGCGGCCACAGATCTGCGGGTTCCGCGATCAGCTTTGCGTCCGCGGGCTGGGTGCTGAAATCGCCGAGGTTGACGCCCGTGCGTAGCTGTTCAAGAGCCGCTGGTGACGGATTTCCCTCCACTTGAGCCCAATACTTTTTCGCGAGCTTGTGCCTGGGCTCTGTGATGCTCGCCTGCAGCGTGCCATCGTCGGTGAGCAGCAGCAGGCCTTCGCTGTCGGTGTCGAGGCGGCCGGCGGGGTAGACGGCAGGCACATCGATGTAGTCGGCGAGTGTCTTGCGACCGGGCTCCGGGCTGAACTTGCAGGCCACGCCGAACGGCTTGTTGAAGGCGATGAGCACCTGGAGCCGTTCAGGCCAGCGCGCGTTCGATCAGGTTCGGCGCCACTGTCGTGCGTGGGACTGCGCGCGTTGCACGGCGGCTCGCGCCACGCTTGGTGCCGGCGCGGTGAGCACCCGCCTTTGGCTCGAACCACTCGCGCACATCGCGATCGAGGCCGATGCCGTGCATGTAGTTGTACAGCGCCTTCTTGAGCGCCGGCGCCGAACCGGTCGTGGTCGATGCCGGTGGGGTCCGTGAAGTCGATGTCGTTGTTCGCGAAGCGTGACGTGCGGCAGCGGCTGCCAGCGTGACGCCGTACTGCTCCGGATGCTTGCCGACCGGCGAATGCACGGTGCAGGTGAAGCGGTGGAAGAAGCCCGACTGGATGCAGCCGGCGGCGAACAACTGGCGCACGTATTCGAGCGCGTCGACGGTGTCCTGCACGGTTTGCGTGGGAAAGCCGTACATCAGGTAGGCGTGCACGAGGATGCCGGCGTCGGAGAAAGCGCGCGTGACCCGGGCCACCTGTTCGACCGACACGCCCTTCTTCATCAGCTTGAGCAGGCGATCCGATGCCACTTCCAGTCCGCCCGTGATGGCGATGCAGCCGCTGTCGGCCAGCTGCTGGCACAGCCCGGCGTTGAAGGATTTCTCGAAGCGGATGTTGCCCCACCACGAGATCGCGAGCTGTCGTTGCAGCAGCGCGTGCGCGAGCGCCTTGAGCGCCTTGGGTGGCGCGGCTTCGTCGACGAAGTGAAAGCCGGTCTGTCCGGTCTCGCGCACGATCGCTTCGATGCGATCGACCAGCGCCTCGGTGCCCGCCAGGTCGTAGCGGGAGATGTAGTCGAGGCTCACGTCGCAGAAGCTGCACTTCTTCCAGTAGCAGCCGTGCGCGACCGTCAGCTTGTTCCAGCGGCCGTCGGACCAGAGACGGTGCATGGGATTGAGCATGTCGAGCAGCGACAGATAGTCGTTCAGCGGCAGGCCAGTCCTAGGTGGGCGTGCCGCTGTCGGCGAAGGCGATGTCGGGCTTCCGTTGAAGATCGACGTAGTGACGCTCGCGCGTATAGGTGCGCACCAGCCGATCGAGCGGCCGCTTGCCCTGCAGGTGCTCGATCAGTGCCAGCAGCGGGCGCTCGCCGGCATCGAGCGTGACGAAGTCGAAGTAGTCGAACACGCGCGGCTCGTTCAGCTCGCGCAGCTCGGTGTTGCAGTAGCCGCCGCCGAGCACCGTGACGATGGCCGGGTTGGCCCGCTTGATCGTCTGCGCGATACGGAAAGCGCCGTAGACATTGCCCGGAAACGGGCGCGGAGATGAGCACCAGGGTGGGCTGATGCTGCGCCAGCGCCTCGAGTGTCAGGTCGTGCAGGCATGTGTCCACCAGGTTCTGAGGCGCGGGGAGCGCTGCGTGCAGCGGATCGAAGGTCGGCTGGCTCGCCGCCAGCGATTCGGCGTAGCGCACGAACTCGAAGCGCGGGTCGATGGCGTCGCGAATCACGTCGGCGAGATCGTTGAGATACAGCGTGGCGAGGTGCTTGGCGCGATCCTGCAGCCCGAGCGCGCCGAAGGCCCAGTCGAGCGGATCGACTTCGCCTTGCGCGCCGTCGATGTAACTTTCCAGCGTAGTGAAGCGCGGACCCTCGGGCAGGAACTGCCGCGAGGCGATGCGATGCGCGAGGCTCGGGTCGCGGCCCTGCAGGAAGCGGATGGCTGGCGAGATCGTGGCGCGGTAGCTGTCGAAGTGATCGGCAAAGAAGCGCGTGGCTGCCGTGTGCTGCTTGCGGGGCAGGGCACGCACCTGCACATGGATGGCCTGCAGGCCTTCCACCGACAGGAGCTTGAGCGCGAGGCCGATCGACAGATCCGCCTGGTTGGCGTCGAAGCCCGCGTGATCGCAGGAAGCCGGTGAGATAGGCCGTGGACAGGATACGGCGTATTGAGCTGCGTCATCGGCGGGATGATCGAGAGGATGCGGATTTCGGCCATGTTTTGCAGTATATCGCCGGCCTTCGCCAGTGCGCTGGATCGCGCGAATCAGTGCCATGGTTCGCCATGAGCTATATTTGAGCCATGGATATCCCGCAGCGCGTGCTCTGCCATGGCAAGGTCGACGCCGCCCCGCTGGCGGCCGCCATCGCGGCGCAGGAAGAGTCGGCATGGTACGAAGACCAGCAGCGCCAGCAGGACTACGAAGTCCATCGACTGACGCAATCCATCGTCCTGCTGTTTGCCGAGGTCGATCCCTGGCCGCGCATCGACGTGCGACGCGAGGCAGGCTGGAGCCGCCTGGCTGATGCAGCCGTCCCGCTCATGGATCAGATCATCGCGCGCTGGTACCCGCCGGGTGGGCGCATCATCCGCGCCGTGGCGGCCAAGCTCGTGGCCGGCGGCAAGATTGATCCGCATCGCGACGCGCATCCTTCCTTCGCCGTGGGTCACAGGATCCACGTGCCCATCACGACCAATGAGCGGGTGCGCTTCACCGTCGATGGTCGGCCTTTCAAGTTCGAGGTCGGGCAGGCCTACGAGATCAATAACCGGCTGATGCACAGCGTGATAAACAAGGGTGCAAACGATCGCATCCACTTCATCTTCGACTATGTGCCCGCGGACAAGGAGCCTGTGCCCGCTGCCATGGCCTGAGTGCTGGTCAGGCTGCCTGCCCCTATCAAAGGATAATGAGACCGCTTATTATCCTTAAGGTATCAAGGGGGGAATGGCATGACTGCAGCGCCCGATAAGCGTAAACCGCTGGTGAGTTTGCCGCGCACAACGTGCACGGCCTCGCAGGCTCCTGGCTACTCCATGCTGGCCAGCGCGATCTCCATGGCATTGTATGCCGCCACTCCACAGGCCTATGCCGCGCAGCCCACGGCCCAGCAGTCGAAGGACGACCTGACACTCGAAGAGGTCGTGGTGACGGCGACCCTGCGCAGGACCAGCGTCCAGGATGTGCCCCAGAGCATAACGGTCATCGGCACCGAGCAGATCGAGAAGTCCGGCTTCAAGGAGATGGGCGACTACCTGAAGGCACTGCCGAGCGTGACGCTCGCGCAGCTCGAGCCCGGGCGCAACAACATCATATTCAGGGGCGTCTCCACCGACAGCGAAGATTTCTACGGCGATGCCCAGGCCGGCGTCTACCTCGACGACCAGCCCATCACCACCAATGCCACGCAGGTCAGCCCTTACCTCGTGGATATCGAGCGCGTCGAGGCACTGCCGGGCCCGCAGGGCACGCTGTTCGGCTCCTCGGCCGAAACCGGCGTGCTGCGCATCATCACGAACAAGCCTGATTTCAAGGGCGTTTCGGGGCAATACAGCCTGTCGGGCACGTCGACCCGGGGCGGCGCTGCCAGCTATGAAGCCGACGGCCACCTGAACATTCCGCTGATCGACAACAAGCTCTCGGCCCGCGTCGTCGCTTTTTACGCCGACAACGGCGGCTGGATCGACAACGTGCTGGGCCCGGATCTTGCCGGCAGCCTGACCAATGCCAGCGTGGCGAAAGGACAATTTCAACGAAGAAAAACTCAGTGGCGGCCGGTTGGCCGCGCTATGGAAAGCCAGTGATCGCGTCGACGTGCTGTTCAACGTGACGGCGCAGAATGATCAGACCCACGGCGACTGGCTCAGTGATCCGGCACTGGGCGATGCCAAGATCACCCGCTTCATCGAGCAGCAGCGGCACGACAACTGGTGGCAGTCGGCGCTGACGGTGACTGCAGACCTGGGCTTCGCCGAGCTGAAATCGGCGAGCGCCTATTTCGCGCGGCACATGACCTACCTGACGGACAACATGACCTATGAGCAGTACAAGGCCCAGCACGTCGGCACGTACTATGCCTTCTACGACACGCGCCTGACCAGCGACGGATCGTTCACGACCAGCACCACGTTCGATGAGCAGTGGCAGTACCGCGTCTCGCAGGAGCTGCGACTCACCTCCAAGGGCACCAGCCGCCTGCAATGGATCGGCGGCCTGTTCTTCGAGCGCGTGCATGACAACTGGGTCTATGGAACCTCCAATGAACAGTTCATGAACACCAATTCGTGGATTGCGTCGAACGATCGTCGCCTGCGACGCCGGGTGTGATCTGCCTGGCGCCGACCACCGTGGAATACCTGCAGAATTTCGACCGTGTGGTCACGCAGACCGCGGCCTTCGGCGAGATCAGTTACAAGCTGGCCGAGCCATGGACAGTGACCGCGGGCGGGCGCTGGTTCAAGTACAACCGCACCATAGACCAGAACTACGAGGTGCCGGAAGGCATACCGGTGAATGCCCCCGGGGACAACGAAAGGAACGGCAGTGACAACGCCATGCTGTTCAAGCTGGGCACCCAGTACAAGTACAACAAGGATGGCATGTTGTATGCCCTCTTCAGTCAGGGTTACCGGCTCGGCGGTACCAACAGCAGGCGAGCCGTCGACACCGGGATCGTGCCGCTGCACTACAAACCCGACAAGCTGTTCAACTACGAAGTCGGCCTCAAGAGCCAGTGGCTCGACCGGCGCCTGACGCTCAACGTCTCGGCATTCCTGATGAAATGGAAGGACATCCAGCTGGAGAGCAATCATGCCGGCGATGCGCCGTGGTGGGCGCACGGCACCATCAATGGTGGCGCTGCCGAAACCAAAGGCATCGAGATCAGTGGCGAGGCGCGTGCCACGCGCCAGCTGTCGGTCGATATCAGCGTAACGCTCGCGGATCCGAAGTTGACGGAAGACGTCCACTACCCGGACGGCTCAGTCATCCCCGCCGGGACGACCATGGTCGGCTCGCCGAAATTCAAGGCGCGCGCCGGTGTCGAGTACACCTTCGGCTGGAAGCCGATGGGTGGCGACTTGTGGGCACGCTTCGACTACAGCCACCAATCCCGCATGTATCAGAGTATTGCGCGCTTCGCGAATGCGCCCGATGACCCCTATCAGCCGGAGCCTGTGAAGCCCTGGGACTTCGGCACGTTCCTGGTGGGTCTCGCGTTGCCGAGCAAGACCGAACTCACACTGAAGATCGACAACGTCTGGAACTCGAGGGGCGCGAACTGGATCTCCACCGGCGAGGAGAGCTACGCCGACGAATTCGGCGATAAGCGTTTCCACAACCTGCAGGCGCGCTTCCGGCCGCAGAATATCAGCCTGACAGTCCGCAAGAACTTCTAGGCCGCCGCGAGGGCGCGCCAGCGGGGCAGGGATGTTGGGCGTCAGGCGACTCGTGGCCTCGTCGGTCGTGCGCGGCAGCCAGAAGGGCGAGAGCCATGGTGGCGTCTACCTGATCGACCTCAAGGCGCGCGAGGTCGTGCAGACGATCGACTGGAACACGGTCGATATCGACTGGCAGGGTCGAGGCTGGGATCGCGGCCTGCGTGGCATCGCCATCGACGGCGAGCGCGTGTACATGGCCTCGAGCGACGAGCTGCACGCCTATACGCCCGATTTCCGTCGCATCGGCTCCTGGCGCAGCCCCTATCTGCGCCATTGCCACGAGCTTGCCATTCACGGTCGCGAGCTGTTCCTGACCTCGACCGGCTTCGACAGCATTCTCGGCTTCAACCTCGACACGCAGGCCTTCGATTGGGCCATGCACGTGCAGACACACAACTACCGCTTCAATCTGTCGCGCTTCGATCCCGCTGGGCAGCCGAGGGGCCGCTGCCGCTGAACAAGTTGCACATCAACAATGTCTTTGCCGACGACACGGGCATGTACATTTCAGGCCTGCACACGGGCGGCATGCTGCAGTTCTCCGGCAAACGCGTGTCGATGTCGGTGGAGCTGCCGCCGGGCACCCACAACGCGCGACCCTTTCGCGACGGCGTGCTGTTCAACGACACCGAGGCCGGCACGCTGCGCTATTCCGGGCGCGACGATCGCGAGGATCGCATCATGAAGGTGCCAACCTATGAGGCTCGAAACCCTGACATTTCGCGATGCGGATACGAGTGGTATTGCCCGTCAGGGATTCGCGCGCGGCCTGTGCGTGCTGAACGATACGCTCGTGGCCGGCGGCAGTTCGCCCTCGACCGTGACGGTTTACGACCTCAGGGCGAACGAGCTGCTGCTGTCAGTCAATCTGACCCGTGACATCCGCAACGCGATCCACGGTCTCGCAGTATGGCCTTTCGACTGACGACCATCTTCAGGAATCAGATCAGGCCGTAGGCGTTCGGCCAGCTTCGCGCACACGCTCCGGCAGCGCCTCGAGGATATCGGCCAGCTCCGTCTTCCAGAACCCCAGATGCTGTTCGTAGCGGCGCCAGCTGCCGAGCGAGCCGGTATAGATCGGCTGGCGCACCTGTTCCGAGCTGGCCGTCTTGACGACGCGCTCATTGCGGTAGAAGTGCAGGCATGATTCCTCGAACGGCAGGCCGCAGTGCTCGAGGATGCGCCGCACCTGCGCTTCCAGATCAAGCACCGTGTCTTCGTAGTGCACCGTCAGCACTTTGCCCGGCAGCACCTGCTCCCAATGCTGCATGAGGCGATGGTACTGGCGGTAGTAATCCGCGAGTTCTTCCATGTCATAGCTGTAATCGGGTCCTGCGCCATAGAGCTGCTTGTAGTTGCCCAGCAGGGCGTCGAGCGGATGCCGGCAGGCGTTGATGATCCGGGCATTGGGCAGGATCAGGTGCAGGAAGCCGATCAGCGGGAAATTGTTCGGCATCTTGTCGGTGAAACGGGCTCGCGCTGAATGGCGATAGCGGCGCGTGTCCTCGAGGTACTGCCGTCCGTAGGCGCGCCAGTCTTTAGGTCGCAGCTCGCGGGTGGCTTCCGGGAACGCCGCGTTGTCGGGTCGATAGCGACCGACCGAGGCGGCGATCTGCCCGAGGATCGGCAATTCCGCGGTGCCCTCGACCTGCGAGTGCGAGGCCAGGATCTGCTCGATCAGCGTTGATCCCGAGCGATGCAGGCCGACGATGAAGATCGGATCGGCAGCCTCGAAGCCTTGTCCCTCGCGCGAGCGCAGGAATTCGGCCGTAAAGGTCGAGATGATGGCCGAGTGCCGGTCTTCCATCACCAGTGGATCGTGCGAGACCAGCGGTCGGTTGCGCTGGTTGCCGGTATGGTACCAGTGCCAAGCCGCATCGTAGTCGCGCAGGTCTTCGCTGGCTTTGCCGAGCGCGAAGCAGAAGTGAACGCTGGTGGAGGGCGCGAGACCTTCGCGGTCGACCTGCTGCTGCATGGCCGCCACCTCTTCGGGCAGGAAGCGGAAGGTCTTCAGGTTGGCGAGGCTCCAGTAGGCTTCGCCAAACTCCGGGCGCAGGGCGATTGCTGCGCGATAGGCGGCGATGGATTCATCCTGCCTGCCTACGGCTTTCAGCACGTGGGCCATGCCCATCTGCGAGTGCGCGTCATCCGGCTTCAGCTCGACAGCCCGACGATAGGCGACGACGCTCTCTTCCGGATAGGTGGCCTGCGCCAGTGCGTTGGCAAGTCCGTACCAGGCCGCGGCATTTGCGGGCTCCAGGCGCGTGGCGGTGCGAAAGCTCTCGATGCCCTTGAGCCACTTCTTCTGGTCGATGTACAGCGCGCCGAGGTTGATCCACGCCGCGGTGTAGTCTGGCGCCAGTGAGGTTACGCGGCTCAACAGCGCTTCGGCATCGTCCACCGTCGCCGGGTTACCTGCCAGCGCAAACGCCAGCATCCGCAACGCGTCGATGTGATCGGGGTTGCGGCGCAGAACTCCTTCGAACGCGGCGACGGCCTCGGGTTTGCGGCCGGCCCGCAAATGCTCGGCGCCAGCGGCGATCGCCTGTCGGTCCGGGTCCTGCGCAAAGTACTGTGCGTAGTGCTGGTCCGCGTCTTCACCCCGTCCGCTGGCCGCGAGCGCATCCGCGAGTCGCTTGCGTGTGTGCTGCAGACTGGAGTCGAGGCCTAGTGCACGCTCGAAGACCGGTACCGCGTCTGTGTGGCGACCTTGCCGTGACAGGATCGCCCCCAGATCGTCATGCAGTTGCGCCACGTTGGGCGTGGCGGCCAGCGCGGCACGGATGCGCCGCTCAGCCTCTGCCAGCGATCGCAGGTCGGGATCCGTGCTCATCTTCCGCCGCGAGGTCTCACGCGGCAGCCCGGACCCAAACGAGCTGCGGCATCGCATCGCGAAACTCGACCATCTTGAGATGCCGCTCGATCACAGTGAACAACTGCTCGAGCGTCGCCTCGTCGCCGGCGAACACCTGGATGTCGAGCGAGGTGCCGGCCGCGCGCAACTCGGCGTAGCTGCCGGAGCGGAACCCGATGCGTCCACGCGCAGCTTCCAGTTCCACCGGCGCCTTGTGAGCGAAGTGTTTGCATAGTCGCGTCATCGCACGCGCGGGTGCATCCGTCGGAACTTGTGTGCTTGCGCTCACCAGCGGCGCACTCACTTGTCATCGCTCGCGGCAATGTCGCGCGCTGCTCGCGTTATCACGGCAACGGTGCGTGCGAGGCGGGCCGCACCGACCGGTCCCGCGGCGAGCGTCGATCGCAAGGCCTGTTTCAGCGTCTCCATCGCGGCGCGAACCTCGCCGATCTGTGCTTGCACTTCTGGCGAGCGCCGGTCGGGGATACGCGAGCGCATTTCCTCCAGCGTCACGCGATGCGCGCTGAGGTAGGCCCGACCCTCGGCGGTGATCTCGTGCAAGCGGCGCTGGCTATCGTCGACGCTCGTACGCACGTGGCCGAGATCCTCCAGCAGCGTGAGGGTGGGGTAGACGACGCCAGGGCTGGGGCGATAGACACCACCGGAAGATTCGCTGATCGAGAGAATCAGCTCGTAACCATGCCGGGGCTTCTCGGCAATCAGCGAGAGCAGCACCAGGCGCAGATCGCCGCGGCCGAAATACCGACCGCCATGGCCGCCGCCGCGCCCGCCCTCGCCACCGTGATGCCGTCGGCTGCCATCGCCGCCTCGGGGGCCACGATGATCGCCGTGGCCACCCGGGCCCCTCGAATGACTCCACAAATGGCGTCCAAGTCTATGTTTAAACTCATGATGTTGGTCATGATTCATCATTAAGATATGTCTCCAAGAACAATATATCGGTAGAAACGATATATCGAAAACGCGTGGATTGCAAGTCCCGGGTAAAACGTTGGTTGAGCTATTGCTTCGCCAGCCACGCGAGGTACTGCTCGATCCAGTGATCGCTGGTCGTTCCCATCGGCCGCATCCCGAACCCATGGCTGCCGCCGGAGTACAGGTGGAATTCCACCTTCATGCTTTCATTCAGCCACTGGTCGAGCAGGCCCAGGCGACCTTGCCGGAACAGCGGATCATCGACCGCGATCGCCAGGAACAGCGGCGGTCTTGGTCCGCCCGCGACTTTCTGCGTCATGGGTGGATAGATGAGCGCCACGGTGCGCGCAAGCACCGCTTCGTGCCGCTGTTCCAGCAGCCGGATTTCAGTACGCGAGCCGGCTGAGAAACCGATGATATGGATTTTGGCAGGATCAATCTTCCACTGCGCCGCTTCGCGCGTCACCAGTGCGAGCGCTGCGGCCAGGTCGTCCACCGCCGGTGGGTGATCGGCCAGTTCACGCTTGCCAAGTTCGCCGAACAGCGCCGCCATATTGCGCATCTGGGCTACCGGGTCGCGTGCGGTCGGCATCGTACGGTACTTGAGAACGAAGGCGGTGTACCCGGCCTGGGCGAGGCGGTCGGCAACGCGGAATCCCTCGCTGTCCATCGACACGAACTGGTAGCCACCACCGGGCACGACGATGACGGCCTTGCCGTTGCCCTGACCGGCAGGCGGGAGCACGGGATAGAGCGCGGGTCGCGAGACGTTGCGCACCGTTGTCTGATCCATCATGCGTTCCCACTGCTCCTGGTCGGGCGCCCCGGCGAGCAGTGGGATGCTGGCCATCTGGGGTGCCGGCGCAGGATCCAGGCGCATCTCGGGCGGGGCCTGGGCAAGAGCAATGGCGCCCCACAGCAGGCCGAAAGTGATCCGCAGGGCTTGAACGCATGATCGATCTCCGGTGCTGATCGACCCGCCGCATGTGGTCAAACGGGTTCCCATGGTGTCCTCCCTTCGGTAGCGATGTTAATTTGTCTTGGCCCGCTGATATAGTGCCGATCGGGCAATCCCGGCCGGAAAGGCCATTCGGAGTCTGCTGTGCAAGCCACGCGTCACTCTGCCCTGGTTCGCGCCACGCATTGGATCTTCGCGCTGAGTTTCCTGGCGCTGCTGGTCAGTGGTGTCGAAATCCTGATCTCCCATCCGCGATTCTATTGGGGCGAGAACGGCAATGTATTGACGCCGGCCTTGTTCCAGCTGCCACTGCCATCATCGAGGTCCTTGGTGCAGACCGGCTACGGCTATGTGCTGCCGGATCAGAACGGATGGAGCCGGGCGCTGCATTTTCAGGCGGCGTGGTTCGCGGTGCTGGGCGGGCTGGTCTACGTGGTGGCGGGTTTCGCCTCGGGACATTTTCGACTGCACCTGCTGCCGCGCGCGGCTGAGCTTTCCTGGCGAGCGCTGTGGAAAACCATTGCCAGCCATCTGCGCTTCGAGCGGCCGAGTGCGAGCGAAGCCTGGTCTTACAACCTGCTGCAGCGGCTCAGTTACCTGGTCGTGATATTCGTGTTGTTCCCCCTGGTGATCTGGACTGGCCTGGCGATGTCGCCGGCATTCACGGCGGCGTTTCCGGCCAGTGTCGACCTGCTGGGCGGCAGGCAATCGGCGCGTACCCTGCATTTCTTCGTGGCGGTGTCGTTGCTGCTGTTTTTCCTGGTCCATGTCGGAATGGTCTGGTGGGTAGGATTTCGCAGTCACACGCGCGCGATGATCACGGGCCGGATGGATCGACCACTGGAGGGCGCATGACCGATCAATCGCGACGCAGGCTGATCAAGACCGGGCTCGCTGCCGCAACGGGCCTTGTTGGCCTGGGTGCAGGCGTGGGCCTTGCGAGGAAGTACGGACTGATTCCGCCGGACCACGGCGGCATCTGGGGCATCGGTGAAACGCTCAATTATGCTTCCTACCGGCTGCTCACGAATCACTCGCTGGCACGCGAATTTACACACAACGAGATTTCGAGCAGGCCGGTCCCGAATGAAATGGCGCCGCTGGGCGAGGATTTCCTGAAACTCCAGGCCGGTGGATTTGCGGATTGGCGGCTCACGGTTGAAGGCATGGTGGATCGCCCCGGAGCATTCTCGTTGGCGCAGCTGAAGAGTTACCCCTCGCGCACGCAGATCACCCAGTTGGCGTGCGAAGAGGGCTGGTCGTATGTGGCCGAGTGGACCGGTGTGCCGCTCTCGCAGGTACTCGAAGCGGCGGGCATCCAGTCGCGAGCCAGGTACGTGGTTTACTACTCGATCGATCCGGGTTGGTGGGACAGCATCGACATGGGCGACGCCCTGCATCCGCAGACCTACCTGGCCTATGGGATGAATGGCGGCGATCTGCCCGTGGGCAACGGTGGGCCGCTGCGCATGCGGGTGCCGCGACAACTGGGATACAAGAGCGTCAAGTTCATTACCCGCCTTGCGGTCACGGATGATCTGAAGAAATTCGGCAAAGGCCTGGGTTCGGCGTCGCCCGAGGGCGGCTATACCTGGTACGCGGGGATCTGACGCGTAGTATCAAAGTCTAATCCTTCAGTTCGTCCAGCTTGCCGATATCTGCGTCGAAGCGTTCCATATCAGAACTTGTATCGACCACCGACATTGAAATAGCGGCCAACGGCACCGTCCTGCGTCCATGCCGGATTGTAGTTGAACCCTCCATAGGTGTACGGGTTGAACGGAGCCATGGTATTGGCCAGGTTGCGGATCGATCCATTGATCTCCGCATGTTCGCTGAGCTTGAGCTTCGCGAAGACATCGATGGTGGTAAACGAGCCGCTCTGGCAACCGTGGAACGGCAGTCCGGCAGGCGTGTACACACCGCACGCGGGACCGCCGTCGACCCCGCCCTGGACAAACCACGCTGTACCCTCGCCGCCGCTCGTACTGAACGAGCCGTCGCCGTTATCCACCAGGGTCACGCCCTGATGGTCGATCAAGGCCATGCTTCCTACGTAGTTGATCTTGCCGGTAACCGACACGTTGTTGTGGTTCCAGCTCAGCGTGAATGACCCGCGGTTGCGCGGCGTGCCCGTGGCGGAGCTCAGCACGTACGGTCCGCTGGTCCCGACGTAGTCAAGTCGCGTGCCATCCTCCAGGAGCTTCCGGAATTCCATGATATAGGTCCAGGAAACGGAGGCCTCGAAGTCGCCCACCGCACCGGTATGAATGGTCTGCGTGACGTCAAAGTCGATACCCTTGGTGGTCGTCCTGTTGGCGTTCGAGTAGGGCACAGATGCTGTCGCCAGGTTGCCATCGGCGTCGTAGTAGAGCACGGAGCCTGGAACGGCACCGGGCGTCTGCCCGTTGGGCGGACCACCCGTGGTCGGCAGATTGCCCACGATTACCGCCGGATCCGCCTGGGTGATTTCGTGCTTCCGTTCGATGTTGTAGTAATCGACAGTCGCGCGCGTCTGGTCGAAGGGCTTGAGTACCAGTCCCAGCGTGTAGCTCTTCGACTCTTCGGGCTTGAGGTTCGGGTTGCCGATGCTCAGGACGCCGATAGATGTAAAGCCAAACGAAGCACTGTTGCCCGCTTCGGCCGGGCCCGGGGCCCGGAATCCCTCCGAGTAGGTGCCGCGCAAATCGACCATCCTGAAGGGGCTGAACTTGATGCCTACCTTGGGTGTAGACGAGCTGCCGTAGTCCGAGTACTTGTCATAGCGGTAGGCGGCATCTACTTCCAGCATTTTGACTATTGGCGCACTGATCTCGACATGCGCAGCCGAGACTTTTCGATCCGAAGAAAACTGTGAATACCCCAGACCAATGATCCGGCCGGTATCCGTGTAAGGTGTCGCAGGACTGAAGGTCTTCTCGTGACGCCACTCGATGCCCAACGACGCGCCGAGTTTGCCACCAGGAAGATCGGCCAGGCTGCCAGTCACATTGGCATCGAGTATCGCCAGGGAATTCCTGGCCGTAGTCCTCAATACCGGCGAAATGGCCGCATAGGTGGCTGCACTGACCAGATCCGGATGATTGATGCGATAGCTGCCGTCATTGATTGCCGCTTGCAGGACGTCGCCCAGCACGAAACCCGTACGGGTAGTGTCGAGCTTGCTGTCCATGTAGGCCGCACCGGCATCCCATTTCCATGTTGGCGTGAATTCACCTTTGAGTCCGAATACGGTCCGCGTCACACGGCTCTGGTTGGTGCCGTTGCGCCCTCCGAAATCCACGGCGCGATACCTCACGGGGCGGTCCACCGGGAATGGATTGTCCAGCTGCCCAGCCGGCAGGTAAGTAATGAACGGATCGCAAATCAATCCCGCATTGGTGTTGCAATATTTAGGACCTGCATCATCAAAGCCCGTTGGCAGACCGATGAACTCCGATTTGCTGATGAACAGGCCCAGCTCCAGATACCCCTGGAGCGTATCTGTAAACTGATAACTGCCCTTCGCATAGGTGTTGTAGCGCTCAGTCTTCGGTTGAATCTGATTCCATTTCGCATTGTCGTAGAGGCAGATGTTGGATTTGATCGGACTGCCATTGACGTCGACACCGTCGAGTTGCGAAAGCTCCGGGCAGGGGGTGAGATTGACCCGCTCGAACAGGTCGCCGCCAGGCACGCGCACCGTTCCGTACGGCGTACGGCTCTGGTAGTTGGGTTGATTTACGTCGAAGAACCCGCGTCCGCCTGCCGCGGATCCGGCGCGATTGTCGAAGTATCCATAGGGCGTCAGATTGTCGGTGCCCAGATACCCGGATCTGTCGGTGTTGTTGATTGCGTCTTCCTTGGAGCCTTCGACCGTGACGTATACGTTGTATTTGCTGGTCGCCAGATTGCCAAGGCCATAGGATCCGGCAAAGCGAACTGTGGAACCGTCGTCGCGATACGAGGTGCCGAGGTCGGCCATCACGCTGCCGCCTTCCAGGGTATCCCTGAGGATCACGTTGACGACGCCCGCTATGGCATCGGATCCATACAATGCCGAGGCGCCGTCTTTCAATACCTCGACATGATCGACGGCCTCAAGCGGCAGTGAATTCAGGTCGGTAAATACGCGGGTGCCATCGTCCGCGAGGCCGTACGGCGCCATGCGCCTGCCGTTGACCAGGACCAGCGTCGCGTTGACGCCCAGGCCGCGCAGCGACACGGAAGAGGCGCCCGAAGCGAAACCGGCGGTGAACGATGTCGGCAATGTGCCCTGGCCCTCCGCCGAAATGCTGCGCAGAATGTCGGACAGGTTCTGCTGCCCGGATTTCTCCAGATCGTCATGCGAGATCACCTGGACCGGACTGACCTCTTCGCCGATCTTGTGGGCGATCCTGGAGCCCGTGACGATCACTTCCTCCAGTTGATCTCCAGAGGACTCATTGGCGACGCTATTGGCCGCCAGCGACGGTATGCCCGAGCAGAGCAATGCCGCGCCCAACGCTGATACAGGGGCTCGAAATCTCATGTGAGTGCGTTTCATTACGTGTTATCCCCGGATTGATCGGTGCCACGCCGCGGACTCTGCCGCTCAGGGTGCGGGATTCCAAAACGGCGATGGCGCTATCGGCATGGCCGATTGGTTCGCCACTACCGGCCAGGTATCGGTATTGACGATGGCTCCATCGCCATTTTGCAGAGCTGGCCCGGGTGAACCAGCATGGTGGCAAATCCCGCGCTCAGTGCTTAGGAGTCGTACCCATGGCAAGATTCGTATTGATGATGGCTGTGCTGGCAATTGCCGATCCTTTCAATGCCAGCGCGTCGCCGGCCCCGGCCGGCTGCAGTGCCGCCGACTATCGGCAACTGGATTTCTGGCTGGGGGATTGGGACGCCTACGACGCCAGCGATCCCGGCACGGCAATAGCGCGCACTCACGTCGATCTCATTGCGGCCGGCTGTGCGGTGCATGAGCTCTACGAGCAGACTGATGGCCTGATTGGCGACAGCATCCTGAGCTTCGATGCTGCGGGCAAGCGCTGGCAGCAGACCTGGGTCACCAACCGCGGTTCGCTTATGGTCATCACAGGCCGCTTCAGCAATGGCGCTGTAACGCTCGAAGGTGAGATGCATACAGGCGACGGCGGGTCATTGCTCCAGCGTATAACCTGGAAAGCCGAGGGGAGCGACGTGCGCGAGACAGCAGTGATGTCCAAGGACGGCGGCAAGAGCTGGACGCCGGCTTTCGACGTGCTGTTCCGGAAACACTCAAAGGCGTGAGGCCCGGGAGCGCGACTGCCTGAGTCAGTGCACGGGTCGCCGTGCCGCTCGCGGCGTCTTGTGGCGGGTCGCATGACTGCCTGTGCCTGCATCGGTTTCCGGATAGAGCGACTGCTCGATGCACTGGATCATGTCTTCGAGCGGTGAGGCTTCGACCGGCCGGTAGTGTGTCGTCAACCCCAGCGCAATGGTCGGCAGCGGTTCCTGCACCCGCAGTTCGAGGAATTCGCTGGCCGCAAGCTCTCTGGCGACCGCATAGCGCGGCAGCAGCCCGACGTATTCGCCGCTGCGAACACCGATCTTCACGCCATCGATGCTGCCTGCGGATTCGAAACGCGGCTGCTCGTCGCAGTCCGCGAACCAGCTACGCATCAGCGTATAGAATGCACCGTTCGGATCGGGCAGCAACAGCGGGCGGCGCGCCAGTTCGCGCCTCCTGACCTTGAGCTCAGCCAACGTTGCGTGCGATGACACGAACAGGCACAGCCGGGTCGGGGAAAGCACGCGACTGCCACTGCCTTCGCGGCCTTGCGCGCCTTCGGTTCCCTCGACAGTGATGGCCGCATCGAGTTCGCGACGATGCACACGCTGGCGCAGGTCGTCGCACAGCCCGATGGCGATCTGCACATCCAGCGCCGGCCAGTGCGAGCGAAACGCCGTCAACGCACGCGGCAACAGAAAGGTGCTGGCCGATTCCACTGCGCCCAGGCGGATCACGTTGCGATGATCTGCGCTCACCGTCGCCAACGCGGCTTCCGAGGCGCCGATGAGCGCGTGCGCATGGGGCAGCAAGGCGAGCGCGGCACCAGTCAGTGCAGCTTCCTGGCCAGGCCGGCGCAGTGTGACCGCTGTGCCGATCAGACGCTCCAGCGAGAGCAGGGTTTCTGAAACCGTGGATTGCGCCAGGCCCAGTGCCCGCGCCGCGGCGCTGACTCCGCCATGATCGCTGACAGCCACCAGTACGCGGCAGTGTCGAATTTCCAGATCGTTTGTCATTGGCAACCTATCGGCCTGGCCGATGCCCTCATCGTTACTTTGGATGCCTGCACCCGAAGCGGCAATGTCCGTCGCCGAGTCTAGAGCAAAGTCGGGGCAAAAGTGAAACCACTCGGAACAGGCGCCGCGCTGATCGTGATTGACATGCAGAAGGGATTCGATGACCCGTGCTGGGGTGCGCGCAACAATCCGTCAGCGGAATTGCGCGTTGCATCGCTATTGCAATATTGGCGCGAGTGCTCGGCTCCGGTGCTGCATGTACACCACTGCTCGAGCAGCCCGATGGGTTGCTTCAGGACAAGAACCGCCGGCATCGAGCCGAAGCCAGAGGCGCTGCCACGCGACGGAGAGCTTGTGTATCACAAGACCGTCAACAGCGCGTTCATCGGCACCAGTCTCGAGGCAGACCTGCGGCGGCGCGGCATCGCCAGCCTGGTGGTCGTAGGGTTGACCACCAATCATTGTGTGTCGACGACAGTGCGCATGGCAGGGAACCTGGGCTTCAATACCTGCGTGGTCACAGACGCGACGGCGACTTTTGATCGCAAGGGCGCCGACGGGCGGTTGCGACTGGCCGCGGAGGTACACAACGCGGCGCTGGGCGATCTGCAGGGCGAGTTTGCCGAGGTGGTCGATGCCGCGGCCGCGATGAAATGGGCGCAACACAGCAGGGGCATTTGCAACTCATGAACAGTGACAGACTGCTGAGGCTGGCGTTGCGGGTATTTGGAGCCGTGTTCCTGCTGGTCTATCCGCTGGGATTGATCTGGCCGGCTGGCTGGGTCTGGCATCACGGGGAGGGCGGCTACTACCTGCAGATGATCCAGGGCATCTATGCCGTGCTCGGCATTTTCATGATCATTGCCGCCAACAACCCTCCTGCCCACCGCAGCCTGATTGCGTTCGTCGCGTGGTCTAGCGCCGTGCACGCAGTGATCATGACGATACAGGCTATCGGCGACAGCCATGAGACCGGTCATCTCGTGGGTGACGTGCCTGCGCTGATGCTGGTGGCCGGCATACTCTGGTACCTGGCGCGACCCAAGACTGTGCGCGGCGCAGGCCCGCCCTAGCGTGCTCCCGCGCCACCACTCAGTGGCGGGAAGTTCGCGCTCTCCAGGGCTTTCGCGAACGATGGCAATTCGTCACTCAGGATCTTGCCGTAGTCGGCATCGACGCCGGCTACATCGGTTTCGTAGCCTGTCAGTCGATCCAGCTGCGTCACGGTGGGCGCGAAATCAGCGCTGCCGGCGACGTCGCCGCCACCGGTGCCGACTTCGGCATTGAGCCAGATCAGATCAAGATAGGCGCCGTAGGGCTCGACGAAATACTTGTCATCGCTGTTGCGCAGCGCGCGCGACACCAGGCGCGACTCCACCGCCTGCAGCTTCGAGTCCAGGCTCTCGGCTGCCGCCAGCAGCTGCTGGCGCTGTTGTTTCTGGGAATCGCTCAGCAGCGGGCGGCGGCGCCGGCGTGGGCTCTGAATCCGGTTCATCGCCGTCTTCGGCGATCACGGGCTCCGGCTTGTCCACTTTCTTGCGCGGGCCGCAGCATCGTCTCCACAGTCTCGATCTGCTTGCGCAGCCACTCCATCTGGTTGACCGAGTCGGACACATGGCTGATATCGTCGCGGATGCGCAGCAGCGTCTTGACCGACAGATCGATATCCGCAGCTGACCCCGGTGCACGCGGGTCGCGCAGGATCGTGAGCGGTTGCGTGTACGACTGTCCATCGACCTTCATGCGTACCGAATAGCTGCCCGGAGCGGCGATCGGCCCCACTTCGCCGGGCTTGGATCCCCAGTGGGTGATGGGCCTTGAATCCGCATCGCGAAAGCGGGGCTCGTTCCAGATGCGGGTATTGTCGGGCGCTACGGTGCGCAGCGCGACGACCCGCGGCGAGTCATGGCGCAGATCCCACTTCGCGCGATTGATGCCGACCACCAGGTCCGCCGGCTCCATGGGTTCGAGTGTGCGGACACTGCTCCCCTGGGCATCGAGAATCTCGAACTCGACCGAACCCTTGGGCAGGGCCTTGAGCGAGAAATTGAGCAGCGCCTGCGGGCCACGCACGAAGCGATAGCTCGCTCGCGGCTCGTGCAATACGACTGCCGCATCGGCGCGATGCCGGGCCATCTGCTCCAGTGGCGTGATGTCATCGAGGATGTAGAGCCCGCGGCCGTAGGTTGAAACCACGAGATCGTGGAACCCCGGTTGCACGACCACCCAGCTTGCCGGCGCCGTGGGCAACCCGGTCTGCAGCGCATTCCAGTGTTCGCCATCGTCGAGCGAGTAATACACGCCATTGCCGGTGCCGGCGAACAGCAGCCCCGCACTGTTGGGATCATCGGTCACGCAGCGTACATAGGACAGCGGGTGCTTCGGCAGATCGCCGTTGATGCGTTTCCAGGTCTTGCCGTAGTCGGTCGTCTTGTAGATGAAGGGATCGCGGTTGTCCGCCAGATGCAGATCGACGCTGACATAGGCACTGGCCGGATCAAAGCTCGAGGGTGCAATGCTGGTGACTGTGCCCCAGGGCGGCAGGCCAGGCATCTTGCCCGTGACGTGGTTCCAGCTGCTCGCCCCGTCACTGCTGTACCACACCTGGCCGTCGTTGGTGCCGGCCCAGATGAGTCCTTTCTGGATTTTGGAAGGCGCGATCGCAAACACGACCTCGCCATAGAATTGCCCGAGGTTGTCGCCGACGATGCCGCCCGAGGGCATGAGATGCGCGGGATCCTGCGTGGAAAGATCAGGGCTGACCACCGACCAGGTCTGGCCCGCGTTCGTGGTCTTGAAGATCACCTGGCAACCGTAATACACCGTGTTGTGGTCGAAGGGATCGATCGCCAGCGGCGCCGTCCAGTGGCAGCGGTATTTCAGATCGTTGGGCGGCGAGTCGAGCGTAAGTTTCCAGGGGCTGAGGGAATGCGCCTGCTTGTAGCGGGCGTCCCAGCGCGTGACCTTGTTGCCGTAGCAGGTGGCCCAGACGATGTTCGGATCTTCGGTGTCCGGGATCGTAAAGCCGGATTCGCAGCCGCCCATGTGGCGATCCCAGTCGGCCTCGCCATCCCCGGGCACCACGGGGCCGCGCATGTTGCCGTCGTCCTGCATGTTGCTATAGAAGTAGTAGGGCACCTGGTTGTCCACCGCGACGTGGTACATCTGGCCGATGGGCAGCGTGACGCGGTGGAAGCCGCGACCGTGCACCGTGGTGATGATCAGCCCCGCATCGTCGGTGATCACGAAGCGATCGGGATTGGCCGGGTCTACCCAGATGTCGTGGGTGTCGCCGCCCCAGCGCACCTCATGGAAATTCTCGCCCGAATCCAGCGACTGGTGAAACGAGCTGTTGGCGACGAACACTTCGTTGTCGCTGCCCGTCGAGACTGCAAGGCGGATGTAATAGCCCGCACGGCCAATCAACGCGCGCTGGTAGTTGACGGTTCGCCAGTGCTCGCCCGCATCGTCGGAGCGCCACACCGAACCCTGGTCGCTGGTCTGCATCAGTGCGTAGATGCGCTTCGAATTGGTCGGCGCGATGGCGACGTCGATCTTGCCCACCGAAGCGTGCGGCAGTCCGTGTTCCTCGAGATGCGTCCACTTGGTTCCGCCGTCGTGTGAAATGTAGATGCCGCTGCCGGGGCCGCCGCTCAGTTCGCCCCAGGTATGCATCTCCACCTGCCACATGCCGGCAATCAGCGTGCGTGGATTGTGCGCATCCATGGATAATCCGGAGCAGCCGACAT
Source organism: uncultured Gammaproteobacteria bacterium (assembly GCA_963764065.1). Lineage (GTDB taxonomy): Bacteria > Pseudomonadota > Gammaproteobacteria > Steroidobacterales > Steroidobacteraceae > FEN-1191. The sequence continues at coordinate 201,785 of CAVXRM010000007.1, read as the reverse complement.
TCTCACCTGCGAACAGCACGCGTTCCCAATGCTGGCCACCGTCAACCGTGCGGTACACGCCACGTTCCTGTTGCGGCCCCGTCACCCGGCCAAGCACACAGGCAAATACGATGTCCGGATTCGTCGGGTGGATGACGATGCGCCCGATGCGGCCGGAGTCCGGCAGGCCCATGTGGGTCCAGGTCTTGCCCGCATCGATCGATTTGTAAATGCCGTTGCCCATGACGTCGCTGTCGCGAATCACCCAGGCTTCGCCGGTGCCGGCCCACACCGTGCTCGGATCGGAGGGTGCGACGGCGAGGGCGCCGATCGCAGTGGCGGATTGCTTGTCGAAGATTGGCGCCCAGCGGTTGCCGCCATCCTCTGATTTCCATACGCCGCCCGAGGCGGCCCCGGCGTAGTACACGCTCGGGTCGCCCGCTACGCCGGCGATGGCGGCGATGCGGTTGCCAACCTTGGGGCCTACGAAGCGGAACTTGAAGTCGCTCTCATGTTCGGCGCCTGTAGCCGGTTCCGTTGCCGATGCCAGGCTGGCGAAGTTCGCCAGCGCAACCACACAGAATCCCAGCGTGCTGATGCGCATCCCTATTCCCCCCGGCCCTTGAGTTCGCACACAGTAGTATAGAGTAGTCGCCGCGGACAGTCGGCGCGAAGACTCTGGCAGCAACGAGGCAGGTGCATCAAAGTGGCTGAGCAGGGCAAAGTCTTCGCGAAATGCGCGTGGCGCCTGATCCCGTTCATGATGCTGCTCTATGTCGTGAGCTTCATCGACCGCACGAACGTGGGTTTCGCCGCGCTGACGATGAACAAGGACCTCGGGTTCTCGCCCTCGGTTTTTGGCCTCGGCGCTGGCCTGTTCTTCATCACCTACAACCTGTGCCAGGTTCCAGTCACCATTCCGCTCGCGGGAGTCATTGGCGGGCCGCTCTCCGGGCTCCTGCTTGGCATGGACGGCGTGTCCGGCTTGCATGGCTGGCAATGGATGTTCCTGCTGGAGGGCCTGCCTGCCACGGTGCTCGCGTTTGCGGTGCTCAGGTTTCTGCCCGATGGCCCGATGCAGGCCACCTGGCTCGACGGGGCAGAGAAGCACATCGTCGTCGCGAGTCTGGCTCCCGAGACCGTCATTCGGGATCGTGGGCTTTCGGGCGCACTGGCCTATCTGCTCGTGGTGGCAAGCTTCACAACCGCCTGCCTCACCCGCAACCCTGCGCTGGTATTGCTGGCGCTGACCGTGGGCGTGATGGGCGTCTATGCCTCGTTTGGACCCTACTACAGCCTGCCGTCTGCGTTCCTGGGCGGAACTGCAGCCGCGGGCGGCATAGCGCTTGTGAACTCCATTGCCAGCATGAGCGGTTTCTTCGGGCCACTTTTCATCGGCATCATCAAAGAGCATACCGGCAACTATGCGGCGTCAATGGCGGCGCTGGCCATGGTGGAGGGCTTGGCGGTGCTGGCAATCCTGGTGCTCGGCCGCTTGTTGCATCGACGACCGACCACAGTCGCGTGAGGCCGACGAGTCGGCCGCCGTCCCCAGTTCCGGGGACGCGATCAATGATCTGGATCTATATATTGCGCATCGTCGCTCATCCGGTACACAGCAAGGAGAAAGACGATGCGAGACTCTTTACGATTTGCGGTCTGCAGCGCGGCGCTGATTGCGCTATCTGGCGTGGCTTACGCTGCGCCGTCGCTGCCCGTGTCGATTGTCAATTTGCCACTGCCCGTCACGGGCACCGTCAATGTGGGCAATACGGTGCCTGTCACCGGCACGGTCAACGCCAACATTACCAGCGGTTCGATCGGTATTTCGAACACCGCGGGCAATCCGTTGTACGTGGAACAAGGGGACACAGCGCGTCACGCCGTCGAGGCAGCCTGCGATGTGCTGTTCGACTCGAGCGGACAGGCGGGGTGCACCCTGAGCATTGGTGGCGGTGCTCCGTTGGTTCCCGCGGGCCAGATCCTGGTCATCGAAAGCCTGTCGTGCCGCGCCAGTGTCAATCACGTCAGCAATCCTTACTCGGATCTGCTGTTGTTGATCAGCATGCCGGCGGCACCGAATCACGCCAATTTCTACCACAACTTCCTGATGACGCGATTCCTGAGCCTGACCGATGGCAGTCCGCAGCTCGACTACTACGCGTTTGCGACGCCGATGAAGATGTATGCCTACGGTTTCACCTCGGGGACGACCAACGTGTTCGTGCAGATCCAGGCCGGGCCGTTCACGGCCAGCGTGGGTGGCCTGACCTGTTCGGTATCGGGCTACTACGTGGCCCAGTAGGCTGGGAGGGGGCGCCGGCCGGGCTGCGGGCGCCCGGTAGCTACACCGGGAAGGGCAGACAGGTTAAAGTCTGCCCTTCCACCCAATAATAAATGGCCCCCCGTGAACCTCATCGCCAAGCTCGTCCCGCGCGAAAATCGCTTCTTTGAATTGTTCAACCAGCACGCCAGCCTGGCTGCCGAAGCCGGCGGGGTCCTGTCGGAATTGCTGAAGGACTACGGGAACGAGGCGCAGCGGCTGGTGCGCATCGAGCGCATCAACGATCTGGAGCACAACGCCGATCGCATCACGCACGAAACGGTCGCCTTGCTGCAGACCCTGTTCGTCACGCCGCTCGATCGGGACGACATCCATCGCCTCATTTCGCGCATGGACGACATCCTCGATCTCATGCAGGACTGCGCCGAATCGCTGAACCTCTACGACGTGCGCCAGGTAACCGAGCCCGCGATCGAGCTTGCGGGGCTCCTGCAGACCTGCTGCGTGCGCCTGCAGGCGGCCGTGGCGCTGCTCAACAACATGCGCAACGCGCCCGAGGCGCTGAAGATCTGCCGCGAGATCGACAACATGGAATCGAAGGCCGACCGGGTGATGCGCGCGGCGATCTCGACGCTGTTCCGCGATGAATCCGACATCCGCCAGCTCATCAAACTCAAGGCGATCTACGAGATGCTCGAGGCGGCGACCGACAAGTGCCAGGACGTCGCCAACCTGATCGAAAACATCACGCTGCAGAACGCCTGACTGTGTTCTCCGATCCAACGGTCACGGCGCTGTGGGTGCTCGTGCTGCTGGCGCTGGGTTTCGATTTTCTAAACGGCTTCCACGACGCCGCGAACTCCATCGCCACGGTGATTTCGACGCGGGTGCTCAAGCCCTACCAGGCGGTGGCCTGGGCGGCGATCTTCAACTTCGCTGCCATCTACGCATTCGCACCCAAGGTGGCGGCGACCATCGGCTCGGGCATCATCAATCCGGCCTTGGTGAATGATGCCGTCATCTGCGGTGCGCTGGTCGGCGCCATCGTCTGGAACCTGGTGACCTGGTACCTGGGTATTCCGTCGAGCTCTTCACATGCGCTGATCGGCGGTCTGATAGGGGCGGGTATGGCCAAGAGCGGCCTCGTGGCGCTCAAGGCGGCGGGCATCATCAAGGTCGCGATCTTCATCGTGGTGTCGCCGGTGCTGGGCTTGCTGATCGGTGGGCTGATCATGCTGGGTATCAGCTGGGCGTGTTTTCGCATCGCGCCGATCCGGCTCGATCGCTGGTTCCGGCGCGCGCAGCTCGTGACCAGCGCGCTCTACAGCCTGGGACACGGTGCCAACGATGCGCAGAAGACCATGGGCATCATCTGGCTGCTGCTCATCAGCCGCAACCTGACCACCAAGGCCCACCTGCCACTGTGGGTGATGGTGAGCTGTTACGCCGCCATTGCCGTGGGCACCTTGATGGGTGGCTGGCGCATCATCAAGACCATGGGACAGAAACTGACGCCGCTGACGCCAGCGAGCGGCTCCGCCGCGTCGGCTGGCGGGGCGATCACACTCTTCATCGCATCAGGCTTTGGTATTCCCGTGTCGACCACGCATACCATCTCCGGCGCCATCCTCGGTGCGGGTGCCGTGCAGAACCCGTCGCGTACCCGCTGGGATGTGGCTGCCTCGCTGGTTTACGCCTGGGTACTGACGATACCGGCAGCTGCACTCATCGCCGCGCTGGCCTATCTGGTGGCACGATCGCTGTTTTGATCTGACGCAAGGAACCCGACCATGACCACGACCCCCTCTGGCCTGCAGTATGAAGACACCGTGGCGGGCAGCGGTGCGACCGCCGCCTCAGGCAACAATGTCTCGGTGCACTACACTGGCTGGCTATACGACGCGGCAGCACCGCAGTTCCGCGGCCGCAAGTTCGATTCCAGCAAGGATCGCAATCGCCCGTTCGAATTCGAGCTCGACGGTGGCCAGGTCATCCGCGGTTGGGACGAAGGAGTACAGGGCATGCAGGTGGGCGGCACGCGCGTGCTGACGATCCCGGCCGAGCTGGGCTACGGCGCCCGTGGTGCCGGCGGCGTAATTCCACCGAATGCAACACTGGTGTTCGAGGTGGAGTTGCTCGGGGTTTGACGGTGGCGGGGTAGCGCTGCCAGCCTGTATGGCATTGTGCAATACGGGAGCCGCCTCACAGCTTCATGGCGGTAAATTCAAGATTCGCGCCCGGGCGCCGTAATCACGGCTGAGGAAAGGCCCCGCGAGCAGCGGCCACGGTTACCCCATGCCCTGAGGCGCCGCGCGCGAACCATGAAATGACAGCTGACGGAGCCAGAAGCCCGGCGCGTGCCAGCACGGCCTCCGGGGACATGCTCGGCTCGTACAGCGACATCGCGCGCGCCCTGGTCACCGGGCTCACCGGCGCGGGTCTGCTCGACGCGCGGCTCGCCGTGCGCGGGCAATCCGGGGCCTTGCTGGCGGGAAACGTGGCTGAGTGGCTGCGCCGCCAACGCAGCTTCGAGAGCACGCCGCAGCTTGCCGAGCGGCTGAACTCCAGGGATCTGACCGTCGCCATTCCCTTGCGCTCCGAGAGCGAGCGACTGCTCGGCGTGTTCGCCGTGCAGATCTCGGCGCGCGCGCCGGCCAGCGAGCCGGCCGCGATACGCAAGAAACTCAGGCCTGTCATCGACAGCCTGGTGCGCGAACTGGCACGTGAGGCCAAGCCCGAGCGCCGCAAGCGCGAGCAGACCCTGGCCGAGCGCACCCATGAGCTTGAGTGGCTCTTCAAGGTGTCGCAACAGCTGCAAGGTGCGACTGACGATCGGCAGGTGCTCGAGCAGCTGCTGGCGGCCGCGACTGCGCGCATGCGCAGCGCCTTCGGCGCGCTGCTGATTCCCGATCGGCGCCTGCATATCGAGCACGCCGCCGAGGCCTCGCGGGCACCGGCATTGCGTGCCGTGCTCAGCAAGAACCGCGCGCAACTGCTTACCTGGGTGCAACGGCGCAATCGCGCGCTGGTGATGAATGGCGGCACCGGCAAGGGCGCGCCGCAACCCTGCAAGATCCTGTGCGTGCCCGTGGTGCTGACGACCGGGCGCGTGATCGGCGCGATGGTATTCCTGAATTCCAACGAGCGCGGCGATTTCGAGAACAAACATGCCTACCTGGGTCGCCACCTGGGGCGGCAGGCCGCCTCGCTGATCGAGGCGCAGTTCGATCTCATGACCGGCCTGCACACGCGCAGCGGGCTCGAGCAGACGCACCTGCAACTCGCGTCGCAATCACCCGATGCCTTGCGCAGTCTCATCTATGTCGACGTCGATCGAATGCATGTGATCAATGAGCTGCACGGTTTTGAGCTGGGTAATGAACTCATCGTGCGGGTCGCGGGGCTGCTCGGTTCGCCGACCTTGCCTGCCAGCGCCGTGTGCGCGCGCCTGACCGGCGACCGCTTTGCCATCCTGCTCTCGGATGGCGATGCCTCGCAGGCGCAGGTGCACGCCACGCGACTGCGCGAGGCGGTAGCCAAGATTGCGATTGGTCCCGAATCCGGACCCAACGCGGGCATCGAGGTGTCGGTGAGCTGTGGCATCGCCGACGTCGTCGACATTCCACAGGGCCTGGCGCGGGCGCTGGCGGCTGCGGAAATTGCCTGCAAGAAGGCCAAGGACCATGGCCGCAATCGCATCGAAGTCTACGCCTGCCAGGACAGCAGCATCATGCGCCGCAAGGGTGACGTGGCGGCCGTCGGCACGCTGCGCCAGGCGCTGCGTACCAACAGCATCGAGTTGCACGCCCAACGCATCGCGCCACTGCAGAAGATGGACGAGCCAGGTGGTTACGAGATACTGATGCGACTGAAGATGCCCGATGGCTCGCTGGTATCGCCGGGGCCGCTGATCGCAGCGGCGCAGCGCTACCAGCTGCTGCCTTCCATCGATCGCTGGGTCACGCAGCACGCACTCGAGATGCTGGCGCCCTATCGCAGCATGTTGAAGTCCAGCGGCCTGTATATGTCGATCAATGTCTCGGGGCAGTCCTTGAGCGACGAGGCGTTCGCGCAGCATTTTCTCGGTAACCTCAGGGCCGCTGCGTTGCCCCCCGGCAGCATCGCCATCGAGGTGACCGAGCAGGCGGCCATCTCGAATCTTGCCCACGCCAGCGACCTGCTGGCGACGCTGCGCAAAGTGGGCTGCCGCGTGGCCCTGGATGACTTCGGCACCGGCGCGAACACACTCAGTTCGCTCAAGAACCTGCAGGTGGCCTGTCTCAAGATCGACGGCAGTTTCGTGCGCGACATGCTGACCAATGCAAAGTCACAAGCCACGGTGCGCGGCATCGTCGAGCTCGCGAAGGCGTACAAGGTCTCGACGGTTGCCGAGTTCGTCGAAAGCAAGGAACTCGCACAGCGACTGAAAGCCATGGGAGTGGATTTCGCGCAGGGCCATGCCTATGGTCGACCCGCCTCGCTCGAGCAGCTGCTCGCCACCCTGGGCCGCGATGAATCCGCACGGCTGCATCGCTTGTTCCTGGAGATCTAGTCCCGAAATCCAGGGCGCCTATCGGTTCCTGATCCTGGCCATCAGCGGTCGGAGCGGGAACATGAATTGTTCCCGGATCTGCAGTCTCCTGCGATCGTCCTGACCGACGACTTGTGCTTCGCCCGGGCGATAGCTGCCGAACAAGTGATCCAGCAGGATCAGTGCATTGGCATAGTTGCAGCGGGTCTCCTTGAACCCGACCTGATGATGCAGGCTGTGTGTCTCGACGGTAGTGAACAGGTACGCATACCAGCGGGGCGGGTCGAAACGCACGTTCGCATGGGCGAAGGACGACACTGCGACCAGGATGTTGAAGGCGCAGAATACGGCATTCAGCGGCAGATCGAAAAGCGCAACCACACTGATGGAAACCAGCAGCAGCTCGAGCGGATTGCCGACCAGGCCCTTCAACGCGTTCAACTGTGTGACGTGGTGATGTGGCGCATGGGTCCACCAGAGAAAGGAATTGTGCATCAGCCTGTGTAGCCAGTATTGGCCCAGTTCGACCAGCAACACCACCAGGGCAACCTGTGCGACGAACGGCAGATGCATCGCCCAGACGGTGGAAATGCCCAGCGCGTTCTTGGCCACGCCCAGGGGATCCTCAACCAGGCGTTCCTCGACTGCCACGATTACGGTGTAGTACAGGATCATGTAGAAGAGGTCAGTCAGCATTTCGCGCAGATTCAGCCGCCAGCTGGCATGGCGCTCGTTGATGAATTCCAGTGACTGCACCACTAGCAGCGTTACTATGCTTGTCAGGATAGGCAGCCAGGGATTCGTGAGCCAGGAAGCCGGGACTGCAGCCCACAGCGCCGTGATCAGGACCAGCGTCGCGGGCTGCAACAGACTGAACACTGTTTTCTTCATGGACGGTTCCGCCTCGAGCCCAAAGATAGCTCTGGCGCTGCGCGGAAGTCCATTCCGACCTGGTGACTTGGCGACCGGGCCCTGGGTAGTCGCTTTTGCCCGCTGGCCTCTCAGCGCTGATCGCGCCGCCTTCTCTGCATGCGCAACTGCTGCTCCAGGCCGCGCATCGCGTCTACGCCCAACAGCTCCGCGTTCTCGAGCAGGCAGTCGAGCAGTTCGTGGAATTCGGCTACCACCTGGCTGTGTGGCACCGAGCTGAGGCCGTCGGCATAGCGCTCCAGCAGCCGTTTGAGCGACTCGGCATCGTTGGGCTCTTCGATTGGCGGGGCTGCCAACGCGGCAGTCATCGACGCCCTGCGCGCGGGCGCCGCGTCACCGAGCCAGGCCAACGCCGCCTCGCTGTCGGTGAAGACAGCAGCCAGCAGACCACATTTCTGCAGGGTGCGCTGCCAATGTTGCGTGCTGTCAGAGTACTGCCAACACACCAGGGCCATGTGCGTGTCGCTGGGTGGTCTAAGCCGTGCCAGCATGTCGGCATGCCAGCCGAGAGCCAGTGTATTGCCGACCAGCGTGGCTTCGCGGAAGTCGAGCATGATGCGGCTGCTCCTGGCTTCGCCGGCCATGGCAATGGCGCGCTGCGTCAGCCGCCGACTGGCGCTGACGGGCAGGCCGGCGGCAGCCGCAGCCCAAACCACACCGTTATCCAGCCAGACATCGCGCATGGGGACCTACCAGGTATCTATGGGTAAGATCGCGCACCGATGACCGTAGTCATTTGCGGTATCCTATGCAGTGACTGGCAGGGCGGCTGCGGGGAATGCTGGCGCATCCGTGTAGGGAAATCTTGCATCGGCCACTCCGTCGCTGGTACTTATACTCAATAAGCAGTTTTCGGCTTGTCATGCCCATAACGGTTTTCATCGCTGACGATCACGCCGTGGTTCGCGACGGACTGACGGCGCTGCTGCGCACTCATCCGGACATCGAGGTTGCCGGCTCGGCCGCGACTGGCAGCGACGCGGTCGAAATGGTGCGGCGGATTCGCCCACGCGTCGTGATACTGGATATCTCGATGCCTGGCCTCGATGGCATCGAGGCGGCGCGCCTGATCCACGCGGCGCTCCCGGATACCGCCATCGTCATGCTGTCCATGCATTCGGGTTCGCAGAACGTGGTTCGGTCGCTCGAGGCGGGTGCTCGCGGCTACCTGCTCAAGGAGTCGGCCAGCGCCGAGATCATCGATGCGGTCCGTGCCGTGGATTGTGGGCAGCACTACCTCAGCCGCCAGGTCGCCGAGGTCGTGGCGCAGGGCATTGGCGATCGGCGCGTAGCCAACCCCGTCGACAGCCTCAGCCGGCGCGAGCGTGAAGTGCTGAGCCTGGTGGTCAACGGCAATTCGAGCGCCAGGATAGGCGAGCTGCTGCACCTCTCGCCCAAGACCGTGGATAGCTACAGAAGCCGGCTGATGCAGAAACTCCAGGTCAACCAGTTGGCCGGGCTGGTCAAGTTCGCGATCCAACACGGTCTGACGACCCTCGAGTGAGCGTCAGCTTCAACACCGCGCCAGGCAGCCGCGCGGCCCGTCTGGCAACCCTGGTCGCGTGGCTGTATGCCGCGCTATTGCTGATCTGTTTCATAGCATCCTGGCACAGCACCGCGGCGCTCGATTTCCTGATCGCCTGGGCGGTGCTGCCAGCCGATGTTTTGGCGCTGTTCACGATGCTCGTGCTGCTGCGCTCGAGGCGCGTACGTGGTTACCGGCGGATCGCCTGGATGCTGCTGGTCGCCAGCGTCGCCGTGGACCTGAGCTTTGGCATGATCTACCCGCATTTCAATGCCTCGGTGTCTTCGCTCTATCGGGCGGTCGTGGATGCGGCATTCCAGAGTTACTACCCGCTGATGACCGCTGTCTGCGTGTGCTTCTACCTGAGCTGCGGCGGAAGTTTCCATCGCCGGCAGGTGTGGATCGACGCTGCCACGGTGTTGCTTGGGGTGGTCGCCATTCTATGGGCCTTTCTATACGAGTTTCCGGAAGCATCCGGTGCTGTCGTCGCCATGACTTTTGCGACCAAGCTGTTCTACACCGCAGGCATCAGCATCACGATGACGGCGACGGTGCTGCTGTTTACGCAAATTAGCGCCGATCGTTCCGACCGGACGGCCCTGATGATTGTCGGTGGCTCGGTGGTCAGTCTGGTAACGGACCTGCTGTGGCTGGGCTGGAGCACGGGCGGGGTGTCGGTGCTGCGCTCGATCTACGGGGCTGGCGACCTGGCCTACACGGCAGGCGACGTGCTGTTCAGCGTCTGGATCACCACGGCGGCGGCCACCGAACTGCGCCAGCCTGCGGTCGAGGAGCCTGATGGTGTCGCCAGCGCACCGACCTACAGCTTTCTGCCAGCCCTGGTGTTGCTGCTGGCAATCGTGCTGCTCGCCGCCTCCGAGGCACTGCGCCATGGAGTCGACATGCGGGTGCTGGTGGGAATGGTAGTGGTGGGGGCCATTCTGGTCGTTGCCCGGCAACGTATTGTGAGCGAGGAGTTGAGGGGCCTCAATCGGGCGCTGGCGATCAGGGAACTGGAAGCCCGCCTGACGGAACTGGTGCGGCGCTCAGCCGATGTCATCGCAGTCGTCAACGACGCGGGCACGATCAGCTTTGCGAGCGCAGCTGCGGAACGGATACTCGGCGTAACCGCAGCGGGCGCGCAGGGCAGTGAGGCGACCTCATTGCTCGGCCCGGCCCATGTGGGCGCGCTGTCCAGATTCCTGGATGGGCTGAAGGCCCATCCTGCGGGCGTCAGCGATATCGAACTGGAATTTTCAGCCCCCGGCGGCGAGCAGCGCATTGTGCGCGTGGCCGGAAGCGACCAGCGCGCCAGCCCGCTGATTGAAGGCATCACGCTGACCGTGTCGGACATCACCGAGCAGCGGATACTGGAGCGCGAAGTGCTGGACATCGCGGCCCAGGAGCGCTTGCGACTGAGCAGTGACATCCACGAAGGCCTGGGCCAGGACCTCACCGGCATCGCACTGATGCTGCAAAGTGCCAGCGCCAGTCAGTTCGATGACGTGGAGACCCTGCAGGCTTCATTGCGCGGCGTGGCCGGACATGTCAATCGGGCGATCGCCACCGCGCGTGAACTGGCCAACGGGCTGGCGCCGCTGCACGTCGAGGGCTCGCTGCTGCTGGCGCTGCGTCACCTGGCCGATACCGTCAACAGCCGCTACTTTTTCGTCGATGTACGGGTCGATGTCTCCGGCGATGAGGGCGCCATCGCCGATTCGATCGCTGATCACCTGTACCGGATCGCCCATGAGTCGGTAAACAATGCCATGCGGCATGGTGGTGGCAGGATGATCCACGTCGCGCTGCGAATCACTGCCGACCAGGTGAAGCTGGAAGTAGGGGATGACGGTCGCGGATTCAATGCGACAGCCGGTGTCCAGCAGGGCCTTGGATTGCGGATGATCAGGTACCGCACCCGCCTGATGCGCGGCACGCTGCAGATCGATCAGCCGCCCGCGGGCGGCACCCGCATCATCGTCAGCGTGCCTTACGGGAATTCCTGACCACCACGCCACGCCGGTGGAAGTACACCAGGCTCGCCGCTGCGCGTACGGGCCGCGTCGCCAGCAGCAGATTGAAGGCCCAGTTGGTCTGGAAGTGGTCGAACAGAAACCGCAGCGTTCGCTTGATCCGGAACTTCGGATAGCTGCGTGATGCGACCGCGCCGGGATCCGGCCCGCGCCCGGAGAGAAAATCCGCAATGCCATGTCCCATTCGCGCCCCGAACTGCAGCGCCGTGTGAATGCCGCCGGCAGTCACAGGCGAGACCATGCCAGCCGCGTCGCCGACCAGCACGGCGCGCTGCGTGGCAACCGGTCGTACTACGCCACCACAGGGTATGAGGCCGGCGCGCACGGCAGCGGGCACATGCATGCGAAAGTCGAAAGTCGGCGCGATCTTGTCGAGGAAGCGTTCCATGGAATTCTTGACGATCGCGCCATCGCCGTCGCGTTGCCTGCGGGCCAGGCCGACCTGGGTGACGCCGACGCCCTGAACCACCCAGCCGATGTAGCCCGGCATGTGCCGCTTGTCGATGAAGCAGTGCAATCGATCTGCGGCATCGACGGGCGAGCCCTCGTATTCGTGTTCGATTCCCGCCAGGAACCTGGCGTTTTCGCCCAGCTGGAGCACGCGCGCCACAGCCGAGCGTGGACCATCCGCGCCAACGAGGAAGCGCGCAGTGCCTATGGGAGCCTGCAGGTCAAACCCGGACTGGATGCGCCGGGCCTCGCGGAAGACCGTATTCCATAGCATCCGTACGCCAGCCTGTTCGGCACGGGTGGCAAGCCAACGCATCAGGCCGGGCGTGTCAGTGGCGAGAAAGTAGTAGCCCGGCGCCGCGAGGTCGACGTGCCTCAGGTTCGGCGCATACAGACGTACGCCTTCCACGCGACGCACCAGGTGCGCGGGCATGCCATCGAGCAGCGCCACGGTGTCCATGACATCGCGCACCAGGATGCCCGTGGTGTGCAGCTTCTCGCCTGCATCACGCCTGCGTTCCACCACGGTGACCCGCAGGCCGGCTTCGGCCAGCGCGGTTGCACAGGCCAGGCCGGCAAAGCTGGCACCGACGACAACGACATCCTGCTCCATTCCGGCAACGCTAACCGAAATCCGGAGCCTGCGCCGACGCGCCCGGAGGGGTCCACAGGCGTATCATCAATCTGCGGGAATATTTGACAGAACGTGGTACCCGATTGAGTGGCGGACTACTCGTTTACGGTAGACCCAACCATGTCAGACGAGAAGAACGCTTTTGTGGAGCGGCTGTTCAAACGGCAGGGTAGTGCGCTGCGCGCGTACTTTGTCCGCCGCGTACGTCGCGGTTCCGACGCGGCGGAGCTTGCCCAGGAGGTTTATCTGCGCCTGTTGCGCATACCCGATGTAGCGACCATCCGCAATCCGGAGGCCTATTTGTATACGGTGGCAGGCAATCTGCTGCGCGAACAGGCCCTGCAACAGCGCCGTGACGCCGCCGCGGTCGATGTCGATGACCCGACCGTCAGTGCACAGCTGGCCGAATGGCCAGGGTTCGGCGCCGACATGGATGATTCCGAGCGTGCGCGGCGACTGCTGGAGGTGCTGCAGCAGTTGCCGCCCAAGTGTCAGGCGGCGGTACAGATGCAATACTGGCAGGATCGCAGCTATGCCGATATCGCTGCGCAGCTTGGTGTGTCGACCAATATGGTCAAGAAATACCTTTCCCAGGCGCTGGTACATTGCAGGCGCCGTATGGCCCGACTCGGATGACCGCCATGCCAGCGAGCGACGACCGCGTTCGACAACTGATTGCGCAGGAGGCGGCCGACTGGTTTGTCGCCAACCGCGGCGGCCTGGATGAATCCGAACGGCCGCGTTTCACCGCGTGGCTGTGCGCTTCGCCCATGCACGTGGAGGAATACCTCGCGGTCGCGTCGATAGCCCAGCAATTGCCCGGTGCCCGCTCGGCCGAAGCGCCCAGTATCGAGTCTTTGCTCGCGCGCGCGCATGCCGAAGAGCAGAGTGCAGCTCGCCGTATCAGGCCGGTCGGCATGGATATCTGGCCCCGGCATGTCGGCCGCAGCTGGCTCCGCGCTGCCGTGGTGGCCGGCGGTATGCTCGGCGTCGTGGGATTGCTGGCGCTTTGGCTTGCGCAGCGGCCGGTCGCGCAGCTTCCGGTTGCAGACCGGCAGATGACACTGCAGACCGGACACGGCCAACTGTCCGAGCAGCGACTCGCGGACCACTCGGTGCTCAGGCTGGATACAGATTCGGATGTGACCGTGCAGTACACCGCCAACTCGCGCCAGGTGCAGTTGGTGGCGGGGCGTGCCAATTTCGAAGTGGCGCACGAGGCGCAGCGCGCCTTCGACGTGCTGGCAGGGATTGCGACAGTGCATGCCGTTGGGACCAACTTTGACGTTCGACTCGACGAGGGTGCGACGGTTGTCACCGTGTATGCCGGGCAAGTGCGCGTTGCGCGCGCCGCTGACGCTGCCGCTGCCGTACCCGTGTCCGCAGGGCAGCAGTTGCGTGTCGAGCCCGGAGGCCCGCTTGCCATGCCCGAGGCGGCCGATACCGCGCGCTCCGGCGCCTGGATGCACGGCCAGATCCGGTTCCGGAATGAGCCCATCGAGAGCGTCGCCAGTGAATTCAATCGCTACTCGCACCGCCCGATCCGGATCCTGACACCGGCGCTGCGCAAGCTGGAAATCAGCGGCTCGTTTTCCGCCACCGACGTTGACGCTTTCGTGCTGTTCCTGCGCGGCATCGACGGCGTCCACGTGTATGTCGGCGACACCGACATCCGCGTGAGCCGTCCCTGATACCTGGAAGGTACCCGGCTCGCACGCGCACATCCGTTGTGCTTAACTGCGGCTCGTGGCGGTAGCTGGTCCATGAATGGACGATCGGGGATAGCGCCCGGAATAGTGCGGGCGGTCGCCGCAGCGTGCGTGGCCCATGGCGCGGCGGTGGCCGGCACACCATCCAGCGAGGCTTCGCCACTCGCAACGGCGATCCCCTCGCAGCCGGTCGAGCAGGCCCTGGAGCGATACGAGCAGCTCACCGGTCTGCACGTGGTCTACGTATCGAAGGACATCGCCGACAAGATCGCACAGTCGGCCGAGGCCGGGCTTGCCCCGCGCGTGGCACTGGAGCACCTGCTCGCGGGTACGCAGCTTGAATTCGAGTTCCTGAACGCACACACGGTGCGCGTGCTCGCCACGCCTTCCCGGGCGGCTGCGGTCGCGACGCCACCCGCAGATGCGCTGGTCGAGGTGGTCGTGACCGCGAACCGCCGGATCGAGCGCCTGAATGATAGTCCGGTGACGGTAATCGTATTGACGGCAGAACAGCTCACTCGGCAGCACGTTTCGAACTTCGATGACTATCTCACGCTGGTGCCGGGCCTGACAGCCCACTCCTCGGGTCCCGGCGAGAGCAACCTCATCATCCGCGGACTGGCCACGAGCTCGGGTGACGCGCAGGGCACGATCATCACGGGCTTGTTGCCAACGGTGGCGATCTACATCGACGACGAGCCGGTAGGCCAGATCAACCACAACGTGGATCTGTACGCGGCAGACCTCGAGCGCGTCGAGGTGCTGGAAGGCCCACAAGGCACGCTGTTTGGTGCGGGCGCGGAAGCCGGCGTGGTGCGCTACATCACGCACAAGCCCCGACTGGATTTGACGGAGATCCACGCGAGTGCGGGTACCGCACTGACCGAGCATGGCGCTCCGAGCCAGTTGCTGACACTGACCGCCAACCTGCCGCTGCTGAGCGACCGCCTGGCCATGCGCGCCGTGCTGTATCGGGAGCATCGCGGCGGCTACATCGACAACATACATGGCACCTTTGCGCGCGAGCCCACCGACGTTGGCATACGCGAGCTCTATGGAGGCCAGGTTCCACCGAACAGCGTGGTGCTGGACAACAGCGCACTCGTGGCCAGGGATATCAATTCCGCCGACTATCTCGGCGGTCGCCTGCAATTCAGGTACCACATCAGTGACAACTGGGAAGCGCTGGTCTCACAGGTCTACCAGAACGTCGACACCGAGGGCGTGTTCGCCCAGATGAGCAACACCTCCGATGGCAAGAGCTTGCCGGGCCTTGCGGTGCAGCTGTTCAACGCTCCGTTTACGAGCGACCGGTTCCAGTCCACTACACTGACGCTCGAGGGGCGGTTGGGCGCGCTGAAGGCGATCTATGCAGGTTCCTATCGCGATCGGCGCCTGGAGCAGCGACAGGATTACACCAATTACTCACGCACGCTCTACGCCTCGTACTACCAGTGTGCCGTGACTGCCTATGGTGTGTTGCCCACGCAATGCTTCACGCCGAGTGCCACCTGGCACGACCAGGAAAAGAATTCTGATCAGAGCCACGAGCTGCGGGTGATGCTTCCCGCGGATGGCAGGCTGCGCGGCGTCGGCGGCGCCTACTACGAACGCGAGTTGATGCAGGGTTCGACGGATTTCTACTACGCGACTGCCACGCAGTATTTCCGCCCATTGCAGCCTCCGAAGGGCTACTGGACCGTGAACGGCTCGTCCTTCGATGCGCTGGGGCGCCCTATAGACTATCGGGACGCGGGCGCGGTGTTCGTGCCGGTAGCACCGACGCTCAGCAATCCGTATCCGCGCGATCCGACCGATGCCTGGATAAACGACATTACCCACACCTACGCCCAGCAGGCGCTGTTTGCCTCGCTGGACTATGACCTGATACCCGACAAGCTCACCCTGACCGCCGGCACACGCTATTCGCGCGTGAGTGTCCGGGAGGTCGGTGCCACAACGGGCATATTCATGTGCCAGATATACCTTTATCCGCAATTGCCAGAACCTTGTGGGAGCCTGCAGTTGTTCGATCTGGATGCCGAGAATCTGCGGCACACCTTCAAGCTGTTTTCCAGCCGGCTGAACCTGTCATGGAAGCCCCATGACGGCGCCATGTACTACTACACTTTTTCACAAGGCTTCAGGGCCGGTGGCTTCAACCGGGCCACGGGCACGTTTACGGCTTCGCCGCTTGCAGACGGTCCCTATGAATGGCAGGCGCAGGCGCATGCTCATGGCAGCTGGCGGGTTCCCCTGACTTACCAGCCGGATCGGCTGACGAACAACGAGATAGGCTTGAAACTGCGCCGCCCCGACGGGCGCGCCGAACTGCAGACGACGATCTACCAGGAAGACTGGCTGCATGTGCAGACCAGCTCCTTTGAGCCACTGGTCATGGGCAGCCTGGTGTTCAACGGTGGCAACTACCGGGCGCGGGGCCTGGCCATGAACGCGGCGTGGCGTTCCACGCGCGGCCTGACGCTGGAATCCTCGGCCGTCTGGAACAGTACCGCGCTGGTGCGCAAGCCCCCGCTGTACTGGGGTGATGGCACGCCGATCGACCTTGCCAGCCTGCACAACCTCGATGGCCTGCAACTGCCTTCCGGCATGCAGACGCTGGGTACTTCGCTTGCGGGCGCGCCGCCGCTGCAACTGAAGTTGCTGGCGCACTATGAACATCCGTGGCATGCGCACCAGCTCTACCTGCAGGGAAAGTTCAGCCATCAGTCGCATTCCCTGTCCGCAATCGGACTACCGGGCTTTGATCTGCTGGGAAAGTCAACCTCATACGACCTTCCGGCCTTCAGTACGGCTGGTGCTTCCATCGGGGTGCGCGGTGAGGTCTGGAGTGCGGAGTTGTACGGCGAGAATATTGGCGACACCCGTGCGCAGCTGTACGCGAACTACGGGCAGTTCTACAAGGCCGTCACGGTCAACCGCCCGCGCACGATTGGTTTACGGATGAACTGGGACATGAACCTGTTGCCGTAGCCCGAGCGGATCGCGCCTGCGCTGCGCGATGATCTGGTACCCGAATTGCTCCCTGAAGGCTCTTTATCCGACAACCGGCACGCATATCTGCCCGGTAGTGCGGACAACCAGCCTTCTCGATAGCTGGAGGAACGACGAACCTGTGCCGTTCTGGACCATGAACAGGTGGCTTTATTTCAGGAATCCCGATGGTCTATTGACTGGAATGAATCCGCTGATCCAGTAACGCACGGTGCGCCCGTGCCGGCCGACTCCCTCGTCGACCAGCACGGGCGCTTTTTTTTCCATGGACAAGGCACGCACTCGGGGAATTCGGAATCTGGCGACAGGGGAGGTCAGCATGGCACTCACGACGACCAAGTTAATGGCGTCGCGGGCGGCAGTCCTGGCGCCTTAACTGGGCGCCGCGGGTTCCGCCGCGAATGCGGAGGGCCTGCACTCCGACAGCACCTGCGGCGGTTGCCACTTGCCCGCAACCGGCTTTGGAGGCGGCCAGTCCATCGCTATCGGCATCCAGAACAACAACCTGGTCGGGCCGCATCGACTTCAAGATGCATGTGCTCGGCCTGCCGCAAATCGCCTCGGCTTTCGGCGTGGACAAGGGCAACGTGCTTTTCGATGGTCCGGGGTAGAGCGAGGATTTCGGGCTCGAGCAGCTCACCACTGAGCAATGCCGCGCCGCAGCCGGCTTTTTCCACAACGGTGCGTTCACGCGGCTCGAGGATCCAATCCGCCATCACCTGGATGTTGTCAGCTCGGTGCGCGATGCCCGCTCGACGACCAGGCCGGCAATCGTGCTGAGCCCGGAATCAGGCTGTGACAAACGGGCCGGCATGGCGAATCATGGTGTTGATAGCCATGAGTGCCAGAACCGCCATTCCAGATTCCACGCGCCAGCGGTTCGTGTCGTTGCTCGAGCAACACCGGCGCATGGTGTTCAAAGTTGCCAATACCTATGCGCGCGCTGCGGACCGTGAAGACCTGGCGCAGGAAATCGCAGCACAGCTGTGGCGCGCATTCCCGGCATATGACGAATCGCGGCCGTTCTCCACCTGGCTGTTCAGGATTGCGCTCAACGTCGGCATTTCCTACCTTCGCGGCCAGGTGGTACGCGAGCGCCGTACGGTGCCGCTGGAGCTCGAAGTGCACGAACTGGCTGATCCGCAAGCGCCGGAACACGGTGCTGACGAGGCGCCACGTCTGTTGGGCGAATTCATTGCGCAGCTCGACGCCCTGAATCGCGCCCTGCTGCTGCTCTACCTGGATGAGCACTCGACGCGCGAAATCGCCGAAATTCTCGGCATCACGGAAACCAACGTGTCCACCAAGATCAACCGGCTCAAGCAGCGCATACGGCGTTTTGGAGAAAACCATGGAACTTGATGAGCTCAGGCAACAGTGGCAACAACTCGATGGCAAGCTCGAGCGCAGCCTCTCGTTGAATCTGCGTCTGCTCACCGAGACGCGCACGCGTCGCAGCAAACTGCGACTGCTGCCCTTGCTGCTGATGCAGCCGCTGCAGTTTGCCATTGGCGTCATGCTGGCGGCCGGCTTCGCGCGTTTCTGGCTCGCGAACCTTGCAACGCCGTCGCTGTTCGTGAGCGGCCTGGTCATGCATGCGCTGAGCGTTGCGCTCATGATCGACGCTGTCATGCGCATCCTGCTCATCGCGCGTATCAACGTTGCAGCGCCCGTGGTTACCATCCAGCGCTATCTCGCGTTGCTGCGGCGCTGGGAGATCCACTCGTTCAAGTGGATATGGCTGGCCGTGTGGCTGGCCGCGCCTGCATTGCTGATTGTCGCGGTCAGGCTCATTGCAGGCATCGATCTGTGGGCGACGGCGCCCATCGCGGTGATCTACACCGGCGTTGGCAGCGCGGTGGGCGCCGCGTTGTCTTTTGCCTTCGATCGCTGCGCTCGCAGTGGCAAGGGCCGGGTTGCCGCGGCCATGGAACGCATGTACGTGGGGCGCAGCATCGCAGGCGCCCAGGCTGCTCTCGATGAAATCAACGAGTTCGCGCGGGAGTGAGATGATCGCTCGCACCGCCCGTTTGGACACCGGGCAGGGCGGGGCGTAGATTCGGCCGCGGGGGAGGTGCGCCATGATCAATCGACGTCGTTTCTGTGCGGCTGCGGCACTGGCAGGGGCCGCAGGTTACCTGTCGGGCCAGCGGGCGTTGGCAGGTGAGGACGCGGATGTTGCTGCGGTAGGGCTCGACGGCCAGCCGCTCAGGCTCGAGCGGGCTGCGGTGCAAGAGCTCCGTGCGAGCCTTGCCGGCCAGTTGCTGGTCGGCGGCGACACGGGCTACGAGTACGCGCGGCACGTCTGGAATGCCATGATCGACCGGCATCCCGCCATGATCGCGCGCTGCGCTAGCGCGGCTGACGTGTCGAAGGCAGTGGGTTTTGCCCGCGAGCGCGGCCTGCTGCTGGCGGTGCGCGGTGGCGGACACAGTTTCCCGGGCTACTCGAGCTGCGAGGGCGGCCTGTTGATCGACCTGTCGCTGCTGACGCAGGTGAGTGTGGATGCGCAGCGGCGCGTGGTGCACGCGGGCGGTGGTGCGCTGGGCATGCAGGTAGACGGAGCCGCGCAGCAGCACGGGCTGGCCACTACGATGGGCCAGATCTCGAACACCGGGATCGGCGGACTCACGCTGGGCGGAGGCCTGGGCTACCTGTCACGCCGCTTCGGCCTGGCCTGCGACAACCTGCTGTCGGTCGAGATCGTGACGGCGGACGGGCGCATCCGGCGCGTAAGCGCGCACGATGATCCGGATCTGTTCTGGGCCATACGCGGCGGTGGCGGTAACTTCGGCGTGGCTACGCAGTTCGAGTACCGGCTGCACCAAGTGCCGCAACAGGTGATCGCGGGTTACGCGGCATTCCAGAAGCCACAGGCCCGCGATGCGGTGGCGTTCTATGCCGACTTTCTGGCACGTGCGCCACGCGAATTGGCCGTCGATCTCGATATTTCGCTGGGCCGCGATGGCAAGACCACGGCCACTATCCTCGTGGTCTACTCTGGTGACCCCAAGGCTGCTGACAAAGTGCTGGCGCCGCTGCGAGCCGTCAGCGGAGCGGTGGATACGAAGATCGGTCCGAAGTCGTACCTCGTGGTGCAATCGCAATACGACACGCCGCCGATCGATACCCAGCGCCACTACATCAAGGGCGGTTTCGTCAACGAGTACCCGGCGCCGTTGCTCGATTACCTCGGCAATGAATTCGAGGCGACGCCCGGCTGCGAAATCTATTTTGAGAGTTCCAACGGCGCCGTTTGGGACACAGCCGCGGATGCAACTGCCTTCTCGCATCGCCATGCGATGGCGAGCATGATGGTGGTGGGCGCCTGGGATGGGCGCGATCAGGATGAAGCCGGCAAGGCCCGCGTGCGTACTCCCTGGGAACGCCTCGCGCCTTTCTGCGACGGCTACTACGTCAACCTTGCCGATCCAGATCCAAAAACCGTGGATGCCAACTACGGCGCAAACCATCGGCGTCTGGCCGCGCTCAAGCACAAGTACGACCCGCAGAACCTGTTCCGTCTGAACGCCAACATCAAGCCCGCCTGACGCCGCGGCGTGCTGCCGCGGCGTCAGGCGATAGCTCAGTGCATGCCGCCCGATGCGGAGATGCGCTCGCCCGTGAGCCACGAGGCCTCATCCGAGGCCAGGAACACCGCGACGCGCGCGATGTCGTCCGGCTGGCCGAGGCGGCCGAGCGGCGTGCCGGCGACGAACTGCTTTTCCATCTCCGAGCCGACGATGCCGGTCTGCTGGAAGCCCTCGGTGACCACGGGGCCCGGTGCGATCGTGTTCACGCGGATGCCGCGGGGACCGAGTTCCTTCGACAGCGCCTGCGTGATGGCGTCCACCGCGCCCTTGGTGGCGGAATAGACCGAAGAGCCAGGCAGCGGATTCTCGCTGACCACCGAACTCACGTTGATGATGCTGCCACCCGCACCGTTGAAACGTTTTGCGGCCTCGCGCGCCGCCAGCAGCGTGCCCAGTACGTTGGTGTCGAACTGGCGATGGAATTCCGCGACCTGCACCTCGGCGATGGGCGCGAAGCCATACACGCCCGCGTTGTTGACCAGTACGTCTACATGCCCGAAGTGGCGTACGGCCTCGTCAAAGATCCGGGTGATATCGGCTTCCTTCGCGACGCTCCCCTGGACTGCCACGGCCCGGCCGCCCTTGGCTTTGATATCGGCAACGACCCGGTCGGCGCCTTCGCGGCTGGAGTCATAATTTACGACCACCGCAGCCCCCTCGGCGGCCAGCGCCCGGGCGATGCCCGCGCCGATGCCCTTGGATGCGCCAGTGACCACCGCGACCTTGTTTGCAAGCTTGCTCATTGATTTGCTCCGTTTGTATTGCTGCGTCGGGGCGGCCTTTTGCGCCGCTCCCGCCTGAATCACGCGAGTTATAGTACAGATGTTCAGGAAACATGAACTCTATGAGTTCATGAGTATTGAACTACTGGACTAGGCGTGCGCTTTCTGGTATGACGTGCGCATGAGACCGCTGCAGCATCCGGCCATCGAAGACGTCAGCGTCGAGGGCATCCTCTACGCGCTCTCCGATTCCAACCGCGCCCACATCTTCGCGGCGATCGCTGCGGGCCCGCAGCCCCGCACCTGTTCGCAGTTCCTGGCGATCAGCGACCAGGTGCTCCCCAAATCCACGCTCTCGCAGCACTTCAAGGTGCTGCGCGAGGCGGGCCTGATCCGCAGCGAGCGTCGCGGCGTGGAGATGCACAACAGCACGCGCTGCGAGGAAATCAACCAGCGCTTTCCAGGCCTGTTGCCGTCGATCACGGCGGCGCTGGTGGCGCAGAAGAAGCGGGCGACTGCGAAGCGTCCGCGGCCGGGCACTGCGGCACGCGCCCGCGGCTGATCGGGCGCATTCGTTCCCCAAATCGCCGGGCGCGCGGCGATCGGCTTGCGCGGACTGTCTCTGGCCTGAACTCCGTGCGCTTACCGTGGGCTGACAAGAGTAGACTCGGCCGAGCGCATCCGCGCAGTGCCAGCATCACCACGCCGATCATCAGGGGGATTCAGCCATGAAGCATTTTCTGCTATTCGCCACATTGTCGCTCTGTGCCGCCAGCGCATTTGCTGCAGCCGCCGCCGATCCCGTGGTCGGTACCTGGCAACTGAATGTTTCCGCATCGAAGTTCAAGTCCGGAGCTGCGCCCAAGGCCCAGATGCGCACCTATGCGCAATCTGGTGATGAAATCACCGTCACCATCAAATCCACCAGTGCCGACGGCAAGGAAGGCCTGACTCAGGCGACCTACCGGCTGGACGGCAAGGACTACCCGGTCAAGGGAAACCCCGACTACGACAGCCTGAGTGCGAAGCAGCTCAACAGCCACGCGGCGAGTTTCCAGTTGAAACGCGCCGGCAAGGTGGTAGGCAAGACCAGTCGCACGGTCTCGCACGACGGCAAGAAGCTCACTTCCGGCACTCGTCTCACAGGTGCGGACGGTGGCCATACCTCAAACGTCATGGTATTCGACCGGCAATAGCTGACCTACCTGCAGGCGGGCAGGGCGTGCGATGCGTCCTGCCCGATCCCTGCGCCGCGTCGTTGTCAAGTTGACAATGCCTGCTCCGATTGCGACGGCGGCGGCCTGAGCGGCCGCGTGCGTGACTGTTGAGCAGCGTTGATCCGGCCTGTACTGTAACAGTCAAGGATTCGATCAGCGGCCGATAAAAGGAATTGACGGCTCGATGGATATCGCACTCCACCTGGACAGCATCGTCCGACGGTTCGGCAAGGTCGTGGCGCTGGACGGTCTGTCGCTCAGCGTACGTCAGGGCGAGGTTTACGGCCTGTTGGGACGCAACGGCGCCGGCAAGACCACCGCGTTGCGGGTACTGATGGGCATCATCCGCCCGGACAAGGGCGCCATCGAATTGTTCGGCACGCGTACCCGACGCGTCACCGTTCCTTTCAAGCAGCGTATCGGCTATGTCTCGCAGGAGCCGAGCTTCTATAGCTGGATGACCGCCACGCAGCTGGGCCGCTTCGTGAGCAGTTTCTATCCACGCTGGGATCAGCATGAATTCACGCGTCTGCTGAGCGCGCTGGACGTGCCGGCCGAACGTCGTTCCGGCGAGCTCTCTGGTGGCACACGATCAAAGCTGGGCCTGGCACTGGCCCTGGCGCCGCGGCCGGAATTACTGTTGCTCGATGAGCCTACCGCCGGGCTCGATCCGGTGGCACGTCGCGAGTTCAATGATCAGTTGGCGTTGCTGCAGCGTGAGCGCGGCACCACGGTCATGTTCTCCTCGCACCTGGTCGGCGATGTCGAGCAGCTCGCGCAGCGGGTAGGCATTGTGCAGGCGGGGCGCGCGCGCTTTGAGGGCGATGTGACGGCGTTGCGCGCGAGCGTACGGCGCATCGTCAGCGTGCCGGATTATCTGCCGTCCGCGGGCTTCGAACAGTTGCGCGGCGACATCTATCGCGCGAATGCAGCTGACTGGGATGCCACCCCCTGGCCCGATGGCACTGATATCCAGCCGCTGCCACTGGAAGAGATCTTCCTCGCCTTTGCACGCACCGACAAAGTCGCCACCGCGTGATCCGACCGCTGATTGGCAAGGAACTGCGCGAGCACCGCTGGGTACTGCTGGCCCTGTGGCTGGTGGGCGCGTTGCTGATGGTGGGTTTTCTGAGGAAATCTGCGGACGAAGGCACACCCTTGATGGCCTTCCTCACCTGGACTTACTCTTTCGGCTCGCTCAGTATCCTCGCGTTGACCAATCGGCTGGTGGTGCGCGAATACTCGGGACGCACGCAGCTGTTCCTGGAAACGCTGCCGGTGGGGCGCGGGCAGGTCACAGCGGTCAAGTGGCTGCTGGGCGCCAGCCTGCTGATGGCAACGATGGCGCTGGGTTTTGCCGCCACCCTGCACGTGGCCGCCAACCGAGTGGCCCTGAACGCGCGCTTCATCGAACTGATGGCAATGCGCGATTTCAGCTTCCTGCTGTTCGCCTACGCGTTGGCATTCCTGATTGCGTTGACAGGCCGTTACCGCTTCGTGCTCTGGGGCGCGCTGCTCATCGGCGCCTATTTTGTCGATGCCAGGGCGCAGCTGCCGATGGCGCAGTGGCCTCCCGTATACCTGGTTTCGCCCTCGATGGTGTTCGAGAGAATCCAGCTGCCGTTGCGCGATCTGGCGCTGACCTGGCTGGCAACGGCGCTGCTGCTGGCGGCGACATTTGCGCTGGTTCTGGCGGGCGAGGGATCCCTGGTCGTCAGGTTGTCGCAGCGCATGACGCGGCGCGAGGCAGCAGCCATCGGCATCGCGATGATCGCCGTGCTGCTGCTGGTCGAGCAGCTGGACGAGCGCAAGGCGAAACCGCCTTTTGTGCTCCATGATGCCATCAGCGGCGAATCGGGCCGCGCGCGCGTTGCCATCGCGCAGGTCGCCGGCAGTGCCGCCGGCACTGCCAGGGTTCTGGCCGACAGCGCCGCTTCTGATCTGCACGGATTGCAGAAATACCTGTCGCTGACCGTGCTTCCGGGCGTCTCGGTGCTACCGGATGCAGCGATCGACGCCGATGTTTACCAGCGTGCAGCGTTGCCCGGATCTGATGGTGTGGTACTGCGGGCTGCAATCGAATCCGCGCATTTTGACCAGCAGGACTTCCGTGCCTACGCGCTGGAGCAGACCCTGATCTGGTATACGCGCGGTCGCGCGCTGCGGGAGCAGCGGCGCTGGTTGCTCGACGGTTTCACGCAGTGGTGGATTGCGCGCGACTCGGCATCGCGACGCGAACGCCTGGGACTACGCTCGGCGCTGGCTGCCGAGCTGCTGCAATCGCAGGGCGATAGCGCAGCGGGCAGCCTTGGTCACTGGCTCAGCGCCCGGGAGCAACTGGGCGATTGCCTGGGCGACGCGCTGGCGTGGCGCGCGGTGAGCTTGCTGGCCGACAGCACGGAGCGCAACCGGTTCCAGGACTTGATGAGGGCGATACTGGGCCGGCGTCTGCCAGACGATAGCCGCGCGGCGTTTCTGGAGCCTTCGCTGAGCGCGGCGTGGGCGCGCAGCGCGGCACCGGGCGTGCGGCAGCTCGGCGCCACCTTGCAAAAAGTGCTGCAGGCCGACGCGGCGCGCCTGGACACGGGGCTCAGGGAAAGGCTGCATTTGCCGGTGGAATTTTCCACCTCCCGCATGACGGGCAAAACTTTCGAGGTGCACTATCGTCTGGGCGACAAGGGCCCATTCGCGGTGCGCTATGAAGAGCTGGAACCCTGGGAGTCTGAATTGGACCGGGTGCAGATGGCGCGCGTCGACGCCACAGGTCCCGGTGTATTGCCGCGCCCCTTCGCCCCGGGCACCCGGCTATTCATGGCCATCGAGTTGAATGATCCACAGGCGGCGTGCGTGCTGCGCCTGGGTGCGCGTCGCTGGAACTTGCAATGAACCACGGTCTGCTGCGCAAGGAATTGCGCGATCTGCGTCCGTTTGCCTGGCTCGGCTTCGCGCTGGTGGTGGTCGAGATCCTGGAAATGCTGCTGAAGCAGTGGGATATGCAGTCTCTGGCCAAGGGCTTCTATGGCCTCGATGGCTTTCACGTCTTCCAGTTCCTGTTTGCGTTCGCCGTGGGCAGCGGTCTGCTCACCCGGGAGATCGATGGCGGTACGCTCGCATTTCTCGATGGCTTGCCGGTAACGCGTGCGCGCAGCTTCCTGGAAAAACTGGTCGCGGCCTTGCTGGTGCTGCTGGTCTACCCGGTGGGCTACACGCTGTTGCATACGGCCTTGCACCTGAAGGCGCGCGGCACGCTCGATCACGATGTCCACGTCACGCTGTTGCTGCTGCAGTTTGGCAAAATCGGCCTGCTCACGATCGTGGCACTCTGCATCGGCATGTTGCTCGGTTTCCTGCGCAGCCTGTGCTGGATGCTGCTTGCATTGCTGTCGATCAGTGCACAGCTGCTTTCCGAGGCCTGGCCGCGATTCTCCGCGCTGAACCCCGTGGAGTCGGTGGGCAGGAGCATCGTGGACACGCAGCATCGACTGCCAGTGACCACACTGGCGGTGCAGTTTGGTCTCGCGTTGGCGTTTGCCGCGAGCGCCTGGTGGGCATTCAGGGCGGCCGGTGCAGGCCGTGGACGGCGCTTGCAGGTACAGCTTTCGCGACCGGTGGTATCCGCGCTCGTGACCCTGGCTACCATCGCGGCGCTGATCGGGGCATTTGCCGTGGCGGTGAAGTCGAGCGTGGAGCAGCGCCCGCCGCGAGTCGATGCGAACAGCGTGAACGGTGCGCAATTTTCCGCCGCGGCACCCGGTCATGCCCAAACCGTGCACTACACCTTCAGCTATCCGGCGGGCAGCTCCGAGCCCGTGCAGGCCTTGCTGCTGCATGCCGATGAAATCTTTGCGAAGGTGGCCAGTGAGCTGCGCATCGAGGGCGGAGCGGCCATTGACGTCGATCTGTCAGGATCCATCGACAACACCGAGGGTACGGCATACTTCGATCGTGTCCGCATGTCGCTGAGTGCCGAGGCGCCACTGTTGGTGCTGGCGCACGAGACCACGCATGTGTTCGCCATCCGCCTGGCCGGCGGCGAGCACGAGCGTGCGCTGGGGCCGATGCAGGCATTCAATGAGGGCCTGGCGCGGTGGGTGGAGCAAAAACTGAAGAGCGGAGACGGCGTCTCCGATCGTGACCGGCTGCAGGCAGCGCTGGTGTCCCATCGTCATATGCTGGTGGCGCGCCAGCTGATCGACATGGACGCGCTGGCGCGCGATATGGACCTGAACCTGCAATATCCGCTGGGCGCCATACTGGTCGACGTGCTGGTGCGCCGCTACGGCGCAGAGGCGCCAGCGAAGATCCTGCGTACCCTGGGTCATCCGGATTTTCCACGCGACCTGTCGAATCTGTCGCTGTGGCAGGCGGCTTTCCAGCTCTCGGGCTTCGATCTGGGCCTGGTGTTCGACGACTACGCGCTGCGAGTCAATGCGTGGGAAGGTGAGTTCGCGAGCTCGATAGCCGCACTGCCTCGCCCGCGTGGCAGTCTCGTGCGCGACGGCAAATGGGTAGGTGTGGCTGTGCGGCTCGATAGTGCCTTGCCGGAGGGCTGGAGCACCGTGGTGCGATTCAGGCCCAGGGAAGACAGCCCATTGCGCGAGTATGTGACCCGGTGGACCGACAAGGACAGGGCCTGGCTGGCGATCAACCAGGTCGCGGACGAAAAGGTGTGCTTCCAGTCCGGCGTGGGCAGCAATGACATCGTGATCTACGAAGCCTGGACCTGCCTGCCACTGGAGTCCGCCGAAGAGACCTCAGACGAGTGAGCGCAAACGGCCGCCTGCGCGAGGGCGCTAATCGCTGCCGTGCTTGGGGTGGTGCGGGCCGAACAGCAGGCCGCGTCCGGGCTGCGTGAACAGCTGGTTGCTGGTCATGGCGGCGACCTGGTGGCTGAGATCGGTCTTGGAGCTGATGATCTGATTGAGCGCAGCGCCGACCAGCGCGCCCAGCAGACCACCAGAATTGTTGTTGGGATTCTGCTGCACGGTGGCAGTGCCTTCCCAGAGCGTCTGGCCTGTCTGGGCGTCGACCAGTTTGCCGCGGGCGGACACCACGGTCGTGCTGGCGAGCACGGCATACTTGGTGCCGTATTGCAGCAGGTCCAGGTAGAGCACGGCATCGGCGCCGACGATCTCGTGCAGCTTGGTCGGCGCCACCTCGCGCATCTCACCGGCCGTCGGCAGGCCGTTTTCCTTCAGGTATTCGTCGATGACCTGGACGGGATACACGTAGTAGCCCTGCTCGGCGAGCGGCAGTGTCACCGTCGACAGGAACGAGTAGGGCCCATTGACGTCGACGGTCTGGTTGAGGGGCGGCAGCACGAGTATCGAGACCGGCCGGCGTGCACGCAAGGCCGTGTAATCGTAGGGCTGCATCTGGACGCAACCGCAGAGTGCGGCGCCAGCCAGCAGGATCGCGACCGCGCGCAGACGCTGCGGGCTCATTTCGTCTTTCCGATGTTGGCGAGCAGCCGGTCCACGAACACGGCTGACTCAGGGAACTCGGCCTTCTCGGTGTGCAGCTCGCGCACGGCTTCGTCCACCTTGCCCAGCTTGAAATACTGCACGCCCAGGTGCGCGTGCCAGCCGGGCGGCATGCGCACATTTTTTGCCCGTGCCTGCTGGAAATCGCGCTCGAGCTGTTCAACCTGTCGTTCAGGCGGCACGCTGCCGGGCTCATGGTAGCTCTGGTAGATCAGCGGCTGGTAGCTACCCCAGTAGTACATCGATGGCTGCGTCGCGCAGCCTGCCAGCGCTATCGTCGCCAGTGCGGCACACCGCCCCGGCCAGCGGATCACGGCTTGCTGTCGCGGCTGGCCTGCCACTTGCCTTGCTCGAGACCTTCGACCAGGCGGTCGATGGCCTCGCGTATCGCGAGGTCGAGCACCTTGCCGTTGAGGGTTGAGTCGTAGCCGCTCGTACCGCCGAAGCCGATGACCTCGCGGTCGCTCAGGGCATATTCACCCGCGCCGGAAGCCGAGTACACGACCTGGGAGGTCGTCACATCGACCACGTTGAGAGTGACCTTGGAGTAGGCCGTCTGCTTCTTGCCGGCACCCAGGATGCCGAACAGCTGCACGTCACCGGTTTCCTTGCGGCCGAATTCTGTGACATCGCCCGTGATCATGTAGCTGGCGCCGGTGATGGTCTGTGCCTTGCCGGCGTATTCCGCCTCGCGCCCCAGGCCCTGCATGTTGTCGCGATCCATAACCGTGAAACGGCCCGTCTCCTGCAGGTGCCCGATCAGCAGGGTCTTGGCCTGGCCGCCCAGGCGATCCACGCCATCGGAAAAGATGCCGCGCAGATACTGGGAGCGGTTGTCGAACTGGCCCACGACGATGCCATGGCGCGGACCGTTGTAAGTGACTACGGCCGCCGTGGCCGGTTTCTCCACTTTCACGGCCTGGTGCGTCTCGGTTGCGCACGCGAACAGGAGCAGGCTGGCGAAAGCAGCAGGCAGGCAAGGCAGGAGTCTGTTGTTCATGGGGCACCCGAAAGTCATGGGAAAGCGCGATTCCGGCGCTCCAAACTACCAGAAAACAGGCTCGCGGCAAGTCATTGCTACGTGTCTTAAGCTCGTCCGGGAATAAGGTGTCGTTGTTGACGATAACGCGTGGAAGTCTGAAGCTTGCTGCAGCAAGAAACGGAAGCTGCAGATGGCGCCTGGACGATCGCTCGCATGGTTTGGGGCAGTGCTGGTGGGCGCTGGCCTGCTGGGCACGGCGCATTTCATGCATCGGCCGCAGGCCAGTGCCAATGCCGTTGATTTCAGCCGCGACATCCGCCCGATTTTCAATCAGTACTGCGTGTCCTGTCATGGGGGTGTGCGCCAGAAGAACAATGTTTCCTTCATCTATCGCGAGGAGGCCCTCGGCAAGGGCAGTTCCGGTCGCGCGACCATCGTACCGGGCAGCCCCGACACCTCCGAGCTGATCGCGCGGGTCACTGCAACCGATCCTGAAGTGCGCATGCCCTATCACGCGCCAGCGCTGCAGCCGCAGCAGATTGCGCTGTTGCGACAGTGGATCCGGGAGGGCGCCAAATGGAGTGACCATTGGGCCTTCGTGCCGCCCAGGGAACAGGCCCTGCCATCCGTCAGCCACGCGCAGTGGCCACGGCAGCCGCTGGATCGGTTCATATTGTCTGCTCTTGAGCAGCAGGGCATGCAGCCCGCACAGGAGGCCACGCGAGCGCAGCTGTTGCGCCGAGTCTCCTTTGACCTGACCGGATTGCCTCCGACCGCGGAAGAGCTCGCTGGGTTTCTCGCCGACACTGCTCCCGATGCCTATGAGCGCCAGGTCGACCGGCTGCTGTCATCACCACACTACGGCGAGCGCTGGGCTGCGCTGTGGATGGATCTGGCCCGCTATGCGGACAGCCGTGGGTACGAAGCCGACCACGACCGGGTCGTCTGGCCATGGCGAGACTGGGTGATCGCTGCCTTCAATCGCAATCTCAGCTACCAGCAGTTCGTCACTACGCAGCTGGCGGGTGACCTGTTGCCCAATGCCAGCCTCGATGATCGCATCGCTACGACCTTCCAGCGCCTGACACCGGTGAATGATGAAGGCGGCACCGATGACGAAGAGTTCCGGCTCGTGGCCGTGATGGATCGCGTGGCGACCACCTGGTCGGTGCTCAACGGCCTGACCATGAATTGCGTGCAATGCCACTCGCATCCCTACGATCCGATCCGGCACGCGGAGTACTACAAATTCCTGGGGTTCTACAATACCTCGCGCGATGCCGATCTTTCCGATGACTACCCGACACTGCCGGTGCCGAAGGACTACACGCAGCGCAACGCGGTGACAGCGTTGGCAACGCGACGAGCGAGCCTGTTGCACGAAGTGGTGAGCACGGGCCGGGCCCTGCAAGCCACGGCGCGTTGGAGCGCGCTGCCTGTGGAGGCGGGCACGATGCAGGAAGTGCCGGCGCTGGAGCGGAACCTGCGCGTCTACGAGCAGGCCAGGCAGCAGCACCTGAACCCGGATCCGGACTGGAAGCGCACTCCCAGGGAACTGGAGAAATTCTACAAGTCGTCGATCGAGGGTTGGCGTGCAGACCTGCAGCGCGCACGCAAGCAGGCCTTGAACGTGCCGCTCAGCCTGGATGGCAAAGGCGGCGTGAAGGCCAGCGGTACGATTCCGGTGCTCTCGGAGTTCCAGTTGCAGACAGCGGCACCGGGCGCGATCGTGACCGCACTGCTCATCGAGTCACCGGTGCTCAATCCCGCGCTGGCAAGCCACACACCGGAAGACGGCTTCATCGTCGATCGCATCAGCGTGTGGATCGTGCAGGCCGACGGCCGCGAGGAGCGCGTCGCTATCCGCTATTTCCTGCCCGATGCCGAGGACAATCTGCTTGCCGCCGTGCGCTCACCCTATCCGCTCAGTGAGCCGCGCGATGCCGAGCTGGACAGCAGCGGCTTTGCTGCCAATTCCAGGTTGTTCCGCGCGCGCTGGGTGGTGGCTGTGCCAGCGCAAGCCTTGAAAGTACCTGCGGGCGCGCACCTCAAGCTGCTGTTCCTGCATACGACGGGCATTGATTCCAGGCCGGCACCGCTGCGAAGGATCAACCTCTACACGAGCGCCGATCCTGGCTGGCAAGCACCTGGCACGGAGCAACAACTGGCTGCACACCTCGGAGAGCTGGTCAACGTGCAGCAGCAACTGGAGCAAGTTCCCAGCATCGCGCTGCCGGTGATGGCCGAGCAGTCGGACTTCGAGCAGCGCCAGTCGCTGGAGTTCGAACGCGGCAATTTCCTGAACAAGGTGGGGCCACCACTGCAGCCCGATGTGCCGGCGATCTTTCCAAAGATGCCTGCGGGCGCGCCACGCAATCGCCTGACCATGGCGCAATGGTTCTTCTCCAGGGACCAGCCATTGACAGCGCGGGTGGCCGTGAATCGCTACTGGGAGCAGCTCTTCGGTACTGGCCTGGTCGAGACGCTGGAGGATTTCGGCAGTGCCGGCGAGGTGCCGAGCCACCCGCAGTTGCTCGACTGGCTGGCGCTGCATTTCCAGAACGATCTGCACTGGGACATGAAGGCGCTGCTGCGCGAGCTGGTGACCAGCGCGACTTATCGCCAGAGTGCGACCGCCACGCCTGCCATCGTGGCGCAGGATCCACGCAATCGGTGGCTATCGCACGGACCCCAGCAACGCCTCAGCGCGGAGATGGTGCGCGACCAGGCGCTGGTGGCCAGCGGCCTTTACAGCCCGGCGATGGGCGGGCCGCCAGTGATGCCGCCACAGCCTGACGGTGTGTGGATGAGCGTGTATGACAATCGGGTCTGGGAGAATGCCACCGGCCCCGAACGCTACCGCCGTGCCATCTACACTTACCTGCGTCGCACAGCCCTGTATCCCAGTTTCGTCACCTTCGATGGCGCGGATCGCATCGTGAGCCTGCCGCGCCGCACTGCGACCAACACGCCGTTGCAGGCCCTGGTCACGCTGAACGATCCTGTCTACCAGGAAGCGAGCGAGGCGCTGGCGCGGCGCATGCTGGCGCTCGATCAGCCGCTGTCCGCGCGCCTGGACTATGCGGCCCGCTGCGTGCTGTCGCGTGAACTGAGTGCGGATGAACAGCGGACGCTGACCGACTTCGTGCTCAAGGCAAAGCACGCGTCGACGGCGGGCAGCCAGAACGAGCGCGCCGTCTACACGGCACTCGCCAGCGTGCTGTTCAATCTCGATGCCGCGTTGACGAGGTAGTGGCCATGAATCGCAAGGACGACGAATTCGATCCCACGCTCGAG
This sequence comes from uncultured Gammaproteobacteria bacterium, assembly GCA_963764065.1. Lineage (GTDB taxonomy): Bacteria > Pseudomonadota > Gammaproteobacteria > Steroidobacterales > Steroidobacteraceae > FEN-1191. The sequence continues at coordinate 169,401 of CAVXRM010000007.1, read as the reverse complement.
CAGTTGCAGGCGCAGACCCGCCGGCATTTCCTGCTGGGTTGCGCGGGTGGCCTCGGCGCGATGTTCATGGGTAGCGTGGCCGGCCTTGCGCCTCAGGCCCTGCAGGCAGCAGCGCCAGAAGCCGACGAGGAAGCGCGGCTGGATTTCAGGCGTGATCCGGCGCGACCGCTCTCGCTGCTGCCGCCGCAGTTCGCGCCCAAGGTGCGGCGCGTGATCTACCTGCACATGGGCGGGGCGCCCAGCCAGCTGGAACTGTTCGAACACAAGCCGGTGCTGACGCGCTTCGACGGCACGGACTGTCCGCAGTCTTACCTGGCCGGCAAGCGCTTTGCCTTCATCAGTGGCGTGCCCAAGCTGCTGGGTGCCCAATATCCCTTCCATCAGGCCGGCAAGAACGGCACCTGGATCTCCGATCGGCTGCCGCACCTGGAACGACAGATCGACGATCTGTGTTTCGTCAAGTCGATGCGCACCGACCAGTTCAACCACGCGCCGGCGCAGCTGCTGGTGCAGACCGGCAATGCGCGCATGGGCCATGCCTCATTCGGATCCTGGGTGACCTATGGCCTGGGCACCGAAAACCAGAACCTGCCCGGCTTCATCGTGCTGCTCTCGGGTGGCAAATCGCCAATGGCGGCAAGCAGCTCTGGGGTTCAGGTTTTCTGCCCAGCGTCTATCAGGGCGTGCAGTGCCGCTCGCAGGGCGAGCCCGTGCTGTATCTGCACAATCCGCCTGGCGTCAGTCGGCCGCTGCGCCGCCAGATGCTCGATGCCATCGATGCCATCAACCAGCAGACCTACGCGGGATTCGGCAATCCCGAGACGGTGACGCGCATCGCGCAGTATGAAATGGCGTTCCGCATGCAGCTGGAGGCGAGCGATGCGATGGACATCCACACCGAGCCGGCCAGTGTGCTGGCGCGCTACGGCGTCGAGCCCGGCAAGTCCAGCTTTGCCAACAACTGCCTGGTGGCGCGGCGGCTTGCCGAGCGCGGCGTGCGCTTCATCCAGCTGTATCACTGGGGCTGGGATTCGCACGGCTCCTCGGAGAACGAGGCTCTGAATCTCGGCTTCAAGCAGCGTTGCCTCGAAGTCGATCAGCCCATGGCGGCCCTGCTGGCCGATCTGAAGGAACGCGGGATGCTGGACGACACGCTGGTCGTATGGGGCGGCGAATTCGGCCGCACACCCATGCGCGAGAATCGCGACGGTCAGCAGATGAAATTCGTGGGGCGCGATCACAACCCCGGTGCCTTCACCATGTGGCTGGCCGGCGGCGGCATCCGCCCGGGCATGAGTTACGGCGAAACCGACGAGATGGGCTACGAGATCGTCCGCGATCCGGTCGAGATCCGTGATCTGCACGCGACCATGCTGTATCTGCTGGGCTTCGATCACCGCAAGTTGAACTATCCCTACCAGGGGCTGGAACAGAAACTGACCAGCGTGAAGCCGGCCCGGGTGATCGCCGAATTACTCGCATGAGTGATGCCGGCGTTCACCCGGCCGACCCTGGGCGGCAAGTGCTGTCGGCGCGCCGCTATTTCAGCTGGGTGGCGCTGCTGACAATGGCGAGCGTGGCGGCATTCGCATGGCTACGACCCAGCTTCGCGCATGAGATCCGCGCAACCCTGGGCCTGGAACATCCGCCGCCGCAGTCGCCACTGTCATTCTATGCAGTGCGCGTCGCGCCGATACTCGATCAGCATTGCAGGAGCTGTCACGGACCTGGGCGACAGAAAGCCAAGCTGCGCCTGGATTCACTGGGAGCAGCATTGCGCGGCGGCAAGCACGGCGCGGTCATCGCACCGGGCAGTCTCGCAGACAGCGCATTGCTGCAGCGTATCTCGTTGCCTGCCGGGAATGATCGCTTGATGCCACCGAGCAGCCAGTCGCCGCTCGCTCCCGATGACGTCACCGTGATCAAGCTGTGGATTGCGGCCGGTGCCTCAGGTCTGCAGCCCGTGAGTGCATTCAGCAGCGCGCCCAAGCCTGTGGCGCAGGTGGTCATCCTCGCGGTCGATCCCAAGGCAGTGGCGGCGGAGCGCGGGCCTGTCAATGGGCCGCTGCAGGATCTGCAGCAGCGCTTCCCGTATGTCATCGACTATGAATCGCGCGGCTCGGCGCGACTGGAAATGAATGCCTCGCGTCTGGGCCGCAGCTTTGGCGATCGGGAGCTCGCGGCCTTTGCGCCCCTGGGCGCCTCGATCGTGCGTGCCGACCTGTCTGGCACCGCGGTGGGCGACGCTTCGGCACAGCTGCTGCTCTCCATGAAGAATCTGCGCAGCCTGCGACTGGTCGATGTGCACGCAGGTCCGGCACTGGCTGCAGCGCTCGCGAGCATGCGGGAGCGAGGGATCCGCGTATATGCAGACACCCCTTAAGCTGGTGCGCGTCTGGGACCTGCCGATACGGGCATTCCACTGGAGCCTCGCGGTTCTGGTGCCGTGCTCGTGGGTGAGCGCGGAAAACGGTTTGCTGAAACTGCACCTGTGGTCAGGTCTGGCCATACTGACCCTGCTGCTGTTTCGCATCCTCTGGGGTTTCGTGGGCTCGAGCACTGCGCGCTTCGCCCACTTTGTCCGCAGCCCCAGGCAGGCGCTGGGTTACCTTCGCGCAATGAAGCGCGGCGAGAATCATTTGTACGCCGGGCATAACCCGGCCGGCGGCTGGATGGTGCTGGCATTGCTCGCTGTGCTCTCACTGCAAGCCGTGACCGGCCTGTTCAGCAACGATGGCGTACGTTTCTTCGGGCCTCTGGCGGCAGGCATCAGCGCTGCGTGGTCCGATCGCCTGACCACTCTGCATGGAACGGTTTTCGATGTGATCCTGGCGCTGGTGTGGCTGCATATCGTGGCGGTGCTGTATTACCGCTACGTGCGCGTTAGCGATCTGGTCGCGCCCATGATCACTGGCAGGAAGCCGGACGCCATGGTGCCCGCCGGACCGCCGCTGAAGTTCGTGGCCTTGCGCTGGGCACTGCTGTGTCTGGCGTTCACCGTGTTGCTGGTCTGGTGGATCCTGAGACCCTGGCGCTAGATTCGGCACGGCGCCGGCAATGTCCTATGATGCTGGCTACAAGGAGCCCGCAACATGCAGAGCCGCTACTCACACCGGCAAATGATCGTGCATTGGCTGACCGCACTGTGCCTGGTCGCGATCATCGCGCTCGCCTGGGTGATGATCAACGCCAAGGAAGATACGCCCTTTGCCGACAGCCTCTACGATTGGCACGGTTCATTTGGCATCGTGGTGCTGGTGCTGACGGCGCTGCGTATCGTCTGGCGCTTCATCGACAAGGCGCCGCCATTGCCTGCAGACCTCAGGCCGTGGGAGCGTGCGCTGGCCGCGACGACTTTCGGGTTGTTCTATGTGCTGCTGTTGTGGATGCCGATCACCGGCTATACCGCGGCCGCAGCCGCCGGCTACTCGCTGAAGTTCTTCAACCTGGTGACGATTGCGCCGCTGGTGCCCAGGAGTGACAGGCTGAACTCGCTGATGAACACGCTGCATTTCGTGTACGGGCAGTGGGCGGTGTACACCCTGATCCTGCTGCACGTTGCCAGTGTGGCCTTCAACGTGGTGGCCAAGCGCAACGGGATCCTGAACCGCATGCTGCCCGCGCAGGTCAACGAAGCGGCGGCCAATGGCGATCCCGCAGGAAAAAGCTGATCCACGATTGCCAGGGCGCAGTGAACGCGAGCAAGCTTGTCGCGCGACTAGCGGGTTGAGGCCTGCAAACGCCGGTGTCGTCTTCCCAGCCAGTACAGCCACGCTCCGATGAGCAGCAACCCAGCGGTCATGCCGGCCACTTTCATGATGGCCAGCATCGGCTCCGGCTCTTCCGGTGGTGGCACAAAAGCGATCACCATTGAGCCTGTCGTCGCGAGCAGGCCGATCGATGCGATCAGCACCAACATGGGCCGCCCACCCCAGATGCGACTCGTACCCGGCACTGGTGGCCCGCCGGATAGTTTGATGGCGGCGCCGAACATCAGCAGGAACGGCACCATCGAGGTGACCACCATCATCTCGATCAGTACGTTGTAGGCACCACGCACCGAGGTGCCGCTCTGACCCAGGATCACGAGCGCCGCGACCACCAGGGTTTGCATCCAGATAGCGTTCGCCGGCGCGCCCGTCCCGGGTTGCAGGCGCGCAAAGCGGCTTGGCAGGTAGTCGGCAATTCCGACCGATGCCGGGATGCGCGCCAGCGCGCCCAGCCACAGACACAGGCTCCCGAGGCGATCCAGCACTACGCAAGCCGCGCCGATGAACACGATCCAGCCCAGTCCCAGATGCGATGCAGTCATCCGTATGGCTTCAATTACACCGTAGACGCCGCTCGCGCGCTCCGGTGGAATAGAGATCAGGATGCTGGCCGTGCCGATGATGTAGATCGCGGCAACCATCGGTGCCGCCAGTATCAGGGCCCGCGGAATCGTGCGCCGTGGTTCGCGCACCTCGGCGGTCATGAAGGTCACGGCCTCGGGCCCGGTGTAGGCGAACGCCAGCGCGGTCCAGAAGATCACATCGCGCAGGTGAAACGCCGGCACCAGGCTGTGCAGATTGATATCGGTGGCTGGGCCAAAGCGCCACCAGCTCGCAGCGGCACAGGCCACGAGCAGCAGTGAGCCGATCCAACGCGCCACGGCGCCGGCACTGTTGAGCCATCGGGCTACCGACAGGCCGCGCACGTTGAGCAGCGCGCAACAGGCCATGACAGCCAGCGAGTAGCCGATGAAATAGCCGGGAGTGCCGGCCGCGGTGGTGCTCGACGGCGACCAGAGCAGCGACGCGCCAGCGATGAAATACAGAACGGTGGGCAGAAATGCCAGCGAACCGGTCCAGTACGTCCAGCCGGTGATGTAGCCGGCGAAGGGGCCAAAGGCGCGGGCGCTCCAGGTGTACATGCTGCTCTCGCCGGGAAAGCGTGAGCCCAGGTACACAACGCAGACTGCAATCGGCAGGAACATGGTCAGGCCGCCGATCAGCCACACCACCAGCGCACTGGGTCCGGTGGCTGCGGCGGTGGCGGTCCATTGCAGGCTGCTGCCCGCCGTGACCATGAACAGCGTGGTGTGCACCACGCCCATCACGCGCGGTGGCGTGATCGGTTGCGCCGGCGACTGCGTCCCGGTTGCCGGAGTATTCAAGTACCGTGGCCCGTCAAAGCTTCTGGTGTCCGGCCGGCCAGCGTACTGAAAGCTCTATGCCGCTGCCAATCGGCAACAGCGTGGTTTGCATGTCCGGTAGTTTGCCAAGCGCCTGCCGGTAGGCTCGCGCGCTGTCCCGGGCGTACACGGGTTCGACCATGTTGTCGGCAGCGACGATGCCTTCGGCGGCCAGCTTCGGGTAGAAGGCCTGCAGGCAGGGCACGTACAGTTCCTTCCAGATGTCGAGCAGTATGAATTCAAAAGGGGCGCCGCTATCCGCATGGGTCATGGCCACCGCATCGCCCAGGCGGAAATCCACGGCATCGGCGAGGCCTGCGTTGTTGATCTGGCGGCGCGCCTCGGCCTGCTTGTAGTCGGCGAGTTCCATGGTCACCAGCCTGGCGCCCACCTGGCGTGCCGCATCGGCGAGTATCAGCGTGGAGTAGCCATAGCTGGTGCCAAGTTCCAGCAGCCGCGCCGGGCGGCGCGCCAGTACCAGGCTGTGCAGGAAGGCGCCAACCTCAGGTCCTATCGGCAGCAGGAACTCGTCGCGGTGTGCGAACAGGTCCTTGCCCAATCGGGCGGCGCGCACCTGTTCCTCGGAATTGCGCCGTTCGTACTCGCCGTATACCTGGGCGGCGGCCGGGCTGGAAAAAGTTATCATGACAATCCTCGCGACTCGCTGGAGCACGATCGATGTCGAATACTACTAGACGAGTGGTCACGGGACACGACCCGCGCGGCAGGTCGGTAGTGCTCGCCGATGGTCCGCCGCCCCAGAATCACCCCATGCATGGCCCGGCGGTGGGCGCCGACTTCCACGAAATGTGGGGCGATGCCGATCCAGTACCCGAACTCTCGGCGCAACCCGGACGCGAACCGAACGAGCGGCCATTCACGTTGATGCCGACCTCTGGCCACCTGCTGCGCATCCTCGATGTGCATCCCCTGGGACAGGGCGGCAAACGCACCGTGATGCACCGGACGCAGACGCTTGACTACGTGGTGGTGATCTCGGGCGAACTGGTGCTGATACTCGATGACAGCGAGGTGATCCTGCGCCAGGGCGATGTCGTGGTGCAGCGGGGCACCGACCATGCCTGGGAGAATCGCGGCGGCGAAGTAGCCCGCGCGGCATTCTTCCATGTTGATGCGCGTTTCAGCGCGCAGCTGCTGGCGCTGCTCCCGCAGCCGCTGGCGCTGCTGCGCTAGCCCCCTGGCCGAAGAACTTCATCTGGATCGAACCACGACGTTCGAGGAATTTCCATTCGCCGGCTTCACGCACGAAGCGATCCCTGAATTCACCGAAGTAGATCGGCCCGGCGGAAGTGAACGGTGCCGCGGCATCGCCCGGTGTCGTGGAGATCATCGTCAGGTACGAGAGCCCGCGGGCTTCATCGCGGCTCAGCACATCGATCTGCACGTTGGTGGCCAGGTGCTTGGTCAGTAACGTCTTCGGGCGCGTCAGCAGCGCGGCGCGGATGCTCTCACGGCCGTGAATGACCTGATCGGGTGTCATGGGCCGTGCAAACGAGCCCTGCACGGCAAAGAAATCGGCGGCCCCGCTCATGTCGCCCAGGTCCAGCGCGCGCGCATAGGCGTAGACCATGCGTTCGCAGGCGCGCTCGATCTCGCTGCGTTCCGTGTTGCCCAGTGTGTCAGTCATCCTGATGCCTACTATAACGTGTGTTTCATGCCCCGCGCGCCCCGGAATCGTTTGCCGGTGCCGCGATGGTTTCGACCGCCGGCATGGGAGGCCGGCCCAGTATCAGGTCGCTGGCCTTCTCGGCGATCATCACCACCGCGGCATTGGTGTTGCCCCCGATGATCGAAGGGAACACGGAAGCGTCGGCGACCCGCAGGCCTTCAACGCCACGCACGCGCAGTTGTGGATCTACGACCGCGGCTGCATCGCTTCCCATGCGACAGGTGCTGACAGGGTGATGCACGGTGTAGGCCTCGGCGCGGATGTAGCTCTCCAGATCGGCATCGCTCAGGCGCGCAGTTCCCGGCGAGGATTCCGCAGCGGCGTACTTCGCGAACGCACCGGTTGCGAACACCTGGCGCGCCAGCCGGATACCAAAGATCAGCGCTTGCAGATCCTCCGGTGCGGAAAGCAACTGCGGGTCGATCAGCGGCTCATCGGCAGGATCGGGGCTCGCGAGCGTAAGTCGACCACGACTGCGCGGATACAGACCCACGGGACTGATTGCAAAACCATGCCCCAGCGGAAACGGAAAGCTGTGGCCCGGTCGGCGTGCCGGCTGGAAGACCAGCTGCACGTCCGGTCGATCGAGCTGCGGCGAGGATTTCACGAAGGCGGCTGATTCAAACACGTTGTTGGCCAGGGGGCCGCGGCGGGCGCACAGGTACTCCGCCACGTTCCACAGGCCGCGCGGCAGTGAGCGCAGCGACAGTCCATAAGAAGTGGAGTCGCGTGTGTGCATGTGCACCGGGCTCGCCAGGTGGTCGTGCAGGTTGCGGCCGACCCCTGGCAAATGATGCTGTACGGGTATACCGAAGCCGCGCAGCTCTTCGCTGTCGCCGATGCCCGAGAGCAGCAGCAGTTGCGGTGAGTGAATCGCCCCCGCGGTGAGCACGATCTCGCGCCGCGCCCGCACGCGGCAGCTGCCACTCGCGCCGCGCGCCTCGACCGCCACGGCGCGCCGATCCTGCACAACGATACGCGTGACCTGCAGCCCGGTCAGCACGGTCAGATTGCTCCTGGCCATGGCTGGTTGCAGCATCGCGCTGGCCGAGGTCTCGCGATACCCCGCGCGGATCGACAGCTGGCGCAGCCCCATGCCTTCGCTGTCGGCTCCGTTCAGGTCAGTGCGCATTGCGTGGCCCAGGCTCACCAGAGCCTCGAAGAACGCAGCGTTGAGCGGATTGGGTCGCGTGACGCTGCGTACGTGCATCGGCCCTGCGCGGCCGTGGTATTCGTCCGGGCCAAAATTCTCGTTGTGCTCGCTGCGCCTGAAATACGGCAGCACCTCCCGGTAACTCCAGCCCGTTGCGCCGAGCGCAGCCCACTGGTCGTAGTCGCGCGGATGCCCCCTGAAATACACCATGCCATTGATCAGCGCCGAACCGCCGAGCCCGCGGCCACGCGGAATCGCCATGCGTCGATCATTCAGCTGCCGCTGCGGCACGGATTGCAGATGCCAATTGAGCGCCGCAGAACGCTGCGCCATCACGATGGCGCCCGGCACCCGCGCCCAGAGGCTGCGACCATTCCCACCCGCTTCCAGCAGGCACACGCGGCAGCCAGGGTCTTCCGACAGGCGCGCCGCAAGTGCGCAACCGGCACTGCCGCCGCCCACCACTACAAAGTCGAACTCCATGTCCGCACCCTAGCACGCAAGTCGCTTGCGCCACCGGACCAGGTCACTTGGGCTACCGTTCGGCCGGCCCTGCCGGCTAGAGTGTCACCATGATGTGCAGCGAAAGAAGCGGAAACAGATGACTGACAGCATGAAGCACGGCCTGCAGCTGCGCTCCGAAATCACTTCCAGTGGCGAGCTGCGAATTTCGCTGCTCGACCTGCCGACACCAGAGCCCGGACCGGATGAAGTCGTGGTGCGCATCGAGGCGACGCCGATCAATCCCTCCGATATCGGTGTGCTGTTTGGTGCCGCAGACATGACCACGGCGCGTGCCTCGGGCACTGCAGCCGCGCCAGTGATCACTGCCGACGTGCCAGCGCCGCGCATGCGCAGCATGGCGGCCCGTCTCGACCAATCGAGGCCGGTCGGCTACGAAGGCGCGGGCGTCGTGGTGGCAGCGGGTGCGTCGGCTGCAGCGCAGGCACTGCTGGGCCAGACCGTAGCCGCGCTCGGCGGTGCGATGTATTCGCAGTACCGCTGCCTCAAGGCTGATGACTGTCTGGTGCTGCCGGCCGGCATCACGCCTGCCGAGGGCGCATCCTGTTTTGTGAATCCGCTGACGGCGCTGTGCATGGTGGAGACCATGCGCCGCGAGGGGCACACGGCGCTGGTGCACACCGCGGCTGCTTCCAACCTGGGCCAGATATTGCAGCGTGTCTGCATAAAGAGTGGCACCAAGCTGGTGAATATCGTGCGCAATACCCAGCAGCAGGAGCTGCTGCGCAGCATCGGCGCCACCTGGGTTTGCAATTCGAGCTCGCCCGATTTCATCGAGGAACTGACGCAGGCGCTGACCGAAACCGCAGCGACCATCGCCTTCGATGCCGTGGGTGGTGGCAAGCTGGCCGGCCAGATACTGGCCTGCATGGAAGCGGCGCTGATCCGCAACGCCGTGGAGGTTGGGCCCTACGGCACCTCGGTGCACAAGCAGGTCTATGTGTACGGGTCGCTGGATACCGGCGCGATGGAGATCACGCGCACCTTTGGCCTGAGCTGGGGCGTGGGAGGCTGGCTGGTATTCCCGTTCCTGCAGCGCATCGGCAAGGTGAAGACGCAGCAGTTCAAGCAGCGCATCGCCTCGGAACTCAAGAGCACTTTCGCCAGCCTCTACACACGCGAGGTTTCACTGCGCGGCGCGCTGCAGCTCGAGGCTGTGGCCGAATACGGCCGGCGCTCCACAGGCGCCAAATACCTGATCAATCCCAGTCTGGAATGAATCGGCCGCAATGAAAACCCTGCCGGGACGGGTCTCCCGGCAGGGTTCGTCTTTGCGCCAGCTCAGGCCGAGGCGGCTGCCTTGGCCTTGGCCACTTCGGCGATGACTTCGTCGGCCACCATCTTCGGTACCGGGTCGTAGTGCGAGAACTCCATCGTGTACGAAGCACGACCGCTGGTCATGCTGCGCAGTTGCCCGATGTAGCCGAACATCTCTGACAGCGGCACCAGCGCGACCACGGCGGTATTGGTGCCGCGCTCGAGCTGCTCCTGGATCGTGCCGCGGCGACGGTTCATGTCGCCGATCACATCGCCCAGGTTGTCACCCGGAGTCACGGTCTCGACGCGCATCACCGGCTCGAGCAGCACGCTCGAGGCCTTGCGCATCGCTTCGCGGAACGCGGCCTTGGCGGCGATTTCGAAGGTCAGCGCGTTCGAGTCGACGTCGTGGTAGCTGCCATCGAACAGCACCGCACGGAAATCCACGGTGGGGTAGTGCGCCAGCACGCCGTCTTCCTTCTGCATGCGCAGGCCCTTCTCGACCGCCGGGATGAATTCCTTGGGCACCGAGCCGCCCTTGGTCTCATCGACGAACTCGAAGCCCGCGCCGCGCTCCAGCGGCTCGAACTTGATCCACACTTCGGCGAACTGGCCTGAACCGCCGGTCTGCTTCTTGTGGGTGTAGTGTTCCTCGATCTTGCGGGTCGGCGTCTCGCGATAGGCCACCTGCGGCTCGCCCATGATGCCCTCGACGCCGAACTCGGTGCGCATGCGATCGAGCGTCACCTCGAGGTGCAGCTCGCCCATGCCGCGCAGGATCGTCTGGCCGGTTTCGCGATCGGTTTCCAGGTGCAGCGAGGGATCGGCACGCACCATCTTGCCGAGCGCGGCGCCGAATTTTTCCTGCTCGCCCTTGGTCTTGGCCTTCACCGAGACGCTGATCACGGGGTCGGGGAAGCGCATGCGCTCGAGTACCACGGGGTTGTTGGAGTCGCACAGCGTGTCGCCGGTCTCGGTATCGGCCAGTGACACCAGCGCGACGATATCGCCGGCGCGTGCCTCTTCGATGGGGTTGGCTTCCTTGGCGAACATCTCGACCATGCGGCCGATCTTCTCGCGCTTGCCGCGCGTGGAGTTCTGCACCGAAGCGCCCTTGGTGAGCACGCCCGAGTACACGCGGATGAAGGTGAGGGCGCCATAGGCGTCGTTGATCACCTTGAAGGCCAGTGCCGAGAACGGCTCGTCATCCGAGCACTTGCGCTCGCCGATCGGTTCGCCATCGGCATCCACGGTCTTGATCGAATCGACGTCGGTGGGGGCCGGCAGGTAATCGACCACGGCGTCCAGCACCTGCTGCACGCCCTTGTTCTTGTACGAGGAACCGCACAGCACCGGTGTGAAGGCCGAGGTGAGCGTGCCCTTGCGGACGCACTCGCGCAGGATCGCGGGCGAAGGCACCGTGCCGTCGGTGATATAGGCTTCCATCGCGACATCGTCCTGCTCGAGGCAGGTGTCGACCAGCTCGGTGCGGTACCGGTCGATCTCGGCCAGGATCTTGCGGTCGCTCGGCACCGTGATTTGCAGCTTGTCGGCGATGTCGGGCGTGACTTCCAGCACCTGCCAGACGGAATCCTTGTCGTCCGAATCCCAGACCAGGGCCTTCATGTCGATCAGGTCGATCATGCCCTTGAAATTGTCTTCCGAGCCGATCGGCAGCTGCAGCGGCAGCGGGCGCGAGCCGAGGCGCTTCTTGATCATGTCCACGCAGCGCACGAAGTTGGCGCCGCTGCGGTCCATCTTGTTGATGTAGCACATGCGCGGCACGTTGTAATTGTCGGCCAGGCGCCAGTTGGTCTCCGATTGCGGCTCCACGCCGGCCACGCCATCGAACACCACCACCGCGCCGTCGAGCACGCGCAGCGAGCGGTTGACCTCGATGGTGAAATCGACGTGCCCGGGGGTGTCGATCAGGTTGATCTTCTTGTCGCGCCAGAAGGCCGAGACCGCGGCGCTCTGGATCGTGATGCCACGCTTCTGCTCCTGCTCGAGGTAGTCAGTGGTGGTCGAGGTCTTCAGGTCCTTGGTGTCATGGATGTCGATGATCGTGTGCTTGCGTCCCGTGTAATACAGGATGCGCTCGGTGGTGGTGGTCTTGCCGGCATCGACGTGGGCGATGATGCCGATGTTGCGGATATCAGAGAGCGCGGTTGTACGAGGCATTGCACGATTCCATGACGGTTATGGATTGAAGCCCGCAGGCGCCCGCCGGCCAGCCCGGTTCGGGGCTCGCCGAAGGCGATGCAGGAAAGCCGCCTAGGATAGCAATAAGCCGCTGATTTCTCTAGTCCTTTGTTTCTCCGCGGAACCCCTATCTCTGGCCGCTATTTCTGGTCGGCGTAGACCTTCACGAGCCGGTACAGGAATTCCCGGCCCTCCAGCAGCGATTGCACGCCTACATACTCATTCAGGCCGTGGATATGTCCCAGGTCTGGCCCCGAAAACACCGGCTCGACGCCGTAGGTCGGGATGCCCACGGCATTGGTGAATTCGCCGTCAGTTGCGCCTGCCTGCAGGATAGGCAACACCGGTACCCCCGGCCAGAACTCGGCGGCCAGCTTCTCGATGGGAGCCATCACCGCCGGGGTGAGCGCCGGCGGCGCAGCGGTCGGGCCGCGGGTCTCCAGCAACTGCACCTTGACCGCCGGGTCGGCCACCAGCTCCTCGAGCTTGTCGCGTACCGCCGTCGCGCTGACGCCCGGGAAGATGCGGCAGTTGATGTTCGCCCGCGCGCGTTGCGGCAGCGCGTTGGTCGCATGGCCGGCATCGAGCATGGTGGCCACGCAGGTGGTGCGCAGCGTCGCGTTCCAGCTCGGGTCCTTGGCGGCGACCAGGGCGATGGCCTGCGCATCTTCGGGATCCTTGAGGAAGGCGTTCATCGCATCGGCGACGCCGGTCTCGCCCTTGGCGGCTTTGATCTTGGCCATGCCAGAGAAGTAGCCGCGATTGGCATCGGTGAACATCACCGGAAACTCGTAATTGCTGATGCGGCCGAGCGCTGCGGCCAGATGATAGATCGCGTTGTCCTTGATCGGCCGCGAGCTGTGGCCGCCCGGATTGGTGACTTCAAGCTGGTAGTTCTGCGGAAATTTCTCGCCCGCTTCGACATCGAGCGACAGGCGATTGCCACTGGCGTCGAGTTCGCCGTTGGCGCCTTCGTTGAGTGCAAAGGCCGCATCGATGAGCTCGCGACGGTTCTCGGTCAGCCACTGCGCACCGTTGAAGGCGCCGGCGGTTTCCTCGCCGCAGGTGAGTGCGAGCTTGAGCGTGCGGCGCGGCTGGTATTTCTCGGCACGATAGCGGATCAGCGTATCGACCCAGATCGCGGCCTCGGCCTTGTCATCGCTGGCGCCGCGCGCGTAGAAGTTGCCGTTCTCTTCCACCAGAGTGAACGGATCGCGGGTCCAGTCCTCCCGCTTGGCCTCGACAACATCGATATGGGCCAGCAGCAGGATGGCCTTCAGCTTGGGGTCGCGCCCCGGGAAGATGGCGACCAGGCCGCCTTCGCGCGGATGCTCCGGCACGCTGAAGGGGTGCAGGTCGCTGTCAGCGAAACCTGCGGCCTTGAGTCGCGCAGCCATGCGTTCGGCCGCCAGCGTGCAGCTGCCGACCGAGAGCGAGGTGTTGGTCTCCACCAGTTCCTTGTACAGCGCGCGAAAACCCTGCTCGCCGGCTGGCGTGTCCTTGGGCGCAGCGGCGTTGGCTGTACACACGAACAATGCGGCTGCAAGGGCGAGGCAGTACTTCATGGCGGACTCCTGATGGTGAACCCGCATTAGACGACTGCCCCGCACCCCTGCGCAAGACCGGGTCACATCAAAAGCAGCTACCTGCATGAGTTTTCCGCTGCTAGTCGAGTAGTCGCCTTGTAGTATCGTTGCGCCTATTCTGATCCGGCCCCGTGGAGCGCAATGGACGACAGCGTATTTCGCGCACCCGAAATGGTGCTCGCCGAAGCGAGGGAGCTCGATCGCCTGCCCGCCGCAGAACTGGCGCCGCGCCTGGGTGTGCTGCGCTCCTGCTATCGAAGCACACCGGAACTGTTCAGCAATGAGGCCGTGGCGCTGCTGCAGCAGGCTGCGCAGCGTGCGCGCCAGGCCGGGAGCCAGGCCGAGGGCTCGAGCGCCAATACGGCCGCCGACCCTCAAGTCGAGGCACGTGCGCTGGCCGCACTTCACGATGTCTTCGGCTATCCGGCCTTTCGCGACGGTCAGCTCGCGATCATCCAGGCGGTGATGGCCGGGCGCGATTGCGTCGCGGTGATGCCCACCGGCGCCGGCAAATCGGTCACCTATCAGATTCCGGCGCGGCTGCTGGGCGGCCTGACGCTGGTGATATCACCCCTGATCTCGCTGATGAAAGACCAGGTCGATGCGATGGCCGAGATCGGCATCCGTGCCACCTTCCTGAATTCATCGCTCAGCGGCGCCGAGCGTGCGCGCCGCACAGCGCAGTTGCTTGCCGGGGAATTCGAGCTGCTCTATGCGGCACCCGAAGGCATCGATGCCTCGGTCGGGCAGCTGCTCGATCAGCTCGACCTGCGACTGATCGCCGTCGATGAAGCCCATTGCATCAGTGAATGGGGGCACGATTTCCGTCCCGCTTACCGCAATCTTGCCGGGCTCAAGCAGCGCTTCAATGGCCTGCCGATCCTGGCGCTGACCGCAACAGCCACGCCGCGTGTCAAGCAGGATATCGTCACGCAGCTCGCGCTGCGCGAGCCGCTGGCGGTGCGCGGCAGTTTCTATCGCGCCAACCTGCATCTGCATGCCGTGAAGAAGGGGCAGGGCGACGGCGTGCGCGAGATGATCCTGGCGCTGGTGCGCGCGCGCCATTCCGAGGCTGGCATCGTGTATTGCCTCTCGCGCAAGGCCGCCGAGTCGACCGCGGAGTTCCTGGCGCGCAAGGGCCTGCGCGCGGCGGCCTATCACGCGGGCCTGAGCGCCGAGCAGCGCGCCGCCACGCAGGAGCAATTCAGTCGCGACGACCTGCAGGTGGTCTGCGCCACGATCGCCTTCGGCATGGGCATCGACAAGTCCAACGTGCGCTACGTGATCCACCGCGACATGCCGCGCTCCGTCGAGGGCTACTACCAGGAGATCGGCCGCGCGGGCCGCGATGGTGCCGGCTCCGACTGCGTGCTGTTCTATTCCTGGGCCGATGTGGTCTCGCTCGATCGCTTGCTGGAGAGTTCGGCCGTTCAGGATGCCGAAGTCGCTGCGCAGCAGCGGCGTGCCGTGCGCCGCATGTTCGACCTGGCCGACAGCAGCGGTTGCCTGTGGCAGGGGTTGGCGGGCCATTTCGCGCAGTCCATTGCCCCCTGCGGCGCATCCTGCGCACGCTGCAACGGGCAGGACATCGTCGCCAGCGCCAGGGCCGTCCGCAATCCAAGTGGTGCGCGCCGCTCAGCCATTGCCACGGCGTTGAGCTCAGCAGCATCGGGTTCGGCCTCTGCCGTTGCCGCCGCCGCATCGGTCGTATCAGGTGAATTGTTCGAGCGCTTGCGCGCACTGCGGCGCAAGCTGGCCGACGAGCGCGGCGTGCCAGCATACATCGTGTTCAGCGACCGTACTCTCGAGGACATGGCTACGCATCGGCCGCAAACCGAGGCCGATTTCCTGCTGGTGCACGGTGTGGGCCAGAAGAAGCTCGCGGAATATGGCGCGGCCTTCATGGCTGAATGCGCTGAGCCCGAGGTTAGCGACTGACCCTGCGGTAAGCGACTGACCCTGCGTCCAATGACCGGCAACTACGCCGGGCGCAAAGCGCTTGCGGCCTGCTCGCCCAGCAGGTTGACTGCCGCCTGGTAGAGCTTGCCGCGCAACTGAAAGCGTTCGTCGGCACGCGTGATGTAGCGCATCGACACTTCGATGCCACCGACTACGGGCCGAGCATCGATACCCGGCGTGCCGGAGAAAATGCGGCCGCTCTGTGACGGTACGGCGCGCTGCCATTCCTGTTCCGCCTGGCGGGCGCTCTCGGCCGTGGCTGCCGTCACCTGCTGGCGCAAGGCCTCGATGATCGGCTGCGGGTCACGGCCATGCGGCACCACCAGCAGCAATTCATCCCACAGCCATTGGCCCGAGGTCGAGAAGTTGAAGTAGTGGCCGCCGATCGCAAAGCTGTTGGTGAAAGTGACCCGACGACCGGTCGGGTGCCCGGCATCGCCCCAGCTGCCGGTCTCCAGCAGTACGGTGTGGAACATGCCCAGCTCGATGACCTCGCCGCTGACGCCGTTGATCTCCACCCAGTCGCCGAGGCGCATGCCGTTGCGGCCCATCAGCACCACCCAGCCGATGAAGGCGACGATGAAATCCTTCAGTGCAACCGTGAGGCCGGCGCCAATGATGCCCAGCACCGTGCCGAACTGGTTGGGAGTGCCGAGCAGCACGATCAGCACGGCTACCACGGCGATCAGCTGCAGCACGGTGCGGCTGATGTTGTGCAGGGTTTCAACGCGCCGGCGATCCTGCCGGACGCGCGCGAATACGCGCTGCAGCCAGCGATCAAGGAACAGCAACACCAGCATCAGCACGAATATCGCGCACAGGCTTGCCGCCAGGGCGTGCACCGCAGCGCGCGAACGCACGGCGACCGCCTCGCCCCATTGCCGGTACACCTGGCTCAGTGAGCGTTGGGTGCGCACCCGCTGTGAATAAAGCGTCAGCACATTCTGGTCGGCAGCGATGCCCTGCGTCAGCGCCTGCAGGTCCTGGGCGGATTCATGAGCGCGCGCCGCCGCGAGTTCGGCCTTTTGCCGATCGATCTTCGCCGCGAGCTGCTGGCGGTCGCCGGCCAGCGAGGTGCTGAGCTGGGCTGCGCCATCGGCAGCAGCCAGCAGGCGCTGGCGCATCCGCGACCGCTCCTGCCACTGTTGCAGGTCACCGACCATGCCACCGTGCACGCTGGCTGCCGGTGATGCCGTCGCTGGCAGGGCAGCGCGCTGCTTTTCCTGCAGTTCACGCTCCTGCGATTCGGCTTCGATGCGCTGGCGCAGATTCCCGCCGGCCGCTTCGAAATCCTGCTTCGCCTCTTCGATCTCGTATTGATCCAGTTCGATCTGCGACTGTTCCAGCCCCAGCTCGCCCTGCAGCTCGGCCTGGCGCGCCAGCGAGGCGTGCGGGATAGAGGCAGCGATCGCCACCAGGCGCTCCTGGTCCTGCGCGAATTGTTCCTGCGAGCGCCGCAGACGCTCGGCAACGCGTTCGGCCTCGGCGCTGAGCTTTTGCGGATGCGCATCGAGTTGACGCAAGGCGACATTGAAGGCCAGGTCCAGGTCATGATCCGCGAAGCGCATCGCGTCGTCGGCCAATACCTGCTCAGCCGGGCCAGTGGCGAGGCGAGTGAGTTCCAGGGCCGTGTCGTAGCTGCTGCGATCGACCTTGTCGGCGGGCTCGGTGCCGACCGGCGCAGCGGCGAGCGTCGAGGATCCGGGCAGCGGCTCACTCGTGCGCCACCACAGCGCCAATGCGCCGGCCAGCAGCAGTCCGAGCATCGCACCCAGGGTTCTTTGCGGGAAAGTCATGGTGCCCAGACCCTAACACAAATGGCTGGTCGCTCGCCGCGCGCAGTAGAATGGGTTTCGCCAACGGAGTGCACTATGAAAAGTAGCAAGATCTCAACGGGGCTGGCGATGCCCGCGCCCATCATCAGCACAGTGATCGCGATCGTGCTGGGCTTTGCCTGGTGCAATTGCGCGCAAGCCGATCCAGTGGCGCACGCTGATCAGGTTACGGTTGCGCAAGGCACGCTCGAAGGTCTGGGCATGCAAGCTTCCGGCGTGCGCGAGTTTCGCGGCGTGCCATTCGCTCAGCCGCCTACCGGTGCCCGGCGCTGGGCCGAGCCGCAGCCTGCGCCGCATTGGCAGGGCGTGCGTGCGGCCCGGCAATTCGGGCCACGCTGCATGCAGCAGCCGGTGTTCAGCGACATGGTGTTCCGCTCCAACGGCGTGAGCGAAGACTGCCTGTACCTGAACGTCTGGACGGCCGCGAAATCGGCGCGCGAACGCCTCCCGGTGCTGGTGTATTTCTACGGCGGTGGCTTCATCGCCGGTGACGGCTCGGAACTTCGCTACGACGGCGAGAGCCTCGCAAGCGCGGGGTTGGTCGTGGTTACGGTCAACTATCGCCTGGGCGTGTTCGGATTCCTGGCGCACCCCGACCTGAGCAAGGAATCGCCGCACCATGCTTCAGGCAACTATGGCCTGCTCGACCAGCGGGCCGCGCTCGAGTGGGTGCGCGAGAACGTGGCGGCCTTTGGCGGCGATCCGCGACACGTGACCATCGCCGGCGAATCGGCAGGTTCCTGGTCGGTGAGTGCACAGATGGTCTCGCCGCTATCAAAAGGGCTGATCAGCGGCGCGATCGGCGAAAGCGGCTCGCTGCTGGGCACGCTGCCAGCCGATACGCGCGAGCAGGCTGAAAGCAGGGGCGAGCGCTTCGCGCACGCGAACGGCGCACAGTCGATCAGCCAGTTGCGTGCCATAGCCGGCTGACAGCTTGCTGGAGCTGGCCGGCAATCCATTCAAGAGCGAGGGCAAATCCGAACACCTGCGTTTCGGCGCCACCATCGACGGCTATTTCTTCCCGCGTCAGCCCGCGGAGCTCTATGCCGCCGGTGCGCAGGCGCATGTGCCGCTGCTGGCGGGCGTGAATTCAGGCGAAGGGCAGCCCGAAGGCGTGCTGGGCAATGCGCCGCCGACGGTGGCGGCATACAAGGCGGCGCTCGCGAAAACCTATGGCGCCGACGCTGATGCGTTTTTCGCAGCCTACAGCGCGGCCACTGATGGGGAGTCCGTGCTCGACGCCGCGCAGGACCTGGATAGCGACCTGTTCATCGCCTACAGCACGCGCAAATGGATCGATGTGGCTACCCACACGGGTGGTCGGCCCACGTATTTCTACCTGTTCGCGAGGCCGCGCCCCTCCATGACGGCCGACGCCGAGGCAGCGGCAATCAAAGCCAGCGTCGCCGCGGGCGGCAGTGCCACGCTCGAGCGTCCGCGGCGCGCCACGCATTCTTCGGAAATCGAATATGCGCTCGGCAACCTGGGCACGAATGTCGTGTATGCCTGGACCGCTGAGGATCAGCTGGTCTCGAAGACCATGCGGGCCTATTTCATCAACTTCGTGAAGCACGGCGATCCGAATGGCGATGCGCTGACTCAATGGCCGCAGTATCGCAGCGGCCAGCGACTGACGATCGATGTGAACACGCGCGCGCAGGCCGACAACAGTGCGGTGCGCCAGGCGCTGCTCGAGCGCTACTTCGCCGCCCACGCGGCGCCCTGACCGGCGCGCCGCGTCTACTGCGCCGCGGTCGGCGTCAGTGTGCGGCTTCCGTGCGCAGCTTCAGTGCGCGGCGTAGAGTTTCTGCGCATCGCTGCGAAAGGCCTGCTGGCTGTCGTTGCGACTGTAGAACATGTGGCCGCCGGCGTATTCACGCACCTGCACGCGCTCGGGGTTTCCCATGATCGGCATCTGGTCCACGATCAGCACCGAGGCCATGAAGGGGCAGGACAGATCGTCCCAGCCGTGCACGATCAGCACATTGAGTTTCGGATCGACGGCGAGCGACTTGCGCAGCTCTTCGACCGAGCCGTGCTCCATGCTGCCGCTGTCATCGCCCTTGTCGTCGCTCCACAGCGCGTTGACCTCGTAGCTGAGCGCGTTGTAGCGCGCGCTGTATTTCCAGCCCACGGTGTGCGTGACGAAATCCACCATTGCCTGCGTGGTGGGCGCAATGATGCTGTCGAGCAGCGGATCATTGGTGCGCTGGCTGGGCGAGTAGGGGAACGGATCCCACATCGTGACATTCGAATCGTAGCGGCTGCCGAGCTTGCCATCGGCGCGAAACACTTCGCGCAGGTAGGCCTGGGTCTCGAGGCGGCCACCGGAGCGGCGCACGAACACCGGGTCCAGCCCCGACAGTTCCGTGACGCGCTTGACGATGCGCTCGATCGCCTGCGGATCAGAGCGTCCGCGCAGCAGGTCGGCCACGTAGTCGGTGCGCGCGTAGTTCACGACTTCATTCATCGCCGCCGTCGTGAGTTTCCCCTGGCGTTCGAGATTGGCCGCGCTGATGCTGGGCAGCGTCAGCACCCAGGGAAGGGGTGACAGATCGCCGCTACCTGAGGCCGTGGGGTCCAGATAGGGCGAGACCAGCACTACGCCGTTGAGCGCTACGCCGAGGCGGGTCTGCAGGAAGTGAGTGATGCGCGGCGCGCGAAAGCCGCCATAGCTTTCGCCGACCAGGTATTTGCGCGACTGCAGGCGCTCATTCTTCACCAGCCAGTCATAGATGATGCGCGAGAGATACTCGACGTCGGCCTTTGGCGCATAGAAGCGCTTCTTGGCTTCGTCCTCTTTCACCAGCGCGTGGCTGAAGCCCGTGCCCACCGGGTCGATGAACACCAGGTCGGTGAAATCCAGCCAGGTGCCCGGGTTGTCGACCAGCTGCGGCGGATCCGAGGGACTGTTGCCCTCGGCGCCGAACTGCACCCGCTTCGGGCCCAGCGCACCGAGATTCAGGTACACGGAGGAGGCGCCTGGTCCGCCATTGAGCGCAAAGGTTACCGGCCGGCCGGCGCCAGGCTGCGTGTAGGCCGTGAACATCACGTTGGCGATGACCTTGCCTTTCTCATCGGTCACCGGGAGTGAGCCCACGGTGGCATCGTATTTCAGTGCGCGGCCGCCAATCTGCATGGTTTGCGCCACGGTGCGATCGGCGGGGAAGGGCGGGAGTTTGAACTCATCGTCTTTGGTCGGCGCGGCGTCGGCCTTGGTCGCCTCTCCCTTGTCGGCTTCCGCGGCCTGGGTTGCCAACGGTGATGACAGCCAGGCTGTTGACAAGACCAGCGCCAGAGCAAATTGCGGACGAAAGTGCAGCATCTACATACCTCCCTGCGGCTGCACCCATTCTAATGCGAATAGCGCGAGATTAGTGCACGGGCAGGAACCGCGACTTCGCCTCCGCGTTGAACTCCGTATCTATCGTGCCACTCACCCGAATGGGCCAACTGTTCTCAAACGGTATGCCATCTACGCCCTCGGCAGTCAGATGGATAGTGAATTCTCCGGCGTGCGTATAGGCATGGGACACGATCGGGCCGATCGTACTGGTGCCATCGCCAAAATCCCAGCGATAGGCGAGTGCGGGTACTGTCCCCGCGTCCTGTGCAGTAAGCCCGACGGCGACTCCGGATCTGGCATCTGTCGGGATACTGATGCGCAGTTGCGGTGCCATTGCCGGCATGGCCCTGTCAATCAACTTGTAGATTCTGGCCGAATGCGCAGGCAGCTCGACTGACAATGTGCCTGCGTCGAGGCTGGTCACGCTCCGTGAATCGAAGACGTCCACGAGCAGCGTGTCACGTGCGCCAGTCCATCCGAGATCAGCGAGTGCCAGAGTGTGGTGGCGTGGCTTGTCGGTCCAGTTGAATAGAGTTAGTACGGCCTGCCGCGTGTCCTCGCGCAGCAGGAAGACGCTGGGCATGCCATCGGCCGGCGCATAGGTCATGAGGTCGACGGGCGTCGCAGCCCGTCCGAGTTTCGCCATGGCAATGAGGTCGGAATTCTTCAGCAGCGCCATGCGATCCGGATCAGCCAGCAAGGTGGGTAAATCGTCGCCGATCTCGAACATGCCACCTGAAATGGCTGAGAGCGCAATCGACGCCCGGGCTTCATCCAGCGTGATGGGAATCTGGCTCTCGTGCCAGGATTGTTCAGGTATGGTTTGCCGTGAAACCGCGAACGCATCAGGGTCGTTGATGAAGAAGTTGCGATTCATGTAGTAACGGGCAGCAATCCCGGGGGCGGCCTCTCTGGTGGCCTGAAAGGTGTGTCCGGTATCACAGGAGGTGCGGCCCATATCCACGATGCCGACAGGGTTGAGCATCGGACTGCCATCCTTGTCCAGCAGTACCAGCTCGCCCACGGCTTCGCGGATTATTTGCAAGCCGATGCGCTGCGCTTCAAGGGCAGTGGTATCGGGGCGGAAGTAATGGCCCTCGATGGCGGTATCGTCCATGAAATCCAGCTTGATATACCGTATTCCCCAGTCGTTGACCAAGGTCGCATAGGTCTTGCGCAGGTAGTCCTGCACGCCCGGGTTCGTGGTGTCCAGTGCGTATACGGTCTCGTTGGCGTCAGGTCCCGCGATCTGGATGGGGGCATCATGGACATCGCGCACCAGCCAGTCCGGATGGTCGTTGTACAGCCATGAGCGCCGGGAAGCCTCGAATGGCGCGGTCCAGATACCAGGAGTGAGCCCCAGGCCCCGCACCTGGTAGTCCACCGCGGCCACACCCTGCGGAAACAGCGTGGCGTCCGGATTCGTGTATTCACCGCGGGCGTAGGCATAGCCTTCATCGATGTGGAAGTAGTTGTAGCCAAAGCCGAGCAACTGCTGCGCCAGGAACTCGGCATTCGTCAGGGCCGTATCCGCATTGAGGCCATGGTAATAAGCCGTCCAGCTCCACCATCCCATCGGCGTTGGGGCCGTCACGCGCGCGTGGTGAAGCAGGCGGATCAGTTCGCCATATCGCTCCAGTTGCGCGTGGTAGTCGGGTCCAAGGCCAATCATCATTCGCTCCGACGCCAGCGATTCGCCAGGATTTACCGGCAAGCTCAATTCGACCGGCTCGGCTGCGCGCGGTCCGGGCGCGCTCAGAACGAAATCCTTCATGATTTCCGTGGTGCCGGTGGAATCGACTTCGTAGGAGGTCACCTTGCGCAAGCGCGGGTCTACGTGCAGCCGCAGCACTGTCAGCCACCGGTTCGAGGTGAGCGCCCCCAGGAACAGACCCTGGTTGCTGGCTCGGTTGAACAGCAGCTGACTGCCCACCCCGGTGTGAACCTTCGTGCCGCCAGCGCCAAGGTCCTGCAATGTCATGCTGGGTCGATCCTCGCTGAAGCTGTCTGAGAGCACGCGGATCGACGAGTCGGGCGCATGGAGACCCAGCACAGGGCTGCCAACCGCGTCGAAGGTGCGAATGGCTTGAACTGCCAGCGACCGACCCGTTGTATTGTGAACGCTGGCGGCAACCTCCACGAACATCGGAGCCGTGTGCAGTCGCGTGACGCCCACCAGCTCTGGAGCTCCTGCCAGGCCAGAGTGTGTGGTGACCAGTTCGGTGCCAGCACCCAGTTCGTCTGTGAACGATGATCGAACCGTCAGATGTCGCGGATAGTCTCTGGAACGCAACCAGTGGTGATCCACCTGAGCAGCGATACCGGCACGAATGGCTACCGGCTGCCCCTTCATTCGAATTGCGTACAGTCCACTATTGGACTCGGCGCGTACCAGCAGGGCGGCGTTCTCGATGGTGCCCTCATCCACGCCATGCGAGCCCTGTCCCGCGGCCGCGGGGCTACTGATCAGCGCGCTGCAAAGCAGCACACTTAACCCCGCAGCCACGCACGCTCTCAGTGTGGCCACTCCACTATGCGTGCCAGCTCAGTGGCGATACGCAAGGCCGAGGACGAACATCCGGCCATAGGAAGCGTAGCCATTGCCCACCGCGCTGGTGCTTTGGGAGCCGCTGGACCAGGGCAGCAGCGGATTGCCGTTGAGGTAGCTGCGTGAAATCTCGTTGGTGAGGTTTCTGCCATCTATATAGGCTTCAAAGCCGCGCCCAAACTTGTAATGGGCGCTCGCGGTCAGCCATGAGAAGGAATCGGCGACTGCCGGCCAGCCCGGTACTTCCGTGCTCTCGCCACTGAACACGTCATAGCTGGCGGTGTGGTCCCAGTTGATGTCGGCACTCAGCGGACCCTTGTCGTAGATCAGTGAGACCGAGACCGTGGTCGGCGGCGCACTGTTGATCGGTCCACTGTGCGTATGTGTGTACTGGAAGTGGATACCAAAACCATTGTCCATCATGTGCTGCCAGGTCAGCTCGACACCCGAAATCGAGCTGGTGGCCGGATTGTTGCCCAGGGCCGTGATATTCCACAGGAAGGGCACGCCCTGCACGGTGCCCGGCGGGCCGCCGTCATATTTGATCGTGCCCAGATCCACATCGGGCGTGTAAATCGTGAAAATGTCGTCGCGAATCTTCTTGCCGTAGAGACCGACAGTGAGCGCTGAGTGCGGCTGGTAATACCACTCCAGCGACAGATCGAACTGGGTAGCCTTGACCGGCTTCAGGCCTGCAGTTCCGCTGTAATTCAAGGTTGGCTCGCCGTTGATGGCATTGTTGGTGGAATTCGGCGCCAGCTCGTTGAGGTTTGGACGCCGCATGGTTTCAGCCAACGCGGCACGCAGCTGCAGGCGATCCGGAATCAGCCAATAGGCCAGGTTCGCCGAGGGCAGTGCCAGCGTGTACGTATTGTGCGAGGTCACCGACGTCGCTCCGGAGTACTGCAGCGTGTAAGTCACCGTGGAGGCATTGGGATCGTTGGTCCACAGCGAAACGGGTATTGTCTGCGCGTAACCAGCCGCAGTGGTAGTGCGCACCACGCGTACCCCGATGTTGCCCGACCAGTTGTTGCCAGCGAGCTGGGTCTCGACATAAAACGTACTGGTCTTCTCGGTCACGTCGTAGGAGTTGGCAGGGTTGGGTTGCGGAAGTGTATTGGCGAAGTTGAACAGCTGATCAGGCGTGCATGGGAGCGCGGTGCAGAACTGGGGATTGGGCTTGCCGTCGAGACTCTTCATGAAGGCCAGCAGCTGTTGCACATCCAACTGCGGCAGGGTGGTTGCAAATTCGCCGCCGGCGCCCTGCATGAAATTGGGCGGGCGAATCATCGTAATCACGTTGAAGCCCTGCGATCCGAACGAATAGGGGTTGGGCTGAATGGCGCCGCCTGCGGTCAGGTACAGCGAACCGTACTGGCCGGAACCGTTGGTCCAGTCGTTGCTGACGTCGATTTTCGACTTTTCGCGCTGGGTTTCGCCAAATCCAAATTTGATGCGTGTCAGCACCCCCGCATTGGCGTCGTACGAGCCATCGAAGGCAATGTTCTTTACTGCGTCGTTTATCGTCGTGCCACTGAGCGCGTCGTAGTGAGTGGACCAGAACTTGTTGTCATTGAGCGCTCCGGAATTGAGCAATGCTGCATACGAGCATTGGCCCGGGTTGGTGGTGCTGGCGGTATTGCCGGGGCAGGCAGCGAGCCCGAGTTGGCTCGGTGGAATCAGGATATTGTAGCTCGGCAGGCTATGCGGCAGATCCGTGAGTATGAGCGTGTCCGGCGCTATCGTCTGATCGGTGACCAGGCCCGCTGTCACGAAAGTATCGTTCCCGCCCTCGGGCCGGTTGGCCGTTGAGCGATAGATATCGAGCCCGAGCGCCCAGCGTTCAGTGGGCTTCCAGGTGGCTTTGAGGCCAAAGAGCGAAGTGTCGACGTTACGATCGACAGTATTGTTGACGATCTCCGGCTGGAAATTATTTACGGTTACTCCGGTGACCAGGCCGTTGACGATCGTGGGGTTGCTCCACCCGGTGCCCACCGAGTCGGTAGGAAAGTAGTAGGCGTGGTTGTAACCCCGCTGCGGGTCGCGCAGTCGGGTCCACAAGGCGTCCGCGACCAGCGTGAAAGCGTCAGTCGGGCGCCATTCCAGGTTGCCCGACAGCGCATCGCGCTTTTTAGTGTCGTAGATCGAACCAAACGCGATGCAACAGGGCAAAACGGTCTGATCCAGTCCGGTATAGGGGTAGTCCAGCGGTCCGGCAGTTGCCTGGGTGTTGTAACTCAGGGAGTCACTGCGCTGTTTGTTGTTCGAGACCACCGCGCCGACGAGAAAACCGACTTTGCGGTCGGCAAAGGTGTTCGAAACAAATGCCGAGTACTTGCTGCCGTAGAGCTTCGTCATCGAGTTGTAGTCGCCCTCGACGTGTGCGCCCACGTGCAGGCCGGGATTGTCGAAGGGGCTGGCAGTGCGCAGATTCACAGTGCCGCCGATGGTGCCTTCCAGCGCAGAGGCTTCGCGGTGATTTGAGCACGTCGGCTGCGGAAATGACTTCCGAGGGCAGCACGTCGAACGCCAGGTCACGGCCGTCGTCGTCGGTGGCCAGCATGCGATTGTTGAGCGTGACCAGGTTGTAGCTGCTGTCCGAGGCCGCGCATGCTTGATCTTCTGGCCCTCGCCGCCCGTGGTACGCGTGATCGTGATGCCCGGCAGATGGGTCAGCGAGTCGGCGACGTCGGCGTCGGGAAAGCGACCCAATTCCAGTGGCATTGATGGAGTCCAGCACTACACCGGCGTTCTTCTTCATATCGAGCGATTTTTCGAGGCTGGCCCGCAGGCCGGTGACGACGACTTCCTCCAGGTTATCCGCGGGCTTGGCCGCGGAGGCATCGGCCTTGGCCGTCTGCGGACAGCGCGGGAGCGGACAGCGCGATCCCGATCAAGTGTCGCACAGATCACCGGCGCCGCGCGGATTGCGGCCGTGAAATTTTCGTGGTCATCGGATTCTCCCTCTGCGATCTCGTGGCGCCGGTCTGCCATTCCACGTCATGGCCGGGCAGCCAGGGCTTGTGCTGGTTTGGAAATTAAACGAAAGACAGATTAGATTCAAGAGTAACGTTTAGAGATAATGCACCCCAGATCAGGGCCAATGATGACCGAGAAATGTCGCTGGTCTGTATAAAACGATTACTATTGAAACTTAATGATGTTTCGCCTATAACGGCAATCATGCAACGAGGGCAGCATCGATGATCTCGCGACCATGGCTGATCTACGCGCTCGTTACGACCGCGTTCTGGGGTGTCTGGGGCGCATTCACCGGCTTGCCCGCCAACTATGGTTTCCCGGAAACGCTGATCTACTGCGTCTGGGCCCTGACGATGATACCGCCAGCGCTGTACGCGCTGCGGCGCGTGGGCTGGCGGCTGCAGTTCGATGCACGCTCGATCACTTATGGCCTGCTGATCGGCCTGCTGGGCGCAGGCGGCCAGATGCTGCTGTTCCACGCGGTACGCATCGGGCCGACCTACCTGATCTTCCCGATCATCTCGCTCTCGCCGGTGGTCACCATCGTGATGTCGCTCGAGCTTGCTGCGCGAGCGCACCGGCAAGCTCGGCGCGCTGGGCATCGTGCTCGCGCTGTGCTCGCTGCCACTGTTCGATTACTCGGTGCGCTGCAGGCGGCAGCGGCTTTGGCGAGCTGTGGTTCTGCGCTGGCCCTCGGTGTGCTCATCGCCTGGGGCGTGCAGGGCTTCTTCATGAAGCTGGCCAACGCGACCATGAGCGCCGAGAGCATCTTCTTCTACATGACGGTCAGCGGCCTGTTGCTGGTGCCGGTGGCGGTGTGCGATGACCGACTTCAGTGCGCCATCAACTGGGGTCCCAAGGGTCCGTGGCTGGCGGCCGGCATCCAGATCCTGAATGCTGTCGGCGCGCTGACGCTGGTATACGCGTTCCGCTACGGCAAGGCCATCGTGGTCTCGCCGCTGACCAACGCCGGCGCGCCGCTGATCACCGCGGTGCTGGCGATCGTGCTGCTGGGCGCGGTGCCTACCGCCACCAAGATTGCCGGCATCGTGCTGGCGCTGGCTGGCGGCCGTGTTGCTGGCGATCGAGCCCGAGCCTGCAAGCCGCTGCGGCGGCGGGCAGTGATCCGCATGCGCCGCGCCATCGTCCGCCGCGACACCAGCGCACGCCGCGAGCGCATCGTCGCGCATGCTGCGCGAGCAGGGCAGCGTGCAGATTCCCTCGATGGCGGACCAGTTCGGGGTCTCGACGCAGACGCTGCGCAAGGATCTCAACTTCCTCGATGCGCGCGGCGTCTGCACGCGCTCCTCGGGTGGCGCGTTGCTGCGCATCGGCTCGCAGTTGCCGAACGAGAATGCGGTCGACATCAAGCGCAAGCTGTATGCGGCCGAGAAGGCGCGCATCGGCCGTGCGGCCGCGGCACTGATTGCGCCGGGTGAGTCGGTGCTGCTCGATTCCGGCACCACGACACTCCAGGTTGCGCGCCACCTGCATGCGGCCGAGCCGATGGTCGTAGTGACCAACGACGTCGGCATCCTGAACGAGCTCGTCGACCCACGAGTCGGTGCAGCTGGTATTCCTCGGCGGCACCCTGCGCCGCAAGAACCTGTCTTTCTACGGCATGCAGACCGAGCGGGCGCTGCACGACCTGCACGTCGACAAGCTGTTCCTGGCAGCGGACGGCTTCCATATCGAAAAGGGCATCACCACCCACTTCGAGCCCGAGGCGCTGCTCAATCGACTGATGTGCCAGGCAGCGAGCGAGATCATCGTGGTCGCGGATTCCTCGAAGTTCAATCGCCTGTGCCTGCACAAGATCGTTGAACCGCAACGCATTGCGCGCGTGATCACCGATGCCGGCATTCCAGATGATGTGCGCGAAGCCTTAAGCGCTGCCGGCGTGCAGGTGCAGATCGCCACATGAAAAGCCTGCTCGAGATCATCGCTCGGCACAAGGCGGGCAAGGCTGTGGGCATCTACTCGGTGTGCTGCGCGCATCCCCTGATCATCGAGGCGGCACTGCGCTTTGCGAAACAGCAGGGCAGCCCCGCACTGATCGAGGCGACCTCCAACCAGGTCAACCAGGAGGGTGGCTATACCGGCATGCGTCCGGCCGACTTCGCGCGACTGGTGCACGAGCTTGCCGCGCGCGTGGGATTGCCGCCTGGGCAACTGATGCTCGGCGGCGACCACCTCGGCCCGAACTGCTGGCAGCAGCTGTCGGCGGAAACGGCGATGCGCAATGCCGAGCGCCTGGTCGCCGACTACGTCGCCGCCGGCTTTCGCAAGATCCACCTCGATTGTTCGATGTCCTGTGCGGGTGATCCGCTGCCGCTCAGCGATTCCACGGTGGCGGCGCGCGCCGCGCGCCTGTGCGCGATCGCCGAGCAGGCCTGGCGCCAGGCGGGCGGCGAAGCGCCGGTGTACGTCGTCGGCACCGAGGTGCCCGTACCTGGCGGTGCGCACGAGGCATTGCATGAACTGACTCCGACTGCTCCTGCGGCTGCGGCCGCGACCATTGCTGCGCACCGCCGCGCCTTTGATGAAGTCGGCTTGCATGACGCCTGGTCGCGCGTGATAGGTCTGGTCGTGCAGCCCGGCGTCGAGTTCGATCACTACCAAGTGGTGGATTTCCAGCCTGGGCGCGTGCACGAACTGAGCGCCGTGGTCGCGACGCAGAAGCAGATGCTGTACGAGGCGCATTCCACCGATTATCAGACGGCGGACAAGCTAAGGGCGCTGGTGCGCGGCCATTTTGCCATCCTGAAAGTGGGGCCGGCATTGAGCTTTGCGTTACGCGAGGCGCTGTTCGCGCTCGATCAGATCGAGACTGAACTGCTGGGGAGTGAGCGCGCCTCCGGGTTGCGCAGGATCATACTCAAGGCCATGGAATCCGATCCGCGCTACTGGCAACGCTATTACAGCAGCAGCGGTGCGCAGCTGCGACTCGACTGGCAGTACAGTCTCAGCGATCGCATCCGTTACTACTGGCCGCAGCCGGCAGTGACCGCCGCGCTCGAGCGCATGTTGGTAAACTTCGGCGAACGTGCGCCACCGTTGGCATTGCTGAGCCAGTACCTGCCTGCCGGCTACCAGGCGGTGCGTGAAGGGCGCATCAAGCCTGATGCCCGCGAGCTGGCGATGCATCATGTCGGTCTGGTGCTCGGGCAATACGCAGCGGCCTGCGGCCAGAGCGTCTCAAGGAGTGATGATGCATCTGCAGCTTGAGGAGTCCGCGCTGCGCACCAGCGGTGCACTGCATACGGCGCGCGAGATCGAACAGCAGCCGGGTTCCTGGGCGCGCACTGCTGCCGCAGTGCGTGAACGCCGCACACAACTCGACGCCTTCCTGAAGCCGCTGCTCGCGCGGCAGGAGCTGCGCATCATTCTTACGGGCGCCGGCAGTTCCGCCTTCATCGGCGAATGCCTGGCGCCAACCCTGTCGCGCAGTCTTGGGCGACAGGTGCTGGCGATCCCGACTACCGATCTGCTGTCCGGTCCGCATGAATTCCTGCTGCCAAACGTGCCTACGTTGCTGGTCTCCTTCGGTCGTTCAGGTGGCAGCCCCGAGAGCGTGGCCGTCGTGGAGCTGGCCGAGCGACTGCTGGCGGAATGCCACCAGTTCATCATCACCTGCAACGACCAGGGCACGCTGTACCGGCGCTGCCAGGGCCGTGAGCGCAACCTGGCGTTGTTGATGCCGCCCGAGACCCACGATCTGGGATTCGCCATGACCTCGAGTTACACCTCGATGATGCTGGCCGCGTTGCTCGCATTTGGCGTCGGTGGCTCCGCATTCGAGCAGCAGGGCCTGGGGCGCCTGTGCGCTGCCGCGAACGGCTTGCTGGCAAACCAGGGTGCCGCGCTGCGTGCGCTCGCCGCCCACGACTACTCGCGCGTCGTATACCTCGGCAGCAATGCGCTCAAGGGCATCGCACGCGAGGCGGCACTGAAACTGCTGGAACTGACTGATGGCCGGGTGGTGGCCACTTACGAATCGCCGCTGGGCTTCAGGCATGGTCCCAAGACCATAGTGACGGCCGATACGCTGCTGGTGATGTTGCTGTCGAATGACCCCTACACGCGCCGCTATGACCTGGATCTGCTGCGCGAGCTGCGCGAGGACCAGCGCGCCGGCGCGGTGCTGGCCATCAGCGCGCAAGCGCAGGATCGTGAGACGGTCGGCAATGGGCTGCAGGTGCCCGGCCTCGACGCAGCGGCAGACTGGGAACTCGCATTTCCATTTGTGATGTGCGCGCAGCTCTACGCCTTTCACCGCGCGCTACAGCTCGGCAACAAGCCCGATGAGCCCAGCGCCTCCGGCACCGTGAACCGGGTGGTACGCGGCGTGACGATCCATTCCCTTTAGGTACGGAGGCCGATCATGTTCCTGGGAGTGGATGCGGGCGGAACCAAGACCGCGCTGGTATTGATAGACCGCGATGGCCGCGTGCTGGGACAACACCTGGCCGGCGCCGCGCACTTCGTCGCCACCGGCATGGACAGCGTGCGCAGCCTGCTGCACGCGGCCGTGCATACGCTGCTGGCCAAGGCGGCCGTGCCGGCCAGCGCAGTGGAGTTCGCATTCTTCGGCCTGCCTTCTTACGGCGAGGATTCCTCCGTGGCCAGCGCGCTCGATGCGCTACCTTCGGGTTGCCTGCCGGAAGGCCGCTATCGCTGCGGGAACGACATGGTGTGCGGCTGGTCGGGTTCGCTTGGCGGCGTCGATGGCATCAGTGTCGTGGCCGGCACGGGCTCGATCAGTTACGGCGAGCGCGGCGGCATGGCGGCACGCTGCGGCGGCTGGGGAGAACTGTTCAGCGACGAGGGCTCGGCCTACTGGATCGCCATTCGCGGACTCAACGTCTACTCGCGCATGAGCGATGGCCGCCTGCCGCGCGGCCCGCTGCACCAGTTGTTCAACGCGCGCCTGGCGCTCGATCACGACCTCGACCTGTGCGCGCGTGTCTACGGCGAGGCCGGCGCCGAGCGCTCGGCGCTGGCACAATTCTCGAAGCTGGTGCATGAAGCCGCGGTCATGGGCGATCAACAGGCCGGCGCGATCTTCACGCAGGCTGCCGAGGAACTGGCTGGCCTGGTCGATGCGACCCGCCAGCGCCTGGGTTACCAGGCCGGGGAACCCGTGCCGGTGTCGTATTCGGGCGGTGTGTTCGCGAACGCCAGTGCGATACTGCAACCCCGGCTTGCGACTGCACTCGCGGCGCGCTGGCCCAGCTACCAGCTACGCGAGCCCCTGCTGCCGCCGGACATCGGCGCGGCCCTGTACGCAGCGCGCATCCATCGCCAGCCACTCGCCGCAGGCGCGGTTGAGCGGCTGCGCCAGAAGGGCTAAACATGAAGTACGCACGCTATACGCCGCTCCTGTTGCTGGTGTTGCTGCCGGCGGCTTGCGCCCAGCTGCCGACCCGCTACAGCGAGGCCGACTTCGCCGCCGAGCCCAAGATCGACGTACACGTGCACATCAACTCAGGTTCCGATGCGCTCATTGAACAGGCGCGCGCCGATGGCTTCCGCCTGCTCACCATCAACGTCGACTATCCGGATTTCCCGCCGCTGCCGGAGCAGCTGTCTCTGGCGCGCGCGCATGTGCGCCAGCACCCCGAGATCGTGGCCTTCGCCGCCACCTTCTCCATGCAGGGTTGGGATGACGCGGGCTGGCAGGGCAGGGTGCAGGGCGAACTCGACGCGGCTTTCGCCGCGGGCGCCGTGGGCATCAAGGTCTGGAAGAACATCGGCATGGAATTTCGCGATCGTGCCGGCCAGCTGGTGATGATCGATGACGCGCGCTTCGATGCGATCTTCGAGCAGGTGCGCCAGCGCGGCAAGGTGCTGATCGGTCATCAGGGCGAGCCGCACAACTGCTGGCTGCCGCTCGAGCAGATGACGGTCAACAATGACCGCGAGTATTTTCAGGAGCATCCGCAGTACCACATGTTCCTGCACCCCGAGTTGCCCTCGTACGAGGCGCAAATGGCGGCGCGTGATCGCATGCTGGCGCGCCATCCGCAGCTGCATTTCATGGGTGCGCACCTCGCCAGCCTGGAGTGGAGTTTCGCGGAGCTCGCAAAATTCCTGGACCGCTACCCGCTGGCACAGGTCGATCTGGCGGCACGCATGGGTCAGGTGCAATACCAGTCAAACCGCGATCACGCCGCGGTGCGTGCCTTCTTCATCAAGTACCAGGATCGCCTGCTGTATGGCACCGACCTGACACAGGATGCCGCGGCCGACGACAACACGCTGCGCAAGGAAGCGCACGGGCGCTGGATCTCGGATTGGCGCTACTTCAACACCGGGGAGACACAGAAAGTGGCTGAACTCGCCGAGCCTGTACCGGGGCTGGAATTGCCGCGCGCTGTCATCGACAAACTGTACTATCGCAATGCCGAACGACTGTTTGGCCATGCCTGGAAGCCGCAGCAGTCGCGGAGCGCCCGATGAATATTGCGAAACTCCACACGCGGCGACTGGCGGCGTTGTTGCTCTTGAGTGCGCCTATGCTGACCATGGGCGCAACAGCAGCGCGCGCGGCTGCTGCGCCTGCGAGTCCGGCATTGGTCACGCTGCAATCCAAAGAGCTACGCCTGGAATTCGACGCGCGGCTGCACAGCCGGGTGAGCGCACTGGTCGACGGCACTGCGCACCGCATTGGCGGCTATGCCGCCTCGGAAACATTGTTCACTGAGCGCGGCGAGCTGCGTGATTTCAAGTTCGATCATCACAGCGAGGAAGCCGTGAGCGATCAGCTGGGCAGCGGCCGTCGGCACGAACTGACCGGCCACCTGGGCGCGCTTGAGAAGACCGTTGCGGTCACGCTGTACGATGAGTTCCCGCGCTGGGCCGTAGTGCAGGTGCGCTACACCAATCACGGCAAGACTCCGCTGGCACTTCGTGGCTGGAGCAATGGCGCCTATATGATCAGCGCGTCGGCTGATGCGGCGGTTGCCACGGGCAAAGACGATCATGGCGAGTTGTGGTCATACCAGAGTGGCTCCTACGCGAATCGCCCCGACTGGGTGTTGCCGCTGACGGCAGGTTTCAGGCGCGATAATTTCCAGGGTATGAATGCGACCGACTATGGCGGCGGCACGCCCGTGGTCGATGTGTGGCGGCGGGATGCCGGCATCGCAGTGGGCCAGCTGGAACTCGGTCCGCGCCTGGTTTCGCTGCCCATCGCGCGCGATGATGCGAGCGGCGCCACGCTGGGCGTGCACTACAGCATGCATATGACGCTGGCCCCTGGTGCCAGCATCGACACGCTGCGCACCTTCGTGGGCACGCATCATGGCGATCATTTCAGCACGCTCAGCGACTATCGACGCTACATGGTGAAGCAGGGCGTGCAACTGCCCACTTCGCCCCCGAGCGCCTTCGAGCCGCTGTGGTGCGCCTGGGGCTATGGTCGCGATGCCACGCTCGAGCAGGTGATCGCCACGCTCCCCATCGTCAAGCAGCTTGGTTTTGGCTGGGTGACGCTCGATGACGGTTGGCAGGTCGCCCAGGGCGACTGGACTCCGAACCCGGTCAAGTACCCGCACGGCGATGCCGATATGAAGGCGCTGGTCGAGCGCATACATGCCATGGGATTCAAGGCGCAACTCTGGTGGGCGCCGCTGGCGGCGGATCCTGGCAGTGCCGTTGAGCGCACGCATCCGGAGCAGCTGCTGCTCAAGCAGGACGGGGCGCGACGCAAAATCAGCTATTGGAATTCGTACTATCTGTGTCCGGCCTATGAGCCGGTACGCACTGATGCTGCGGCATTTGCTCACAAGGCACTGGGCGAATGGGGATTCGATGGGCTCAAGGTGGACGGTCAGCATCTCAATGGCGCGCCACGCTGCTTCAATCCGACGCACCGCCATGCTGCGTCCACGGATGCCGTCGAAGGCCTGCCCGGATTTTTCAAGGCGGTGTGGGACGCCTCGCACCGGGAAAATGCGAATGCCCTGGTCGAGATATGTCCCTGCGGCACCAGCTATTCGTTTTTCAACCTCCCGTATATGAACATGACGGTGGCCTCGGATCCTGAGAGCTCCTGGCAGGTGCGCCTCAAGGGCAAGACTCTCAAAGCGCTCACCGGCGATGGCGTGGCCTATCTCGGCGATTTCGTGGAATTGAGCGAAGGCGGCGATGATTTCGCTTCGACCGTGGGAGTCGGCGGCGTAGTGAGCACCAACTTCGTATGGCCGGGCGCACCGGGCAAGAAAGATCCGAAGCTGATGCTGACTCCGGAACGTGAGAAAGAGTGGGCCTTCTGGGTCAGGACATACCAACAGCAGCGACTCTCGGAAGGCGAGTACCTGGGCGGCTGTACGACATCGGCTTCGATCGGCCCGAGACCCACGCGATCCGCAAGGGCGAGAGGCTCTACTACGCGTTCTTCGCCAAGGCATTCGACGGGCAGGTGGAACTGCGCGGCCTGGGCCCGGGCCGCTATCGCGTGCATGACTACGAAGCGGATCGGGACCTGGGCGTAGTGCAGGGGCCGCTCGCGCGCTTGCCGGTGAACTTCCAGCGGCATCTGTTGATAGCAGCGCTGCCCGAGAGCCCAAATCCTTGAGCCTCGATACCGACTACATGCGCGAGGCCTTGCAGCAGGCCGAGGCTGCGCGGGAGCAGGGCGAAGTGCCGGTAGGCGCGGTGCTCGTGAGTGGCGGTCGCATCGTGGCGCGTGCCGCGAACCGGCCCATCGCCGCCTGCGATCCGACTGCGCACGCTGAAGTCGAGGTGCTGCGCGCCGGCGCCAAAGCACTGGGCACCTATCGCCTCGGCGAGAGCGTGCTGTATGTAACGCTCGAGCCCTGCCTGATGTGCGCTGCTGCCATCGTGCACGCGCGTGTGCAGCGCGTGGTGTTCGGCGCCTGGGATCCGCGTGCCGGGGCTGCGGGCAGCATGCTCGATGCGTTTGCGCTGTCAGGCATGAACCATCGCGTCGACGTGTTTGGCGGCGTGCTCGCCGAGGAATGCGGCGCGCTGCTGAAGGATTTTTTTGCCGCGCGCCGCGAGCCGACGGCCGGCAACAGGAGCTAGAAGGGGCTGCGCGCCAGGCCGGGCGCCGGCGTGTGATCGTCGCCGTACCATTCCAGCACCGCGAGGAAGCCGCGCACCTGTTCCACGAAGCGCACGGGCTCCCAGCCGCGCGCATAACCGCGCCGCGCCTGTGCGTACCAGCGCTCCTGCGCCAGCATCGGCAGGTACTGGCTGACATCGGCCCAGGAATCGGCATCCTTGCCGTGGCTTTGCGCCAGCACGCGCGCGTCTTCGAGGTGCCCGTAACCCACGTTGTAGGCCGCCAGTGCGAGCCAAGTGCGATTCGGCTCGGCGATGCGCGCCGGAATCATCTGCAGCACCTGCGCGAAATAGGCGGCGCCACCGTTGATGTTCTGGCGGTTGTCGTTGCGATCGCTCACGCCCACCGAACGCGCCGTGTCGGCGGTGAGCATCATGATGCCCGCGGCGCCGTCGCCCGAGCTCGCGTGACTGTCCCAGTGCGATTCCTGGTAACCCACCGCGGCCAGCAGGCGCCAGTCGACGCCGCTGCTCGCGGCGGCCTGTTCGAACAAGGGGCGCAGCGTCGGCAAGGTGCTGACGATGTCGTCCTGGAAGCGCCGCGCTTCCAGGTATTCGAAGCCGCTGGATTCCGCTTCGGCTGCGCGACTGAGTAGCTGCAGCAGGCCACTGTCGCGCGCAACGCCGAAGAACGCGTTGGCCGCATCGCGCAGGTCCAGGGCGGTGCGCCGCACCAGCCATTGCACGGTGCGCGGGTCTGGGAGCGTAAATGCCACGGAGACATCCGGATACAGGTGGCGCGCGAAACGAAACTCGTTGGCGTCGACGATCGCATAGTCGGCATCGCCAGTGCTGATCCAGTCGAGTGGATCGGCCTGCTCGCGCTGCAGCTCGGTCCAGGCCAGGTAACTGGCGCCGCTGGCGCGCAGGCCGCGCAGCAGCTCGAGCTGCGGACTGCCTGCGCGCACTACCACCCGCGTCCCATTCAGCCCGGAAATATTCTGCGTGGGTCGGTGACCGCGCCGCTGTACCACCAGCTGGCTGATTTCCTGGTAGGTGGCAGTGGCCAGGCCGGCCCGTTTCCATACGCCGTCCACGGTCAATTGTGCGGCGACGATATCGGCGCTGCCGTCGCTGATCAGTTCACGCAGCTGGCTGCGATCGCGTGCTGGCACGATGATGAGTTGTACGCCGAGACTGTCGGCAAAGGCCCGGGCCAGGCGGTATTCAAAGCCCTGCGGGCCCTGCGCGCCCAGGTAATAAGAGGTCGGCTCGTTGAGCGTGGCCATCCGCAGGTCGCCCCGCGCCTTGATCTGCGCCAGCCCGGAAGGCTGGCTGCCGCAGCCTGTCTGGCCAGCCAGCAGCACGGCAGCCAGTGCGGCCGCAACGGGTGGCCACCAGCGATTTGCAGTCATTGGCAGTCAGCGCGCTCCAAGATTCGGCTAGAATAGCAGCTCGCCACCCGTGCATCCTGGAGAGGTACCGAAGTGGTCATAACGGCGCCGACTCGAAATCGGATGGTCGGGTAAATCCGGCACGTGAGTTCGAATCTCACCCTCTCCGCCAATTCCCTGCAATCGGACCCGCGCTTGACCTTCGTCAAGGCGCCACCGCATACCGGGGCCTAGCCTCGCTACATGAAGCCAGTTCCATGTCCGCCCTGAACACCGAATCGGGCGAGGCGGCGCTGCGCCGGGCGATCCAGGACAGCAACCAGGATCCGATCCCGCGCGACATCGTGCTGCAGGTTTCGCTTGCCGGGCAGGGCGGTGAGGCCTACCTGCAGCGGCTGTACCGCGAGATGGAGGGTTACGCGCCATTGCTGGCGCGCGATCGGCAGATCATTGAACTGTGCTTCACTGGCGCTGGTCTCGCGCAACTGCAGCACGCGCAGCGCGAAGATCTGCTGCAATCACTGGCGCAGCATTTTGCGCCGGCGCGTACCGTGACCAGTCACTGCGGGCCTGTGCGGCACTGTGACGTACTGGGCCTGGGCCTGGGCGCGGTAAGCCGCTTCGGCAGCTGCCAGACCAGGAATACCGTGGAGCTGCAGCAATACTGCGCGGCGATCGATCGCGGTCGACTGCCAGTCGTGGAGAGCCAGCAGCTCGATGTCTGATTGCTTATCATGGTGGCGTGCACCGCGCCGCGCCTCACAGTGGACCGTTTCCGGATGACGGCAATGAGCTCAGGTTCTGTTCGACCTGTGCCTTTGGCGCCGTGTGCATGCCCTCGGGTGTCGACAAGCCCGCACTGCAGGCGTTGCACTGCCTGGTCGAGCACGTCGGTCCGTTCCGCGAGGGCGAGCATCTGTTTCGCGCGCATGAGCCCTTCGGCGCGATCTTCGCGGTGCGTGGCGGCACGGTAAAAACACGCCTGATCGACAGCCTGGGTCGCGAGCAGGTGCTGGGCTTCTATCTGCCGGGCGAAATGGTCGGCCTCAATGGCATCCATCCGGATCACTACCCCTGCGACGCGGTGGCGCTCGACAGCGTCTACCTGTGCCGTTTTTCCTTCCGCGCGCTCGAGACGCTGGCAGCGCGCATCCCTGGCATCCAGCAGCAACTGTTCCGCCTGCTGAGCAAGGACATTGGCGTCGCCTCGCTGCTGGCCGGCGATTTCAGCGCCGATGAGCGCGTGGCCGCGTTCCTCGTCAGCATTGCCGATCGGTTTGCCGCACGCGGCTTTTCCGCCAGTGCGATACACCTGTCGATGCCGCGCTCCGACATCGCCAACTACCTGCGACTCGCCGCGGAGACCGTCAGCCGCGTGCTGCGGCGATTCCAGGACCAGGGACTGATCAGCGTGGCCGGGCGCGATGTGGCATTCACCGATCCCCGGGCACTGCGCGCGCAGGCGCGCAATGTGTTGACTACCTAGGCGCCCACTCTGCCCGAGCCGCTAACGCCGTGCCGCTTGACCTGGATCAGGGCGCTGCCGTGGCGGCGTTACTAGCATTTGCCGCAGACAACAAGCTCAGGGAGCACGGCAATGTCGGAAACCAAGCGTCTATGGATCGGCCTCGGCGTGTTGCTGAGCGTGACTTTCGCAGTACTGCTGTGGATGGGCGGGGAGGTGTACCGCTCCGCGCCACCGATGCCGGAACGCGTGGTCAGCGCCAGCGGGCAGGTGCTGTATACGCGTGATGACATCGAGACCGGACGGCAGGTCTGGCAGAGCATCGGCGGCCAGCAGCTGGGCACGATCTGGGGTCACGGCGCGCTGATCGCACCCGACTGGAGCGCCGACTGGCTGCATCGCGAGACCACGGCGCTGCTCGACATCTGGGCGCAGCGCGAACACCAGGTGGAATTTGCCATGCTGCCCAATGCCGACCAGGAAGTACTGAAACTTCGGGTCCGCGATGCATTGCGCCCGAATACCTACGACCCCGCCACGCAGACCATTACCGTATCGGAAGATCGTGCCCAGGCGATCCGCGTGGTGAGCGCGCATTACCAGAGCCTGTTCAGCGACGATCCGGCCACTGCGCAACTGCGCGAGACCTACGCGATGCGCGACGGCACGGTCGACACCAGCGAACATCGCCAGAAACTCACCGGATTCTTCTTCTGGACTTCGTGGGCGGCAATCAGCGAGCGGCCGCAGTCGAAGGCCAGCTACACCAGCAACTGGCCCTATGACCCGGTGGTGGGCAACGTGCCCACTTCCGGCACCTTCCTGTGGACCGTGTTCAGCGTGATCTTCATGATCGCCGGCATCGGTCTGCTGGCCTGGCACTACGCGGCCTACCACGGCAAGGAGCAGCCGCTCGTGCCGCCAGAGAGCGATCCACTGCAGAATCTCGTCATCACACCCTCGATGCGTGCGACCGCCAAGTATTTCTGGCTCGTGATGGCACTGATGCTGGTGCAGATAATGCTCGGCGCCATCACGGCGCACTTCCAGGTCGAGAAGCAGTTCTACGGTTTCGAGATCGGGAAATACCTGCCTTACTCGATCACGCGCACCTGGCATACCGAACTCGCGGTACTGTGGATCGCCACGGCGTGGCTCGCGACCGGGCTCTATATCGCGCCGGCCATCTCCGGTCACGAACCACGCTTCCAGCGACTGGGCGTCAATGCCCTGTTCACCTGTCTGCTGGTCATTGTGGTCGGCGCGTTCACCGGTCAGTGGCTGGCGGTGATGCAGAAGCTCGGCCTGGCCAACAACTTCTGGTTCGGGCACCAGGGTTGGGAATACACGGATCTCGGCCGCTTCTGGCAGCTGTTCCTGTTCGTGGGGCTGCTGATCTGGCTGACGCTGGTCGGGCGCGCACTGTGGCCCGCGCTGCGGCGCAAGGACGACATGGCTTCGATCACGGGGCTGCTGTTCCTGTCCACCATCGCGATCGGCCTGTTCTACGGCGCGGGGCTCATGTGGCATGAAAAATCACACCTCTCGATCGTGGAGTACTGGCGCTGGTGGGTGGTGCACCTGTGGGTCGAGGGCTTCTTCGAAGTCTTTGCGGTCGCGGTGATCAGCTTCCTGTTCGTGCGCCTGGGGCTGGTGCGCGCCCGCACGGCAACGGTCAACGTGCTGTTCGCGACCATCGTGTTCATGGCCGGCGGCGTGCTCGGCACCTTCCACCACCTGTACTGGGCGGGCACGCCGATCGGCATCCTGGCGCTGGGTGCCTCTTTCTCCGCGCTCGAGGTGGTGCCGTTGGCGCTGATCGGCCTCGAAGCCTTCGAGACCTGGACGCACAGCCAGGCGACACCGTGGATGTCGCGCTATCGCTGGCCGATCCTGTTCTTCCTGGCGGTGTCTTTCTGGAACCTGGTGGGCGCCGGACTGTTCGGTTTCCTGATCAATACGCCCATGGCGCTCTATTACATGCAGGGCCTGAACCTCACGCCGCTGCACGGCCACACCGCATTGTTCGGCGTCTACGGCATGCTGGGCATCGGCCTGATGCTGTTCTGCCTGCGGGGGCTCCGACCCCATGTGGTCTGGCGCGATGGCACCCTGCGCGCGTCGTTCCTGTCGCTCAACATCGGCCTCGCACTGATGGCGCTGCTGGCCCTGCTGCCGATGGGCGTGCTGCAACTGCAGGCCGCGCTCGAGCATGGTTACTGGTATGCGCGTTCCGCCGAATTCATGGGCCGGCCGCTGATGCACCTGCTGGTGTGGATGCGCATGCCGGGCGACACCCTGTTCGCGATCGGCGCCTTGCTGCTGGCCTGGTTCGTGCTGCGCCTGTGGATTGCGCCCCGTACGGACAGCGGAAAGCTATCCTAGCGCCTGATGCTCGAGTTCTATCCTGCGATCAGGCTGTTCCACATCAGTTGCGTACTGCTGTCGGGCAGTCTGTTCGTTTTGCGCGGTTGCCTGATGCTGGCCGGATCGGCGCAGGCCAATCACGCGCTGCTGCGCTGGCTCTCCTATGCCATTGACAGCGCCTTGTTGACCGCGGCGCTGATGCTGGTGACGCTGCTGCACCAGTATCCCTTCCAGCAGGCCTGGCTGACCGCGAAAGTGCTGTTGCTGGTGATCTACATCGTGCTGGGCGTCATGGCCCTGCGCCGGGCTCGCAGCTATCGCGCGCGGGCCGCGTGCTTTGCGGCTGCGGTGCTGGTTTATCTTTTCATGATCAGCATCGCGCGCGCGCACGATCCGCTGGGCGCGCTGCGCATCTTCGTGCGCTGAAAAACAGTGCCACGCGGGCTCAGCCGTCTTCAGGCCCGTGCACGATCTCTTCGTTGAAGTGGCGCGCCAGTGATTCGGAGAACAGGTGTGGGAGTTGTCCCTTGGCCGCATCGGTGATGCCGCGAAACCGCTCTGTGGATGCCGGTCCTGGCGGCAATACCGCGGGATCCAGTCGCTTGGTGAACTCATCGAGCGCCGGGCGCAGCGCGCGCATCAGCGCCGCATCGTGGCGCGCGGCAAGGCTGAACAGCTCGCGCAGCCACTGCACGGCATCGAGTTGCTGGTTCTCATGCCCGACCAGCAGGCGCGCCAGCAGATCCTCGACGGGCAGGTTTTGCAGCGCTACGCGTTCGGGGTCATCCGCGGTCGCGCACAGGCCCGAGCTCTGGCGGATTTCGCGCTGCGTGCGCGCCAGGTTCTTGATGCCCACCAGCGCCTCGCGCAGCAGCAGGCCCGCCAACCTCAGCAGGCGATCGGTGCTTTCGGCCGGCAGCTGCCTGGCGTTCATGCCCGCGCCGCGGCTGAAGGCATCGAGACCTTTGCCGGTACCGCCAGCGCCATTGCCAGCGCTGTGGCCATTGTTGGCTGGCAGCGTTGCCCGCGGCGCGGCGCGCGGCGCAGGCGCCGCCGGCGGACGCGGGTTACGGATTGCGGACTGCTGGACGCTATCGAATTGCAGCAGGGCTGAGTCGCCCACCGGTTGACCCCAGGGATCGAAAGCGCGGCGCTGGCTGCTCAGGTCCGCATCGGTCACCAGCAGTTCACTGATGTTCAGGTCGATGCCGATGTCCTCCTGTCGCTCCCCGTTGCCGTCGGTTGCAGACTGGGAATAGGCGAATACGGAGCTCGCATCGACGCCAACGGCGGAATCGTCGCTGACCCGGATCTGGTAGGCGCCCAGGCGCAGCAGGTCGCCGTGGCGCAGCGGCTGGGGCCCCAGACGCCCCACCGGGTCGGCGTGATCGTTCAGGAACAAGCCATTCGTGCTGGTATCTTCGACGACGAATCCGCCATTGCGGTATTTGATCTGGGCATGGTGCGACGACAGGTAGCGCTTTGGGTCCGGCAGCACCCACTCATTGTCATGGGCACGGCCGATCCGGCCCCCCTCCGGGCCGAACAGCACGCTGGCGCGCTCACCGAGCTCACCGACCTGTTCGCTGATTATCGTCAGGCGTAGCGCCACCAATCACTTCCTCGCCGAGGGCGTCAACCCAATATAATAGGCGTGCCGGTCCCGGCGGGCCGACGCAATCCTATACAGATGGCATCCAATCACATCTTCAAGATTATGTTCGTGAACCAGGGCAAGGTTTACGAGGTGTATGCCCGCAAAATCAGCCACGGGAGCCTGCTGGGGTTCGTGGAAATCGAGGAACTGGTATTCGGCGAGCGCTCGAGCGTGGTGCTCGACCCGGGCGAGGAGCGCGTCAAGGCCGAATTTGCCGGCGTGAAGCGCAGTTTCCTGCCCGTACAGTCCGTGGTGCGTATCGACGAAGTGCGCAAGCAGGGCGTCAGCAAGATCGTGGCGCTGGAGGGCGGCGGCAACGTCATGCCGTTCCCGAGCGCGCTTTATACTGCTCCGGCCGGCGAACCCGGCCCGAAGAAGTAAGCCGTGCTGGTGCTGCCTGGTGCGCCGGCCGCCTCGGCGTTCCGACTGGCGCGCCTGTGCGAACGACTGCGACGCCTGGATCCGCAGGTGCTGGCGGTGCGTGCGCGCTACCTGCATCTCATCCAGTGCAGCTCCCCACCCGACGCCGCGCAGCGCGCCCAGCTGGAACGACTGCTGGAAATGCCTGCCGGTGTAGTGCTGCGCGATTCGGCGCAGAGCCTGGTGGTGGCGCCACGTCCCGGCACCATCTCGCCCTGGTCAAGCAAGGCCACCGATATCGCGCGGGTCTGCGGCCTGGATTTCATCGCCCGCATCGAGCGTGGCATCCAGTACGAGCTGGATGGCGCGCTGACGGTGCCGCTGGCCACGCTGGCGACGGTGCTGCACGATCGCATGACCGAAGCCGTATTCGTCGACAGTGCCGCTGCGGCCGCGCTGTTCAGCGTCGAGACGCCGCGCCCATTGCAACGGGTGTCGCTGGCAGCAGGGCGCGCCGCGCTGGTGGCAGCCAACCAGCGCCTGGGGATGGCGCTCGCCGAGGGCGAGATCGACTACCTCTACGCCGTGTACCAGCGCCTGGGGCGCGATCCCACCGACGTGGAACTGATGATGTTCGCGCAGGCCAACTCCGAGCACTGCCGGCACAAGATCTTCAACGCCGATTTCGTGATCGATGGCGTGGCGCAGAAGAAGTCGCTGTTCGCGATGATCCGCAATACCCACGAACGCGCGCCGCAGGGCGTACTCTCGGCCTACCGCGACAATGCGGCGGTGATCGCCGGCAGCGATGGCGCGCGCTATTTCCCGGATCCGGTGAGCGGCGTGTACCGCGCCAGCCAGGAGCCGATCGATATCCTGATCAAGGTCGAGACGCACAATCATCCGACGGCGATCGCGCCCTTCCCGGGCGCAGCCACGGGTTCGGGCGGCGAGATCCGCGACGAGGGTGCCACCGGCGTCGGCGCCAAACCCAAAGCGGGGCTGGTGGGCTTCTCGGTTTCGCACCTGCGCATTCCAGGTTACGAGCAGCCCTGGGAACAATCGCAGGGCTATCCGACACGTATTGCCACGGCGCTGGAAATCATGCTGGAAGGGCCGATCGGTGCGGCGGCATTCAACAATGAATTCGGTCGTCCCGGCATCTGCGGTTACTTCCGCACTTTTGAACAGCAACAGGATGGTGATCCGCCCGGGCGCGTACGTGGTTATCACAAGCCGATCATGATCGCCGGCGGCATGGGCAATGTGCGCCGCGCGCAGGTGGAGAAGGGCGTGGTCTCGGTGGGCGCGCACCTGGTGGTGCTCGGCGGGCCGGCGATGCTCATCGGCCTCGGTGGCGGCGCTGCTTCCTCGGTGGGCAGTGGCGCCAGCAGTGCAGAGCTCGATTTCGCCTCGGTACAGCGCGGCAATCCGGAATTGCAACGGCGCGCGCAGGAAGTCATCGATCGTTGCTGGGCGCTCGGTGCCGACAATCCGATCGAGTTGATCCACGATGTGGGCGCGGGCGGCTTGTCGAATGCAGTGCCCGAAGCCGTGGCGC
The DNA here is from genome assembly GCA_963764065.1 of uncultured Gammaproteobacteria bacterium. Lineage (GTDB taxonomy): Bacteria > Pseudomonadota > Gammaproteobacteria > Steroidobacterales > Steroidobacteraceae > FEN-1191. The sequence goes on along the minus strand of CAVXRM010000007.1, from coordinate 125,314 downwards.
ACAGCCAGCGTGGCGCACGGCTGCAACTGCGCGATATTCCGAGTGCCGAGCCCGGCATGTCGCCGCTCGAGATCTGGTGCAACGAGGCGCAGGAGCGCTATGTGCTGGCCATCAAGCCCGCGGGCCTGGCGCAGTTCGCGGCACTGGCGCAGCGCGAGCGCTGCCCGTTTGCCGCCATTGGCCTGATCACCGACGACGGCGAATTGCGGGTCAGCGATACGCTGCTCGGCGATGAGCCGGTGCGCCTGGCCGTGTCCGACCTGCTGGGCAAGCCACCGCGCATGCGCCGCGATGTCACTACGCGTGCGCTGCCATCCGCGGCCTCCGGCAGCGGACCTGAACTCAGGAATGTGAATCTGCGCGAAGCCCTGTACCGCGTGTTGCGATTGCCTGCGGTGGCAGACAAGACCTTCCTGATCACGATTGGCGATCGCAGCGTCGGTGGCCAGATCAGCCGTGACCAGATGGTCGGGCCGTGGCAGGTGCCGGTGGCCGATGTCGGTGTCACGCTTGCGGACTACAGCAATTACGCTGGCGAAGCCATGGCGATCGGTGAGCGCACGCCCGTGGCCTTGCTTGATCCCGCCGCCGCGGCGCGCCTGGCAGTGGCCGAAGCCGTGACCAATATGCTGGCGGCCGACATCGGTGATCTCAGCCAGATCAGGCTCTCGGCCAACTGGATGGCCGCCTGCGGCGAGCCGGGCGAAGATGCCGCGCTGTACAGCGCCGTGCGCACGGTGGGCGAGGAGTTCTGCCCGGCACTGGGCCTGGCGATTCCCGTGGGCAAGGATTCACTGTCGATGAAGACCAGCTGGCACGACCAGCGCGGCAGTCATGAAGTGATCGCACCGCTGTCGCTGATCATCTCGGCCTTTGCGCCGGTGACGGATGTGCGCCGCACCCTGACGCCACTGCTGCGGCTCGATGCGGGTCCGACCACTCTGCTGCTGATCGACCTGGGCGAAGGTCGCAACGGCCTTGGTGGCTCGGCGCTGGCGCAGGTCTATGAGGCGCAGGGCGGGGCTTGCGCCGACATGAACAATCCGCAGCTGCTGCGCCGCTGCGCAGCCGCGATCAACGCGCTGCGCGCGCGCGATCTGCTGCTCGCCTACCACGATCGCTCCGACGGTGGCCTGGCCGTGACCCTGGCCGAGATGGCCTTCGCCAGCCACTGTGGCCTGGAGATTTCACTCGATGCCGCGCGCGGCCCGGCGCCGGCGCAGCTGTTCAGCGAGGAGTGCGGCGTGGTGCTGCAGGTGGCTACCGCGCGCCTGCACGAAGTCTGGCAGGAACTCATTGCCCAGCAGTTGCAGGATTGCAGCCGCGTGATCGGTCGACCGATTGCCGATGCGCGCCTGCGCTTCAGCGTCGGCGCCGCCACGGTCGACGAGCCCTGGGCGGAACTGCGCCGTGCCTGGTCGGAGATGTCCTGGCAGATGCGCCGGCTGCGTGATGATCCGGAGTGCGCCGACGAAGAGCAGGCCGTGACGCTCGATGGCAGCGCGCCTGGGCTGCGCTGGCAACTGGAATACGATCCGCAGGAAGACATCGCCGCGCCCTACATCGCCAGCGGCGTGCGCCCGGCCGTGGCGGTGCTGCGCGAGCAGGGTGTCAACAGCCAGGTGGAGATGGCCGCAGCGCTCGAACGCGCAGGCTTCGAGCCGCACGACGTGCACATGAGCGATCTGCTGAATGGCACGCGCACGCTGGAACCCTTCCATGGCCTGGTGGCCTGCGGCGGCTTTTCCTACGGCGACGTGCTGGGCGCCGGCGGCGGCTGGGCGCAGTCGATCCTGTTCCACGAGGCTACGCGCCGGGCCTTCGCTGATTACTTTGCGCGACCCGACCGCTTCTCGCTCGGCGTCTGCAACGGCTGCCAGATGATGGCGCTGCTGCGTGAACTGATTCCAGGCGCTGAACACTGGCCGCGCTTCGTGCGCAATCGCAGCGAGCAGTTCGAGGCGCGACTGAGCCTGGTGGAAATCCTCGATTCGCCTTCGGTGCTGCTCACCGGCATGAAGGGTTCGCTGCTGCCCGTGGCGGTGGCGCATGGCGAAGGGCGTGCGGAATTCCGCAACGATACCGACCAGGACCTCTGCCTGCAGCAACGCCTGGTCGGATTCCGGCACAGCGACGGGCGCGGCAATGCCGCGCGGCTCTATCCTGCGAACCCGAATGGCACGCCGGCTGGCATCGCTGCGCTCACCACGCCAGACGGCCGCTGCACGGTGATGATGCCGCACCCGGAGCGCGTGTATCGAACGGCGCAGAATTCCTGGCATCCGCCCGAGGCGGGCGCCGACAGCGGCTGGATGCGCATCTTCCGCAATGCGCGCGTGTGGGTGGCGGGCGCCTGAGCGCCCAGGCGGCGTTGCGTTGCAAGGCGCGCGGGTTCAGACGTTGGAGTCGGGGAAGGCGTTCTTGCGCCGGTTGATGTAGTCGAGCAGCGCTTCATCCACTGCGACATCGAGCGGCGGCGCCTCGTACTCACGCAGCTGCTTTTTCCACATGGCGTTGGCGCGCTGGGCCATGTCCTGCGAACCCTCGGACAGCCATTGCTCGTAGCTGTTGTTGTCGGCCAGCGGCGAGCGGTAGAAGGCATTCTCGAAATTCGCCTGCGTGTGGCCGCAGCCGAGGAAGTGCTTGCCAGGGCCCACTTCGCGGATCGCATCGAGCGCCTGGCCGTTCTCGGAAAGATCCACGCCCGCCAGCAGCGTGTGCATCATGCCGGCCTGATCGCAGTCCATCATGAATTTCTCGTAGCCCATCGCCAGCCCGCCCTCGAGCCAGCCGGCGGTGTGCAGCACGAAGTTCACGCCCGCGAGGCAGGTGGGCAACAGTGTCTGCGCCGATTCGTAGGCCGCCTGGGCATCGGGAATCTTCGAGGCGCACAGGCCGCCGCCGGAGCGGAATGGCACGCCGAGCCGGCGCGCCAGCGCCGCCATCGTGTAGAGCACCAGCGCGGGCTCGGGCGTACCGAAGGTCGGCGCGCCCGACTGCATCGAGATCGATGAGGCGAAGCTGCCGAAGATCACCGGTGCGCCGGGATTCAGCAACTGCGTGAAGGCCATGCCGGCCAATGCCTCGGCCAGAGTCTGCGCTGCGGTGCCGGCCACCGTCACCGGCGACATGGCGCCAGCCAGGATGAAGGGAGTCACGATCACAGCCTGGTTGGCGCGCGAGTAGACCTTGAGTGCGCCCAGCATCGTGGCGTCGTAGGTCATCGGTGAGTTGACGTTGATCAGGCTGGTGAGCAGCGTCTTGGGGCGACCGGTCTCGGGGTCGATCAGGTCGGGGCCGCAGGCGATGCGCGCCATCTCCACGCTGTCGGCGGCGCGTTCCGGCGCGGTCACCGAACCCATGAAGGGCTTGTCGCTGTACTTGATGTGCGCGTACACCATGTCGAGGTGCCGCTTGTTGACCGGCAGGTCGACCGGCTCGCAGATCGTGCCGCCCGAATGATGGAGCGAGTGCGCCATGTAGGCCAGCCGCACGAAGTTCTGGAAATCCTTGATGGTCGCGTAGCGACGGCCTTCGTCCAGGTTGTGGATGAAGGGCGAGCCGTAGGCGGGCGCGAACACGGTGTTGAGGCCGCCGATGCGGATGTTGCGGGCTGGATTGCGCGCATGCTGCGTGTACTCGCGCGGTGCGCTCTTCTGCACCAGCGCGCGGCACATGCCGCGCGCGAAGCGCACCCGCTCGCCCTGTACATCGGCGCCGGCCTTGCGCCAGACCTCGATCGCCTCGGGATCATCGCGGAACTCGATGCCGATCTCTTCGAGGATCGTATCCGCATTGCGCTCGATCAGCGCCAGGCCTTCCTCATTGAGCACCTCGTAGCGTGGAATGGAGCGGGTGATGTAGGGCACCGAAACCGCGGCGCGGGCCGCACGGGCCGCACGCTTGGCCTCGCGGCCGCTGGGGCGCGCGCGTCGTTCAGCAGCTGCCGGATTCTCGCTCATGGGCACTCGCCTCTGGTCGTGGCCACTGGCCGTTGTGAAGTCAAGCAGACCCGATCCTACACAAGTATGGTCAGCACCCCTACTGGCGTCTGACCTGATTGCGGCGTCGGCTTGCCCCGGTGCGCCATGCGATACTGCAGGCAACCGGCGGACGGCGTCGGTGCTGTAAGCTGAGAACCTATGAACGCGCAGCAACAGGCCGGGGAATTCGACTACGTGGTCGTGGGCGCCGGCTCCGCCGGCTGCGTGCTCGCCGATCGGCTCACCGAGGATGGCCAGAGCACGGTGCTGCTGCTGGAGTACGGCGGCTCGGATCGCTCGATCTTCATCCAGATGCCCTCGGCGCTCGCGATCCCGATGAACACCAAGCGCTACAACTGGGGCTACCACAGCGAGGCCGAGCCCGGCCTGGGTGGCCGGAGCCTGCATACCCCGCGCGGCAAGGTACTCGGCGGTTCCTCGTCCATCAATGGCCTGGTGTACATCCGCGGCAATGCCTTCGATTTCGAAAGCTGGGTGACGCAGGGCGCGGCAGGTTGGAGCTATCGCGATGTGCTGCCGTACTTCAAGCGCGCCGAGCATCGTGCCGCGGGCGGCGATGTATACCGAGGCGGGGAAGGGCCACTGGGTACGCGCTATGGCACGCTGGCCAATCCGCTGCACCAGGCCTGGCTCGATGCGGCCGTGCAGGCCGGTTATGCGCGTACCACGGACATCAACGGTTTTCGCCAGGAGGGTTTCGGCCGCATGGACATGACGGTCGATGCTGGTGTGCGTGCCAGCGCCGCGAATGCCTACCTGCGACGTGCAACCGGGCGTCGCAATCTCGAGGTGCGCACCAAGGCCTTGGTCACGCGCATAGATTTCGAGGGGCAGCGCGCCTGTGGCCTGCAGTACCTGCGCGGTGGCGGCACGCAGCAGGTGCGCGCGCGTCGCGCCGTGATCGTGTCGACTGGTCCCATCAACACACCGCAGCTGTTGAAACTCTCGGGCGTTGGGCCGGCTGCGGAACTGAATGCGCTCGGCATTCCGCTGGTTCGTGATGTGCCTGGCGTCGGTGAGAACCTGCAGGACCACCTGGAGTTCTATTTCCAGCAGGCCTGCCGCGAACCGGTCTCGCTGTATTCCTCCATGTCGCCGCTGGCGAAACTGCGCATTGGGTTGCGCTGGATGCTGTTCAAGGACGGGCTCGGTGCCACCAATCATTTCGAGAGCTGCGGCTTCATCCGCAGCAATGCGGGCATCCAGTATCCGGATATCGAGTATCACTTCCTGCCGGTGGCCGTGACCTACGATGGTTCGTCGATGGCCAGCGAGCACGGCTTCCAGGCGCACGTCGGGCCGATGCGCTCCAAGAGCCGCGGCTGGGTGCGGCTGCGCTCGCGCGATCCGCGCGAGCACCCGGAAATCCGCTTCAACTACCTGAGTCATGAAGATGACATGGTGGAGATGCGCCAGTGCGTGCGGCTCACGCGCGAGCTGTTCGCGCAACCGGCCTTCGATCGTTATCGCGGCCGCGAGATCCAGCCCGGGCCCGCGGTGCAGAGCAATGCCGAGATCGATGAGTTCGTGCGCGCCAAAGTGGAGAGCGCCTACCATCCCTCGTGCAGCTGCAAGATGGGCAGCGCGGCGGATCCCCTGGCCGTGGTCGACAGCGAAGCGCGGGTTTTCGGGCTGGAAAACCTTCGTGTGGTCGATTCCTCGATCATGCCCTCGATCACCAACGGCAACCTGAATGCACCGACCATCATGATCGCGGAGAAGATGGCGGATCATATCCGCGGAAAGGCGCCGCTGGCGCCGTCCAGCGCGCCGTTCTACGAAGCGCCGAACTGGCGCACGCAGCAACGCTAGGTAGTGCCAGTCAGCTAGCTAACTGCTGCTGCGGGCGCGGCTTGCGTCTGGCGATGGCGTGTCAGGGCGCCAATGATCTGCTCCGCGCCACAGACCCCGATCAGGCCAGAAGCGTCGGTGACCAGCACCGGCTGGCCGCTGGCATCATGCAGTTCCACCAGCTCTGCCAGCGTGCTGTGCCCGGGCACCTGCACCAGGCAGCGATTCGTGGCAGCGCGTGCCGCACTGGCATCGGCCACCAGCGTGAGCGTCTGGCCGGCGCACCAGCCGCTGACAGGACGACCCTCTGCATCCAGTTCCACCTTGCAGTAGCGACGCGCATCCAGCCACACCGAGGATTGTTCGCGATGCAGTTGCGCCAGCGGCAGCATCGCCATCGTGGCGGTGAGCACCGTGAGCGGGTTCATGTGCTGCACGAAAGCCGCGACATAGTCGTTCGCCGGCCGGGTCACGATGTCGGTGGCGGTGCCAGACTGCACGATGCGGCCCCCATCGAGTATCGAGATCTGGTTGCCGAGCCGCATGGCCTCGTTCATGTCGTGCGTGACGAACACGATGGTCTTCCTGACCCGCGCCTGCAGCGAGAGCAGCTCATCCTGCAAGCGGGTGCGGATCAGCGGATCGAGGGCGGAGAAGGGCTCGTCCATCAGCAGGATGTCGGCGTCGGTGGCAAAGGCGCGCGCCAGGCCGACACGTTGCTGCATGCCGCCGGAGAGCTCGCCCACCGAGCGCTCGGCCCACTGCGACAAACCGACCAGCTCGAGTTTCTCATCGACGATCTGCCTGAGGCGCGACGGGCTTTCACCGCGCAGTTCCAGGCCGAAGCCGACGTTGGCGCGCACGCTGCGCCAGGGCAGCAGTCCGAACTGCTGGAACACCATTGCGATACGGCTGCGGCGCAGGCGTCGCAGTGTGCCGGCATCGCAGCTGGCCACATCCACGGTGGCAGCGCCATCCTGCAACAGCACCTTGCCGCTGCTGACGCGGTTCAGGCCGTTGGCGGCGCGCATCAGGGTCGATTTGCCGGAACCCGACAAACCCACCAGCACGCAGATCTGGCCCGGCGGTACGCTCAAGGAAGCGCCGACCACGCCTGCGATCACGCCATAGCGCGTAGCGATCTCGGCGCGCGTGGCGCCGGCGTGCAGCGCCGCAGTGGCCGCCGGCAGATTCTTCTGACCCGCCTTGCTCTGCGCGAACAGGATGTCGACGTCGCAGAATTCCAGCGCGGCGCTCATGACTGACGCTCCGTCGGTCGCGTCATGCGATCGATCACGATCGCCAGCAGCACGATGGCGAAGCCCGCTTCGAAACCCATGCCCACCTGCACGGAGTTCAGGGCGCGCACCACCGGTGCGCCCAGGCCTCCGGCGCCGACCAGCGCGGCGATCACCACCATGGACAGGCTCAGCATGATGCACTGGGTGACGCCCGCCATGATGCTCTTGCGCGCACTGGGCAGCTCGACCTTCCACAGCAGCTGCCAGGGCGTGGCACCGAAGGCCTCACCGGCTTCGCGCAGCGCCACGGGTACATTGGAAATGCCGAGGTGCGTGAGCCGGATCGGCGCCGGCAGCGCGAAGATCACGGTCGAGATCAGGCCGGGCACCACGCCCAGGCCGAACAGCACCAGCGTGGGAATCAGGTACACGAAGGTCGGCAGCGTCTGCATCAGGTCGAGCACCGGATGCAGCGCGGCGTGGAAGCGCGGGCGGTGCGCCGCCAGGATGCCCAGCGGCAGGCCGATCGCGGTCGAGGTCAGCGTCGAGAGCGTCACCAGCGACAGAGTCTCCAGCGTCGCCACCCAATAGCCCTGGTTGAGGATGAACAGCAACGCGAGTGCCACGAATATCGACAGCGGCCAGGAACGGCGCAAGACATACGCCAGCACGGTGAGCAGCCCGATCAACACCAGCGAGGGGATGAACAGCAGCGCGCGGGTCAGGCCGTCGATCGCGCCGGCGACCACGGTCGACACCACCCTGAAGAAACCGAGGCCGTGCACCTTCACCCAGTCCATCAGTGAGGCGATGCGATCACCGAGCGGAATCTTGTGGTTGATGATCCACTCTTCCAGCGACCGGCCGGACGCATGCGCCACCGGGTTCAGCGCCTCGCTGGCCGGGCGTCCGTCGATGGTCAGAACGCCCTGCAGCCATGCGCTCACTTCGCGCGGGTGCTGTCTGATCCAGGCGGTGGCCGCGAATTCCGGCGTCTCCTTCGCGTCGAGGATGCGGGTCATGATCTCGCTTTCCTGCGCGGTGGTGAATTTAAGGTTACCCACCAGGCGACCCACGTTGGGACACTGCTTCACATAGCCGGTGCGCACCACCGTATAGATCATGGCGCCGCCGTAGTTCGGACCGAAAGTGTCGTCGCCACCGGTGAGATAGCGCAGCGTGAAGCGCAGGTTCATCGGATGCGGATCCCAGGCCAGGAACACGATCGGCCGGTGATCGCGCACGGCGCGCTCGACTTCAGCCAGCATGCCCTGTTCGCTGGACTCCACCAGTTTAAAGGCGCCAAGGCCGAACTGATTGTGCTTGATGAGGGTCAGTACGTGGTGATTGCCGTCGTTGCCGGGTTCGATGCCGTATATCGAAGCGTTCAGCTGGGTCGAAAAGCGCTGTATGTCGGCGAAGTCGTGCAAGCCTTGCGCATAGGTGTAGTCGGGCACAGCCAGCGTGTATTTCGCGCCGGTCAGGTTCGCACCCAGCACTTCCACCGACTTGTCTTCCACGAAGGGTTTGATGTTCGGCAGCTGCGCCGGCATCCAGTTGCCGAGGAACACATCGATGTCGCGGTTCTTCATCGATGCAAAGGTCACGGGCACCGAGAGCACCGTGGTTTTCGGCTCATAACCGAGCCGCGTGAGAATCTGCGAGAGCACGGCTGTGGTCGAGGTGACATCGGTCCAGCCGACGTCGGCGAGACGTACCGTGGCGCAGCTCGCGCTCTCCGTGACTACGCCCGTTGACTCGGTAGCCTGCGCACTCGGCGATGTTGCGAGCAGCAGCGCAGACATCAGCGCCAACACCAACAGCGCATGCAGCGCAACGCCTGCCGCAGCAGCTGATCCCCTGACGACGCCCCCGATTATTCTCATGCGGCCATGATAGGTGGTCTTGACCGCTTACTCATCCCGCCCGCATGATGATTTTCCATTCACGGTGCGCGGCCTCATTTTACGGCCCTACAAATCGCGCGAGATTGTTTCATATAACTATATGAATTATATAACTACATTTAACCCTGCTACCGGTGCAGAACTGGCGCGCCTGGAATGTGCCGACGCTGCCGCGATCAACGCGGCCGTGCAGCGCGCGCAAGTGGCGCAACGCGAATGGGCCGCGCTGACGGCTGCGCAGCGCGGCCGGATCCTGCGCCGCGCCGCCGATCTGCTGCGCGAGCGCAATGACCAGCTGGCATTGCTCGAGACGCGCGATACCGGCAAGCCGATCCAGGAAACCAGCGTAGTCGATGTGATCTCCGGCGCCGAATGCCTCGAGTATTTTGCCGGTATCGCGCCGGCCATTGCGGGCGAACACCTGGATCTGGGGCCGGCCGCATTCGGCTATACGCGCCGCGAGCCACTCGGTGTAGTGGCGGGCATAGGCGCGTGGAATTATCCGCTGCAGATTGCCTGCTGGAAGTCAGCGCCGGCACTGGCTTGCGGCAACGCCATGATCTTCAAGCCCGCGCAGCTCACGCCACTGAGTGCCATGGAACTCGAGCGCGTCTACCTCGATGCGGGTGTACCGCCGGGCGTGTTCCAGGTCGTGCAGGGCGAGATCGAGACGGGTCGCCTGCTCACCCGTCATCCCGGCATTCGCAAGGTTTCGCTGACCGGATCAGTCCCCACCGGTCGGGCGGTAATGCGCGATGCCGCCGACTCATTGAAGCAGGTTACGCTCGAGTTGGGTGGCAAGTCACCGATCGTGGTGTTTGCCGACGCCTCGCTCGACAATGCCGTGGCGGGCGCGATGCTCGGCAATTTCTATTCCGCCGGTGAAGTCTGTTCGAACGGCACGCGCGTGTACGTGCAGCGTAGCGTGCTGCCGCAGTTCATGGAGCGCCTGGTGGCACGCACGCGTGCGCTGCAGGTCGGTGATCCGGAAGATCCGCAGACGCAGGTCGGTGCGCTGATTTCACCCGAGCACATGCGCAAGGTGCTCGGCTACATCGCCGCCGGAAGCAAAGAGGGCGCGCGCATCGCGGTGGGCGGCGCGCAGCGCACCGCGGGGGCGCTGGCCAAAGGCAGTTTCGTCGAGCCGACGATCTTCGAGCAATGCGCCGACGCCATGAGCATCGTGCGCGAGGAAATCTTCGGGCCCGTGATGTGCGTGCTGCCCTTCGACAGCGAGGAGGAAGTCATCCGCCGCGCCAATGACACCGAGTTCGGCTTGTCGGCGGGCGTATTCACCAACGATCTCACGCGTGGCCATCGCGTGGTGGCGCAGCTGCAGGCGGGCACCTGCTGGATCAACCATTACAACGTGACGCCGATCGAGTTGCCCTTCGGTGGCTACAAGGCCTCGGGCCTGGGCCGCGAGAACAGCCGCGCCGCCATCGAGCACTACACCCAGATCAAGAGCGTGTACGTCGCGATGCAGGATGTGCAGTCGCCGTACTGAACTGCGGGGCGAACAGTTGCTCTCCCAACGCTACTCGCGATAACGCGTTGGCGCATCGCCCAGTGCCTCACGGAGCGGTGCCAGCCAGGGTTCGTAGTGGCGCCACTGGTCCAGGCCTTCGCGATAGATGGGTTGGCGCACCTGTTCGGAGCTGGCCGTGCGCACACTGCGTTCGGTGCGGTGGAACTCGACGCAGGCCGGCTCGAACTCCAGTCCGCAGAAATCCAGCAGGCGTCGCACGTTGCCCTGCAGATCGTCCACCACGTCTTCGTAGTGCACGCGCAGTACGCGCCCCGGCAGCACGGCGTCCCAGTGCCGCATCAGCTCCAGGTAGGTGCGGTAGTAGCGGGCGATATCATCGACGCTGTAGGTGAACTCCTGGCCGGTCGCAAACAGCTGCTTGAAATTGCCGAAGCAGCAGGCCATCGGCTCACGCCGTGCATCGATGATCCTGGCATTCGGCAACATCAGCTGCATCAGGCCGACGTGGCGGAAGTTGTTCGGCATCTTGTCGATGAAGTGCGGCTGCCCGCTGCGGTAGACGCGGGTGTCGTGCAGGTACTTGTCGCCCAGCCGCCGGAAATCCTGGTCGGACATGTCGGCCAGCACCGCCGGGTAGCGCGGGTCGCCCTCATCGCTCTCGCGTCCGTGCAGCTCCGCCACGATGCGCGGGATGTCGGCCAGCTCGTGCGTGCCCTCGACCGCTGAATGCGAGGCCAGGATCTGCTCGATGAGCGTCGAACCGGAACGGGGCAGGCCGACGATGAAGATCGGATCCGCGGCACTGGCGCCAGCCTGGCGGTGCCTCGCGAACAAGGCCGGGGTGCACACCTCGATCTGCAGCCGCGTATTGAGCTCGATGACTTCGGCCTGATAGTGCGATTCGGCCCGCTTGAGTGCATTGCCGCGCGCGTAGTACTCAAAGGATTGCTCATACTGCTCGCGATCCTCGAGCGCCTTGCCCAGCGCAAAGCACAGGTGATAGCGATCGACGGCCGCGGTGGCCGGCGCGGACTCGGCGGCGCGCATCTGCTGCAGCTCGGCGTCTTCGAAACGATAGGTCTTGAGGTTCGCCAGACTCCAGTAGGCATCGCCGAAGTCAGCGCGCGCCGCGGCTGCCGCGCGATACCCGGCGATGGCGGCGGCGTTGTTCCCCAGGGTCTTGTGCGAGTGGCCGATCGAGAGCTGCAGTTCCGCGGGTTGAGTGGCGCCTTGCAGCAGCTCGCGGTACAGCTCGATGGCGCGCTGGTGCTGACCGAGGCCCACGCAGGTCATCGCGTAGAGCGTGCGGTAGTTGCGATTGGCGGGCTCCGCTGCGACCAGCTGCTCGGCCTGCGCATGAGCCTGCTGGTGCATGTGACGCTCGATGAGCACCTGCGCATAGTCGAATCGCGCTGCCTGGTAGTCGGGCGCCAGGTCGAGCACACCCTCGAGCAGCAACTGGGCGTCGTCGAACACGCCGCGGGCAATGCCGATGCGCGCCAGCAGGCGCATCGCCTCGACATGATGACCATGGACCTGCAGGAAAGCGCGGATCTGCAGTTCGGCCGCGGCCAGTTCGCCGTCGGAAAACAGCGCGGAGGCGTTGACCACCTCGGCCGGCAGCGCCTTGAGCGTTGCGACATGCGCGGCCGCCTCGGTGGCGTTGGCGGCCTGGCCGGTGAGGCGATACAGGCCTTCGAGCATGCTCCAGCTGGCGGGCAGCGCGGGGTTGATGGTCACCGCGCGAACGAAGGCCTCGATGGCCTGCGGTGCCTGCTTGAGCAGCACCTGGCACTGGCCGCGTTCCTGGTAGAGGCGACTGAAGCGGGGCTGCAGCTGCTCGAGCCGGTCCAGTGTGGCCAGTGATGCCGCCACGTCGCCCGACAGGCGTTGCGCCTGGGCACGCAGGTACAGCAGGTCGCGATTTTCGGGCACCGTGGCCAGCAGTGCGTCGGCGCTACGCAGGCATTCTGCGTAGCGCCGCTCTTTCAGCAGCTCACGTGTGCGCTGAACCTCTTGCTCGATCGTCACCGCGTTCGCTGTTGTTGCCCTCTGGTTGGCCCTGCTGCCTGGCCCTCGTCAGAGCTGGCAGGCGATCGACAGGCCGAGGATGCGTGGCCGCAGCGGCGTCTGCGCGACGATGAATTGGTCGGTGCTGACGAAGGTGCTGGCATTCGAGTCGCTCAGGTTTTCGCCATACACCGTCAGGGTCCACTTGTCCTTCGAGACACCGAAGGAGGCATCGTAGGTGGTGTAGGCCGGGTTCTCGAAGCGCAACCTGCCGGTGCTGATGGCTCCGGCCTGCGCCAGCGTCGGGTTCGAGCCTGCCTGCGTATACGAATGCCCGTTGTGGGTGCCGCTGAGCTGCGCGAACGGTGAGTAGCCATTGATGTTCCAGTCGTAGCGCAAGCGCAGGCTGTACTGCAGTGGTGGTGAATTGGCGCTCGGCGAGCCCGGAGGGCCGAAGGGGTTCGTGACCTGGTCGCAGGGCAGGATCGCCGCACCGCTGCCATCCAGCTGGCAATTCACGCTGATCGGATGGCCATAGTTGTTGCTGAGCGGATTGTTGTCGATCAGCGCCGGGGAATTGATCTGGCGACTGTGATTCCACGATGCCGCCGCCTGCAGGGTCAGCCCGCGCACGGGCCGCGCGACGATCGAGGTCTCGATTCCCTTGATCAGGAAGTTCTGGCCATTGGTGTTGTAGAAGATGTTGCCGACCAGGCCCGGATCGAAGAAGGCCACCTGCACGTTGTCCCAGTTCTCCTGGTAGACAGCGCCGTTCCACTGCAGACGATGATCGAAGAACTCGGTCTTCCAGCCAATCTCGTTATTGGTCAGCTTGTCGGAAGTGTAGGTGTCTGGAACCGCGTATTGCGCGATGCCATCGGTGCCATAGGCGTGCAGCGCACCGCCATTCTGGTTGAAGCCGCCAGGCCGGAAGCCCTGCGAAAAGGTGTAGTACACCATCACATCCGGCGTGATATGCCAGGTGAGGTTGCCGCGGCTCTTGAAGCCCGACTCGGTGGAGCGATAGTTCTTGGCGTCCAGGTTGTAGCTGAAGTTCGGATCGTGGCAGCCATCGGGCAGCACGCCCTGTTCGAAGCAGCCGAAGCTGTCGGCAATGCCGCCCTTGAAGGAGTTCTTGAACTGGAAGTGCCGGGTGCCCAGCGTGAGGGTCAGCACCTTGGGTATCAGGTCGAAGTCGAAAGAGACGAAGAACGCGGTCTGCTTGGTTTCGCGCACGTCGTCCTGGTAGAACGAGCTGTGCTGGTCGCGGATACCCGGGTTGGCCACCGTGGTGCCAGGGATCGTGCCGATCGGCGAGAAGCAACCGGTGTTGCCGTTGCCCGGTGTGCCCGGCGTCGCGTTGCTGGTGCAGGCCGGCACGGTCTTGTAACGCCAGTCGCTCTGGTCGAACAGCTTGTTGTCCTGGATGTACACGCCTGCGATGCCGCGCACCCGCCAGTCGTCCGGCGTGCTCAGGCGGAATTCGTTCTGCAGGTGCTCGTTGCGCTCGACCGAGCGCCACACGGCGCTGGGCGAAAAGCAGGTCGAGGTGAGACTCGAATCGTAGCCGGTGCCGGGGCCATAGCACTGGTAGTAGTCGGCGTACACGCCGCGCGAGTAATTGGTGTAGTCGTTGATCTGGTCCACTTTGCGGATCAGGTAACCACCGGTGTACACCGCCGAGAGCTGGCCGAACTTGCCGTTCACCGTCCACGCGGTGCTGGTGAAACGATCGCGGTCATAGGAGGGATTGAACAGCGTGACCTGCAGCGGCTTGAGCGCCGCACCGTCGGAGGCATTGGGCTGCTGGTAGAACACGCCGTCGGCGTCCATGTGCTGGTAACTCTGGGTAACCAGCACGTTCCAGTCTTCATTGAACTTGTAGAGGCCCTCGGCCCGGAAGCCCACGTAGTTCACCGGGTTGATGTCGTTGGCCGCCATGTTGTAGTTGTTGATCGACGGGCTGCCGGGCGGCACGCAAAAGCCGGAACCTCCATCGGAATTGCCATCCGGGCACATGCCGTTGGTCGAGGGATAGCCGGCATAGTGGATGCCGATGTCGGTGTTGCGGCGGGTGAAGGTCGCCGGCACGTTGTCGATATAGCCGCCGCGATGATCGTTGTAGAACACGCCGCGCACCGCCATCTTGCCGTCGATCACCGGCAGGTTGATGACGGCAGTGAGATCGCTGTTCGGATCGCCGTGCGCCGTCACGCCGTAGCCGGCCTTGACACTGGACTCGGTCACGTCGAGCTTGGGCTCATTGGTGATGTAGCGGATCACGCCGGCTTCGGCGCCCGAACCGAACAGAGTGCCCTGCGGTCCCTCGAGTACTTCGATGCGGTTCAGGTCAGCCGCATAGATATCGAGATTGCGGCCGGGAAGCTGGCCGGACTGGTTGTCGAGATAGATGGCGACGTTGGGGTAGGCCGCGGTCGAACCGCTCCCCTGGCTGGGCTGCGGCGCCCGCGCTCAGGCCGCGCATGAACACTTCGTTCTGGCCCGGGCCGTTGTTGGCCGTGGTGATGTTCGGCACGAACTTCACGTAGTCATCGAAGGTGGCGACGTTCAGCTGCGCCAGCGCCTCGGAGGTGAAGGCCTGCATCGCGATCGGCACGTCCTGCATGCTCTCGGAGCGGCGTGTCGCCGTAACAACAATCTCTTCCAGCGAGTCTTTGGCGCCGGCCGATTCACTGGCTGGCTCGGCAGCCTGGGTGGCGAAGGAAGTGCCGCCGAGTACGGCAGCGACAGCAAGAGTGATCTTAGAGTTCATGGTCTGATTCCCCTGGAAACCGGATAACGCCGTGAGCGCGCCGCGATTGCGGGCGGCGCACCGCTGACGGCACGCCGCAAAAACCATTGTAATCCCGGGGTATATTCCACCAAGCCGGTTGGAACCGCAAGGCACGCGCGGCGTGGTGATTGACCGATCTTTAATTGTCATACGCGCTAACCCTGCTTTGAATGCCCCGTGCCTGCCTGTAAACTCGTATGCTCCACGGCGTACTCAAATTCACTCTCAGGGTCTGGCACCGGAACGAGTTCCATCTAGGGGGCAGGTTGAAAAGCAACATCGAAATCGCGCAACAGGCGAGCATGAAACCCATCCTGCAGATGGCTGCAGACCGACTGGGCATCGCGGAGGAGCACCTGGAGCCCTATGGCCGCTTCAAGGCGAAGATCTCGCTCGACTATCTGAGCAAGCTCCCTGAGCGACCGAACAGCAAACTGATCCTGGTCACGGCGATTTCGCCCACGCCTGCGGGCGAGGGCAAGACCACGACCACGGTGGGTCTGGGCGATGCGCTCAATCGCATCGGCAAGAAAGCCATGGTGTGCCTGCGCGAACCGGCCCTCGGCCCGGTGTTCGGCATGAAGGGCGGTGCTGCTGGTGGCGGTTTCGCGCAAGTGGTGCCCATGGAGGACATCAACCTGCACTTCACCGGCGATTTCGCCGCGATCGCCCTGGCCAACAACCTGCTGGCGGCGCTGATTGACAACCACATCTATCACGGCAATGCGCTCGGCTTCGACGTGCGGCGCATCACCTGGCGGCGCGTCGTCGACGTGAACGATCGCGCGCTGCGCTCGATCACCGTGGGCCTGGGCGGTCCCGGCAACGGTTTCCCGCGCGAAGATGGCTTCGATATCGTCGTGGCCTCGGAGGTCATGGCGATCTTCTGCCTGGCCTCGAGCCTCGCCGATCTCAAGGAGCGCCTCGGCAAGATCGTGGTCGGCTATACGCGTGAGCAGAAGCCGATCCTGGCGCAGCAGCTGAAGGCCAGCGGTGCGCTCACGGTGCTGCTGAAAGACGCGCTGGCGCCGAACCTGGTGCAGACGCTCGAGAACAACCCGGCGATCATCCATGGCGGCCCCTTCGCCAACATCGCGCACGGCTGCAATTCCGTGATTGCGACGCGCAGCGCCATGAAGCTCGCGGACTACGTGGTCACCGAGGCCGGCTTCGGCGCGGACCTCGGCGCCGAGAAGTTCATCGACATCAAGTGCCGCAAGTCGGGCCTGCGTCCGGCCTGCACGGTGATCGTGGCCACGGTGCGCGCGCTCAAGTACCACGGTGGCATCGATGTGCCCGAGCTGCCGAAAGAGAATGTCGCGGCATTGGCCAAGGGCATCGTCAATCTCGAGCGCCACATCGACAACATGCGCGATCGCTTCGGCCTGCCTTGCGTGGTGTCGATCAACCAGCGTGCCGAAGATACGCCGGCCGAGGTCAAGGAACTGCAGACGCGCCTCGCGCACAAGGGCGTGAAGGTGATCAATGCGCGCCACTTTGCCGAAGGCGGCAAGGGTGCGACCGAGGTAGCCGAAGAAGTGGTGCGGCTGTGCGAGCAGCCCAGCAAGTTCCATTTCCTCTACGAAGACAGCCTGCCGCTGTGGGACAAGATGAAGGCGATCGCCACCAACATCTATGGTGCCGCCGACATCACCGCGGATGCCAAGATCCGCGCCAGCATCCGCGCGCTGCAGGATGCGGGCTATGCGCACTACCCGGTGTGCGTGGCCAAGACCCAGTATTCCTTCTCTACGGATCCCAAGCTGCGTGGTGCGCCCAGCGGCCACGTGGTGAACATCCGCGAAGTACGGCTCGCGGCGGGCGCGGAGTTCATCGTGATGATCTGCGGTGACATCATGACGATGCCGGGCCTGCCCGTGAACCCGGCCTCCAACTCGATCGACCTGGACGAGAAGGGCAATATCGTCGGGATGTTCTGAAGCGCCCCTGCCTGAGGTGCAATACCTGCGCCTCAGGCGCGCAGGTCCGCGTTCTGCGTGTCGTAGGGTGAATCCACGAGGACCGTGGCGCGCTTGCGCTCGCCCAGGATTTCGACCGAGAGCTCGGTGCCGGGCGCGGCATGTGCGCTCTTCACGTAGCCGATCGCCAGGCTCTTTTGCAGCACGTGGCCGTAATAGCCTGAAGTCGTGCGTCCCACCATCTTATCGCCAATGAAGATCGGTTCGTTGCCCAGCGGATCGGCATCGGTGACGCCGTGCACATCCAGGGTGATGAAGCGGTGCGGCACGCCGTCGGCCAGCTGCTTTTCGAGCGCTGCACGGCCGATGAACTCGCCCTTGTTCATGCGCACCAGGCGATCGAGGCCGGCCTCGAAGGGCGTGTAGTCGCGGGTCAGGTCGCTGCCCCACATGCGGTAGGATTTTTCCATGCGCAGTGATTCCATGGCGCGCATGCCCACCATGCCGATGCCGAATTCGGCGCCGGCGGCAAACAGGGCATCGAACAGGTGATGCGCGTATTCGATCGGGAAGTGCAGCTCCCAGCCCAGCGCGCCGACGAAATTCACGCGCAGCGTATAGACATCGCTGGCGAGACCCACATCGAGCACCTGGCTGCTGAGCCAGGGGAAGTGCGCATTGTCGAGCGGCACATCGACCAGCTTCGCCAACACCTCGCGCGAGCGCGGGCCGGCCAGCACAAAGCAGCCGCGCGCCGTGGTGATGTTGCGCAGCTGGACGGAGCCGTCGGTCGGCAGATGACGCTGCAGCAGATCGGCGTCGTAACGCTCGGCGGCGCCGGCGCTGACCACGTAGAAGTGGCCATCGGCAATCTTGCTGATGGTGAATTCGGAGCGGATGCCGCCGCGCTTGGTGAGCGCATGGCACAGCGATACGCGCCCGGTCTTCACCGGCACCTTGTTGGCGACCAGTGAATCGAGCCAGGCTTCGGCGCCAGGGCCCGTGACTTCATGCTTGGTGAAGGGCGTGAGATCGATGACGCCGACACCGCCGCGCAACATGCGGCACTCATTGCCGACATGCTGGAAGTAGTTGCTGCGACGGAAACTCCACACATCGCGTGGCTCGACGCCCTTGGGAGCAAACCAGTTGGCGCGCTCCCAGCCGTAGCGCTGGCCGAACACCGCGCCCATGCGCGCGAGTTTGTCGTACACCGGGCTGGTCTTGGCCGGGCGAGCCGCGACCCGCTCTTCGTCCGGGAAATGAATCGTGAAGACTTCGGCGTAGGTCTCTTCGTTCTTGGCCACCACGTAGCGCCGGCTGGTGTAGGGGCCGAAGCGGCGCGGGTCGACCGCGAGCATGTCGATGCCAGGCTCGCCTTCGGTGAGCCATTCGGCCAGCTGCCAGCCCGAGCCGCCGGCGGCAGTGATGCCGAAGCTGTGGCCTTCGTTCAGCCACAGATTGCGCACGCCCCAGGCCGGCCCGATCAGCGGGCTGCCATCGGGCGTATAGGAGATCGGTCCGTTGACGATCTGCTTGATACCGCAGTTCTCCAGCGCCGGTACGCGTCGTTGCGCAGCTTCGATATGCGGCACCAGGCGTTCCAGGTCGCCTTCGAACAGGCTCTTGCCGAACCACTCAGGCACGCCATCCGCGAAGCGCGCGGGTGCTCCTTTTTCATAGGGGCCGAGGATCCAGCCCAGGCGCTCTTCGCGCAGGTAGTAGGACTGATCTGATTCGCGCAGCACCGCGAGTTCGCGTCCACCGCCCTTGCGATAGGCGGCGAGCTGCGGTGACTCATCGAACACGATGTACTGGTGTTCGACCGGGATGGCCGGCACGTTGAGTCCGAACATGCGACCCACCTGGCGCGCATAGTTGCCGGTCGCGCACACCACATGCTCGGCGATGATGTCGCCCTTGCTGGTGGTCAGCTGCCAGTCGCCCGAAGGGCGGCGGCTCACGCCCGTGACTTCGGTGTGTTCGTAGATCTCGGCGCCAGCGGCGCGTGCGCCGCGGCGCAGCGCCAGGGTCAGGTCGGCCGGGGCGATGTGGCCGTCGTCGGGGTGATAGAGCGCACCGACAATTTTCGCGGTGTCCTTGCCATCGCCGAGGTTCACCAGCGGCCAGAGACTCCTGACTTCCTCGGGAGTGATGATGCGGAAGGGCACACCGATGGTGTTCGCGGTGCTGCAGTACTTGAGATACTCATCCATGCGCTGCTTGCTGGTCGCGAGGCGCAGGTTGCCGGTCACGTGAAAGCTGACGTCCTGTCCGGTCTCGGCCGGCAGGCGCTTGTACAGGTCGACGGAATACTTGTGCAGCTGCCCGACCGTGTAGCTCATGTTGAACAGCGGCAGCAGCCCCGCGGCGTGCCAGGTGGATCCGGCGGTGAGCTCGGCGCGCTCGATGAGCACGACATCCTTCCAGCCCTTCTTCGCCAGGTGATACAGCGTGCTGACGCCGACCGCACCGCCGCCGATCACCACCACGCGCGCCTGAGTTTTCATCCGCATTTTCCTCGTTGAACCCGCCGTAGGCCCCGGCAGTGTAGAGCGCGCACTGGCGGTCACGGCTCAGATTGCGACAACGACTTATGCATTCGCGTCAGTGAGCCTTATACTCGTGTATCGACACGACTCAAGGCCTTGGCCGCAAATTACAGTGAAATCCGCCGACCCGACCCAGCCCGCCCGCTTCGCGTTTCTGACGCTGGCCAACTATTCGATGATAGCAGTATCGAATGCGGTCGAGCCGCTGCGCATGGCGAACCGCGTTTCGGGCAGCAACGCCTACGAGTGGCAGATCGTCACGCTGGACGGCGATCCTGTGGCGGCCAGCAACGGCCTGACCCTGGCGCCTACCGTGGCCCTGAGCCAGGTGAAGCCGGTCGACGCGGTGTTCGTCTGCGGCGGCACCGAGGTGCGAGAGGCGATCACGCCGCGATTGCTGACCGCGCTCAAGCGACTGGCCGAACGGCGCATGACGCTGGGCGCACTGTGCACCGGCGGCTATGCACTGGCGCAGGCCGGGTTGCTTGAGCGCTATCGCGCCACCATCCACTGGGAAAATCTTTCCGCGCTGCGCGAGCAGTTTCCCGGCGTGCTGATCTCCGACCAGCTCTACACCATCGATCGCAACCGCTACACCTGTTCGGGCGGCGTGGCACCGCTCGAGATGATGCTGCACCTGATCGAATCCAGGCTCGGCACCGAGGTCGCGCAGCTGGTATCCGAGCAGTTCATCGTCGATCGGATCCGCAATGCCAATGACCGGCAATACATTCCACTGCGTGCGCAGCTCGGCGCGGCGCATCCGAATCTGCTCACCATTGCCGGCTTGATGGAGGCGAACATCGAGAATCCGCTGTCGCTGGGCGCAATTGCCAGGCAGGCGGGCATCTCCAAGCGGCAGATCGAACGCCTGTTCAAGCAGTACGTGAATTGCGTGCCCAAGCGTTACTACCTGGAGATGCGCCTGCGGCGCGCACGCGAGTTGCTGCTGCAAACGGCGATGCCGATCATGGCGGTGAGCACGGCCTGCGGATTCCAGTCGCCACCGCATTTTTCCAAATGCTACCGCAGCCTGTTCGGTTACCCGCCGATCGCCGAGCGCCAGCAGCGCCGTCTCGCACCGGTGGTCGCGTCCTAGCTCGCGGGTCGCGTGCAGCGTGCTATCGTCCGTCACCATGACTTGCCTCGACTTGAACACGGGATTGCCGTCGCGAAAATTGCCGGTGCGGCGTCGGTTGGTTCGCGGCCTGGCCATGCTGGCAGTGGTGGCCAGCGGCACTGTCTGTGCCGCACAGCCCGCACACCCTGCGTCCACCCGCAGTGCTGCGACCGTGACGCCAATCGAGCACCTGATCGTCATCGTCGGTGAGAACCAGACCTTCGATGGCCTGTTCGCCACCTACGTACCCAGGTCGGGCGCGAAAGTGCGCAATCTCCTGTCCCAGGGCATCGTCAATGCCGATGGCAGTCCGGGCCCGCACTATGCACTGGCGGTGCAGCAGCGCGCGCAGCCGGCGCCGCACTACTCACTGCAGCTCGCGCGCAAGGGCGCCTACCAACACCTGCCGCAACCGCGACTGGCGGGTGTGATCGATCCGCAGCTGCGCGACCTGCGACCCATGGGCGATACACGCTTCCCCGAAGACCTGGCACCCGGTCCGTTCCAGATCACGCGCTACGTGCCCTACGCGAAAACGATAGTGCCGCCCACGCTGGCAAGCACGATGGCGGCGCTCAGTACTTCGACCGGCGATCCGCCGCATCGCTTCTTCCAGATGTGGCAACAGACCGGTGGCGACAATGCGCAACCCGATCTGTATGTCTGGGTGGCGGAAAAGGCGGGCATCGGCGGTGACAACGACGGCATGAGTCCGCAGGATCCGCAACAGGGCGGCGAGCCGATGGGTTTCGTGAACATGCAGGCTGGTGACGCGGCCTACCTGCGTGCGCTCGCCGATCGCTATGCGATCAGCGACAACTACCACCAGTCGATCATGGGCGGTACCGGTGCAAATTTCTACGCGCTAAGCACAGCCGATGCGGCAGTGTTCAATGTCGAGGGCAAGCCGGCCGTGCCACCGGAGTCGCAGATCGAGAACCCCGATCCGCTGCCGGGCACCGAAAACTACTATCAGCGCGATGGCTTCCAGGGCGGCTCCTACGTCAACTGCGCGGATGCTTCCCAGCCCGGTGTCGCGCCGATTCTGCAGGTGCTGGCGGCGAAGGGCGTTCCCAGCCGCTGCGATCCCGGCAACTATTATCTGGTCAACAACTATGCGGCAGGCTACGACCTCGATGGTCACCTGCAGCCGCTGGGCCCCGACAACTTCGTGTACCCACCCCAATACCAGCCGACGATCGGCGATGCGCTGAGTGCGCGCGGCGTGAGCTGGAAGTGGTATACGGGCGGTCGCGACGCGGAAGACCTGGCGGTGGACATGCAGACACTGCGCCTGTCTTTCGCCGCTGCACAGGGCAAGCAATACAATTATACCGGCGATCCGCTGGTGGCCTCAAAGGCGGTGATGACGCATCCAGAACTGCGCTCGCGCCTGCAGGGGCTGGCGGCGCTGCGCCGTGATATTGCCAGTGGCGCACTACCGGCCGTGACTTTCGTGGTCCCCAAAAGTCTCGATAGCGGCCATCCGGGCTATTCCATCGTCGCCAGCTACGAGGCTTTCCTGCGCGATGTGATCGGCGCGGTGCAGGCCAACAAATCGCTGTGGTCGCATACCGCGATCATCGCCACCACCGACGAAGGTGGCGGCTTCTTCGACAGTGGCTACATCCAGGTGGTCGATTTCTTCGGTGACGGACCGCGCGTGCCGCTGTGGGTGATATCTCCCTATGCCAGGCGCGGACATGTCGATCACGTGTATCACGATCACGCTTCGATATTGAAATTCATTGAATACAATTGGAAGCTGCCGCCGCTGTCGCAGCGCAGTCGCGACAACCTGCCCAATCCCCAGGTGAATCCTGCCGATCCTTACCGGCCGCTGAACTCACCAGCGGTGGGTGACCTGCGAACGCTGTTCGATTTCTGAGCAGCCACATGCGCGCTGGCCGCTTGCTGGGGCTGCTGGGCGTGATGATGGTGCACACGGCGGTACCGGCTGAGCCGCTGTCGGGCGCGGCCCGGCTCGGCAGTCTCCTGTTCCGCGATCCGTCGTTGTCCGCATCGGGCCGGCAGTCCTGCGCCAGCTGTCACGATCCGGCCAATGCTTTTGCGGCGCCGCGCACTGCGGGTGTCGTGATGTATGGTGGCCCGGCGCTCGACCAGCCGGGCCTGCGCACCGTACCTTCGCTCCGTTACCTCGACCACACGCCGCGCTTCACGCGTCATTACTATGTGTCGGGTGCGCGCGAGTCCGAAGATCGCGGGCCGGCGGGTGGCTTCATGCGCGATGGGCGCGCGGACAATCTGCGCGCGCAGGCGCTGCTGCCGCTGCTCGATCCGCTCGAGATGGCCAACGGCAATGTGGCCGAGGTTGCGCGACGGCTCCGTGCCACGGTGTATTTCAACGAGTTCCGGCAGCTCTACGGTGCTGAAGGACTTCCGGCTGATGATGAACTCGTGGACCACGCCGCCGAGGCGCTGGAGCACTACCAGCTGGAAGATCCGGCCTTTCACCCCTACAGCAGTCGTTACGATCAGTTCCTGGCGGGCAAGATCGAGCTCAGTGCCCAGGAGCTGCGTGGCCTGCGCCTGTTCGTCGATCCGGCGAAAGGCAATTGCGCCGAATGTCATCCGCATGCCAGCGGAGCGGGCGGGCGGGCTCCGGCCTTCACCGATTTCAGTTTCCATGCGCTGGGTGTGCCGCGCAACCCAGGCATCCCCGCCAATGCGGAGCGACAATTCTTCGATCTGGGTTTGTGCGGGCCGCGTCGCGCAGATCTGCAGGGCGAGCGTAACTACTGCGGGTTCTTCAAGACTCCGAGCCTGCGCAACGTGGCGCGCCGCCGGTTCCTGTTCCACAACGGACGAGTCACTACGCTGGCAGCAGCGGTGCGTTTCTATGTGGAGCGCGATCGGCTGCCGCAGTTGTGGTATCCCCGTGTCGCGGGCGCTTCATTGCCCTACGACGACCTGCCGGTGGACCTGCGCGGCAACGTGGACCGTTCCGATGCGCCGTTCAACTGGCGAGCGGGCGAGCCGCCGGCGCTCGACGCTGCCGAGGTCGAGGACGTCGTAGCCTTCCTGCAGACGCTGAGCGATACGAATTGAAGGCGGCGACGGGGTCGCCGTTGGTCAACTACTTCAGGCGACGACGCAACGCTTCGGCCACGGACCGCTCGGCAATCGGCTTCATCACGGCGTAGCCCGCAGCATTGGGATGCACGCCGTCTTCGGAGAACGAGGAGGGCAATGCACCATCCGCATCGGCCAGCGCGCTGTAGTAGTCCGCGTAGACAAGGCCTTCGCGCTGCGCGTAGGCCTTGAGCCAGGCGTTCAGTGCCTGGATGTGCGCGGCTGGCCGCAGCGCAGGCTGCCAGGGGAATCTTGCGGCGGGCGGAATCGAAGCCAACACCACGCGGATGCCATGCGCGCGCGCCAGCTCGGCCATGCTAACGATGTTGCCTTCAATGTGCGCGAGCGAGGTGGCGCCGGTGTTGCCAGCGACGTCATTGGTGCCCGCCATGATGTGTACCACCTGCGGATGCAGTTCGAGCACGTCGCTGCGCAGGCGCAGCAGCATCTGCGCCGTGGTCTGGCCGCTGATGCCGCGATCGAGCACCTCATTGCTGAAGAAGGCGGGGTCTGCGTTCTTCCAGCCTTCGGTGATGGAATCGCCCAGGTAAACCACACGCCTGCGGATGGCGGCGGGCAGCGCAGCGTTCTCGCCCTCGTAACGGCACTGCTGCGCCCAGTCGAGCGCCAACCAGTCGTGCATCCAGTTGCCGTACCAGTCAGCCGAAGCCTTGTGCGCTTCCGTGGGTGCTATCGGCACATCGGCACAGGGTTGTTCGAGTACGCCGCGCGTCGCCGTGGCCGGTGGATCGGCTGCTATCTCCGCGGTGGAGGTCGCTGCTGCAGCCAGTGCGCTGATGGCAACCAAGACAATGGCATTCCTGTTCATCGGGAAACTCCTGTTTCGCTGCTATGGTAGCGCTGGCCACCGATCCAGGTCTCCTGCACTTCGTAGTGCTCGTCCGCGATCACCAGATCGGCACGCATCCCTGCTGCCAGCGCGCCGTGGCTGGCACCGAGACCGAGGAATTCTGCCGGATATTGGCTCGCCATGCGCACGGCCGTAGCGGCCGGCAGACCGAGCATGGCGATGGCATTGCGCAGCGTGCGGTTCATATCGATCGCCGTGCCGGCGAGCACGCCGGCGTCATCGATGCAATAGCCATCGACCACGTGGATCCGCTTGCCGTGCAGATCGAAGCTGCGCAGCTGCGTTCCGACCGTGGGCATGGCGTCGGTCACCAGCATGAAGCGTGTGTGCGACTTGGCGCGCAGCGCCACCCGCAGGCTCCTTGGATCGACGTGCTTGCCATCGGCGATGATGCCGCACCAGGTATCATCGTCGATCAGCGCGGCGCCGACCACGCCAGGCTCGCGCGCTGCGAGTGGCGACATGGCATTGAACAGGTGAGTGAAGCCGCGCAGGCCATGCTCGCGGGCGCGCATGATGTCATCGAAGCCCGCGTTGGTGTGGCCGGCGGAAATGATGACGCCGGCGCGCGCCAGGCGATCAAGCTGCTCGTTGCTGGCGAGCTCTGGCGCCAGCGTCACCAGGGTCAGGCCACGACGCAGCGAACACAGCAGGTCGATCGCCTGGTCATCGAGTTTCGCCAGGCGCGTGGCGTCGTGGATGCCTTTGCGGGCCGCGTTCAGGTAGGGGCCTTCGATGTGTATGCCGAGGATGCCCGGCACCTGCGCGGCGATGGCGGCATCGACTGCGGCGATGGCGCGCGCGATCACTGCGGGCTCATCGCTGATCAGCGTAGGCAGCAGCCCGGTGGTGCCGAAGCGCGCATGCGCACTGGCGATGCGACGGATGCCAGCCACCGAGGGATCGTCATTGAACAGCACGCCGCCACCGCCATTGACCTGCGTATCGATGAAGCCTGGCAGCAGCAAGCGCCCACCGAGATCCACACGCGCGGCGCCGGCCAGGCGGTGGTCGTCCGGGGCCACCAGCGCACTGATGCGGTCTCCGGAGAACAGCAGTGCCTGGTCGTTCACCCAACCGTCCCTGGTAAGCATGAGGCCGTTGACGAAGGCAGTCTCCATCAGACGGTCTCGGTCACCTTGCGCAGGTGCGGTGGCCGGTCGGGATCATGACCCCGCAGTACCGACAGCTCGGCCAGCATCGGATAGGCGGTTGCGGCCCAGACGATCGGGGCCAGTGACGGAGGCAGCGCAAGCGTCGGCAAATTGATCACGCCCGCCACGTTGCCGCCGGCCATCAGCACTTCGACCTTGCGGCTGACGAGTTCCTTTGCCAGCGCATCCAGGCCTGGTCGCGTGGCATCATCCTGCGCGAGCAGCAGCGCCGGAAAATTCCTGCCCAGCAGTGCCAGCGGACCATGCTGCACTTCGGCACCGCTATGGGCCTCGGCATGCAGGCCGCAGGTTTCCTTGGCCTTGAGCGCCAGCTCCTGCGCCACGCCGAGGCCGAGACCGCGACCGATGACATACAGGTGTTCGGCACTGCGCAGCACCGGCAGCGCCGCACTCCAGTCCAGGGATCTCGCCGCTTCGAGCGCCACTGGCAAATGCGCGCTGGCCGCGAGCAGGTCGGGTTGCGCGCTCCACTCGGCCGTGAGCTGCAGGATGGCGCTGAGCGTGGCGATGAAGGATTTGGTCGCCGCGACACTGCGCTCCTCGCCAGCCCGGAGCGCAATCGCGTAGTCAGCGGCCGCGCACAGTGGCGCACTGCTGTCATTGCAGAATGCGAGCACCAGGGCGCCGGAACGTTTCGCCGCCGCTACCGAGGCGAGCAGGTCGGGGCTGCGGCCCGACTGCGAGATGGCCAGCAGCAGGGAATCGCGCAGGTCCTGCTCGACACCGTAGACCGAACTGATCGAAGGCGCCGCCGACGCGGTCAGCACGCCGATGCGCGTTTCGATCAGGTATTTGGCGTAGGTGGCCGCATGATCGGAGCTGCCGCGAGCGCAGGTCACCACGACACGCGGCGGATGCTGGCGCAGCCATGCGCCCAGCTCCGCCAGCTGCGTATGATTCTCATGCCGCTGTCGCGCGACGACTGCCGCCGCTTCGGCCGCCTCGGCGCGCATCAGGCTCATGCTCAGGCGCTCAGCTCGGCCACGAAATCGTAGACATCGCCGCGATAGTAGGATTGCGAAAACTCGACCGCACGGCCATCGGGGAGCGAGCCCAGGCGCTCGACCAGCAGTCCCGCGGTGCCGGCCGCAGCCTTGAGTAGCTTGGCCTGCTCGGCCGTCAGCAACACGGCGCGCAACCTCTGCAGCGCACGCACCGGCCGGCTGCCGCGCCGTTCAAGCGCCTCATAGAGCGATTCCTTGACCGATTCGAGCGCGGGCAGGGCAGAGGCCGCCAGGGTCGCATATTCGATCGCCATTGGTGTGTCGTCGGCATAGCGCAGGCGATGAAAGCGGTATACGGCGGTGCCCGGGCTGAGGCGCAACGCCAGCGCTTCCTCGGGCGTCACGGTCCCCTTGGATCGCTTGAGCCAGACACTGCGCGGCGTGCGGCCCCGTGCGCGCATGTCCTCGGAGAAGGAAGTCAGCATGGCGAAGTTTTTCTCCACGCGCGCCGAGACGAAATTGCCGGAGCCCTGGCGACGCATCAACAGGCCTTCGCTGACCAGCCCGTCCAGCGCCTTGCGCACTGTGATTCGCGACACCTTGAAGTCGGTGGCGAGCTCGCGCTCCGCGGGCAGTGCGTCCTCGGCAGTCAGTACGCGGTTGTCGATCGCAGCCTTCAGCGCGCGCTGCAGCTGCAGGTACAGCGGTTGGCTGCTGGACCCATCGAGCGGGCCGACGGTCTTCGCCAGCGATGTCATGCACCTGTGCCTTGCAGTAGGGCTGCCGATGGAAGATTGATCGGCGTAAATTTAATACCAGAACCATACCAGTTGCAAGTCCCGGTCATGGGTCTGGTGCGGCGCAATGTCGCAGAGTCAGCTTAAACATGCCTTATCCGTTGAACCCCGACAGTTGAAATGTGGGTGAATTGGTATTATCGTGGCACCTAACTGGTATTTAAGGGGTGGCGGCGCCGACGCGCCGCGCAAGCGGGGGCGTCAGCCCGCAGGGCCTGAACCAGGCGAACCAGGCGAACCAGAACGGGGAGTGGGCGGGTTGTTCAAGCATCTTCACGCAGTGACTGAAATGGGTCGGCGCGTGCGCGTCGTGGCATTGCTCTGCCTGTGCTTGTCTGCACCATGGCCCGTGGCGCGCGCGTCATCGAGCCTGCAGTTGCGCTGGGGCATCGATACCGTGCAGGGTGCAGATGCGGACGCTACGCAGGCGATCCTCACCATCACCAGTTCGGGCACGGAGCCGCTTGCTGGCCAGGGATGGGCCCTCTATTTCACCTGTCTCTCCGGCATGCAGACCGGCGCACTGGCGGATCATGTGCTCGTCGATCAGGTGGTCGGGAGCCTGTATCGCTTGCGCCCGGCGGCAGGCTTTGTCGAGCTGGCGCCCGGGCAAAGCAGGGAACTGCACATCACGCATCCTGACCAGGACGTCAACCAGGCCAAGGCGCCGCAGGGACCCTACCTGGTGTTCGATTCAAATCCCGGTGTTGCCCGCCCCGTCGACTACAGCATCGATATGCGCACCGAGATTCGTGGCGCAGTCAATGCCGAACAGATCTACGAGCGCAATGCGCGCATCGTGGCAGTGGATCCGGCGGCCTTGCCCCCGGTGTTCCCGAGCCCGCGGCAGTACGCGCGCGGCAGCGGCGTATTGCACTGGAACGCAATGCCTGGATTCGAAGCTGCCGCGGACCTGCAGGGCGAACGCGCCAGCGTGACAGCGCTATTGCGCCCCTACCTGGCGGATGCGCGCCCTGGCGATGCGGCCATTGAACCTCCGGTACGACTGCAGATCGCGGCGCTCGCCGGACAGGATTCCCCCGAAGCCTACGAGTTGCGTGTCGACGCGCACGAGGGCCTGCGCCTGACGGCCGCCTCGCATGCCGGCATGGCGCGTGCCCTGGCTTCATTGCGCCAATTGCTGCCGCTGCAGGCGCAACCCGCGCAGGGCCTGGAAATCCCGGCGCTCGATATCAGCGATGCGCCGCGCTTTGCCTTTCGTGGCCTGATGCTGGATGTAGCGCGCAATTTCCAGACCAAAGCCACGGTGTTGCAGCTGCTCGAGCTGATGGCGCGCAACAAACTCAATGTGTTTCATTTTCACCTGACCGACGACGAAGGCTGGCGGCTGGAGATTCCCGGCATGCCGGAGTTGACTGCAATCGGTGCGCGGCGCGGTCACGTGAGTGGCTCGCTGCGCGATCGCCTGCCTCCCGCCTATGGGTCGGGCGCCGACGTGGCCGATGCCAGCGGCAGTGGCTACTACCGGCGCGCCGACTACATCGAGATCCTGAAATACGCGGCCGCGCGCCACATCGAAGTGATCCCCGAGATCGAGATGCCCGGCCACGCGCGCGCTGCGGTGGTGGCAATGGCGGCTGGTCAGCTGCGCCTCGACGATCCCGCCGATCATTCGGTCTACCGTTCAGCGCAGGAATATCACGACAACGTGATGAATCCGGCACTGCCCCTCGACCTACGCATTCATTGGCCGGGTCGTGGCAGCCGTGGCAGCGATGCATCGCGAGGCGGGTGTGCCGCTGCGCACCCTGCACGTCGGTGGCGATGAGCTGCCCGCCGGCGCATGGCTGCAGTCGCCAGCCTGCCAGCGCCTGATGCGCCGGGAGCACCTGGGCAGCCGCGCCGATCTGTGGGATTACTTCTACTCGAAAGTCGCCGGCATCCTGCGCGCCCATGGCTTGCAGGCAGCTGGCTGGGAAGAGCTGGGCACCCGCACACCGGCGGCGGCAGGTTCAGTCGCGGGCGCCAATCTGAAATTCCTGCACAGCGGTTTCACGCTCTTCGTCTGGAACAACGTGGCCGGCTCCGAAGATCTGGGCTATCGACTCGCCAACGCCGGATACGACACCGTGCTCGCGCCTGCCACGCGCCTGTACGTGGATATGGCCACCTACCCTTCGGTGGCAGAGCCTGGCCAGAACTGGGCGGCCTATGTCGATCTGGATACTGCTTTCAACTACATACCCTATGACGACGTGCGCGCTGCCGCCGATGATCCGACTCCTGTGGCCGGCAAGCAGCCGCTGACAGCGGCGGGGCGCGCGCACATTCGTGGCATTGAAGGCGCGTTGTTCACCGAAACGGTACGCGGGCGTCAGCGGCTGGACTACATGCTGATGCCGCGGCTGTTTGCGCTGGCTGAGCGCGCCTGGGCAAGCGATCCGGAGTGGGCGCGCGAACCGCATCCCGTGGAAGCGGCGCGGCTGCACACGGCCGCGTGGTCGCTGTTCCTGCAGCAGCTTGGTTTGCAGGTACTGCCCCGGCTGAGCGCGGACTTCCCGCAGATCCACTACCGGATACCACCTCCAGGACTCAAGCGGATCGGCGAGCTGCTGTACGCCAACGAGCAGTTGCCCGGCCTGACGCTGCGCTACACGACCGACGGTAGCGATCCTAAGGCAGACAGTACCGAATACAGCGCAGCGATTGCCGCGGGCGCGACCGTGAAGGTGGCGGCCTTCGATCACAGTGGGCGGGCGAGTCGAGTCTCGCAATCCACCATTCATTAGTATTGCTGAGGGAGTGGTATCGGATGAGCGAGCGCATCCAGGCCATCGACGTACTGCGCGGCCTGACACTGGCCCTGATGATCACCGTCAACCGCTCGATCGATGAGGCCTCCTACAGCCAGTTGTTGCACGCCCAGTGGTTCGGCCTGACGCTCACGGACCTGGTGTTCCCGACCTTTCTGTTCGTGGTCGGCAATGCGCTCAGCATCACGCTCGAGCGCTACCAGCAGCTTGGTGATCGTGCGGTGTTGTTGCGCATTGCCCGCAGGGTGGCATTGATCTTCCTGTGCGGTTACCTGCTGTACTGGTTTCCGTTCCTGCAGACCGACGCCAGCGGTCATTGGATGCTGCGGCCGATCAGCGGCACGCGCGTGTTGGGCGTGTTGCAGCGGATTGCGCTCTGCTACGGCGCGGCAGCGTTGATCCTGCATTATGGGGGCAAGCGCGGCGCCTGGATCTACGGCCTGCTGGTGCTGCCGGCCTATTGGGTGGTGTTGCAGCTGTTTGGCGATCTCACGCTCACTGGCAATGCGGTGCTGCGGCTGGATCGCGCTCTGCTGGGCGAGGCGCATCTGTATCGTGGTGATGGCGTGCCCTTTGATCCCGAGGGATTGCTCAGCACCCTCCCAGCCGTGGTAAACGTGCTGGCAGGGTATCTCGCCGGGAACCTGTTGCGCACCAACGGGCGCACGTTCGAGACGCTGACCCGACTGCTGCTGGCTGGCGGGGCCTGCATCGTGGTGGGCCTGGCCTGGAGCGCGATGTTTCCCATCTGCAAGAACTTGTGGACCAGCTCCTATGTAATGTGCACGATCGGGATCGATCTGTATGTGCTGGCATTGCTGGTCTACTGCATCGATCTGAAGGGCCGGCGCGGCTGGTCGCATGGCTTCGAGGTTCTGGGCCGGAACACGTTGTTCATCTATCTGCTGAGCGAAATGGGCAATACGCTGATGGATCTCATCCGGGTGGATGGCCAGGATCTGTTCACCTGGATCTACGTGCGCGGCTTCCATCCCTGGGCAGGGGCTGCGAACGGCGCCTTGCTGTATGCGCTGGCCTATCTGCTGTGTTGCTGGATCGTGGCCTGGTGGCTCGACCGGCGTCGCATCTACATCAGGCTCTGAACATCCCGTGGGCAATGAGCGTCGCGAACCTGAATTGTTGCAGCTGCTGGCGCCGCTGGCCGGCTGGGTGCTGCCACTGGCAGAAGTGCCAGACCCGGTATTTGCCGGCGCGCTGGCCGGGGACGGCGTGGCGATCGATCCAACCGGGGAAACCCTGCACGCACCCTGCGACGGTTCGGTGCTGCTGATGGCCAACAACCGCCATGCATTGACGCTGCGCTCGCGCGCCGGCGATGTGCTGATCCATGTAGGCATCGACACCGTGCAGCTGGCAGGCGAAGGATTCGAACTGTGCGTCGGCCACGGTGAGCAGGTCGTCGCCGGTCAAACCCTGCTGCGATTTGATCTGGACCTGATTGCCAGGCGTGCGCCCAGCGCCATCACACCCGTACTGCTGGCGGGCATGCAGCCCGGGCGCATCGCGCGTCGTCATGACGCAGGGCGGATTGCCGTCGGCGATTTCCTGATGGCGGCGCCGATCGTGCCCGCGAGCGCATCGACCCACTCATCAACGGGCGCGGCGCGCGCTGCGACAGGCAACGCGGCGGCAAGCGTGCGCCGCTTTCGCGTGCCCTTCGACCATGGCCTGCACGCGCGGCCGGCCGCGCAGGTCGCGGCGGCCCTGGCTGGACTACAGGTCGAGGTGCGACTGCAGGCGCACGGCAAGGAGGCCAACGCGCACAGCACAATCGCTCTGATGGCACTGGGTGTTCGGCGCGGCGAGACTGTCACTGCCATTGTTGATGGCCGCGACACGCACGCAGCACTTGGCGCACTTGCTGGCCTGCTGGACGCGACCAGCGATCAGGCACCGCTCAGCGCTCCAGCGCCGCCACGCGAGATATCCAGTAGCACTGCGGCAGAATTCGCAACCAGGACAGCAACTCCGGCGCCTGCTCCGGGCACGCGGCTTGCGGCGGTCTGCGCGGCGCGCGGACTCGCGATCGGCCCGGCCGCGCCGTTGCACAGCGAAGCGATCAATCCCGGTGCAGCGCAGGGTGATGCGGCGCACGAACGGCGGCGTTTGGATGTCGCAATTGATACGGTAAGTGCCGCGCTCGAACGGTTGAGCGCCGGCGCTGATTCCGGCGCCGGCACAGTCGCTGACGCTGGCGCCGCGCGACGCGAGGTGCTCGCGGCACACATGTCACTGCTTGCGGATCCCGAGCTGCGGCGCGAGGCACGGGGGCGCATCGACGCCGGCGCAAGCGCCGGCACGGCGTGGCGCGATGTGCTGCGAATTGCGGCCGAGGCACTGGCGGCACTGGCGGATCCGCGCATGGCCGAGCGACGCGCCGACCTGAGGGACATCGAACAACAGGTGCAACGCGTGCTGGCCGGACATGCGCCGAGTGCCACCACCGCGTTGCCGGCGCACGCGATCGTCATCGCCGGGGAAATGCTGCCCTCGCAATTGCTGGCGCTCGATCCCACGCAGATTGCCGGTCTGTGCATGGCGCGCGGTGGCGCCACTTCACACGTGGCCATCATGGCGGCATCGCTCGGCTTGCCGATGCTGGTTGCGGTCGGCGAGCCGCTGCTGGCCATAGCCGTCGGCACCCCATTGATTCTCGATGCCGACGCGGGCCAGCTCATCGTTGACCCTTCCGCGAGCGAGCTGAGTCGCACGAGCGCCCATCTGGCTGCACGCGGACTCGAGCAGGCACGTGACCTTGAAGCAGCGCTGCGCCCGGCGACCACCCTCGATGGCTCGACCATTCAGATCTACTGCAACCTGGGCGCGGTAGCGGAGGCCGCCCCGGCAGTGAATGCCGGCGCGGAGGGCTGCGGACTGCTGCGCACCGAGTTCCTGTTCCTGGAGCGCGAGCAGGCGCCGGATGAAGCAGAGCAGCTCGCACAATATCAGGCCATTGCGCAGGCGCTGGGCGGCCGGCCCCTTTCGATCCGTACGCTGGACGCCGGTGGCGACAAACCCATTGCCTATCTGCCACAGCCCCATGAAGACAATCCGGCGCTCGGTCTGCGCGGGTTGCGCACCAGCCTGTCGCGTCCCGAGCTGCTGCTCACGCAGCTGCGTGCGATCATGCGTGTGGCGCCTCACGGCCAGTGCCGCATTCTGCTGCCGATGGTCAATGAGCCGGGCGAGCTGCGCCAGGTGCGCGCGCATCTGGCGGCGCTGTCGCAGGAGCTGCAGCTGCCGGTTCCCGCACTTGGCATCATGATCGAGACACCCGCCGCGGCACTGCTCGCCGACCAGCTGTGTGCGCAGATCGATTTTCTCTCCATCGGCAGCAACGATCTCACGCAGTACACCCTGGCGATGGATCGATTGCATCCGCAGCTGGCATCGCGACTCGACGGCCTGCATCCGGCAGTGCTGCAGCTGATGGCGCGCGCCGCCAGGGCGGGCAGGGCGCGCAACATCGAGGTGGGCGTCTGCGGTGGCTTGGCTGCCGATCCCGAGGCGGTACCGCTGTTGATCGGTCTCGGCGTGCAGGAATTGTCGATGGTGTCGGCCCGGATTCCGCGCATCAAGAGCCTGGTGCGTACGCTGGATGCGCGCGAGTGCGCCGTTCTTGCTGAGCGGGCACTGGCGATGGGCGAGGCCGTGCAGGTGCGGACGCTGATGCGCGAGTGGGGGAGTTCGCGTGGCTAGGGGTATCGACGGACTGCAGCGTCTCGGACGGGCACTGATGTTGCCGATCGCGGTGCTGCCAGTGGCCGCGTTGCTGTTGCGGCTCGGCCAACCTGATCTGCTCAACATCGCGGAGCTGGCCGCCGCGGGCAATGCCATCTTCGCCAATCTCGGCATGTTGTTCGCCGTCGGCGTAGCGATCGGTTTCGCGCGCGAGAACCATGGCGCGGCTGGCCTCGCGGGCCTGGTGTGTTTCCTGGTGGCGACCAAGGGCGCCGAAGTACTGCTCACCGCGCCAGCGGCGCTCAGTGCCGGGCTGGACAAGGCGGCCGCCGAAGTTGCGCTGAACGCCTGGCGCGCGCAACAGCTCAGCAAGCTCAGCATGCCGGTGGGCCTGCTCAGTGGTCTGGCAGCAGGATTGTCCTACAACCGCTTCAGTGAAATCGTACTGCCCAACTATCTGAGTTTCTTCGGTGGCCGTCGCTTCGTGCCGATCATCACCGGCTTGTTCGGCGTCGTGCTGGCGACAGCGTTCGGCTTTGCCTGGCCGCTGCTGGCGCGCGGCATGGATGGCCTCAGCGTGGCGGTTGTGCACGCGGGTCCCCTGGGGCTCTTCATCTACGGCGTGCTGAATCGGCTGCTCATCGTCACTGGCCTGCACCACATACTCAACAACATTGCCTGGTTCCTGCTCGGCGATTTCCACGGCGTGACGGGCGACCTGAAGCGCTTCTTCGCCGGCGATCCTGCGGCCGGCGTCTTCATGAGTGGCTTCTTCCCCGTGATGATGTTCGGACTGCCGGGCGCCTGCCTGGCGATGTACCGCGCGGCGCTGCCCGAACGGCGCAAGGTGGCCGGTGGTCTGCTGCTATCGATCGCGCTGACATCCTTCCTGACGGGAGTGACCGAACCGATCGAATTCTGTTTCATGTTCCTGGCACCGGTGCTGTATCTCGTGCATGCCGTGTTGACCGGCACCGCCATGGTCATCATGCAGGCGCTGGGCGTGCATCTGGGTTTTGGTTTTTCGGCTGGCCTGTTCGACTACGTGCTCAACTACTCACTGGCAACGCGACCGCTGTTGCTGCTGCCGGTGGGCGCCGCGTACTTCGCGCTGTACTACGCACTGTTCCGTTTCGGCATCGAGAAGTTCAACCTGCCTACGCCGGGGCGCGAGCGGCTCGCGCTGGCCGCGACGCCGCAGCAGGGCGAACTCGTGGCGCGAACCGAAGGACTGAGTCGCGCCGCTCGTCTGGTGGTGGCCCTGGGCGGAGCCGCCAATCTGCGCAACGTGGATGCCTGCACTACGCGGTTGCGGCTCACGGTGGTCGACGCCCAGCAGGTGGACGATGCGGCGCTGAGGCAGATCGGAGCGCTGGGCGTCGTGCGCCCTTCGGCGACGGCGGTGCAGGTGGTGCTCGGGCCTATTGCGGATCAGGTCGCCGGCGAGATTCGCAACGAACTTCGTGGCGCCGAATCAGGTGGTGGCGTTGCGCCAGGCGCGTACGGCTCTCCGGTGCCGGTGGACAAGTTGCTGCAGGCGCTGGGTGGTGCGGACAATCTGCTTGGCGCGGAGCATAGCGCCGGGCGCGTACTGGTGCGTGTCGTTGCGTTGGGGCAGGTCGATCGCGCAGGCCTGGACGCGCTGCTGGCGCGCGGCCATGGCATCAGCGGCAACGGCCTCGTGCACCTGCTGTGCGGCCCTGAATCGGCCGCGGTAGCTGCGGCGCTGGCGGGGCACGCGACAGCGGCTGTGCAGTCAAGCGCTGACTCAACGAGTCGCTGATCGCTCGCCGCGCAATATCTGCTGAGCAATGTGCTGCAGGGCGTGGGTCACTGCAGGCGGCAGGTCCAGCTGCGCGGCCGCCTGTTCATGCTTACCCAGGGTGCGCGGATCGCGCCCGGTAACGCTGCCGAAAATCACCAGTGCCTCGAGGTAATAGCCCGCCACACTGGCGTGGTAGTTGTCCGCTGCCCAGAGATTGATCTGTCCGGGCAGCGCCTGCTGATCGGGATTGCTCAGCGCCACTCCTGCATGCATGGCCAGGCTCCAGGCCTGCCCAACGGGTATCACGGCGTGAATGCCGGGCGCATTGCGCAGCGCTGCATCGCAGGCCGCGCGCAGCTCTGTGGCCATCGCATCGATGGGCTTGCCGTACCAGTGTCCGCCCGGTACATACACCTGATCCGCCCTGGACCAGGTAGCGACCAGGCGAATGTCCACCGCAGGATTGGACGCACGCAACAGTGTCGTGAGTCTGGCCGCATAGTCGATCATCTGCGTCGGATCGCCCGGATGCTCCTTGTCCAATGTGCTGTAAGGCTGCAGCACCACGTGATCCCAGTGCCGCGCAATCAGTGCGGCCTTTTGCAGGTAGTGGAAATCGAGGTTGATGCCACCCGAGACCTCGTGGCTGACCTGGTAGTCCAGCCCGGCTTCGGCCGTGAAGCACTTGAATAGTGCCGGCACGCCCCCAATTCCACTTTGATTCAGGTCATTCACGCTCTCGGGCCTGAATGCCTGCACGGGCGAGAGTGCGCCTGCCGTGAAGCTGTTGCCGACGAACAGGATGCTTTCCGCGTTCGCAGCGCCAGCGGCCCACAAACCGCACACCAGCAACAAGGTGACCGCTGTCTGATGACGAACTTTCATCCGCTTCACCCCTCAGCCTGTGCGCTTGCCGCAGCGTTGCACGCCAGTCTACGCTGCCCCGATGACTGAGGAGCCCCTGGTACTGGCCGACGTATACGGCTCGCTGACACGAGCCGCTTGCGACGAGCGCGCTTTCGTATTGAATGCCGTCGGCATAGCCAGTGTGATCGACTTTGACGGTTTCAACTTTCGACTGGCGGTACGAGCGGCCGATCTGCCGGCCGCGACCGCGCACCTGCGTGCCTACGATGCCGAACGCCACGCGGCCCGCGCATTGCGCGTGGCAGAGCCCGCTGCACGAGTGCACTCCATCCCCTGGCTGGGCACTGTGTTCTACGTGCTGATACTGCTGGGCGTGGCTCGTGCGATTTCGGGCGGCTGGTGGCCGCCGCAGGCCTTCGACAGCGGTGTGCTGGATGCAGCCGCCGTGCGCTCCGGGCAGTGGTGGCGCGCGTGGACAGCGCTCACCTTGCACTGGGACGGCGCGCACCTGATGGCGAATCTTGGCGGTGGCCTGTGGTTCGGCACACTGGCCGCGCGACAGCTGGGCAACGGCTGGGCCTGGTTGATGATCGTCACTGCGGCCGCTGCCGCCAACCTGTTTGACGCCCACTTGGGTCCGGACTGGTATCGCTCCGCGGGCGCTTCGACAGCCGTCTTCGCGGCGCTCGGCCTGATGGCTGCGCATGCCTGGCGTACGCGCTACTTCCTGCCGCAGCGTCGTGCGCTGCGCTGGGCGCCGCTGGTGGCGGGCGTGATCCTGCTCGGCTGGTTTGGCAGCGCCGGCGAAGGCACGGACCTGGTTGCACATGCCATGGGATTCACGCTGGGCGGCGTACTGGGCGCAGTGGCCGCAGTGCCGGCGGTTGCTGCGCTGCTGAATCGCGTGCCGCAGTGGATCAGCGGAGCCCTCGCGCTCGCCTCGCTGGCGGTGGCCTGGACGCTGGCGCTGGCACACTGACAAATCCGTCTGCGTGCAATGAAATCCCCGTACACTTGCGAGCCATGGAATTCCCCGACGATGCCGATGGCGACGCACTGCGCCGCGTCGCAGCCGATGGCGCCGACATGAGCAGCGCGATGGTCATCGACTTCACGGTACTGGCGCCGGATGAGGGCAGTGCGCGGGCCATTGCCGAGCTGGCCGAAGCGCAAGGCTTCGATCCCTCGATTTCGGATGAAGGCGGCAGCGGCAAATGGGGCGTGTATTGCTCGAAGTCGATGTTGGCGACCCATGCCGGTGTGGTCGCGGAGCAGGCCGCCTTGAATGCGTTGGCCGCTCCGAGGGGCGGGCGTTGCGATGGCTGGGCCACCTTCGGGAATGGCGGCTGAGCAAAACGGGGCAACGTTGAGCAACCTCTGCTTGCTGGACGGCGGAACCGGCCGCGAACTGATGCGCATGGGTGCACCGTTCCGGCAGCCTGAATGGTCGGCCCTGGCCCTGATCGAAGCACCGGATTTCGTCGCGCGCGTGCACCAGAATTTCATCGCGGCTGGCGCCGATGTCATCACCACCAACAGCTATGCGCTGGTGCCTTTCCATATCGGCGCCGAACGCTTTGCGCAACAGGGGCCGGCGCTGATCGCTTTGGCCGGGCGCCTCGCACGCGCAGCCGCCGACGGCGCGGGCCGCCGCGTTGCGGTCGCCGGCTCGCTTCCCCCGGTCTGTGGCTCCTACCGCGCCGACTGGTTCGATGCCGCGGTGGCGCGACCCATACTCTCCACGCTGATCTCGCAGCTGCGTCCCTTTGTCGATCACTGGCTGGCCGAAACCATGAGCTGCATCGCCGAGGCCAGGCTGGTGCGCGAGCTCACGGCAGGCGATGGCAAGCCGCTGTGGTTGTCCTTCACGTTGCGCGACGACGCGTCGGCACAGGGGCTCGAACCGCTACTGCGTTCCGGCGAACCGGTGCGCGGAGCCGTTGCCGCGGCCCTGAGCCTGGGCGCGCAAGCCCTGCTGTTCAACTGCAGCCAGCCCGAAGTCATGGGCGCGGCGGTCAGCGTTGCGGCCGAGCAGCTCGCGCGGCAGTCGAGCGCAGCCGCGCTCCGCATCGGCGTGTACGCCAATGCCTTCGCGGCCGCCAGCGCCGGTGCGCAGGGCGAGAGCGCCCAGGCCAATGTGGAACTGGATGAGATTCGTGCCGACCTCTCGCCAGTCGGCTATCTCGCGTGGGTGCGCGACTGGATCGGTCGCGGCGCGCAGATCATCGGTGGTTGCTGCGGCATCGGGCCGGAGCATATCCGCGCGATTCATGATTCAATCGCGGCATGAAAGTCGTCGAAACGGCAGGCGCCGTCAGCGTTGAACCCGAAGGCCGCGCGCGCGCGGCGGTGGTGTGGCTGCATGGGCTGGGCGCCGACGGCTACGATTTCCTGCCGATCGTGCCGCAGCTGAATCTGCCCGCAGAATTGGCGGTGCGCTTTGTGTTTCCGCATGCGCCGGTACGTCCGGTCACGCTCAATGGCGGGGCGGCAATGCGCGCGTGGTACGACCTGCTCGGCCTGGATCGCGCTGCCCAGCAGGATGTGGCGGGCCTGCGCGCATCGGCGCAGCTGGTGAATGGGCTGATCGACACCCAGGTGGCCGCAGGTGTCGCGCGCGAGCGTATCGTGATCGCCGGCTTCTCCCAGGGCGGCGCGCTGGCATTGCATGTCGGGCTGCGCCAGCGCACTGCGCTGGGCGGCATCATGGCCCTGTCCGCCTATCTGCCGCTGGCAGCGCAGCTCGAGCAGGAACTGACACCCGCGGGTCGCGCGACGCCGGTGCTCGTGTGCCACGGCAGTCACGATCCGGTGTTGGCACTTGATATGGGTAACCAGGCCTGCACGCTGCTGCGCACGCTCGGCGTCACGGTCAGCTGGCATGAATACCCGATGGCCCATGAAGTGTGTGCCGCCGAGATCCAGGAAATTTCCGGCTGGCTGCGTGCCCGTTGCGGAGCTGGGTAAGAGCTAGGGTCGCGCGGTCCTAAGCCGACGGTGCGGCCTGCGCCTTGATGTTGCGCAGCGACTCGTCGGCGAAGAAGCGTCGCATCATCATCGCCTGCTGCAGGCGGCCCTTGCGCACGTACATCTGGTGCAGCAGGTCCTTGATCACTTCGAGCAGTACGCCGGCCAGCTGGTCTTCGATCAGCGGGATGCTCGGGTGCGGGTCATTGTCGGTGCCGAAGATCACGCGTTTCACGTCGATGAAGGTCGGTGCGTCGAGATCGGCCATGGCGCGCACATCGTTGAGCTGGTCGAAGATGCGCAGTTTCCCGGTTTCCCCCAGGTCAGCGAAGGCCGCCTGCATGGTGCGACGGCACATGCTCGCGAAGGCGTTGTACTGCGCGTTCGAGAAGCAGCTCAGCGCCTCGCGGAACAGCGTCTCGATCTCTTCCGGCAGGTAGGTGTAGCTGAATTTCTCGCGCGGCCGCTCGACTTCGATGTATTGCGCGCCGAGCTCGATGCGGTTGTTGCCATACATGCGCACCGGAAAGCGCAGGAACACCGGTGCGTTGCAGGAATCGCAGCGATACACGACGCCGACATGCTTGGGCCGATGCGAGACCAGTTCGTCGAAGCCCGGCACCGCGATCGGGGTGATGTGCGAGAGCACCTGGCAATGCGGGCAGGTGAGGGCGAGGTTCGCTTCCTGCTCGTGATGCAGACGGCCGGAAGCATCGATATAGCTCGACATGTGCGCCTTGTTGCCGCGCGGTCTTTCAATCCCCTGGTCGCCGCTGCGGTCGCAATCAGTGTAGCGGAATAACTGCCGCGCGCCAGCGTAGGTTTTTCCAGTAGGTTCCGGGGGTTACATAATCTCGCTCAGGCTGAATCTCAGCCCGTCAGGCGCTTGTACTTCACCCGGTGGGGCTGGACCGCATCGTCGCCGCGGCGCTTGCGCAGGTCTTCCACGTAGTCCTGGTAGTTGCCCTCGAACCAGATCACTTCGGAATTACCCTCGAAGGCCAGGATATGGGTGGCGATGCGATCCAGGAACCAGCGATCGTGCGAGATCACCACGGCGCAGCCGGGAAAGCTCACCAGTGCGTCTTCGAGCGCCCGCAGGGTCTCGACGTCCAGGTCGTTGGTAGGCTCGTCGAGCAGCAGTACGTTGCCGCCCTGCTTGAGCACCTTGGCCAGGTGCACGCGATTGCGCTCGCCGCCCGAGAGTTCGCCGATCAGCTGCTGCTGCTGCGAGCCCTTGAAGTTGAAGCGCCCGACATAGGCGCGCGACGGCGTCTCGTAATTGTCGACCTTGATGATGTCGAGTCCGCCGGAGATTTCGGCCCACACGCTCTTGCTGTCATCGAGCGACTGACGTGACTGGTCGACATAGGCCAGCTTGACCGAAGGCCCGACGCGGATCGCACCGGCATCGGGCTGCTCGGCGCCGGTGAGCATGCGAAACAGCGTGGTCTTGCCGGCGCCATTCGGACCGATGATGCCGACGATGCCGCCGGGTGGCAGGCGCAACGAGAGATTGTCGATCAGCAGCTTGTCGCCAAAGGCCTTGCGCAGCCCTTCGATCTCGATCACCAGCTCGCCGAGGCGCGGACCCGGCGGAATGTAGATTTCGTTGGTTTCGTTGCGCTGCTGGAATTCCTTCGAGGCCAGTTCTTCGTAGCGCGCGAGGCGTGCCTTGCTCTTGGCCTGGCGCGCCTTGGGATTGGTGCGCACCCATTCGAGCTCGCGCGCCAGCGTCTTGCGCAGGCTGTCCTGTTCGCGCTCTTCGAGCGCCAGGCGCTGCTCCTTCTGTTCCAGCCAGGAGGAATAGTTGCCCTGATATGGGATGCCGTGGCCGCGATCGAGCTCCAGGATCCACTGCGCCACGTTGTCGAGGAAGTAGCGATCGTGCGTCACCGCGATCACGGTGCTCGGATACTCCTCGAGATAGCGCTCGAGCCAGGCCACGGATTCCGCGTCCAGGTGATTGGTGGGCTCATCGAGCAGCAGCATGTCGGGTTGCGAGAGCAGCAGGCGGCACAGCGCCACGCGGCGTTTTTCACCGCCCGAGAGTTGCGCGATCTTCGCTTCCCAGGGTGGCAACCGCAGCGCGTCGGCGGCAATCTCGAGTTTGCGTTCGAGTTCCCAGCCACCGGCCGCGTCGATCTTGTCCTGCAGTTTCGCCTGCTCCTCGAGCAGCTTGTTCATCTGCTCATCGTCCATCGGCTCGGCAAAGCTGTCGCTGATGGCGTTGAAGCGCTGCAGCAGCTTGAAGGTATCGCCGACACCGGCCATCACCGCGCTGCGCACATCGTGCGTCGGGTCGAGCTCCGGCTCCTGGGTGAGAAAGCCGATGCGGATACCCGACTGCGCGCGCGCCTCGCCGTCGATGTTGGTGTCGATGCCGGCCATGATGCGCAGCAGCGTCGATTTGCCTGAGCCGTTGAGTCCCAGCACGCCGATCTTGGCGCCGGGGAAGAACGACAGGCTGATGTCCCGGAGTATCGTGCGCTTGGGCGGCACGACCTTCGAGACCCGATTCATCGTATAGATGTACTGCGCCATGTGTGTCCAAACTGCCTGAGCGTGGGAGGGCGCGCATTATCCTTGAAGCGGCCCTGCCTGCGCCACGGGCCCATGGCTCGGATCACCGGCCTGGGGCGCCGCCGGGCTGTGGTAGGCTCCCCGAATGACCAGTGTGCGGCCGCTACGCCGGATCAGCATTTGAGCCAGCCGGGTTCCGAAACTGCGGTGTCCATGGGCGAGCGCATCGCGCGCTACGGTTTCCCGGGCGGGCACCCCTTTGGGCCTGATCGCCACGGTGCTTTCCAGCGTGAGTTCGAGCAGCGTGCACTTGCGGCGCGGGTGACCATGCTCGAGCCGGTACAGGCCAGCGTCGATGACCTGCTGCTGTTCCACACCCGCTCGCACGTCGAGTTCGTGCAGCGCAGTTCCGAACTGGGCAGTGGCGTGCTCGATGGCGGCGATACGCCCAGTTACCGCGGTGTCTATGAAGCGGCAGCCTGCGTGGTGGGCGCGAGCCTGCAGGCAGCGGAATGGATCATGGCTGGCTCGCACCGCCGGGCCTTCGTGCCGATCGCGGGCTTGCACCATGCGGCCCGCGACAAGGCGGCGGGATTCTGCGTGTTCAACGACTGCGGCGTGGTGATCGAGGCGCTGCGGCGCCGGCACGGACTGCGTTGCATCGCCTACATCGACATCGATGCGCATCATGGCGATGGTGTGTACTACGCCTTCGAAGATGATCCGCAATTGATCATCGCCGACCTGCACGAGAGCGCCCAGACGCTCTATCCCGGCACCGGCCACGAACATGAGAACGGCACCGGGGCGGCAGTCGGCACCAAGCTCAACATGCCCCTGCCGGCCGGCGCCGGCGATGCGCAGTTCGCGGCCGTCTGGCCGCTGATGCTGGAGCACGTGGCGCGCTTCAAACCCGAGTTCCTGATCCTGCAATGTGGCGCCGACAGCGTCGCGGGTGACCCGCTGACCAACCTGCGTTTTTCCCCCGCCATGCACGCGCGCGCCGCCGCCGACCTGCGGGCGCTGGCCGATCGGCTGGGGCATGGCCGGGTATTGGCCCTGGGCGGCGGCGGCTACGATCGCGCCAACCTGGCCCTGGCCTGGACCGGTGTCGTTCAAGCCCTGCTGGCCGACTGACTCCGGTACAATTCCGCTCCTTTTTCGCAAATCCTGTGGGTGGCTGCCGCCATGTATTCCGCGCGTCTGGATATCGCTTCGTTCGATCCGCAGTTGCAGTCCGCCATGCAGGGCGAATTGCGTCGCCAGGAAGAGCACATCGAGCTGATTGCTTCCGAGAACTACACCAGTCCGCGGGTGATGGCGGCGCAGGGCTCGGTGCTCACCAACAAATATGCCGAAGGCTATCCCGGCAAGCGCTACTACGGTGGCTGCGAGTACGTGGACGTGGCCGAGTCACTCGCCATCGAGCGCGCGAAACAGCTCTTCGGTGCCGACTACGCCAACGTGCAGCCACATTCGGGTTCGCAGGCCAACGCCGCGGTCTATCTCGCGCTGCTTGCGGCCGGCGACCCGATACTCGGCATGAGCCTCGATCACGGTGGTCACCTGACACACGGCGCCAAGGTGAGTTTCTCCGGCAAACTTTTCAATGCCGTGCAGTACGGCGTGGTGCCCGCCACCGGCCTGATCGACTACGCGCAGGTGGAGCACCTGGCGCGCGAGCATCGCCCGAAGATGATCGTCGCCGGCTTCTCGGCCTATTCGCGCGTGATCGACTTCGCGCGCTTCCGCGCGATCGCCGATGCAGTCGGTGCGCTGTTGTTCGTCGACATGGCGCATGTGGCAGGCCTGGTGGCCACGGGGCACTATCCGAACCCGGTGCCGATCGCCGATGTGGTGACCACCACCACTCACAAGACACTGCGCGGCCCGCGTGGTGGCCTGATTCTGGCGCGCGCCAACGAGGCAATCACCAAGAAGCTCAACTCGATGGTGTTCCCTGGCACGCAGGGTGGGCCGCTGATGCATGTGATCGCCGCCAAGGCCGTGGCGTTTCTCGAGGCCCTGCAGCCGGAGTTCAAGATCTACCAGCAGCAGGTAGTGAACAATGCGCGCGCACTGGCCGCGGCGCTGACGGAGCGCGGCCTGAGCATCGTTTCGGGCGGCACCGACAATCACCTGATGCTGGTCGATCTCGGCCAGCGCACCATGACCGGCAAGGATGCCGATGCGGCACTCGGCCGCGCCAACATCACGGTCAACAAGAATGCCGTGCCCAATGACCCGCGGCCGCCGATGATCACCAGCGGCCTGCGCGTGGGTACGCCCGCGATCACGACACGCGGCTTTCGCGAGGCGGAAGTACGCCAGGTCGCGAACTGGATCGCCGATGTGATCGACGCTCAGGGTGCCGATGCCGTGATCCAGAAGACGCGTGCCGCGGTGCTCGACCTGTG
Source organism: uncultured Gammaproteobacteria bacterium (assembly GCA_963764065.1). GTDB lineage: Bacteria > Pseudomonadota > Gammaproteobacteria > Steroidobacterales > Steroidobacteraceae > FEN-1191. The sequence goes on along the minus strand of CAVXRM010000007.1, from coordinate 80,592 downwards.
CCGCCGCTTCCCGGTCTACGAGCCTGTCTGAGCACAGCCGGCAGGCCAGCGGATGAGCCATGCACTGCCCGTTCTGCAATCATGAAGACACCCGCGTCACCGATTCGCGGCTGGCTGGCGATGGCCGACAGATCCGCCGGCGCCGCGAGTGCCAGAGTTGTGGCGAGCGCTTCACGACCTTCGAGAGTGCCGAATTGCTCATGCCGCGCGTCATCAAGAGCGATGGCAGCCGCGAACCCTTTGACGAAGCCAAGCTGAATGCCGGCCTGGTCAAGGCCCTGGAGAAGCGCCCGGTGGCCAGCGAAGCCATCGATGCGGCGGTGGCGCGCGTCTGCCACAAGCTGCGCGTGCTCGGCGAGCGCGAAGTGCCGGCCCGGCAGATCGGCGAGCTGGTGATGGAAGAGCTGCGGCACCTGGATGAAGTGGGCTACGTGCGCTTTGCTTCGGTGTATCGCAGCTTCCAGGATGTCGAAGCCTTCAGGGAGACGATCGACACGCTGCGCTCGCACCGGCGACGGCGCGAGTCCGAGCGTGAGCGCGATCTCAAACGCGAGCAGTTGCCGCTGCTGCCGGTCGAGGGCGCAGGCACGAGCGGCACTGGCGGCAAGAAGCGTGACGCGACATGAGCGAGTGGCGACCGATCGATGTGGAGCACATGCGTCACGCCCTCGGGCTGGCGGCGCTGGGTACCAATACCACCGACCCCAATCCGCGTGTGGGTTGTGTGCTCACGCGTGCCGACATCGTGGTGGGCGAGGGCTGGCACGAGCGCGCCGGCGCGGATCACGCGGAAGTGCGCGCGCTGCAGGCTGCCGGTTCCGGCGCTCGCGGCACCACGGCTTACGTGACACTGGAGCCTTGCGCTGCGCAGGGGCGCACGCCGCCGTGCACTGCGGCGCTGATCGGCGCGGGCGTGCGCCGCGTCATCTACGCCGCGGCGGATCCGAATCCACGCATGCAGGGCGGAGCGGCTGTGCTGCGCGCGGCGGGTATCGAAGTCCAGTCGGGCCTGCTGGCCGAAGAAGCCCGCGAACTGAATCCCGGTTTCCATGCGCGGCTCGAGCGGCAACGCCCTTGGGTGCGCGTGAAGCTGGGCGCCAGCCTCGATGGACGCACGGCGCTCGCCAACGGCGCCAGCCGCTGGATCACGGGCAAGGCCGCACGCGCCGACGCGCAGCTCTACCGCGCGCGCAGTTCCGTGGTGCTGACCGGTATCGGCACAATGCTGGCCGATGATCCGGCACTCAATGTGCGCATCGAGGGCGCCAGCCGCCAGCCCATGCGCGTCGTGCTCGACAGCTCGCTGCGTGCGCCGCTGGGCGCGCGCATGTTCAATCGCGAGGGCGCGGCGCTGATCATGGTGGCGGATTCACTGCCTGATCTCGAGACTCGCGCTGAGCCCTACCGCCGTGCCGGTATCAAGGTCGAAGCCGTGGCGCCTGCTGCCGGCGGTGGTCTCGATCTCGCGGCCGTGCTCAGGCGCCTCGCGGCACTCGAGGCCAACGAACTGTGGGTGGAGGCGGGTGCGCGACTCGCGGGCGCCTTCCTTGCCCAGCGACTGTTCGACGAGCTGGTGCTGTACCTGGCCCCATGCCTGTTGGGGTCGGACGCCATGCCGCTGGCGCAATTGCCGCAGCTTGCCGATCTCGATCAGCGTCTGGCCCTGCGTTACCACGAAGTCAGTCGCATCGGTGATGATCTGCGGCTGGTGTTGCGGCCCACGGAGAGTCGCTGATGTTTACCGGCATAGTCCAGGCCCTGGGCAGCGTGGCAGCGGTCAGTGAACAGGGTGGCGACCTGCGCCTGCAGATAGCAGCGCCTGGCATCGACGCGGCGCGCATGCAGCTGGGCGACAGCGTGGCGGTCTCGGGTGTGTGCCTCACGGTCGCCGCGATCGTGCCGGGTGGTTTCGTGGCCGATGTGTCGCGCGAGACGCTGGATCTGACCACCATTGGTGCGTGGCGCCAGGGGCAGCGCGTGAATCTCGAGCCGGCACTGCGCGCCGGCGATGCACTCGGCGGGCACCTGGTCTCCGGCCACGTCGATGGACTCGCGCAACTCGTGGACAGCCACGGCGACGCGCGCTCGCAGCGCCTGCGCTGGCGTGCTGCGCCAGGGCTGATGCGCTTCATTGCCAGCAAGGGTTCGGTGGCGCTCGACGGCGTGTCGCTTACTGTCAACGCGGTGAGCGCGCAGGAATTCACCGTCAATCTGATTCCACACACGCTGCAGGTGACGACGCTCGGCCAACTCGCGCTCGGCGCCCAGGTCAACCTGGAGATCGATCCCATCGCCCGCTATACCGCGCGCCTGCTGGAAAGCGGCGCGGATGGCGCACATTGAAGGAACGGGCATGCCACTGAACAGTACCGAGGAAATCCTGGACGAACTGCGCGCTGGTCGCATGGTCGTCATCATGGATGACGAGAACCGCGAGAACGAAGGTGACCTGCTGATGGCCGCCCAGGCGACGCGCGCCGAAGACATCAATTTCATGGCGCGCTATGGCCGCGGCCTGATCTGCCTCACGTTGACACGCGAGCGCTGCGCGCGCTTGCGCCTGCCCCTGATGGTGAGCGAGACCGATCGCGAGCAGCGCACCAACTTCACGCTCTCGATCGAAGCCGCCGAGGGCATCACCACTGGCATCTCGGCCTACGATCGCGCCCAGACCGTGCGTGCGGCCGTGAATTCCGAGGCGCGCCCCGAAGACCTGCGCCAGCCCGGGCACATCTTTCCGGTAATGGCTCAACCAGGCGGCGTGCTGACGCGTGCCGGGCACACCGAAGCCGGCTGCGATCTGACGCGACTGGCAGGCTTCGAGCCGGCCGCCGTGATTGTCGAAGTGATGAACGAAGATGGCACGATGGCCAGGCGGCCGCAGCTCGAGCAGTTCGCGCAGGCCCATGGACTGAAGATCGGCACGATCGCCGACCTGATCCGCTACCGGCTGCGCAACGAGCGTTCGGTCGAGCGCATTGCCGAACAGTCCGTGACTACCGAGCACGGAACATTCCGCCTGTACGCCTATGAGGACCACGTGCATCACGATGTGCACCTGGCGCTGGTGCACGGCAAGCTGGACGCAGCGGCGACTCCCGTGGTGCGCGTGCACCTGGTCGATACGCTGCGCGACGTGCTGGGCGTGCAGGATGGGTCGGGCGCCTGGACGCTGCGCGCGGCGCTGGCGCGCATCGCCAGTGCGCCGAGCGGCGTGGCCGTGATCCTGCGCCAGGGCGAATCGCCACGCGAACTGGCCGATGCCGTGCGCCAGCCGGGACCGGCGGCCAGCCAGCAGGAGCGCAGCGCGCACAGCGGTGGCGTGCTGCGCACCTTCGGCGTCGGCGCGCAGATCCTTCAGGATCTGGGAGTACGGCGCATGCACGTGCTTTCGGCGCCCAGGCAATTGCATGGCCTGTCGGCCTTCGATCTGGAGATCGTCAGCTACATCGACGAATCTGGCTGATCGGTCAACGCTGGCGACGCTATAATTCGCGCCATGGGCAAACCCACCGAGGCTGCGGGCAGCGTCGACGCCGCAGGCCTGCGGATCGCGATCGTTGCCGCACGCTACAACGAGACGATCGTCGAAGCGCTGGTCGCGGGCGCCCGTGCTGCCTGGCTCGCCGCCGGCGGCGAGGCACGCTCACTCCGTCTCGAACGTGTGCCCGGCGCCTTCGAGTTGCCACTGGCTGCGCAGGTGATCGCCCAGCGCGGCGGTTGCGATGCCATCGTGGCGCTGGGCTGCGTGATCCGCGGCGACACCGCGCATTTCGATTTCGTGGCCGGCGAGTGCGCCCGCGGCCTGCAGCAGGTCATGCTCAGTACCGGCGTGCCGATCAGCTTTGGCGTGCTCACCACCGAGACACTGGCGCAGGCCGAGGAACGTGCCGCGCCGGGCGCCGCCAACAAGGGCGCCGAGGCGCTGCACACCGCCGTGGTGATGGCGCGCCTGCTGCGCGCGCTGTGAGCAGGAAATTCAACCCGCAATCCGCGGCGCGTGCGCTGGCACGCCACCTGGCCGTGCAGGCCCTGTATCGCTGGCAGATCAACGCCGGCCCCTGGCAGGACCTGGTCAGCGAGTTCGCCGCCGAGCCCGATATGGCGCGCGCCGATGGCGAGTACTTCCGCACGCTGGTCGCAGAGTGCGGTCGAACAACACGAGGTACTCGATGCGGCACTGACACCCTTCCTGGCGCGCAGCGCGGCGCTGCTCGACCCGGTCGAGCATGCGGTGCTGCTGGTGGCGGCCGTGGAACTGCGCGCCACCGAGGCGTGCCATTCCGCGTGGTGATCAACGAGGCGGTGGGCCTCGCGCGCCGCTTTGGCGCCACCGATGGCCACAAGTTCATCAACGGCGTGCTCGATCGCGCGGCCCGCGCCTGGCGTCCCGACGAACGCTGAGCGCGACGCGCATGGCGGCGAAGTCGAATCCGCGCTGATCGAGCGCTATTTCCGTCACCTGGGCGCGGTGCGCACCGACGTGGTCCTCGGCATCGGCGATGATGCGGCGCTGCTGCGTGTGCCGCCCGGCCACGAGCTGGTGATGACTACCGATTCGCTGGTCGAGGGCGTGCACTTTCCGCCCGGCGCCGCGCCGCGCTCGCTCGGGCATCGTGCGCTGGCGGTGAACCTCAGCGACCTGGCGGCGATGGGTGCGACGCCGTGCTGGGCACTGCTGTCGCTGACCCTGCCTGCCATCGATGATGCATGGCTGGGCGAGTTTTCCGAGGGCTTCGGCCTGCTGGCGCGCAGCGCAATGTGGCGCTGGTCGGCGGCAACCTGAGTCGCGGTCCGCTGAACATCACCGTGCAGCTGTGCGGCATGGTCCCGAGCGGCACAGCGCTGCGGCGCAGTGGCGCCAGGCCGGCGACGAACTCTGGGTCAGCGGCACGCCGGGTGATGCGGCCGCGGGCTGCAGACTGGCGCTGACGCAACCGTGGCCGCTGCCAGCACGGCCAGCGCCACTGAGCGCGATGGCTGCGCGAGCGCTTTGAATATCCGACGCCGCGCGTGGCGCTGGGTGAGGCCTTGCGCGGTATCGCCAGCGCCTGCATCGATGTGTCCGACGGCCTGCTGGCCGATGCGGCGCGACTGGCAGAGGCCAGTGGCTGCGGCGCGATATCGAGGTCGAGCAGCTGCCGGTGTCGGCGGCACTGCGTGCGCATGGCCCGCGAGCAGCTGGCAGCGCGCGCTGCAGGGCGGCGAAGACTACGAGCTGTGTTTCACGGTGCCGCCGTACAGGCCGCGAGGCTGCATGAATTGGCCACCGAACTGGCCCTGCCTCTGACCCCTTGCGGCACCCTGCAGGCGGCCGCCGGGCTGGTATTGCGTTCCGGCAGTAGCGTGATCCAGTTCTCGCAATCGTCCTTCGAGCACTTCATTTCTTAGGGTTGGCTGAACTGCTCCGGCAGCCGGCAAACACCTGCCGGTGATCCGCGATCCCGGTCACAGTTCCATCCGGCGGCACTCCGTATCCTCAATTTCGCCCACAAATTTGCCGCCCGCGGACCCAAACCCGATGTCAGTGCAAGCAGCCGTTACGCCCAGTGCCAGGTCGATTCCCGAGCGCATCGGCAAGTACGTCATCATCAATGAGGTCGGCCGCGGCAGCACCGGCACCGTGTATCTCTCGCACGATCCGTACTACGGCCGCGACGTGGCCATCAAGGTCTACAACATCGAGACCGGCGGCGACGACGAGCGCGCGCGCGTCGCGCGCAAGATGTTCCTCTCCGAAGCGCACATGGTGGGCATGCTGCAGCACCCGAACATCCTGCCGATCTACGACGCGGGCGAGGAGAACGGCCACTGCTACATCGTCACCGAGCACGTGCACGGCGCGCGCACGCTGGCCGCCTACTGCCGGCCCGACAACCTGCTGCGCATCGACGACGTGGTCGAGATCATCTTCAAGTGCGCCAAGGCGCTGCACTACGCGCATTCGCGCGGCGTGATCCATCGCGACATCAAGCCCTCGAACATCATGCTCACGCAGGACAGCGACGTGCGCATCATCGACTTCGGCATCGCGCTGGTGGCGGATTCGGAGATCTCGCGCATCGAGGGCATCGCCGGCAGCCCGAGCTACATGTCGCCCGAGCAGGTGCAGAGCCTCGAGCTCACCAACCGCTCCGACCTGTATTCGCTCGGCGCGGTGATGTACGAACTGCTGACCGGCTCGCGTCCGTTCCGCGCCGGCAACCTGCCAAGCTGCTGCACCAGATCGTGTACGCGACGCCGCCGCCGATCCACACGCTGCGCGCGGACATTCCCGAGGAGCTCGAGAACGTGGTCGCCACGGCGCTGCAGAAGGACCCGGAGAAGCGCTAGCAAGAGCGGCCTGGACTTCGCCGCCGAACTGACGCGCGTGCACCAGAAGCTGCGCGCAGAAGAATTCGCGCATGGACCAGCAGGAACAGTTCGGCCTGCTGCGGCGGCTGAAGTTCTTCCACGAGTTCTCGCATGCCGAGATCTGGGAAGTGCTGCGCGCCAGCAACTGGCAGGACTACGGCGCCGGGGAAGAGATCGTCAAGGAAGGCGAGATGGACGATCGCTTCTACATCATCGTCTCCGGCAACTGCGCGGTCGAGCGCAACGGCAGCTCGGTGGGCCTGCTGTCGATGCGGTGACTGCTTCGGCGAGACCAGCTACGTGCAGGGCGCCAAGCGCACGCGCGACCATCCGCGCCGCCGATGGCGTCACCGTGCTGAAGGTGAGCTCGACGCTGCTCGAGCAGGTGTCGGCCTCCTGCCAGCTGCGCTTCAACCGCGTGTTCCTGCGCACGCTGATCGGGCGGCTGCAGGGCGGCGAGATCCGCGCCTAGCGCTGCGCCGGCCTAGCGCGCCGTCACCGGCGACTGCAGCTTGTCGCGCTCGATCAGCGCGTAGGCCGAGTGATTGTGGATCGACTCGAAATTCTCGCTCTCCACCACGTAGGCGCTGATGCGCTCCTCGGTGTTGAGCCGCACCGCCACGTCGCGCACCATGTCCTCGACGAACTTCGGATTGTCGTAGGCACGCTCGGTCACGTACTTCTCGTCAGGGCGCTTGAGGATCCCATACAGCTCGCATGAGGCCTCGGCCTCGGCGATGTCGATCAGCTCCTCGATCCACATGTGCTCGCGCAGCCGCGCCTTGATGGTCATGTGCGAGCGCTGGTTGTGGGCGCCGTACTCGGAGATCTTCTTCGAGCAGGGGCACAGGCTGGTGACCGGCACCACGACCCGGATCCACAGCTGCGTCTCGCCGTGGCGCATTCGCCGATCAGCGTGGCCTGGTAGTCCATCAGGCTCTCGCACCCCGGACACCGGCGCGTGCTTCGTGACGAAGTAGGGGAAGCTCATCTCGATGTGGCCGGCATCGGCATCCAGCCGCTCGGTCATCTCCACCAGCATGGTGCGGAAGGAATCGACCGAGATTTCCGCGCGCGTGATGCAGCATCTTCGACGAAGCGCGACATGTGCGTGCCCTTGAAGTTGTGCGGCAGGTTCACGTACATGTTGAAGGTGGCGACCGTGTGCTGCTCGCCCGCGGTGCGGTCTTTCACCCGCACCGGATGGCGGATGTCCTTGATGCCGACCCGGTTGATCGCGATCTGGCGCGTATCGGCGCGGCCCTGCACATCTTCGACGACGGCGCGGGCATCATTACGTTCGGCTACGGCGGTATCCATGGCGCACCTGGGTTGGTTTGGGGGTCAGGCCGGCCCGGAACGGGCCGCAGCCACTATTCTGGTGGCGGGGCGGCCGGTATTCAACCTCGTCGCCTGCGGCAGCCACCATTTTTCGATGGCCGCCAGTACGTTAGCGGTATCCAGGCCGGCGTCTGCCAGGCACTGCTCGCGGCTGCCGTGCTCGATGAAGCGGTCCGGCAGGCCGATGTGCAGGCGCGGGCCGGGCAGGCCCGCGGCATCCAGCAGTTCGGCAACCGCGCCGCCGGCACCGCCGGCCACCGTGTTTTCCTCCAGCGTCACCAGCGCCACATGTTGCGGCACCAGTTCGCGCAGCAGCGCCTCATCGAGCGGCTTCACGAAGCGCATGTTCACCACGGTGGCGTCGAGGCGCTCGCCAGCCGCCAGCGCGCTCGCCAGCAGGGTGCCGAACGAGAGCAGCAGCAGGCCCGAGTCACCGCGCCGGCGCAGCTGCGCCTTGCCCAGCGGCAGTGCGCTCATCGCCGCTTCGATCGCCACGCCAGGACCGGTGCCGCGCGGATAGCGCACCGCGGCGGGCCCACCGGTCTGCGTGGCGGTGTAGAGCATCTGGCGGCATTCATTCTCGTCGCTGGGCGCCATCACCACCATGTTCGGAATACAGCGCAGGAAGGAATAGATCGAAGCTGCCGTTGATGCGTGGCGCCATCACCGCCGACCACGCCAGCGCGATCGAGCGCGAACACCACCGGCAGGTTCTGCAGGGCAACGTCGTGGATCAGCTGGTCGTAGCCGCGCTGCAGGAAAGTCGAGTAGATCGCAACCACCGGCTTGAGACCTTCGCAGGCGAGGCCTGCGGCGAAGGTGACGGCGTGCTGCTCGGCGATCGCGACATCGAAGTAACGCTCCGGAAAGCGCTTCGAGTATTCCACCAGCCCTGAGCCTTCACGCATCGCCGGCGTGATCGCCATGATGCGCTCATCGCTGGCGGCCATATCGCACAGCCAGTCGCCGAACACCTGCGAATAGGACGGACCGGCAACCTTGTCCTTGAGCAGCTTGCCGGTCTGCGGATCGAAAGGGCCCGGGCCGTGCCAGTTGATCGGGTCGGCTTCCGCCGGCGCATAGCCTTTGCCTTTGCGCGTGACCACGTGCAGCAATTGCGGCCCGTGCAGATCGCGCAGGTTGCGCAGCGTGCGCAGCAGCGATTTCAGGTCGTGGCCGTCGACCGGGCCGATGTAGTTGAAGCCCATTTCCTCGAACAGCGTGCCCGGCAGCACCATGCCCTTCACATGTTCTTCCGAGCGGCGCGCGAACTCCCGGATGTGCGGCATCTTGCGCAGTACCCTTTTGCCGCCTTCGCGCAGGTGCGCATAGAAGCGACCCGAGAGCACCCGTGCCAGGTAGTTGGACAAGGCGCCCACGTTTTCGGAGATCGACATGTCGTTGTCGTTGAGCACCACCAGCAGATCCACTGGCAGGCTGCCGGCATGATTCAGCGCTTCGAAGGCCATGCCGGCACTCATCGCGCCGTCGCCGATCACCGCCACGGCGCGACGCGATTCGCCCTTGCGCGCGGCCGCCACCGCCATGCCCAGTGCGGCACTCACCGAGGTGCTCGAATGGCCGACTCCAAAGGCGTCGTATTCGCTTTCGGCCCGGTTCGGGAAAGGCGCCAGTCCATCGTGCTGCTTGATGGTATGCAGCAGGTCGCGTCGACCAGTGAGCACCTTGTGCGGGTAGGCCTGGTGGCCAACATCCCAGACCAGCCGGTCGTGCGGGGTCTCGTACAGGTAGTGCAGTGCGATGGTGAGTTCGACCGTGCCCAGCCCGGCGGCGAAATGGCCGCCGCGCGTACTCACGGTTTGCACCAGGAATTCGCGCAGCTCCTGGGCCAGATCCTTGAGCCGCCGTTCCGGCAAGGCACGCAGGTCGGCCGGTGAGCCGATCTGCCGCAGCAACGGGTAAGGGTCCTTCGAAGTGGCCATATTTCCCAGTCTACACGCTGCCGTCGCGGGCTAGCTTACGCGTTCAACCACGGCGTAGGCGAGGGCGCGCAGCGGTGCTGCGGCCGTCCCCAGGCGGTCCAATTCCGCGAGTGCGCGGTCGCGATGCAGGCAGGCCAGTTCCCTGGCCCGCGCCAGGCCGAAAACGCTGGGATAGGTGGGTTTCTGCAGGGCCGCGTCAACGCCAGTACGTTTGCCCAGTACCGCGGTGTCGCCCGTGACATCGAGGATGTCGTCCTGGATCTGGAACGCCAGGCCGATCTCATCGCCGTAGCGCTGCAGCGCGGCGCGCTCCGCGCTGGCCACGCGCCCCGCGGCAATGGCGCCAAGCTCGACGCTGGCGCGGATCAACGCGCCGGTCTTGCGGCGGTGCATTTCCTCGATGCCCGCTGCAGTGAGGAGGCTCCCTGTTGCCGCCAGGTCCATCGCCTGTCCGCCGGCCATGCCCTGCGTGCCGATAGACTCCGCCAGCACCTTGATCATCTGCAGGCGCGCGCGCTCATCGAGACCGGCGCCATTCGCCAGCACGTCGAAAGCCAGCGCCTGCAAGGCGTCGCCGGCGAGAATCGCAGTGCCTTCATCGAAGGCCTTGTGGCAGGTGGGCAGGCCGCGGCGCAGATCGTCGTCGTCCATTGCCGGCAGGTCGTCATGGATCAGGCTGTAGGTATGGATCAGCTCGACGGCCACGGCTGGTGCGTCCAGTTGTTCGGGTCGCGCGCCCAGGGCTTCGCCGGCGATGTACACCAGCAATGGACGCAGTCGCTTGCCACCGGCGAGCACGCTGTAGCGCATGGCCTGCAGCAGGCGCTCGACCACCGGATCGCTCGTGCCCACGGTGCGTTCCAGCGCCGCGAGGATGCGCTGCTGCGCGCTGGCGGCGCGCGCGCTGAAATTCGCCGCGTCCACGGGACTTAAGTGGCCTTGCCGGCGGTGTCTCCCGCATCCATGGCGGCGAATGGCTCGAGCGCGGGGCCATCCGGGCGCTGCACCAGCACCTGCACGCGCGCTTGCGCCGACTGCAGCGCTTCCTGGCATTCGCGCGTCAGTTGCACGCCACGCTCGAAATGCTTCAGCGCTTCATCGAGGGGCAGCTTGCCGCTTTCCATCTGTGCGACCAGTTGCTCGAGCTCGGCCAGTGTCTGCTCGAATCCGGCTGATTTGGGTTTGGCGGCCACCGTGGGAACCTGCTGTGAAAAAAAGTCGTGGCGTGACCCTACACAGCGTTGCGCTCAGTGGTCAAACCCGGTTGACTTCAGGACTGGGCTGGCCGTACATTCTGCTCCGCTTAGACTTAGTCTAAATAACCCCCACCGGACAGGAGCAGTCGATGAGCCTCAAAGGTACCAAGACCGAACAGAATCTGAAGGACGCGTTCGCCGGCGAATCGCAGGCCAACCGTCGCTACCTGTATTTCGCAGGCAAGGCCGATGTCGAGGGTTACAACGACGTCTCGGCGGTATTTCGCTCGACTGCCGAAGGCGAAACCGGTCATGCGCACGGCCATCTCGAGTATCTCGAGGCGGTAGGCGACCCGGCCACGGGTCTGCCCATCGGTGAAACCCGCGCCAACCTGAAATCGGCCATCGCCGGCGAAACCCATGAGTACTCGGACATGTATCCGGGCATGGCCAAGGCCGCGCGCGACGAAGGCTTCAGTGAAATTGCCGACTGGTTCGAGACGCTGGCCAAGGCCGAGCGCTCGCATGCCAATCGCTTCCAGAAGGCGCTGGATACGCTTTGATGGCAGGTTCGGATGGCGGCCAGCGCGAAGGGAATCTTGAGGCACCGACGCGCCATCCGCTGAACTGGCGCGATCCCTCGTTCTACGATGCGCACGCGCTCGAGCAGGAACTCGAGCGCGTGTTCGACATCTGCCACGGCTGCCGGCGCTGCTTCAGCCTGTGCCAGTCCTTTCCCACGCTGTTCGATACCATCGACGCGAGCACCACGGGCGAGCTCGATGGTGTCGACAAGCGCGCCTACTGGCAGGTGGTCGATCACTGTTACCTGTGTGACATGTGCTACATGACCAAGTGTCCGTACGTGCCGCCGCACCCCTGGAACCTCGATTTTCCGCACCTGATGCTGCGCGCCAAGGCCGTGCGCGCCGCCAGTGACGGCGCACGCTTTCGCGATCGGCTGCTGAGCGCCACCGATACCGTGGGCAACATCGCCGGGATTCCGGTGGTCGCGCAGCTGGTCAATGCGGTGAATGCCAGCAAAGTCGGGCGCAAGCTGCTGGCCAGCACGCTCGGTGTGCATGCCGAAGCGCCGCTGCCCAGGTATGAAAGCCGCACTGCCCGTGCGCGACTGCGGGACATGCCGGTGCCGGCACAAGCCGTGCAGGCCACGGCGGAAACCAGCGGGCGCGTGGTGCTGTTCACCACCTGCTACGGCAACCGCAACGAGCCTGATCTCGCCACCGATCTCGCGGCCGTATTTGCCCACAACGGCATCGAACTGAAGCTCGCGCAGAGTGAGCGCTGCTGCGGCATGCCCAAGCTCGAGCTGGGCGATCTCGAGGCCGTCGCGCGCCTCAAGGAACACAACATCCCGCAGCTCAAGCGCCTGGTGGAGCAGGGCTACGACATCGTGGCGCCGATTCCTTCCTGCGTGCTGATGTTCAAGCAGGAGCTGCCGCTGATGTTTCCCGAAGACGCCGACGTGAAGTTGATCAAGAGCCGCATCTTCGATCCCTTCGAGTACCTGATGCTGCGCCACAAGGCGGGTCTGCTGCGCACCGATTTCAAGGCGCAGCTCGGCAGTGTTTCCTACCACGTGCCCTGTCACCTCAGGGTGCAGAACATCGGCCTCAAGACCCGCGATGTGCTCAAGCTCGTGCCCGGCACCACCATCGAGGTGATCGAGCGCTGTTCCGGCCACAATGGCACCTATGCAGTGAAAAGCGAATTCCGCGAAGCCTCGGTCAAGATCGGCCGCCCGGTGATGCAGAAGGTGGAGAAGGCCGCAGCCAATCACTACGCCAGCGATTGTCCGATGGCCGGGCACCAGATCGAAAGTGGCTTGCCCGCAGGCGCGCGCGAGCCCGAGCATCCCTTGAAGCTGCTGCGCCTTGCCTACGGCATCTGAAGTACGGATCGCGCACGCCATGCAGACCCTGACAACTGCCGATCTGCTGAGCCTCGAGGCCTATGCGCGCGAGCGCGCAGCCATACGCGCGCGCATGATCGGCTATCGTGCCGCGCGGCGCCTCGAAATGGGCCCGAACTGCACCTGGAGTTTCGAGGACCGTGAAACCGTGCGCTACCAGGTGCAGGAAATGCTGCGTACCGAGCGCATCTTCGAAGCCGCCGGCATTGCCGAAGAACTCGCCGCCTACAATCCGCTGATCCCCGGCGGGCGCGACCTGAAGGCGACGCTGCTGATCGAATATCCCGATCCCGCGGAGCGTGCGCTGCGCCTCGCGGCACTGCGCGGCATGGAACGCCGCTGCTGGATGCAGGTGCAGGGGCACGAGCGGGTGTATGCAATCGCCGACGAAGACATGGAACGCGAGAACGAGCAGAAGACCTCGGCCGTGCATTTCCTGCGCTTCGAGTTCACGCTCGCAATGGTCCAGGCGATCGGTTCAGGCGCAGCACTGGCCGCCGGTGTCGATCATCCCGCCTATCTGCACACGGTCGATCCCTTGCCTGAGCCATTGGGTACCGCGCTGCGCGCCGATTTCGATTGATCGGCCGCGCGGCAGGCGCGCCTCGTTCTGCTAGACTTCGCGCGCATCAGTTTCGAGAGGCTCAAGCTTCAAGCGCATGTCGCAGAACTACAATGCCGCCGATATCGAGGTACTTTCGGGCCTCGAGCCCGTCCGTCGCCGGCCGGGCATGTACACCGACACCACGCGGCCCAACCACCTGGCGCACGAAGTCGTCGACAACAGCGTCGATGAAGCGCTGGCCGGCCATTGCAAGCAGATCGATGTCACGCTGTACAAGGATGGCTCGGTCGAGGTCAAGGATGACGGCCGCGGCATGCCGGTCGACAAGCATCCTCAGGAAAAAGTCAGCGGCGTCGAGCTGATCCTCACGCGCCTGCACGCGGGCGGCAAGTTCTCCGATAAATCCTATGGCTTCGCCGGCGGTCTGCACGGCGTGGGCGTCTCGGTGGTCAACGCGCTCTCGAAACACCTCGAGTGCTGGGTGCGCCGCGGCGGCAAGGAATACAACATCGCCTTCAAGGACGGGCGCGTGTCCTCGAAGCTCGAGGAGATCGGCACAGTGGGCCAGCGCAACACCGGCACCACGGTGCGCTTCTGGCCAGATCCGAAGTTCTTCGACAGCGAGCGCTTCGCGGTGCCCGAACTCAAACGCGTGCTCAAGGCCAAGGCCGTGCTGTGTGCTGGCCTGCGGCTCACCTTCAGCAACGAGGCGACCGGCGAGCACGAGGAATGGTTCTACACCGGGCATCTGGGCGAATACCTGCTCGAGCAGCTGGAGAAGCACGAGCGCCTGCCGGCCGAACCAATCACCGGTCGCCACGCTTCCGAGCAGGATGTGGTCGAGTGGGCACTGGCCTGGTCGAGCGACATTCCGCACCTCGTCGCCGAGAGTTACGTGAACCTGATCCCAACGGTGGCGGGCGGCACGCATGTGAATGGCCTGCGCTCGGGCATCGTCGATGCCGTGCGCCAGTTCAGCGAGTTCCGCAATCTCCTGCCGCGCGGCGTCAAGCTCACCGCCGAGGATGTCTGGGATCGGGTCTGCTACGTGCTCTCGATCAAGATCCGCGATCCGCAGTTCGCCGGCCAGACCAAAGAGAAGCTCAGCTCGCGCGAAGCTGCAGCACTGGTCGAAACGCACGCGCGCGACGCGATGGCGCTGTGGCTCAACCAGCACCCCGATGCCGGCGAGGGCATCGCGCAGTTTGCGATCGCCAATGCGATGGAACGGCTCAAGGCCGCGCAGCGAGTCACGCGCAAGCGCGCCGTCAACGGCCCGGTGCTGCCGGGAAAACTGGCCGACTGCAGCTGCCAGGATCCGGTGCGCTCCGAGCTGTTCCTGGTCGAAGGCGATTCGGCGGGTGGCTCGGCCAAGCAGGCGCGTTCCAAGGATTTCCAGGCCATCATGCCGTTGCGCGGCAAGATCCTGAACACCTGGGAACTCGAGCCCGGCGAGATCGGCTCTTCGCAGGAGGTGCACGACATCGCGGTCGCGCTCGGCGTCGATCCCGGTTCCGCCGACCTCTCGGGCCTGCGCTATCACAAGGTGTGCATCCTGGCCGACGCCGATTCCGACGGCCTGCATATCGCGACCCTGTTGTGCGCGCTGTTCCTGCGCCACTTCCGGCCACTGGTCATGCATGGCCACATCTACGTGGCTATGCCGCCGCTGTTCCGTATCGATGCCGGCAAACAGGTGATCTACGCGCTCGACATTCCCGAACGCGATGCGACACTCAAGCGCCTGGCCGCCGAACAATCGCGCGTCAAACCCGTAGTTACCCGCTTCAAGGGCCTGGGCGAAATGAACCCGTCACAATTGCGCGAATCGACCATTGATCCGCTGACACGGCGGTTGGTGCAGCTGACGGTTGATGCCAAGGACAACACCGACAAGCTCATGGATATGTTGCTGGCGAAGAAGCGGTCGGGTGATCGGCGTGAATGGCTCGAGCGTAGTGGGAATATGGCGGAGATATGAGCGGTGTACGGTCACGGTCGGCGCGCGGAGTCGGTGGGCGGCGGGTGATCTCGTCCGTCCAGGACCGCCGTGAACCCATCCATGGGGGCTTCGGCCGCGCCATCCATGGCGCGGACGATCCTGGCCGGACGAGATCACCCACCACCCGCCGACTCCGTGTACCGGCGGTGGTCGCGCACCGCTTATCTCGGCGATGTCCGCTGCGCATCGCGCGCCCCACGGCGTCAAACGCAGCGCATCGCCCACATGACGCGGTCTTGGCAGCGCCGCCAGCAACCGCCAGCGTGAGCGGTCGGTGTGCATGCGACAGGACGGTTTCAGGACCGTCCGCGACAGGATGTCGCGGCCGGAGCCTCCATGGACGGATTCACGGCGTTCCTGAAACCGTCCTGTCGCATGCGCGCCGACCGCGCGGGCTTGCGAATTCCTTTTCGAACGCCGCTAAGCCCGCGTCGTGAAGAGCGAAGAGCTGAACTTTGAGGGCGTAGAGAAGCGCGCGCTAGCGGGTTTCACCGAGAAGGCGTACCTCGACTACTCGATGTACGTGATTCTCGACCGCGCGCTCCCCGCGCTCGGCGACGGCCTGAAGCCGGTGCAGCGGCGCATCATCTATGCGATGAGCGAGCTGAGCCTGTCGGCGGCGTCCAAGCACAAGAAGTCGGCGCGCACGGTGGGCGATGTGATCGGCAAGTTCCATCCGCACGGCGACTCGGCCTGCTATGAGGCCATGGTGCACATGGCACAGGACTTCGCCTATCGCTATCCGATTGTCGATGGGCAGGGCAACTGGGGTTCGGCCGACGATCCGAAGTCCTTCGCGGCAATGCGTTATACGGAATCGCGGCTGACGCGCTATGCCGACCTGCTGCTCGATGAGCTGGCCGACGGCACCGTCGACTGGGGCCCGAATTTCGACGGCACCATGGAAGAGCCGCTGCAGCTGCCGGCGCGCCTGCCGAATCTGCTGCTCAACGGTGCCTCGGGCATAGCCGTCGGCATGGCGACCGACATTCCGCCGCACAACCTGCGCGAGATGGCCGCAGCCTGCGTTGCGCTGCTCGACGATCCCGAGAGCACGACCCGCGCGCTGCTCAAGCACGTCAAGGGACCGGATCTGCCGACCGGCGCGGAGATCATCACGCCGCGTGCCGAACTGGTCGAGTTCTACGAGAAGGGCGCCGGCAGTTTTCGCGCGCGCGCCATCTGGGAGATCGAAAAAGAAACCGGCCACGTGATCGTCACACAGCTGCCTTTCCAGGTCTCCGGCAGCCGGGTGCGCGAGCAGGTCGCGCAGCAGATGACCGAGAAGAAGCTGCCGATGGTCGAGGACGTGCGCGACGAATCGGACCACGAGAATCCAACCCGCCTGGTGATCGAGCCGCGCTCCAACCGCGTCGACATCGAGCAGCTCATGGCGCACCTGTTCGCTACCACCGATCTCGAGCGCAGTTACCGGGTCAACATCAACGTGATCGCGCTCGATGGCCGTCCGCGCGTCATGGGGCTGAAGGAACTGCTGGCCGAGTGGCTGGAATTCCGCCGCCGCACGGTGCGGCGCCGCCTGCAGTTCCGCCTGGAAAAGGTAAGCCGCCGGCTGCACATCCTCGATGGCATGCTGATCGCCTACCTCAATCTCGACGAGGTGATCCGCATCATCCGGCGCGAGGAAGAGCCGAAGCCGGTGCTGATCAAACGCTTCAAGCTCAGCGATGAGCAGGCCGAAGCGATCCTCGAGACCAAGCTGCGCCACCTGGCGAAGCTCGAGGAGATGAAGATCCGCGACGAGCAGCAGCGGCTCGCCGATGAACGCAGCGAGCTCGAGGCGTTGCTGGCCAGCAAGGCCAAGATGACCAAGCTGATCCGCGCCGAGATCATTGCCGATGCCGAGGAGTACGGTGACGAGCGGCGCACGCGCATCGTCGAGCGCGCCGCGGCGCAGGCTATCGAAGAAACCGAGCTGGTGGTGAACGAGCCGGTGACTATCGTGCTGTCGACCGGCGGTTTCGTGCGCGCGGCCAAGGGACACGAGATCGATCCGCTGTCGCTCACCTACAAGACTGGTGACGCCTTCCAGGCGGCGGCGCGTGGACGCAGCACGCAGGCGGCATTGTTCATCGACAGCACGGGTCGTGCCTATAGCCAGCCAGCGCACAGCCTGCCGTCGGCGCGTGGCGCCGGCGAGCCCCTGTCCGGTCGGCTCGACCCTCCTGATGGCGCTCGCTTCGCGGGTGTCCTGATTGGCGAACCCACCGACCTGTGGTTGTTGGCGACCGACGCCGGCTTCGGCTTCACGGTGCGCCTGGCGGAGCTGCAATCGCGCAATCGCGCCGGCAAGGCCGTGATCAATGTGGGCACGGGCGCGCTGGTGCTGCCGCCGGTGCCAGTGCCGGACGTGAATGGCTGGGTCGCGGCCGTCAACAGTGAAGGGCGGCTGCTGGTGTTCAAGGTTGCCGATGTGCCCGAGCTACCGCGCGGCAAGGGCAACAAGCTGTTCGGCATTCCCGGCAAGAAGGCCGAGGACCGCTCTGAAATAATGAATGCAGTAATGGTGGTGGCCGACGGCCAGGCACTGCGTGTGCATTCAGCCGATCGGCAGATGACGCTGAGCGCCGGCGACCTCAAGCACTATCGGGGTGAGCGCGCGCAGCGCGGCGCAGTGTTGCCGCGCGGCTGGCGCAAAGTGGATCGACTCGAGGCCGTTCCGGTCTGAGGCGTGTCCAGGCCGATGGCCTGGTGCGCAGGAAACTTTCTGGGTTGCACCGGGGCCGGACCGCAGCGCAGTCCGGCCCCAGGCAATACTCAATCTACGGTCAGATCAGCCTGCAGCGGGCGCAGCGCCCGGCAGCTTCATCTTCAGTGCGGCGGCGGCGGCTTCGGCCTTGGCCTTCACTTCCTTGGCGGCATTCACGGCTTCCTCGACATTATTGGCCGAGAACGCGGCCTGCGCCTTGCCCCAGAGCGTGGTGGCATCAGCCAGGTTGGTCTTGGCGGCAGCCAGGTCGACACCGGCCGGCGCATGCTTGCTCTTGCTCAGCATGTCGACGCGGCTCTTCACCGTGGCGACCAGCTGCGGGAGCGAGGCGGCCATGCCAGTCCAGTCGGCGCTGAGCGCCTTCATCACTTCCTCTTTCTTCATCGCCGCAGCGCCGAGCAGGGCCTGGGCTTCGCTGAGCAGCGCCGGAGCGCCAGCCAGCACGGCCTTGTAGTCCTTCTTTTCGAAGTCGGCCTTCAGGTCGGCGAGCTTGGCCTGTACGCCACTGAGCTGCTCGGGGATGTACTTGGAGGCATCCGCCGAGGCCGAGCTGATCGCCGATTCGATGCCCGCGATCGCCGTCTGTGCGGGTTCCATCTGGCTCGCGCAGGCAGCCAGCAGCAGCACTGCGGTCATTGTCAGGAAACCGGCCAGCTTGTATTTCTTCGTCATCATGTCTAAACGCTCCTCAATGGTTGCTTCAGGGAATGACCAGTTTCTGGCCCGGGAAAATCTTGTTCGGGTCCTTGAGCTGGCTCTTGTTGGCTTCGAAAATCTGCATGTACAGGCCCGGATCGCCGTAGTACTTTTGCGCGATCTTGCCTAGCGTATCGCCCTTTTGCACTTCATGCGTCTGTGCATAGGGGTTGGCGGCGCCAGCCGCGCTCTTGTCGTTGCTATCCATTCGGGCTCCTTGCCTGGATCCTGCCGCCGGGGGCGGGGCGCCAATGTTAGCCCTTTGTGGCGCTGCCGGCTGCAATTTGAAGACTGCGGGAATTGACCTCGGTGGCTTGCTCAGCTGTTTTCCGGCAAATGACAGGCCACGAGGCCGCTGGCGGCTGCGCGCAGCGCCGGGGTTTCCTCGCTGCAGCGGGCAAAGACCTGGGGGCAGCGCTGCCGGAACACGCAGCCGCGCGCGGTAACCGATGTTTTCCCGCTCGACGCATCGTCCGGCGGCGAGGCGGTGACGGCCTGCGGCAGCGCATGACCGGGGTCGGGTACCGGCACTGCGGCCAGCAGTGCCCGGGTATAGGGATGGCGCGCTGCGGTGTACAGCTGCTCGCGCGCACTGATTTCCATCACGCGGCCGCGATACAGCACCATCACCCGCTCGCACACCTGGCGCACCGTGGCCAGGTCGTGCGCGATGAACAGCAGGCTCAGGTCCAGTTCACGCCGCAGGTCGGCCAGCAGGTTGACGATCTGCGCCGTGATCGACACGTCCAGCGAGGCGACCGGTTCATCGCAGACCAGGAGTTTCGGTTTCAGCATCAATGCCCGGGCGATGCCGATGCGTTGCGCCTGGCCGCCGGAGAACTCGTGGGGATAGCGGTCCAGATGACTGGCATCGAGGCCGACGCGCTCGAGCATGCGCAACACCTGGTGACGGCGTTCCGCGGCTGAATACTGCGGGCGGAATTCGCGCAGTGGTTCGCCGACAATTTCGCTGATGCGCATGCGCGGATCGAGCGCCGCGAGCGGATCCTGGAAGATGATCTGCAGGTGTTCGCGCGTAGCGCGCAGCTGCGCGCCCGACAGGCGCAGCAGATCACGTGCTTCGAACATCACGATGCCGCTAGCCGGTACCAGGCGCAGCAGGGCACGCGCAATGCTCGATTTGCCGCTGCCCGATTCGCCCACCAGGCCGAGGCTCGCGCCAGCGGCCAGCTCGAAGCTGACGCCATCGACCGCCGTGTGCGCCTGCGAACCGTGGCCCGCCGGGTAGCGCACCTGCAGGCCACGCACTTCCAGCAGCGGGGCGCTCATGGCCAGATCCCGTGCAGGCCCTGGGCCGGGCCGTCGTAGTGGCAAGCCACGATGCCGCCTGCGGAACCTGCGTCTACGGGCCGCAGCTGCGGCAACTGCTGGCAGCGATCGTGCGCGAGCGGGCAACGCGGCGCAAAGGCGCAAGCGGTGCTCGTGGCGCCGCCGCGCGGGGGTTGCCCCGGGATCGCGCACAGGCGCGTGTCCAGCGGCGTATCGAGCCGCGGCATCGAGCGCAGCAGGCCGGCGGTATAGGGATGACGAGGCGTCGCATAGAGTTGCGCCGCCGTTGCCTGCTCGACGATGCGGCCCGCGTACATCACGGCCACGCGATCGGCTATCGCGGCCAGCACACCCAGATCGTGAGTGACGAAGATCATCGCGACGCCACTGCGCGCGCGCACTTCGCGCAACACCGCCAGCACCTGCGCTTGCACCGTGACATCGAGCGCGGTGGTCGGCTCGTCCAGCAGTAGCACGTCGGGTTCGCACATCAGCGCAATCGCGATCAGTACGCGCTGGCGCATGCCGCCGGACAGCTCATGGGGATACTGGCGCAGGCATCGCGCTGGCGCTTCGAGCTGCAGACTCTCCAGCAGGGCAGCCGCGCGCTGCCAGGCCGCGCGGCGCGACAGGCCCAATTGCGCGCGCGCGCCTTCGGCCATCTGCGTGCCGATGCGCAGGTAGGGGTTCAACGCGCTCAGCGCATCCTGGAATACCAGTGCGATTCGCCGGCCACGCACCAGCGCCAGTCGCTGCGCACTCGCACCCAGCAGTTCTTCGCCGCGAAAGCGCACACTGCCCGCAACGCGCACCTTGCCGGGCTGAAGGCCCATCAGCGCATGCAGCAACTGGGTCTTCCCGCAACCCGATTCACCGACGATGCCCAGGCACTCCTGCGGCTGCAGGTCGAGATCGACCTCGCGCAGTGACGCAAGCTCGCCCGCAGGCGTGGACCGGAATACGCCCAGGCCGCGTACGCTCAGCAAGGCCTGATGTTGCAGTTCAGTGCTCATGGGGATCGAGCGCGTCGCGCAGGGCATCGCCCAGGTGATTGAGGCACAACACGATCAGTGCCAGGAATATCGAGGGAATGACCAGCAGGTAGGGGTTGGACTGCATCTCGCTGGCGCCATCAGCCACCAGCGAACCGAGCGAGGTGAGCGGCGCCTGCACGCCCAGGCCGAGGAAGCTCAGCAGTGCCTCGAACAGGATCACCGCCGGCACCGTGAGGGTCGCGTAGACGACCACGATGCCCATGAGATTCGGCACCACATGGCGGTAGATCATCGCCGCCGTGCGCACACCCAGCGTGCGTGCGGCATCGACGTACTCGCGGCTGCAGATGGCCAGTGTCTGGCCGCGCACGATGCGCGCGATGTCGAGCCATGAAACTGCACCGATGCCCGCGAACACCAGTATCAGGTGCCGGCCGAACAGCACGTTCAGCACGATCACAAAAGGAATGAAGGGCACCGAGTAGAGCACATCGACGCCGCGCATCAGCAACGCGTCGCTGCGTCCGCCCAGATAACCGGCGGTGGCGCCCCATAACACTCCGATCAGCACGCTCACCACGCTGGCCGCGAGGCCCACCAGCAAGGAGATGCGGCAACCCCACATGACCCGCACCAGCAGGTCGCGGCCCAGCGCGTCGGTGCCGAAGATCTGTCCGCCTGTCAGGGTTGGTGCCCTGAAGATGTGCGTCCATGCCGGAGTCGAATGGTCGTAGGGTGAGCACCAGGGCACGAGCAGCGCGGCCAGCACGATCAGCCCCAGCGTCAGCAGCGCGGCGCGCGTGCTGCGGCGCGCCCACAGGCGTCGCCACAATTGTCGCCCGGGCAGCCGGCCAGGGGCGGGGCTTGGCGCCGGTGTGTTCATCGGTTCAGGCGCACGCGCGGATCCAGCCACGCATGGCACAGGTCCACGGCGAGATTGCAGATGATGATCAGCGCTCCGTACAGCAGCGTCAGGCCCATCACCAGCGTGTAGTCGCGATTGAGCGCGCCGCTGACGAAGAAGCGGCCTATGCCTGGCAATCCGAACACCTGCTCGATCACGATGGAGCCGGTCAGCACGCCGGCAAGCGCCGGACCCAGCCAGGACACCAGCGGCATCAGCGCGGGACGCAGCGCATGGCGCAGCAGCACGGCCATCTCGCCGAGCCCCTTGGCGCGCGCGGTGCGGATGTAGGCGCTGCCCATCACCTCGAGCGCGCTGGCGCGCACGATGCGCGCGACGAAGGCCGTGTATGGCAGGGCCAGGGCCAGCGACGGCAACAGGAGATGGCGCCAGGATCCGCCCACCCAGTCGCCCGAGGGCAGCCAGTGCAGGCGCATCGCGAACACCAGTATCAGGAGCGGTGCGATCACAAAGCTTGGCACGGAGATGCCGATCATCGCCAGCGTCATCGGCAGTCGGTCACGCCACGAACCGGGACGCGATGCTGCGCCCAGACCGATGGATCCGCCCACCAGCAGCGCGAAGACGATGGCGCTGGCGCCAATGGTCAGATCGATCGGCAGCCCCTGCGCGATGATCTGGTTCACCGAGGTGTCGCGGTAAGCAAATGAAGGGCCGAGGTCGCCGTGCGCCAGGTCGCGCAGGTAGCGCAGGTACTGGCGCCACAGCGGCTCGTCGAGGTGATAGCGCGCTTCGATCGCATGCTGGATCTGCGGCACCAGTGAGCGCTCGGAGTCAAAGGGGCCACCGGGCGTGAGATGCAGCAGCGCGAAGGCCAGCGTAGCGATCACCAGCATGGTCGGAATCGCACTCAGCAGCCGGCGTAGCAGGAAGCGCGCCATCACTGGCCCTGGTGTTCGAGTACGTACATGTATTGCGAGAGATTGCGATCCTGGATGTTGCTGGTCCAGCCGCGCACGTAGGACTTGATCAGGTGGCGGCTGGCGTAATAGTAGATCGGAATGCAGGCCACATCGTCATTGAGCAGGCTCTCGGCCTCGGCCAGCAGCGCGAGGCGCGCGCCGGCATCGCTCTCCATGTCGGCTCGCTCCAGCAGGCGATCGTAGGCCGGGTTGGAGTAGCCTCCATCGTTGTAGCCGAAGCCGGTGCGGAACAGCTGCAGGAAGGTATAGGGATCGGGATAGTCACCGATCCAGGCATAGTGGAACAGCGGCAGCTTCTTCAGGTGGCGCTCGTTGACCTGCACGCGGAATTCTTCGTTGAAGGTGTGCACCTCGGCGCCCAGGTTGCTGCGCCACATCGCCGCCACGGCTTCATAGGTGCGGCGATTGTCGGTGTCAGTGGGATAGTAGAGGTCGACCTGCAGCGGATGCCGTGCTGAATAGCCCGCGAGCTGATAGTGATGGCGCGCCAGTGCGAGGCGCTGCGCCTGCGGGAGCGAGGCCCATGCAGGAACGGGCGCGCGATAGCCTGGGAGCGGCGGGGTGGGTGTCCAGGCTGGCTGGTACAGGCCCTGCCGCACGTAGCGCACCAGCGTCTCGCGATCGAGCGCCATCGTGAGTGCGAGGCGCAGCTCGCGATTGCCGGCGAAAGGTGGGTGCAGCACGTTCACGCCGAGTACGAAGTTGCCCAGGTAAGGCGCGCTGACGACCTGGCTGCCGAGCCGCGAGCGCAGCCACGCGGTCTGCTCGGCAGAAAAGGAGTCAGTGAAGGCCAGGTCACCTGCAAAGAAGCGATCGGTCTGTACGGCGCGATCCAGCGGCAGGTACACCACTTGCTGCAGCCGCACGTTGGCGGCATCCCAGTATTGCGGATTGCGCGTCAGCGAGACACGGCCGCCGATCACGTGTTCGCGCAGCAGAAAGGCGCCATTGCCCACGATGTGGTCGGGATCGGTCCAGGCGCTGCCATGGGCCTTGATGGCAGGCTCGTATTGCGGATAGGTGTAGGCCTTGCTCAACAGGCTCAGCAGGTAGGGGGTCGGTGCATTCAGGTGCACGACCACGGTGTGATCATCGGGAGCTTCGATTCCCAGCGTTGCCGGCGCGGCGCGGCCCTCGTTGATGTCGATCGCGTTGACCACCGCGGCCAGCGCCTGACCATAGTCCGAAGCGGTGCGCGGGTCGACCGTGCGCCGCCAGGCAAACACGAAGTCGCCGGCACGGATCGGCTCGCCGTTGGACCAGCGCGCTTCGCGCAGGTGAAAGGTCCAGGTGCGGCCGTCGCCGCTGGTCTCCCAATGCGTGGCGAGCCCGGGGGCTGGTTCGCCCGACTGGTCGAGGCGCGTGAGTCCTTCAAAGATGTCATCGAGCACGCGCTCGGCAGGGATGTCGGTGGAGATCGAAGGATCGAGGCTGCGCATGCCGCCGGCATCGACGCCGCGCACGATCTGCTGCTGCGCGGCCAGCGCGCTGCCGACCTGCAGGCTGGCAATCGATCCACCGGTATCGTGCGATCCGCAGCCTGCGAGGAGCGAGGCCAACAGCAGTGGCAGCGCGAGCACCATCGCAGCCTGCAGCGGCGCGGCCCGGTGGCGCTGCGCGGCGTGCGGGCCGGAGGGCGCGGGCCTCACGACTTGAGCACCACCTCTTCGGGCGCGTGCACCAGGTAGCCCTGGATGTACTGCACGCCCAGCTGCCATACGACGGCCATCGTATTGGCATCCTCGATGCGCTCGGCCACGGTCTGGATGCTGCGCTTGCGCGCGGCATCGACGATCAGGCGCACGCGCTCCTGCATTTCCGGGTTGCCCGACAGGCCTTGCATCAGCGAACCATCGATCTTCAGGAAATCGAGCGGCAGCGCGCTCAGCAGGCCCTGCGAATCGCGGCCCGTGCCGAAGTGCTCGAGGGCCAGGCGCACCCGCCGCTTGCGCAGCTCCGCCAACAATCGCTGCGTCGGCTGCAGGTGTCGCGCCGCTACGTCTTCGGTGACCTGCAGGCACAGGCGCTGCGGTTCCGCGAGCGAGTTCTTCAGCTGCACATCGAGCCAGCTCATCAGCGTGGTATCGACCAGGCTGTCCTTCGAGAGGCGCACGAACAGCAGGTCGGGCTGGCGCTTGGCCGCAAAGGCGAGGGCTGCGCCCAGTACCCAGCGATCGATGCTCTTCATCAGATCGTTGCGCTCGGCGGCCGGCAGGAATTCGGAGGGCAGCACTTCGCGACCCTGCAGGTCGAGCATGCGCACCGCGACGTCGTAGACCTTCTGCGCGTCGCCATTGAGGCTCGCGATCGGTTGCTGCACCAGATGGAAGCGGTTGTCGGCGAGCGCCGCCTTGATGTGCTTCACCCACACCTGGTCGTAGGCCAGCACGCGTGTATCGTGGTCGACCTGCTCGCTGACCAGCACCTGGCTGCCACCG
This sequence comes from uncultured Gammaproteobacteria bacterium, assembly GCA_963764065.1. GTDB lineage: Bacteria > Pseudomonadota > Gammaproteobacteria > Steroidobacterales > Steroidobacteraceae > FEN-1191. Next base: position 55,260 of record CAVXRM010000007.1, on the reverse strand, counting down.
CGCTCGGCGGTGCGCTGCGCGGCATCCATGGCTTCCTGCACCAGCGTATCGAGATTCGGATCGGAGCTGGGTGCAGTGGCGAGACCGACTGAACAGGTGACGTGCAGGTCCTGGTCGGCGATCTGGAAATTGTGCTTGGCGACACGCTCGATCAGGCCCTCGCACCAGGCTTCGGCATCGCGCGCGTTGCCGCGCTCGAGCATCAGCAGCAGGCTCGAGGCGCCGAAGTGACCAGCCAGGTCATTGGGGCCGAGCATGGCGCGCACCAGCGCAGCCATCTCGGTCAGGAATTCTTCGCTGGCAGTCACGCCGATTTCGCGGGTGAGCTGCGTGAACTTGTCGGGACGCAGCATGCACAGGCAGCGCACGCCGCCAGCCGGTGGCGTCGCGAGGCGCGTATTGCACAGGCGCAGCATATGGCGTCGCGTCCACAGGCCCGTGGCCGGATCCTGCAACACCGCGTCGGCGAGGTCGCTCGCCATCTGCTTGTCGTCGCGCTTGTTGGCCGGCACGATCAGCTGCACGCAGGGCTCGCCTTCGAAATCACCGCCGGCCAGTACCAGCTCGAGCTGCACGGCCGAGCCATCGGCCAGCAGCGCACCGGCCTTCAGCACGTGATCGCTCCAGCGCCCCTGCAGGCAGGCCGCCAGCGCGCCCTTCAGCGGTATCTGCGTGTCGGCATCGAAGAGGTCCATCGCCGGCTGGCCGATCAGCGCCGAGGCTTCGGCGATGCCGAACAGTTCCAGCCAGGAAGTGTTCACCTGCACCACGATGCCTTCCTGCACCTGGGCAATGGCATCGTTCGAACGTCGCAATACGGTTTCGAGCTGGTGACGATAGTCCTGCGCCGAACGCAGCGTGTTGGTGAGCGTGCGCTCCATGCGAAAGGCGCGCAGCTCGCGGCGGATCACCGCCTGCACGTGTTCCGGATTCGCCACCGCCACGGTATCGCGGGCGCCACCGGCCATGTCTTCGCCGACCTGGGCTTCGGTGAACTGGTCACGCACCACGATCAGTGGCACGGCCGAGGCCATCTGGTCGCGCATCGAGGCGATTTCGATCAGGTCCTTGCTGGAGGGCGCGAAGGCGACCAGCAGTTCCGGGTTGAGCTGCTCGAGAGCGTCGGGAACGTCCTGCACGGCCGGGATCCAGGTGCAATGCACCGCCAGCCCGCTCTTGCGCAGCAGGCTGTTGAGTGTCTCCACCGGGTCGCGGCTGACACTTTGAACCAGTACCGGGACGGCGGTGGTATCGGTCAAGACTCTCGAACTCCTGGAAATGACCCGCAAAGCAGGCGCCTGACGCCTGGCGCCAGCCGCTTTAGGTCAAAAATTCTAGCACTCCCCATTTTTGGCACCGTGCGCCAAGCCGCGGTTTGCATAACGCAATCCGCCAGGCGGGGCCGCCGGTGGCGGTGTGCAGGTGATGCCGTTATCATACGCGCCCTTTCGAACGGCCCGATTTCAGGCCTCCAGCGGACGAACATCACATGGCGAGCTACACCACCAGCGAAATCCGATCGGGCATGAAAGTCATCCTCGATGGTGACCCGTTCGCGATCGTCGACAATGAATTCGTAAAGCCGGGCAAGGGCCAGGCCTTCAACCGCATCAAGGTGCGCAATCTGAAGACTGGTCGCACCATCGAGCGCACCTTCCGGTCGGGCGAGTCGCTCGAAGCTGCCGACGTGATGGATGTCGACATGCAGTACCTCTACAGCGATGGCGATTTCTACCACTTCATGGTCCCGGACAACTTCGAGCAGTACCAGACCGAAAAATCAGTTGTCGGCGAGGCCGCCACCTGGCTGAAGGACGGCATGGTGTGCATCGTCACGCTTTGGAACAATCAGCCGCTGGTGGTGACGCCGCCGGCGCACGTCGAGCTGAAAATCATCGAGACGGATCCTGGCCTGCGGGGCGATACGGCTACGGGCGGGCAGAAGAGTCGCCAAGCTCGAAACTGGCGCGGTGGTGCGGGTGCCTCTGTTCCTGAATGAAGGCGAAGTGATTCGCGTCGATACGCGCACAGGTGCATACCTCTCGCGCGCGAAGTAACTACTCGCCGCGGGCCAGGGCCCGCAATTCCATGCGCCGGCACAGTCTCCGTGCGAGTCCCCCTCGCCGGGTCGGGGCGTGCGCATCTGCAGGGATTGCACTGCGTGCAATCCCTTCCGATGTGCCCTTGGCCGAAGCGGCTGCAACGGCTTATTGTCGATTCTATGAGTCAACCGGTGGCACCGCGTTGCAGCAGTCGCTTCGTCCGCGGCGCCCGCCACGACCCGGCGAGGGGGACTCGCACGAAGCCTGTGCCGGTACATCATCTTCCGCGTCATCGCACGCAAGCAGCAGGACTGCGCGCGATATGGATTCGCGGTGCGGCGAATACAGGCGCGCATGGCTCCGGCGATTGCAGGAGCGACGTACCCGAACTACCTGAAGGCGCTGTGGGGGTGTGAGCGGCTTGTGGGTTTCGGGACCGTCCGCGACAGGATGTCGCGGCCGGAGCCTCCAGGGACGGATTCACGGCGTTCCCGAAACCCACAAGCCGCTCGCGCCCCCACAGCGCCCCCAATTAGTAATCCGGGTTCGTCGCCCTTGAATTCGCGCTAGGCGTGCTCGCTGGTAAACGCCATCACGTCTTCTATTCGCGCAGCCCCGCTTGCGAGCATCAGCAGGCGATCGACTCCAAGGGCTACGCCCGAGCACGCAGGCAACCCGTGTGCGAGTGCCGCGAGCAGGTACTCGTCGCTGGCGGGCACTTCGAGGCCGCGGGTGCGGCGCAACTCCCGGTCTGCCTCGAAGCGCGCGCGTTGCAACGCGGCGTCGGCGAGTTCCTCGAAGCCGTTGGCGAGTTCTACGCCCTCCAGATAGAGCTCGAAGCGCAGCGCGACGCGTGGATCCGCGGGGTCGAGGCGGGCGAGGGCGGCCTGGCTGGCGGGGTAGCGGTGCAGGAACAGGGGGCCGGACCGGCCCAGCTGCGGGCCGATGCGTGCGCCCATCATGAGATCCAGGATTTCATCGCGCGAGCAGCGCATCAGCAGCCGGTCGTCGAAACCCTGCGCCCGCGCGCAGTCGGCGAGCGTGGCGTCGCTGTCGGTCAGCGGATTGCAGCCCACGCTGCCGATGAAGGCCTGTTCGTAGCTGAGGTACTGCGCGGCGGGCAGGCCTGCGCTGGCAGGCGGCCAGAGCGCGCGCAGCAGTGCATCGACCTCGCCCATCAGCTGCGCGCAGGGCCAACCGATGCGATACCACTCGAGCATCATGAATTCGGCGTTGTGCAGCGGGCCCTGTTCCTCGGCGCGAAACACATGGCAGAGCTGGTAGATGTCGCCACTGCCACCGGCCAGCAAGCGCTTCATCGCATACTCGGCCGAGGTATGCAGGTAGCGGGGCGCTGCGGCACTGGCAGCCCAATTGACCTGGGCGCTGTGCAGGTTCACGTCGGTCACGGCGTGCCTGACCAGCTGCGGTGTGTCCACTTCGAGCACGGCGCGCTGCGCGAAGAAGTCGCGGATCTGCGCCAGCAGCGCGGCGCGCAGGCGCAGTCGTTCCAGGCTTGCGCCAGATCGCCAGTGTTCCTGCGCAGGGCTCAAGCTTGCAGTAGCCCGATCTGCTGGCCCACGCGCAAGGGCTGGCCGGCATTGACGCCGTCCCAGCGCGCGCCGCCCCTGGGCAACAGCAGGATCACCGTAGAACCCATGTTGAAGCGTCCTAGTTCTGCGCCCTGCGCAGCGAAGGCTGCGGCGCCGGTGGGCAGTGGCAGGGCCAGCGGTGAGCGCTGCCCGCGCGGCGCAATATCGCCGTGCCATACCGTGCCCATGCTGCCGACGAACAGTGCGCCGACCAATACCTGGATATGCGGACCCTGCTCGCCGTCGAATTCCAGGATCAGTCGTTCATTGCGCGCAAACAGGCCATCGACATTGCGCGCCGTCGCATCATTCACACTGAAGAGCCTGCCCGGCACGAACCAGGCACCCACCAGAGTGCCACCGAGGGCCATGTGGATGCGGTGGTAGTTGAAGGGCGCGAGATAGATCGTCATGAACGGGCCGCCCTGTACCAGCGCCGTCAGGCGCTCATCGCCCGCAAGCAGGGCGCGCAACGCGTAGTCGCGGCCCTTGGCCTGGATAATGCGGCCGCCGCCCGAGTCGCCGAGCGCCGAGATACGACCATCCACCGGACTCACGATGGCGCGCGCTGCCGTGCTCAAGGGCCGGGCGCCGGGTTTCAGGGCACGCGTAAAGAACTCATTGAAGCTTGCGTAGCTGTGCGGATCCGGATTGGCGGCATCGCTCATGTCCGGGCGGTAAGTGCGCAGGAAGAAGGCCAGCAGCGGCCGGCGAATCAGTGCGAGTCGCGAGCGCGCCAGCGCACCGACCAGGTGCGAGAGCAGATGCTGTGGCAGCAGGTACTGCAGCGCTACGAACAGACGCGCGCCCAGGGGTTCGCGCTGGCGCTGCGCGGCGCTGGTCATGGATTCATTGCTCATAGCGTGCGGCTCACAACACGCGACGCTGTGCCAGCTGCTCGAGGTCCGCTCGCAGACTGGCGCTGGCGAAGGGCGGGGAGAACACGGCCGCCATGCGCCCCTGCGGGTCGAGCAGGTACAGCGTTGCCGTGTGATCCATGGTGTAGCTGCCATCGGGCAGCGCGACGCGCTCGGCGATCGCACCCAGCGAATGCAGGAGCGGCGCCAGCGCCGCCTCATTTCCGGTCAGGCCGACGATGCGCGCATCAAAACTGGCCAGATAAGGGCGCAGCGTCTCGGGTCGATCGCGCCCCGGATCGATGCTCACGAACAGTACCTGCAGGTCAGGGAGCGGCGCCTGGCGCAACAGCGGTGCCAGAGCTGCCAGCGTGGTCGGGCACACATCCGGGCAGGAGGTGAAGCCGAAGAACAGCAGGCTGCTGTGGCCAGCCAGCGCTGCATTGTCGAAACGCTTGCCGGACAGATCGCTCAAAGCGAAGGGACTCAGCAACTGGCGTTGCGGCAGCCAGGTGCCGCTGTGCAGCCGCGGCTGATTTTGTGCCAGCATGCGCGACAGGGCGGCGCCACCTGCGGCAGCCACCAAAGCAGCCACGATCAACCACAGGAGCGGGCGACGGGAATTCATGCGGCGATTATCACATACGAAGCGGCGCGCGCCCGGGCACAAGGTCGCGCGCACGGGAGGGCGCAGCAGCGCGCATGAGGCCGGGCCCGCCAGGCCGCGTCCCGATGCATTGCAGCTGCTGGCGCGCACGCAGCGCAGATTGCAACGCGCCGCGCTGTTTTACGGCCATGGCACCGACAACGCGCGCGACGACGCTGCGGCGCTGGTCTGGCACGCGCTGCGGTTGCCGCTGGCACCTGCTCGCAAACGGCTGGCGCAGCCGGCGAGTGCAGGACAACTGCTGCGGCTCGAGCAGCTGGTGCAGCGGCGCGTGCAGGAGCGCGTGCCGGTGGTCTATCTCACGCAGCGCTGCTGGTTCGCGGGCCTGTCACTGCACGTGGATGAGCGCGTGCTGATCCCGCGCTCGCCGATTGCGGAGCTGATCGAGCAAGGCTTTGCGCCCTGGATCGACGCGCGGCGGGTGCGCGCCATTGCCGACGTGGGTACCGGCAGTGGCTGCATCGCGATCGCCTGCGCGCGCTACCTGCCGCGCGCGCACGTCGATGCGCTCGATATCTCGCCGGACGCGCTGGCTGTGGCGCGCATCAATATCCGCCGCCATCGCCTCGGGAAGCGGGTGCGTGCCCTGCAATCCGACCATTTCAGCGCCCTGGGCACTGAGGCTTACGATATTATCGTCAGCAATCCGCCCTACGTCGGACGTCGGGAAATGGCGGGTTTGCCCGCGGAGTACCGCCACGAGCCGGAGGGCGCACTGGCCGCAGGCGTCGATGGCCTGGATTCCGTGCGGGTGCTGCTCTCGCAAGGGGCGCAGCGCCTGCGTGCAGGCGGCATCCTGGTCGTTGAAGTGGGCAACACCGAGCGGGAGGTGCGGCGCAGCTTTCCGCGACTGCCCTTCACCTGGCTGGCGTTCGAGCGTGGTGGCGGTGGGGTATTCCTGCTGACTCGCGAGCAACTGGAAAAATGATCGATGTCGGGCAATAGCATAGGCAAGCTGTTCACGGTGACCACCTTTGGCGAGAGCCACGGGCCGGCACTGGGCTGCATCATCGATGGTTGTCCGCCGGGCCTCGCGCTCAGTGATGCCGATCTGCAGGCCGACGTCGACCGGCGCCGCACCGGCACCTCGCATTTCGTCAGCCAGCGACGCGAGAGCGATGCAGTGAAGATCCTCTCGGGCGTGTTCGAGGGCCGCACCACCGGCACGCCCATTGGCATCGTGATCGAGAATACCGACGCGCGCTCGCGTGACTACGACAAGCTCGCCGATCGCTTCCGTCCTGGTCATGCCGACTACACCTACGCGCACAAATACGGGCACCGCGATCATCGCGGCGGCGGTCGCTCTTCGGCGCGCGAAACCGTGATGCGCGTGGCCGCGGGTGCCGTGGCGCGCAAATACCTGCTCGAGCGCCTGCAGGTGCGCATCAGTGGTTACTTGAGCCAGGTCGGTGCGCTGCAGATCGAGCCGCTGCATCCCGAGCAGGCCTACCAGAATCCTTTCTTTTGTCCTGATCCAGCGCGGCTGCCGGAACTGGAAAAACTGCTTTGGGACCTGCGCAGCGCCGGCGATTCCGTGGGCGCGCGGGTGACGCTGAGGGCCAGCGGCCTGCCGCCGGGCCTGGGCGAGCCGGTGTTCGACCGGCTGGACGCCGACATCGCGCACGCCCAGATGAGCATCAACGCAGTCAAGGCCGTCGAGATCGGCGCGGGCGTGGCCTCTGCCGCGCAGCGCGGCAGCGAGCATCGCGATGAGCTCACGCCTGCGGGGTTCCAGAGCAACCACGCCGGCGGCGTGCTGGGCGGCATCTCCACCGGCCAGGATGTGCAGGTGCATGTAACCTTCAAACCCACCTCCAGCATCCAGGTGCCAGGACGCACCATCAACACGGCCGGCGAAGCCGTCGAAGTCATCACCACGGGTCGCCACGATCCCTGTGTAGGCCTGCGTGCCACGCCGATTTGCGAGGCGATGCTGGCAATCGTGCTGATGGATCACTACCTGCGCCATCGTGCGCAGAACGCCGATGTGCCGGCCACAGTGCCCGACATCACACGCGCCCGCTGATGAGGAACCCATGAGCAAGGTCTGGAATGTCGCGGTGTTGGGTGCAACGGGTCTGGTGGGCGAAACACTGCTCACCGTGCTCGAGGAGCGCAAATTTCCCGTTGGTGAGCTGTTCCCGCTCGCCAGCGAGCGCTCGCTCGGCAAGCAGGTGCAGTTTCGCGGGCGCCAGGTGTCGGCGATCGATGCCGCCACCTTTGATTTCTCACGCGCGCAGATCGGCCTGTTCTCCGCGGGTGGTGAGGTCTCGGCGAAATACGCGCCACTCGCGGCTGCGGCCGGATGCGTGGTGATCGACAACACTTCGCAGTTCCGTTACGAGGCGGATATACCGCTGGTGGTGCCCGAGGTGAATGCGGCGGCGATCGCTCAGTACCGCACGCGCGGCATCATCGCCAACCCCAACTGCTCGACGATCCAGATGGTCGTGGCGCTGAAACCCATCCACGATGCGGTGGGGATCGAACGCATCAACGTGGCCACATATCAATCGGTGTCCGGTGCCGGGCGCAAGGCGGTCGAGGAGCTGGCCGAGCAGACCGCGGCGCTGCTCAACGGCAAGCCGGTCAAGCCCAAGGTGCTGCCGCGTCAGATCGCCTTCAACTGCCTGCCGCAGATCGACAAGTTCATGGACAACGGCTACACCAAGGAAGAAATGAAGATGCACTGGGAAACCCAGAAGATCTTCGGCGACGCGTCAATCCGGGTTAATGCCACGGCCGTGCGGGTGCCGGTCTTTTTTGGGCATTCCGAGGTCGTGAACATTGAAACACGTCGCAAAATCACGGCCGATGAGGCCCGCGCACTGCTGCGCAAGGCCCCGGGCGTCAAGGTGATCGACGAGCGGGTGCCTGGCGGCTACCCCACGGCAGTTACCGAAGCAGCGAACCACGACACGGTTTATGTCGGACGCATTCGCGATGATATGTCCCATGAGCGGGGTCTTAACCTGTGGGTCGTGGCCGATAACATCCGCAAGGGTGCGGCAACCAATGCAGTCCAGATCGCGGAGATTTTGGTTCGGGAGTATTTATAAGTTATATTGCCGGCCAAGTAGCTACCGGGCCAAGGAAAACGGCGCAACTCGCTGTTTTCTAATAGAGTAAGCGCTCTTTATGGCCCACTGGGAGTCCTGATGTCTTTGCGTTATGTCATGCGCGTACTGCTGCTGGCCGGCCTGATACCGTCCAGCGCGCTGGCGCTGGGATTGGGTGATATCCATCTCAAGTCGGCCCTGAATGCGCCCCTGGACGCAGATATCGACCTGACTGCCAGCGCCGATGAGCTCGCGGGGCTGAAGGTAACCCTGGCCTCGCGCGACAGTTTCAACCGTTACGGTCTCGATTATCCGAGCTACATGGCTTCGGTGACGATGCAGGCGGGCAAGTCGGCCGATGGGCACGACGTGATCCACGTGCGTTCACGCGAGGCTGTCACCGAGCCCTTTGCAACGCTGCTGATTGAAGCCAACTGGGCGCGTGGTCGCCTGGTGCGCGAATACACTGTGCTGCTCGATCCGCCGGTGTTCACCGGTGATACCGCCGCGGCGGCTGCAGTCGCGGCGCCCGCTGCCGCCGCGCAGTCGCAGTCCGGTGCGATTACCCGTCCCACAGCGCCCTCTGCGCAGTCTGCTGCGCCTGCGGCTGCCGCTTCAGCGCCGTCGGCCGCGAGCGCGGCGGGTGGGAGCTACACCGTGCAGCGCGGCGATACGCTCTCGAACATCGCGGCGCGCAACTATCCGAATGCCCAGCGTGAGCGCGCACTGGTCGCGCTGTACCGCGCGAATCCGGGCGCCTTCGCCGGCAACATGAATGAGCTGCGTACGGGCGCGGCGCTGCAATTGCCGGATGCTTCGGCGCTTGCGGCCATCGGTCCTGGCGAGGCCAGCAGCGAAGTCACCTCTCAATATCACGCCTGGGCGCCGGCCCATGCCAGCGGCCAGCTGCGGCTGGTGCCGCCCTCCGAGCCCGCCAGTGGCACAGGTACCGGTACGCGCACCAGCGGCGACACCGCAGCGCTGCAGCAGCGTGTCACGCAGTTGCAGGCCGACCTGAATGAAAAGAACCGGCTGCTCGAACTCAAGAGCGCCGAGCTCGCGCGCCTGCAGGCGCAGATCAATGGCCAGTCGGGCAAGCCCGGCACCAAGCCCGGCAGCAGCGCCCAGCTGCCGCTGCCGCCTCCGCCGGTGGCGCAGACCACGAAGCCGGTCGCGACGCCGACGCCGAACACTGAGCCTGCCGCCACCGAGCCGCCGCCCGAGGCCAAGCCCGCGCCGAAGCATGTGCCGGTTGCCTCCACGGCCAATGAGGGCGGTTCCATCTTCGGCTGGTTTGCCGACAACTGGGCCGTGGTGCTCGGGGCACTGGCGATCCTGTTTGCTGGTGTGTTCGGCTGGCGCGCGCTGCGTGCGCGGCAGAACCAGGCTTTCGATCGCACGCTCGACCGGCTCTCCAGTCCCCCGGTCGAGGCCGCGGTACGCGCCGTACGGCCCAGCGAGACACAGCCGATCCGCGCGCTGCAGCCCAAGGAAGACACTTCCTTCGTGGTCGAGGAATCGGGCACGCATGAAGCCCCGCGCATCAGCGAGCGCGACGTGCTGGCCATGCAGGCCGCGCCCGTCGCGGTCGATGACACCGTCTCGGGCGATACCGCGGTAGCGCTCGATCAGGGCGACCCGCTGGCCGAGGCCGATTTCCACATGGCCTACGGTCTGTATGACCAGGCCGCCGACCTGGTGCGCATTGCGATCGCACGCGAACCGCAGCGCCGCGACCTGAAGCTCAAGCTCCTCGAGGTGTTCTTCGTCTGGGGCAACAAGGATCAGTTCCTGCAGCTGGCACGCGAGCTCTCGACCACCCGCGATCAGGCGGTATCGGGCGAGTGGGAAAAAGTCGTGATCATGGGCCGGCAGATTGCGCCGGACGATGCACTGTTCGCCGCGAGTGGCGCGCTGCCGGGTGCAGCCAGCGGCGGCGTCGACCTGAACCTCGAAGGCGGCCAGAACCGCGTCGACTTCGATCTGCTGGGCGAACCGAACCTGGCGTCCGATGCCTCCGGTGAGCGCGTCGACCTCGATCTGGGCGCGGCCCTCGGCGGCGAGAACGATGCCACCGGTGAATTGCGCTCCATCGGCGATACCGGCGTCGATTTCATGCTCGACGATCCGGCGCGTGGCATCGAGTCGACCGGCTCGACCCGCGAGATGCCGCAGCCCTCGAACACCGTGACGCTCGAGTTCACCAACGCCACGGGCGAAGTGCCGACCATCGAGCAGCCGCAGCTCACCGCCACCAACGACAACCCGACCATACGCCAGAAGCTGGAAGCCTCTGCCGCGCATGCGCTGGGTCGCGCTGACCAGACGGCCGAGCTGGCGCTCGATGACCTGGGCCTGGATCTCGCCGCGGGCGACACCGGCGATCACGTGATGTCGACGGAATCGGCCGATGCGGCGCCGACCATGCTCACGAGTCTCGATGAAGACACCCGCACGCTGCTGGCGCGCGCTGAAGCGGCTTCTGGCGATACCACCGAGATGCCGGGCAAGGCCACGGGGGCGAGCGGCACCTGGCTGTTCACCGACAAGGATTTCTCCTCGGTACTGCCCGCCATGGGCAGCGGCCATGTCAACGGCGCCGATGGCAATGCACCCACGGAGCTCGTGACCGCCGTGATGCCGCAGGCTTCGGAAACCGGCATTACCAACCAGCTGGCCGCATTGAAAGACGCCGGCGGCGGCATCGACCTGAACCTCAACGACCTCGAAGCGACCGGCAATCGTCCGTTGGGCAACCTGGACCTGGACGTGGGCACGCGCGAAGCGCCTTCCGACAGCCGCTTCACCGAGACGCAGCGCCTGTCGGCCGACCCCGGTGCGCCCGATACCGAGCCTGCAACGATGAGCGAAGTGGGCACCAAGCTCGACCTTGCCCGGGCCTATATGGATATGGGCGATCCGGAAGGTGCGCGCAGCATCCTCGATGAAGTCCTGAGCGAAGGCTCGGCCTCGCAGAAGACCGAGGCGCGCCGGCTCATAGACTCGCTGCCGGGCTGACGGGGCTCACGGCCCCATGGGCCGCATCGCCGTTGGTATCGAGTACGACGGTACCGGCTATCACGGCTGGCAGCAGCAGGTCGGCGTAGCCTCGATCCAGCAGGAAGTGCAGCGCGCACTCTCGAGCGTTGCCGATGAATCCGTAGTCCTCACCTGTGCCGGCCGCACCGACGCCGGTGTGCATGCGCGCGCCCAGGTGGCGCATTTCGACACACAGGCGGTGCGCAGCCCGCGCGCCTGGGTGCTGGGCAGCAACAGCGCATTGCCTCCCGAGATCAGCCTGCGTTGGGCCTGCGAGGTGCCCGACGCCTTCCACGCGCGCTTTGGCGCCTTGCGCCGCGGCTATCGCTACCTGATCCTCAACCGTCCGGTGCGCTCCGGATTGGCGGCGCGGCGCGCGTGGTGCGTGTACCAGCCGCTGGATGAGCAGGCCATGCAGGCTGCGGCGCAATACCTGGAAGGCGAGCATGATTTCAGCGCCTTTCGTGCCGCCGAATGCCAGGCGCGTTCCCCGCTGCGACGCATCGAGTCGCTGCGGGTGTGGCGCGTGGGCGAGTGGCTGAATATTGAAGTCACGGCCAATGCCTTCCTGCAGCACATGGTGCGCAACATCACGGGCCTGCTGGTGGAAGTGGGGCGCGGCGATGCGCCGCCGGAGCGGGCCCGCCAACAGCTCGAATCGCGCGACCGGCGCCTCTGGGCTGCGACCGCCCCGGCGCAGGGCCTGTGCTTCTGGCGCGTGGATTACCCGCCGGAGTTCGGCCTGCCCGACGATTCCGCTATGATCGACACCCTCAGGGCCCTGCAGGCTTGATTTGGCATGACCTGGTTCGAAAAAATCGTGCCCTCGCGGATCAAGACCGAGCGCCGTTCGCGTTCGGTCCCCGAGGGGCTGTGGATCAAATGCCCGGCCTGCGATGCGGTGCTCTATCGTGCCGAACTCGAGCGCAACCTGAATGTCTGCCCCAAGTGCACCCACCACATGCGCATCGGTGCGCGCGCACGCCTGCAATCCTTTCTCGATGCCGAGGCGCAGTCCGAGCTGGGCGCGCTGGTCGAACCGCTCGACCCGCTGCGCTTCAAGGACAGCAAGCGCTACAAGGATCGACTGGCCCAGGCGCAGAAGGCCACCGGCGAAGCCGATGCACTGGTGGTGCTGGCGGGCAAGTTGCACGGCGAGGGCATTGTGGCCTGCGCCTTTGAATTCCAGTTTCTCGGCGGCTCGATGGGCTCGGTGGTAGGCGAGCGCTTCAGTCGCGCGGTCGTTCACTGCATCGAGAACAGCTGTCCACTGGTGTGCTTTTCCGCCACCGGCGGTGCGCGCATGCAGGAGGCGCTGCTGTCGCTGATGCAGATGGCCAAGACCAGTGCCGCGCTGGCGCGCCTGGCGCGGGCCAGGCTGCCGTTCATTTCGGTGATGACCGATCCGACCACTGGTGGCGTCTCGGCGAGCCTGGCGATGCTGGGCGATCTCAACGTGGCCGAACCGCGCGCGCTGATCGGCTTTGCCGGCCCGCGCGTGATCCAGCAGACCGTGCGCGAGACCCTGCCGGAGGGTTTCCAGCGCAGTGAATTCCTGCTCGAGCACGGAGCGCTCGACCTGATCATCGATCGTCGCGACATGCGCGATCGCCTGGCGACGGTACTGCGCTTGCTGCAGAAGCGCCCGCCGCTCGCCGCGGCTTGAAGCCAGTCGCGCGCAGCCTGCCGGAGTGGCTGCATTACCAGGAGCAGCTGCATCCGCGCAGCATCGATCTCGGCCTCGAGCGCGTGTTCGAGGTGGCGCGGCGACTTGGGCTGTTGCCCTTGCCGTGCCGCTCGGTGATCGTCGGCGGCACCAATGGCAAGGGCTCGACTTCGGCGATGATCGCGGCTATCGCGCAGGCCCATGGGGTCAGGGTCGGGTTGTTCACCTCGCCGCATCTGCTGCGCTACGAAGAGCGCATCCAGGTCAATGGCCAGGAAGTAAGCGCTGCGCAGCTGGTGGCGTATTTCGAGCGGATAGAAACCGCCCGCGGCGAGTTGTCGCTGACCTTCTTCGAGTTCAATACGCTGGCAGCCTTGCTGCACTTTCGCGCCGCGGACGTACAGCTGGCGGTACTCGAAGTCGGCCTGGGTGGCCGGCTCGATGCGACCAACATCGTCGACGCCGACGTCGCGGTGCTGTGTTCCATAGGATTTGATCACCGCGACTGGCTGGGCGACACGCTCGATGCCATCGGGCGCGAGAAGGCCGGCATCTTCCGCGCCGGGCAGCCGGTTGTCCTCAGTACCCAGGACATGCCCGCTTCGGTGAGCGCGCGCCTGCGCGAACTGGGATGCAAGAGCAGCATTGCTGGCGTGGATTTCTCCTGCGAGGTACGCGGCGACGGTAGCTGGGACTACCGCGATGCTGGCGGTGCGCTCAGCGCGCTGCGCGCGCCTGCGCTCGCTGGCGCCATCCAGTATCACAACGCCGCCAGTGCGGTGGCCGCCGTGCGCCTGGCTCTGGCGCCGCAGGCCCTGGAAGCGAGCGCGATCAGCAGGGCACTCGCAGCGCTGCGTCTGCCCGGGCGACTGCAGCACATCGCAGGTCCCGTGGAGTGGCTGCTGGATGTCGCCCACAATCCCGCAGCGGCAAGCGTACTGGCCGCGGAACTGAAACGCTGTCCGCCGGCCGGTAATACCATCGCGATCCTCGGCATGCTCGGTGACAAGGACGTCATGGAAGTCGCGGCCGAGCTCGATGCCGCTGTGGATCAATGGCTGCTGTGCTCTCTGCATGAGCCGCGTGGACTGCCGGCCGTGCAGCTGCGCGCTCGGCTGGGCACGCTGCGCGGGCCCTGCACGCTGCATGAGAATGTCGCGGCAGCCTGCGAGCGCGCGCGCGAACTTGCCAGGGCTGGCGATCGCGTGCTGGTGTGCGGATCTTTCCACACCGTCGGTCCGGCGCTGCAATGGCTTGGGCTATACTGAAGCCTTGAATTTTCATGCTCCGGGGATGTAGTGCAGGAACACCTGAAGGTACGACTCACGGGGGCAATCATCCTGGTAGTGCTGGTCGTGAGCCTGGTGCCAGAAATGTTTCGCGGCCGGCCCGAGGGCCGCACCGTGCACGGCGACACCGGCGCCGACGAGCTGCCACTGCGCTCCTACACCATCGACCAGCATGGCAATCAGTTGTCGGGCGGTGCCACGGGCCCCGCGACCAGTGCTGCGCCGATCACGAGCCTCGCGATGCCGGCCCCTGTGCTGACCGCCCCCGCGCCTGTGCCCGGAGCCACGCCGACGCCTGCACCAGCCACTACGCCGGCACCCACATCCGCGCCATCCGCTGCAGCGGCGCCTGCTGTGGCGCCAGTGCCTGCAGCTACGCCAGCGGTAACCTCATCGCCCAGCGCTACGGCAGCGCGCGCTTCCGGCCGCTGGGCAGTGCAGGTCGGCACTTTCTCGCACCGTGAGCTCGCCGAACGCATGGTGAAACAGGTGCGCGCCAGGGGATTCACGGTGGTGGCCGCCGGACCCGATGAGCGCGGCCTCTATCGCGTGCGTTCCGCGGCCTTCAGCACGCGCGCCAGCGCCGAGGCATTGCGACAGAAGATGGTTCGGAACGGCCTCAGGCCCATCGTCAATGCCGCACCCTGAGACCTGCAGCGCGAACCTGACCGCCCCGGCTACTGTAGAATTGCGGGGCATCCCGGCTGACACCCGACCGCCACGGAAGACCGCATGAACTGGACTGACTATCTGCTGATCGCAGTGCTGGTGTTTTCCAGCGTCGCTGGCCTGATGCGCGGCTTGCTGCGCGAGGTGATCTCGGTGGTCACCTGGGTCGCCGCGGTGTGGATCGCCTGGACCTTCGCTTCCTCGCTCGAGCCCTACCTTGGCGGCGCGCTCAGCGATGCCGCGGTGCGACCGTGGGCGGCGCGCACGATCATCTTTGTTGCGGTGCTGCTGATTGGCGCCGCGTTTGGTGCCCTGGTGAGTCATTTCGTGCGCCTGTCGCTGTTCAGCGGCGTCGATCGGCTGCTGGGTCTGGTGTTCGGATTGCTGCGGGGCGTCGTGGCGCTGGGTGTGCTGGCGATGCTGGCGCATGCCGTGCGCCTGCAGGATGAGCCCTGGTATCGCGGTTCGGTGCTGGTGCCCTATGCCGAGCAGGCTGGCAATGTGCTGCGCGGCCTGGTCGGAGAGCGTAAGATTCGCGCCTCGCAAACCACGGCCTGACTCAACGGAGGACCGTAGTCGCATGTGTGGCATCGTCGGCATCGTTGGCACCAGCCTTGTCAATCAACGCATCTACGATGCGCTGACCGTGCTGCAGCATCGCGGCCAGGATGCCGCCGGCATCATGACCGCCGAGCAGGGCGAGCTGTGCGTGCGCAAGGGCTCGGGCCTGGTGCGCGACGTGTTCCAGCAGCATCACATGCTCGAGCTGCGCGGCAATGTCGGCATCGGCCATGTGCGCTACCCGACCGCCGGCTGCGACAACGCTGCCGAGGCCCAACCGTTCTACGTGAACGCGCCCTATGGCATCTGCCTGGCCCACAACGGCAACCTCACCAATGCCAGCGAGCTGGCCGATGTGCTGACGCGCGAAGAGCGCCGGCACCTGAACACCGAATCCGATTCCGAAGTGCTGCTCAACGTGCTGGCTTCCGAACTGCAGCGCGTCGGCACGCCGCGCGTGACGCCGGCCGATATCTTCGCCGCCACCACCGCGGTCTATCGGCGTTGCCGCGGCGCCTACGCCGTGATCGCGATGGTGATCGGTCATGGCGTGCTCGGTTTCCGCGATCCCAATGGCATCCGGCCGCTGGTGCTGGGTGAGCGGCGCACGGCGCGTGGCACGGAGTACATGCTCGCTTCCGAGAACACCGCGCTCGACAACCTCTCGTTCAAGATGGTGCGTGATGTGGCGCCGGGCGAAGCGGTGTTCATCGACGAGCAGGGGCGCCTGCACTCGCAGCAGTGCGTCAGCACGGTGCGCCATACGCCCTGCATCTTCGAATACGTGTATTTCGCGCGCCCCGATTCGATCATGGACAACATCTCGGTGTACCGTGCGCGCATGCGCATGGGCGAGCGCCTGGCCGACAAGATCCGCCGCGTACATCCCGACCACGACATCGACGTGGTGATCCCGATTCCCGATACCAGCCGCACCAGCGCGCTGCAGATGGCGCAGAAACTGCGCATCAAGTACCGCGAAGGCTTCAACAAGAACCGCTACATCGGCCGCACCTTCATCATGCCCGGGCAGGAACAGCGCGAGAAATCGGTGCGCCGCAAACTCAACGCCATCGACCTGGAATTCCGCGGCAAGAACGTGCTGCTGGTCGATGATTCGATCGTGCGCGGCACCACTTCGGCGCAGATCATCGAGCTGGCACGCGACGCCGGTGCCCGCAAGGTCTACTTCGCTTCCGCGGCGCCGCCGGTGCGCTTCCCCAATGTGTACGGCATCGACATGCCCGCCGCCAGCGAGCTGGTGGCCGCCGGGCGCAGCGAAGAAGAAGTGGCGCGGCTGATCGGCGCCGACTGGCTGGTGTACCAGGATCTTACGGATCTGGTCGCCGCCTGCCAGCACGACAACGCCAAGATCGTCGAGTTCGACACATCCTGCTTCTCCGGTGAATACGTCACCGGCGATGTGACGGCCGAGTATCTGGCCAAGCTGCAGCGCCACCGCTCCGATGCGGCGCGCAGCCAGCGACGCGATGGCGCGGGCAATTCACTGCGGGTAGTCGGCGGAGCTTGATCGCCCGCTGCGGCGATGATGAGTGACGTGCCGCGCGCCCTGCTGCTTTCCACTTTTGCCGCGATGGCCAGCGAGTCCGCCACCTCCTGGCCACAGATCCTTGAACGTGAGGCCGCCCGTCACAGCGTTGCGGCGCGCTGGCGCGGCACCCTGCACGAGCAGCCGCCCACCGCCGCTATCCGTGTTGCCCACGCACTGGAGATGGGCGCACCGGGATTGCAGGCCTGGAGCGCGAGCTGGCGATTGCCGGGGGAGGAGGCGCCGCCCTTGCAACTGGCTGCGGCCGCCGCGTCCTTGCTGGCAGGGCAGGATGGCCTGCTGTTGCTGGTGGCGCCGGCCAGTGGTGCCGACGAATCCGAGAGCGGCGCGCTGATCGATGCCGATTCCTGTGCGCGCATGGCGGTCGCGGGCTTCGATGCGGAAACCGAGATCCGCCTGGGTAATTGCGCTGAACTGCTGGCGGCCGCCGGCGATTGCGTCACCATCGAGCGTTCCAGAGTGAAAGCCGGCGACGCGCTGCGCTACCTGGTGCTGGGGATCAAGTGGCATGCGCCTGCTCGCCATTGAACAGGAACCCAGGATCCGCTCGCTGCTGCGCCACCATGCGAGCTGTCGCTGGCCCGCGGTAGAGCTGGTGCAATACGCGCCGATGGAGCGCGGACCCTTGCCACCCGAATTCCTGGCGCAGGGCTACGATGCAGTGCTGCTGGCACAAGGCTGGCCCGGCGGCGATGGCATGGAATGGCTGCGCGACCTCGCCAATCGCCCTGGCTTTGCGCCAGTGATCTTCATGCTCGATCGCGATGAGCCACGGCTGCGCAACGCGGCGCTCGGCTGGGGCGCATTCGCGGTGGTTGGCAAGCATCGTTTCGTGCACGAAAAGCTGATCGAGGCCATCGAGCGCGCCAGCCATCGCCACCGGCTCGGCATGGCCGAGTGGCGCGTGTCACCCGAGGCGCGCGAATCGCACCGCTTCGGTGATGCGGTGATTCCCGGCTACCGGCGCGCAAGGCTGCTGGCGCGTGGTTCGGTCTCGCAGTTGTATGTGGCCGAGAGCGAGAAAGCCGAACTGCTGGTGGTGCTGAAGGTCACGCCTTCGCAGCGCGACGATTCCGGCATCGACCAGTCGTTCGAGCGCTTCCTGCAGGAATACGAGATTGCCGAGCGCATCCGCCATCCGAACATCGTGCGCCTCTATGAGCTGGGCATCGCCGACGATCATGCCTACCTGGCGATGGAGTATTTTCCGCGCGGCGATCTGCGACGGCGCATGAAGGCCACGCTCGCGCCGGCCGAGGCGCTCGGTTACGGCGCGCAGATCGCCGATGTGCTGGGGGCGATCCACCAGGCCGGCATCCTGCATCGCGACCTGAAGCCCGGCAACGTGATGCTGCGCTCCGAGGAGCAACTGGCGCTGATCGATTTCGGGCTCGCCAAGCAGGCGGCGATGCAGCTGGATCTCACCGACAAGGGTCTGATCTTCGGCACGCCGCACTACATGAGCCCGGAGCAGGGCCACGGCCAGGCGCTCGATGCGCGCAGTGATCTGTACAGCCTCGGAGTCGTGCTCTACGAGATGCTGACCGGCGACAAGCCTTATCGCGCGGACAATCCCATGACCGTGCTGTACATGCACCGCAATACACCGATTCCGCAGCTCGAGGAGCGGCTCGCCCCGCTGCAACCCGTGCTCGACCGCCTGCTGGCCAAAGAAGCCGATGATCGCTACGAGTGCGCTGCCGACGCGGCCCGGGCGTTGAACGAGGCGCGTACTGCCTGGCTGGAGCTGCCGGCTGGCAGCTGATCATTGAAGTCGCCGGTGGATATCAATGCGCTGCTGGCGCCGACGCCGGAAGCCTGGCTGGACGCTGCTTGCGGGCAATGGCAGGTGCTGCTGGCCGATCACGGCTATTGCGAAAAGAAGGCGGCTTCAACGGCGCTGGCGCTGATTTTTGCCTACCCCGAGTACACCGGGCAGTGCCTGGCGCTGGCACGCCTGGCGCGCGAGGAGCTGCGCCACTTCGAACAGGTGACGCGCATGATGGAGCGCCTGGAAGTGCCCTTCGCACGGCTGCGTCCCGGGCGCTACGCCGCTGGCTTGCGCGCCGCGGTGCGTACCCACGAACCGCAGCGGCGACTGGACTTGTTGCTGGTGGGCGCGCTGATCGAGGCCCGTTCCTGCGAGCGCTTCCGGTTGCTGGGCACGCGCCTGCCTGCACCGCTGGCGGAGTTCTACGCCGACCTGGCGCGCGCCGAGGCGCGTCATGGCGAGCTGTACCTGGAATTCGCGCGCGCAGCGGCCGTCGCTGCGGGTGTCACCGACTACTCAGTGCGTCTGCAGGAGCTCGCGGCGATCGAAGCGGAGCTGATCCTCACGCCTGACGAGCAGCTGCGCTTTCATTCCGGCCCGCCGCGCGGCAGCGATTCCAGCGCATAGCCGCGCTCGTCCCAACGCAGCACGCTACCCTGTTCGTACCAGGCGCCGAGCACGATGCGGCGCGCGGGCTCGCCGCCGCACCTTGATCTCATGCACCGCGGGTCGGTGCGTGTGCCCGTGCACCAGCGTCCGCACCTTGCAGGCTTGCATCGCTGACTCCACTGCCGCCGGGTCGGCATCCATGATGTAGGCGGCAGCGGTGCCGGTATGCGCGCGGCTTCCGGCACGCGCCGCCGCCGCGAGCGTCCGGCGGGTCGGGAGCGGCAGGCGCAGGAAACGCCGCTGCCAGCTGGCCGTGCGCACTACGCTGCGCAGTCGCTGGTAGGACAGGTCGGCGGTGCACAGTGCGTCGCCATGCGTGAGCAGCACGCGCTCGCCATGGAGCATGAGTTCGATCGCATCGCCCAGCAGCCTGCAGTGCGTGCGCTCGGCAAATCCGCTACCCAGCAGGAAATCACGATTCCCGTGCATCACGTAACAGGGCGTGCCGCTATCGGCATACTCGCGCAGCGCCGCGCACACCTGCGAGCGCGCCGGGTCGTCATCGTCATCGCCAACCCAGTCTTCGAACAGGTCGCCCAGTATGTATAGCGCGGTGGCACCACGTGCCATGCCGCGCAGGAAGTGCTCGAACTGTGCGATTGCTCCCGGGTAGGCGGCATCCAGATGCAGGTCGCTGACGAAGTAAGTGGTCATTGAGGGTGTTCGCACGCAAGAGTAGTACTGACTGGGGACTGCGGGCGGGCGTGATCGACATGGGGTTTCCGGGAACGCCGTGAATCCGTCCATGGAGGCTCCGGCCGCGCCATCCATGGCGCGGACGGTCCCGGAAACCCCATGTCGATCACGCCCACCCGCAGTCTCCACCCTGGGCTGCTTGCGCGTGCGCACGGTCTCGAATAACGCACCTTCGTCAGTGTGCGTGCGCCTGGGTGTGCGGGGGACGAAACGCGCGCGATCCTACTCCCCGCGCAGCGCGCGGATGGCGCGCGCACCACGCTCGCGACGATGCAGAAGGGAGGCGTCGATGGTGAAGGGCTTGGGACGGGACCGTCCGCGCCATGGATGGCGCGGCCGGAGCCTCCATGGACGGATTCACGGCGTTCCCGGCCCAAGCCCTTCACCATCGACGCCTCCCTTCGGCAACGTAGCGCTCTTGTATGCGCGCCCCATGCGAGCGCGCCGCCCGTGTAACATTGTACGGATGCCGTCCCCCGTAGTAACACGTTTTGCGCCCAGCCCCAGCGGCGAGCTGCATCTTGGCAACGTGCGCACCGCGCTGTTCAGCCTGTTGCTGGCGCGGCGGAGCGAAGGGCGCTTCCTGCTGCGCGTGGAGGATACCGATGCCGCCCGCAGCAGCGAGCCGCACGTGCAGGCTCTCGAGACTGACCTGCGCTGGCTGGGGCTCGATTGGGATGAAGGGCCGGGGAAGCCCGGAACCACGGGACCCTACCGTCAGTCCGAACGTGCCGTGATCTATCAACCCTTGCTGGCGCAACTCGAGCAGCAGGATCTGGCCTATCCCTGTTTCTGCAGTACGCAGGAACTGGAGCTGGCGCGCCGCGCGCAGTTGGCTGCTGGCCGGCCACCGCGCTATGCGGGCACCTGCGCACAGCTGGACACGGCGGCGCGCGCGGCCAGGCGCGCGGCAGGGCTGCGGCCCACGCTGCGCTTTCGCGTGCCGGCCGCGCGCACGCTGCAGTTTGATGACCTGGTGCACGGTGCGCAGAGTTTCGATTGCGCACATATCGGTGACTTCGTGATCCGCCGCGAAGATGGCACGCCGGCGTTCTTTTACGCCAACGCCATCGACGATTCGCTGATGCAGGTGACGCAGGTGCTGCGGGGCGATGATCACCTGGCCAACACTCCGCGACAGATCCTGGTGCTCGAGGCGCTGCGCATGCGCGTGCCGGGCTACGGACACCTGCCGCTGCTCACCGGCGAGGATGGTGCGCCGCTGTCCAAGCGCAACGGTGCGCGCTCGGTGCGAGACCTGCGCGAAGCGGGGTTTGCGGCCACGGCGATTCTCAACCAGCTGTTCCGTCTCGGCCATTCGGGAGCCAGCCCGGCGTTGCTCGATCTCGGGGAAATGGCCGCGCAATTCAATCCCGCGCACCTGCAGCGCGCCAGCGCGCACTTTGATCTTGCGCAGTTGCGCCACTGGCAGGGCCAGTGGGTGCATGCGCTCAGCCCCGATGCGGCGCTCGCCTGGCTGGCCGAGCGGCTGCCGCCCGATGCCGATCCGTCACGACGCCGGGCCTTCGTCAGCGCTGTACTGCCGAATCTCGTGGTGGCCAGCGATGTCGCGCAGTGGTTGCCCGTGGTATTCGGTGGCGAGCTGCAGTTCGAGGATGCCGCGCGCGCGGCAGTGACCGCCGCGGGCAGCGGATTCTTCGCGGCAGCGGCCGCTGCGATACCCGATGCGGCGGCTGCCGCGGCGCCCACAATCGACCTGGACGCACTGCGCGTCGCCACCGGACGCAAAGGCGCGCAGTTCTTTGCGCCGCTCCGTGCGGCGCTCACCGGCCGGCTGCATGGGCCGGAACTCGCGCCACTGCTGCGCGCGATGCCGCTGCCGCTGGTCAGGGATCGGCTGCAAAGCGCCGGGCGGAGCTGAGAGTGCTGCAGATCCACAACTCGCTCAGCGGGCGCAAGGAAGCCTTCACGCCCATCGTTGCCGGCAAGGTCGGCATGTATGTCTGCGGTGTCACGGTCTATGACTACTGCCATGTCGGCCACGCGCGTTTCCTGGTGGTCTTCGACACGGTGCGACGCTACCTGCGCCATCGCGGCTACCAGGTGCGCTACGTACGCAACATCACCGACATCGACGACAAGATCATCAAGCGCGCGGCGGAGAATGGCGAACCCATCGATGCCCTGACCGCGCGCTTCATCGAGGCGATGAACGAGGATTGCGCCACGCTCAACTGCGAGGCGCCGGATTTCGAGCCGCGCGCGACCGCCCACGTGCCCGGCATCATCGCGCTGATCAGGCAGCTGGTGACGCGCGAGCTCGCCTATGTCGCGGCCGATGGCGATGTGATGTACGCGGTGGCGCGTTTTCCGGGCTACGGCAAACTCTCGGGCAAACGCCTGGAAGACCTGCGCGCCGGCGCGCGCGTCGAGGTCGACAATGCGAAACGCGATCCGCTCGATTTCGTTTTGTGGAAACGTGCCAAACCCGGTGAGCCCGCCTGGGCTTCGCCCTGGGGCATGGGTCGCCCCGGTTGGCACATCGAGTGCTCGGCGATGTCGCAGGCACTGCTGGGCGATCACTTCGACATCCACGGTGGCGGGAGCGACCTGAAGTTTCCGCACCACGAGAACGAGATCGCGCAGTCCTGCGGCGCGAGCGGCGCGGCCTTCGTGAACGTGTGGATGCACAACGGTTTCGTCAACGTCGACAACGTCAAGATGTCGAAGTCGCTGGGCAACTTCTTTACACTCCGTGAGGTATTGCCGCGCCTGCGGCACCCGGAGGTCATGCGCATGTTCCTGCTGAGCAGCCACTACCGCGGGCCGATCAACTACAGCGCCGTGCAGCTCGAGCAGGCCGACAGTGCGCTGACGCGGCTGTACACCGCGCTGCGCGGCGTGCCCATGGCTGATGGCGCGCAGGGCGGGGAGCAGCCGGTCGCGGCTGAACTGCTGCGCGCTGCCCGGCAACGCTTCGAGCAGGCGCTCGACGATGACTTCAACACGCCCGAGGCTTTTGCCGTGCTGCAGGAGCTGGCGCGCGAACTCAATTCTGCGCGGGCCGCGGGTCGCAATGCCGAGGCGGCTGCGCTCGCCGCGGGCCTGAGGCAATTGGCTGCGCTGCTGGGCGTGCTCAGGCTCGATCCGGAGCAGTGGTTCAAGCTGATCGTGCCGGGTTTCCATGACGAGGCGGGCGCTGGCCCGGCAGTGCTCGGCGAAGCCGAGATCGAAGTGCGCATCGCCGCGCGCCTGGCGGCGCGCAAGGCACGCGACTTCAAGGCTGCTGATCTGATCCGCGATGAGCTGGCGGCGGCTGGCGTCACGCTCGATGATCAACCGGGTGGCCGCACGCTCTGGCGGCGGGGTAACTAGTCGTGCCGCCGCTCGATCCGAAACACTTCGTCGTGATTCCCGCTTGCCCGCTGTGCGCGGCGACCGATGCCACCCCGTACGCGCAGTTCCCGGAGCTGCTGTGGGTCAAATGCAATTGCGGCCTGGTCTACATGTACTCCGCGCTCGACACCGGCAATGCGCCGCCGATGGGCGACTCCGTGAACCAGCGTTACGAGCAGCGTCTGCGCCGCCGCATCAGCAAGTCGCGCCACCAGATACTCGATGTCTTGAATGCCGTCGCGCCCGGGCCGTTCCTCGATATCGGCTGTTCGCTCGGCTATACGATGAAGGCCGCTGTCGAGCTTGGCCTCCCGGCACGCGGGCTCGAGATCAGCGAGGCCGCGGCCAGCGTCTGTCGCGAGCAGGGGTACGATGTCAGCGTGGGAACGATGACTGCCATGCCCTATGAGTCGGGGCAATTGCAGATCATCACGATGAAGCACGTGCTCGAACACACACCGCACCCGCGCGCCGCGCTGCGCGAAGTGCGGCGCGTGCTCAAGGCGGGTGGTGGCCTGTTCATCGCCGTGCCGCACGGGCGCTATCGCAAGGCCGTGCGTGACCCGCAGACCTGTCGCTTCTTCCTGCCCAGCGGCCACGGTCCGGTGGGCGGGCATTTCATCTACTACACGCCCGCCACGCTCACCCGCCTGCTGCAGGAGGAGGGTTTCACGGTCGCCAGCGTGCATCCGCAGCTCGTGCACCGCGGCGCCGCGCTGCCGCTGCGGCTGTTGCAGATCATGATCGCGCCATTGCGCTGGTCGGTACAGCGCCTGATCTATGGCCTGGGCCTGAAGAAGGAGTTCTGGCTGGTGGCGGTGAAGCGATGAAGGCAGTGATACTCGCGGGCGGCATGGGCACCAGGATCTCGGAAGAGACGCACCTGCGGCCCAAGCCGATGATCGAGATCGGCGGCAAGCCGATCCTCTGGCACATCATGAAGATCTACTCCACGCATGGGGTGAACGACTTCGTGATCTGCTGTGGCTATCGCGGTTACCTCATCAAGGAATATTTCGCGAACTACTTCCTGCACACTTCCGATGTCACTTTCGACGTGCAGCGCAACGAGATGTTCGTGCACGAGCGCAAGGCCGAGCCCTGGCGCGTGACGCTGGTGGATACGGGCGAAAGCACCATGACCGGTGGCAGGCTCGCGCGCGTGGCTGAGCACGTACGCACTGAAGATGCGTTCTGCTTCACCTATGGTGACGGTGTTGCGGATCTCGACATCACGCGCCTGCTGGCCTTCCACAAGGCCCATGGCAAAGCAGCCACGATTACCGCCGTGCAACCTCCCGGCCGCTACGGCGTGCTCGATCTCGAGGGGCAGCGCGTGCGGCGCTTCCGCGAGAAGATGCAGGAGGGCAGCGGCTGGATCAACGGCGGTTTCTTCGTGCTCTCGCCGCGCTGCCTCGACTACCTCGGTGATGATCAGTGCATCTGGGAAGCCGAACCGCTCATGGGCCTGGCGCAGGCGGGCGAACTGATGGCCTACCAGCATGCCGGCTTCTGGCAACCGATGGATACGCTGCGCGAGCGCAACCAGCTCGAGCAACTGTGGGCAAGCGGCAAGGCGCCATGGAAAACCTGGGCCTGAATCCACAGTTCTGGCGTGGCCGGCGCGTCTTCCTGACCGGTCACACGGGCTTCAAGGGCGGCTGGCTCAGTCTGTGGTTGCAGCGGCTCGGCGCGCGGGTCTACGGCTACGCGCTCGATCCGCTCGCTGATCCCAATCTCTGTACCGTCGCGCGCGTCGCTGCCGGTCTGGCCGGCGAGACACGTGCCGATGTGCGCGACGCTTCCGTGCTCTGCGCGGCCTTGCGCGCCGCGGATCCGGAGGTCGTGCTGCACCTGGCGGCGCAGCCGCTGGTGCGCCAGTCTTATGCGGATCCGGTGGGCACTTATGCGACCAACCTGCTCGGCACGGTGCATCTGCTCGAAGCGGCGCGTCAGTGTGCTTCGGTGCGCGCCATCGTCAACATCACCACCGACAAGTGCTACGAGAACCGCGAGTGGATCTGGGGCTATCGGGAGAACGAGCCTCTCGGCGGCGTCGATCCCTATTCAAGCAGCAAGGCCTGCGCCGAACTGGTCAGTGCCGCCTATCGCGAATCCTACTTTCGCGCGCGTGGCGTAGGCCTGGCGACCGCTCGCGCCGGCAACGTGATCGGTGGTGGCGATTGGTCGGAAGATCGCCTGGTGCCGGATTTCCTGCGCGCTTCGCAGGCCGGCAAAGCGCTGGTGGTGCGGCATCCCGATGCCACGCGTCCCTGGCAGCATGTGCTCGAGCCGCTGTACGGCTATCTGCTGCTGGCGCAGCAACTATTCACGCAGGGCGAGGCGAGTGCTGGTGCCTGGAATTTCGGGCCACGCGAGTCTGATTCCTGCGCGGTGCGCGAGCTGCTCGGGCGCCTGACGCAACTGCTCCCGGGCACGGCCTGGCAGCACGATGGCAGCGCGCAGCCGCACGAGGCGCACCTGCTGCGGCTCGATAGCAGCAAGGCACGCGCCGGCCTCAATTGGGTGCCGCGCTGGGATCTGACCCAGGCGCTGGCGAAGACCGTGGAGTGGCATCAGGCCTGGCGCCAGCAGCAAGACATGCACGAGTTCTGCAACTCGCAGATCGCCAGCTACGAGGCAGCGGTCCCCGGGCCTGTGCGCTGATGGCACGCTTTCAATTCACCTGCCACACCATTGTCCGGACTGTGGTCGGTGCAGGGCACCCGCCTCACGGACGAGCGCGGTTTCCTCGAGCGCCTCTTTTGCGCAGAGGAATTTTCCGCGGCGGGCTGGCGCGGACCGATCGCGCAGATCAATCACAGCTTCACGCGCCAGCGCGGTGCGGTGCGCGGCCTGCATTTCCAGCACGCGCCTTGTGCCGAGGACAAACTCGTGAATTGCCTGCGCGGCGAGGTGTTCGATGTGGCAGTCGACCTGCGCCAGGGTTCAGCTGACCCTGCTGCAGTGGCATGCCGAAGTGCTCTCGGCCAGCAATGGTCGTGCGCTGCTGATTCCGCGCGGCTTCGCGCACGGCTTCCAGGCGTTGAGCCAGGATTGCGAACTGCTGTACCTGCACTCGAGCGCCTATGCCCCACAAGCCGAGGGAGCGCTGAACGTGCGCGATCCGCGGCTCGCCATTGCCTGGCCGCGAGCCGATCAGCGAACTCTCGCCGCGCGATGCGGATCACCCGCTGCTGGGCAATGACTATGCCGGTATCCAGGCCTGACATGCACTGCCGTCATTGCCGGGCCCCGCTTGCCGAACAGTTCGTGGACCTCGGCACCGCGCCGCCATCCAATGCCTACCTGAAGGCTGCCGACCTGCAGGCGCCGGAGAAATACTTCCCGTTGCGGGTGCGGGTCTGTACGGCCTGCTGGCTGGTGCAGACCGAAGACTACGCGCGCCACGACGAATTGTTTGCCGCCGACTACGCCTATTTCAGCTCCTACTCCGAATCCTGGCTGGCGCATGCGCGCGAGTATGTAGCCGCGATGGTCGAGCGCTTCGCGCTGGGCAGCAGCTCGCTGGTCATGGAGATCGCCGCCAATGACGGTTATCTGCTGCAGTACGTGCAGGCGCGCGGCATCCCCTGCCTCGGCATTGAACCGACGGCGAGCACCGCGGCCGCGGCCCGCCAGCGCGGCCTGCGCGTGCGCGAGGAATTCTTCGGCGTCGGGCTCGCGCGGCGCCTCGTGGCGGAGCAGCAGTCCGCCGACCTGCTGATCGCCAACAATGTGCTGGCACACGTGCCGGACATCAACGATTTCGTCAGCGGGTTTGCCTTGACCCTGAAGCCTGCAGGCGTCGCAACCTTTGAGTTTCCGCACCTGCTGCGGCTGGTCGAGCAGGTGCAGTTCGATACGATCTATCATGAACACTACTCTTACCTGTCGCTGCTCGCGGTGTTGAAGATCTTTGCGCACTGCGGGCTCGAGGTGTTCGACGTGCAGGAACTGGGCACGCATGGCGGCAGCCTGCGCGTGTACGCGCAACGCGCCGACAGCGGGCAACGACCGCTCGGCCCGGCAGTGCAGGCGATGCAGGAGCGGGAGCGCGCAGCCGGCATGGCCAGCGTCGATTTCTATCGCGGCTTCCAGGCACGCGTGGCACAAGTGCGTGATGACTTCCTGCGCTTCCTGATCGAGGCACGCAAGGCGGGCAGGCGCATCGCCGCCTACGGTGCTGCAGCCAAGGGCAACACTTTGCTCAACTACGCTGGCGTGCGCGCCGATGCCATCGAGTTCGTGGTCGATCGCAATCCCGCCAAGCAGGATCACTTCCTGCCGGGCAGTCGCATTCCGGTGATGCCCGAAGCGCAGCTGCGCGTGTCGCGACCCGACTACGTGCTGATACTGCCGTGGAACCTGCGCAGCGAACTTGGCGTGCAGCTGGCCTATGTGCGCGAGTGGGGCGCGCAGCTGGTGACTGCTGTTCCCCGGCTCGAGATCTTCTGATGCGCCGGCGTTTCGCAACCTGGTTCGCGCGCGTCTGACATGAGAGTGGCGCTCACCGGTGCCAGCGGTTTCATCGGCCGGCACGTGCTGGCGGAACTCGTGCGTCGCCAGCAGACAGTGGTGGTCGCTGCACGCGATACCACGCGCATTGCCACGGCGACTGGAGTAACCGCGGTGTCGCTGGACCTCGCGGCCCCGCCGCGCGACTGTTTCGAGCGCCTGGGCCGCCCCGAGGTGCTGATCCACCTGGCGTGGGAAGGCTTGCCCAACTATCGTTCCACGCGCCACACCGAGGTCGAGCTGCCGCGCCAACGGGCCTTCCTGCGCGCTCTCATCGATGCCGGCCTGCCGGCACTGCTGGTGACCGGCACCTGTCTCGAATATGGCATGCAGTCCGGGGCGCTACGCGAATCGCTCCCGCCGGAGCCCGGCACGCACTACGCCGTCGCCAAGGACCAGCTGCGTCGCGAACTCGAAGGCTTGCGCGCCGCGCATCACTTCTCGCTGACCTGGGCGCGTCTGTTCTACAGCTATGGACCCGGCCAGGCGGCGAGCTCGCTGTTGCCGCAGCTGGCGGCCGCGGTGGCCAATGGCGCTGAGCGTTTCGATATGTCCGGCGGCGAGCAGCTGCGCGACTACCTGCCGGTGGAAGAGGTGGCGCGCCTGCTGGTGGCACTGGCGCTGCAGCGCTGCGACGCCGGTGTGGTGAATATCTGTTCGGGCAAGCCGCTGCGGGTGCTCGATCTGGTGCAGTCATGGCTCGCGCAGCGCAAAGCCAGTATCAGGCTCAATCCGGGCCACTACCCATATCCCGATTACGAGCCCATGGCCTTCTGGGGCGAGCGCGCACGGCTCGATGAGCTGCTGGGCCGCGAGGCCCGGGCCGGTGCCTTCGCGTACAATCAGCCCAACGCAGGGTGAGGTGCAATTCCCATGAGCTTTGACGATGAAGTGCGCCAGCGCATCGAAGCCAATGCCAAAGACGCTGCCCTGTGCGAGGCCGCCTCGAAATTCATGCATGCCTCAACGCAGCCGAAGTATTCCTACAATTTCGCGTGGATGGGTCGCCCGGTCATCCAGTATCCGCAGGATATCGTGGCGATGCACGAAATCATCTGGCGCACGCAGCCAGACCTGATCATCGAAACGGGCATAGCCCATGGCGGCTCGCTGGTTTTTTCGGCCTCCATGCTGGAGCTCAACGCCGTGTGCGGCGGCCCCGCCAATGCCCGCGTGCTGGGCATCGATATCGACATCCGTGCGCACAATCGCGCGGCGATCGAGGCGCATCCGATGGCCCGGCGCATCCACATGATGCAGGGTTCGAGCATTGCGGCCGAGACCATCGCCGCGGTGCGCCAGTTCGCCGCCGGCAGCCGCAACATCCTGGTGTGCCTCGACTCCAACCACACGCATGATCACGTGCTGGCGGAGCTCGAGGCCTACGCACCACTGACCAGCGTCGGCAACTATTGCGTGGTGTTCGATACCGTGGTGGAAGACCTGCCAGGACAGCAGTGGGCCGATCGGCCCTGGGGGCCCGGCAACAATCCGAAGACCGCGGTGTGGAAATACCTCGAGACCCATCCGGAATTCCAGATGGACAAGAGCGTGCACCAGAAGCTGCTCATCACCGTGGCGCCGGATGGCTACCTGCTGCGCGTGAAGTAGCCAGCGCCAGCGAGCGCCGCGAGCATGCCGTTCTTCAGCATCGTGCTTCCGACCCGCAATCGGCCCAATCTGGTGCCGACGGCGGTGCAGAGCGTGCTGGAGCAGGACTGCACGGATTTCGAGCTGATCATCTCCGACAATTCCGATCCGGAACGCAGCGAGGAGACGCGCGCCGTGTTGGGCCCGGCGCTTGCCGACCCACGAGTCCGTTACGTGCGGCCGCCACGCACGCTGGCGATGGTGGATCACTGGGAATGGGCCGTTCGCCAGGCGCAGGGCACATACACCGGCGTGCTCACCGACCGCATGGCCTACAAGCTCTACGCGCTCGGCATGATCAGGCACGAATTGCAGACGCGCCCAGCAGACCTGATTTCCATGCTGGCGGTAGGCATCCGCGGCGAGGCGGCGCCTTACAGCCTGCGGCATCGGGCGGCCAGCGATCGCGCCACGCACGTGACCTCGGCCGCCGCGCTGGCCGAGTGCGCGCGCGTCGAGTTCTCCAGCCGCCTGCCGCGCATGCTGAATTCCTTCGTGCGCACCACACGCCTGCAGGAGCTGGTGTCGAACTACGGCTCGATCTTCACCGGCATGGCGCCGGACTATTCCTTCTGCTTCCGCATCCTCGACTGGCTCGAGGGCTTCAGCCTGTTCGACAGTCGCCTGATGGTCGCCG
Source organism: uncultured Gammaproteobacteria bacterium (assembly GCA_963764065.1). GTDB lineage: Bacteria > Pseudomonadota > Gammaproteobacteria > Steroidobacterales > Steroidobacteraceae > FEN-1191. Next base: position 24,948 of record CAVXRM010000007.1, on the reverse strand, counting down.
GTGGCGAATCGCAGAGCAATGGTCTGGCCTTCACCACCAACCGCCCGAACGCCGACAGCCGCAGCTTCCTGTCGCTCGCGGAAAAACCCCTGGACTGGTTCCGCCATGCGCCGATCCACTCACCGGTGACGATCAACAACAATTTCCTGCTGCTCGAATACGAGCTCGCGCGCAGCCAGCAGAAGAGCGGCCGCTTCATGCCTTTCGATCGCAATGCCTTCTATCGGCGCAGCGCGGCTGAACTGCGTCACCTCGCCGCCAAGGGCTACGACCTCAGCGCCGCGCAGCAGGCGCTCGAGACCTATAGACGCGAGCAGCAGCTGCGCGCCGGCTGGTCGCCGGGCTACGCGCTGCGGCGGCTCCGCTGGATCACCAAGCCTGCGGTGCGTTGGCAGCGCCTGAAGTCTGCGTTGCGGCGCGCAGCGGGCGCGCGTACCCGCAGCCGCATCCGCCGCGCGCCGGCAGACGGCTTCAACACCGTGATCGAAGCGCTGCGCTTCGAAGCCGAAGTGGTGCGCGCGCGTCAGCGCTTGCCGTAAGCCTCGAGCGTATTGTTCATCAGCATCGCCACCGTCATCGGCCCGACGCCGCCCGGCACCGGCGTGATCCATGAGGCGCGCTGAGCGGCCGGCGCATATTCCACATCGCCGACCAGCTTGCCGCTGGGGAGCCGGTTCATGCCGACGTCGATCACGATCGCACCGGGCTTGATCCACTCGCCACGCACCATGTCGGGTTGACCGACCGCAGCGACCACGAGGTCAGCGCGCGCCACCACGGCGCCGAGATCACGTGTGCGGCTGTGGCACACGGTGGTGGTGGCACCGGCCAGCAGCAGTTCGAGCGCCATCGGGCGACCGACGATGTTCGATGCGCCGACCACCACAGCCTCGAGACCGGCCACCTTGGTGCCGATGCTCTCGAACATGCGCATCACGCCATAGGGCGTGCAGGGCCGCAGCGTCGGCTCGCGCTGCGCGAGCCGGCCGAGGTTGTAGGGATGGAAGCCATCGACATCCTTGGCCGGATCGATCGCCTCGATGATCAGGCGCGAACGGATCTGCGACGGCAGCGGCAGCTGCACCAGGATGCCGTCGATCGCGCTGTCATTGTTGAGCAGCTTGATCAGATCCAGCAGTTCGGCCTCGGAGGTGCTCGCCGGCAGATCGTGCGCGCTGGAGATGATGCCGGCCTGTACGCAGGAGCTGCGCTTGTTGCGCACGTAGACCTGCGAGGCCGCCGAGTCTCCCACCATGACCACCGCCAGTCCTGGACGGCGTTTGCCAGCTGCCGCGAGCTGGTCCGTAGCCAGCCGCGTCTGCGCCTTGATTTGTTCCGCGATCCCCTTGCCGTCTATGATTCTGGCCGTCATGCACTGATCCTGTGGGTTAAAAGGCGCTATTGTCGCACGGGTGCGGGTTCCGTATGATGCGCGGCCCCTTGGCAGATCGACGGGTGTCGCCGAGACTTGTCGAGACCTGTAGAGACTTGGGGGGCGGCCCGGAACTGGAATCGTGGCGGGGCATGGCGCAGTCTGGTAGCGCATCTGCTTTGGGAGCAGAGGGTCGCAGGTTCAAATCCTGCTGCCCCGACCATCTCAGAATGACCGGGCGCCCGTAGCTCAGCTGGATAGAGCACCGGCCTTCTAAGCCGGTGGTCGCAGGTTCGAGTCCTGCCGGGCGCGCCATTGAGACGATTGACGATTTCGACGGTGGACGTAGCTCAGTTGGTAGAGTCCCGGATTGTGATTCCGGCTGTCGCGGGTTCGAGTCCCGTCGTCCACCCCATTTTATAAAAATGGGCCGTTAGCTCAGTTGGTAGAGCAGGAGACTCTTAATCTCTTGGTCGAAGGTTCGAATCCTTCACGGCCCACCATTCCCTCCCTGTAGCCACTGCGCCGAGCGGCGCTGTGCGGCCTTTTCCCGCGCCGCTGCCGGGCATAACGCCCGAATCCCGACCTGGATCACATTCCTCACGTGCTTAGCGTGCGCCGGCTCAATAGCTGGCAGAGGGGGCCGAAACGACAATCATTAACCGCTCATTAGCGTGAAGAATCATTGCGTTGCAGCATGAAAAGGTCCACCGACGGTCTGATCGCCTTGCAGTTTCTCGCGGTGGCGTTACCCATCGCGATGGTGCTGCTTGCACAGCTCGCGGCGGATGCTCGCCGTGCCGAAGCGCTGGCTGAATCGCGCCCGCTGCGCATCCTCGCCAGCGAAGCGCGCGCCAACTATCGCACCTTCACGAATGGCGCCGCCGATGCGGTCGACACCGGTGCGCTGGGCCGCAAATCCGTTGAAGCACTGGATTCCTCGGCAGCGCTGCTCGCGCGACTGGTGTTGCAGGGCCAGGGCGCGGCGCTCGGCGAGGCGCCGACAGTGGTGGCCGATCTTGCGCATGCCGTGGATCGCAGTGGCACGCTCTCGGCATTGATGCCGCTGCGCGCGCGCATCATGCAGGGCGACCGGCTCACGCGCGAGATCGCCGCGGACTTCGAGGCACGCGATGAAGCCGTGGTGCGCGAGGCGATCGCCTCCGCGGTCAAGCAGAAGCGCGCGGTCACCGCGGCCCTGCTGATCACCGCTGGCCTGAGTGTCTGGTTCGTGCTGGCGACGCGGCGCCGCCTCAAGTTGCAGCTCGATGCCGATGCGGCCATCGAGCGGCAGCGACGCGCCGAGGTCGAAGCCATCTCGGTGCGCTTCCGCATGGCGACCGAGGCCGCGCGTGCTGGCGTGTACGAGTTGCAGGAACAGGGATCGCGGGTCTGGTGGAGCGACACCATGAGCGCGCTCTACGGCCAGAGTCACCCGGGATTCCAGCCCTCGTTGGCGCAATGGCTGGCGTTGATCCATCCGGCCGACCGCGATGCAGCCGAGCACGCCATGCTCACGGCGCTGCGCGAGCGCCAGCAGCTGCACACCTGCTACCGCGTCGTGCTGCCCGACAACTCGGTGCGCCATATCGAATCGCTGGCGGCGGTGGTCGCCGATGCCGCCGGCGCGAGTCCGCGGCTGGTGGGTATCGATCTGGATGTGACCGAGCGCGTGGACGCGGCTGAGCGCGAAGACCGCTTGCAGTTGCAGTTGCGCGCGGCCTCGCGCAACGCCGGCATGGCCGAAGTCGCCACTTCGGTGCTGCACAACGTCGGCAACGTGCTCAACAGCGTCAATGTGTCCGCCGGCATCGTCACCGACAACCTGCGCCGTTCCAAGGTGGCGGGCCTGGGGCAGGTGGCTTCGCTCCTGCAGGAACACCACGAGGATCTGGGGCACTTCGTCGGCCAGGACGAGCGCGGCCGCCAGCTGCCGGTCTATCTCGCGGGGCTCTCGAAGCACCTGCTGGCCGACCAGAGTGCGACGCTGCAGGAGCTCGCCTCGCTACGCAAGAACATCGATCACATCAAGGAAATCGTCACGATGCAGCAGAGCTACGCCAAGCTCGCTGGCGTCACCGAAACGGTGGACGTGGACGAACTCATGAACGAGTGCCTGCAGCTGGTCGCGGCCGGTTTTGCCCGCCACGACATACTCCTGCAGCGCGAGTTCGCAGCGGTGCCGCAACTCAATGTCGACAAGCACAAACTGCTGCAGATCCTGGTCAATCTATTGCGTAACGCCAAGCACGCCTGCCAGCAGGGCACGCAGCGACCACGCCGGATTGTCGTGCGCGTGGCGCCGGGCGAGACGGGCATCAGTATTGCCGTCACTGACAACGGCGTGGGCATTCCCGCCGAGAACATGACCCGTATCTTCACCTACGGCTTCACGACCAAGCAGGAAGGTCACGGCTTCGGCCTGCACAGCGGCGCACTGGCCGCTCGTGAGATGGGCGGAGCGCTGCATGCGGCCAGTGAAGGCCCGGGCTACGGAGCCACTTTCACCCTCGACCTGCCACTCAATCCGCCAGGTACCGCCAATGTCTGACCATACCGAGTTCAACAATCGTCGCGTGCTGGTGATCGACGACAATCGCGCCATCCATGAGGACTTCCTCAAGATCCTCGGGCGTGGCCGCGAGACCGAATCAGAGCTGGAGCTCGCCGAGCGCCTGCTGCTCGGAACCTCTGCCACGGTCCGCGAGCGACCCTGGTTCGAGATCGACACCGCGTTGCAGGGCCAGGAAGGCGTGGCGCGCGTGCAGGAGGCACTGCAGGCGGGGCAGCCCTATGCGCTGGCCTTCGTCGACATGCGCATGCCGCCGGGTTGGGACGGGCTCGAGACCATCCAGCGCCTGTGGGCTGTCGATCCGCATGTGCAGGTGGTGATCTGTTCCGCGCACGCCGATCACGACTGGACCGATGTGGTCGCGAGCCTCGATCACTCCGACAAGCTGCTGGTGATCAAGAAACCCTTCGAGCCGATCGAAGTGCAGCAGTGCGCCAGCGCGCTGGTGCGCAAGTGGCAGAACGAGCGCATCGTGCGCCGGCAGGTCGATGCGCTCGAAGAGGTGGTGATAGCGCGCACCGAAGGACTGGAAGCCGCCAACCGGCAGCTGCGCCACCTGGCCACGCACGACCCGCTCACGGGCCTGCCCAACCGCGCGCTGCTGGACGATCGGCTCGAGCAGTGCATCGCCCACGCCGAACGCGAGGGCCGCGGCTTTGCGGTGGCGGTCTTCGATCTTGATCGATTCAAGCAGGTCAATGATTCCTGCGGTCATCGGGCCGGCGACGAGCTGCTCAAGGAAGTCGCCCAGCGGCTGCGCGGCGTGGCGCGCAACATCGATACGGTGGCGCGCATGGGCGGCGACGAGTTCGTGATGTTGCTGGATCGGCTGGAATCGCGCAGCGAGGCCGAGGTGGTCGCCAATCGCGCAATCGAGGCGCTGCGCCAGCCCATGAAGATTGCCGGAATCGATCAGCATGTCTCGGCCAGTGTCGGATTCGCGTTTTTTCCCAACGATGGCAAGTCGGTCGAGACGCTGATCGCGCATGCCGACGCTGCCATGTACTTTGCCAAGCAGCGCGGCCGCAACAACGTGCAGTACTTCGCGCCGGCCATGAATGCCGCCACCCAGGAGCGTGCCCGGCTCGAGAGCGACATGCACGAGGCCTTGCGACTGCAGCAGTTCGAACTGCACTACCAACCGAAGATCGAGACACGGAGCGGCGCGATCCACGGTGCCGAGGCGTTGATCCGCTGGCGCCATCCGCAGCGCGGCGTGATATCGCCGGCCGAGTTCATTCCGCTGGCCGAGGAATGCGGGCTGATCGATTCCATCGGCGAATGGGTGGTGCGCGAAGCCTGTCGCCAGGCGCGTGCCTGGCAGCTCGAGGGGCTGGAGCCCATTCGCGTGGCAGTCAACCTTTCGGTGTTCCAGTTCCGCCAGGGCAACCTGCTGCAGATGATCCAGCGGGCGCTCGCCGACCATGAACTCGATCCGCGGCTGCTGGAGGTGGAGATCACCGAAAGCGCGCTGATGAGCGATCCTGAAGAGTCGGTGGGTATCCTCGAGCAGCTCAGCAAGATGGGCGTACTGGTCTCGGTCGATGATTTTGGCACCGGCTACTCGAGCATGAGCTACCTGCGTCGCTTTCCGATCGACAAACTGAAGATCGATCGCAGCTTCATCAACGAACTGAGTACGCGCCCCGATGACCTGTCGATCGTGCAGGCCATTGTCTCGCTGGCGCACAGTCTGCGGCTGAAAGTGGTGGCCGAAGGCGTGGAGACACCAGCGCAGCTGGACATGCTCAAGAGCCTCGGATGCGACCAGTACCAGGGCTATTTCTATAGCGCCGCAGTGCCCGCAGGCGACTTTGCCAAACTGGCGCGCAATGCCAGCGACGGTCGCAAGGGCAGTGAGACCGTGGATCCAAATCTCACGCAAAGCAAATTGTCGGTGCTGCGGGTCCGGGAGCGCTGAGGATGCGCCTGGGCTTGCAATGGCGATTGCTGGCGCTGACCGCGCTGCTTGCGGCGGGTGCCGCTACCGCTGCCGCCACGACGGCGGCGAGTGGCGGAGTGCTGGGCCAATTGCCGGCTGAATGGCGCGATGACCTGGGCCACAGCGTACGGCTCGACTCGCTGCGCGGCGAGCGCGTGATCTTCACGATGGCCTTTGCGAGCTGTCACAGGATCTGTCCGGCGACGATGCAGCACCTGCAGCAGTTGCAGCTGCAGCTCGATGCACTCGGGAGCAGGGCGCAGTTTGTGATCGTGGGTTATGACCCCGACGCGGATGATCCCGAGGCCTGGCACCAGTTCCGTATCCGGCGGCAGCTCACGCGCGCCAACTGGCTGTTCCTCAGTGCCCGCAATGCACAGCAGGTGCATGCCTTCGCCGCGCGCCTGGGTTTCGACTACTGGAAATACGACGAGCATGTGATCCACGACGGACGCGTGGTGGTGGTGGACCCGCAGGGCCGCCTGCAATTGAGTTTTGGTCCGGGTACAGAGCTGGATGCCGCGGCTATCGCCGCTGACCCGAGTGGCAGCGAAAAACGAGGAAGCTGAGTCATGTCGCATCTACGGGTTCTGTTCATCGGACTGTTGCTGGGCCTGGCGGCCGGGTTCAGCCATGCGGCCGAGGCGGCCACGGTGCCGGCAAGCGAGGCTGAGCGGCTCAGCGCGCTTGAAGCCAGGCTCGATGCCAACGCGCAGACCATCGAGCAGCTCTCCTCACGCGTGCGTGAGCTCGAGGCGCAGCTGGCGCAGGCACGGCCGGGCGCCGCGCCGCCGGCCTCGGCAGCGGCGCAGGCGCAGGTGGCTGCCGTGCCCGCAGCCACCGTCGAGCAATCGGCGAGGCTCGACAAGGTCGAGAGCGATCTGGCGCAGATCACCGCGGCAAGCTCAGCCTCCAGCAGCGCCGATCGTGGCCTGGCCATACACGGCTTCGCAGACGTGGGCGTCGGCAACCACAATGTCTACACGCCTGATCGCCACGGCGCCACCGTGGGCTCGATCGACTTCTACCTCGCCCCGCAGCTCGGTGAGCGCGTCAAGGGCCTGGTCGAGATGAATGTCGAAGTCGAACACGACACCGGCTCGGTGGGCATCGACCTGGAGCGCACGCAGCTCGGTTACCAGTTCAGCGAAGCGGCAACGCTCTGGCTCGGTCGTTTTCACACGCCCTACGGTTACTACAACACCGCATTCCACCACGGCCTGCAGATCCTGACCGCGTTGCGCCGGCCGCAATTCCTGGCCTTCGAAGACCAGGGCGGCATCATGCCGCCGCATACCACGGGACTCTGGCTGACCGGCCTGGCGCGCGAGGGCGAGGCGCGCGTGCAATACGATCTGTTCATCGGCAACGGCCAGCACATCGTCGATGGCTCGCTCAATGCGGAGCCGGCCGGGAGCTTCAGCAGGCAAGTGGTCTATGGAGGTCGCCTGGGCCTGAGGCCGGGCGGCGCGTGGAGCGACCTGCAATTCGGCCTCAGTGCATTCAGTGGTCGCATCGATGCCGATGATGTTGCGCTGGGCGAAACGCGCGTGAACATCGGTGGCCTGTATGCGTTCTACGATTCGGATCGCTGGGAGAACCAGCTCGAGATGTATTTCTTCCGCAACCAGAGTTTGCAAAATGGCACGGGCACGCATCACAGCACCGCGGGATTCGCACAGCTGGGCTATCGCGCCGGGTTGTTTACGCCCTACCTGCGCTACGAGCACACTTCGCTCGATCAGTCCGACGTCTATTTCGCCAGCCAGGCCTACGGTACTTCCTATCATCGCGAGGCGCTCGGCCTGCGCTACGATCTCAACCTGAAGACCGCGCTCAAGGCCGAACTGGCGCAGACCCACAACACCGATCGCGTGCCCTACAGTTTCAGCGACCTGTTGTTCCAGGCCGCGGTGCGCTTCTGAGCCGGGGCGGATGCGGGCAATCACGTGAAGTCTCGAGCCACATTGCTGTCCACCTTGCTGCTGCTGGCTTTCAGCGGTGCTGCGAGTGCGGCCGACCTGTACGTGATCTGTCATCCCGGGGTGAAGTTGCTGGCCACTGACGTACGCGACATGTTCCTGGGCGAGAAGCAGTTCGCCGGCTCCGTCATGCTGCAGCCCGCGGACAACAACGCCGCACAGCCTGTATTCCTCGAGAAGATCCTGAACATGGGCGCTGACAAATACGCCACCGCCTGGACCAAGAAATCTTTCCGGGACGGCCTGAATCCGCCACCGGTGAAAGGCACCGATGCCGAGGCGGTCGACTATGTGCGACGCACGAGCGGCGCCTGCAGCTATGTCTCGACGCTCCCTGGCCCCGGCGTGGTACTGATCGCATCGCTCTGAGCCCGCTCTGGGGCGGTGTGCTAAGTTGCGCCGATGAGCCTGCTCGAGCGTGCCATCAGCGCCGGACAATTCGCGGTCACCACCGAGCTGACACCGCCCAAGGGCATCGACCTCTCCGACCTGTTCGCCAGGGCCGAGGCGCTCAGGGGCCACGTGCATGCGATCAACCTCACCGAGTCGCATCGTGCGCGCATGTCCATGGAACCCAGGGCGGTTGGTCGCCTGCTGCTCGAGCGCGGCATCGAACCGCTGGTGCAGGTAACCGCGCGCGATCGCAATCGCATCGCCATCCAGGCGGATCTGCTGGGCGCCGCGGCGCTGGGCATCGAGAACCTGGTGTTCATGGGTGGCGATGCGCCCAAGGGCGGGGATCATCCCGAGGCCAAGCCGGTGTTCGACCTCACCGCGGCCGAGATGCTGCGTGCCGCTGCCGGATTGCGCGCCGGCCATGATATGGCAGGCAACGAACTCAAGGGCGTGCCGAAGTATTTCATCGGTGCGGTTGCGAATCCGGCCGCTCCCGATTTTGCGGCAGAGGTCACCAACACGCAGCGCAAGCTTGCCGCCGGCGCGCAGTTCCTGCAGACGCAGGCGATCTACGATCCGCGACTGCTCGAGCGTTTCCTCGAGGCAGTGCGCCCCGATGGCGTGGCGATACTCGCGGGCATCATTCCGCTGAAGTCCGAAAAGATGGCGCGCTGGCTACACGGCAACGTGCCAGGCATCGTGGTGCCCGACGCCTTGTTCGCCGAGCTTGCGGCCACGCCACCCGAGCAGGAAGTCGCCAAGGGCATCGAGATTGCCGGGCGACTGATCCGCACGCTGCGACCGTATTGCGCGGGCGTGCATCTGATGGCACTGGGCTGGGAGCAGCACATCGTGGCGATGCTGCAGGCCGGTGCGGGCTAGTGCAGTGACAGCGTCGGCGCCATGAACGCTGCAGCGGCCGCGCAGCGCATCGCACTTGGCGCGAGCGGCCTCGAGGTCGCGCCGCTGGGCTGGGGCATGTGGCGCTTTGCCGGCGCTGACCTGGCCACGGCCCGCGCGCGCATCGAGGCAGCGCTGTCGATCGGCTGCACCCTGTTCGATACCGCCGACATCTACGGGTTCGGATCCGCGGGTGGATTTGGTGCCGCCGAAGAGCTGCTGGGCAAGGTACTGCGCAGCGAGCCCTCGCTGCGCGGGCAGTTCGTGCTCGCAACCAAGGCCGGCATCAGGCCGCCCGTGCCCTACGACTCCAGCGCCACCTATCTGGTGCAGGCCTGCGAGGCTTCGTTGCGCCGCCTGGGCGTGGAGCAGGTCGACCTGCTGCAGGTACACCGGCCCGATGTGCTGACTCATCCGGCCGAGGTGGCCCGGGCCTTCGAGCTGCTGCAGCGACAGGGCAAAGTGCGGGCGTTTGGCGTTTCGAACTACAGCGCGGTGCAGACGCGTGCGCTGCTGGCGCACCTGACCGTGCCGCTGGTCACGCTGCAGCCGGAGTTTTCGCTGCTCGCCAACGATGCGCTGGAGAACGGCATCCTCGATCTGGCGCTGGAGTGCGGCATCGCGGTGCTCGCCTGGTCGCCGCTGGCGCAAGGCAGGTTGGGGGCGGGTAGCCCGCAGGATGACGCCGCGGCACGCGTGATCGCGCTGCTCGAGGCGATGTCGGCACGCACGGGCGTCACGCGCTCAGCCCTGGCCTGCAGCTGGATCATGGCGCACCCGGCCCGGCCCATACCCTTGATCGGCACGCAGGATCCGGCGCGTATCCGCGCTTTTGCCGCAGCCTATGAAGTGGTCTGGACGCGCACCGACTGGTATGCGCTGCTGACCGCCGCGCGCGGCGTGCCGCTGCCCTGAGCCGTGCTCAGCCGCGCGGCGGCGCGCCCTGGCGCAGCACCACCCGCGGGAGGCCAGGCAGGCGCGAGCGATCCAGGCGCGCCCGTTCGGTGGTGGAATCGGTGCGATAGACGAGGTCGGGGTGCGAGAGGGCGAATCGCGCCCGCAGCTCGTTTTCGAACTCGGTGACCGACAAGGGTAAATGCAGGTCGGCCTGGACGGTGGCCGGGTCTATGCCCAGCAGCTCGCAGGCGCAGCGCACCACCAGGCGGGCGCGCCGCTCGCTGACCAGCACGCGTGGCGTGCGCAGGGCATTGCGGGCGCTACGGCGGCCGTGCGCGGGCTCGGCGGTGTGCAGTTCTTCGATCTGATCCACTTGGGGCTTACTCCTGTACGGCCCCCGGGCGGTCCCCGGTGAGGCCATTAAATCAACTCAACCTGAACCGACCCTGAATCGGCCCCTACGCTATAATCGTGGGCTGCCAGCGAGGGGCGAAAGTGGCGGAACTGGTAGACGCGCTGGCCTTAGGAGCCAGTGGGGCAACCCTTGAGAGTTCGAGTCTCTCCTTTCGCACCAGACCGCCTTGAGAGCTACGGGAATTGCAGGAAGACAGGTCATGGAGACTTCATTGACAGCAACGAGTGGATTGGAGCGACGCCTCGAGGTCACGGTGCCCGGCGAGGTGCTCGCGAGCCGCATCGACGAGCGGCTCAAGGCTCTGGCGCGCACGGCGCGCCTCAAGGGCTTTCGCCCGGGCAAGGTGCCGCTGGCAGTCGTGACCAAGCAGTACGGCGGGCAGGTGCGCAACGAAGCGGTGAACGACCTGGTGCAGGCGAGCTTCGCCGAGGCCGTGAACCGCGAGAAGCTGCGCCCGGCCGGCGACCCGCGTATCGAACCGCTGCCGCCGGTAGCGGGCGAGGCGATCCGTTATGCGGCTGTCTTCGAAGTACTGCCAGAGATCGTGATCCAGCCGCTCGAGCAGCTGAGCGTCGAGGTTCCGGTGGCCACCATCGGTGAGGCCGATGTCGACGCCATGATCGAGAGCATGCGCCGCCAGAAGCCGGTGTACACCGAAGTGCAGCGCGCGGCCGACAAGGGCGATCGCGTCAGCATCGAATTCGAGGGCCGCATCGACGGTGAACTGTTCCCGGGCGGCAAGGGCGAGGACCTGGCCGTGGTGCTGGGCGCGGGCACTATCCTGGCCGAGCTCGATGCCGCGTTGCATGGCATGAGCGCCGGCGATCACAAGGATGTGCCGGCACGTTTCCCCGACGACTACGGCGCCAAGGCGGTGGCCGGCAAGCAGGCGCAGTTTTCGATCAAGGTGAAGAGCGTCAACGTGGTGAGCCTCCCCGAGGTCGACGAGGCTTTCGTGCGCAGCTTTGGCCTGGCCGAGGGCGGGGTCGATGAGTTCCGCGTGCAGGTGCGCGCGACGATGGAGCGTGAAGTGGCCGAAGTCAGCCGCCAGCGGGTGCGTGAGCAGCTGCTCGACGCGCTCTACAAGGCCAATCCGCTCGATGTGCCCAAGGTCATGGTCGATGAGCAGGTGCGCGAGCTGCAGGTGCAGATGCTGCGGCGCATGGGCGTGCAGAAGGTCGAGCAGCTGCCGCCGCGCGAACCCTACGAAGAGCCAGCCCGCAAGCGCGTGGCCCTGGGCCTCATCATCGGCGAGCTGGTACGGAGCAATGGCATCCGCATCGATCGTGCCCGCGTCGAGGAGCGCCTCAATTCGGTGGCGGCCTCCTATCCGGATGCCGAGGGCGTGCGCCGCCAGTACCTGCAGAGCCGTGATGCCATGGCACAGATCGAGTCGGCAGTTCTGGAAGACCAGGCGCTCGACTGGGTTCAGTCGCGCGTGCAACGGGTCGATAAGCCGGCAAGCTTCGCCGAACTGACGGGTTTTGACAGCAGCAAGGGGTAAGTGCAGATGAATGAGCGTGGACTGAATCTGGTGCCGATCGTCGTCGAGCAGACCGCACGTGGCGAGCGCGCGTACGACATCTACTCGCGGCTGCTCAAGGAGCGGGTGATTTTCGTGGTCGGCCCGGTCGAGGACTACATGGCCAACGTGATCGTCGCGCAGCTGCTGTTCCTGGAATCGGACAACCCCGACAAGGACATCGCGATCTACATCAATTCCCCGGGCGGCTCGGTGAGCGCCGGGCTGGCCATCTACGACACGATGCAGTTCATCAAGCCCGATGTCAGCACGATCTGCATCGGCCTGGCCGCCTCCATGGGGGCGCTGTTGCTGGGCGGTGGCGCCAAGGGCAAGCGCTTTTCGCTGCCCAATTCCAAGATCATGATCCACCAGCCCTCGGGCGGCTTCCAGGGCCAGGCCTCCGATATCGACATCCATGCCCGCGACGTCATGGAGACCAAAGACCGCCTCAATCGCATCATGGCGCACCACACGGGCCAGACGGTCGAGCAGGTCAAGGACGACAGCGACCGCGACAATTTCATGAGCGCCGAGGCGGCCCGGACTTACGGCCTGATAGACCGGGTGCTCGAAAAGCGTGAAGTAGCCCCCGCCCTGGACCCGAAAGGGCCGGCCTGAAGCGGCATAAGTGCCCACCGATAGCGCAAAGAGCAAGGATTACAAGGCCTTAGATGGTACGCAGTTCTTTGCGCCCCCTGCTTGGGGCATGCTATATAAGACCTGTAATGTGCGAATTATGCCCTTCGACGCCTGTCCAAATGGCCAGAGGTGAGTTGCAGTGACTGACGATTCCCGCACCCGGACCGACGATGGCAAGCTGTTGTACTGCTCGTTTTGCGGCAAGAGCCAGCACGAGGTGCGCAAGCTCATCGCCGGCCCCTCGGTGTTCGTCTGCGACGAGTGCGTCGAGCTGTGCAACGACATCATCCGTGAGGAGCTGGAAGACCGTGCCGACAAGGCGCGCGACAAGCTGCCCAAGCCCCACGAAATCAAGAAGGTGCTCGACGAGTACGTGATCGGCCAGGAGCGCGCCAAGAAGGTGCTCTCGGTGGCGGTCTACAACCACTACAAGCGCCTGCAGACCCGCGGCGCCGCCAAGGCCAAGGACGATGTCGAGCTCGCCAAGAGCAACATCCTGCTGATCGGCCCCACGGGCTGCGGCAAGACGCTGCTGGCCGAGACGCTGGCGCGGCTGCTGAACGTGCCGTTCACGATCGCCGATGCGACCACGCTCACCGAAGCGGGCTACGTCGGCGAGGATGTCGAGAACATCATCCAGAAGCTGCTGCAGAAGTGCGACTACGACGTCGAGAAGGCGCAGACCGGCATCGTCTACATCGACGAAATCGACAAGATCTCGCGCAAGAGCGACAACCCCTCGATCACGCGCGACGTGTCGGGCGAGGGCGTGCAGCAGGCGCTGCTCAAGCTGATCGAGGGCACCATCGCCTCGGTGCCGCCGCAGGGCGGGCGCAAGCACCCGCAGCAGGAATTCCTGCAGGTCGACACCTCGAACATCCTGTTCATCTGCGGCGGCGCTTTTGCGGGCCTCGAGAAGATCATCCTCAATCGCACCCAGAAGAGCGGCATCGGCTTCACTTCCGAAGTGCGCAGCGCCGACCAGAAGCCGCACGGCTCCGACCTGTTCCACGAGGTCGAGCCCGAGGACCTGATCAAGTTCGGCCTGATCCCCGAGTTCGTCGGCCGCCTGCCGGTGGTCGCGACGCTCGATGAGCTGGACGAAGCTGCGCTGATGATCATCCTCACCGAGCCGAAGAACGCGCTGACCAAGCAGTATCGCAAGCTCTTCGAGATGGAAGGCTCGGAACTCGATTTCCGCGAAGAGGCGCTGCGCGCCGTATCCAAGCGCGCCATGCAGCGCAAGACCGGTGCGCGCGGCCTGCGCACCATCCTCGAGAACGTGCTGCTCGACACCATGTACGACCTGCCTTCGCTCCGCAACGTCGCCAAGGTCGTGGTCGACGAGACGGTGATCGAGGGCACCAGCAAGCCCTACATCGTCTATCGCACCGAAGAGCCGCGACTGGCGCCGGTTGAAGAGCCGCGCCGGGCAGGGGGCATCGGTCACGCCTGAGTCCTTGAAAACGCCGCCGGGCGCCCCCATCGATTGCGGCAGGGGCGCTACCGGCCTTAATCATCGTGGGTACCCATAAGTGAACGACATCACCGAAGCCGCAACCACCCCCTCAGCCGAGCGCATCCCGGTGCTGCCGCTGCGCGATGTCGTGGTCTACCCGCACATGGTGATCCCGCTGTTCGTCGGGCGGGAAAAATCGATCCTGGCACTCGATGCGGCGATGCGCACCGACAAGCGCATCATGCTGGTGGCGCAGAAGCAGGCCGACATCGACGACCCGAAGCTCGAAGACCTGCACGGCTTCGGCACCGTGGCCACGATCCTGCAACTGCTGAAGCTCCCCGACGGCACCGTGAAGGTGCTGGTCGAGGGCGTGGAGCGCGCGCGCGTGGTGCAGCTGCAGCTCGCGCTGCCGGCCAGTGCCGATGCCGCACAGAATTTCTACTGCGCCGAGATCGCGGTCGAGGCCGACCTCGACCAGTACGAAGAGCGCGAGATGGACGTGCTCGTGCGCTCCGTGGTCTCGCAGTTCGAACAGTACGTGAAGCTCAACAAGAAGGTGCCGCCCGAGGTGCTGACCGCACTGGCCGGCATCGAACAGCCGGGGCGCCTGGCCGACACGGTCGCGGCGCACATGTCGCTCAAGCTCTCCGAGAAGCAGAAGGTGCTCGAGATCCTCGATGTGCGCAAGCGCCTCGAGCACGTGCTGGTCGCCATCGAAGGCGAGATGGACGTGCTGCAGATCGAGAAGCGCATCCGTGGCCGCGTCAAATCGCAGATGGAGAAGAGCCAGCGCGAGTACTACCTGAATGAGCAGATGAAGGCCATCCAGAAGGAACTCGGCGACATGGAGGACGGCAGCAACGAGCTGGCCGAAATCGAACAGAAGGTCGCCAAGGCCGGCATGAGCAAGGAGGCGCGCGACAAGGCCACCGCCGAGATCAACAAGCTGAAGATGATGTCGCCGATGTCGGCCGAAGCCACCGTGGTGCGCAACTACGTCGACTGGCTGGTCAAGGTGCCGTGGAAGAAACGCACCCGCTTGCACAAGAACATCGCCAACGCGCAGAACGTGCTCGATACCGATCACTATGGTCTCGAGAAGGTCAAGGAGCGCATCGTCGAGTATCTCGCCGTGCTGCAGCGGGTCGAGAAGATCAAGGGTCCGATCCTGTGCCTGGTCGGACCGCCGGGCGTCGGCAAGACATCGCTCGGCCAGAGCATGGCGCGCGCCACCAACCGCAAGTTCGTGCGCATGTCGCTCGGCGGCGTGCGCGATGAGGCGGAAATCCGCGGCCATCGGCGCACCTACATCGGTTCGATGCCGGGCAAGATCATCCAGAACCTGGCCAAGAGCGGCGTGCACAATCCGCTGTTCCTGCTCGACGAAGTCGACAAGATGGCGATGGATTTCCGCGGCGATCCGTCCTCGGCGCTGCTCGAAGTGCTCGACCCTGAGCAGAATGCGGCCTTCTCCGATCATTACCTCGAGGTCGATTTCGACCTGTCCGAGGTGATGTTCGTGTGCACGGCCAACTCGCTCAACATCCCGGCGCCCCTGCTCGATCGCATGGAAGTGATCCGGCTGCCCGGCTACACCGAAGACGAAAAGCTCAACATCGGCCGCCGCTACCTGGTGCCGAAGCAGACCAAGCAGAACGGGCTCCGGGATGGCGAGCTCAAGATCGCCGACACCGCGCTGCTCGATATCGTGCGTTACTACACGCGCGAAGCCGGCGTACGCAATCTCGAGCGCGAGGTCGCCAAGATCAGCCGCAAGGCGGTCAAGCAGCTGCTGCTCGACAAGGGTGGCGAAAAGGACAAGTCCAAGGACAAGTCGAAGAGTATCTCGGTCACGCCGCGCAACCTCGACAAATACCTGGGCGTGCGCCGCTTCCGCTACGGCAAGGCCGAGGACCAGAATCGCGTCGGCCAGGTCACGGGGCTGGCGTGGACCGAAGTCGGCGGCGAGCTGTTGACCATCGAGGCGGCCGTGGTGCCGGGCAAGGGCAAGCTGCAGCACACGGGCCAGCTGGGCGAAGTGATGCAGGAATCCATCCAGGCCGCGATGTCAGTGGTGCGCAGCCGCGCCGATGTGCTCGGGCTCGAATCCGACTTCTACCAGAAGAACGATGTGCACCTGCACATGCCCGAGGGCGCGACGCCGAAGGATGGCCCGAGCGCCGGCATCGGCATGTGCACTGCGCTGGTCTCTGCGCTGACGCGCATTCCGGTGCGCTCGGATGTCGCGATGACCGGCGAGATCACGCTGCGCGGCGAAGTGCTGCCGATCGGCGGCCTCAAGGAAAAACTGCTGGCGGCGCAGCGCGGCGGCATCGCCGTGGTGCTGATCCCGGAAGAGAACAAGAAGGATCTGGTCGAGATTCCCGACAACATCAAGGGTAAGCTCGACATTCGCACGGTGCGCTGGATCGACGAAGTGCTGGAAGTGGCGCTGACGGCGCGGCCGACGCCGCTGGTCCGTGCCAGTACCGCTGTCGTCACCGCGAAGCCAGCGACCCGCCGGACGCGCGCGCGTGGCGTCAAGGGTGTACAGGCGCATTGATCGCCTGACCGGGCCCGGGAACAATATTCGAGCGGGTGCTTAGCTCAGCTGGTAGAGCGTCGCCCTTACAAGGCGAATGTCGGGGGTTCGATCCCCTCAGCACCCACCATCTTTTGCGCATGGCAGGCAAGCAGCCCGTAGCTGTGTTAACGTAGGGGGTTATGAGGTTATTTACGTAACCTCGCACCCACCATCACAGTGGAGCGGTAGTTCAGTTGGTTAGAATACCGGCCTGTCACGCCGGGGGTCGCGGGTTCGAGTCCCGTCCGCTCCGCCACTTAGTGAAGATATGCTGCAAAACATAGGCGATATGTTCAAGGGCCAGAAATGGCTGACGTTCCTGCTGCTGGGATTGCTGATACTGGTATTCGCGCTGTGGGGCGCCTACGGCCTCGTCGACATGAGTGTCGGCGCGCCCAAGTATGGCCTCAAGGTCAATGGCCAGGAGATCCCGATCAGCACGCTGCAGAACGCCTGGCAGGAGCGCCAGTCGCAGTACCAGCAGCAGCTCAAGGCCGAGATTCCCGCCGACGTACGCGCGCGCATGCAGGATCAGCTGCTCGATCAGTACACGCGCACCACACTGCTGCAGCAGCGCGCGCAGGAGCGCGGCTTCCGGGTCAGCGAGAGTGCGCTGGTGAACGCCTATCGCCACGAGTCTTCGTTCCTGATCGAGGGCCAGTTCAACGAGATAGCCGCCAAATCCGTGCTCGCGCAGTTGGGCATGTCGATCCCGATGTACGAAACGCAGCTGCGCAACTCCTTCCAGGTCGGTCAGCTGGAGCAGAGCCTCAAGCTCGGCGATTTCATTACCGAATCGGAGATCAAGCGCGCCTTTGCGCTCGAGAATGAACAGCGCGAGATCCGCTACGCGCTGCTGCCGCTGGCGCGTTTCAGTGCGGCGGTGAAGATTGACGATGCGCTGCTGCAGCACTGGTACCAGGCGCACACCGATGACTACCTGAGCAAGGAATCGGTGCGCCTGCAATACGCCGAGTTGCGCCTCGATACGGTGGCCGCCGCGGTGGAAGTGAACCCGGCCGAGCTCGAGGCCTGGTACAAGCAGAACCTCGCGCGCTATGTCGAACCCGAGAAGCGGCGGGCGCGACACATCCTCATCACGGTGGCGGCGCCCAAGGATGCCGCGGCCGATGCGGCCGCGCTGAAGAAGGCGCAGTCGGTGCTGGCCGAAGCGCGCGCTGGCGGCGATTTTTCCGCACTGGCCCGCAAGTACTCGCAGGATCCGGGTTCGGCGCGGCAGGGCGGTGACCTGGGTTTCGCGCTGCGCAGCGCCTACGTGCAGCCCTTTGCCGACCCGCTGTTCTCCATGAAGACTGGCGAGATCAGCGAACCGGTCAAGACGCAGTTTGGCTATCACATCATCAAGCTCGATGAGATCCAGGCCGAGCACGCGCGCACCCTGGCAGATGATCATGCACGCATCGAAACCGATTACCGGCGCGATCGTGCCGCCGAGATCTATGGCAACCGCCAGGAAAGCCTGCAGCAGAAGCTCGAGACCACCTCGGGCAGTGACCTGGCTGCACTGGCGAAGGAATTCGGCCTCACCGTGGGCGAGGTACCGGAGTACACGCGCGGTGGTGGCGGCGCGCTGGGCGTCAATGCCGATCTCAGCGGCGTAGTGTTTGGTGACTCCGTGCTCAAGGACCTGCGCATTGGCGGGCCGGTCGGCCTGGCCGACGATCGCATGGTCATCGTCAAGGTACTCGAACACCGCCTGCCCAAGGCGCGGCCGCTGGCCGAAGTACGCAGCGAAGTGGAAGCCTCCGTACGTAAGGACGAGGGCACGCGCGCTGCACGCGCGGCCGCCGATGCGGCGGTCAAGCAGCTGAAGGCCGGTGTGTCACTGGATGCCCTCGCCAAGAGCCTGGGCGTCACGGTGGCGCCTGCGGCGCTGATCGGGCGCGGCGATCCCCAGCCTCCGGCCCAGGTGCGCGATGCCGCATTTGCGGCACCGTTCCCTGAAGGCAAACCCGTCTACCAGGCGCTGGCGATGGATGAGGGCGGCGCCGCCATCCTGGCCGTGCTGTCCGCGAAGCCCGGAACTCCGGGCGCAAATCCGGCCAACGACCAGCAGTTGATGTCACGAGTCATCGAGCGGATTCGCGACGCGGATTTTGCGGCGTATCTGGGTGAGGTTCAGCGGCGGGCTTCGGTGAAGAAGAATCCGGCGGTGTTCAACTAAGAGATTTGGGCGCGGGCGACGGGCGGGGCCGGAAGGGTGCCGCCGTCGCTCCCCGATACACGCTTTGGGCGGCACCCTTCCGGCCCCACCCGCCACCCGCTCGCAGTCAATTGAACGCAGCCGGATTCCTTGAACGGGGCCGGAGCTGCATCTCAACCAGCCCCGTAGCGATCAGCGTCGCGACTCCGACCTCCTCCCCGGGGCAAGGCATTTGCACATGGCCACGTTGTCGAGTTGCCCCGCTACGCAAACACTCAACGAACGATCCCGGTTCTCTCCGATCCGCCACGTACCAATGGTGGGGCAGGTGATGGGCAGGCTTGAAGATAGGGCCGCCCAAAGCGTGTATCGGGGAGCGACGGCGGCCCTATCTTCAAGCCTGCCCATCGCCTGCGCCAAGCGTTGGCACGCCCCCGATCGAAGCGCTCCGAATCAGCTCATTGATTTCTTTTACGTGGCCGGAGCATCAAGCAGCGCGGCAATGCGCTGCAAAGCCAAGGTGTATCCCTGTGTTCCGCAGCCCACGATCACACCCGCAGCGACGCTGGAGACATGCGAGTGATGCCGGAAGGCCTCGCGCTTGTGGATGTTGGAGATGTGCACCTCGATCACGGGGATGGCGCAGGCGGCCAGGGCATCGTGGATGCCGACCGAGGTGTGTGACAGCGCAGCGGCGTTGATCACGATGGCGCCGGCGTGCTCGCGCGCTTCCTGGATCCAGTCGATCAGCTGGTGTTCGGCGTTGCTCTGGCGGAACTCGATCTGGAGCTTGAAATGCGCGGCTGTCCGGCGGCAATCGGCTTCCACATCGGCTAGCGTCTGGTGACCATAGATATGCGGTTCACGCTGACCGAGCAGGTTCAGGTTCGGTCCGTTGATCACGTAGACGATGCGGCTCATGTCGAGGATTCTCCCGGCGAATCCTGAATGAGAGCCAATTTGCGCGGGGCTGTCAATGTGCCGCTGCGCGCCGTGCGTGCGGCGCAACGCACGCGCGGTTGCCGGATTGTGCGGCTCAGTGCGCGCCTGCGGCTCAGGGCGCCACAGTCAGCGCCCGTCACCAGCGAGGCCACTGCGTGGCAGGCGTTTACCGAGCGGTTGGGCCCGCTGCTGGTGTCGCGCGAATCGCTGGCATCCTGCAGCAGGCGTTGCAGGCGCGCGGCATCGAGACGCGCGTCGCGCGACAGCAGCAGCGCGGCGACACCGGATATTTCCGCGGTTGATATCGAGCTGCCGGAGGAGAAGCCGTACTGGCCGCCGGGCGCCAGCGTCAGTACATCGCGGCCCGGCGCCTGCAGCAGGCCAGAGGCGACATCGTGGTCTTCAGAGCGCGCGACACTCAGCACCTGGGCCATGCCGCCCGGGAAGGAGGGCGTGGCAGAGGCCGGACCCACGATCACGATCCCCTTGCGCATCGCCTGTTGCGCCAGCGCGGTCAGCAAGGGGTCGGGCGGGCCGGTGAGGCTCAGGTTGATGATCTGCGCGTGCAGGTCGACGGCGCTCGCCAGCGCCTGCGCCAGCGTGAAGGAATTGCAGCGCGCCGCGTCGCGACCCTGCTGCAGCTGCCAGCAAGCCTTGAGCACCAGCAACTGTGAATCCGGCGCCACGCCGACAATACCCTTGCCGCTGCCGGCGTTGGCAGCGAGCACGCCAGCGATCGCCGTGCCATGGCGGTCGCGCTGGAACTGCTGCTGATCGCTGTCGACGAAATTGCGCTGCGCCCCGATGCGACCGTGCAGATCGGGATGAGTGCTATCCAGGCCAGTGTCGACCAGGGCGATGCGGATGCCGCGCCCGGTCGCGAGTCGATGCGCAGCGCTGATCGACATGCGCTCGTTCCCCGCCTGCAGGCCGGCGTTGGCGTCGGCTACAGCCTGCGCCTCGCCGGCGGGCGCGGCGGTCTGCAGCTCATAGGTGTTCAGGGGCTCGACCAGCGCGACGCGCGGATCCGCCTGCAGTTGCGCCAGCAGCTGCTCGCGCGTGGTGCCTTCCGGAATCGCAAACACGGCGCAGTGCATGCGCAGCAATGCGATCGGCCAGGCCGATACCTGCTGCAGCCGGTAGCGGGTTGCCAGTGACTTCAACCCCCGCCGCGCGGCATCGCTGACCGCATAGCCGCTGCCGCCGCTATAAGCGCGGGGCGTGCCGCCACTGCGTACCAGTGCGGTCACCGGTTCATTGGCGACCGCTACCACGATGAAGCGCGAGTCGTCGTTGCGCGTGGCCGCCAGCAGCTCGGCGCTGCTGTCCGCTGCCGCTGCCGGCACGGGTGCTGGCAATGCCACCAACGCCAGCAAGGCGGCGGTCAGTGCCGCGCAGTGCCAACGCCGAACCTGCAGGTCACGCCAGCTCATCAAGGGGCCCGTGATTCGGCCGGCTCATGCGGCGTGAGTTCGGCGAAACGCACCCGCGGATCGGCACGCAGGCGCACCAGCGCCGCGTGTGTCGCGGCACCGGAGCTGCTCTCGGCGCCGATCAGCGTGTACACGCCCGCGGCATTGGGGCCGCTGCTGATCAGCAGGTTGGTGCCCGCCAGAATTTCCTTTACATCGGCGAGACGCACCTGATCAGCGAAGATCGCCTTGATCTCGTCCACTGGAGTGCCGACGCTCGGCTGCTCGGTCACCGTGCGATAGTCGGGCGTGACATGGAATTGCTGCCGCTGCCACAGTGCCGCACCCAGCAGCACGATGCCCGCAGCCTGTGCCGCCACCAGCAGGTGCAGCCAGCTTGAGCCGCGGCGTGCAGGAGCCTTTGCAATGACGGCAGTGTTGCCCTCGGCCGTGGCATGCGGGTTCTCGAGGCTGGCGTCGGCCTCGATCTGTTTCCACAGGCGATTGAAGGATGCCTGCGGCGCGAACTCCACCACCGGCTGCGAAGCCACGGCATCGCGGATGCGCCGCTGCACGCGCTGCTCGGCACGGCAGTGCGCGCAGCTCTCGAGATGTGTGCTGAGCCAGCCGAGATCCTCGCCACTGAGGCGACCGATCACCTGCCAGGTAAGCAGTTCGGCGGCGCGTTCATGATCAGTCACGGCGGAACCTCCACGCCAGCCAGGCCTGGCAATGCAGCGCGCAGTTTTTCGCGGGCGTGAAACAGTCGGGTCTTCACGGTGTTGACCGGGCAATCCATGATCAAGGCGATCTCCTCGCAGGAATGCCCATAGCCATAGGCGAACTCGACCGCGAGCCGCTGTTCGGCAGGGAGCTGCTGCATGGCGAGCAGGATCCACTCGCCCATCTCGGCCTCGCCCAGCTCATCGGGCGCCACCAGTGGTTCGTTCTCGATCGGCACGGTGTCGAGCGTCTGGTTGCCGCGGCTGCGCAGCGTCTTGAGCGCGCGCCGGTAGGCGATACCCATGATCCAGGTGGAGACACGCGAGTCGCCACGGAAGTCGCCGGCCTTGCGCCATACCACCCAGAGCGTGTCGTTGATGATCTCTTCAGCCAGTTCATAGCGGCGCGTGAGGCGCACCAGGAAGCGCGCCAGGCGCCGGTGATAGATGATGTATAGCTCGCGGAAGGCCTCGCGATCGCGTGCAGCCACCTTCGCCAGCAAGCGGCGGTCGCTGTCTTCACGTTGCTGTTGCAGCAGGCTGATGGGTGCTGTCATGACGACCATATTGGGCAGTTCAACGGTAAGTACCCGCGAAACAGCGCACGGTTCAGGGTGGCTCCTGGAAGCTCCAGCTCAGGCTCAGCGTCAATGGGCCACCCGCCTTGCCCTGGTTGTACCAGCGGTGGTCGGCGTTCTGCACTGCGATCCAGCTGAGGTCGGCACGCCATTTTGCATAATGCCAGACCAGCGAGGCGCTGCCGTAGGTGTAGGAGGCGTAGTCGATGTCACGCGGTCCGTAGAAGCCGACGCCCGCCAGGGCGTCCAGGTGCGCGCCCAGGCTGCGGTGGGTTGCCAGCTCGAAGGTGTAGACACGCCTGTCATGCTCGACTGTGTATCCATAGGTGGTGAACAGGTTCACCGCAGGCGCATAGGCGATGGTGGCGTAGAGCTGGTCGCGCCAGGAGAGTGCCGCGGTGAACTCGTTGTAGTCGTAGTTGATGGGCCGGGGGTCGCGCGGGTAGGCATAGTGCGTGGCGCTCAGCGCCAGGTTGAAATCGCTCCCCAGCGGCCGCGTCCACTGCAGGTAGCTGTCGAGTTCGACGCTGTGCCGGTGCGGCAGCAACTGCACCTGCGAACCCCAGAAGCCGATCGACCAGCCTGGCGCGAACTGCAGATGCAGGTCGCCCTGCAGCGCCGGGTCGCCACGCGTCTGCGAGATGCCGCGCAGCACGTAATCGCTGGAGACGCCAATCGAACCGGCAACACTTGCGGCTGCGCCCGCAATGCCGGGCAGCATGCTGGCCAGCGCGCCAAGCAGCGCCGTCAACAGGCCGCCGACCACATATCCACGTCGACCCTGACTTGTCACTTGCGCCCTTTCCCTGCTGCGGTGGCCATGCAGTGGTGGATTGTAGACGACCCACCGCCAGGGCACACACCTCAGAGATACGCGTGCAACTCGATGAAGGCCAGGCGCGTAGCGGCAACGCTGCTCTGCGCGGCGTTGGTGTTGCGCGCGCCGGCACGCAGCTGCACGTAGGGAAAGGGCGTGTACTCGAGCACTACGCTGTGTCGCTGCTGCAGATCGTCGGGACGGTGTCGGTCCGGGTCCAACCACTCGCTGGTAAGTTTCAGGTTCAGGCCTGCGGCCATGCGCCAGTTACACTCGAGCAGCGCTGCCGCAAATTGCGCAGCGCTCGCGTTGCTGCGCGCCGCCTGCACGAGGTCTGCCTCGGCAAGCCAGGACAGTGGGCCGGTGCGCACACCGGCGAACAGTGCTGTCGAACGACTGCGCGCCGCGGCATTGTCATTGCGATCCAGGCCAGCGCCAATGCGCCAGCGGCTCACGACCCGCGTGAGCTGCAGCCCGTATTGCAGCCCGCTGCCGGCTGAACTGCCGCCCGCGAGACCACCGCTGAGCGCGAACTGCGCTTCCCAGTGGCCTTGCTGCCAGCCCAGCTCGAAGGCGTTGTCCGGCGTATCCATGTTGATGCCGACGAGCTGGCGCGTGTAGGCCTGCTGATCCTGCAGCCGCAGGCCAAAGGGCAGATACATGCGGCCCGCCTTGGCATACCAATGCGCGGAACCCGCGCGATACAACACCCAGGCTTCGCGGTTCACGGCGTTGTCAGGCGCGAGCTGCTCATCGAGGTAGAACAGCAGGCGCTCGGGCACCAGCGACACGGCGAGATAGGCACGCAGCTGCTCGAGCTCGAGAGTGCTGCGCGCATCGCTGCCATCGACGTGCTGCCAGCTGGCCGCCGTGCGCAGGTCGGCGCCGGCGGCGAACCACTGGTTCACGCTGCCATTCCAGGCTGGTGCATTCCCGGGCAGCGATCGCGCGGCCAGCTGTGTCTGTGCAATGGCATTGCCGAGCGCGTTGCGCGCGCCACCACCCGTGGGATTCACGTGGCATTGCGCACAGGCGAGCCCCTGTTGTACGGCAATGTAGGGTTCGGCCAGTGCGCGCGTCGCTGGCACTGCAGACAGCGCAACGACCAACAGCATTTTCAGCAGGCGCGCAGTGCGCAGCGCGCTGTATCCGCGATTCGTGATCATGCGCTTGAGTACCGGGACCTGCGCGTTTGGTTCTCAGAACTTTTGCGGCCCACGCGCGGCACTCATCCACGCAGCAGAGTGCGCTGTGTATTTGCAGTGGGGATCAACAATGAAATCGTCCAGCGTGAATTCATGGGCGCCGCTGCGGCACCTGCTGGTGTCGTTGTGCGCGGCGTTGACGGTCGCGGCCTGTGGTGGCGGCTATGGTGGTGGTTCGTCCATGGGTGGAGGTTGCGGTGCTTACAGTTCCTGCACACCAACCGTTACCCTGAGCGCACCCGCAGCCAGCAGCAGCGTGAGTGGCATGGTCACGCTCAGCGCCACGGCAACGGCTGGTGGCAGTTACACCGTGAGCAGTGTGCAGTTCAAGGTCGATGGCGCCGCGGTCGGCACCGCCGATACCACTGCGCCTTTCAGCTATGACTGGGATTCAACCGGTGTCGCTGATGGTGCCCACCAGA
>CAVXRM010000006.1:0-89001 GCA_963764065.1 uncultured Gammaproteobacteria bacterium | reverse complement strand
TCAGATTTGATGTGGTATTCGATTTTCTCGATCGCGCGATAGGGATGTATGAGCACAACTCCAGCGCGGCAAAAAGGCGCGTGTGGAACCCAGCTTGGTACATTGGCTTTGCACTCGAATGGGTTGCCAGGCTTCCCTTCGCATTGCTCGGACGGGCGGGATTTGACCAGTCCCGAGCGGAACATTCGCTGTTCGGACGGCTCGCAAAGGTCGTGTTTGAGTTCGTGACCGCCATCGGTGCGGGGATTGGGATTCTCCAAGCACTACATCGCTGGCCATTTTAGATGGCGGCGAACAGGAGATGAGCAGGACGTGATAGTGGGTAAAGTCGTTACCTTTCCTGATCCGCAAGCCGAACTGCAGGGCGCGGAGATTCAGGCTGCGCTTGCAGTGCCTGAACCTGGATTCGTGGAATGCATCACGGCGGAGTTCTATTGAACGCTATCGAACTCTCAAGGGGGTTAGACGAGGCAATCGATCGAGTTACGCCGCCGCACGGGAGCGGCTGGCCGGAGTTTCAATAATGGGCGTTGCGCCGTCGCATTCGGAACGGGTAGAACAACTGCTTGAACGCCTGAGGTTTTGGGCAGACAGAAGCGTCAGCGCTGAGGAGTTCCTGCGTGAATTCAGGCGCCGCGGCTATTCGTCACAGGTGATCGCCGATGCGATGGTGCGCGTGTGGGCAGGTGATGCGCCGAAAGTGTCGCAGTCGTCCAGCTACATCGAAGGGCTTTCGGTTCTGCTGCAGCAGACGCTTACCAGTGAACACGTCGCTGCTCAACAGCAAATGAACCGATCGGCAAGCGGCTTGTCGATCGCGTCGGTATTCCTTGCTATCGTGGCTGCCGTGACTGGAGTAATGGAGTATCTACGCGGAAGCACTCTTGGTACGAGGGAGACAAGTATGATCGATGTGACGTCGTCTGTAGTCCAATGGGTTTACCTTGCGTGCGCAGTTCTTGGTTCGTCGCTCCTCGGGCTGGGAGCCTACAAGATTCACGTGCCGCCAGAATCACCTCAGGATAAGGAGATGGGTGCTCGCAGGTGGTGGCAGAAGTGGTTCAACTTCACGGGTGCCGCCGTCGGGTGGGTGGCTGGGTGGGTGGTGCTCGTGCGCTGGTTTGGCTGTGAAGGTTTTGTGTGCCAAGGAGAACCGACGGGCTGGACGATACTCCTGGCTGCGATTGCCTTCGCGGGCATCGCAGGATTTATGCCGCAGGCACTTGCCGGTTCGCTCAATGCGATTAGCGCGGCGGTTGGCAAGCTGATTCATAGCAAAGATGGGTAGGCATTTTCAAAGGTGATGGAGGCATGCGCGTGAGCCGAATGGAATGGACGACTCTGGCTACGTTTTACGAGCTCGATGGCAGACCCGGCTTCGTGATTGACTCCCTGGGCCTTGCCAAGCACTTGAGCCCAACAGGTAGGTGGCCAGAGCTTGCGCCCGCGTGACTCGCAAAGGGACGTGCGATCTCGCTCGATGAGTTCAATCAGCTGCGGCAGAAGTGCGCGCCTAGCTTTGGGCACGCTCTAGGCCAGAACCTCAATCTGAACGTGCGGCTTGAGGATCACGGCCTCGTCACACATGTCGCTGGAGTGGCTGTGATCGCTCCCCGAAAATGGGGAGATAGCCAAGTGCGAGAGTTGTGTCGGTGTAGATATCCGATCAACTAAACGCAACCAAAACGCAACCAAGCCAGGCTAATCCTAGAAGATCCAGGCTAACTTGCCGGAGGTGCAAAGTGATTAGAATCAGTCTTTTAGGTCTTGCTCGATTTGCCTCGATCAGGCTCAGGGTCATTTGAAAATCCGCGTGTCGGTGGCTCAATTCCACCCTTGGCCACCATTCCCGCGGGGTCCATTCCGGTCACATGGCTGACCGCATGCTCGCCTGGAGTGGATTTCTCCGAAGCGGACAATCGCCGATGCTTTGCTTCGGCAATACCACAGAGTCATTTCGTTCGCGGTCGTGCCCCCACGAGCGCCGCGTCAATCATCTTGACGAGCGCCGCACGATCGTACGTGTACTTCTGACCTTCATTGAGTTGAACGAGCTGCTCGATCTGGGCCTTGATCGTGATTTGGGCCTGCTCGGCATCGGGCACCACCATGTACCGCAGCTTCGGCTTGGGCTCTGACAACGCCGCTTCCACCGCGGCGGCCACATCATCGGGCTCCTTGAGCTTTGCCCAATCCTCGACGTCCTTCTGCGAGAGCGTGCCCGATCGCGTCATGGTATTGCGCACGATCTCGGACCGGTAGGACCCGGGCTCGACGATGCTGACCAGCACACCAGTCGGGGCCAGCTCCCGCGCCATCGTCGCGCTGAAGGTCTCCATGGCGTGCTTGCTCATCTGATACGCCCCGGATCCGGTGTCGTTGAGGATGCCGCTGATCGATCCGATGTTGACGATGCGGCCATGGCTGGCTTTGATCATCGGCGCAAATGCCTGCGTCACGCGATAGGGCCCGTAGACATTGACCTTCATCAGCAGGTCGAATTCCTCGGGGGAGGTGTCGATCAGCGGTGCTTCGGTATAGATGCCGGCATTGTTGACCAGTCCGTACAGACCATGGCCGCCTTGGGTCACCAATTCCACAGCCGCAACGATGTCTTCCGGTCTGGTAACGTCCAGGCGCACGGCACGGACATTCGGGATCGCGCCAAGCGCCTGGAGGTCCGCGTCCTTGCGTGCGCCGGCGTAGACCAGGTAGCCATGTGCTGCAAGTTGCTCGGTGATCTTCCGGCCGATGCCGGTACTGGCTCCGGTGACGAGGACTGCTTTCTGCTTCTGATCGGGTGTGTTCACGGCATTGCTGACGACCGGCAGCGTGGCGAGCATCATGAGCGGGACGAGAATTATGCGGTGCATGGTGTGCTCCCTGCGAATGCAGATTGCACTATACGCCGGCACAGGGTCGCGCAAGTTCTTGAAATCATGGGTCGTGCGCTCCTGACACTGGAATTCTTGGCTGCCGAGCCCAATATCTCGCCCTCTCAAACGTCTTCAGGAGCATGGGCAGTGCGGCATCAGGAACCGTGATGGCGGATGCGGGCATCCTCAAGGGCCTGGCGCAGGAGGGTAAGCGCCTCGAGCGCTTCATCCGCCATCGAATTTCAGACT
The DNA here is from genome assembly GCA_963764065.1 of uncultured Gammaproteobacteria bacterium. Taxonomy (GTDB): domain Bacteria; phylum Pseudomonadota; class Gammaproteobacteria; order Steroidobacterales; family Steroidobacteraceae; genus FEN-1191. Next base: position 85,876 of record CAVXRM010000006.1, on the reverse strand, counting down.
CCGCGCTGGTCGAGGACATCTACCAGGACGTGCTGGTGGAGTATGTCGAGGCCGAGCGCAAGCTCGAGCCGATCGGGCAGGTGGGCGCGTGGCTGTTCCGCGTGGCGCGCAACAAGATCACGGACTGGTTCAGGCGCAAGCGCCCCTCAAGTCTCGAGGCGATGGGCCGGACTGTGGGCGGCGAATCGGGTGAAGAGCCTGATTCGGTCTCGCTGGCCGATGCGCGCCTGACACCTGCAGCCTCGGCTGCGGATGAAGCGGAAGGACTCGATGACCTGCGGGCGCTGGAGCGAGCGCTGTCGGAATTGCCGGAGGCGCAACGCGTCGTGTTCATCGCCCATGAACTCGATGGCCTGAGTTTCAAGGCACTCGCGGAGCGGACGGGAGAGAACGTCAATACGCTGCTGTCGCGCAAGCACGCGGCAGTGAAGCACTTGAGGAAGCGCCTGGGCGAGGCGTTCCTGGAAGACATGGATTGAATAATTGGATTTTTGGAAGGAGAGAGATCATGAGAGGGCCGTGGATGATGAGAGGCGTGAGGTTCGTGATATTTGCCGTCGTTGCCGTCCTGGTGGGGACCGCGATCGTGATGCAGCTGTGGAACTTCCTGGTGCCGACGCTGTTTTCCGGACCGACACTGCACTTCGGGCAGGCCCTGGGTCTGCTGGTCTTGAGCCGGATCCTGTTGGGTCGGATGGGTTCGGGGTTTGGCCACCGGATGCACTGGCGCCATCGCATGCAGGAGCGCTGGCAGCAGATGAGCCCTGAAGAGCGGGAGCAGTTCCGGGGGCGGTTCGGCGGCAGGTGTGGCTTTGGCGGCGCGTCACGCGGAGAGCCGGCGGCGTAGAAGGCGATGGGCGGGACGCGCCTCAAAACGCGAACGCCGCTCCTGCGAAGAAGTCAGCCTGGAAGAACACAGATCTGTGTGCCTGCACGACGCACAATCCCCCAGCCTGGTCCGAGCGACAGAAGAACTCTGAATTCGTAGGTACTGGCGTCAGGAATCCCCGGCCTTCGAATCGGAGTGCAACGTGACGGCTCACCGGCACGCGCACGCCCAGCGACAGGGAGAGGGAAAAACGCGTGTTGTCGATACCCGAAGCCGGATCCGGCGTGAGACGCGTGATGCCCAGGCCGCCGCCAAAATAGGGATTCAGGTGGCGCGTTCCCTCGATAGGCACGGTGCCGCCAAGATGAAGGTACTCGACCTTGATGCCCGTGGGGGAGAGCGCCGCCCCATTCAGGTGTGTGGATTGCCGGCCGTAGAAGAGTTCGTACTGCATCAGGTTGTCGGCCAGGACGTCAAAGGCGAGCGCCAGAGAGCCGTTGTCATCGACCTTCACGGTCTGGTGGGTATCAGTGCGCTCGAAGTCGCCTGCGACTCGGTAACCCGCAAACGGAGTCACTTCGTACGGCAGCGGATCAGGTCCAGACGGCGCGGCACAGACGACCGCGCTCACTCCGAGCAAAGCCGCAGCGAGCCCTATACGACGATGGGTTTTGGGACGGTGCGACGGTTTGAACGCGGGCCGCAGCGCCGACAATCCATAGTGACTCATGGCGGTGTAACTGGCTCCGCAATCGTCAGCTTGTCGCTCTTCCTCAGTACGCCCACGTTGAAAGTGACGTAATAGCCGATCAGCAGCCCGAAGAGCACCAGCGTGAGTGGGCTCTGGTGGAACTGGGCGAACGGATCCTGACTGGGCTGCGCCAACTCGCCGCTCGTGTACAGCGTGACATAGCGATACACCAGGCGACCCAACACAAGCGCTGTCACCAGCAGACCGATATAGGTGTGGGGCGTATAGAAGCGGCCCTCGGCTGTGGCTTCAAACTGGGTGTGCCGCAAGCCGACAAACCCCAAAACGATTCCGGCAGCGACGCCCGCCAGCAGCACACCCACGAGAGCGACGTCCCGCCCCAGGGCCCAGAGCAGCAGGACGGCCAGGGCACACAGGATCGCGGAGCGCACTTTCAGGCGTGTCACGTTCAATGCCTGTCGCCCGAACAGTCGACCCAGGCGCCGATAGAGAATCCAGGCAACCAGGACAGCGGTAATCAACGGCGCGATCAGCTTGGGATCCACGAGCTTCGATCTCCGGTTTTGGCGTGAGCACATCGTGCAGTAGTTCAGCGCATGATAGCGCCCGCGCAGATGCCGCCGCCGTTCGTTGAACTGCACCCTCGCATCAGGAATTCCCCGATGGCGGGTGGACCAAGGTGGCCATCTTACCGCCAACGCCATAGCCGCCTCGCTGTGGCATCCTTGCGTCGATGCTCACCTTTCAAAGCCGCGGGCGAAGGTGGTGGGGCGCAGCGATCGCTGCGGCCCTGTTCGCAATCCTAGCCGCGCTGTCGCTGAGATCCACGCTCGAGCACGCCGTGCGTGCGCGGATCGAGTCCGCAGCTGTGCGCCACGGCGTGGTTGCCCGAATCGGCCTGGTACACGTCGGCGTCTGGCCGTTGCTTCGACTGGAGGGATTCGATCTCGACCTCAGGCCTGGCGTGCGACTGCATGCCGACACGATCGCCGCCACCTGGCCCGGCCGCCTGCGACTCGCCGTTCGCGCCGCCACGCTCGCGGGGCCCGCAGGGCTCAGCGTCAGCTCGCCGGCCGCTGCCTGGAACGTGGCAGGCCTTCGCGGCGGAGACCTCCGGCTCACGCTGGTGGAGCCACAGGCCGCGCTCGCCATCCGCAAGTTGACTGATCCCGCGGGCAGCGCGTGGACCGTCGAGGCCCGTGAGCTCGACGTCGGTCACCTGCTCGACGTGCGGCGCGACGCCCACCCGCTGCTCGATGGTGGCATTGCGGACGGCCGCGTGACTCTTCAGGCCAGCACCGACGCGCTCCGTTTCCACGTGGACATGGGCGCGCGCGGCGCGCGCTTAGGGCGTGCTGGCGGATAACGATGCCGGCGAACCGCAGCTCGGCGATCCGACGGACGTGACCCTGCGATTCGATGGCGCCTGGCGGGGGCCCAAGGGCACGATCGAGATCCCCGAGCTCCACGCGACGGTGGGCGGTGCGGCGCTCTCAGGCTCGCTCGCGTTGCGCGATCTCGACACCGATGCGGCTATCGATCTCGCACTCGGCGTGCAGCGGCTGGACTTCGCGCAACTGCTGGGCACATCGGGGCTCGCGGTGCCCGAAAGTTTGGTGACTTGCAGAGCGACGGCGACAACCGCCCTCGATCGTGGGCGGCATCGGGCAAAGCCTGTGTTATGGCAATACGTGCACGCATCCGGGATCCCGTTGAGTCGCGCGCCAACCCGGCGTATGCTCGACCGCGTACGGCCGGCAATTTAGAAGATTATATAAGCCGGCACTGTTCGATTTCGTTTGGATCTGAAGCCATGCACTACAGGGATGTTGCAAGAAAAGTCGCTGGCTATGCGGCCCTGAGCCTGGCCCTGGCACTCATGGCCGGTTGCGGCGGTGGATCATCGGACAGCGCCGCGCCGCCCGTGTCGCCGTTGAGGGTATCGCCGTTTGCCGTGACTGCTACTGTGGTGCAGGGCAATAGCGCCACACTTACCGCCACTTTGTTTGTCGACACCAAGGCGGCTGGCACTACTGTCTACATCGGGATGCAGGATGCCAATAGAGTGGCTGCATCGATCGACATTACCGCCACCACTGCGGATAGCGGCACCGTCACGATCTACACGGTGACCACGCTTGCCGTAGGCACGCACACCGGCAAATTCAGCTTTTACGCCTGCAAAGACGCCAACTGCACGAGCAAATATTCAGCGATACCTGCCGACCTGAACTATACGGTCACGATAACGCCGCCGCCGCCGGCCGCAACGCTCAACCCTGCATCGTTGACCGCGACGGTCGAATCGGGCGACCCACTGACTACCCCGCTCGTTGCGCAACTTGCTCCAGGTCTCTACGCCAGTGGTTTTCTAGCGCTCGATCCCAACAGCACCTTTTCGCCAACCGTGGCCGTTACGCCAATGGGTGGGCAGAATTACTCGCTGACCTTGAGCGTGCCTGCCAGCGTCGCCGCCGGCGTCTACACGGGTACGCTGAGCCTGGAGGTCTGCAGCAGCAGCGACTGCGCCGCGGGAACGCAACTGCCGGGTTCACCCGTATCATTGCCTTACACAGTGACTGTCACGCCGGCCGTGATCCTGGTCAGCCCGCCTACGGCATCCGGGCTTCCGGAGTGGGAAACCTATCAGGGTAACGCCGATCACAGCGGCTACGTTCCAGTGACGCTCGACGCTACGAAGTTCGCGCCGAAATGGAGTTGGACCTTGCCGGCTGCCTATTCCGGGGCAATCAGCCCGGTAACGACCGGATCCGGCAAGGTCGTTGCTTCTGTGGCGGGCTACTTCCAGAATGCCTATCTCTTTGCGCTCAACGAGGCCGATGGCAGTATCAGCTGGCGCCATGATTTTGGATCGATATTCACGGTCAATCATCCAACGGTGGCCGGCGGTCGCGTGTTCGTTGCGAGTTCCGGACACGCCGACACCTTCATGTGGTCTTTTGATATCGCCGATGGAACGCAAGAATTTCAGACTGCTTTTGATTCGCAGTGGGAACATTACCTGGCGCCCACTTTCAAGGATGGATTCATCTACACCAACGGCGGCACCTACGGTGGCATGTACCGATTCAAGGGAAGTTCCGGCGTGCGTACCTGGTTCGCCGGTCTCAATCAATACGATTTGTGGACGCCCGCTGTCGATGGGCAATATGCCTACGCGTACACGGGCTACGAATTTGCGGTAGTCGATCGCACGAGTGGGGCGCGGGTACAGAGTTACGCGGATCCCACTTTCAACTGGTACGGCTACTCGTTGAACATGGCGCCAGTACTTCCCGGCGATGGATCTGTCGTTCTGGTCAACGGCGTCTTCAACTTCGCGCACGCCAATCAGCTGATCCGGTACAACGTTGCACCTGGCACTGAAAGCTGGCGTATTGACGGCACCTATGTGTCGGATCCGGCGATTGCTGCAGGCAAGGTCTACGTGCTCAATGGCGCCAGCAATCAGCTAGAGGTGCGCGATCTGAATACAGGTGCAGTGCTTTGGACGTGGCAAGCCGGCCCGGGCGAGTCATTGCCATTTGGCAATCTGGTTCTGACGCAGAACATGGTATTCCTGAGCACGAGCGCGGCTACTTACGCGATTGACCTGACTACGCACCAAATCGTCTGGAGCACGCCGGTGAGCGGTCACCTGGCACTTTCGTCAAATTGTGTTCTCTATATTGTGCCGGGCGACAGTACGATACGGGCCTATTCTTTGAAGTAACCGTGTGGAATGCACTGTGGCATCCTTGCATGGATGCACACATTTCGAAGCCACGGGCGACGGTGGTGGGTCGCGGCGATCGGCGCGGCCCTGCTCGCAAGCCTAGTTGCGCTATGGCTGAGATACCTGCTTGAGCACGCGGCGCGCGCGCGGATCGAAGCCGCAGCGGCGCGCCATGGATGGGTGGCCCACATCGGGCAGGTGCACGTCGGCGTCTGGCCATGGCTGCAGCTCGAGGGGTTTGATCTCGATCTCGGGTCCGGAGTGCGAGCGCATGCGGACGACATTGCGGCCACGTGGCCCGGCCACCTGCGACTTGCCATACGCGCCGCCGCTCTGGCTCGCACAGGCGGAATCAAGGTCAACGCCCCGGCCACGACATGGGACGTGGCAAATATTTTAGGTGAGGACCTTCGCTTCACGCTGGTAGAGCCACAGGGCGGACTGTCGATTCGCAAGCTGACCCGTCCGATGGGAAGCGAGTGGCAGGTCGAGGCTCATGGGCTCGACGTCGGCCACCTGCTCGACGTGCGGCGCGACGCGCATCCGCTGCTCTCTGGTGGTATCGCGGACGGCCGCGTTGACCTTCAGGCCAGCGCCGATGCGCTGCGTTTCCACACGCACATACGCGCGCGTGGTGCGCGACTCGGGGCGCTGGCGGACAGCGCCGCCGACGAGCCGCAGCTCGGCGATCCGACAGACGTGTCCTTGCAATTCGATGGCGCCTGGTGGGCGCTCCAGCGACACGATCGAAATCCCCGAGGTCCACGCGACGGTGGGCGGTGCGGCGCTCTCAGGCTCGCTCGCGCTGCGCGATCTCGAGACCGATCCGGTCTATCGATCTCGCACGTCGGCGTGCAGCGGCTGGACTTCGCGCAACTGCTGGGCGCATCGGGGCTGGCGGTGCCCGAAAGCTTGGGGATGACGCCCGCCGGTAGCCATGACCTGGGCTCAGCCACGATCGACGTGCACGTACGCGGTCGCCTGGCGGACCCTGCCTCGCTCACGGTGACCCAGAAGATCGACTTCAAGCCGCCGCGCCAGATGCCGCCGGCGATCGCGCGCCTGCGCGGCAATTTCACCTTCAGCCCCGATGACGGCTCCGGGCCGCACCGCCCCGTCGATGTCTCGAGCGCATCCCCCGACTTCATCGCGCTGCGCGACGTTCCGCCGCTGTTCGTGCGCACGCTGCTGCTTGCCGAAGACACCGGCTTCTACGGGCATCGCGGCATCGACCTTCGCGAACTGCCCACCGCGCTGCTCACCAACTTATCGCGCGGCGGCGCCGCGCGCGGCGCGTCGACGATTACGCAGCAGCTGGCCAAGAACCTGTTCCTGTCGCGCGACAAGCAGCTCGGACGCAAGCTCCAGGAACTGGCGATCACGTTCCTGCTCGAGTCGGCGCTCGGCAAGGATCGCATCCTCGAGATCTACCTGAACATCATCGAGTGGGGACCGGGCCTGCGTGGCCTGCGGCCCGCGGCCCGCAGCTACTTCGGTCGCGAACCCTCGGCGCTGACGCCGGCCCAGATGGCCTTCCTGGTGTCGATCATCCCCGGGCCGATCAAGTACCAGGGTTCATTCGCGCACGGCACGCCGGGGCCCGGGCTGCGCGCGCTGATCGACGAGCTGTTGGCGAAGCTGCGCTCGGTCGATGCGATCGGGGAGGAGGAGTATCGGCGGGCGCTGGGGGAGGACATTGTTGTCGAGGGTGGGAGGGCACCCGGATGATTGCGAAGAATGGATATGTGCGCAAGCAGGCCAGATTTGGCTCCTCGTCAACAGCTCGTGTCCGCAGCATTGGGGCAGCATGCCCGCGACTTCCACAACCGCCAGTGCGCACCCCGGCAACCGTTCTGGGCGCGCCCTGATTTGACAGATTGCGGCGCGCAAGCGGGCGGTTCGCGTACCGTGGACCGCAATTCACTGTACGATGGCAAAAAACGCACGGCGCATAGCTCGCCAGTCACTGTCCAAGATGCCCACACCTGTCATTTACCGCGCGCGGGCACTGCCGCCGCGTGCCCGCAATCACGTAGCGTCCAGATCTTCCACGCGCGCCTCGTCAGGTGCGCGCGCGATAATGAGCTGCGCCGTTGCCCTCCTGGCGTTCTTGGGCGCGGCGCGTGCCGAGGCCTCATGCCTGTCATTGCCTGCTCCAGATCTCAACGCGCTCGAGATGCGTGCAGAGTCGGACCCTGATAGCACAGTGACTGAAGCGGGCCAGCGACTCGCGAGCCTGGCCAGGGGCCGCAATCCGATGCTCGAAGCCGAGTTGCTGGCGATCATGGCCGCGGCCCGGGCCCAGCAGGGTCGCATCGATGAGGCGCACAAGGCCATCGACTCGGCGCGGCAATTGCTGGCGCAGGTGCCGCCTTCGGCCGATTCCCGGCGCGTACTGGACCAGCTCGCCATGAGCTACGTGTTGGGCCTCGAGACGCGCAGCGATCTGCTCGCTGGCGTCAAAGCGATGAACGACATTCTGGCGCGCGCACCGGCAAGTTCCTTGAGTTACGTGTGCGCATTGGCTTCGCGCGCCGATCTGCGCGCTGAGCTTCTGGAACTCGACCTGGCCGCGGCCGATGGCATTGAGGCGTATGCCGCTGCCGACCGGTACGGCTTCATCGAGGCGCACATCCAGGCCGCCGCCAGTCTTGCCACGGTCTACCGGCGCAGCGGAATGTTCGACGATGCGGTTCGCATGATCGACGAGGTGATCCAGTACGAGCGGGCGGAAAATCGTCTATCGCAAATGGCCACCGCGATGTACTCGCGGGGGCAGATACAGCTGGGTGCCGGTCATTTCAAGGAGGCGCGCGACACCCTGGAAGCATCGCGCGCAGTTGCCCTCGGTACCGGCGACCTGTTTGGCGCTGCGTTTACCGATATCGCCGTGTGTCCCGCACTGATTGGCGCTGGCGAGCTGGATGCAGCCGATCGCGTCTGCACTCAGCATCTGGCGGACTTCGAGGCGGCCAAGCGCGACGATCTCGTGACGCTGCTGCTCGGGTATCGCGCACGCCTCGACCTCGAACGCGGGCGCGCGCGCGAAGCGCTCGACAAGCTCAATGAGATTCTCGGGCCACGCGCGAGCGACGTGCTGCCTTCGGTCGAACCGGATCTCTATCATGACCGATCGCGCGCGCAGGGTGCCCTGGGTCACTTCACTGGAAGCGTACCGGGACCTGGCTCATTCCCTCGAATCTGCAACATCGCCTCGATGTCGCGCAGCGCTCCCGGGCCGCCGCCGTATTGATGGCCGCCGCCGAGGCCCGCAAGGTGCTGGCGGGGCGCCGGGCACTGACCCAACGACTGTGGACAATTGCCGCGCTGGTGATGCTCGCCCTGCTGGCGTTGATTGCCTTCGCGCTGTGGAGCAGAGGCCGCCAGGAGCGAAATCTCAAGCGTGAGCAGCTGGCACTGCGTACCGCCTCGGGCAGCACGCCGGATACCTTGATGTTGATCGACGCGCAACGCGTGATCCGCTTCGCGAATCGTCCCGTGTTCCCGGGTGGCCCCGTGCCCACGACGGGCAAGTCGCTGCAGGCTGCGGTCTCGGCCCAGACGTGGCAATCGCTGCAACCCGCGCTGAGCGAAGTCTTTGAGCAGCGGCGCGCCGGCTCGCTCTCGACCAGCCTGATCGACGCTGCCGGCACGATCCGGCAGCTGGAGGTGCGCTGCGAACCGGTAGTGGAGGGTTCGACGCTGCTGGGCGCCACCATCCGCTGCAGCGATGTCACCGAACTGCGCAGCCTGGAGCGCGAAATCCTGCACGTCTCCACGCGCGAGCGACAGCGCTTGGCCAGTGATCTGCACGATGGACTGGGCCAGGAACTGACCGGCATATCGCTGCTGCTGCAGCTGCTGGCGACGCAGGTGCAAGCCGGCATGCCCGGAACCCGGCCGTTGGTGGACGACATCCAGGGTCACGTCAATCGAACCATCCGGATGACGCGCGACGTTGCGCACGGCTTGTCACCGCTCCACGTCGAGCAGGGCTCGCTCAGTCGCGCGATCAGTCGACTCGCGGAAGAGGCCGGCCATCGCCTGCACCTCGAAATCACTGCGCACTCCGAGCCGAAGGAGATTGCAGTTCCGGAGGAGACCGCGGATCACCTGTATCGCATCGTGTTCGAAGCGATCACCAATGCGGCACGGCACAGCGGCTGGTTCGAGGGTCGAGATCGTGCTGCAGCTGCTGCAGGGCGAGCTGCACCTGCAGGTCAAGGACAACGGCTCGGGGCTACCGCCGGACGGCGTCAGGACGACGGGCTTCGGACTGAAGGCAATGGCCTACAGGGCGCGTCTGCTTGGTGGCACGTTTGCGCTTGAGCCGCGGGCGGGCGGCGGAGCAACACTTACAGTCAGAGTGCCACTGGCGACGTGCGTACCGGCGGATGAAACCCTTTGACGGCGCGGTAGCCGAAGAGGACAAAGAACAGCAGCACGAGTCCTTGCGCCACCGCAAAAGGCGGCTCCGATCCGTTGGGCGCCAGGCGGTGCAGGGCAGGAATCTTCAGAAAAGACTGTACGACCAGCACAAACACGTTGAGATAGAGCGCACTCGTGGCACTCACTACGTAGATCCAGCGCCAGGAGCCAGCGAGGTGGTATCGATAGCGCGCGGCAATGGCCGCGGCAAGTATCGCCATCGAGAGGATTCCAACGGCCAACGCCGGGGTGAAGCCGTGAAAGGGGAAGAAGAACCCCGTAACGCTGGTAGCCAGCGTTGTGGCCAGGTATACCCCTGTCCAGCCGTTCATTGGCCTGGCGTTACGCATGCCAAATAGAATGGCGCAGCCAGAAACAATACCAATCAGGCTGATCAATACATGGAAGGCGGTGTAGGGCGCGAGTCCTAAGACCATGGTGGTTCTCCGTTCAGGTAGTGCCGATCCTAAGATCGTATCGCCCAAAATGCCACGCCCAGATTATCGGGCACGCGGCTGCGAGCTCGGCCATGAATCACCCGCGCGATCATCGCGCCGAGCGTCACGAAGCTGCATTGCATTGGCATCAGGCTGCTGATCATCGCCCACCACAGCCAGCACTGTGCTGCACGTCTCAGTCTGAGCCCCCTCGCGTGCGAAGCACTTCCGCGCGCCGGACCGCGGTGGCGTGGTCTATTCCACAGGTGCCACCAGTTCACTTAACTCGACAACCCAGCGCCGCCTCGCCCGGAGACCAGGCCTATCTGGCGCCTGCGGCGGCCCTTATAGAGAGTGCGCCGGTGGCGATGTACCAGGCCGATGCCGTCGGCAACCTGGTGTACGTCAATTCTGAATTCCGCCGTGTCTTCGCACTCGAACCCGAGCAGAACGCGAATGATCGGTTCCAGCGTATGCATGCCGGAGACCGGGCGCGCATGGAGCAGGGCTGGGCCGACTTCCGTGCCAATCCCCGTGCCATGACATTCGAGTACCGGACGGCGCCGCTCGAGGGCAGCGTGCGGCAATTCATCGAACGCATCGCGCCGGTGAACGGCATGGCTGCATTCGTGGGCACCATCACCGATGTCACCGATCTCGCGCGCGAGCGCCTGCGGGCTGGACTGGAAGAACACCGCACCTTGCTGGAGACACTGATCGCCGATCTGCCGCTGTCGCTCATTGCCTGCGACGCCGAGGGTCAGGTCACTCTCTATAACAAGGAGGCAGCCGAGCTGTGCTCCATGCAGCGTGATGATTCATCCGTCGGAAAAAGCTGTGAGCACGTGGTCGGGGCGCAGATCTACCTTGCCGATGGCGTGACTCCGCTGGACGTGGCTGATCGCCCGCTGGTGCGCACCCTGCGCGGCGAGCAGGTGGAAGACGTCGAGCTCGTCGTCGTGCCGCGCGATTCCACCGAACGCGTTACGCTCACCAACGGCCGCCGCCTGACGGCGCCCGACGGGCGCCCCATGGGAGCGTTCGTAGTCACAGAGGACATCACCGAACGCCGCCGCGCGGAACTCGAGCTCGAACGGGTGCACGAGCAGCTGCGCACTTCCGCGCGCCAGGCCGGCATGGCCGAGGTGGCGACCAGCATCCTGCACAATGTCGGCAACGTGCTCACCAGCATCAAGGTCTCCGAGGCGCTGGTCACGGAGGGACTGAAACGCTCGAAGGCGGGCGACCTTAGCCGGGTAGCGGCTCTGCTGTATGAGCAGGGTGCAAGGCTCGCTGAATTCATGACCAGCGACGAGCGCGGCAGGATGGTTCCAGACTACCTGAAGGCACTCGGCGAGCAGCTGACCGCAGATACCGATGCGGCCATGGAGCATATGGGCACGCTGCGCAAGAGCATCGAGCATGTCGAAAGCGCCGTGGCCATGCAGCAGAACTTCTCCAGGCTGTCCTCCGTCCGCGAAACGGTGAGCATCGTCGACCTGGTCGAAGACAGCCTGCGGCTGAGCGCCGGCGCATTTACCCGCCACGGCATCGAGCTGCGGCGTGAGTTCGAGCCGACGGCGCCGATCACCATAGACAAACACAAGGTGCTGCAGATCCTCGTCAATCTGATCCGCAATGCGATGAACGCCTGCGATGAGTCAGGCCGGAAAGACAAGGCGCTCACGCTCCGCATCGCGGGCGCGGAGGCGCTGGTGCGCATCTCGGTTGCCGACAACGGCGTCGGTATCGCACCCGAAACCATGAGCCGTCTGTTCACGCACGGGTTCACCACGCGTGCCACTGGGCACGGCTTTGGGCTGCACAGCAGCGCGAATGCCGCGCGCGAACTCGGTGGCTCGCTGCGCGCCGAGAGCGCAGGCGCGGGGCAGGGCGCAACCTTCATCGTCGAGCTGCCGCGGGATCCGCCGGCAACGCCGGGCTGATCATTTATCCGGGCGGAAGTGCGCCTCCAGGGTTGCAATGCTCGCGCTCGCCAGCGGCATACCGGAAAGCTTCGCTGCGTGCACGGCGGCGCCGGCGTCGCTGGGGAGCCTGGCGCCCAGAAAACTGTAGTTGCGCTTGGGGCTCTCGATCGCTGAGCGCAAAGGCGCGAGCAGCAGATCGTGCGGCTCGAACAGGTCACCGGAGTACGACACGGCCAGGCGCACATCATGCGGCACCTGCAGGCCGTTGCGTACCGCATCGACGAGATTGCTCAGCTCCGCAGCAGCTCGCGCGAACAGCGCAATCGCCTCGGTATCCCCGGAGCTCGCGGCCTCGACCACCAGGCGCGAGAGCTGCGCGAACTGGCTGCGTTGCGCGAGGCGCTTGCCATAGATCGCAGCGCACAGGTCGAGGTCGTGCCGCAGCACGAAGTGGCGACGCACCAGCTCGTACAACGCGCCGCGCAGCGCGCGACCGTCGCTCATGCGCGAGAACAGGTTCAATCCCTCGCGGGCCAGCCAGTACGCCGAGCCCTCGTCGCTGAACAATTCGCCCCAGCCGCCGGCGCGCATGCTGCGGCCGGCGTATTCCCCGTAGGCGATCGAGCCCGTGCCCGACACGACACTGATGCCATCCACACCCGCGAGTGCGCCGGCCCAGCCACAAACCATGTCGTTGCCGCAGCGGTAGCGCCCAGTGGGTAGCACGGAGGAAGGCGTGGTATCGAGTGTCGCGAGCAGCGCCGAGTCTTCGCCGTACGCCGGCAGACCGAGGAAGGCGAAGCTGAGATCGGCGACTGTCAGGTCCGCCTGGCGCAGGGTCTGGTTGATGCCCCGCGCCAGCAACTTCTTCAGCGCTTCGAGGCCGATTTCCGGGTAGTAGGCCGTGCCTTCGGTGTGCGCAGCCAGCACCTTGCCGGTCTCATCGATCAGCAGGAACAGTGTCTTGCTGCCACCACCATCGAAGCCGAGGTAGGTTCTCATAGTTCTATCCTTGAACTAGTGTACAACGCCGCGCGCATGCCCCGGGGCCGTTTCAGTCAGCAGGAAGCACAGCACGCAGCCTATCGCGCCGCACGCGGCCATCATCAACACCGCGCTCGACTGCTGCGTGAGATCGGCCACTTTGCCAGCCAGCGCGACCAGCAGCGAGCCGCCCACGATTTCGCCCACGCACACGACCAGGCCCATCGCCGTGGCGGCGTAGCGTCGCGGCATCGATTCGGCCGGAATCACACCCATGAAAAGCGGGAAGGTGCCGCTCGCGAGCCAGCCGATGAACAGTAGTGCGCCGAGCGCAGTGGTCGAGCCCTGGAAGTAGATAGCGCCCAGCGCCGTCAGCGTGGCCAGCAGGCAGAAGCCGACCATCACGGGTTTGCGGCCGACGCGATCGGAGAGCCACGGTGCGCCGAAGCCTGAGAGTGCCGAGGCCAGTCCCAACACACTGAGCAACGAGCCCATGGCAGGACCTGACATGCCGCGTACCGTGGTGAGGTATCGGGGCAGGAAGGTCCAGCCCATCACGAACCAGCCGACCATGAACGCGGAGATCAGGCAGCAGATGAGCACATTGCGCACCGCAAGCATGTCGAACAGACTCATTGTCTTGCCGCTGCCGGCAGCGCTTGCCGTGTCGACGCCGTGCAGCGCGGCCTGAGCCTCTTTGGTCGGCTCGCGCACCCAGAGCCAGACGGCGATGGCGCACAAAATGCCGGGGACGCCGGCAACGAAGAAGGCCGCGCGCCAGCCGTAGTGCTCGGCGATCAGCGGCAGCAACCAGGGCGCGAGGCTTTGCCCCAGCAGTGCCGCGAAGAAATTCTGCATGATGCCGGCGTTGACGCCGCGGCGATTGCGCGAAGACTCGACTGCCATGATCGCGAGGCACACCGGCAGGAACGGGCCCTCGACCGCGCCCATGATCGCGCGCGCGATGAGCAGCACGGGGAAGGACTGCGCGAGTCCAGAGAGTATCGAGCAGGCGGAGAAGATCACGAGGAAGGCCAGCAGGAATGGTTTGCGGCTGCCGCGCGAATCCGACCAGCGCGCGATCACGTAGGCGCCCAGTGCCCACATCAGCGAGAGCACGGAGTTGATCAGCGCCGACTGCGTGTTGCTGAGCGAAAGGTCCTTCGCCATGTAGGGAATCAGCACGCTGGCCGAGTTGCGATCGAAGAATGCGAAGCCGAATGACAGGCCCAGCAGTACCAGCAGCAGGTTTTCGTAGTTGAAGATCGGGTGACGCGTTTGCGTTTCAGTCATGCGGCCGCCCGCTTCAACCCTGCAACGACTTCGCCCGCTGCGCGATGCGCCTCGTCGATTGCGGCGTGGGCGTAGGCCGTCCACGCGGCATCGGAGCCCGCGAGGCTGATGCCGCCAACCGGCTGGCGCGCAACTTTGGCGATGTCTTCCGTGATCGACTGGAGGGGATAGGCGTAGCCGTGCCCCCAGCGATTCACCGTGATCGCCGCGATATCGCGATCGGCATTGAAACCCGTGGCGCCGAAGCAGCGCGTGAGCTGATCCCGCAGGGCGTTCTCGAAGTCGGAAAATGGCCGCGTATAAAGCACCTTGCGCGCCGCGCGCAGCGATGCGCGCAGATCAGTCATCGGCGCCGGCGGCTGCGGAATGTGCGAGAGGTGCACCAGAATCGGCTCGTCCGGTGACTTCGCAAACTGGTAGTGCCCGAGGCTCACGGGGAAGTCGAGCTTGGCCATGCTGTAGAAGCCGTTCGGAATGTTGACCAGGTGTACGCCCGCCTTGACCCACGGGCGCCAGTTGCGCAGTGCCGCCGTGACGTAGACCAGCGGCATGCGCACGCCACCGGCCACCGCACTGCGCTGCGGCGCTGGCAGGTCGGCGCAGATGTACGGCAGCATCGAGTAGTAGCCGGCGTAGATCACCTTGCGGGACCGCACGTGATGCACCTTGCCATCGCGCACGTAGAGCACGTCGACGTGCGCGGCGCCGTTCTGCACGTTGACCACCGTGCTCGAGAGCCGCAAGCGCACCGGCGCGTTCGCGCGATCGAGCGCGCTGTAATCGAAGCGCGCCGTGACGATGTCTTCCATGGTATTCCCGGGCGCGACCTGCGGGATCATCTGGCGTACCAGCAGTCGCGCGATCGAAGCGTTGCCGTCCGGGAAATGATAGATGTAATCCTCCGCTTCTTCGCTCATGTCGATGGCATCACCCAGCCCCAGCCCCTGGAAGCCTGGATAACCCGTCTCGGCCAGCACGAACGCCGGGATCATCGTGGCCGGAACCGCGAACAGATCGTTGGTGCGGCCGTCGAACATGCGCACCAGCGAGGGATCGACGCGCCAGTATTTCTCGAGGAAATCGTGGTAGGTGGTCGTGCTCAGCAATTCGATCTTCTGCTTCAGGCTGAGCTTGGGCAGCACGTCGCGCTTTTCGCTGTACAGCGCGACCAGATCGCGTCGGGCGGCATCCGAGAGCGGGCAATCAGCGGCGAACTGCGCAATCGGGCGACCGCGCTGCAGCGCCGCGGGTATGTCGGTGGGCAGCGCGCGTTGCGGGTCGCCCGTGACCAGCTTGTCTTTCCCGTAGGCCTCGCGCGCGAAGAACAATCCAAACGACATGCCCAGCCCGGGATACAGGTTGGTGTTGATTGCAGTCCTGAACTTCTGCAGATGGATGCCCAGGTCATCGAGCAACTGGTGCGCGACTGGACTCCACAGGGCCTTGGGCGACTGGATCGATTCGCTCCCGCCGTACCCGAGCAACTGCCGACCATCGACGTTGAATTCATTGCGGCGCGCGTGGCCGCCGAAGTCATCGTGGTTGTCCAGGATCAGCAGGCGTGTCTTTGGCAGGGCCTTGCGGACGAAGTGCGCGGCCGAGAGGCCACCGATACCCGCGCCGATGACTACGCAGTCGACTTCCTCGTCGACGGGAAAGTCCGCTACCCGATAGCGGGTGCCGTCGCGCACCGCGTGCGCGGCCGCGGCATCCTGGTTGCGGCTGCCGCGCATGCCGGTCTCGCCGGGCGGGTAGGGGGCGTGGGCGGCCACTTGCGCCCAGGCCGATGCCGGCGCGGCGCCCGCGGCGATGGCGCAGGCCACTCCATCGACGAAGTCCCGACGCGTGATCGTGTCCTTCATTTCATCGCCCCCCGGGGAATCGAGCCACTCACTTTAGGGGCACTTTATCCTACATCCGGCCACTTTTCGCACTGCCTCGGTAAACCGCAATCGTACTTACGGCGCTTCGGATGTATGCTCGGCGCATCATGCCGGAGCACGCGACGTGAAAAAGAACCACACCGCTCCGGATTTCCAGCAGCTGTTCGAAGCCATCCCGGGCCATTATCTGGTGCTCACCCGCGACCTGGTGATCGTGGCGGTCAGCAATGCCTATCTGCAGGCCACCATGACGGATCGCGCTGCAATCATGGGGCGCGGGCTGTTCGAAGTATTTCCCGACAATCCCGATGATCCGGCGGCAACCGGAGCGCGGAATCTGCGCGAATCCCTGGAGCGCGTGCTGAAAAATCGCACCGGCGACTCCATGGCGGTGCAGAAGTACGACATACGCCGGCCCGAGTCCGCAGGTGGCGGTTTCGAAGTACGGCACTGGAGTCCCTTCAATGCGCCGGTACTGAATGACAACGGCGAAATTGCCTACATCGTGCACCGCGTCGAAGACGTGACCGAGTTCGTCCAGCTCAAGCAGCAGGGGAACGAACAGGCGCAGGTGAACCTGCAGCTGCGCACGCGTGCGGACGATATGGAATCAGAGGTCTATCAACGCGCACAGGAGGTGGCCGAGGCCAACCGGAAATTGCGCGTGCTCGACCAGATGAGGACCAACTTCTTCGCCAACGTCAGCCATGAGTTGCGTACGCCCTTGACCTTGATCCTCGGGCCACTGGCCAAGGCGCTATCCTCCGATGCGCTTCGGACCGAGCAACGCCATGACCTTGAAGTCGTCGAGCGCAATGCGCGGCTGCTGCTCAGGCAGGTCAACGATCTGCTGGACGTTGCCAAGCTGGAGGCCGGAGAGCTGGGCCTGACCTATTCGCGCATGGATGCTGCCCGGCTGGCGCACTCGCTGGCTGCAAATTTCGAGTCATTCGCACTGGACCGCGGCATCAGCTTCACCGTGCGCGCGCCGGCTGCGCTGCCCCTCGAGGCCGACAGCGCGAAGCTGCAACGCGTGCTGCTGAATCTGCTTTCTAACGCCTTCAAATTCACACCGGCGGGCGGCAAGATCGAATTTCAGGTGGAGCAGGATGGCGATCAGCTCCGGTTCCGGGTTGCTGACACCGGTCCTGGCATCCCCATGGAGTCGCGGGAAGCGATTTTCGAGCGATTCCGTCAGGTGGATGGTGACAGCGGCCGCGCCGCGGGAGGAACGGGCCTGGGCCTCGCGATTGTCAAAGACTTCGTCACGCTCCACCGCGGCAGCGTTCGAGTGGAGGACAATCCGCCGGGCGGAACCTGCTTTACCATTACGCTGCCCGCCAGTGCCCCCGAAGGCACTACCCTGGCGCAGCCTGCGAGCGCCTCGAATGACAATGTCGGCGCGGTGTTGGCTGAGCTGAGCAGCCGACTACCCGACGCGGCGGCTACGCCTTCCACCGCCGCTCGCGATGGTTTGATCCTGGTGGTCGACGACAATGCCGACATGCGCGGCTACGTGGCCGGTCTGCTTGCACAGTACCGGGTGGAAACCGCAGGCAACGGCAGGGAAGGCCTGGACAAGGCTCTGCGGCTGATCCCTGACCTGGTGATCAGCGACATGATGATGCCGCAGATGGGCGGGGACGAGCTGGCGCGCGCGTTGCTCGCCAACCCGCAGACCAGGGATATTCCACTGTTGATATTGACCGCAAAGCTGGATGACCCGCTGAAGCTCGCCATGCTCAAGGCAGGTGTGCGCGACTACATCGCCAAGCCTTTTTCCGGGGAAGAGCTGCGCGTCAAGGTCGAGCAACTCATTGTCGAGCGGCGCAAGAGCATCGCGGAGCGCGAGCAGCTCATCGAGCAGCTGACCCGATCCAACCAGGATCTGGAACGCTTTGCCTACGCCGCCGCGCACGACCTGAAGTCTCCGTTGCGGTCCATCGACAACCTGTCGCAATGGATCGAGGAGGACATGGGTGACGCGCTCGGGGAGTCGAGCCGCCGGCATATCCACAAGCTGCGCGGTCAGGTGCGCCGCATGGAGAAACTGCTGGACGACGTGCTCGACTATTCACGCGTCGATCGCCAGCAGGATTCGCCGGCGAATGAATTGATGGCGGGCACTGCGCTGATCGAGAGCGTCATCGCTTTGTTGTCGCCGCGGCAAGAGGTTACTGTTCGCCACCAGGGCTTCGAATCGCTGCGCGTACGGCGCTTGCCGCTGCAGCAGATACTGCTGAACCTCGTCGACAATGCCATCAAGCATCACGACAAAAGCCCTGCCACGGTGGAGGTGTCCGTGCAGGATACGACTGCAGCGCTCGAGTTCTGTGTGCGCGATGATGGCCCTGGTATTGCGCCCGAATATCACCAGAAGATCTTCGAAATGTTCCAGACACTCAAGCCGCGCTCCCAGAAGGAGGGCAGCGGCATGGGCCTGGCGATGGTCAAGAAGCTGGTCGAAATGAACGGCGGCGAGATAGCGGTGGCATCAACGCCAGGGCATGGCGCGAGTTTCCGTTTCACCTGGCCCAGAAGTTCGCAAGAGCAGGGGGTGTCGGGTGGTTAGCAACAACAAGCGCAGGCCGGCCGTCAGTATCCTGCTGGTGGAAGACGATGAAATTGACGTGGAAGCCCTCGGGCGCGCCCTGAGGCAGGCGGGCGTCAAGTCAGCGCTGCACAGTGCCTGTGACGGCGTTGAGGCGCTGGCCATGCTGCGTGGCACGGGCGGCCACAAGAAACTCGCGCAACCCTGCCTGATATTGCTCGACATCAATGTGCCGCGTATGAGCGGCGTGCAGTTTCTCAAGGAGCTGCGCGGCGATGAAGCCCTGAAGCGCAGCGTGGTATTCATCCTGACCACTTCTGGGCGCGGCAGCGATCGGCTGCTGGCCTATGAGCACAACGTGGCGGGTTATTTCCTGAAAGAAAACCTGAAGCTGCTTGCGGGCATCCTGCATGCTTACTGCCAGGGCAATGAGTTCCCGGACGCTGATTTATCCGGAAAATAGGGAGCTGCGCATGACGAAAAACACTTTTCACCTGATCCGTGCCGTGGCTGCCAGCGTTGGCGTGGTCACAATGCTGGTCGCCTCGGTGCCCGCAGGTGCCGAAACTCCTGAGCTCGTGCAGAGCCCGCCGATGAAATACTCGGTTGAACCCACGGTCGCCGGTATGGCTGGCGAGATTAAACCGCAATGGCTCAACGCGACGGGCGTCGTGGGTGGCAATCAATATCGGCTGGTGATCTACGCCGACGCCGCCTACCTCGACATGGTGGTCACGCAGTCCTCGGGTGCGAAATGCAGCATCAAGCGCTACAAAGCCGCCAATGCAGTGGGCGCACCGATGACACCCGCGCAGAGCAGCCTCGCGCTGCCGGTCGGCGCCGAGTCGCTGATGATGCGCCTGGCGCAGTCGCCCGCCACGCAGTATGTGTATCTCTACAATGAGGCGGCGATCGGTTCCTGCATCGTCTGGTTGCAGGCGAGCTGACGGTCAGCAGAGGCACATCGCATGCGCATCGACAAGATTGCCGTAGGCCGCAATCCCCCGCACGACGTCAACGTGATCGTCGAGGTGCCGATCGGCGGTGAGCCGATCAAATATGAGATGGATAAAGAAGCCGGCACACTGGTGGTCGATCGCTTCCTCTACACTTCGATGCGCTATCCCGGCAACTACGGCTTCATACCGCACACGCTCTCGGGCGACGGCGACCCTTGCGATGTATTGATCTGCAACACGCGCGCGATCGTGCCCGGTGCCGTGATCAGCGTGCGGCCAGTGGGCGTGCTGCTGATGGAAGACAACATGGGGATGGACGAGAAGATCATCGCGGTGCCGTCCTCGCACCTGACGCAGCGCTACGACCAGTGCCTCAACTATGGCGATCTGCCGAGCATCACGCTGCGGCAGATCGAGCACTTCTTCCAGCACTACAAGGATCTGGAGCCCGGCAAGTGGGCCAAGATCCTCGGCTGGGGCGATGCCGGGCAGGCGCGCCAGATGATAATGGCGGGCGTGCAGCAACACGCCAACGCGCAATCAGCACCGCCGCGCAGCTAGCCGCCCTGGCTGGTCGCGCGGCCCGCTGTCAGCGGCCGGCGCCCGGCGGCGGCCCCATCGGTTTGCCGTTGACCGTTAGCGCGCCGTGCCGGAACTCGAGATGTGAGCTTAGCCGCGTGCCGTGACGGGTCACGAAGCCCTGCTGCTCGAGCGCGGCCAGCTGTGCCTTCATGGTTTCGACGCGCGTAGGCCCAGCCACCGCATCGACTGAGGGTTCCATGGAATGCCGCCCTTTGCCAGCGGGCGCGTTGGCAACGGGCGCGGGCGCGGCCGGCTGCATGCTCCAGAAGTAATTGAGCAGCCCCTCGTCCACGGCGATATCCAGATTCGCTTCGATCTTGGGCAGCAGCACCATCGGCCCGGAATCGAGATCGCCGTGTGCGTACCCTGGAATCGAGGCCTTGCCGCTGATCTGCAGAGCGCCCTCCGGCATGGTCAGGGAAATGCGATCGATCGTGAATTCAGGTTGGTGCTCGAGAAAAATGGGGCCATATTCCTTGTAAGGCGCGAGCAGTTGCTGCGGATCCTTGCCTTCACCGCCGGCGAGGGCCGCGTTGGTGTCGCGCAACTTTTCCATCAGCGCGCCAAAGGTAGGCCCGTGCAGGTGGCGCAGTGAAAAATCATAGTGCACACCGGTGGACTTGAATGCCGCGAACGACATTGAGCCGATGCCGACTTTCGCCACCATATCCAGGTAGTCGCCGCTGGCAGTTGTATCGACCTCGTAGGCCAGATCGCGCATCTCCATTTTGCCGGCGCCTGCCTGTTGCGGCATCACGGCCGCCAGGCGCTCCATCGTGAAGCTTACCTTGCCGGTAGACAGGTACTTGAACGCGCGCTTCAGGTCATAGTCGATGCGCATCGGCCCCATGGTCGCATCGCCACCCTTGTTGTCCTTGACGGTCATGCCGAGCAGCGTGAAGTTGCCATCCTGGCTGTTCAGGTGGCGGGTGAAGTTCATCCTGCCCTTGATGCCGCGCCAGTTGATACTGTTGACGCCGCTCTTGTCGGTGTAGACAAATGCAGGGCTGTCAATCGAGGTGGTACCGCCGCCCAGGTAGCCCAGCAGCGTGATGATCTTCAGCGGCTGATCGGTGCCGATGGACTTGCGCAGTTCCTGCCTGGCGGCCTCGGGTATCACGATCTCGGTGTCGATGCGCGCCAGGCCCAGCGTGGCGAAGCCTGGAATCGGCCCGTGCTGGATGTGATGACGCAGCGTAATGGCAGGTGTCGAATCAGCGGAGAGCGGTGTGGCCTCAACGACAAATGCCGTCTGTTTTGTAACTGCGGGCGCAATGCCCTTGAACAGCTTGTCGTTGAACTGGTAGCTCACTTCCACCGTGGAGTTGAACAATCCCCCGGTTTCCTTCCTGTCCGTGACAGTAAACAACGGCATGTTGGACTGCATCGATCGATCAAGCCTCGCCAACCGGGCGCGCACCACCGCGCCGTCGATCCATGACATCGCCAGGAACAGTACTACCAGGACCGGCAGCGCGAGGATGCCGATGATTGCTTTTCGGGTCACTGCTTGCACTCCCTGCAGGCTCGTCAGAGGCGTGCAGGGTAGCGCAAATTACTGCATTTAACGAAGATTTCACCCTAAAGACGCGCTGGCTGCGGCAGTATGCCGCCTGCATTCAACAATCCAACGGAGATCCCCCATGAGTTTTCTTTCTGGTGTGCTGGGTGGAGTGGTCGGCGCCGAATTGCTGCATGTGGTGCAGGGTGTGCTCGACAAGCACGGCGGTGTCGCGGGCGTAGTGAGCCAGTTCGAGCAGCAGGGTCTGGGCGCAACCGTGAAGAGCTGGGTCAGCACGGGCCCGAACCAGCCGATTACCCCGGCGCAGGTGCAACAGGGGCTCGGTGCCGACACCGTCAAGCAGCTGGCCGCGAAGGCCGGCATCGAAGTGCAGGATCTGCTGCACAAGCTGTCGACGGCGCTGCCGCAGGCGATCGACAAGCTCACGCCTGCCGGCACTGTGCCCAAAGCCTGAAGCGGCTGCACTACCTGCATGCAGATCAGGCTGGATGGCAAGCGCGCGTTGGTGACCGGGGGCAACTCCGGCATCGGCGCCGCGATCGTGCGCGAGCTCGCGGCGGCGGGTGCGCGCGTGGCAATCAACTACGTGGTGCATCCTGAGCTCGCTAGCGCGTTGACTACCGAGTTGCAGGCAGCGGGTGCGACTGCGCTGGGCCTGCAGGCCGATGTCAGCGATGTCGCGCAGGTGGACGCCATGTACGCCGAGCTCGATCGCCAGTGGGGCGGCATCGACATCGCTCGTGAACAATGCCGGCATCGACGGTGCAGCCGGCGCCCGACCTGGGAAGCCGACCCGGCGACTTGCGAGCGTGTGCTGCGCGTGAACCTGCAGGGCAGTTTCCTGTGCGCGCGTGCGGCGCTGAAGCGCATGATAGCGCAGCGCAGCGGCGTGGTGCTCAACATGTCCTCGGTGCACGAGCGCATTGCCTGGAGCGGCTTTGGCGCCTACACCGCCAGCAAGGCGGGCCTGGCGATGCTCACGCAGACGCATGGCGCAGGAGGCCGCGCCCTTTGGCGTGCGTGTGCTGGCGCTGGCGCCGGGAGCGATCCGCACGCCGATCAACCAGAATGTGTGGAGCAATCCCGACTCACTGCGTGATCTGTTGACCAAGATTCCGCTCGGTCGCATGGGTGAGCCGGCCGAGATTGCGCAGGTCGCGACCTTCCTGGTGTCTGGCCTGCCGCCTCCTACATGAGTGGCAATACGGTGTTCGTCGATGGTGCGATGACGACTATCCCGAATTCGCGCACGGCGGCTGAGGTGATCATGAGCGAGAGTTTCGCGCCCGGATGGCCCGGCTCCCCGGGTCGCTGGACCTCGGCAGCCAAGAGCGGCGTCGGCACCGCGCTCGGCGGCAGTCCGATCTGGTTCACGCTCTCGCACGGCATCCTCAACGAGATCTACGCGCCGCGCATCGACGAGGCGGCGACTCGCGACGTGGGATTCCTGGTCGCGGGGCCGGATGGCTTCGTCGCCGAGATCAAGCGGCACGCGAGCCATGCCGACGCGCTGTCCGCGGCCGGCGTGCCTTACTACGCGACTCGCAGCGAATGCCTGCAAGGGCGCTTTCGTCCTGCAGACGTGAGATCATCACCGATGTGTAGCGACCGGTGGTGCTGGTGCGCGTGAAATTCGCGGCGCTGCAAGGGCAACGCCGGCCGACTATCGGCTCTACGTGCTGCTGGCGCCGCACCTCGGCAATTACGGCGCCGGCAATACCGCCTGGCTCGGCGACTACCGCGAGATGCCGGCGCTGTTTGCCGCGCGCGACGATCGCGCGCTGTGCCTGATGTCGTCGAGCGGCTTTGCCGCGCGCTCGGTGGGCTTCGTCGGCGCAGTCGGACGGCTGGCAGGACCTGATGGCGCACGGCGAGCTGCAGTGGCACTACACGCGCGCGGAAAACGGCAACGTGGCGCTGGTCGGCGAAGTTGCCGCTTGCCGGAACGAGGAGACGGTGCTCGCGATCGCCGTGGGCCGCGGCGCCGACGAGGCCGGGCACCAGGCGCGGGCATCGCTGGCGGAAGGCTTTCCGGCGCTGCTCGATCGCTACGTGACGCCCTGGGAGCGCTGGCATGCCGCACGCGATGGCGTCGGCGCCGCGCGTGCGCTCTCCGTGGTCAGCGCCGCCGTGATCAGCACGCATGAATCGAAGCTGATACCCGGCGCGCTGCTGGCGAGCCTGGCCGTGCCCTGGGGATTTCTCCAAGGGCGATGGCGATCTGGGCGGCTACCACCTGGTGTGGCCGCGCGACATGGTGCAGTCCGCCGGCGGCTTGCTGGCCGCGGGCGCCTGCGGCTGATGCGCGCGCCGCGCTGGTGTATCTCGCCGCCACGCAGCATGCCGACGGTCATTGGCCGCAGAACATGTGGGTCGATGGCAGCGCCTACTGGCAGGGCCTGCAGATGGACGAGACCGCGCTGCCGATCCTGCTGTTCGATCTCGCGGCGCGCGAGGGGGCGCTGCTGCCCGAAGACGATCTGCGCAGCGCCGCTTCTGGCCGATGGTGCGCGCCGCCGCGGGCTACCTCGTGCGCAACGGTCCGGTCACGCCGCAGGATCGCTGGGAGGAGACGGCGGGCTACACGCCATTCACGCTCGCCGCCGAAATCGCCGCGCTGCTGGTGGCCGCCGACTGGGCCGAGCGTTGCGGTGAGCCGGCGCTCGCGCCCTATCTGCGCGACACGGCCGATTCCTGGAACGCGCAGATCGAGCACTGGCTGTACGTGCGCGACACGCCGCTGGCGCGGCGCTGCGGCGTCGAGGGCTACTACGTGCGCATCGCCGAGACGATCTCGACGATGGCGATGACTACATCGATATCCGCAATCGCGAGGTGGCCGATACGCGCCGGCGTGCCGATGAGATCGTCTCGGCCGATGCGCTGGCGCTGGTACGCTTCGGGCTGCGCGCAGCGGATGACCCGCGCATCGTCGAATACGGTGAAGGTCATCGACGCGATGCTGAAGACGCAGCTGCCCATGGGCCCGGGCTGGCATCGCTACACCGACGACGGCTACGGTGAACATGCCGACGGCTCGCCCTTCGATGGCACCGGCATCGGCAGGGTCTGGCCGCTGCTGAGCGGCGAGCGCGCGCACTACGCGCTGGCGCGCGGTGATGTGGCGACGGCGCGCGCGCTGCTCGCGAGCTTCGAAGCGATGGCGGGCGAGGGCGGCCTGCTGCCTGAGCAGAGCTGGGATGCGGCCGATAGCCCTGATCGCGAACTGTTCCTCGGGCGGCCGGCCGGCTCGGCGATGCCGCTGGTCTGGGCGCACGCGGAATACCTGAAGCTGGTGCATTCGCTCGCCGATGGCCGCGTCTTCGACATGCCGCCGCAGACGCACGAGCGCTACGTTCGGCGGCGGACGAAATCATCCGCGCTGCGCATCTGGCGCTTCAACCAGAAGCTGCCGCTCGCTTGCGGCGTGCCTGCGTGCTGCGCATCGAAACCCTGCGCCGGCCCATGTGCGCTACTAGCACAGATGCCTGGCACACCATGGCGAGTGCTGTCGACGCAAGCAACGGCGATTGGGCGTGCATTTCCTCGATCTGCCGACCGAGAGCCTCGGCGCTGGCACAAGGGTGATTTTTACATTCCGACTGGCCCGAGGCGGATCATTGGGAAGGACAGCGACTTCAGCGTATTGGTGGCAGATGCCTAGACGCTAGGTACAACCCGCCATGGTTGCTGTGCCGGACGCCAATCTTATGCTTCCGCGCACGTCACTGATCAGCAACAAGACGCCGGCAATCACGGCGAAGGGCGGAAAAATGAGCATCAGGATTCCCGGCGACGTTCACAGCGTCGCTGTTGGTGTTACTCGGCCTGTTCGCTGCGCCGCGCCGCCTGCACTGGCCGTCCCGAGCTTCGCGAGACAAACCGGCATGGCCTGCGAGGCCTGTCACACGGTGTTCCTTGAGCTCAATCATTTCGGCCGCATGTTCAAGGCCAATGCCTACACGCTCGACAACCTCAAGCCGGTGCGCGGCATCGAGTGCGACCAAGAGCGAGCTGCTGGCGCTGAGCGGCCTGCCGCCCATCTCGCTGATGGTGCAGGTGTCGCAGACCAACCTCTCCAAGGCCCTGCCTGACGGCACGGGCAACAGGCGGTGTATCGCAGAACGGCACCGTGGCCTTTCCGCAGCAGATCAGCCTGTTCTACGCCGGCAAGATCGCGCCGCGCCTCGGCGCCTTCATCCAGCTCACCTACGGCAACGACAGCGGCGTCGATCGGCATCGACAACGTCGACATCCGCTATGCCAACGCGATGCTGCTGCCCGAAGACAAGAGCCTGATCTACGGCATCGACGTCAACAACAACCCAACCGTCCAGGATCTGTGGAACAGCACGCCGGCCTTCGGCTTCCCGTTTGCGGCCAGCAACGCCACCGTGCCCTCGCTGCCGGCACGCAGATCGATGGCGGACTGGGTCAGGATGTCGCTGGCCTCAGTGTCTACGCGATGTGGAACGAGTCACTGTACGGCGAGCTGGGCCTGTATCGCTCGGCCAAGCAGGGCGCGGCCAACGCGCCTCACCGGTGAGGCTGGCCCGCTCGATGGCGCGACTTCGAACGTGATAGTCGGCGGCGCGCCCTACTATCGCTTGGCCTACGAGCACCAGTGGGGCGCGCACTCGCTGAGCGTCGGCGTCTACGGCGCCACCTTCAAGCTGGTGCCGGGCGCCGACGGCACCGGCGCCGGCGGTCGCTTCGCCGGGCCCGGCCAACAAATTTCGCGATACGGCCTTTGACTTCCAGTATCAGTGGATCGGCGACCAGCACCTGGTCACTGTGGCCGGCACGCGCATCAAGGAAAAGATGACCCTGGACGCCAGTTTCGCGAATGGCGATGCCGAGAACCTCAGCAACGACCTGACCACGACGCGCGTCACTGGCACCTACTACTACAAGCGCAAGTACGGTGGCGCGCTGGGCGTATTTTCGACCACCGGCAGCAGCTGACGCCGGCCTGTATCCGGCGACCATCGCGGACGCGCTGGTGCCGGGTGTCCTGACCAGTGCGAATGGCAAGCCAGATACCACCGGCTGGGTAGCGGAACTGAACTACATGCCATGGCTGAATACCAAGCTCACGGCGCAGTTCACGCAGTACTCGAAAGTTCAATGGCGCCAGCAGTAACTACGACGGCCTCGGCCGCAATGCGAGCGACAACAACTCGCTCTACCTGCTGGCCTGGTTCGCCTTCTGAGGAATGCGCCCATGAATAACATCAAGGCATTGGTGATTGCTGTGGCGCTGGCCTTGCCGGTCAGCGGCTGCGCTGCTCGCGGCCGACATCGACCCGGAAATGAAACTGGCCGCGCAGCGTGTCGCGGCGACGACCTGCGCCACCTGCCACGGACCACAAGGCCGCAGCAGTACGCCAAAATTCCCGGTACTCGCGGGCCAGCATGCCTCCTACCTGATCGCGCAGATGAAAGCCTTCAAGGCGCAGACGCGCGGCGATCCGGATGCACTCGGATACATGTGGGGCATGGCCGCGCCGCTCGATGACGCGATGATCGAGGCGCTGGCGGCCTACTACAGCGCACAGGCTCCCGGGAAGGGACACGCGGGTGATGCCGCCACGGTCGCGCGCGGCGCCGAGATCTTCAGCAACGGCATCGCCGCCGAGGGCATACCGCCATGCGTTTCCTGCCACGGCGCCAACGCGGCCGGCACCGACGATTTCCCGCGCCTGGCGGGCCAGCACTCCGCAGTACCTGCTGAAGCAGTTGCGCTCGTTCCAGAGCAACCTGCGCAACGTGGCGGTCATGCACGGCGTGGCATCCGAGCTCAAGCGGGCGGAGATGGGCGCGGTCGCCGAGTATCTGCAGTCGCTGTCGG
Source organism: uncultured Gammaproteobacteria bacterium (assembly GCA_963764065.1). Classification (GTDB taxonomy): domain Bacteria; phylum Pseudomonadota; class Gammaproteobacteria; order Steroidobacterales; family Steroidobacteraceae; genus FEN-1191. The sequence goes on along the minus strand of CAVXRM010000006.1, from coordinate 58,181 downwards.
GTAGCTGAGATCTGCCGCTGCGCGCGCTTCGCTGCCGGGGCTTGCATCCCGGCAGCGAAGCCGCTTTACTTTCCACATGAGCGAAGAATACGAAGTGCATGGCCAGCACGACCATGCAGTCGAACACGCAGCGCACACCGACAACCTCGGACGCATGGTGGCGATGTTCACGGCAGTGCTCGCCACCATCGGCGCGATCATCAGTTACCAGAACGGCAGCAGCGAATCGCTGGGGCTGGAGCACAAGAACGAAGCCATCCTGAAGAAGACCGAGGCCTCGGACCAGTGGGCCTATTACCAGGCCAAGGGCATCAAGGAAGTCGTGGTCGCGCACGCCAGCGGCGCGAACGAGGCCGAGCGCCAGGCGCTGGCGGCCGAGGCCAAGCGCTACGCCTCGGAGAAAGCCGAGATCGAGAAGAAGGCGCGCGCCTTCGAAGAGGAGTCGCACGCCGCCGATCAGGCCAGCGAGCGCGCCTTCAAGCCGCATCACCAGTTGGCGCAGGCGCTCGCGCTGGTGCAGGTGGCGATCGCGATGGCGGCGCTCACGGTGCTCACGCGCCAGCGCTGGTTGCTGCTGATGGCCGGCATCAGCGCGATGGGCGGCATCGCTTGCTGGATCATCGCCTGGTTGTAGTGCGCGCCGACCCGAGGCGCGAGGCCGGTCAGCGGCGTAGCGCCAGCCAGTCGCTGAGCAGACTGCGCAGGAAGGCCTGCAGCGGCCGCATCAGTTCCTGATCCCAGGCGGGTGCGCCATTCGCGAGCTCGCTCGGCTCGACCATGTAACCGCACTGGGCCAGTTCTATCTGGATCGCGTGCACATCCTGCGCGGGCTGGCCGTAGTGGCGCGTGATGTAGCCGCCCTTGAAGCGCCCGTCGATCACCCAGCTGCGCGCTTGAGCTGCGAGTCGGGCGCGCAGCAGCTCGATCGTCGGCGCGTCGCAGGACCTGGCGTCGTTGCAGCCGATATTGATGTCGGGCAATTGTCCGGCAAACAGGCGTGGCACGACACTGAGTATCGAGTGGGCATCGAGCAGCAAGGCGTAACCGTGGCGCTTACGGGTGTCGGCGATCAGATCGCGCAGCGCATCGTGATAGGGCTGCCAGTAGCGCTCGCGGCGTTGCTGCACTTCGGCCGCTGGCAATTCATATCCCGCGCCTTCCCGATACAGCGCTGCGCCTTCGAAGCGTCAGCGTCGGGCACAGAGCCGGTGCGGGCCGCGCCGGGGTAGAGCGCCGCGTCATCGGGCGGGCGGTTCAGGTCGATGACGTAGCGCGAGTAGCGCGCCACCAGCAGCGTTGCGCCCAGCTGCGGCACGAAGTCGTACAGGCGATCGACGTACCAATCGGTGTCGGGCTGCGCCAACGCCAGTGGTGTGAGCCGCGCCTGCAGAGCCTCGGGCAGCACGTTGCCCGAGTGCGGCACGCTCACGATCAGCGGCGTGCTGCCACGCTGCAGGCCGTACACGTCGGACATCGGTGCACCGGGCATCAGGCGTCAACGCATCAGGCGCCTGAGCGGTCTGACGCGCGGAACAGCTCGTCGCCGGCGAGCTCGCGCAGCGCGCCGCCCAGCACCAGCGCGCGCGCCGCGGCGATATCCGGCGCAAAGAAGCGATCGGCGCGCCAGGCGCGTGCCACGCGGCGAATCTCGCGATGGGCTTGCTCCAGTGCCGCCGAGCTGCGCAGTGGCCGATGGAACTCCAGGCCCTGCGCCGCCGCCAGCAGCTCGATGCCGACGATGCCCGCGGCATTGCCGGCCATCTGCGTGAGGCGGCGCGCCGCGTAGGTGGCCATCGACACGTGGTCTTCCTGGTTGGCGGAAGTCGGAATGGTGTCGACGCTGGCGGGATGCGCGAGCCCCTTGTTCTCCGAGGCGAGCGCCGCGGCCGTGACCTGCGCCACCATGAAGCCGGAATTCAGGCCGCTGTTCTTCACCAGGTAAGCGGGCAGGCCGCTCATCTTGGTGTCGACCAGCAGCGCGATGCGACGCTCGGAAATGTTGCCGATCTCGGCCACCGCCATCGCGAGTTGATCGGCCGCGAAGGCCACCGGCTCCGCATGGAAGTTGCCGCCCGAGAGCACCTCGCCTTCGCGCGGAAACACCAGCGGATTGTCGGTCACGGCATTGGCTTCGCGCAGCAATGTGGCGCCGGCCTGGCGCAGCAGATCGAGGCAGGCGCCCATCACCTGCGGCTGGCAGCGCAGCGAGTACGGATCCTGCACGCGGGTGCAGTCCAGGTGCGAGGCGCGTATGCGGCTGCCGCGCAGCAGCGCGCGCAGGCGCTGCGCGACCACTTGCTGGCCGATCTGGCGACGCAAGGCATGAATGCGCGCGTCGAAAGGGACGTCGGTCCCTTTGAGTGCATCCACCGACAGCGCACCGGCGACCAGCGCGGATGCGAACACCTGCTCGATCGCAAACAGGCCGCTCAGGGCCAGCGCGGTGGAAACCTGGGTGCCGTTGAGCAGGGCCAGGCCTTCCTTCGCTGCGAACTTCATGGGCTTGAGGCCGGCGCGGCGCAGGCCATCGCGCGCGCTGAGCACGCGGCCGCGATAGCGCACCGAGCCCACGCCCAGCAACACGGCGCTGAGGTGCGCGAGCGGTGCGAGATCGCCCGAGGCGCCGACCGAACCCTGCGAGGGAATCAGCGGATATACGCCGGCTTCCAGCAGACTCTGCAGCGCGCGCAGCGTCGTGACGCGCACGCCGGAATGGCCCTGCGCCAGGCTCGCAATCTTCAGCACCAGCACCAGTCGCACCACCTCATCGGGCAGCGGCTCGCCGGTGCCGGCGGCATGCGAGAGCACCAGGTTGTGCTGCAGCTGCGCGAGATCGGCTGGCGAGATGCGCTCGCTCGCGAGCGAGCCGAAGCCGGTGTTGACGCCGTATGCGGTCTCGCCGCGCTCTATCAGTCCGCTGATCACGGCGCGCGCGCGGCGCACCCGTGCCAGATCCGAGCGTCGCATCGCGATGCGCACCGGCGCGCCTAGCACACGGCGCAGATCGTCGAGGTTAAGCGAGCCGGCGCGCAGCGCCAGTCTGAAGGGCGCCGCGCTCACGGCGTCGCTCCAGCGCGCAGCATCGGCAGGTCGAGCGCATGCTCTTTGGCGCATTGCTGCGCGATCTCGTAGCCCGCGTCGGCATGACGCATCACGCCAGTCGCCGGATCATTCCACAACACGCGACCGACGCGCCGCGCCGCAGCTTCGCTGCCATCGCAGACGATGACCACGCCGGCATGCTGGGAATAGCCCATGCCGACGCCGCCGCCGTGGTGGAGTGAAACCCAGGTGGCGCCGCTCGCCGTGTTCAGCAGCGCGTTGAGCAGCGGCCAGTCGGAGACCGCATCCGAACCATCGCGCATGCTCTCGGTCTCGCGATTGGGGCTGGCGACCGAACCGGAATCAAGATGATCGCGACCGATGACGATGGGGCCGGCCAGCTCGCCCTTGGCGACCATCTCGTTGAACGCGAGCCCGAGCCGATGCCGATCGCCCAGGCCCACCCAGCAGATGCGCGCCGGCAAGCCCTGGAACTGGATGCGCTCGGCGGCCATGTCCAGCCAGCGATGCAGGTGGCGATCATCGGGTATCAGTTCGCGCACTTTTTTATCTGTCTTGGCGATGTCGGCCGGATCGCCCGAGAGCGCCACCCAGCGGAACGGACCGACACCACGGCAGAACAGTGGCCGCACGTATTCGGGTACGAAGCCCGGGATGACGAAGGCATCCTTGACGCCCTGGCCGAGTGCCACCTGGCGGATGTTGTTGCCGTAATCGAAAGTCGGAATGCCCATGCGCTTGAATTCCAGCATGGCGCGTACATGCACCGCCATCGATGCGCTGGCCGCCGCGGTCACGCCCGCCGGATCGCTCTTCTGCTGCGCTTCCCACTGCGCAACTGTCCAGCCTGCCGGCAGGTAGCCGTGCACCGGATCGTGTGCGGAAGTCTGGTCAGTCACCGCATCCGGTTTGACACCGCGTTTGAGCAGCTCGGGCAGCACCTCGGCGGCGTTGGCGCACAGCCCGATCGACACTGTCTCGCCGCGAGCCTTGGCCTCAGCCAGCATCGACAGCGCCGCATCGAGCGTCTGCGCCTGGCGGTCGAGATAGCGCGTGCGCAATCGCATGTCGATGCTCGACTGGCGGCACTCGATGGCCAGCATCGAGGCGCCGGCCATGGTCGCGGCCAGCGGCTGCGCGCCGCCCATGCCACCGAGGCCCGCAGTCAGTATCCAGCGGCCCTTGAGCTCGCCGCCGAAATGGCGGCGCCCCATCTCGACGAAAGTCTCGTAAGTGCCCTGCACGATGCCCTGCGAGCCGATGTAGATCCACGAGCCGGCCGTCATCTGGCCGTACATCATCAGGCCTTTGCGATCGAGCTCGTTGAAATGTTCCCAGGTGGCCCAGTGCGGCACGAGGTTGGAATTGGCGATCAGCACGCGCGGCGCATCCGCATGGGTGCGAAACACGCCCACCGGCTTGCCCGACTGCACCAGCAGTGTTTCATCATCGCCGAGGCGGCGCAGCGTGGCGACAATCGCGTCGAAGCATTCCCAGTCGCGTGCTGCCCGGCCGATGCCGCCATAGACGACCAGATCCTCGGGTCGCTCGGCGACTTCCGGATCGAGATTGTTCATCAGCATGCGCAGTGGCGCCTCGGTGAGCCAGCTGCGTGCGCTCAACTTCGGGCCGCGCGGCGCGCGCACCACGCGCGTACCAGCCTTGAAACGGTTCGGGGTTTCACTCATGACTACACTCCTGGCGCCAACAGGCGTTGCAGCGCCTCGGCGTAACTTGCTTCTATTGCTGCTTCCTGCGGGTGGCGGCCATCGCGTATCAGCCAACGGCCGCCGACCATGACCTGCTGCGCCTGCACTGCGGCCCCATCGAATACCAGTGCGCTCAGATAATTGCTGGCGGCGTGCGATTGCCAGTCGCCCGCGGGCGGCTCGAAGGTGACGAAGTCAGCGCGCAACTTCGCGCTCGTTCCCACCGGCGCAGCACCCATCGCGCGACGTCCGCCGTGCAGTGCCGCTGCGTACAGTCGATCGGCGACCGCGGGCTCGGCGCTGGTGGCGAGCACATTGCGCTGGCCGCGCACCAATCGCTGGGTCCACTCGAGCAGGCGCAGCTCGGTGGCGGCGCTGCGCGAGATATTGCTGTCCGAGCCGATGGCGAGCGCGCCGCCTGCGTTCAGGAAATCCACGCAATCGACGATGCCATCGCCGAGGTCGGCTTCGGTGGTCGGGCACAACACCAGGGTTGCACCGGCGGCATTGATCTTGTCCATCTCGCGATTGTCGGCGTGCGTGGCATGCACCAGTGCCCAGCGCGCGTCGAGCAATTTGCGATTCGCCAGCAGCGCGACTGGCGCGAGGCCGTGCTGACGGATGCAGGCCTTGACCTCGGCCACCTGCTCGGCCACGTGGATATGCAGGCAGCGGCAGCGCTCATCACCCTGCAGCGCGGCCAGCACGGTGTCGATGGCCGCGAGGTCGACGGCGCGCAGGCTGTGAAAGGCCACACCCAGCGAGACCGGGCCCGTGGCCGGGTAGCGATTGCGCAGCGTGCTCCAGTCCTCGAGGAACTGCGCAGTGCTGCGCACGAAGGGCTGCTGGCCGGCGCGCGGCGGCGCACCGCCGAAGTCGGAGTACTGGTATAGCGTGGGCAACAAGGTGAGCCGCATGCCGGTGAGTGCGGCCGCATCGGCAACTGCGGCGTCGGCATTGAGTTCACCCTGGCGCGCGGCGTCGAGGCGATGCAGATAGAGGAATTCCGCCGTGCTGGTGTAGCCGCCGCGCAGCAATTCGAGGTAACAGCGCGCTGTGATCGCCTTGAGGCTTTCGCGATCGACACGCGCGGCCAGCGAGTACATGGTTTCGCGCCAGGTCCAGAAACTATCCTTGCTGGCCGACTGGTCGGCGCGATCGGAACTGCGCTGCGTGAGCGCACCGAGCGCGCGCTGGAATGCGTGGCAGTGCGCATTGTCCATGCCCGGCACCGTAAGCCCCGGCACCACCGCGGCGCCGGCGGCGGGCCCAGTAGTCTCGACCACGCCGCTGACCATGCCCTGCGCGTCGATATTGACCTGCGCGTTGCGCAGCCAGGTTCCATCCAGCCACAGGTGGGCAAAATGTACCCGGGAAGTTGGGGTATTTTCCGCGGCAGGCATCGCCGCATGTTACACCGCGCGCCCGGGTCCCACACGTTGCGCCGGCGCTGGCGGCATGGCGCCGGCCGTGGCGCGCGCGGTATCCTGCAGCGATGAGCCGCAGCAAATCAGAGGCCGTGCGTATCTACAGCGGCGGGCGCGTCTGGTCGCCTGGAAAGTCGGGCGCCGCTGTGGGCGCTGGCGCTGGCGCGGGCGCAGCCGAGGCATGGCCGCTAAGGGCGCTGGCGGAGCAGGGCGGGCGCATCGTGGCGCTGGGCGCGCTGGCCGAGCTGCAGCAGCACTATCCCGATGCCGAATGCATAGACCTGTGCGGTCGGCTCATCACGCCGGGCTTCATCGATTGCCACACGCACCTGGTTTATGCGGGCGATCGCAGTGCCGAAATCGAGCGCCGGCTGGCGGGCGAGCGCTATGAGGATATTGCGCGCAGCGGCGGCGGCATCCTCTCGACCGTTGCAGCCACGCGCACGGCGACGGTCGCGGAGCTGGTGCGGCTCGCGCTGCCGCGCGTGTCGTCGCTGCTGGCCGAAGGCGTCACCACCATCGAGGTGAAATCAGGCTACGGGCTCGAACTCGATACCGAGATCCGCATGCTGCAGGCGGCGCGCGAGCTGGGTGTGCAGCGGCGCGTGAATATTTCCACCACCTATCTGGGCGCGCATGCCTTGCCGCCCGACTATCGTGGCAATGCGGATGCCTATGTCGAGCGGGTCTGCAAGGAGTACCTGCCAGCCATTGCCGCCGGCGGCTGGGCACACAACTTCGATGCCTATTGCGATGCCCACGCTTTCAGCGCGGCGCAGGTCGAGCGGCTGTTTACCGCCGCGCGTGCCCTGGGCATGCAGGTCAAGCTGCATGCCGATCAACTCTCGAACCAGGGTGGGGCGGCACTGGCGGCGCGCTTCGAGGCGCTGTCGGCCGATCATCTGGAATTCACCGATGAGGCCGGTGTGGCCGCGATGGCGCGCAGTGGTTGCGTCGCCGTGCTGCTGCCCGCCGCCTATTATTTCCTGCGCCAGACGCAGCTGCCGCCGATCGCGGCGCTGCGCCGCGCCGGCGTGCCGATGGCGGTCGCTACCGACTGCAATCCGGGCACTTCCCCCGTCGCTTCGATACTGGCGGCGATGAATTTCGCGGCGCTGGAATTCGGGCTCAGCGTCGAGGAGTGCCTCGATGGCGTGACGCGGCAGGCCGCGCGCGCGCTGGGCCTGCAGCAGGAGTGCGGCACCATCGCGCCTGGCTACTGGTGTGATCTCGCGGTGTGGAACGTAACGCATCCGGCCGAGCTGGTGCTCTCGCTCGGCCACCACCGGCTGCACGCGCGACTCTGGCGCGGCCAGCCCGATCACACGCTGGTCTGAGGCCGGCAATGACGATGCAGACTCCCACTCGTCCTGACGCGCGTCATTCTGGCGCGCGGCGCATTGCGCACCTCGATATGGACGCCTTCTATGCATCGGTGGAATTGCTGCGCTATCCGCAACTGCGTGGGCTGCCGGTGGTCATCGGTGGTCGCCGAAGGCGCAGTGGCGAAGACAAGGACGCAGGAGCCGATACTGCCTTCGAACGCCTGGCTGACTACACGGGTCGCGGCGTCGTCACCACGGCGACCTATCCGGCGCGCGAGTTTGGCGTGCACTCAGGGCTCGGACTGATGAAGGCCGCGAAGCTGTGCCCCGAGGCGATCCTGTTGCCCGCGGATTTCGACGAGTACCGGCGTTACTCGAAGATGTTCAAAGCCGTGATCACCGCCATCACGCCGCGCATGGAAGATCGCGGCATCGATGAGGTGTACATCGATTTCGATTCCGTGCCGGGCGGCGCGGAACAGGGCGGGCGCGTGCTGGCGGAGCGGATGCAGAATGAAGTGCGGGCCGCGACGGGCCTGAGCTGTTCACTGGGCGTGGCGCCGAACAAACTGCTGGCGAAGATCGCCAGCGAACTGCACAAGCCCAATGGCGTCACGATACTGAATGAGGGCGATCTCGAATCCCGGATCTGGCCATTGCCCTGCCGCCGCATCAATGGCGTGGGGCCCAAGGCCGCCGCCAGGCTCGAACAGCTGGGCATCAACACCATCGGTGAACTGGCGCGCTGCGAACGCGACTGGCTGTCGGAGAACTTTGGTCGCCACCATGGCGCCTGGCTGCATGAAGCGGCCTGGGGTCGTGACGAACGCGACGTGGTGACGCACAGCGAACCCGTGTCGATGAGTTGCGAGACCACATTCGAGCGTGACCTGCACGCGGTGCGCGATCGCCCGGAGCTGAGCGCGCTGTTCACGAAACTCTGCGAGCGCGTCGCGACCGATCTGCAGCGCCACGGCTACGCGGGCCGCACGATCGGCATCAAGCTGCGCTACGACAACTTCCAGAGTGTCACGCGTGCAGTGACGCTGCCCATGCATACGGCCGAAGCGGCGGTGATACGCCGCAATGCAGGCCTGTGCCTGCGGCGTGCGCCGCTGGAGCGACGCCTGCGCCTGCTGGGTGTGCGGGTCGGGAGCCTGGTCAAAGCCACGGCGCTGCCGGTGAACGAGCCGTTGCCTGAAACCTTTGATCTGTTCTCGCATTGACATGCGGACTTTTGCGGCATTGTCGGTCGTGACCCTGGCGCTGGTGAGCATTGCCGCCTTCGCCGCGCCCGCGACAGTGGATACCGAAGTTAAGGTCGGGCAACCGCTGCGCGCGGCATTGCTGCGCGGACTGAATGGTCCCGACCGGCAGCTGGCGGAATTTCGCGGCCGGCCGCTGCTGATCAATGTGTGGGCAAGCTGGTGCGGCCCCTGTCGCGCCGAGATGGCTTCGCTCGAGCGCGTGGCATGGCGCGAGGAAGGTCGTCAGTTCGCGATCATCGGCATTTCCACCGATGACTATCGCGATCAGGCGCTGGCCTGGTTGAAGAATTCCAACGCCACCATCAGCCACTACCTCGATCAGCAGCTGCAGATGGAGCACATGCTGGGTGCCACGCGCCTGCCCCTGACCATCATCGTCGATGCCAGCGGCCGGGTGCGTCTCAAGATTTACGGTGCGCGCGAGTGGGACGCGCCCGAATCACTGGCCCTGGTGCGCAGCGCGCTGGCTGAGCCGCCCCTGCACAAACAGGAAAAATAGCGGCACGAAGAACAGGCCGAGGATGGTGGCTGCGAGCATGCCGCCGAACACGCCGGTGCCGATGGCGATGCGTCCGGCTGCGCCCGCGCCACTGGTGATCACCAGCGGCATCACGCCCAGCATGAACGACATCGAAGTCATCACGATGGGCCGCAGCCTGATGCGTACCGCCTGCAGCACTGCGCTCGCTGCGTCCATGCCGCCCTCGTGCAGTGTCTTGGCGAACTCGATGATCAGGATGGCGTTCTTCGCGGAGAGCCCCACGGTGGTCAGCAATCCGACCTGGAAGTACACATCGTTCGACAGCCCGCGCAGTGTCGCCGCCGCCAGTGCGCCGATGATGCCCAGCGGCACCACCAGCATCACCGAGAAAGGCAGCGACCAGCTCTCGTAGAGCGCCGCCAGGCACAGGAACACGAACAGCACCGAGATGGCATAGAGCGCCGGCGCCTGCGACCCGGAGAGTTTCTCCTGGTAGGAAATGCCCGACCATTCGTAGCCGACGCCGGTGGGCAGTTGGCTGATGATGCGTTCCACTTCGTGCAGCGCGGTACCGCTGCTGACACCCGCGGCGGGCTCGCCGACGATCTCCGAGGCCGAGGCGCCACCGTAACGCTCGAGTGTCGGCGGGCTGAGCGTCCATTGGCCGGTGGCCACCGCCGACATCGGTACCATCTCGCCGCGCGCATTGCGCACGAACCAGTTCTGCAGATCGCCGGGCTGCATGCGAAAGTTTGCATCGCCCTGGATGTACACTTTCTTCACGCGACCGCGATCGACGAAGTCGTTCACGTAGCTGCCGCCAATGGCGCTGGAGAGCGTGTCGTTGACATCGGCGATCGCAAGCCCGAGCGCGCTGGCCTTGGGCTGATCGATCTGCACGTGGAATTCCGGCTGGTCGGCCAGGCCGTTGGCGCGCACCCGCGTCAACAGCTTGCTCTGCTGCGCCAGCGCGAGGAACTGCTCGCGGGCACGGATCAGTGTCTCGCGGCCCACCCCGCCGACGTCCTTCAGCTCGAGGTCGAAGCCGCTCCCGGTGCCGAGGCCCTGGATCTGCGGCGGCGCCTGCACGAAGATTGCCGCGTCGGTGATCGAGCGCGCAGCGCGCTGCGCGCGCTGCGCAGTGGCGCTGGCCGACAACGCACTGGTCGTGCGTTCGTTCCAGTTGCGCATGCGGATGAAAGTCATGCCCGCGTTCTGGCCGCTGCCACCGTAACTGCGCCCGGATATCGACATTACGGTATCGATCGCTTTCGAATCCGCCAGCAACTGTCGCTCGAGTTGGGTCTGGGCGGCGGCGGTACGCTGCTGCGTGGAGCCCGCGGGCAGCTGCATCATCGCCATCAGCACACCCTGGTCTTCCTGCGGCAGGAAGGCGGTCGGCAGCGTGACAAACAGCAGCGCCATCAGGCCGACCAGCGCGAGGTACACCAGCATGCCGCGCCCCCGCTGCGGCAGCAGCCGGCGTATCAGCGCCTGGTAACGCGTGCTCAAGGCGTTGAAGCCGCGCTCGAACCACGCCAGCGGCCCATGGCTGAGCGCATGCCCGATGTCGGCCGGCCGCAGCAGGCTGGCGCACAGCGCCGGGGTCAGGGTCAGCGCCACCAGTACCGAGAGCGCCATCGCCGAGACGATGGTGATCGAGAACTGCCGGTAGATCACGCCGGTGGAGCCGCCGAAGAAGGCCATCGGCACCAGCACCGCCGAGAGCACCAGCGCGATGCCGAGCAATGCACCGGTGATCTGCGCCATCGAACGGCGCGTCGCCTCGCGGGCGGAGAGCTGTTCCTCGCGCATGATGCGCTCGACGTTCTCCACCACCACGATCGCATCGTCGACCAGCAGGCCGATCGCCAGCACCATGCCGAACATCGTCAGCGTGTTGATCGAATAGCCGAGCACCGCCAGTACGCCGAAGGTGCCCAGCAGCACCACCGGCACCGCCAGCGTCGGGATCAGCGTGGCGCGCAGGTTCTGCAGGAACAGGAACATGATCAGCACCACCAGTGCGACCGCTTCGAACAGGGTCTTGACCACCTCGCGGATCGAGACGCGCACGAAGGCCGCGCTGTCGTAACCCACCAGGTATTTGAGACGCTGCGGGAAGAACCGCGCCAGCTGCGCGACCCGCGCCGCCACCGCATCCGCGGTGCGCAGTGCGTTGGCGCCGGAGGCCAGCGAGATGCCCATGGCGATCGAGGGTTTGCCGTTGATGCGCGTGCTGATATCGTAATTCTCGGCGCCCAGCTCCACGCGCGCGACGTCGGCAAGATGCACCATCGAGCCATCGGCATTGACCCGCAGCACGATGTCGCGGAACTGGGCGGGTGTCGTCAGCTTGCTCTGGGCCGTGATGATCGCATTGAGCTGCTGCCCGTCGGTGGCCGGCAGCCCGCCGAGCTGGCCCGCGGAGACCTGGGTGTTCTGCGCATTGATCGCGGCCGAGATGTCGCCGGGCATCAGCCGGAACTGGTTGAGCTTGTAAGGATCGAGCCAGATGCGCATCGCGTACCCAGAGCCGAACAGCTGCGCGGCGCCGACGCCGTCCACGCGGCTGATCGGATCGATCATGTTCGAATTGATGTAGTCGCCGATATCCGCGCGCGTCATGCTGCCATCGTCGGTGTAGAAGGCGTACATCGCCAGGAAGCCGCTGGTGGCCTTGTTGACCGTGATGCCCTGCGCCTGCACCGGCTGCGGCAGGCGGCGAATCGCCTGCAGCACCTTGTTCTGCACCTGCACCTGCGCCACGTCGGGGTCGGTGCCGGCTTCGAAGGTCAGCGACACATTGGCGTTGCCCTGCGAGCTGCTGGTGGACGACATGTAGACCAGCCGATCGATGCCGGTCAGCGATTGCTCGATGATCTGCGTCACCGATTCTTCCAGCGCCTTGGCAGAAGCGCCCGGATAGTTCGCGCCCACCGAGATCGAGGTGGGCGCGATGTTCGGATACTGCTCCACCGGCAGCTGGCGGATCGCGAGCGCGCCGGCCAGCATCACGATGATCGCGATCACCCAGGCGAAGATGGGCCGGTCGATGAAGAACGGTGCCACGGCGGCCAGCTCTCAGGGCGCCTGCACAGGCGAGGCTTTTACCTTCGTGCCCGGACGCAGGTTGAGCAGGCCCTGCACGATCACGCGCTCGCCGCCCTTGAGGCCAGCGTCGACCCGCCACTGATTGTTGCCGGCTTCACTCACCTTGAGCGTGCGCAGTTCAACCTTGTCATCGGCGCCCACCACCAGTGCAGTGGCCTCACCGTGTGCATCGCGCGCCACTGCCTGTTGCGGCACCACCAGCGCGGTATCGTCCACGCCTTGCGACACCTGCGCACGCACGTACATGCCGGGCAGCAGCCGCCCTTCGGGATTGGGGAAGATCGCACGCAATGTCACGGCACCGGTGCTCTCGCTGACCGATACACCGGTGAATTCCAGGCGGCCATCGTGGGCATACTCGCTGCCGTCATCGAGCTGCAGTCGCACGGCGGCGCTGTGGTCATCGGCACGCCGCAAGCGGCCGGCGGCAAACTCGGCACGCACTTTCAGCAGATCGGTGACCGACTGGCTCAGATCCACGTACATCGGGTCGTACTGCTGCACCGTGGTCAGTGGGCTGTCCTGGTTGGCGGTTACCAAGGCACCTTCTGTAAAGGCTGAAGTACCGGTTCGTCCGGCGATCGGCGCCACGATGCGCGTGTAGCCCAGGTTGATGCGCGCGGTTTCCAGCGCGGCGCGTGCGGTGGCCTGATCGGCCTGCGCCTGCGAGAGGTTGGCCGTGACATCATCGCGATCCTGCTGGCTGACATCGCCGCTGGCGGCGAGCTTCTGGTAGCGCTCGAAGCGCAGTCGCACCGTGAGTTCGTTGGCATCGGCCTTGGCCACCGCGGCCTGCGCGCTGTCATAGGCGGCCTTGAACGGCGCGGCATCGAGCGCGTACAGCGCCTGGCCCGCAGCCACGTTTGCGCCTTCGGTGTACAGGCGCTGCTTGATGATGCCGGAAACCTGCGGGCGTACCTGCGCGACGCGAAAGGCCACCGTGCGCCCCGGCAGCTGCGTGCCCATAGTGAGGCGCTGCGGCGCCATTACCAGAAAGCCGACTTCGGGCACATGCGCATTCGCACCCTGCGGATCCTGCTGCGCGCAGGCCTGCAGCAACAGTGTGGCGGTGATGGCCGCGAGCGCGGTGCGCGCTTGATGTGTATTCAATGTCTCAGCCTTAAAATCCGGTGGGCGTCGACGACGACGCTCAGGCCGGCGCAACCACCATGGACGGATCGAGCGCCGCAGCCCACGCGAGCATGCCGCCCTCGAGGTGCGCCAGCGATTGGCAGCCAGCGCCTGCAGCCTGCGTCGCGGCCGCCCAGCTGCGACCGCCACTGCGGCAGATGAAGATCAGCTGCGAGTCTAGCGGAAGCTCCACCAGCCGTCGCGGCAGATCAGGCAAAGGAATGTTTATCGCGGCCGGCAGATGGCCGGCGGAGTATTCGCGCGGTGCCCGCACATCCACCAGTGTCACTGCAGCCGCAGCGCTCTTTGCGCCCGCCAGCAGCGCCTGCAGTTGCTGCGGCTCGAGGCGTTCGATTCCGCCTGAAGAATTGTCAAGGCCCGCCGCGACACTGTCGGTGGCGCTCCTGATCGAAGGCGAGTCGCCGCACACGGCGCAATCAGCACGGCGCGTGAAACTGAATTCGTGCCAGCTCATCGCCAGCGCATCGAAGGTAAGCAGGCGGCCCACCAGCGGTGTACCGATACCGAGCACGATCTTCAAGGCCTCGGTGGCCTGCAGTGAACCCAGGATGCCCGGCAATACGCCGAGCACTCCGGCTTCAGCGCAGTTGGGCACCACGCCATCCGCGGATTTCGGGAACAGGCAGCGATAGCAAGGGCCGCGGCCCGGCAGGTAGCTCATCGCCTGGCCCTCGAAGCGATGGATCGCTGCCGACACCAGGGGCTTCTTCAGCAGCACGCACAGGTCGTTGACCAGATAGCGCGTCGCCAGCCGGTCACTCCCGTCAATCACCAGATCGTAGGGCTCGATCAGGGATTGCGCATTGCTCGCGCGCAGCTCGACGCTGTGTGCCTGCACCTCGATCAGTGGGTTGAGTGCGCGCAGCCGCGTGCGCGCGGTCTCGGCTTTGCCGGCACCGAGTGAGCTGGTGTCGAACAGCACCTGGCGTTGCAGGTTGGAAATGTCGACCCGATCGTGATCGACGAGCCCCAGCGTGCCGATGCCAGCCGCTGCGAGGTAGAGCGCTGCAGGTGAACCGAGACCGCCGGCGCCGACCACCAGTACACGCGCGGCACGCAACTTCTCCTGCCCACTCTCGCCGAACTCCGGCAGCAGCAGATGGCGGCTGTAGCGCGCGCGTTCGTCTTCGCTCAGCATGTCAGCCACCGCCCGGCACGTCAGCCACCACTCAGTGCGCAGATCAGGTGCACTTCATCGCCCGCGGCCAGCGTGGCCGCGAGCGTCGGCGTCTCGTGCGTGTTCACGAAGATGCGGATATGCGGGCGGATGCGATCCTGTTCATCGATGATGCGAAAGCGCATGCCAGGGTGATGGCGCTCAAGCTCGGCCAGCAGTTCGACCAATGTGTCGCCGCTGGCTTTCACCAGCGCGGCGCCCTGCGTGTAGGAGCGCAGCGGGCCCGGAATTCTGACGACGTGCATCATGACAGCGCAGCGTACACGGGACAGCGGCTAGCTCGCGTGCGTGACGGAGTAGATTTCCGGCAGATGCCGCGCGATGCAGCGCCAGCTGTCGCCACCATTGGTGCTGGCCCAGACCTCGCCATGCGTGGTGCCGAAGTACAGCCCGAGCTTGCCGGCCGCATCGCTGCACATGGCCTGGCGCAACACCGTGAACCAGGCCTGCTTGCGCGGCAGGCCGCGATCGAGCCGCTGCCAGCTGCGCCCGCCGTTGCGCGAACGATAGACGGCCGGCTTGCCATCGATCGAAGTGCGTGGCCACACCTTCGAGCCATCCATCGGAAACACGTAGAGCGTATCGGGTTCGCGCGGATTCGCGACCACCGGAAAACCGATGTCGCCGATCTTCTTCGGCATGTTGTCGCCGATGCGCTGCCAGCGGCGTGACGGCCGGTCGAGCCGGTAGAGGCCGCAGTGATTCTGGTGATAGAGCCGGTCGGGCTGCTGCGGATGCACGATCAGGCAGTGCGGATCGTGGCCGTATTCCGTGGTGGGATCGGGCAGCCATTCCGCGGTCACGCCTTCGTTCAGTGGCGCCCAGTCGGCGCCACCATCGAGCGATTCGAAGATGCCGCCGACCGAGATCGCGAGGTACAGATGGCGCGCATCACGCGGATCGACGCTGATGGAGTGCAGCAACTCGCCATCCGGTGTGCGCTGGCCCGAAGCCCACTTGGGGTGCATCGCGTGATCGTTGAAGCCCGCTACCGGTTGCCAGTTCTGCCCATGATCTTCAGAGCGGAACAGTCCTGCGGGCGAAGTGCCGGCATACCAGAGGCCGGGCTGGCTCGCGTGAGCGGGGCTCAACCAGAAGTTGCGCTCGACGGCGCGCGGCGTCTCGCCTTCACGCGCCTTGCGAAACGCCGGCGGCGTCTTGGCTTCCTGCCAGTGCCGGCCGCGATCGGCCGAGGTGTAGATCGTCGGGCCCAAATGACCGGTCTTGGCGGCCATCACCAGATGGCGCGGATCGCGCGGATCCTGCACGACATGATGGATGATGTGGCCCAGGAATTGCGGCCCGGACAGGCGCCAGTGGCGGCGCTGCTGGTCCGCTCGCAACGTGAATGCGCCCTTGCGGGTGCCGATCCAGAGGGTGCTGCTCATGACGGCCAAGAATCGGCGCGCCCTGCGGGGCTGTCAAGCCTGCTTCAGAACTGCAGCGCAGCCAGTCGCGCGTAGAGTCCGTCGTCGCGCACCAGCTGGGCGTGATCGCCCTGCGCGACGATGCGGCCCTGGTCGAGCACCACGATGCGCTTGAGCTTCTGGATGGTCGCGAGCCGATGCGCGATCACCAGCGTCGTGCGGGCGCGCCCGCCGCGCCCGGCCATCAGGTTGGCGAGGCCCTGCTGCACCAGGCGCTCGTTCTCGGCATCGAGTGCGCTGGTGGCCTCGTCGAGCAGCAGCACCGGTGCATCGCGCAGCATGGCGCGCGCGATCGCGATGCGCTGGCGCTGGCCGCCCGAGAGCGTGATGCCGCGCTCGCCGACCAGCGTGGCGTAACCTTCCGGCAGGCGCCGGATGAATTCATCGGCCGCAGCGGCCGTAGCGGCGGCATGTACTGCGGCGTCGTCGGCGTCGGGGCGTCCATAGCGGATGTTGTCGGCGATACTGCCCGCGAAGATCACTGCCTCCTGGGCCACGACCGCGATCTGCGAGCGCAACTGCGCCGGATCGAGCGCCGCTATGTTGACGCCATCGAGCAGGATGGCACCGCTCCCCGGATCGAAGAAGCGCAGCAGCAGCTGAAACACGGTCGATTTTCCCGCGCCCGAGGGACCGACCAGCGCCACCGCGTCGCCGGGTTCCACGGACAGGTCGAACTGCGCGAGCGCGGCATGGTCGGGGCGCGAGGGGTAGCAGAAGCTGACGCCCTGGAAATCGAGCCGTCCGCGCACCGGCGCGTGCAGCAGCTGTGGCTGCGCGGGCGCGCGGATCTGCGCCTGCGTGGCGAGGATCTCCATCAGCCGCTCGGTGGCGCCGGCAGCGCGCTGCACTTCTCCCCACAACTCACTGAGCGCACCGACGGAACTCGCGAGCAGGATGGCGTAGATCAGGAACTGGCTGAGTTGCCCGGTCGTCAGGCGCCGGGCGAGCACGTCGGTGGCGCCGACCCACAGCACGCCGACGATGCAGCCGCCAATCAGCATGATCACCAGCGCGGTCATGATCGCGCGCACGCGGGTGCGGCGGATGCCGGTGGCGAAGGCGAGCTCGGTGGCCGCATCGAAGCGTGCGCGATCGACCGGCTCATGGGTATAGGCCTGCACGGTGGGCACGGCGTTGAGTACTTCACTGGCCAGCGCCGAGGTTTCGGCGATGCGGTCCTGCGCGGCGCGCGACAGTCCGCGCACCTGCCGGCCGAGCAGGATGATTGAAATGAGCACGACCGGTACGCTGAGGAAGGCCAGTCCGGTGAGCTTCGGGCTGGTAATCGCCATCATGACCAGCGCGCCGAGCGAGGTGACCACGCTGCGCAGCGCAAACGATGCCGACGAGCCGATCACCGTCTGCACCAGCGTGGTGTCGCCCGTCAGTCGCGAGAGCAGTTCCCCGGTGCGGGTTTTCTCGAAAAATTCAGGCGACAGCGACAGCACGTGACTGAAGACCTTGTTGCGCACATCGGCCACCACGCGCTCGCCGATCCAGGTGACGAGGTAATAGCGGGATGCCGAGGCCAGGCCCATGACCACGCTGACCGCCAGGAAGCCGAGGAAGTACCTGCCGATGTGCGCTGAGGCGCTGGCGTCAAAGCCGCGATCGATGACCTGGCGCACCGCCACCGGCAGCACCAGCGTGGCACCGGCGGCCACGGTCAGCGCCACCAGCGCCAGGAAAATCAGCCGCAGGTGTGGCGCCAGGAACGGGCGCAGTGCCGCCAGGGGTGCCAGTCGCCGTGCAACTGGCAGGGGTGGGGCCGCGGCGCGGAACTCCTTGTGTATCTCCATCGCACTATTCTATGGTTGCGGGCCCGCAAACCCCCAGGAGTTTTCAATGCCCATTTCCATGTACCAGGCCTCGGTTCCGGTGTTGGACAAGCTGCTCGGCAACCTGTCCACGATTTTGACAAAAGCCGCCACCTGGGCTGAATCCCGCAAGATCGATCAGTCGGTGCTGATCAATGCACGCCTGGCGCCCGACATGTTCGCGCTCGCCCGGCAGGTGCAGATCGCCTGCGATTTCGCCAAGGGCGCGCCGGCGCGCCTGGCCGGTGCCGAACCGCCGAAATTCGAAGACAACGAGACCACTTTTGCCGACCTGCAGGCGCGCATCGAGAAAACCCGCAAGGCCATGGCGAATTTCAGCGCGGCGCAGATCGACGGCAGCGAAGGCCGGCAGATCAAGCTGAAACTCGGGCCACGCGAACTGGAGTTCACCGGCCTCGTGTACCTGCTGAACGTGGTGATGCCGAACTTCTATTTCCACTACTCGATGACGTACGCGATCCTGCGTCACAACGGCCTGGAGCTCGGCAAGGGCGACTACCTCGGCTCCTGAGCGGGGTAGCGGGCTGCGGCGCGAATGCGGTCGGCGGGGCCTTAAGAACCCGGCCGGCCGCGGTGCCGCCGCGGCAGCATCGCGCGCTGGAAGCTGGCCCATTTGCCGCGCCAGCCGACCCGTTCATCTGACATCGCGTCGAGGAAATCCGCCAGCGCCTTGGAGCGCGTGATCGTAAAAGCGGTGATGCCCAGGGTCAGGCCCACCGTCAGCAGGAAGATCAGCAGGCGGCGCGCGAGACTGGAATCGCTCTCGTTGAGCAGGTTCATGCCCAGCACGCCAGTGGCGATCGTGCCGATCAGGCCGAAGATCGTCACCACCGTGAGGCGCAGCACGGTGTTGGCCTGGCGGCGGAAGGAATCGGAATCCAGGTAGTTGTTCATGTCGACCACTTCGCTGCGCACTTCCTGGTGCAGCACGTCGGTGTTGAGCTGGCGGCGCAGGCGCGCGAACACATCGCGCGCCACGCTCTGGTTCGAGATCTCGTTGAACCAGTAGCGGTGCGTGAAGCGCAGGAACACTTCCATCATCTGGCGGATGGTGCGCTTGAAGGCGCGCACCGAATCGGGTTCGCCCACGGTCAGGCGGTTCATCGCCACGGCGAGCTCGTCCGACATCGACAGCAGCGCCGCCTTGTGGAAATGCGCGATCAG
Organism: uncultured Gammaproteobacteria bacterium; assembly: GCA_963764065.1. GTDB lineage: Bacteria > Pseudomonadota > Gammaproteobacteria > Steroidobacterales > Steroidobacteraceae > FEN-1191. The sequence goes on along the minus strand of CAVXRM010000006.1, from coordinate 39,033 downwards.
GAACAGCCACAGGTACTGGTGGCGGAATTGGGATAGCAGCCCGGTCTCGCGCCCGGAAAAGAAGCGGTCGCTGTGCCGGCCGACGAAGATCATCGCCGACTCGGTGACGATGATGCGCGTGTCGGCGCGCGCCTGGTCACCGCTCCTGCCCCAGAAAGTGTCGATGCAGTATTCGCGCTCGAAATCGTAGAGCGTGGCGGCCGAGTAGGGCAGGTCATCGCAGCTGCCCGGACTCGTCACCAGACCGAGGCGCACGAATTGCGCACGCGTCAGCTGGTGCGGATCATCGCAGGCGAGATAGGCCATCAGCGGCATGCGGTAGTACTCGAGCTGGCGGTAGCGCAGCGCGCCCTGCGCGCCCGGTCGCTCGAGCATCAAAGGCTGCAGCAGGAATTCCCAATGCGTGGCGATCGTCGCAACGCGGTGGCGGGCCACGAATTCCAGGTAGCGCGCGCTGTCGGCATAGTCGGAGCGCGCCAGCACCGCGCCATCCGCGCCGCACAGTTCCACCAGCGCGGGGCAATTGCCGCCTTCACCCTGTTCATTCCAGAAACCGGGATAGGCGCGCGCGAAACGGAACAGCACGTCCTGGGCAAGCTCGAGCGGCAGCTGCTCGGCATGCAGCTCGAACACCAGCAGCGCGATGTCGGCATCGATGAAAAACAACAGCTCGATCCGATCGACGGTGAGCGTAACGGGCGCTGCGCCGCGATTGAGCGTGACGCGCACCGTGCGCACGTCGTCGCGCATGTAGCCATGGATGCTGCGCGTGCCCGGCTGCGCCGCCGACTCCTGCCCGGCGGCCGAGCCATAGAGGAAACGCTGCACGTAGGGCAGGAAGGTGACGAACTCCTTGTAATGGCGCTCGCGGAACACGCCGCTGGCAGGATCGAAAGTGGGCGCGATGCGCCGCCAGGCCCCGGGTGCCGCATCCAGCAATTCCCAGTGGCGCTGCACCTGCAGCCCGGGGCGCACCGGCATCAGCTGCACCGGCCACACCGCCACCTGGCGAAAATGATTGACGTTGACTTCGGGCACTTTTACCCCGCAGAGCGACTCTGATCCGGCGCCGTTGCCGAAGCATCGCCTCCGCCGGCGGCGCTGACAAGCCCGGCGGGCAGCAGGGTAGTAAGATGGACGTCCGGCCGGCAGGAGAACAGTGATGCGTGGGCTCAAGATTGCGGTATTTGCGGTGCTCGGACTCATCGGACTGGTGGTGCTCGCCGCGGTGTTGCTGCTGGTGTTCGTCGACCCCAATGCGCACAAGGCCCGCCTGCAGCAGTTGGTGCTCGAGAAGACCGGCCGGCAGCTGCTGTTGCCGGGCGATCTGAAACTCAAGGTTTTCCCCTGGATCGCGGTTGATGTCGGCCGCGCTTCGCTGGCCAATGGCTCAGGGTTCGCAGCAGAGCCGATGGTGGAAATCGAACATGCCCGTCTGGGCGTGGCGCTGATGCCGCTGCTGCACGGACAGCTGGAGATCGGCGCGGTCGAGCTCGATTCGCCCACCATCCGCCTGGCCGTGGATGCCAAGGGTCATAGCAACTGGGCCGATCTGACCGGCAGCAAAGAAAAGGAAACCGCTGACGAGGGCAAGTCTTCTGGCGTTGCGGACGCCGCCATTGCGAAGCTGCAGATCGTCAACGGTACCCTGCAATACCGCGATGCCGGGGCGGGCACTGACCTGACGCTGCGCGCACTGAACCTCGAGACCGGCAGGCTGCGGTCGGGCGAGCCCTTCGACCTGAAACTGGCTTTCACGCTGCTGCAGGGCAAGTCCCTCGAGGCAGGCGTGCAATTGCAGGGCAGGACCACGCTCGACCTGGCGGCCAATCGCTACCGGCTCGCCGCGCCGCAACTCGACCTGCAACTCAAGGGTGCAGGCCTGCCAGCAGCAGGGCTGCCGGTGCAACTGCGCTTCGAAGCCATCGATGCCGATCTGAATGCGCAGACCCTGAAATTGCCCGGCCTGAAGTTGCAGGCTGCCGGTGCGCAGCTCAGCGGCAGTCTCGAAGGCACGAAGATCATCGATGCGCCGCACTTTGCTGGCCCGGTGCAACTGGCCGAGGTGTCGACCCGCGAGCTTCTGCACCAGCTCGGCATCGAATTGCCGGCAACGCGTGATCCGGCGATGTTCCGCAAGCTCAGCTTCAGCGGCACGCTTGGCGCCAGCAGCGATGCGCTGATGCTGTCTGGCCTGAAACTGAAATTCGATGATTCCACCATGACCGGGCGCGCCGGCATATCGAACCTGGCTAGCTCGGCGCTGGCCTTCGACCTGAAACTCGATCGCATCAATGCCGATCGCTATCTCGCGCCGGTGCCCCCGAAGAGCGCCGCTGCCAGCGCGGCCAAGGGCGCGACGCCAGCGGCGCCCGCAGCGCCCATCGAAGTGCCCGTCGAGCTGCTGCGCAGTCTCAACGCGCACGGCACGCTGAATGCGGGCGCGGCGGTGTTCGCCGGCGTGCAGTACAGCAACCTGCGCATCGGCGTGAATGCCGATGGCGGCAAGCTGCATGTATTCCCCTCGGAAGCGCAGATGTACGGCGGCCAGTATCACGGTGACATCACGGTCGACGCCTCGGGTCGGGTGCCACGCCTGAGTGTCGATGAGCACCTGAGCGGCATCGACTTCGCGCCGCTGATGAGCGACATGCTCGAGACCAAGCGCATCTCCGGACACGGCAATGCCGCCATCAAGGCCACAGCCACTGGCGCCGACAGCAGCGCGATGCTGCGCACCCTCAACGGCACGCTCGAGTTCCACGTCGATGATGGCGCGCTCGAAGGCGCCGACCTCTGGTACGAGATTCGTCGCGCGCGCGCGCTGCTGAAGCAGCAGGCGCCACCGGCGCGCACCGGCCCCGAGCACACGCCCTTCACCGCGTTCTCGGCCACCGGCAAATTCACCAACGGCGTGCTGAGCAACGAAGACCTCAAGGTGGCGATGCACTACCTGCAGGTGAGTGGCCGCGGCAGCGCCGACCTGCCCGCGAGCACGCTCGACTATCGCCTCGATGCGGTGGTGCTGAAGATCCCGGAAGAGAATGCTGCTGACACGCAGGACATCGTCGGCCTGAAGGTGCCGGTGCTGGTCACGGGCAGCTTTGCCTCACCCAAAGTGCGGCCCGATGTCAGCGGCCTGCTGAAAGCGCGCGTTCAGCAGGAGATCGACAAGCACAAGGACGAGGTCAAGCAGAAGCTGCAGGACAAACTGCAGGACAAGCTCAAGGACCTCTTCAAGCGCTAGCGCGGCTTCGGCGGAGTCCCGCAGGTGTTCATGCCCAGCAGCGTATAGGCCGGGCAGAAGCGGAACAGGCCCGTTGCCAGCGGCACCACGCCAATCCAGCCCCACACGCCTATGCGCCCGGTGGCTGCAGCGGTGATCAGGATCAACCCGACCAGCACCCGCAGCACGCGATCGACGGTCCCCACATTCGTATTCATGGTCTTGCTCCATTGCCGGCCGGCATGTCAGGCGCCGGCCACGGGCATCATAGCGCCGCCCGGCCGGTCGCCGGCATAGGTAGATCGCGCAGGGAATGTGCGCTGCGACACGCAATTTCCCGCACCGCCGGCCGATAGCAGGGCATGAGTTCGCGCGGAACCACCCTGTCGCTGTTCAACCGCTATTCGGTGTTCGTCTGCTGCCTGCTGCTGGCGGCCCTGAGCCTGTGGCTGTTGCCGCGCGCCAGCGCCTGGTGGCCGCTGGCGGTGTTGGCCATCGGCCTGAGCGTGATCGGCAGCTACGATCTGCTGCAGACCCGCCGCGCGGTGCTGCGCAACTATCCGATGATCGGCCACATACGCTACTTCGTCGAGAGCATCCGGCCCGAGATCCGCCAGTACCTGCTCGAGGCGGATGACGAGAAGCTGCCGTTCTCGCGCGCGCAGCGCTCGCTGGTGTACCAGCGCGCCAAGAACGACCAGCAGCGAGAAGCCCTTCGGCACGCTGACCGATGTCTATCGAGAAGGCTACGAATTCATCGGTCACTCGACTGCAGCCGCGACACGAAGCTGATCCGGACAGTTTCCGCATCCAGGTCGGCGGCGCGCAGTGCGCGCAACCCTATTCGGCCTCGGTGTTGAATATCTCCGCGCTCAGTTTCGGCGCGATGAGCGCCAACGCGATCCGCGCGCTCAATCGTGGCGCGCAGCCTGGGTGGCTTTGCGCACGACACCGGCGAGGGCAGCATCAGTCCCTATCACCGCGAATTCGGTGGCGATCTGATCTGGGAAATCGGCAGCGGCTACTTCGGCTGCCGCGATGCGCAGCGGTCGCTTCGATCCGGAGCGCTTCGCCGAGCAGGCCGCCAGTCCGCGCAGGTGAAGATGATCGAGATCAAGCTCAGCCAGGGCGCGAAGCCCGGGCACGGCGGCATCCTGCCGGCCGCCAAGGTCACGCGCCGAGATCGCCGCCACGCGCGGCGTGCCGATCGGTGTCGACTGCGTCTCGCCGGCGCGCCACAGCGCTTTTGACAGCCCGATCGGGCTGCTGGAATTCATGGCCCAGCTGCGCGAGCGATCGGGCGGCAAGCCGGTAGGCTTCAAGCTGTGCATCGGTCACGCCTGGGAATTCATGGCGATCGTCAAGGCGATGCTCGCGCACCGGCATCACGCCCGACTTCATCGTCGTCGACGGCAAGGAAGGCGGCACCGGCGCCGCGCCGGTGGAGTTCACCAATCACATCGGCATGCCGATGCGCGAGGGCCTGCTGTTCGTGCACAACGCGCTGGTCGGCGCCGGCTTGCGCACGCACCTGCGGCTCGCGGCCAGCGGCAAGATCGTCAGCGCCTTCGACATCGCCTGCGTGCTGGCGCTCGGCGCCGACTGGGCCAACTCGGCGCGCGCCTTCATGTTCGCGGTCGGCTGCATTCAATCGCAGAGCTGCAACACCAACCGCTGTCCGACCGGCGTCGCCACGCAGGATGCGCTGCGCCAGCGCGCGCTGGTCGTCGATGACAAGGCGCAGCGCGTGCGCAATTTCCATCGCAACACGCTGAGCCGCACTGGCGCAGATCCTGGCGGCCGCCGGGTCTCGACGCATCCGGGGCAGCTGCGACCGCAGCACCTGGTGCGGCGTATCAGCCCGACCCGCGTGCAGCTGTTCTCCGCATGTGCACGCCTTCCTGGAACCCGGCGAACTGCTCAGTGGCACGCTGCATCACTTCTACGGCGAGTCCTGGCGGCTGGCGCGCGCCGAGAGTTTTGCCGCCGCCACCTGAAGGCCGTTCGGCCGCGCAGTTAAGATGGCGCAATGCCGCAGAAGCCTTGGGTCTTCGGAGTCGCTGGTCGCGATTGCGCTGTGGTTCGCGCCACTGCAGCCTACCACTGTTCAATCCCGACGAAGGGCGCTACGCCGAGATTCCGCGCGAGATGGTCGCCAGCGGCGACTGGGTGACGCCGCGCCTCGATGACCTGAAGTATTTCGAGAAGCCACCGCTCCACTACTGGGCGACCGCCGTCGCCTTCAGTGTGTTCGGCGAACACGAATGGTCGGCGCGTGCCTGGGTCGCGCTGTGCGGCTTCTTCGGCCTGCTGCTCACGGCCTGGGTCGGCACGCGCGTGTTCGGCGCCCGGGTCGGCGCGCTGGCGGCGCTGGTGCAGGGCGGGTCGCTGCTGTATCTCGCACTGGCGCGCATGTCGACGCTCGACATGGGCCTCAGCATCGCGCTCGAGGTGGCGCTGGTGGGCCTGTTGTTGCTGGTCAGTCGAACAGGGCGCGAGTCGCGAACGCAGTGGTGCGCTGCTGCTGGCAGTGGGCACGGCGCTCGCGTTCCTGTCCAAGGGTCTGGTCGGCATCCTGATACCCGGTGTCGTGGCCACGCTCTATCTGCTGCTGCGCCGTGACTGGCGCCTGCTGCTGCGCGCGCGCCCGTGGTGGGTGCTGATCGCGCTGGCGCTGATCGCCGCGCCCTGGGTATTGCTGGTCTCGCAGCGCAATCCGGAATTCGCGCGCTTCTTCTTCATCCATGAACACTTCGAACGCTTCCTGACCCGGGTGCACGCAGCGCTACGAACCCGACTGGTTTTTCATTCCCGTGTTGTTGCTGGGCTTCCTGCCGTGGACTGAGTTGCTGCCAGCCGTAGTGGCGCGCAGCTACCGCGCCATGCGCATGGGCGAAGGCGCCACCTGGATGCTGGTGTTGTGGGTGCTGTTCGGTTTCCTGTTCTTCAGCATTTCGCAATCGAAGCTGATCCCCTACATCCTGCCGCTGTTCCCGGCGCTGGCATTGCTGACCGGCAGGTCGATGGCCGAACTGACCGCGCCGCGCCTGATGCGTGCACTGGCGGTGGCCGCGGCGCTGTGGCTGCTGCTCGGGGTATTGGTGGTGGCGTTGTGGCTGAATCCGGCCTGGGCAGCGCGACTCGCGATCGGCGCTGGCGCGGCGCTTCCCTTGATGGCAGGTGCCTTCATTGCCGCGGGACTGGCCTGCGCCTATGCCGCCCGGCTGGCGCTGCGACGGGGAACGCTGGCAGCCACGGTTGCGGCGGCGGCGGGCACATTGCTGCTGCTGGGCCTGTTGCCGCTGGCCGCCGATCAACTGCCGCGGCAGCGCGAACTGGCACGGCTGATTGCGGCTGTGCGCCCTGAGCTCAAGGCTGCGACACCTTTCTATTGTGTGGACGACTACGAGCAGTCCATTCCCTTCTACCTCGATCGCACCTGCACGCTGGTGCGCTACCGCGGCGAGCTCGATTTTGGCCTGAATCAGCAGCCCGCACGCTGGGTGGCCGATCTGCCGCAATTTGCCGAGCGCTGGCGGGCCCAGAGCGATGCCGTGGCGGTCATCCGCGCCTCAGCCTTCCCGACCCTGCAGCAGATGGGACTGCCCATGCGCGTGATATACACTGCGCCCTCCATGGTGGCGGTGGCCAGAAAATGAATGGTTCGCAGTTGGCGCTGGTGCTGACCGGAGTGTTGCTGAACGCGATAGCACAGCTGCTGCTGAAGGCTGGCGCTGGCGCGCTCGCCGGCATTGAACTGCGCGCCTCCAATGCCATGGTGATCGCCGGACGGCTGGTGCTCAATGCACCGATCATTGGCGGCCTGTTCTGCTACGCGATCAGCGTGGTGGTGTGGATCCTGGCGCTCTCGCGCGTCGAGGTAAGCGTGGCCTATCCGATGCTCTCGGTTGGTTACGTGGTGAACGCGGTGGCCGCGTGGTGGTTGTTCGGCGAGAACCTGAGTGCGGCGCGCCTCGTCGGTATTGGCATCATTCTCGTCGGCGTCTGGCTGGTCGCGCGCAGTGCGGTTCAAGCCTGATTTGACCTTGAGGTACCGAGTTTGAGTCAGCCCTTCCTGCCATTCACCCGCCCGGCCATCGACGAGGCCACCATCGCTGCGGTCGGCGAGGTGCTGCGCTCGGGCTGGATCACCAGTGGCCCCAAGGTGAAGGAATTCGAGGCGCAGCTCTCGGCGCTGTTTGGCGGACGACCGGTGCGTGCGCTCAGCTCCGCCACGGGTGGCATGGAGATCGCGCTGTCGATGATCGGCGTGAAAGCAGGCGACGAAGTGATCACGACGCCGCTGTCGTGGGTGGCAACCGCGAACGTGGTGCTGCGCGCCGGCGCCAGGCCGGTGTTCGTCGATTGCGATCCGCGCACGCGCAACATCGATCTCGAGCGCATCGAAGCGGCGATCACGCCGCGCACACGCGCGCTGTTCCCGGTGGATCTCGCCGGTCTGCCGGTCGATCGCGACCGACTGTACGCAATCGCGCACCAGCACAAGCTGCGCGTGATCGAAGATGCCGCGCAATCGATGGGCGCCAGCTGGGGCGGCAAGCTGATCGGCAGCATCGGCGATCTGGTATCGATCAGTTTCCACGCCAACAAGAACATCACCAGCTGCGAAGGCGGTTGCCTGGTGCTAAACGACGAGGCAGAAGCCAGGCAGTGCGAGCTGTGGCGGCTGCAGGGCGCCGTGCGCCACGGCGATAGCTGGGAAGGCATGGATGTCACGCTGCCCGGCGGCAAGCACAACATGACTGATGTCGCGGCCTGCATCGGTCTCGGGCAGCTCAAGGCACTCAAGGCTTTCAACGAGCGCCGCGCGGTACTGGTGCGCCGCTACTTCGAGCGCTTCGATCGCACGCTGGGGTGCGAGCTGCCGCTGGCTGATTTCGAACACAGCAACTGGCACATGTTCCAGATCCTGCTGCCCGACTGGGCGGCGCGCGGGCCCTTCATCGCCAACATGCGCGCGGCCGGCATCGGTTGTGGCGTGCACTATCCGGCGATGCATCTGTTCAGCCTGTTCCGCGAGCTGGGCCATCGCGCCGGAGAGTTCCCGCACGCCGAACGCATTGGCCGCAGCACCGTGAGCCTGCCGCTGTTCCCGGCGATGCAGGATGGCGATGTCGATCGCGTCTGCGCGGCAATCGGCCCGGCGCTGGCGGCAGCGAGCACACAGCGGGCCAGCGCATGAGCGTAGTAACCGGCAGCAGTGGCGAGCTGAATTTCGGCGATGTGCAGGGCGCTGGCCACGCGCAGGGCGTAGCTGGCGTGCAGGGCGCTGGTGGCGCGCTGAGCGTCGCGGGCGCGCCGGGCCTGGCGATGCCCGAAATCTCAGTGGTGATTCCGGTCTACAACGAAGAGGCGAGCCTCGCGGCGCTGTTCGCACGCCTCTATCCGGCGCTCGATGCGCTGGGGCGCAGCTACGAGATCATCTTCGTGAACGACGGGAGTCGCGACAGTTCGGCGGCGATCCTGCGCGCACAGTTCGAACAGCGGAGCGATGTGACGCGCGTGGTGCTGTTCGCGGCCAACTTCGGCCAGCATCGCGCGATCCTCGCCGGCTTTGCGCAGTCGCGCGGCAGGTACCTGATCACACTCGACGCCGACCTGCAGAATCCGCCAGAGGAAATCGGCCGCGTATTGGCTGAGCTCGATGCCGGGCACGACTACGTCGGCACCATCCGCAGGCAGCGCCAGGACGTGGCCTGGCGGCGCTGGGCTTCGCGCCTGGTGAACATCGTGCGCGAACGCACCACCAAGATCCGCATCACCGACCACGGCTGCATGTTCCGTGGCTATGGGCGCAGCGTTGTCGATGCCATCAACCTGTGCAGCGAGAACAACACCTTCGTGCCGGCGCTGGCATACACCTTCGCTGGCAGCCCGACCGAGATCATGGTGCGCCACGAGGATCGCAGCGCGGGTGAATCGAAGTATTCGATCTGGCACCTGATCAAGCTGAACTTCGACCTGATGACCGGCTTCTCGATCGTGCCGATGCAGATCTTCTCGGCGCTGGGAACCGCGGTGTCGTTCCTGTCGGTGCTGTTCGGCATCGGCCTGATCGTGCGCCGGCTGGTGTTTGGCCCCAACGCTGCCGAGCAGGGCATGTTCACTCTGTTCGCGATCGCGTTCCTGCTGATCGGCATCGCGCTGTTCGGCCTCGGCCTGCTGGGCGAATACATCGGCCGCATCTATGAAGAGGTGCGTCGCCGGCCGCGTTACATCATCGGCGCGGTGCTCGAGCGTCGGCCAGGCGGCGCGCCGCCGCCGTGACACGCGCGGTAGTCTTCGCCTACCACGATGTGGGAGTGCGCTGTCTGCGGGTGTTGCTGGCGCAGGGCATCGAAGTGCCGCTGGTGGTCACGCACCAGGACAATCCTGCCGAGCAGATCTGGTTCGCGAGCGTAGCGCAACATGCGCGCTGGCACGGCCTGAAGGTGGCGACGCCGGCCGATCCCAATGCGCCGGAGTTCCTGGAGCAGCTGCGCGCGGCGCGTCCGGATTTCCTGTTCTCATTCTATTACCGGCACATGCTGGGCCCGAAGATCCTGGAGTTGCCGGCGCGCGGCGCCTACAACATGCACGGCTCGCTGTTGCCCAAGTACCGCGGCCGGGTGCCGGTGAACTGGGCGGTGCTCAAGGGCGAGACCGAGACCGGTGCGACGCTGCATGCGATGACGGTCAAGCCCGATGCGGGTGCGATTGTCGATGCCGAGGCTGTGCCGATCCTGCCCGATGACACCGCGGTCGAAGTATTCCGTAAGGTTTGCGTTGCGGCCGAAATCAGCCTAAATCGTGCACTGCCGGGCCTGGTGGCGGGCACGGCAAAGTTGCGGGCACAGGAGCTCGGCCAGGGCAGCTACTACGGTGGGCGCAGCGCAGCCGATGGTGCGATAGACTGGCGCCTCGGGGTGCGCGCCGTGCACAATCTGGTGCGTGCGGTGGCGCCGCCTTATCCGGGTGCGTTCGCACTGGCAGGCGGAATGCCGCTGCGGGTGCTGCGCACTGCGCCAGGCGCCAGCTCGGGCAGCGCGCAGCCCGGGCTGTGCTGCCGCGGCGGTGAAGTGCAGGCACTGTGCGCCGATGGCGTGCTGCGCCTGCTGGAATTCGAACTGGATGGACAAGTGCGCGATGCTGCAGCCTTCCATGCGCGCTTCGGCGACAAGATCCTGCCGCTGACGAGCGGCCTCAAATAAACAACATCGACGGGTTCATATCATGGCTACCAAAGTACTGATCCTCGGCGTCAACGGCTTCATTGGCCACCACCTCTCGGCGCGCATCCTCAAGGACACCGACTGGCAGGTGTTCGGCATGGACATGAACTCCGAGCGCATCGAGCCGCTGCTCGCGAACCCGCGCATGAAGTTCTTCGAGGGCGACATCACCATCAACAAGGAGTGGATCGAATACCACGTCCGCAAGTGCGATGTGGTGTTGCCGCTGGTGGCGATCGCGACCCCGGCGACCTACGTGCAGGCTCCGCTGAAGGTGTTCGAGCTCGATTTCGAAGCCAACCTGCCGATCATTCGCCAGTGCGTGCGCTACGGCAAGCGCGTGCTGTTCCCTTCGACCTCCGAGGTGTACGGCATGTGCCGCGATTCCGAGTTCGACCCCTTGAGTTCCGACCTCATCTACGGCCCGATCGACAAGCAGCGCTGGATCTACGCCTGCTCCAAGCAGCTGCTCGATCGCGTGATCTATGCCTACGGCGCAGGCGACCAGCTCGACTACACGCTGTTCCGCCCCTTCAACTGGATCGGCGCCGGCCTCGACAACATCCACTCGGCCAAGGAAGGCAGCTCGCGCGTGATCACGCAGTTCCTCGGCCACATCGTGCGTGGCGAGCCGATCAAGCTGGTCGATGGCGGCGCGCAGAAGCGCTGCTTCACAGCGATCAGCGACGGCGTCGATGCGCTGATGCGCATCATTGCCAACAAAGATGGCTGCGCGACGCGCAAGATCTTCAACATCGGCAATCCGGCCAACAATTTCTCGGTGCGCGAACTGGCCGAGCAGATGCTGGCGCTCGCGGCCGACTATCCCGAGTATCGCGACAACGCGAGGAAAGTGAAGCTGATCGACACCACGGCCGGCGAGTACTACGGCAAGGGTTATCAGGATGTCACCAATCGCGTGCCGAAGATCAGCAATACGAAGAGCGAGCTCGGCTGGGAGCCGAAGGTCGCGATGCGCGATGCGCTCAAGCAGATCTTCGAAGCCTATCGTGGCCAGATTGCGCAGGCGTCGAACCTGATCGACTGAGCGGTGCGCATCGCACTCAAGGTGGATGTCGATACCCTGCGCGGCACGCGCGAGGGTGTACCTGCGCTGCTGCGGCTGTTGCGGCAGTCTGGTGCCGGCGCCACGTTCCTGTTCAGCCTCGGCCCCGACCACACGGGGCGCGCGATCCGCAGGGTGTTCCGCCCCGGGTTTCTGGGCAAGGTGTCGCGCACTTCGGTGCTCGAACACTATGGCCTGCGCACGCTGCTGTACGGCACTTTGCTGCCTGGCCCCGACATCGGCCGCCGCGCGGGTGAGCAGATGCGTGCAGTGCGCGATGCCGGCTTCGAAGTCGGTATGCATTGCTATGACCACATCGCCTGGCAGGATTTCGTCGCGCGTCGCGATGCCGCCTGGACCGAACGCCAGATGCGCCTCGGTATCGATTGCTTCCAGCGCATCTTCGGCAACGCGCCGCGGGTGCACGGCGCCGCCGGCTGGCAGATGAACGCCGCCGCCCTGGCGCTCGAAGAACAGCTGGGTTTCGACTACGCCTCCGATGCGCGCGGCAGCGAGCCCTTCGTACCGCTGATCGACGGCCGTCGCAGCCGCGTGTTGCAGATGCCGACCACGCTGCCGACTCTCGACGAGCTGATCGGCCTGGACGGGCGCAACGCCGACAACGTGCACGAAGTGCTGCTCGCGCACACTGCCGGCCATCGCGGTGGCAGGAGCGGAGGCAGCGAAGTCTTCACGCTGCACGCCGAGCTCGAGGGCATGAGGTTGCTGCCGGTGATGCGGCGCCTCATCGAGGGTTGGGCGGCACAAGGGCACGAGCTGGTGTCGCTGGCGACGCTGTGCGCGACACTTGATCGCGATGCACTGCCGGTCTGCGAAGTGGCGGCGGGAACAGTGCCCGGCCGCAGCGGCGAACTGGCTTGCCAGCAATCCTGATGCAATAATCCCGGGCAATAAGCTTGCCTGCTCCAGGTATTCGCCAGAGAGATTGCAGCCATGAGTTTGCCCCACGGCCCCAAGGTCTACCCCAACGCCGCCGCCGCGCTCGCGGGCATAGTCAACGATGGCATCACCGTGATGTCGGCCGGCTTCGGCCTGTGCGGAATTCCCGAAAACCTGATCGTCGCGCTGCGCGATTCGGGCGTGAAAAATCTCACCGTAGTCTCGAACAACGCCGGCATCGATGAGTTCGGGCTCGGTCCGCTGCTCAAGACGCACCAGATCCGCAAGATGATTTCCTCCTACGTGGGCGAGAACAAGGAATTCGAACGCCAGTATCTCTCCGGCGAGCTGGAACTCGAATTCAATCCGCAGGGCACGCTGGCCGAGCGCATACGCGCTGGCGGCGCCGGCATCTGGGGTTTCTACACGCGCACCGGCGCCGGCACGCTGGTGGCCGAAGGCAAGGAACAGCGCACGGTCAATGGCGACATCTACGTGCTCGAGACCGGGCTGGTTGCCGATCTGTCGCTGGTCAAAGCCTGGCGCGGCGATACTGAAGGCAACCTCGTCTATCGCAAGACCGCGCGCAATTTCAATCCGATGATGGCGACCGCGGGCCGCGTCACGGTGGCCGAAGTGGAAGAGCTGGTCGAACCCGGCACGCTCGATCCCGATCAGATCCACACGCCCGGCATTTTCGTCCAGCGCATCATCCAGGGGTCGGGTTACCTGAAGACCATCGAGAATCGCACGGTGCGCAAGCGCCCGGCTGCGGCTGCGCCTGCTGGCGCGCAGGGAGCACGCTGATGGCCTGGTCGCGCGATGAGATTGCCGCCCGTGCCGCGCAGGAACTGCGCGACGGCTTCTACGTGAACCTCGGCATCGGCATCCCGACGCTGGTGGCCAACTACATTCCCGCGAACATGCGCGTGGTGCTGCAATCGGAGAACGGCATGCTGGGCATGGGCCCGTTCCCCTACGAAGGCGAGGAAGATCCCGATCTCATCAATGCCGGCAAGCAGACCATCACCGCGCTGCCGACCTCATCGTATTTTTCCTCGGCCGACAGCTTCGGGATGATCCGCGGCGGGCACATCGATCTTTCGATCCTTGGCGCAATGGAAGTCGGCGAGAACGGCGACCTCGCCAACTGGATGATTCCCGGCAAGATGGTCAAGGGCATGGGCGGCGCGATGGACCTGGTCGCGGGCGTGAAGCGCGTGGTCGTGGTGATGGAGCACACCTCGAAAGATGGCAGCGCCAAGTTCAAGCCGCGTTGCGATCTGCCGCTCACCGGCCTCAACGTGGTCGACAAGCTGATCACCGATCTTGCGGTGTTCGCGCGACCCGATCGGCATGCGCCCTTTGTGCTGCAGGAGCTGGCGCCGGGCGTCACGCTTGAGGAAATCCGCGCCAAGACCACCGCGAAGTTCGGACCTGCCGTAGCTAGGCGCTGAGCGTCGCTGATCCGGCCGCGTTGCGAGCCGCACTCGCCGCACTGCCCGCGGGGAGTTTCCTGAGCAGCAGCGTGCGGCCGCTCACTTCCAGTTCGCCGTTGCTCTGCAGCCGACGCATGCTGCGGCACACGGTCTCTTCCGCGTAGCCCAGGTACTGGCCGATCTCCAGCCGGCTCATCGGCAGGCGCTGGCGTATCCACACATTCTCGCCGACGCGCTCCTCGCGACCGATGTGCGTGGCGATCTCGTGCAGGAAACTGCGCACCGACGCATCGGGATCCGCAAGCCGCGTGGCACGCGCGCGTTGGCGCAGCTGCACGCTGGCGCGCCTGAGCAAGCGCTCGAGCAGCACATGGTCGGCCGCCGGCGGCGGCCAGGGGAGTTTGCAGAGCATGGTCTCGATCAGCGCCACGGCGCTGTTTTCATGGCGCCCTGCTGCCAGCGCCTCCAGGCCCAGCAGGTCTCCCGCGAAGGCGAACTGCACAATTCGCTCCTCGCCACTCAGGTCGATCTCGTAAACCTTGATGGCGCCGCTGCGCACGAAATACAGCCCGTTGAACAGGGCAGCTTCGCGCCACAACAGGTTCTCTGGCATCAGCGTCGGCTCGCGCTTGACGTGCACTTCGCCGCTGTGCGCCTCGATTCCGGGCCAGCAGTGCGACTCCATGAAGCAGCAGTCGCAATTCGCGGTCGCGGTGGCCAGGCGGAGCGCGTTGTTTTTAAGTGCCATGGGCCGTTTATACCAAGGCCATGCCGGCGCACGACATTGCGGGAAACCGCTAGTCGCTGCGGAATCTCCCTAGTGCCAGCGCGACCGAGCCGTTGCGCGTGGTCAATCGGGCCGTCAGCCGCCCTCGTTAAGGTGGCGGAGTCGATTCCGTATGACCCAAGGAGAAGTGATGATGAACAAGTTACCGACGTTGCTGCTGCTGGCCGGATCCGCCGCCGCAATCGGTAGCGCTGGCGCAAGTGATCTGGTGTTGCGCGCCGGCGTCCACAATGTCGATCCGAAGTCGGACAACAATGCTGTCGTCCATGTTGATTCGAATGCCACGCTGTCGCTGGCGGCGGAGTGGTACTTCACCAGGAATGTCGCGCTCGATGTGCTGGGTTCCGTGCCTTTCAAGCACGACATCCGCCTGAACGCCGACAATTCGAAAGTGGGGTCGATCAAGCATTTGCCGCCGACGATTTCGCTGCAGTATCACTTCAATCCTGGTGGCGGGTTCGATCCGTACCTGGGAGCGGGCGTCAACTACACTCTTATATTCGATAAGCAAACCACTGGCGCGCTGGCTGGCACGAAACTCTCGGTCAAGAACTCCTTCGGCCCGGCGGTGCAGGCCGGCGGCGATTTCGCGCTCGGCAAAGACTGGTTGCTGGGCATCGATGTGCGCTACATCTGGATCAAGGCCAAGGCCGCGGTCAACGGCGCCAGCATCGGCGACGTGAAGGTGGATCCGCTGGTCTATGGCGTGTCGATCGGCCGCCGCTTCAGCCTCTGATAGCCCTGCAAACCCCCGCTGGCGCGGCTGCGGGGCACGTATTGTGAAATGCGTGCTCGCGCAGCCGGGCCAGTTGCTGTAAAGTGCACCCCGAGTTTGTCGAATACGTGGGCGTCGGTCCCACGTGCCGAGGTTCTTCTGAACTCCCGCAATAGCCGGGATCAATCGCCCCTCCTGCAAACCTGACCGCGCCGGTCGGCCGCCGTGCATTGCGCTTTTGCATTGCAACGGGCCGTTCGATGGTTGCGGTGTATTGCCTCAACGGTTTTATCGCCCGTACCGACAGCGCCAACGCGCTCCGGGCTCATTCATTTTGGAGAATTTTTTGTCTTTCAGTAATTTCAATCTGCATCCTGAACTGCTGCGCGCCGTCAACGACGCCGGCTACCAGACTCCTACGCCGATCCAGTCGCGCGCCATCCCGCTGGTCATGGAAGGCCGCGACGTGCTCGGCGCCGCCCAGACCGGCACCGGCAAGACCGCGGCCTTTGCGCTGCCGCTGCTGCACAAGCTGCAGGAGCAGCAGCCCGCGCCGCGTGGTGCGCGCGCACCGCGGGCACTGGTGCTGGTGCCCACGCGCGAACTCGCGGCCCAGGTGGCCGAGTCGTTTCGCGAACTGGGTGCCCATCTGCCGCAACGTGGCGTGCTGATCTTCGGCGGCGTGAGCCCCAAGCCGCAGGTCGATGCGCTGCGCCAGGGCGTGGACATCATCATCGCGACGCCCGGACGCCTGCTCGATCACCTGCAGCAGCGCGCCGTCGACCTCAGCGCCATCAATTTCCTGGTGCTCGACGAAGCCGATCGCATGCTCGACATGGGTTTCATCCGCCCGATCCGCAAGCTGATCGCAGCGCTGCCGAAAGAGCGCCAGAGCCTGCTGTTCTCGGCCACCTTCTCCAGCGAGATCCGTGAGCTGGCGCGCGGCCTGCTGCGCAACCCCGAGAGCATCGACATCGCGCCGCGCAATGCGCCGATCGCGCTGGTCGATCATCGCGTGTACCACGTCGAAAGCGGTGACAAGCATCCGCTGCTGACGCGCATCCTCAATACCGGCGGCAAGCGCCAGAGCCTGGTGTTCACGCGCACCAAGCACGGCGCCAACCGCCTGCAGCAGCGCCTCGAGAAGGATGGCCTGAGCTGCGCGGCGATCCACGGCAACAAGTCGCAGGGCGCACGCACGCGCGCGCTCGAGGATTTCAAGCGCGGCCGTATCCAGGTGCTGGTCGCCACCGATATCGCGGCGCGCGGCCTCGACATCGAGGACATGCCGCACGTGGTGAATTTCGAATTGCCGCACGTGCCGGAAGACTACGTGCACCGCATCGGCCGCACCGGCCGCGCCGGCTGCAGTGGCGAGGCGGTCTCGCTGGTCAGTCGCGATGAGCGCGATCGCCTGCGCGCGATCGAGAAGATGCTCGGCCGGCAGATCCCGGTCGCGGCTTAAGTCGCAGCCTGATCGCTGACCTGGCGCCGCACTGGCGTCGGGTCAGCGCAGTCAGCCCGCCGGCGCCAGTGCCGTGCGTCGTAGCAGCGCTGCCAGCGCGACCACCAGGAGCACGGCCAGCGCGTGCATCGCCGAGATCGATCAGCGTGATCTCGAAGGGATGAAAGAACATCAGCACGAAGGCCGCCAGCGCGGCCACGCCGAGTGCGCCGCTGAGCGCCACGCGTAGTGGCAGCAGGGGCCGTGCACGGCGCAGCACCAGGAACAGCGTGACCGCAATCGGTAAGCTGACCATCACGATGAACTTGAAGCAGCCGCTGCTTTCGCCCAGCCGATCACCGGCCGGGCCCAGGCCCAGGCCGTTCTCCAGGCAACCCACGCCACTGCAGGCCAGCCACAAGGCGAGCGGCGGCAAGGGCGCGAAGCGCCACAGCTCCGAGCGATCGGGCAGCGAGAGATAGAACGCGGACACGACGGCAATCACGCCGGTCAGCAGTGCACTGAGGCACTCCAGTGCCAGGCGCGGTTCGGCCAGGCGATGGGCCATCGCCGCCAGGTTCGCGTAGCGCCACAGCGCCGCCACGACCAGCAGTGCCAGCGGCGCCAGCCACAGCAATGCCCGCCACTGCGGCGGCCGCAGCGGTTTGACGGCACTGAGCCCCTGGCCCAGCGTGCTTATCAGGCGATCGGTCTCCACATTCCTATCCATCGTTTCCCAGCAGGCGCCGCAGTGATTTCACGGCGCGATGCACGTTGACCTTCAGAGCCGCGACACTCTGGCCCGATTCCTCAGCGGCCTGCGCCAGCGACAGGCCGCGCAGCTTGGTTGCCTCCAGCGCCTGGCGCTGGCGCTCCGGGAGCGCCGCCAGCAGCGGCTCGATCTGTTCGGCGGCGCGCAAGGCTCCTGTTTCGTTATTCGCTGCAGGGGCGGCAAAGGTTTCATAGGCCGCCTCGTCGTTGAACTCATGGCGGGCTATGCGCGAATCGCGGCGGATTCTGTCAATGCCGCGCCGCGCGGCAATGGCCGCGAGCCAGGGACAAAAGGGCCGCGCCGGGTCCCAGGTGTGGCGTATGCGGTGCACGCACAGCAGTACGTCCTGCACCACATCTTCAGCGGAGCTGGCGCCGCGACTGTAGCGGCGCGCCAGGCTCCTGATGAAAGGAACTATCGCCCGCAGCAGCTGCTCGTAGCTGTTGGCGTCGCCGTTCTGCGCCGCCCGCATCAGCCCGGCCCAGGCGGCTTCCTGCAGTTGCGCTTGCGTGCCCGGGACCATGGCAAGGATCATCGTGTAACCTTGGCCCGATCGCAACGATATATGGGTAGCCGCAGCGGCGAGCGCCAGCAAGGCTGGCGACGCCCGGGCCCATTGATCAGCAACCACAATCAAAACTGGAGTAACTCATGTCAGCGATTTCCCTCAAGACCGCGACCCTGTCCGCACTGCTCGGCGCCGCCGCCCTCGTCATCGCCGGCACTGCCGCCGCCGCTGGCACCGACAAGGCGATGGACAAGCCCGCCATGGAAAAGTGCTTCGGCGTGAACAAGGCCGGCAAGAACGATTGCGCCGCGGGCGATCATTCCTGCGCGGGCCAGTCGACCAAGGCCATGGACAAGACCTCGTTCGTGGAACTGCCCGCTGGCGTTTGCGCCAAGCTGGCCAACGGCAGCCTGACCAAGGGCTGATGTCGCAGGTGTTCGCCAGCAGCCCGATTCCGGCCCGCGCCGGAATCGGGCTGCGTTTGCCTCATCAACCGATGGTGGCAAACGAGCGACCGGCCGCGGCATGGTTCGAGGTTCATCCCGAGAATTACATGGCCGATGAGGCCGCGCTGGCTGAGCTCGAGCGGGTGCGCGCGCACTACCCGCTGTCGCTGCACGCTGTAGGCCTCTCGCTGGGTTCGGCAGCCGGTGTAGACGCTGCGCATGTGGCGCGACTGCGCGACTTGAGCGATCGACTCGCACCTGGCCTGATCTCCGATCATCTCTCCTGGAGCGTGGCCAACGGTGACTATCTGCCCGATCTGCTGCCGCTGCCGTATACCGAAGAAGCGCTGGCCATCGTCTGCCGCAATGTCGAGCAGGTGCAGCAGGCGCTGGCTCGCACGCTGCTGATCGAGAATCCTTCCACCTATCTTTGTTACGCCGCCGCTGACATGAGCGAGGCGGAATTCCTCGCGGCGGTGGTCCAGCGCACCGGCTGCGGCGTGCTGCTCGATATCAACAACATCTACGTAAGCGCGCGCAATCAGCGCCGCGATGCCCGTGAAGTGCTGAGGCACTGGAGCCAGGCGCTCGATCGTCGCAGCGTGGGCGAGATGCACCTGGCCGGACACGCGGTGGTCGCCACGGCCGATGGCGCCGAGCTGCGCATCGACGATCACGGCGATCGCGTGTGCGCCGATGTCTGGTCTTTGTATGAAGCCGCCATTGCGCACTTTGGCGTGCTGCCCACCTTGCTCGAGTGGGATACGCGTCTGCCGGATTTCACGGTGCTGCAGCAGGAAGCGCAGCACGCGCAGCAATTGCAGGATGATTTCACCTCGCTAGCGCTCGCTCGCACTGGCCGCTCCGACTTCAGGAACCAGGGCAATGCAGCGCACGCCTGACATTGCCGGCCTGCAGGCCGCGCCCGCACTCTGGTCGCTGGCGACACTGCAATCGCGCATGGCCAAAGCCTTGCTGGCCGCGGACGATGCAGGGCGCGAGCTGCCCGCAGCACTGTTCGCCGGTGCCATGCCTGGCGCCGAGGGAATGCGGGTACATCGCAATACGGTACTCGGTGGCCTGAGCCACGCGCTGCGACAGACCTATCCCGCCGTCGATCGCCTGGTGGGCGAAGCCTTCTTCGATCGCATGGCGGTGGAATTTTCGCGTGCGCAGCTGCCGCGCGCGCCACAGCTCGGCAGCTGGGGCAAGGGCTTTGCCGAGTTCATCGATGGATTTCCCGGCACCGGCAACCTGCCGTACCTGCGCGCACTGGCGCAGTTCGACGCGCGCTTCGATGAGCTGGCGCGCCGCGTGCCCGATGATTGCCATGCTGGCGTTGCGGTGCCACTGCACGGCGAGCTGAACCTGTATTTCACTGCCGGCTTGCTGGTGCATTCCTCAAACTATCCGGTCGCGGCACTGCGCGAGGCCATCCTGGCCGATGACGCCTCAACGCTGTCCGCGATCGATCTCACGTGTGGCGAACAGCATTTTGCGATGTGGCGCGCCGCGGCTGGCGTGATGCTGCAACCGCTGGGCGCTGCCGCGGCGAGTTATCTGCGTGTGGTGCTCGATGGCGGCACGAGCGAGGCGGCACTGGCCACAGCGCTGACGGCGGACGAGTCGCCCGAGGCGGAAGTGGCCGCACAGCTGCAACAGGAAATTCTCCAGGCGCGCTTCGTGCGCGTCGCAACCCACAACAATGCCGCCATGGGGGCAGGCCAATGAACACAAGCGCAAACACAACTTCGGACAGCAATGCCGCGGGCGCGGCAGCAGCGGGCGGCCTGCTCACCAGAATGCGCGACCTGCTGGAACGCATCCCCTACAGCTTCATCGCACTGGTGGCGCGTCTCGCCACCGCCGTAGTGTTCTGGCGCTCGGGCTCGGTGAAGCTCGATGACTGGGCCGGCACGCTCAATCTGTTCGCGGAAGAATACAAGGTGCCGCTGATTCCGCCGCAGATCGCGGCCTACGCCGCCACTGCGATGGAACTCGGTGGCGCCGTGCTGATGCTGCTCGGGCTGGGTACGCGCGCGGTCGCGCTGGCGTACCTCGGCATGATCACGGTGATACAGACGCTCGTGTATCCGAATGCCTGGCCCACGCACATCCAGTGGGTGGCGTTCCTGCTGATCCTGCTGGCGCGCGGACCCGGTGTGCTCTCGCTCGATGCGTTGATCGCGCGCCTGGTGGGCAGGCGCCGCGGCGCGTAGCAGCCGCGCCTAGCGGCCGCGGAACTCCCAGTGGCCGCGCTCGCGTCGGCAGGCCACCACGCGCTCGTGCCCGTTGCGGCCATCGGGGCCGCGCACCAGGTCGAACTCGCGGCAGTCGCGCGACACATCGCGCACCGGCACCATGCGCCAGTCAATGTGGCTGCGCGGATTGCGCCAGACCACCGGACGGCCGATGGGTACCAGCTCGAGTGACTGGCCAATGCAGGCGCGGTCGCTGTCGTCGATGGCGCTGCCCACCGCGTTGCCGATGATGCCGCCAGCGATGGCGCCGAACACCGTGGCAATGCCGCGGTTCGCCGGTGAGGCGCTGCGATTGCCGATGATGCCGCCGGCCACCGCGCCGAATACGGTCATCACGCCATCGGTGTCGCAGCGTCCGCGACCGACCACGCCGTAGTCGCGCGGCCAGCGATCGCCGCCGTAACCGCGATAGCCACCGTAACCGCCATAGCCGCCGTAGCTGCCGTAGCCGCGATAGCCATGATCGCCGCGATCGTCGTGGCGATCCTCATGTCGATCATCGCGCCGGTCGTCACGGCGCTCTTCGTGCCGTTCGTCGCGTCGCTCGTGGGCGTTGTCGCGATTGTCGTGCGGGCGATCATTGCGGTCGCGCTCGTCGCGATCCTGGCCATGGTCGCTGTAACCGTCGGACCAGCCCGGCGGGTCGGCAAAGGCGGGGGCCTGGGCGCAGAGCAGGGCCAGCGCACCGGCGGCGGCAACCAGCAGGCGATTGCGAGCGGACATAAAGCACTCCAGTTATACGGACAGGCAGGCTCAGCATAGGGGGTTGCTGATGAATGGATTCTGAACCGCGCCGGGCCTCCAAAACCGCGACCCGCGGCGTAGTTTCCACAGTGGCGCCAGCGGCCCGGATGGACTATATTCCAGATGCGAGTCATTCTCATTAACATCCAGGGCCCCCTATGGACAGCTCCCGCCGTTCGCCTGTGCCTGCCAGCGTACCGCTGGCCAGCCTGCACAAGGGCGATCGGGGCGTAGTCGCCGAGATCCTGGAGACCGATGCCGGCATGGTCGGTGATTCCACTGGTGCCACGATTGGCCGCCGGCTGATCGAAATCGGCTTCGTGCCGGGCGAGATGGTCCAGGTCATCGAAGAGGTGTGGCCCGGCGGCGATCCGCTGGCCGTGCGTGTGGGCGCCAGCGTATTTGCATTGCGGCGTCGCGAGGCGCGCGCCGTGCTCGTGAGACCCGAGGCCGTGGGCGGCGGCAAGCCGTGAGCCCGAAACCCGAGACTGCCGAGTCCTGCCGCGTCGCGCTGGTCGGCGTGCCCAACTGCGGCAAGACCGCGCTGTTCAACCGCCTGACCGGCAGCCGCCAGAAGGTGGCGAACTATCCCGGCGTCACCGTCGAGCGCAAGGAAGGCCTGTTCCACAGCGCCGACCGGCGCCGGCACTACCGCTGCTCGACCTGCCCGGCGCCTACAGCCTGGCGCCGGCCACGCTCGACGAGGCGATCACGCGCGATGTGGTCAACGGGCAAGCTGCGCGGCGAGGCCGCGCCCGACCTGATCGTCTGCGTGGTCGACGCCACCAACCTGCGCCTGAACCTGCGCCTGGTGCTGGAGCTGCGAGCGGCTGGGCCAGCCGATGATCGTGGCGCTCAACATGAGCGACGTCGCGCACAGCCGCGGCATCAGCTCGATCGCGCGCGGCTCGAGTCCGAGCTCGGCTTGCCGGTGGTCGAGACCGTCGCGGTCGCGCACGCCGGCGAGCGCGAACTGGTCGCGGCGCTCGATGCGATGCGCGGCGCGCGGAAGTGGAGCGGATGAGCGCGCAGCGCGCCGCCGACGAAGACCTGGTGCAACTCGCATCGACCGGCCGGCACCGGGTGCTGAAGCCGCCCGAGCCCACCGACACCTCGGAGGAAATCGCCGCCACGCAGCGCGAGGTGCGCCGCATCCTCGCCATTGCCGGCTACGCGAGCCGCTGCGCAGCCCGCGCGCTCGACGCGCATCGATCGCGTCGTGATGCACCCGGTCGTGGGGCCGATCCTGCTGGCGGTGCTGCTGTTCCTGATGTTCCAGGCCGTGTTCAGCTGGGCCAAGTGTGCCGATGGACGCGATCAAGGACGGCATGGTCGCGCTCGGCGCGCTGGTGCAGTGCCAGCATGGCCCGACGGCCCGCTGCGCAGCCTGCTGGTCGACGGCGTGATCGCCGGCGCCGGCAGCGTGCTCGTGTTCCTGCCGCAGATCCTGATCCTGTTCCTCTTCATCCTGCTGCTCGAGGACTCCGGCTACCTGCCGCGCGCCGCGTTCCTGCTCGACCGCCTGATGGGCACGCGTCGGGCTCTCGGGGCGCGCGTTCATTCCGCTGCTGTCGAGCTTTGCCTGCGCGATTCCCGGCATCATGGCCACGCGCACCATCCCCAACGCGCGCGACCGGCTGGCGACCATCATGATCGCGCCGCTGATGACCTGCTCGGCGCGGCTGCCGGTGTACGCGCTGCTGATCGGCGCGTTCATTCCCGCAGCGCACGGTCGGCGGCTGTTCAACCTGCAGGGCCTGGTGCTGTTCGCGCTGTACGTCGCCGGCGTCGCTGGGCGCGATGGTCGTGGCCTTGGTGATGAAGCGCGCCGCGGCACGCACGCACGCTACCACCCGCTGCTGATGGAGCTGCCGGACTACCGCTGGCCCAACCTGCGCAACCTGCGTGCTCGGCCTGTGGGAGCGCGCGAGCATCTTCCTCGACGCGCGTCGGCACCATCATCCTCGCGCTGATGATCGTGCTGTGGTTCCTGTCGAGCTTTCCCGCGCCGCCGGCCGGCGCCACCGGGCCGGCGATCCAGTACAGCATCGCCGGCATGCTGGGCCGCGCGCTGCGAGCACGTCTTCGCGCCGATCGGCTTCAACTGGCAGATCTCGATCGCGCTGGTGCCGGGCCTGGCGGCGCGCGAAGTGGCGGTCGGCGCGCTCGGCACGGTGTACGCGCTGTCGGCCGTCGGCGACGAGCGTGGCCGCCGCAGCTGCGCGCCGATGATCGCGCACGAGCTGGTCGCTGGCCACCGCGTTGTCGCTGCTCGCCTGGTACGTGTTCGCGCCGCAGTGCCTGTCGACGCTGGCCGCGGTCAAGCGCGAGACCAACTCCTGGCGCTATCCGCTGATCATGGCGGGCTACCTGTTCGCGCTGGCGTACATCGCGTCGTTCGCCACCTATCGCATCACGCTGGCCCTCACGGCGGGCGCCTGATCATGTGGCAGCAGATCGTTGTCGGCGTGCTGGTGGTGGCTGCGGCGATCTATGCCGCGCGCAAGCTCGGTCCGCGACGCTGGCGGCAGCGCGCGGGCGCTGCGTCGGGCGCGGCGGGCAGCGCCGGTGGTTCGTGTGGTTGCGACAAGGGCGGTGACGGCTGCCATTGATAGTGGCCGCCATCGGCAAAGCGGCGGGCCCATGCCCGCCGCTTTGCTATCAGCGTGCTCCGCCGGGCGCTCAATGTTCCAGGTCGACTTCCCAGACACCGCGGCCGTAGGTCGCGATGCGCATGAACTCGCCCTCGGGTGACAGGTACAGGCTGCGCACCGACACGTTGGGCAGGCCCGCACCGAACAGTGTCCAGCTGCCGCCGCCGTCGCGCGTCCAGTAGACGCCCAGATCGGTGGCGGCGTAGAGCGTGCGACCGGAGCGATCGCGCGTGTCGACCGCCAGGTCGCTGACCGCAACATCGGGCAGCCCGAAGTCGGCCTCGCTCCAGGTCGCGCCGAGGTCGCTGCTCTTCACCACGTGCACCACGCCCGGGTCGCGACCCTCCGAGGCGTAGTAGACGGTGTTGTTGCTGGTCCATGCGGTCGAGCTGTTGAAGCCCTCGTAGCCCGGCACCAGGTTGATCAGCGTGGTATTCGTGCCGGCCCAGCTATTGCCGCCATCCTGCGAGATCAGCGGCCGGCCGCCCGCGCCGGTCATCGAGATCAGTTTCGGGTTGCTCGGATGCAGGCTCCGTGGAATGCCAGACCTGGCGGCATGATGCAGCTCGGTGCCTGTGGTGCTGCCAAATTGCACCACCTGCTGCCAGGCAATATCAGAAGCGCGCGCTACCGTTGGCGGTCGTGCGATAGAGCCGCGAACCTCGTGGTGGTGTAGAACACCTTGCCGGTGCGATCGAGCCGCGCACTCGGCGTAGCCAGCGGAGTGACGACGGGAAACAGTCCGGGTTGCTGAAATCCGGCCGATGGTGCATCGAGCCAGTTATTGGGATCGCCGGTATTCGCAGGCAGGCCGCCGCCTGGCGCGCATCGGTCATGAACTCGGCCGCAACCAGCGTGACGGCATTGTTCGCCTGGCTCCAGGCTACGCCTTCACCATCGCCGCCGAATACCTGGTTCCAGATCGCGAGCTGCCGATACGAGCGCGCGTGCCAGGTATCCTGCAGCAGCGCGTGGTAGCGCCGCGCCGGGCTTCGTTGCCTGCTTGTCAGCGGCCCGGTCAGCAATTCCGCCAGCGTGATGGTTGTGGTCGCGAATACCAGCCGGCCAGCGGCGTGCGCCTCGAAGACTGCCCGGAACCGTGCGCGTGTCCTGGATGCCCTTCCAGCTGGTAGACAATGGGCGCCGTGTCGATGGTGCGGCGTGTTGTCGGCGCGCACGCAGGGCAGGGCTGCTGTCACGTTGTCGCGCCCGTCGGCAACTAGCTCGACAGCAGCGTCCATTCGCCGCGCATTTTCCTGATAGTCGATGAGCTCGCCTTGCCCCACAGGCCACGGCCCGTGCCGGCCAGCGGCAACACGGATTGCTGCCGGCCCGCTGCGCCGTAGGTGTCGAGTGGCACCAGCGCCGCCACCGGTTTGCCGTGTCGGGTAATGATCGTGGCTGTACCGGTCGCAGCCTGTTCGAGCAACTGCGGCAACTGGCTGCGAGCTTCTTCGACACCACGTTGTCTTCTGGTAGCCATGGCGCTCCTTTTCCAAACTGTACAGACTGTACAGAAGGTCGTCAAATCCGCGAGCTTGCCCGGCAGTCGGCGCGAACGCTAGCGACATGCCACAATGTCTTCCGGTAATTCCCGGAATTGGCGCTCGACCATCAGGAGTACGTTCGATGGAACTCAAAAATCGCCCGCTACAGCTGGCTCGCGCCGCTGGGTTTCCTGGCAATGAGCAGCCTGGCTGCCGCCGCTCCCTATGAGGTCGTGGGCAAGAACATCAGCGAACTATCGGCCGCGCAGGCGCAGGGCCGCGTCACTTCGCTCCAGCTGGTCGATGCCTACCTGGCGCGCATCGCCCGCATCGATCGCGCGGGGCCGACACTGCACAGCGTGCTCGCGCTCAATCCCGAGGCACGCGCACAGGCGCGCGCCCTCGATCGCGAGCGTGCCGCCGGGCAGGTGCGCGGGCCGTTGCACGGCATTCCGCTGCTCATCAAGGACAACATAGAGACCGCCGATCCGATCGCCACCACCGCCGGCTCGATCGCGCTGGCCGGCAATCGCAGCGGTCGCGATGCGCCGCTGGTGGCGCGCCTGCGTGCTGCCGGCGCCGTGATCCTCGGCAAGACCAACCTGTCCGAGTGGGCCAACATGCGTTCCACGAGTTCGATCAGCGGCTGGAGCGCGGTCGGTGGCCAGACGCGCAATCCCTATGCGCTCGATCGCAGCGCCTGCGGTTCCAGTTCGGGCAGCGGGGCAGCCGTGGCGGCCAGCCTCGCGGCGGCGGCCATTGGCACCGAGACGGATGGCTCGATCAGCTGTCCCTCATCCATGAACGGCGTGGTCGGCATCAAGCCTACTGTCGGGCTTGTCTCACGCACGCATGTCGTGCCCATCTCGCACAGCCAGGATACGCCGGGGCCCATCGCGCACACGGTGGCCGATGCGGCCCTGTTGTTGCAGGTCATCGCCGGCACCGACGCCCTCGATGCGGCCACTCGCGATGCGGATAACCATCGTCCCGAGGCCAACAAAGTCGATGCGAACATGAATCTGAGCGGCGTGCGCATCGGTCTGCTGTCGGCGCCCAATGCCCTGCCGGGAGTGCAGGCCTTGCTGGCGGGTGCTGCCAGGCGTCTGCGCGCGGCAGGGGCCACCATCGTCGAGGTCGAGCCGCCCGACACCGACAAGCTCGGCGACATGGAACTGACCGTATTGCTGTTCGAACTCAAGGCCGACCTCGACAGCTACCTGGCTACGACGCCGGCGACCGTGACCACGCGTACGCTGGCAGATCTGATCGCGTACAACCATGCGCACGCTGAGCGCGAGCTGAAGCTGTTCGGACAGGAACATTTCGAGCATGCGCAGGCGACCAGTGGCTTGCAGGACGCGGGCTATCTGCAAGCACGCGCGGAGAGCCTCCGCAAAGCGGGCAAGGACGGGCTCGACAAACTGTTTGCCGCGCACCAGCTGCAGGCCCTGATCGCCTACACCGAGGGTCCGGCGATGCCCATTGATCCCGTGAACGGCGATGCGATCAACGGCTCCGGCCCGGGCAATCTGCCCGCCATCGCCGGCTATCCGCACCTGACCGTGCCGATGGGCCAGGTCAAGGGGCTGCCGGTGGGGCTTTCCGTGATTGGCCTGGCATGGTCGGACGAACAGGTATTGTCGATCGGCGCCGCCTGTGAGCGCCTGCTGGGATCAATCGCTCCGCCGCGTTACGCGCGGACTACCGCGGATTTGCCTGAGCTGCGCTGAGCTGCCAGTTCTTCAGCGTGTCGAGCTCACGCTCGGGCTCGATCAGCGGGCGTAGTTTGGCCTGGCGATCTTCAGGGAGCGTGCGGAACCAGGCGAGCGTGTCGATGACAGTGCGGCGCAGGGAGCGCGTGCGCAGGCCGGCCTTGATGGCACGCGCGCTCGAAGTCAGCGACGCGCCAGCGGAATCACCGTGCAGTGGCGACCAGGGCGGCAGGTCGAGCTGCGCTGCCGTCCAGTGCTGCTGCAGGAACTCTTCGGGCACCCAGTCCACCCTGGTGCCGGCGCGCCGCGCGGCATGCTGGCAGGCGCTGATGAGTCCGCCCATCGTGAACGCGCCGACCGGCGAGACCGCATTGAAGACGCCAGTGGTGCGCGCATCCACCAGCTGCATCAGCCAGGCCGCGAGGTCGCGCACGTCGATGACCTGGATCGGATCGCGCGGCGTGCCGGGCGCGAGCATCGCACCGCCGCGCGCGTAGCGCACCGGCCAGTACGTGAAGCGATCGGTAGGATCGAGCGGGCCCACGATGTAGCCCGGGCGCACGATGCAGGCACGTGAGCCGAAGATCTTTTGCGTAACGCGTTCGCACTCGGCCTTCATCGGCCCGTAGGTTTCGTCGCTGACGATGTCTTCGTCGGGATTGGCAAGCGTAGCGGTCGGCGAATCCTCGTCGTTCGGCCGCGCAAAACCCGCGTAGGCCGAGATGCTGGATATATAGAGGCAATAGCGGGTCTGCGATTCGAGCAGCTCGGCCGACTGCCTGACGAACTTCGGGATGTAGCCGGTGTCGTCGATGAGCGCGTCCCAGTGGCGATTGCGCAGGGCGTCGAGCTGCCCGGCGCGATCGCCGATCAGGGTCTCGACGCCCGCGGCGACGTCCTCGTTATGGCGTCCGCGATTGAAATGCGTGACCTTCCAGCCCTGCCGCAGCGCTTCGCGGGTCAGGTGCGGGCCGATGAATCCGGTGCCGCCGAGGATCAGCAGCGTCCTGGGCGCCGCGGCCCGCGCGGCACGAGCGCCCATGAGCGTGCTGGCGGCGAGGGCGGCGCCCGATTCCAGCAGTTTGCGTCGGCTGAGCATGACAGCGGAGAATACGGCAGGCGAAAGCCGAGTTCACCAAATAACGCCGAGCGCCCTGAGCTCCGGCAATCGGGGGGTTGATCATGCGCAGCGCTGCATCCACGAGGTCTATCGCCATCCTGTTGGCCATCCTGCTGGCCCTGTTGGCGCCGGTCGCGGCGCTGTACGCGGCCGTCACCGCGGCGCCCGAGAAACCCAAATCCGAATATGGCGCGCTGAAGTTCCGCGCCCTCGGCCCGGCCGTTACCGGCCGCGTCGATCGCGTCGTCGGCGTACCCGGCGATCCGCTGGTGTACTACGCGGCCTTTGCGCAGGGCGGCGTGTGGAAGAGCGAGAACGGCGGCCGCGACTGGCAGCCGATCTTCGATGATCAACCCACCAACTCGATCGGCTCGATTGCCGTGGCGGCCTCGAACCCCAATGTCGTCTACGTGGGCACGGGCGAAGCCAACATCCGCGGCAATGTGGCTTTCGGCAGCGGCATCTTCAAATCGGTCGATGCCGGCAAGACCTGGAACCAGGTCTGGAAGCTGCGCGGACAGATTGGCACCATCGCCATCGATCCGAAGAATGCCAACGTAGTGTTCGCGGCGGTGCTGGGCTCGCCCTTCGGCCCCGGCAAGGATCGCGGTGTGTATCGCAGCACCGATGGCGGCAAGAACTGGCAGCAGATGCTGTACGTCGATGAGCGCACCGGCGCCTCCGATGTCGCCTTCGATCCCAACAACTCCAACATCCTGTTTGCGGGCATGTGGCAGGCGCAGCGCCTGCCCTGGACGATGACCAGCGGCGGGCCGGGCAGTGGCCTGTATCGCTCGAGCGATGGTGGCGAAACCTGGCAGCGGCTCAAGGAGAAAGGGCTGCCCGATGGTGACTGGGGCAAGGTCGGCGTGCGCGTCGCGCCCTCCAATTCGCGCATCGTCTATGCGCTGATCGAGGCGAAGGAAGGCGGCATGTTCCGCTCCGATGATGGTGGCGCGAAATGGGAGCACGTGAGTGCTGCGCATGTGCTGCGCCAGCGCGCCTGGTATTACAGCTGCCTGACCATCGACCCGACCGATGCCAACATCGTCTGGGTGCCCGAGGTGAATCTGCTGCGCAGCATCGATGGCGGCAAGAGCTGGCAGTCGGTGAAAGGCCCCGCGCACGGCGATCATCACGACGTGTGGATCGATCCTGCCAATCCGCGTCGCCTGTTGACGGGCAACGACGGCGGTATCGCACTCAGCAGCGATGGCGGCGCCACCTGGGCCGCGCCGGCGCTGCCGACGCCGCAGTTCTACAACATCGATGTGGATGATCGGGTGCCCTACCATGTGGGCGGCACGATCCAGGACTGGGGCACCGCGAGCGGCCCGGCCTACACCTTGCGCAGCGGTGAAGACGACAGCGGCGGCCCGAACCTCGGCGACTTCTATTTGGCCGGTGGCGGCGAGGCCGGTGACTTCGTCTACGACCGCAGCGAACCCGGCCACAATTTCGCCGGCGAATATTCCGGCGTGATCACGCATTACCAGGAAGCGACCGGCCAGTATCGCCAGGTCTCGCGCTATCCGCGCAATTTCTCGGGCGTGCCTTCGAAAGAAGCGAAGTACCGCTTCCAGTGGACCGCGCCGATCGCCACGTCGCCGCACGATGCCAAGGTGATCTACCACGGCGCCAATGTGCTGTTCCGCAGTGACGATCGCGGCACGCACTGGGATGCGATCAGCCCCGACCTGACGCGCAATGACAAGAGCAAGCAGCAGTGGACCGGTGGCCCGATCACTGGCGACATCACCGGCGTCGAGTACTACGACACGATCTTCTCGATTGCCGAATCGCCGCTCAATGCGGGCGAGATCTGGGTGGGCACCGACGACGGCCTGGTGCAGCTCACGCAGGATGGCGGCAAGAGCTGGAAGAACGTCACGCCGGCCAAGCTGCCGCAATGGGCGACCGTGGAGTTCATCGAGCCTTCGCATCGCGCCAGCGGCACGGCCTACGTGGTGGTCGACGCGCGCCGCCTCGATGACGTGCGCCCGTATCTGTTCCGCACCCGCGACTTCGGCAAGAGCTGGGAGCAGCTCGGCCAGTCGCTGCCGCAGGATCAGCACCTGTATGTGCTGCGCGAAGATCCCACCGATGCCAACCTGCTGTACGTCGGCAGCGAGCGTGGCCTGTATTTCTCGCGCGATGCCGGCGCGAGCTTCCATGATCTGCGCACCAACCTGCCGGCGGTTGGCGTGGCCGACATCGAGGTCAAGCACGACGATCTGATCCTCGGCACGCGCCGCGGCATCTGGATACTCGATGACCTGAGCGCCTTGCGCGCCTTCACGCCGGAAGTGAAGAACGAAGCCCTGCACCTGTTCGCGCCGCGCGCGGCCTATCGCTTCCGGCTCGACAATCGCTGGGATTTCAAGCGCGAGGGCGAGGTGGCCAACGCGCCGCTGGGCATGAACATCACCTACTGGTTGAAGGACGAGATCAAGGACAAGCCGGGCGCGACCCCGCGCGTGCTGAAGCTCGAGATCTACGATGCGCAGGGCAAACTGGTGCGCACGCTCACCTCGGTGGCGAGGCCGAACCGCTATGCGCCCGACGACGCCGACCAGCCCGAGGAAGAGGCCAAGCCCAAGCTCACCACCGATGCCGGCATCAACCGCGTGCAGTGGAATCTGCGCTACGAAGGCTCCAAGCGCCTGCCGCACGCCAAGATCGATTCGGGCGATCCCGATACCGGTCCGATGGCATTGCCCGGCCAATACACGCTGAAACTCTCGCTCGATGGCCAGACCTACAGCAGCACCGGCAGCATCGCCGCCGATCCGCACAGCCCGGTGCCGGCCGCGCAGCTGCAGCAGAACGTGGAGTTCGCGCTGCAGGCGCGCGCGGGGCTCGACCGCCTGGTCGATGACATCGAGACCGTGCGCGCGATCCGCGAGCAGGCACAGGATCTCAAGACGCGCACCGAAAAACTCGCCGGCGCGAAGGATCTGCAGGAATCCGCGGCGCAGGTCGTCAAGCGCTGCGATGAGCTGGAACTGCGCATGCACAACCCGCAGGCCGAGGTGGTCTACGACGTATTGGCCGGTCGCGAAGGAGGCGCCAAGCTGTATTCGCAGATCGCGCCGCTGTTCAGCGATATCCAGAGTTCGGACTACGCGCCCACACAGGGGCAGGCCGAGCAGCTGGCCGACGACCTCGCGGACCTCACGCAGGTGGAGGCTACGCTGGCAGCGCTGCGCGATCAGGACCTGGCACAGCTCGAAGCGCGTGCGAAAGCCCTGGGATTGCCACGGGTGATACTGCCGCAGCCGGAATGACGCTGACGCCGGCGGAGTAGCGCTCGCGCCAGCGGGGTGGGCGCTACTCTTCCCAGTCGAACACGCGCACCGCGAAGGCCAGGCACAGCGCGGCGAAGGCGCTCATCGCCAGGATCGGGAACCAGGCGGCCTCGAGGCCCAGCCCCCGCCAGGTCACCGCGTCGAGCCCGTCGACCGCCCAGCGCGTGGGCACGAAGGCCGTGAGTTTCTGCAGCCAGGCCGGAAACACGAATGACGGTACCCATGCGCCGCCCAGCATGACGAGGATCAAGGTCAGGAAGATGGCGAGGCCGCGCGTGGCCTCGGGCGTCTTGCCGAGTGCGGCTACCAGCATGCCCAACGCAGCGGTCATCAGGCTGAAGGCTGCCAGTACGCCGATGAAGCCGGGCCAGCTGCCCTGTACGCGCACTTTGAACACCAGCATGCCCACGGCGTAGATCACCAGCATCAACGTGAAAGCGGCGATCGCACACATGGCTACTCGACTGCCGAGCAGCGTGCCCTTGCCCAGCGGCGCGGCACGCAGCCGCCGCCACAACCCCAGCCGCCGCAGCAACAGCAGGCCAACGCCCACTTCCACGCCCATCATCAGCGTGAACTGCACGCCCATGCCCGCGAAGGAATGCGCGTAGCTGTTGTAGGGCACGTCCTGGCGGGCGCGCACTTCCTGTTCGCTCAAGGTGTAAGGCAGGCTCAATCCCGGCCGCACGTTGCCGGCATCCGCCGCTGCACCGGGGGATTGCGCTGCCTGCTGTTGCGCGCGCCGCTGCAGCCGCTCGCTGCTGTCGAAGATCGCACGCAGGTCGCGCTTCGCGTCGGGGTTGATGCCGCTGCTGTTCTCGACATTGGCACGGAGCCTGGGCAAGCGTGTCATCCGCCATCGAGAATACCGCCGCGCTCACATTCTGCATCACGCTTTGCGCGAGCATGCCGCGCACCACCTGCAGCGCGACCGTCTGCGATGGGTCGTAGTGGATCACGATCTGCGGTTTGTCGCGGCCGCTGAACAGCGCGATGCCGGCGGCGGCGCCAAAGCCCCTGGGAATCACCACGTCGGCCTGCAGCTTGCCGGCGCGCACGCGCTCGAGCGCGGCCGCTTCGTCGAGTGCCTGCACCGCCAGGTTCTTGTCGGCGGCCAGCGCCGCGACGATCTGCTTCGAGACCGCGCTGCCATCCAGATCGGTGACTGCCACGGGAATCGCGGCTGTGGGCTCGTCCTTGTTCGCGCCGAACAATGAGCCAAAGAACGCGGCGATCACGATCGGCGCCAGCAGATTCATCAGCAGTGCGCGCCGGTTGGAGAAATAGAGCTTCAGGTCATTGCGGACCAGTTGCCAGAATGCGCTCATGAGCGATCCCGCAGCTGATGGCCGGTGAGTGTCAGGAACACGTCTTCGAGTGTGGCGCGCTGCGAACCCATGCGCAGCACCCTGACGCCCGCCGCGCTCAGCGCCTGCAGCACCGGTGGCGCCACGGCAGCCATGTCATCGGTGACGACGCGCAGCCTTGAACCGATGAGCTCGGCCTGTCGCACACCCGCCAGTGCCGCGATCGCTGCGATCGGCGCTGTACCCTCGAGATCGAACTCCAGGTTCTGCCCGCCCGGCAGCCGCTGCAGCAGTTGCGCGAGCGTGCCGTCGGCCACCACCTGGCCATGATCGATGATGCAGATGTGATCGGCGAGCCGCTCCACTTCTTCCATGTAGTGCGTGGTGTAGACGATGGCCTTGCCCTGGCGCCGCAGTGCCTCCAGGTTCTCGAAGATCGCATTGCGGCTCTGCGGATCGACGCCGGCCGTCGGCTCATCGAGCAGCAGCACATCCGGATCGTGCACCAGCGCGGCGGCAATGTTGAGGCGACGCTTCATGCCGCCGCTGAAAGTCTCGGGCTTGTCGCGCGCACGATCGGCGAGGCCCACCAGCGCCAGGGCCGCCCGGCTGCGTTCGCGCAGGCGCACGCCGCCCACGCCGTACAAGGCGCCGAACAGCTCGAGGTTCGCCAGCGCACCGAGCTGTTCGTAAAGCGCGAGGTCCTGCGGCACCAGGCCGATGCGACGCTTGAAAGCCAGCGGGCTCTGGGCCAGCGTTGCACCGCCGACGCTTACCGTGCCGGCATCCGCGCGTCACGAGCCCGGTGATCATGCCGATGGTGGTGGACTTGCCGGCGCCATTCGGGCCCAGCAGGCCGAGAATCTCACCCGCGTTCACGCGCAGTGAAATGCCATCGACCGCAATGCGGTCGCCGTAGCGCTTTCACCAGGGCCTCGGCGATGAGCATGCGTACTTATACACGGCCGAACCTGGTTATGGGAGCCTCGCCAGATTCCGCGTGCAGCGCAAATTCCGCGCGCCTACAATCCTCCCTGCTATGCCGGGTATGGAGGATTCAATGAGCATCGCTCTGCGTCGAATAATCGCAGTCGCCTGGATTTCCGGACTCGTGGGGTGCGCCTCAGTGCCCACTGCACCGCGACCGCCGGTAGCCGTTGCGCCATTGGCTGCGCAGCCTGCCGCAGCGAGCCAGCCCGCGCCAGCGAGTCCATCCGCGGCCGCTGAAGCCGAAGCCACGGCAAAATTGGCGGCTTCGCTGGGCTATGTGCCCCGCAAGCGCAATGGCACGATGCTCTACTGCCGTACCGAACCCCAGATCGGCTCGCACTTCGAAACCACCACCTGCATCACAGCGGAACAGGTGGTCTCGGCGGCGAAGCGCTCGGAAGGGAATCGAGACAGCGTCGAGGCGATGCAGAGAAAGTCGCTGCTGCAGGGCGCGGGCAATTGAGGTGGCAGACGCCGATTCGCACCCAGCCGAACCGGTATTTTACCCGCAGGTCGAGCCGATCTTTGCAACGCCGTTCGGGCAGGCCACGGTTCCGGAGGCTGCCGGCCTGAATCCAGCGGCTGAGGCGCTGTTTGCCGAACGCGCCGTGCCTGAAATGGCTGATCCGTCGAGCCGACTGCCTTCGATGTTCCGCAGCCGTGACGACCTGCTCAGCTGGCCGGAAGAGCCGGTGCGCCGGCTGATGGGCGGCATAGCGGGTGCGGCCTTGTCAGTGGTCCGCTCGGTTAACCAGTTCAGCGAAGCGCAGTTCGGCGCACTCCAGGTGCAGCCGCGGGCCTGGTATTCGATTGTGCGGCCAGACGGGAACGTCGCTTCGCGCAACTTCGCGAATGCCGCTTGGTGTGCGGTCTACTGCGTCGCGGCGCCGCAGCCTTCGGCCACGCGTCACGACAGCGGACTGCTGAGGCTGCACGAATCCTTCCAGGCCACGATGTTCAGCGATGCCACCAACACACTATTGCGCCCGCCATTCCTGTCCGGGCACCGGACCTGGCAACCGGTGCCAGGCCAGCTGGCGGTGTTTCCGGCCTCGATCCGCCATGAAATAGCCACTTTGCGTGGCGAGGGTGAGCTGGTCCTGGTGACTTTGTTGCTGCGTTTCCTGGCGCCTGGACAGCAGGGACTACCCTGGTGGTAAGCGCGGCCGTCAAGTTGAACGCGGTATTCGCCGTGCCGCTGGCCGAAGCGCGGCTCGCGCCCTGCGAGACGCTGAATCGCGAACTCGAAGCGTTGTTCCTGGCCCGCGAGGACGACGAGCACCGCAATCCCACTCCCAGCCACATTCCGCAGCAGGAGCTGTACGAGAGCCGCTTCAACCTGTTTCACCTGGCCCGAGGCCTGCGTGCAGGAACTGCGCCGCTTCATGCTCGATGGCGTGGCCAGCACGGCGCTGGCGGCCAGCACGCTCGAGCCACAGCAGCTCTCGCACCTCAAACTGCACAACCACACCTGGTTCCACATCACCCGACATGCCGGATCGTTCATCTCGCACAACCACCCGATGGCATCCTGGTCGGCTGTGTATTGCGTGCGCGCGGGCCAGCCCGCTCCGGGCCTCACCCGGACAGCGGCATGCTGAGGTTGTTCGATCCGCGTCTGGGAGCCAATGGATTCAGCGATCCCGCCAATGCAAACCTCAAGCCGATGTTCGGGTTCCAGCCTCTTGAACTCAGGCTGGTCGCGGGTCAGATGATCGTCTTTCCCTCATATCTTTATCATGAGGTGACGCCCTTCTTTGGCGCCGATTTGCGCATAACGGTAGCAACCAACTGCTGGTTCTTCTAGGGTAAAACCCGCCAATCCAGGTGTTGTTTTAGTGGTACAGATGATGTCTTGCAGCTGCAGCCGGGCTCCAGACGTGCATATTTAGGCCCGAA
Source organism: uncultured Gammaproteobacteria bacterium (assembly GCA_963764065.1). GTDB lineage: Bacteria > Pseudomonadota > Gammaproteobacteria > Steroidobacterales > Steroidobacteraceae > FEN-1191. The sequence goes on along the minus strand of CAVXRM010000006.1, from coordinate 3,013 downwards.
AACACAGGCCTCTGGTTGCCCACCTTTGTGTTCTTAATTTTCCCGTAGTAGTATTTCTGCAATAGCTGGCATGCGTGAACCGGCGGACCTGTATTTTCGTGAAAGGTTCCGGTGGCGCTTGAAGCTTTAACGGTCTTGTAATCAAGAACTATTTCGGGGAGTTAGTTGATGAATATCAATCTGAACGTGCGTCACGCGGTTCGCTTTGCCCTGGCTGCTGCAGCCGCGGCAGCCGGCAGTGCTGCGATGGCGCAAAATGCTGCGGCCCCTGCCAAAGAGCTCGAAGAAGTCATCGTCACGGGCTCGCGCATCGCAGCCTCGCCGAATGACGTTTCGGTCGCTCCGGTCACCACCATCACGGCGGGCGACATCCAGAAGACGGGCCTGGTGCGCGTCGAAGACCTGCTGAACAACCTGCCGCAGGTGATCGCCGAGAGCAACTCCGGCCAGTCGATCAGCTCCGACGGTACGGCCACGGTCAGCCTGCGCGGCCTGGGTTCCAACCGCACGCTGGTGCTGATCAACGGCCGCCGCATGCAGCCGGGCGGCAGCCCTTACAACGTCAGCAGCGCTGACATCAACCAGATCCCCGCTGCGATGATCGAGCGCGTCGACGTGCTGACCGGTGGCGCCTCGGCCACCTACGGTGCAGACGCGGTCGCGGGCGTCGTCAACTTCATCATGGACTCGCACTTCAGCGGCGTGAAGGTTGACTTCGACTACGGCACCAACCACCACTCGAACAACAACGCGGTGGCCGTCGGTGCCCTGCGTGCCGCCAACATTCCGGTTCCTGGCACCTTCGACGGCGGTCAGAACCGCGACTGGTCGATCGTGGTCGGCGCGAACTTTGCTGATGGCAAGGGCAATGCGACGGCCTATGGCACGTACCTGAACACCTCCCCGGTCGCGGGCTCGCAGCTCGACTATGCGGCCTGTACGCTCAATTCCGCGGGCAGCGCGCCCACCGGCGGCGCGCCTTGGGATCCGGTCGCCTGCGGCGGCTCAAGCACCAGTGCGACCGGGCGTTTCCGCATGTTTGGCTACACTCCGTTGAGCGTCACGACGAGCGGTGCTCCGAAGCCGGTGCGGCTGGTCAATGGCACGGTCGACAAGACCACGGGTGATTTCCGTCCGTATTCAGCGTCGACCGACAGCTACAACTACGGTGCGCTCAGCTACGCGCAGCGCGCCTCCGAGCGCTATACGGCTGGCGCCTTCCTGAACTTCGACGTCACCGATCATGTGAACGTGTACTCGGAGACGATGTTTGCGCTCAACCAGTCGCACGCCCAATACGGCCCCAGTGGTGCGTTCGCGTATGTCGAAGTCACGACGCATTGCTCTAACCCGCTGTTCACGCAGACGGAACTCGACCAGTTCTGCACGGGCCCGACGGGTTCAACGAACTTCGCCGCCAATCAGTTGCAGTACGGTCTCACCGGCGATGCGATCCACCTCTCGCTGGCGCGCCGCAACGTCGAGGGTGGTGGTCGCGTCGACAACTACCAGTCGACCTCGATCCGCGAGGTCATGGGCCTCAAGGGTGATTTCGGCAAGGCCTGGAATTACGACGTCTACGGCCAGTACGGCTTCGTGAACTTCGGCGACAACCAGGACGGCTTCCTGAACGCCGATCGCGTGACCCGAGCCCTCGACGCGGTCACCGATCCGGTCAGCGGCAATACGGTCTGCGCCTCGTTCGTCGACAAGTCCGACCTCGGCTTGCGTACCGTGGAACATCTGGCAGAAGGGCGGCGTCACGGCCGACCAGCTGAAGTACATCACGACACAGTCGACCTTCTCGGCGACCTCGAAGGAATACATCCTCAGCGGTTCGATGACCGGTGACCTCGGCAAGTACGGTATCAAGATGCCGAGCGCCGCCGACGGCATCGTCGTCAACTTCGGCAGCGAGTACCGCCAGGAATACTTCGCGTTCAAGCCCGACTACATCTTTGCCAACGGCCTGGCCTCGGGCGGCAACGGCGCCTTCTCGCCGGTGTCGGGCGAGTTCCACGTGAACGAGTACTTCGTCGAGACGAAGGTGCCGATCATCGACAACCTGCCGGGCGTGCACCACCTGGAATTCGACGGTGGCTACCGCTACTCCGATTACAGCCTGGGCTACAAGACCGACACCTACAAGATGGGACTCGAGTGGGCGCCGATCCAGGACCTGACGGTCCGCTTCAGCTACAACCGCGCGGTGCGCGCGCCGAACATCACGGACCTGTACGCGCCGGCCTTCGTCGGTGCGGGCGGCAATGCCGATCCGTGCTGGGCCGACTCGCCACCTTACACCCAGGCGGAGTGCGCTTCACCGGTCTTCGCCAACCGTCTAACGGGCTAGGTGGATGCCAACCCGGCAGCGCAGATCAACAACACCACGGGCGGCAATGCGAACCTGGTGCCCGAGAAGGCTGACACCTACACGATCGGTTTCGTGCTGCAGCCCACGGCGCTCCCGGGCTTCGTGATGTCACTCGACTACTACAAGATCAAGATCGACGACACGATCACGAACCTGTCGACCGATACGATCCTGAACAACTGCGCCAAGACGGGTGACGCGGTGTATTGCGATCGCATCCATCGCGATCCGGTCTCCGGCACGCTCTGGGAAAACACCACCTCGTTCGTCGATACGAACACCCAGAACATCGGCAGCCTGGTGACCAAGGGTTACGACCTGACGGCTCGCTACAACCTGTCGATCGGCACCATGGGCAAGCTGAACTTCACCCTGCAGGGCAGCAAGACCGAAGACTGGAGCACCCAGCCGACGCCGCTGAGCTGCCTCGTTTGATTGCACCGGCCTCTACGGTACGGTCTGCTACGCACCGACGCCGCGCTGGAAACACACCTTCGGCACCGACTGGGCCACGCCGTGGGGCGGCCTCACGGTCGGTGCCCGCTGGCGCTATGTCGGTTCGGTGGACGTGGACAAGACGAGCTCGAACCCGCAGCTCAACGGTCTCTATCAGCCGGGCTTCGGTGATTTCTACGAGGA
>CAVXRM010000005.1:612500-733384 GCA_963764065.1 uncultured Gammaproteobacteria bacterium | reverse complement strand
ACTAGCGAGCTATCCCTGAGTCCGGCGAGCGCAGTGCCGGCGACGGCGAACCGCAACACGGCCCCGCCACTGCGGCTGCCCGGCACCTCGCGCGACAGTGCGCCGACCGGCAACGACCTGCCCCACACGGCGGCCCCCGCGCCGGATGTGTTCGGTCGCGCCGCGCAGCGCATAGCCGATTCGCTCGGCAGCGGCAACAGTTTCCATTTCTCGGTCGACACCAAGACCGGCATGACCATCGTCAGGGTCATCAACAAGGCGACCGGCGAACTGGTGCGACAGATTCCTACCGAGGAAATCGTCCACATCGCCCAATTGATTCAACAGGAAGAGCACCACCCGGTGCTCGACGTACTGGCCTGACAGGCCCATCACAGGATCATCATGGCAGTGTCATCGTCAAACAGCGCGAGCAACGGCACCGGCGCAGGGCTGATCCAGTCGCTGGGCATAGGCTCGGGGCTGGACGTGCAATCGCTCGTCACGCAGCTGGTGGCCGCCGACCGTGCGCCGCTCGAGGCGCGCCTCACGCGCCAGGCCTCGAGCATTGCCACCTCGCTCTCGGCGATGGGCAGCCTCAAGGGCGCCATCTCCACATTCCAGTCGGCGCTCACGCCGCTGACCACGGTCAGCCAGTTTCAGGCCATGACCTCGAGCTCCGCGGACGAGACCGTGTTCACCGCTACCACCAGCGCAGGCGCCGTGCCTGGCAGCTATGGTATCGAGGTGCGACAGCTCGCCCAGCCCGAACAGCTCATTTCGGCGGCCTTCACCGGCGGTGCGGCGAGCGTGGTCGGCACCGGCACGCTGCAGATATCGCTGGGCAGCGCCAGCTTTGGCGTCACGGTCAGCGGCACCAGCCCGACGCTGGCTGACGTGCGTGACAGCATCAACAGCGCCAGCAGCAATCCCGGCGTCAAGGCGACGCTGGTTTATGGCGTCAGCGGCGCGCAACTGGTGCTGACCTCGTCAGCGACCGGGGCCGGCAATGCCATCAAGGTCGCGGTCAGCAATGCCAGCGGCAGCCTGGCGCAGCTGAGTTACACCGGTACCGGCGACACCCATTACACCGAAGCCCAGCTGCCACAGGATGCCATCGTGATGATCTCCGGCGTGGAGCATCACAGTGCCAGCAATGTCGTGACGGGCGCGATAGACGGCGTAACCCTCAACCTCAAGTCGGCCAAGCTCGGCACGACGCTCAACCTGGGCATCAGTGACGATCAGGCCGCAGTCATGGCCAACGTCAGCAAGCTGGTCGATGCCTACAACACCATGCAGGGGCAGCTCGCGTCACTGGGCAAGTACGATGCCGCCAGCAAGACCGGCGGACCGTTGCTGGGGGACTGGTTGCTCAGCGGCACCCGGTTTCAACTGACACGCGGCATGACCGACCAGGTCAGCGGCCTGAACTCATCCTACGCGTCGCTCGCGGCCATCGGGATTACCACCGGGGCTGACGGTACCATGTCGGTCGACAGCACCAAGCTGCAGAACGCGCTGACCGCCGATGGCGGCAGCGTGGCCCGATTGTTCAGCGGACCGCAGGGTATTGCCACGCGACTCAATGACACCGTGACCAAGCTGCTCGACAGCGGCGGCGCGATTGCCGCCCGCGATGTCAACCTCGCCGCGGGCCAGAAGGACGTCAGCGACCAGGAGACGGCGCTGAACGCGCGCATGGCGGTCGTACAGCAACGCTATCTGAAGCAGTTCAATGCCCTTGATACGCTGATGTCATCGCTGCAGCAGACGTCCAATTACCTGACCCAGCAGCTCGCCAACACCTCCAAGATCATCAGCGGCGGTTAGCGCGTTTCAGGTTCCAATGCGGCACTAAAGTCCGCGCCGCCATGGCCGTTATGTTCTCCAACATGGTTGGAGCATTCATGGCCGCCCACAACAGCAAGCTCGCTGCGTATCAAAGTGTCGCCATCCACGGCGGCATCGCCGCCGACGATCCACATCAGCTGATCCTGATGCTGATGGATGGCGTCATGCAGCGGATCAGCGCCGCGCGCGGCTGCCTGGAGCGGCGCGACCTGGGCCAGAAGGCCCAGTTGCTGCAGCGCGCGGTGGCATTGATCGCGGAACTGCGCGGCAGCCTGGATCATCAGAAGGGTGGCACGCTGGCGCACAACCTCGATGAGCTGTACGACTACATGGCGCGCCAGCTGGTGCGCGCCAACGCGGAGAACCGCGTCGCGCTGCTCGATGAAGTGGCGAGCCTGCTCACCGAGATCCGGCTCGCCTGGGTCGCGGTGCCGCTGGCGCTGCGCTCGCCGGCCTGAAGCAGCGATGGCCTGTTTCGCAAGCTTTCGACGTCGGCCGGCGATGGCTCTAGAATGCCGCTCATTGCGGGCCGTGCGCCCGGGCACTGATGGAGTGTGTCATGTACGAAGGCGTAGACACGGTGGTCCTGCAAAATGAGCTTGCCTACCACGATGTACTGCCGGTGGTCTGGGAGTCGCTCGAACGGCCTCCCGACGCATTTCGCCTGGCGAGCCTCGAAGAAGCCAACCTATTACTGCTGCGCGCCTGTGTCGCGGTGGAAGAATATCCGGCGCGCGACAAGCACGAAGACCTGCATCCGCTAGCCCACGAGCTCGCGCGCCTCGATTTCAAGCTCAACCTGGTGCTGCATCTGCTGGCGACGCTGGTTGAGCGCGATTCGCCCGGCAATCCGCAGCCGGTGCAGTTCAATGCGCTGGGCGCGTCGTGGCGGGCCGAGGGCAAGCCGCCCCAGCTCGGCAGCCGCGGCATATTGCGCATCCGCCTGCGCGGCTCGCTGCCGCAATCGCTGGCGCTGCACGCTGAAATCACTGAAAACCAGGGCGGTGGCATGAGCGCCAACTTCCTGGGCATGACAGCGCCAGTGGCCGAGCTGATCCAGCAGCTGTGCTTCCTCAAACACCGCCAGCAGATCGCCGTGACGCGCAATGCCCGCAACAAGTCATAGATCTGCGACATAACGCACCCTGCGAATGTGACGCAGTGCCTATTTTTCCCTGAGGCCGTCCCTAATATGTTCACACGACCTTGACAACGATCGTGTGTGGAGAGGGCCAGGGATGAAAAGCAGCGGATTGATGACGGTACCAGGCGCGTTCATGCCCACGGGGCAGTCGCTCGCCATACGCCGCGTCAACCGTTTGATCCAGCAGGTGGCGGGCTACGACAGCAATGTGCTGATCCTCGGTGAATCAGGCACCGGCAAGGAAGTGGTGGCGCGCGCGATCCACGAACTCTCGGCGCGGCGGCTGCGACCTTTTGTCGCGATCAACTGCGGCGCCATTCCCAGTGAGCTGCTCGAGAGCGAACTGTTCGGCCATGAGAAGGGCGCGTTCACGGGTGCGCTGAACCTGCGCCGCGGCCGCTTCGAGCTGGCCGAAGGCGGCACGATTTTCCTCGATGAAATCGGCGACATGAATCCGACCATGCAGGTGAAACTGCTGCGGGTGCTGCAGGAGCGCGTGTTCGAGCGCGTCGGTGCCACGAGTTCGCAGCGCTGCGATGTGCGCATCATCGCCGCCACGCACCGCAATCTGGAAGATTGCATCGCCAAGGGCACTTTCCGCGAAGACCTTTACTACCGGCTCAATGTGGTGCCGGTGGAGATGCCGCCGCTCCGTGAGCGCTGCGATGATCTGCCTGAACTGATCGCTTCCCTGAGCGATCGCGTGCGTGCCACGCACGGCCAGGCCACGCAGCTGCTGCCGGCAACGCTGGCGGCGCTGCAGCAGTATCGCTGGCCCGGGAACGTGCGCGAGCTCGCCAACCTGCTCGAGCGCCTGGGCGTGCAGTGCGGCGGCCAGGCCGTCGATGTCTGCGATCTGCCTGCGCGCTACCAGCCCGCCGGCTACACGCCGCCGGTGGAATCGCCCGAGAGTGCAGCGGCATCGCTGGTCGCGGTCGCAACCGACCCGCTGGCGGAGCTGAAGAATCTTGCCGCCGGCGATGAATTGCAGCCTGCGGATTTGTCCGCGCCGGCCGTGGCCGAGCTGCTGCAGGGCGCACCCGCCGCTGAGGGCATGGCCGAACTACCCGTGGGCGGCATGGACCTGCGTGCTTATCTTGAAAACCTCGAGCGCGGCCTGATCTGCAAGGCACTCGAGGCCGCCAATGGCACCGTGGCGCAGGCCGCGCGCCTGCTGGGGCTGCGTCGCACGACGCTGGTGGAAAAACTGCGCAAGTACGGCCTCGCTGCCGGGGATCTTTCCGCGACGGGAACTTGACGGCCGGCGGCGGCAAGCCACTGCCGCTGAGACTTCGCTCACATCTTCGGGCCCGGCACGCTACTTGCTCTATTCATTGGCAACCGACCAGTGAACAGGCAAGGCTCCATGCAAACCGCAGCATTTTCCGCGACTCTCGCCAGAACGCCGGCCAGCGCCTGCGCGCACGGCGATGATCCCGTCGCCTGCGACAGCGCATCGCTCCAGCTGCTGGACATCGCACGCCGCGTGGCCCGCAGCGAATGCACGGTACTGATCGCTGGTGAGTCAGGTACCGGCAAGGAAGTGATCGCACGCTTCCTGCACCGCCAGTCGCACCGCCATGGCGGGCCCTTCGTTGCAGTCAATTGCGCGGCGATTCCCGAGCACATGCTCGAGGCCATGCTGTTTGGCTGGGAGCGCGGCGCCTTCACCGGCGCGCACAGCGCGCACCAGGGAAAATTCGAACAGGCACAGGGCGGCACACTGCTGCTGGATGAAATCTCCGAGTTGCCGCTGGCACTGCAGGCGAAACTGCTGCGCGTGTTGCAGGAGCACGAGGTGGAGCGCCTCGGCGCGCGTCTGCCGGTGGCGCTGGATGTGCGCCTGCTCGCGACCACCAATCGCCGCCTGCGCGAGGAAGTCGCCGCCGGGCGCTTCCGTGAAGATCTCTACTACCGCCTGAATGTGTTTCCGCTGGCGATCAGCGCGCTGCGCACGCGCCGCGCCGACATCCTGCCGCTGGCGATGCGCCTGCTGGCCAGCTACAGCTCACCGGGTGGCCGCATTCCGGCGCTCGCGGCCGATGCGGGCCAGAAGCTCTTGGGGCACAGCTGGCCCGGCAATGTGCGCGAACTCGAAAACGTGATGCAGCGTGGGCTGGTGCTGTGCGATGGCGGCATCATCCAGAGCGAACACATCTGCTTCGAAGTCGCCGAGCCACAGGTTGGCACCGTGCCTGCGCTCGCGTCGCCCGCGACAGCCGCTCCCCTGGATGCCACGAGTGCCATATCCGCCGCTGCCAGGGCGGTCCCACCGTTCGCCAGCAGCGATCTGGCCGGTACGCGCTGTGCCGCGGAGTACGAACTGATCCTGGAGACACTGCGGCACGATGGTTCGAGTCGCGAGCGTGTGGCTGAGCGACTGGGCATCAGTCCGCGCACCTTGCGTTACAAGCTGGCGCGCATGCGCGCCGCCGGCATTGGCCTTGGCGTCATCGGGAGCGCGGCATGAGCCAGATGCAGATCAACCAGGTGCTGGCGCAGATCCGCAGCCTCTCCAGCCACAGCCTGCAGCCGACGCGGCCAGGCGCGCCAGGCGCGCCAGGCGTCGAGGGTGCCGGTGCGACCGGTGGCGTCAATGGCAGTTTCGGCCAGATGCTCAAGCAGGGTATCGATGCCGTGAACAAGAGCCAGCAGAGCGCAGCCTCGCTGGGCGATGCCTTTGAGCGCGGTGTCGCCGGCGTCGATCTGGCGCAGGTGATGCTCGAAACGCAGAAAGCTTCCGTGTCCTTCCGTGCGCTCGCTGAAGTGCGCAATCGCCTGGTAAATGTCTACCAGGAAATCATGAACATGCCGATCTAGGTGGAAATGAATCATGGCCAATGACCAGCTCGCGGGCGTCGTGCGCCCCGCCTTCAATCTCCGACCCCTGCTGCTGCTGCTCGGCATCGCCGGCGCGGTAGCCGCTGGCGTGGCGGTGATGCTGTGGTGGCAGGGTCCGAACTGGAGCGTGCTGTACGGAAACCTGGAGGCCGGCGACGCCAGCCAGGTGGTGCAGGCGCTGCAGACCGCCGGCATCAAGTACAAGCTCAGCGACGCCACGGGTGCCGTGATGGTCAGTGCCGGCGAAGTGCGCGAGGCGCGCCTGAAGCTGGCCGCCCAGGGCCTGCCGGAGAGCGGCAACAACGGCCTCGAGATGATCAACAAGGATTCAGGCATCGGCGTCAGCCAGTTCATGGAGAACGCGCGCTACCAGTACGCGCTCGAGAACGAACTGGCGCGCACGATTGCCACGATCAAGTCGGTGGTCGCGGCGCGCGTACATCTGGCGATCTCGCAGCAATCGGCTTTCATACGCGAGCGGCGCCCGGGTACTGCTTCAGTGCTGTTGCAGCTGCGTCCTGGTGGTCGCCTGGAAGCCGAGCAGGTGCAGGCGATCGTGCATCTGGTGGCCTCCAGCATTCCGGATCTCAATGCCGAGCAGGTCACCGTGGTCGACCAGCAGGGTCGCCTGCTGACTTCCAGTGTGTCGCCGCAGGCCGCGATCCAGAGCGAGCGCTTCGCCGCTGCGCAACGTATCGAGGAGAGCTACGCCCAGCGTGTCGAGGGCTTGCTGGCGCCGCTGTTCGGCGCCGGTCGCGTGCAGGCGCAGGTCACCGTGGATCTGGACGCGATGGAGAACGAGGAATCGCACGAACAGTACAAGCCTGACAGCGCGGTGGTGCGCAGCGAGCAGACCGCCGAGCAGACTTCGCCTGCAGGTGGCGCGGCCAGCGGTGGCGTGCCCGGCGCACTGACCAACCAGCCGCCGGCCGGAGGCACAGTCGCTGCCGTCGCAGCGCCGCAGAGCGGCAATGCGAATGCGCCGGCAGGCACGACGACGCCCGCGAGCGCGGCCGCGCCGGGTGCAGCGGGCGCCGCTGGTGTCGCAGGTGCCGCGGCCGCAGTTGCGGCCGTGCCGGAGAGCGTCAGCAAACAGGCGACGCGCAATTTCGAGATCGATCGCACGCTCAGCTACAAGCGTGAACCGGGTGGCCGCATCAAGCGGCTGACAGTCGCCGTGCTGGTCGACAACCCGAGCAAGATGGCTGCCGATGGCAAGACCGTTGCGGCGCCGCTGAGCGCGACCCAGGTCGATGACATCACCAAGCTGGTGAAGAACGCGGTGGGTTTCGATGAAGCGCGCGGTGACAGCGTGAGCGTAGTGAACGAAGCCTTCCACAGCGAGCAGACCGACATGAAGCCAGAGGTCGTGCCGATCTGGCAGCGACCGATGGTGCAGGACATCGCGCGCCTGGCGCTCGGTGCGCTGGTGCTGCTGGCGATTGCACTCGGCATCCTGCGGCCGATGATCCGCAGTCTCACGACCGCCACGCTGACGCCAGTGATGGTCGGCGCCGGGCAGGCCACGGCGGGCGCGGGTGGTGAACTGCCCTCGGGCGGCGCTGCCGGCGAAGGGCAGGCTGCACCGCTGGCCTACGAACAACAGATCGTGCAGGCCAAGAACCTGGTTGCACAGGATCCCAAGCGCGTCGCGCAGGTCGTGAAGACCTGGGTGGGTGAATGATGGCCGAGGCACAGACCAGCTCGCGTTCCGGGGTCGAGCAGGCGGCCATCCTGCTGCTCTCGCTCGGCGAACAGGATGCCGCGCAGGTGCTCAAGCACCTGGGCGCGAAGGAAGTCCAGAAGGTCGGCGCGGCGATGGCGCAGCTCGCAGGCATTTCGCGCGAGGAAGTCAGCGGCGTACTCGGCAGTTTCGCCACGCGGGTCGAGCAGCAGAGCTCGCTCGGTGTCGACTCCGATGAATACGTGCGCAAGGTTCTCAACGAAGCCCTCGGCGCGGAAAAGGCCGGCGGCGTGATCGATCGCATCCTGCGCGGCCGCAGCAGTCGCGGCCTCGAGGCCGTGAAGTGGATGGAGCCCAAGGCCGTGGCCGCGATGCTGCGCCAGGAACATCCGCAGATCATCGCCATCGTGCTCTCGTACCTGGAGCCCGAGCAGGCCGGCGAAGTGCTGGCAGCGCTCCCCGAAGACATGCGACCCGATGTGATCGTGCGCATTGCCACGCTCGATGGCGTGCATCCTTCGGCACTCAACGAACTCGACGAAGTGCTGGAGAAACAGTTCGCCGGCAGCAGCACCGCCAAGACCGGCGGCTTCGGTGGACCGAAGGTCGCAGCCGCGATCCTGAATCTCGTGGGATCGGGCGCCGAGACGAAGATCATCGAAGAAATCGCCAAGGGCGATGCCACGCTCGGCCAGAAGCTGCAGGACCTGATGTTCGTGTTCGAGGACCTCAAGAGCATCGACGATCGCGGCATGCAGGAACTGCTGCGCGAGGTGCCGGGCGACAAACTGATCCTGGCGCTGAAGGCCACCGACGAGGAACTGAAGCAGAAGTTCTTCAAGAACATGTCCGAGCGCGCTTCGCAGATGCTCAAGGACGACCTCGAGGCCAAGGGCCCGGTCAAGCTGAGCGAAGTGGAGGAAGCGCAGAAGGAAATCCTGGTCACCGCGCGCCGCATGGCCGACGAAGGTCGCGTGCAGCTCGGTGGCAAGGGTGGGGAAGAGTATGTCTGAGCACGCGCAGGCGCAGGCCTGGACACCGCCGCAGGTGCAGGGCCCGCTGGTGGGTCACCGCCGCGTCGAAGAGCTGGGCGCGCTCGAGCGCGAGGCCTGGGAACACGGTTTCGAAGCAGGGCGCCGCAGCGGCAACGCCGCCGCGCTTGCCGAACAGCAGGGTGCACTGGAAGAGCAACGCGGCCAGGTCGCACGCCTCGGCGCCATATTGAATCTGCTGGCGCGCCCGCTGGCCGAACTCGATGAACACATGCACCAGCAGCTGGCCACACTCGCGGGCGCGATCGCCCGGCAGCTGGTGCGGCGCGAACTGCGCGCCCAGCCCGAACAGATCATCGCGCTGATCCGCGAGACGCTGGCGCTGCTGCCGGCCAATTCGCAGGCTGTGCGCATCAAGCTGCATCCGGACGATGCGGCGCTGGTGCACGCGCGCCTCGCCGAGCCGAATGCCGAGCGCGCCTGGACGCTGAGCGAAGATCCGGTCATCACTCGCGGCGGTTGCCGCATCAGCAGCGAGTATTCCGTGCATCGACGCCACGGTGGAAGCGCGCCTGGGCGCGGCCATCGCCGCGGCACTGGGCGATGAGCGCGCACCGGCACCAGGCGGTGCCGCTTGAGCGCGTTGCGACAGCAGCGCCAGCAGCTGTGGCAACAGTCGCTGGAGCGCGGTGCACAGCGCGTCGCGCAGTTGCCCCCGCCGCTGGTGGCCGGGCGCCTCACGCGCATGGTCGGCCTGACGCTCGAGGCCTCCGGTTGCCAGGCGGCGGTTGGTGATCGCTGCGAGATCGTCTCGACCGACAATTCACGTCTCGATGCCGAAGTGGTCGGCTTCGCGGGCGAGCGCCTGTTCCTGATGCCCACCGGCGATCTGCACGGCTTGAAACCCAATGCGACGGTGCTGCCGCGTCCACACGCCGGCAGCGTGGGCGTGGGCCCGGCGCTGCTCGGTCGCGTAGTCGACGGTGCCTGCGAACCGCTTGACGGGCGTGGCCCCATCCAGGTCGAGCGACGCGTGCGACTCACGGGCACACCCCTCAATCCATTGGCGCGCCGGCGCATCACCGAACCGCTGGATGTCGGCGTGCGCGCGATCAACGGCCTGTTGACCGTCGGTCGCGGCCAGCGCATCGGACTGTTCGCGGGCAGCGGCGTCGGCAAGAGCGTGCTGCTCGGCATGATGGCGCGTTACACGCAGGCCGATGTGATCGTGGTCGGCCTGATCGGCGAGCGCGGCCGCGAAGTGAAGGAATTCATCGAACGCATCCTCGGCAGCGCCGGACTCGCGCGCGCCGTGGTGGTGGCGACACCGGCCGATCATCCGCCGCTGATGCGCCTGCATGGCGCCTGGCTCGCGACTTCGATCGCCGAATATTTTCGCGACCAGGGCCGCAGCGTGCTGCTGATCATGGATTCGCTGACGCGCTTCGCGCAGGCGCAGCGCGAGATCGCGCTCGCCATCGGCGAGTCACCGGCGACCAAGGGCTACCCGCCTTCGGTGTTCGCGCGGCTCCCGCAGCTGGTGGAGCGTGCCGGGAACGGGGCCGGCTCGCAGGGGTCAATAACGGCTTTCTATACAGTGCTGGCCGAGGGCGATGACCAGAACGATCCGATCGCCGATGCCGCGCGTGCGATCCTCGATGGCCACATAGTGCTGGCGCGTCGCATCGCTGATGGCGGCCGCTATCCCGCGATCGATGTCGAGGCCTCGGTCAGCCGCGTGATGCACGACATCGCCGATCCCGAACACCAGGAGCTCGCGCGCCGCCTGCGCCAGTACTCGGCCCTGTACGAACACAACCGCGACCTGATCACCATCGGCGCCTACCAGCGCGGCAGTGATCCGCGTATCGACGAGGCAATCGTCCGCTGGCCGCAGATCGAGGGTTACCTGCGCCAGGACATGTACACGCGCGTGCCGTTGCAGGATTCCATCGGTCAACTGCAACAGGTGTTGGCCACCAGCACCGTGAACGCGTAACGGAGTGGTCGTCGATGAATAAAAGGGTAAAACGCCTGCAGCCGCTGAAGGAACTGGTCGGCATGCGTGAACGCAGCGAAGCCAGTGCGCTCGGCGAGGCCGAGCGGCGCCTGGCTGAAGCCGAGCGGCGCCTGGGCGACCTGCAGCGCTATCGCCAGGAATACGAGAAGAATTTCCAGCAGACCGCGACGGCCGGCGCCGCGATGCGCAATCTCCGTGACCAGCAGATCTTCATCGCCAGACTCGGCGAGGCGGTGCGCGCCCAGCAGCTGGTAGTCGAGCAGATCAGCGACGAGTGTGCGCAATCGCGCGCCCAGTGGCGCGAAGCGGCCACGCGCAAACAGGTGGTCGGCAAGGTAGTGGACAAGGCCAAAGCGGAGGCGATCATGATAGACGAACAGCGGCTGCAGGTGGAAAGCGACGAGCGTGCGACGCAGACACGGGTGCGCCCATGACGCCTTCGTCGGCAGCGGCGCCGGCAGCAGCACCCGCAGCAGGACCCGCAACGGCTATCGACAGCGGCGGCGGCAGCATGGACATGTCGGGCGCTTCCTGGTCGGACGCGCTGACGGGCGGCGATGCCGCGCCGTTCTCTGCGGCGCTGGCCATACTGCAGGACCCCCTGCTGGCTGGGACGAGCACGGACAAGCCGGCTGGCAAACAGGATGATGCAGCGCAGATCCAGTTGGCTGCCGCACCAGTCGATCCGGCGGCTGCGGCATTGGCCGCGGTGCTGCAGTGGCTGCGCCAGAGTACCGACAACCTGCCGCAGGCCGGGCACGAACAGAGCGCAGCCAGGGCTGCGACCGATGCGGGCACGAGCATCGGAACGATTGCTGGCGGCAATGCCGCAGCTGCACCGGTACTGCCAGCATTGCTGGCTGCACAGTTCAAGACCCAGACGAAATCAAGCGATGGCGCCGCCATCAATACGGCTGCGGGCCAGGGCGCCAATGCGGGCGCGACCGATGCCAGCGCCAATGCTGCTGCCGCTGGTGCTGGCGTGGTCGGCAAATCGCAGGCCGGCCTGCCGACAGGCATCAATAATCCGCTGCCGCCGGAATTGCAGGCACTGGCGAGCGCGCTCGGCCAATCCGTCGCGGACCACGAATCGTCACGCTCGCAGGGCGAGCGCGCCAGCGATGCCAATGTCAGCGCGCTCATTGCGACCGACACGCTGGCGACCAGCTCCGACAACACCGGCGGTACCGCTGCCAGCGCAGTGGCCGGGCTCGATCGCGGCGCGGACGCGCGCAGCACCACCAGTGCGGCACCGACCGAGCGCACGGTCAGCGTGCCAGTGCACGATCGTCACTGGTCGCAGGCGATCGCCGCGCAGGTGCTGGTGCTGGCCGATCATCGCATCGAGAGTGCCACGCTGCGGCTGACACCCGAGCACCTGGGGCCGGTGGATGTGCATATCGACATCCAGGACAGCCAGGTCAACGTGAATTTTGGCGCCGCGCATGCCGATACCCGCAGCGCACTCGAGCAGGCGCTGCCGCGCTTGCGCGAAGTGCTTGCCGGCGCCGGTCTGACGCTGGGCGACGCCAGCGTGCAGCAGCAGTTGCGACGTGGTTCACAGAATCGCGGCGACGGCGCGCGTGCCGCTGGCGAGTTGGCCGATGCGCAGCCCGTGGCGCTGAGCGCCAGCCTGCGTGCGATCGGCATGATCGATGAATACGCCTGAGCTGGCGCCGGAAATCCGACTGGCACGCAGCTTGCTCTATCAAACCCAGGAACAGTGAGGAACCAGGACATGTCCACTCCAGCAAAACCCGCCGCCGCCGGCGGCGCCGCACCGGCCGCCAAAAAAAGCAAGCTGCCGCTGCTCATCATCGTGGCCGTCGTGGCTCTTGGAGGCGGCGGTGCCGCGTTCTGGTTCCTGCGCCCACACGCCGCGGCCGCCGACGCCAAGCCCGTCGCTGCCGAGACCAGCGCCAGGGCGACGCCGATCTACTACAAGTTCGAACCCGCGTTCGTCGTCAATTTCGGCACCGAGGGCAACACCCGCTTCCTGCAGGTCACGCTCGAGGCGATGAGCCGCGATCCGAAGGTGGTCGAGGAGATCAAGAACAACGAGCCCGCGATCCGCAATGATCTGGTGCTGCTGTTCTCCGCGCAGCAGTACGACACGCTGATCGCGGCCGAGGGCAAGGAAAAGCTGCGCCAGCAGACACTCGAGGCCGTGCGCAAGGCGGTCGGCGCCGAGGGCGGCAAGGCCGAGGCGGTCGAAGGCGTCTACTTCACCAGCTTCGTGATTCAATGAGCACCGAAGGCGCAGCAGCGGCCACGGGTGCAGCGGCGCCTGCCGAAGCGCAGGCCGCTGCGTTCGCCAACCTGAGTGCCGATCCCGGCGCTGGCGGTGGCGGCGATATCAATCTCGATGTCGTGCTCGACATCCCGGTGACGCTGTCGATGGAAGTCGGGCGCAGCAAGCTCAGCATCAGGAATCTGCTGCAGCTGAACCAGGGCTCGGTGGTCGAGCTCAATCGTGCGACCGGCGAACCGCTGGACGTATACGTGAATGGCACGCTCGTGGCCCACGGCGAAGTGGTGGTGGTGAACGAGAAATTCGGCATCCGCCTCACGGATGTCATCAGCCCCGCCGAGCGCATCCGCAAACTGCGCTGATCCCTTCACCGCAGACGGGAAACCGTCAGCACCGCTGGCACGGCGGTTGCTTTGTCTACGGACATGCAAACCCTGCCAACCATTGGTCGAGTATCCCGGGCGCGTTCCAGTGCCCGCCTGCCGTGCAGCGGCTTGCTGCTGGCGTCACTGCTGATCCCGTTGCTGATCCCATTGCAGGCGCTGGCGGCAGCTCCGGCACACGGCAGTTTCGCGGCGCCCGCGCAGTTCTCGGGCGGCAGCACCGGCTTTGGCATGCTGCGTGTCTGCGTGGCGCTCGCGCTGGTGCTGGCCAGTGTCTATGGAGTGGCCTGGCTGATGCGCCGCCTGCGCGGTGCCGCGGGCGCCAGCGCACCCGGCATCGCCATCGTCTCGCAGGTGTCACTGGGCGCGCGTGAGCGCGCGGTGCTGCTGCGCGTGGGCGAGCAGCATCTGCTGGTCGGCGTGGCCGCCGGCAGCGTGCGCCTGCTGCAGGAAGTGGACTTCGCAAGCCCGCCCGATGCTACGCCCCCGACAGCAACCGCGCCCGCTGCGGTGCCACCGACTTTCCGCGAGTTGCTGCGCCGGAGCCTGGGCCGATGAAGCTGCGTATTTTCTGCCGATGGCTGCTGTGCCTCGCGCCGCTGCTGCCGCTGGCGGCACACGCTGCCGCGCCGGTGACGGCTGCGCTTGCGGCTCCGGGTATACCCGCACTCACCGTGCACAGCGCCGGTGGTGGCCAGACCTACACCCTGACGATCCAGCTGCTGGCCTTGATGACCGCCATCACGCTGCTGCCGGCGGCGCTGCTGATGATGACGGCCTTCACGCGCATCGTGATCGTGCTGGCGATCGTGCGCCAGGCGATCGGCGCCGGCCAGGCGCCGCCCAACCAGGTGATCGTCGGCCTGGCGCTGTTCCTGACGCTGTTCGTGATGTCGCCGGTGATCGATCGGATCCACACCGATGCCGTCAACCCTTACATGGCGGGCACCATCGATGCCACCGTTGCGCTCGAGCGCGGCGTCGAGCCGCTGAAGACTTTCATGCTGGAGCAGACGCGCGAGAACGACATCGCCACCTTCGTGCGCATCTCCGGTGGCAAGGGCTATGACAGCCCCAAGGATGTGCCGCTGACGGTGCTGGCGCCGGCCTTCATGACCAGCGAGCTGAAGACCGCGTTCCAGATCGGCTTCCTGCTGTTCATCCCTTTCGTGATCATCGATCTCGTGGTGGCAAGCGTGCTGATGTCGATGGGCATGATGATGCTCTCGCCGGTACTGATTTCACTGCCCTTCAAGATCATGTTGTTCGTGCTGGTCGACGGCTGGGCCCTGCTGATGGGTTCGCTGGCGGCGAGTTTCTATCGATGAGTGTCGAGGCCACTGGCCGCGGAGCATGCAATGACCCCTGAAACCGTGATGACCATCGGCCGCCAGGCGCTGGAGATGACCATGATGCTGGCCGCGCCACTGTTGCTGGTGGCGCTCGCCATCGGTCTGCTGGTCGGCATTTTCCAGGCCGCGACGCAGATCAACGAGATGACCTTGTCATTCATCCCGAAGCTGATCGGCATGGCGGTGGCGCTGCTGGTGGCGGGGCCCTGGATGCTGCGCGAGCTGGTCTCCTACACGCGCACGCTGATCGAAAGCATTCCTTCACTGGTGGGATGAGCCGTGCCAGTCATCGAGCTGGCAACGCTCGCAGCACTGGCTGGGCCTGCTGTTCTGGCCCTTCGTGCGCATCGGCGCCTGCCTGATGGTGGCGCCGGTCTTCGGGGCGAGCTATGTGCCGCCGCGCTTGCGCCTGATCCTTGCTGGCGCGCTCACACTGGCGGTAGCACCTTTGCTGCCAGCGATAACGGCTGTGCCCCTGCTCTCGGCCGCCGGTGCACTGGTCACGCTGCAGCAGCTGCTGATCGGCGCCGCATTGGGTTTCGCACTGCAGATGGTGTTCGATGCGCTGGCACTGGGCGGACAGCTGCTGGCCAACGGCATGGGCCTGGGCTTCGCCTTCAATCTCGATCCGTTGCGCGGCGTGACCACGCCGGCACTGGGCCAGCTCTATGTAGTGTTGGGCACTCTGACTTTCCTGGCGCTTGACGGTCATCTGGCCCTGATCAGCACGATGGTCGACAGCTTCAAGGGCTTGCCGATCGGCGAGAGCGGGCTCGATCCGGCACGCCTGCGTGGCCTCGCCGACTGGGGCTCGATGCTGTTCAGCGGCGCACTGCGCATCGCACTGCCAGGCGTGACTGCGCTGCTGGTGATCAACCTGGCCTTCGGCGTGATGAGTCGCGCGGCGCCGGCACTCAACCTGTTTGCGGTGGGCCTGCCGGTGACGCTGATCTTCGGCCTCAGCATCGTGACCTTCGGGATGCCGGCGATCGGCACCGCATTCGCCAGCCTGCTGAACGAAGCTTTCACCTTCATGCGCTCACTCACCAGCTGAGGCAGCGACGTGGCTGAACACGACCAGAGTGACCGGACCGAGAGCCCGACAGCCAAACGGCAGGAGGATGCGCGCCGTCGCGGCCAGGTGCCGCGCTCACGCGACCTCAATGCCGCGGCGGTCACGCTCGCGGGCGGCTTCGGGCTCTACAACCTCGGCCAGCTGCTCGGCGGCGGCATGCTGCAGATGATGCACAGCAGCTTCGAGATCCGGGCCGCGCAGGCGATGGACAGCAACTACATGCTGGCGAGCCTGGGCAACGCGGCACTGCAGGCCGTGATGGCCGCCGCACCACTGCTGGGTTTGCTGCTTGCCGCCGCGGTGCTCGCACCGCTCGCGATCGGTGGCTGGAATTTCAGCGTCGAGGCGCTGGTACCGCAGTGGGGGCGGCTCGATCCGGTGGCCGGCATGCAGCGGGTGTTTTCATTGCAGGGATTCA
Organism: uncultured Gammaproteobacteria bacterium; assembly: GCA_963764065.1. Taxonomy (GTDB): domain Bacteria; phylum Pseudomonadota; class Gammaproteobacteria; order Steroidobacterales; family Steroidobacteraceae; genus FEN-1191. The sequence goes on along the minus strand of CAVXRM010000005.1, from coordinate 717,391 downwards.
TCGAACTGCTGCAAGTCGCTGGCACGCTTCCTGGTGGTGGCGCTGGTCGCAGTGCTGGTGTTGCATCACCAGTATGGCCAGTTCGCCATGCTCAGCACCGAACCGCTGGGCGCGGCGGTCACGCACGCACTGCGGCTCGCCGGCACCGCGCTGATCACACTCGGTGGTGCGCTCGCCGCCATCGCTGCCGTCGATGTGCCGCTGGCCTTGTGGCAACACAATCGCTCGCTCCGTATGACGCGCGAGGAGATTCGCGAGGAGGCGCGCGACAGCGAGGGCAGCCCCGAAGTGCGCAACCGCATTCGTCGCATCCAGCAGGAGCAGGCGCGTGGCCGCATGATGGCCGAGGTGCCGCGTGCCGATGTGGTGGTCACCAACCCGACCCACTACGCGGTGGCGCTGCGTTACGACGAGGCGCGCATGCGCGCGCCGATCGTGGTGGCCAAGGGCAAGGATCTGCTGGCACAGCGTATCCGCGAGCTGGCCCGCGAACACGCGGTACCGCTCATCGAGGCACCACCGCTGGCGCGCGCACTGCATGCCGGCTGCGAGCTCGGGGACGAGATTCCGGCGCGCCTGTACTCGGTGGTGGCGCAGGTGCTGACCTACGTCTACCAGCTGCGGGTGGCCCGGCGTGGCGGCGGTCCGCTCCCGGCCGAACCCCGCATCGACACGCTGCCGAGTTGATCCGGCACGCGGCCACGCGCAAATGCGCTGCCGCCGCCCTGATCGTACCGGGCAAGTGTGACCGGGCGCACACTTCCAGGCCCGCACGGCGACGGTAAGCCGACACCCGACGAGCGGCACGCAACTTGCTTTCCTCCTAGACAAAAGGAGCGGCAGTGCGCCAATTTCGCGCTGCCAACACATTGCCCATGGCCGAGCTGGCTCTACCACGCAGCCCGAACCCCTGAACATCGTGCAGTTGCTGCGGCGTGGCCTCGGCGCGCCGTTGCTGTTGCTCGCGGTGCTGGCGATGATCGTGCTGCCGCTGCCGCCGATCGCGCTCGACGTGCTGTTCACCTTCAACATCGCGCTGTCGCTGCTGGTGGTGATGGCCGTGGTCTACGTGTCGCGGCCGCTGGATTTCGCGATCTTTCCCACCGTGCTGCTGCTGGCCACCCTGCTGCGCCTGGCGCTGAACGTGGCCTCGACCCGCGTGGTGCTGCTGCACGGTCACGAGGGCACCAGCGCCGCCGGTCACGTGATCGAGGCCTTCGGTGAATTCGTGGTCGGCGGCAACTACGCCGTCGGCATCGTGGTGTTCGTGATCCTGACCATCATCAACTTCGTGGTGGTGACCAAGGGCGCGGGCCGCATCTCGGAAGTGAGCGCACGCTTCACCCTCGATGCCATGCCCGGCAAGCAGATGGCCATCGATGCCGACCTGAACGCCGGCCTCATCACCCAGGACGAGGCGCGCGCGCGCCGCATCGAGGTGCGTGCGGAAGCCGACTTCTACGGTTCGATGGACGGTGCCAGCAAGTTCGTGCGCGGCGACGCCACGGCCGGCATCCTGATCCTGGTGATCAACATCGTCGGTGGCCTGGCCATCGGCGTGATGAGCCACGGCATGGCCTTCGGCGATGCCGCGAAGGTGTACACACTGCTGACGATCGGTGACGGCCTGGTGGCGCAGATTCCGGCGCTGCTGCTCTCGACCGCGGTGGCGATCATCGTCACGCGCATGTCGCGCGCCCAGGACCTGGGCGGTGAACTCGCCACGCAACTGTTCGGCCAGCCGCGCAGCCTCGCGGTGGCCGCGGCATTGCTGGGCGTCATGGGACTGATCCCGGGCATGCCGAATGTCGCCTTCCTGCTGTTCGCCGCGTTGCTGGGTGGCGGCGCCTGGATGCAACAGCGTCGCAACCAGGCCGCGGTCGCTGCGGCCGCCGCACCCGTGGTGGCGCCGCCGCCGGTAAGCAAGGAACCGCGTGAACTGTCCTGGGACGATGTGCAACCGGTCGACCTGCTCGGCCTGGAAGTGGGTTATCGCCTCGTGCCGCTGGTGGACAAGGCCAACGGTGGCGAACTGCTCGCGCGTATCCGCGGCGTGCGCCGCAAGCTCTCGCAGGAGCTCGGCTTCCTGGTGCCCGCGGTGCACATCCGCGACAACCTCGAGCTCGCGCCCAATGCCTATCGCATCAGCCTCGCGGGCGTGGCGGTGGGCGAGGGCACCGTTTATCCCGATCGCGAACTGGCGATCAATCCCGGTCGCGTGTTCGGCAAGCCACCGGGCATCGAAGTGCGTGACCCGGCCTTCGGCATGGAGGCGATCTGGATCGATCCGGCGCGCCGCGAACATGCGCAGACGCTGGGCTACACCGTGGTCGATGCCAGCACCGTGATCGCCACGCACATCAGTCATGTCGTGCAGACCCATGCCCACGAGCTGCTGGGCCACGAAGAGACCCAGCAACTGCTCAATGGCCTCGCCAAGAGCTGCGCCGCGGCTGGTCGAAGACCTGGTGCCGAAGATCCTGCCGCTGGGCACCGTGGTGCGGGTGCTGCAGGGCCTGCTCGCCGAGCGCGTGCCGATCCGCAACATTCGCACCATCATCGAAACGCTGGCCGAGCATGCGCCGCGCACGCAGGATCCGGCGATATTGCAGGCGCAGGTGCGCATCGCGCTCGCGCGCCAGATCGTGCAGGACATCGCCGGCAGCGGCACGGAGCTGCCCGTGGTGACGCTCGAACCCGATCTCGAACAACTGCTGCAGAGCTCACTGGGAAATGGCGGCGCCGGCGCGGCACTGGAACCCGGCCTCGCCGAGCGGCTGGCCGCGCGACTCGCGGAGTCCGCGCAGCGCCAGGAAGCTGCGGGCGAAGCCGCGGTGTTGATGGTGGCACCCGCCTTGCGCGCCACGCTGGCGCGCTTTGCGCGCGCCAGTGTGCCGGGCCTGCATGTGCTGGCCTGGAATGAGATTCCCGACAACCGGCGCGTGCGCATGATCGCCGCGGTCGGCCGCTAGGGCGATGGGCAACCCATGCTGCAAGGACTGACCAAGCCATGAAGATCAGGCGCTACCTCGGTACCGACATGCGCGATGCGCTGCGCCAGATTCGTGCCGAACTCGGCAACGATGCCGTGATACTCAGTACGCGGCCGCTCGGCAACGGCGTGGAAGTGAGCGCGGCTGTCGATGCTGCGCATTTGCAGGAGAGCCATTCGAGGCCGGCCGCAGTGATGCCGGCCGCCACGGCGCCAGCGCAGGCGACAGCTGCGCAGGATGTCACGCTGCCGCCGAATGCAGCGGCGAGCATCGTGCCGACCCGCGAGCAGATGGCCATGAGCGAAGAGCTGCGCACCCTGCGGCAACTGCTCGAGCGCCAGCTGGCGGCGCTGGCCTGGAATGATTTCACGCGTCGCGAGCCCCTGCGTGCGCAGGCGCTCACTGAACTGACCGAGCTCGGCGTGGCACGCGATGTCGCGCTGCAGGTGCTCGCGCAACTGCCTGCCGAGGCGGAGATTGCCGCACGCGGACCGGCTCATCTGGGCTTGCTGGCGCAGGCGCTGTCGACGAGCGGATCACCGCTTGGCGCGGGCGGTGCACTGGCAGTGATCGGTGCCGCCGGCGCTGGTCGTACCACGGTGCTGGCCAAGCTCGCCTTGCGCTGGGTGCTGGAGCAGGGCGCCGAGTCGCTGGCCATTGTCACGATTGACGATGAACACATCGGCGCCGCCGCGCAGGCGCAGGCGCTGGGTCGCCTGCTCGGTGTCGCAAGCTACCGGTTTGCGGATGCCGCGGCCTGCCTGGCCGCGAGTGAACGCATCGAAGGTTTCGAATGCCTGCTGATCGATGCGCCGGCCTTGAGCGCCCGCGCGGAAGACAATGCCGCGCTCGCCGCCACTCTGCGCGCCGCGGTGCCTGGTCTGCGCAGCCTGCTGGTGCTGCCGGCAACCAGCCAGGCCGACGTACTGGCTGAAACCCTGCGACGCGCGAGCGCTTACGCGCCGGACAGCTGTGCACTCACGCATTACGACGAGGCCATGAGCCTGGGCGGCGCCTGCTCGGCGCTGATCCGCGCGCGGCTGCCGCTGGCCTTGCTGGGCAATGGACCGCAGCCCACCGACGAGCTGCATGAGGCACGCGCACCACAAATCATTGCGCGCGCCGTGGAACTCGCGCGCCGCAACGACATTCATGCCGACGAGGATCTGCTCGCGCGGCGCTACGGGAGAGAGATCAATGCGGCAGCGTAATGCGGCGCTGGGGACCCAGCCCGCGCAGGGAATCCAGGTGATTGCAGTCAGCGGCGGGAAGGGCGGCACCGGCAAGACCACCGTGTCCGTCAATCTCGCCACGGCACTGGTGGCCGCAGGCCGCAGGGTACTGCTGCTCGATGGCGACCTCGGGCTCGCGAACGTCGATGTGCTGCTCGGGCTCACGCCCGCGGGTACGCTCGAACAGGTGCTGCAGGGCAAGCGCCGCCTCGAGGAAATCGTGGTGCGCAGCGCCGATGGCGTGAGCGTGATTCCGGCCGCCTCGGGCGTGGCACGCATGGCGCAATTGCCCCCCAGGGAACTCGCGGCCATCGTGCAGGCCTTCAGTTCACTCCCTGGCGACTACGACACACTGTTGATCGATACCGCCGCGGGACTGGGCGATGCGGTGCTGGCCTTCTGCCAGGCGGCGCAGCATCAACTGCTGGTGATCCGCAATGAACCGGCGAGCCTCACTGACGCTTATGCGCTGATCAAGACGCTGAGCCAGGAGCGCAGGGTACGCCGCTTTCGCGTGCTGGTGAACATGGCGCGCGCCGGCAGCGAGCCGCAGCAGCTGTTCCGCCGTCTGCAGCGCGTCGCCGACCGCTTCCTCGAGGTGACACTCGACTACGCCGGAGACATTCCCGACGACGAGAGCGTGGCGCGCGCAGTGCGCGCGCAGCGTTCGGTGCTGGCCGCATATCCCGGTGGCCCGGCCGCGCGCGCTTACCGCCAGCTTGCCAGCGCCACGCAGCTCTGGCCGGTGCCGGCCGAGTCGGTCGCCGGCATGCCCTTCTTCATCGAGAGATTGCTGGCGCGTCCGCCAGCCCGATTGCAGGTGATCAAATGAATGGTGCACAAGCCTATGCGAGCGTAGCGCCGGCCGGCGATGGCGATGGCGATGCGCTGGTGCGCCGCCACGCCGACCTGGTCAAGCGTATTGCCTATCATCTGGCCGGGCGGCTGCCGCCACAGGTGGAGGTCGACGACCTGGTGCAGTCGGGCATGATCGGCCTGCTCGAGGCCGCGCAGCATTTTACGGCCGGACGCGGCGCCAGTTTCGAAACCTACGCCGGCATCCGCATCCGTGGCGCCATGCTCGACGCGCTGCGCAAGCTCGACTGGGCGCCGCGTTCCGTGCATCGCAAGGCGCGCGCCGCGGCCGCGGCGATCCGTTCGGTGGAGGCTACCACCGGGCGCGAAGCCAGCGACAGCGATGTGGCCGCACACATGGGCGTCTCGATCACCGACTACCACGGCATCATCCAGGATGCGCTCGGCTGCCAGTTGCTGCGCCTGAACGACGCCGACGACGGCGAGGACTCGACGCTCGATCGGCTCGCGCACGCGGGCCCCGATCCACAAAGCGAAATCCTGGACGACGCACGTCGCCAGGCCGTCATCGATGGCATCAATCGACTGCCCGAGCGCGAGCGGCTGGTGCTGTCGCTCTATTACGAACAGGAACTCAACCTCAAGGAGATCGGCGCGGTACTCAAGGTCACCGAGTCGCGTGCCTGTCAGCTGCACGGCCAGGCGCTGGTGCGGCTCAAGGGCTTGCTGACCGAGTGGCGCAGCTGAGGAACTGAGACGCAGACGTGGACATACTGAGTCTAGCCGGGCTGCTGCTCGCGGGAGTAGCGATCATCGCTGGTGCCATCCTCAAGGGCGCCGGCCTTGAAGCGCTGTTGTCCTCGGCGGCCTTCATGATCGTGATCGTCGGCACGATGGCGGCCACCTGCCTGCAGACGCCGCTGAACGTGATGCGCCGTGCCTTCGTGATGCTGCCGTGGGTGTTTCGCCCGCCGGCACGCGCACCGGCCGCGCAGATCAGCAAGCTGGTCGAGTGGAGCGGCATCGCGCGCAAGCAGGGCCTGCTCGGGCTCGAACCGATCCTGCGTCGTGAACCCGACGCCTTCCTGCGCAAGGGCCTGCAACTGGTGGTCGATGGCAGCGCGCCCGACACCATCCGCAGCACGCTTGAAGTCGACATGTACGCGCGCGAAACCGCGGACCTGCGCGCTGCGCGCGTATTCGAAGCCATGGGCGTGTACTCGCCGACGCTTGGCATCATCGGCGCAGTGCTGGGCCTGATGGCGGTGATGCAGAACCTGGCTGATCCCTCCAAGCTCGGCCATGGCATCGCTGCCGCCTTCACCGCCACCGTGTACGGCATCGGCCTCGCCAACCTGCTGTTCCTGCCGATGGCGAACAAGCTCAAGGGCGCGGTGCAGAGCCATGCGCACGAACACGAGATGATGATCGAAGGCCTGATCTGCATTGCCCAGGGCGACAATCCGCGCGTGATCGAGAGCCGGCTGCGCGGCTACCTGCAATAGCATGCGACGCCGCAAGCGACACGAGGAGCACGACAACCACGAGGCCTGGGCCATTCCCTATGGCGACCTGGTCACGCTGCTGCTGGGCTTCTTCGTGGTGATGTATTCGATCTCCTCGGTGAATTCCGGCAAGTATCGCGTGCTCTCGAACGCGCTGTCGGCCGCGTTTCGCGGCACGCCGCTTTCGCCGCAGCCGATCTCGATCGGCGAGCCGCTGGCCAGCGTCAGCGAGCAGATGCCGATCAGCCAGGTGAATCGCATGTTCTCCGCCGGCATGCCGGCCTACATGCATATGCCATTGCCGCAGGCGCGCGGCACCGAGCGCGATGGCGCTGCACGCCCCGGTTCCGCTGATCCGCGCCAGGCGCAGAATGCGGCGCTGGCCGAGGCCGAGGCCGCGCGCCAGCGCGAGCTCGACTCGATCGCCACCGATGTCAGCGGCGTGATGAGCAACCTGATCAAGAGCAATGCCGTGCAGGTGCACAAGCTCGGCGATGCGGTCGAAGTGCAGATCAGCGCCGACATCCTCTTCGCCAGTGGCATGGCCGAGCCCGCGCCCGCGGCGATTCCGGTGCTGGCGAACCTGGCCGAAGCGCTCAAGCCCTGGCCGAATGCGGTGCAGGTCGAAGGACATACTGACGATGTCGCGGTACGCAGCGGCGCGTTTCGCTCGAACTGGGAACTCTCGGGCGCGCGCGCCGGCAGCGTGGTGCGGCTGTTCACCGAACATGGCGTGAACCCGCAACGCCTGGCGGTCGTGGGTTATGGGCAGTACCGCCCGCTGCAACCCAACACCAGCGCCACCGGGCGCAACGCCAACCGACGTGTCGCAATCATCATTCTGGGCTCGAAGCACGCCGGCAGCGCGTTGCGATCCTGACGCTGGCATGAATGCTGCTTCACAGTAGTTACAAGGATACGGACATGCAATTTCTGACAGCCACATTGCAACAGCTGCGCATCGACTGGGCCGCCGTCAACACGGCGCTGGTGATCATCGCACTGGCGACGGTGACGGTGCTGCTGCAGGCCCAGTTGCGACGCCTGCGCCGGCAATCGAGCTGCGATCTGCAGCGCGTGTTCGAGCTGCTGGACCTGATGCGCCTCGATACGCAGGAACAGATGGCGTTGGCGCCCACCATCAATCCGCCGGCCGAGGCGCACCATGCCATTGCACCCGCGGCGCCGCCGCCGGAGCGCCCGAGCCCCGCAGCCGTGCGCGGTATTGCAGAGGATGTGGATTACCGCGCCGCGGCGCGCATGGCCGAGCGCGGCACCTCGATGCGCGAGATCGCCGAGCGCTGTGGCCTGGCGAGCGGCGAAGCGCGGGTGCTGATCGCGCTACAACAGGCGCGTGTCAAGCGCGCGGTGCATGCATGAGCAACGCAACTCACAACGCGGGCGCAGTCGGCGATCCGGATCTGCAGGACAAGCAGCTGGCCGAGTTCATGACCACGCTCGAGCGCGAGCTGGCGGCGGGCATCGTGAGCCTGCCTTCGTGGTCAAAGGTCACGGAGCGCGCACGCACGGCTTTGGCCGCGCCTGATTTCGATGTCGATGAACTGGCACGTCTGCTGGGCGCCGAGGCGGGGCTCGCGGTGCGTGTGCTGACGCTCGCCAACTCGGCCATGTTCATGCGTGGCGGCCGGCCGCTCTCGGACCTGAAGCTGGCGATCCTGCGCGTCGGTCACGACATGCTGCGCAGCGCCGTGTATGCCCATGCGCTGGTGCAACTGCGCCAGGCGCCGAAACTGCAGCGGCTGCGGGCCATCCTGCAGCAGTTGTGGCGCGAGAGCACGCAGGTCGCTGCGCTGGCGCGACTGGTGGCCTCGCGCACCGCAAGCGCTGATCCCGATGCCGCGCTGCTCGCCGGGCTGCTGCACAACATCGGCAAACTCTATCTGCATGTGCGCCTCGATGGCCGCGAAGACCTGACGGTCAATGCGCCGCTGTCGGTAACGCTGCTCACCGGCTGGCACGCGCGCATCGGTGCCGCCGTGGCGCGCAACTGGCAGATGCCCGAAGCGCTGTGCCAGGCGCTGGCCGATCAGGATGTCATGGAGACCATGGGAGCGCAGGGCGACCTGTCGGCCGTGTTGAGCGTGGCCGTAATAGGTGCCTACGCTTCGGCGGATCCGGCACAGCTTGAAGATACTGCTGCGCATCTGGCGCAATTCTCGCGCTTTGGTCTCAATGCGGCCTCTTGGCTCGAGCTGCTCGGTCGCGCACAGGCGGAGAGCATCGCACTGCGCGTGACCTTCGGCGATTGAATCAGTTCGGCTCGCCGCCGTAACCGAAAGGGTCGTAGCGATCAGCCACCATGAGCGCCCAGGCGGTCGCGCAGGTGCTCGGCAGCGGATTCGCGTACCAGCCAAAGGGAATGAGATAGCGCCGGCTGGCATACAGGTAGGGTAGCGGCGCGCCCGTTCCCGCGGCCGGCGACCAGAGTCCATTGATCGACTGCGCCGGTGGTTTGCCGGCGAAGGCCGAACCCGCATAGCGATCGGCACGCAGGGTCTGCATGCCCTCGAACATCGCGCCTTCATCCTGACGCAAGGATTGCAACATCTGCTGCGCCTGCGCGTAGTTCGGCGCCGCGGGCGGCAACGACTGATAGTGATGGATCATGTTGCGCACGGCGGTGATCGCACCCGCGGTCCACTCGGCCGACAGTACGCCCTGGCGATAGCTGCCATCGGCGGCCATGCCATTGCCGTCCTGGTCCGAGTAGCCGACGCCCCAGAGCGTGTTGCCCACACCGTAGGCGCCCCAGTGCTTCACGAGCTGCCAGTTGTTGTAGGCCGCGCCGAAACCAAACCATTCATCGAGTCGCTGGGCCCCCAGCGCAGCGATGCCCCAGGTGTTGACATCGATCGCCCTGGGTTCGGGCACCGGCAGCCATGCGCTGGCCGCAGCCGGCACATCGGCACGACCGCCTTGAACGAATTCGCCGTTGAGCCACGCCGAAGTCCGGAAGAAAGCCAGTAGTCCCCTCGTCTGCAGGCCCTGCGCGTGGCGCCCGCCATTCACCAGCGTGTCGATGCTCGCGAGCGCGCCCTGGAGACTGGCGCGATCCGCGGCCGCGAGCGACGGCTCATGGGCAAGCTCCGCCTGCAGTGTCTGTTGCAGGATGCGCAGGCCCGCGTACAGCGAAAGGTTGTTCTCTACCGAGGCCTCGTGCGGGTCGACCTGCGTGCTGCCTTGGTTGGCCAGCGTGCCTGCCGGCGCGTAATAGACGGCGCCGACAGTCGATTGCATGGCGGCGATCGTCGGCAGCACCGCCAGCGCATTCTGCACGGCGAGCTCGGAGTGCGGCACATGGTCCAGCTTTCCATCACGCTGGTAGTGCAGGAATGCGGCCTGCAGCGGACCCAGCAGCAAGGCCCAGGCATTCTCGCCCGTCACCGGCTTCCAGTCGCTCCAGCTGACCATGCCAGGCTGGTAATCGGTGTTGCCCGCGGGCAGCGCCTTGGCGCTGATGAGCGCGGCCTGCGCGCTGCCCAGCAGCGGATCGGGGTTCAGCCAGTTCGCCGACACCATCCGGAATGCAAAGGCCCGGTGCGGATCGGCGATATTTTGGCCGTTGTAGACGAACAGCGCGCCGCGCGTGGTCGCGCGCAGCTCCGACTTGCCGGTGTAGCCCTGCGAGAGCAGGCGATTCTCGCCGCTCGCCAGCGCGTAGGCATCGTGATCCGCCGTAGCGTAGTGATTGACGATCGCGCCCAGCATGAGCGCGATCTGCCAGGTGGCAGCGTCGTAGATATTGCTGCCGTTGTGCACATCGACGCGCTCGATCTGCAAGGCACCCGCGGCCGTGGGCGGCGGGCTCAAGCTGTAGTCGGCGGCGTTGTAGACATCGGCGACCGCACAGGCATTGCCCGGCAGCGTGCACACGTACTCGCCCCAGTAGCCGGCATCGTCCAGGTAGCTGAGCGGCAGGTTGCTGCTTTTCAGGGGCCCTGCAGGGCCCGCGCGCAGCACGCCGCCGCTGCTGCGCGCACTGACCAGGAAGCGGTAGCTGGCTTCGAGTGCCGCGCGCTCATCGTGCACCGCTTCGCCCGCGAGCGCCGAGAGTCCCAGCGACAGCAGGCCCAGCGCCACTGGCGCGCGTGCTGCCAGTGCTCTCAGCGCCAGCATCGCCGCGCAGTGCTCACACCGGATCGTCGATGGACTTCGCCAGCGGCGTGAACAGCTTCGGACCGGCCTCCGTCATGTACCAGCAATCCTCGAGGCGGATGCCGAACTCCCCGGGAATGTAGATGCCGGGTTCATCGGAGAAGCACATGCCGGCCTGGAGTGGCGTGGTGTCGCTGCGCACCAGGTAGGGCGGCTCGTGACCATCCATGCCGATGCCGTGGCCGGTGCGATGCGAAGTGCCCGGCAACCCGTAATCCTTGCTCCAGCCCAGGCCCTCGTAGTACGCGCGCACGGCCTTGTCGATCGCACCGACCGGCACGCCGAGCTTCGCTGTTGCCAGTGCGAGTTCCTGTCCGCGCTTCACCGTGTTCCAGATTTCGCGTTGCCGCGCCGTGGGCGTGCCGTGGATCCAGCTGCGCGAGATATCCGAGGAGTAGCCATGCACCGTGCAACCCGAATCGACCAGCACCACGGAACCCGCGCGTACCGATTGCGGTTTGTCGGAGCCATGCGGAAAGGCGCTGGCCTCGTTGAGCAGCACCAGCGAGAACTCGTGGCTGCCACCCAGCGCCTCGGTCGCATCGACCAGCAGGCGCATGAGGTCGCTGGCGCTCATGCCGGCGACAGTATGGGCATGCACGTGGCGGATCGCAGCGATCGTGACATCGTTGGCCGCCTGCATCAGCGCCAGTTCCGTCGGCGACTTGATCAGCCTGCAGGCACGCACCAGGTCGTCTCCGGGCACGACCTGTACGCCCGCACCCAGCAACTTCGACACCTGGTCGACGATGAAATAACGCAGCGTGGCCTCAACTGCAAGGCTGTTCGCGTATTTCGGCAGCGCGCGCAAGGCGCCGGCCAGCAACTCGAAGGGGCTCTGGTCTTCCTGCCAGGGCCGCACCTGCGCGCTGATCTTGAGATTCTCGCGGACCGAAGGCTCTTCGAAGAACGGCGTGACGATGATCACCTCGCCCTCGGCCGGAATCACCGCGGCGGTGGTGCGCTCCGAGCGCCACCAGCGGATGCCGGTGAAGTACTGCAACGCCGATCCGGCCTCGACCAGCAGGGCGCCGATCTGCCGCTGTTGCAGGAGCGATTGCAGCTTTGCGATGCGCGCGGCATGTTCCGCGCTGGTGATGGGCCGGGTATCGCGGGTCAGCGAGCGCAGCGGCGCGGCGTGGGCAGAGGCGACCTTTGCCGTCGCCGCCTGCAAACCGCTGCTGGCCGCGAGCGCGGCGCCGCTGATGCCAAAGAAGCTACGCCTGGAAACTGTGCTCATGATGAACCTCTCCTGAAGGATGCAACACAGGTTACACCGAACTTCCGGCGCGCGGCACGGTCGCAACAGAGTGCCATAAGAAAACACCCGCCGATGCAATATGCACAGTCCCGGGAGTTGCGCGCGGCAGCGGTCTGGGCCGTGGCCGTCGCCGGTCACCTGATGCTGGTGATGGCCTTCCTTTCCGCCAATCGCAGTGCTGCACGTATGCTCTCTGCCGCGCGCAACGGACCGCTGCTGGTGTTGATCGACATCTCGCCCAGGCCCTCGATACCGCAGCAGTCGTTGACGAGCGACGCAGGCGATGCGCGGGCGCGTCGCCAGGTGCCGCATGCCGCGAGCGCCGGGCCTGCTGTGGAGCAGCCAGCGGCTGTGCAGCAGCGAGCCGCTGTGCACATCGACTGGCAGCGCGAATCTGAGCTCGTCGGCAAGCGCGTCGGCGCTGCCACGCCCGCCGCCAGCAGCTTCACACCGCCTCCCACGCCATCCACTCATGTGTGTGAGAAGTCGAAACAACACCCGCCCTGGAATCGCGAACTCAAGCGTGCCGGTTTCATTGGCGCTCTGCCCTACGTGCGAGTGGGCAAACGCTGCCTGGTCGGCCTGCCATTTTTCGGCTGCGCCATCGGCCATCTGCCGGAGCCCGATAGCGAGCTGTTCACTGACATGGGTGCAGTTGATCGCAGCCGCAGTTCCGTGCCGGATATTCCCGATTGCCTGCCGCCTCCGGCGCCAGTCGAATTGGCCGACCTGGCCGCTGTGGCCGCGCCCGTGTCGGCGGCGCCGCGCTGACCAGGCAGCTGCGCTGTGCGGCAGTGCGGCGGCCTAGCGCAGCAGCGAGTCGTAGCGCGTTTTCTGCCGGGCGAGCAGCACGGACAGTTCGGCCTCGCTGCGCCAGCGGCCCGCGCTCATCACGCCCAGCGGTGCCTGCAGGGTTGCCGTTTCCCGCAAGGGGTTGGCGCCGACCAGCAGCAGGTCGGCCTTCATGCCCACCTTCACCACGCCAAAGGGCTCGGCGCCCGGCACCGTGCGGGCGATGAATTCACCCGGCGTGCGCGTGGCGGCCACCAGCGCCTGGTAGGGCGTGAGCCCCGCTTCGCGCAGTGTGCGCAGATCATCCAGCAGGGACGATCCCGGAAACATGCCCGGGATCACGGGACTGTCCGTGCCGGTGATCAGCGGCACGCCGGCGCGCGCGAGCGCCGCCGTGAAACTGCGCAGGAATACCAGGATGGCATCGATGCTGCCGCTGCGCTGCGCGTAGCCCATGTCCACCCAGTTCAGGCGCATGTTGGGCGACATCAGCGCAGCGCGTGGATCATGCAGCCATTGGGCGACCACATCGGGCTTGCCCCACTGGCGGCTGATGGCCTCGAAGGTCGAGAGGTTCGGTGTCACATAGGCGCCCGAGCGCGCGGTCGCCGCAACCACTTCCGGAATCAGCGCGCTGTCGGTCTGGTTGTGGAAGGCGGTATAGAAGAATTCCTCGGCGTGCGCCACCATCACCTGGCCGGCAAACAGCGCCTGCGGCAGCCCGACCGCGCGCACACCATGGCCGATCACCGCCAGGTGCTGGTTGCGCGCCTCGGCGACGATGGCCTCGAACTCAGGCGCGCTGATGTTGTTGTAGAGCTTGATGAAGTCGTAGCCATTGGCCTTGGCGAGATCAACGAGCTCGCGCGCCTGCTGCGGTGTCGTGACCACGAAGCGCTGCAGCGCTGCCGAGCCATCGACCATGAAGGCGAAGAAGATCTGCGGCCCCACCAGTGCGCCGCTGGCGATGTCGGCGTTGGCGCCTGCGACCATGTCGGTGGGAGCATCGCCCATGTGCAGGATGGTGGTCACGCCGCTGGCGGTGTAGAGCGCGAGGTCTTCGCTCACCATTACATGCGTGTGCATGTCGGCGAGCCCGGGCAGCAGGTAGCTCTTGCCGTGGCAATCGACCAGCACGGCGCCGGCGGGCACGCTCGTGCTGGCCACCGGACCCAGCGCAATGATCGAGCGCCCGTGGACCACGACCGTCTGGTGCTCGAGCACGCGCTCGGCATCCATCGGCAGCACGTTGACGTCGATGAACGCCGTGTCCGGCGCCTGCAGTGGCTCGGCCGCCGTCACCGCAGCGAAGCACAGCCCTAGCACAGTGCACAGGATCTTCATGGTGGACCTCCGCTCAGGAGTACCGGGCCTGGCCGATTGACCGGCGGCGCAGCAGCCGGGATTATTTGTACTCGGGTTCGTCGGCCTTGCCGGTCTGTGCCTTGACTTTGGTCTTGATGATGGCGACCTGCTTCCTGGTGGCAGCGCCAACCTTCTTGGCCTCCTTCTTGACTGCCGTGCCCACTGCTATGGCGTCTTGCTTGACCTGGGCGCCAACAGCCTTGGCCTGTTCGGCTATCGAAGGTTTGGGCGTCGGCGCGGGTTCGACTGCCTGCGCAGGGCAGGCCGCCAGGACCAGCAGCAGAGCCAGCAGGCGAGCCGGCACAGTAGTTGAAATCATGAGGTACTCCGCAATCAGTCGGGTGCCTGCTTGAAGGTTAACCCAAGTGGCTCCCGCTGTGAAACCGATTCAGGCCATGCCGCCATTCACGGAAATGATCTGACCGGTGATGTAGCCGGCCTCGCGTGAGGCCAGGAACCCGACCAGGTTGGCGACTTCCTCGGCCGTGCCCACGCGCTTCATGGGTACCAGGCGCGCGATCGTATCGGCATCGAACAGTCCGTCGGTCATCGGGCCGGCAATGATGCCGGGCGCGACGGCATTGACAGTCACACCACGAGTGGCCAATTCCAGCGCGAGTGCACGTGTGGCCGAGTTCAGCGCACCCTTGGCCGCGGCGTAATTGACCTGGCCACGATTGCCGATCAGTGACGTCACCGACGAGACGGAGATGATCCGGCCCCAACGGGTTCTTATCATTGGCATAGTCAGGGGCTGCGTGACGTTGTAGAAGCCGTGCAGATTGACGTCGATGACCCGATGCCACTTCTCGGGACTCATGCCCGGGAAGACAGCATCATCATGCACGCCGGCATTGTTCACCAGTACCTGGATTGGTCCGCGTTCGAGCACCGCAGCCAACGCCGCGTTGCAGGCCGACGCATCCGTAACATCAAAACAGACGGCCTCCGCACTCCCGCCGCTGGCGCGCAGCTGCGCGGCCACTGCCTCGGCCGCCGCCCGGTTGACGCCCGCGTGCACATAGACGAAATGCCCGGCCGCGGCCAGGCGCGCCGCAATCGCCGCTCCAATCGTGCCGCTCCCGCCGGTCACCAGAGCATAGGTGGGGAGCTTCATGAGCGCGCGCTCGCAATGCCGGGTGTGGTCGCTGCGCTGCGCAGCACGATCGTTGCGCGCCCCGCTGCCAGCAGCAGTTGCGCGCCGCTGATCGAGAAGTTGTACAGGAGCGCAGTCTCGTCGCCGCCGATGCGTGCCGCACTCACTATCAGATCGCCGGCGATGTCATCGAGCCGATCCGCATGCAGATCCACCGCGCGTACACTGGCGAGCATCCCGGGTCCGACGCCGGCCGTCGTGGCGTTGACCGCAGCGTGCAGGGCAATCGCTTGCGCAGCGTATTCGATGGCGCAGACGGCCTTGAGATGACCCTGCGTACGCAGTGGGTTGCTCGCCATCCGGTGCGTAGCCGTCCTGCAGCTGATATCCGTGGTGTTCCACTCCAGTATCTCATCGAGCAGGCACATCGCCCCCTGGTGTGGAATGTGTGCCGCGATCCAGGTGTGATCTAGCCGCACGGCAGGTACTCCACCAGCAGGCTGCCGCAGTCCTGGTACTCGAGCGCGCTGGTTCCAGGGCGCCCGGCCGCGACGTGTTCGAGCAGCGGGAGCGCGCGCGCCGCCGGCGCTGACAGACGCAGCGCTTCGAGTTCAGCATTCACCAGTGTATCGGCAGGGGCCGTGCTGTAACTGGCAGCGAGCATGCCGATGCTGCGCGGACCGGCGCGCGGGCGCAGCAGCAGCGCAACCGCGAAGGCAGCGCCCAGCGGCCGTTTCTCGCGCAGCGGCGTGGGATAGTCCACGTCATACGCCACCAGCAGGACATCGTTCGCGCTGGTGGCCACCTGGCACAGGCTCTCGAGCAGGCCGGCGGCAAAGCTGCCGTCGTAGGCACACACGACTGTGTACGGGGCCCGGTCGTGCGTGGCGATGCTCCAGTAGCCGCCGGTCACGTTGTGCACCGAGTTGTGAAAGCGGGTCGGCGAGAGCAGTCGGTCGGCCGAGGCCAGGGTCTGCAGAATCTCGTGGCAATTGTCGCTGTCCGCGCCCGAGGATGCGAATACCGTGGCCAGTGTCGTCAGGTCGGCTCCGCTGCCGGCGGTCGCCTCCTGTCCCGCCGCGAGCGCCAGGTGTACGACCCGGCCGGTGCGGCGCCGCTCGGCCGCCGGCAGTGTCGTTGGTGCCGGAATCAGCGTTGCCTGGGGCGAGTAAACCGCTTCGCAACGCAGTACCGCGCGCGCCTGTGGCCAGTTGCCGAGTCCGGGGCCCAGCAGCCCGATCGACTCGAGGGCGGCCGTAACAGTGCCATTCATCAGGCGCGCCCCACCAGCACACTGCAGTTGGTGCCGCCGAAGCCGAACGAATTGCTCAGCGCTACACGCGCCGACGCGGGCTGATTGGCGCGCAGGTAATTGAGTGTGCAGTCCGGATCCAGGTTCTCGCAATGCAGTCCGCCCGGCAGTGTGCCGGCGCCGAGCGCCAAGGCGCTGATTACCACCTCGAGCGCGCCTGCGGCCCCGAGCGTGTGGCCGGTCGCACCCTTGGTGGAACTGCACGGTACGCTGGCTGCAAATATTGCAGCTACTGCCTTGCTTTCGGCACTGTCGTTGCTCGGCGTGCCGGTGCCATGCAGGTTGATATAGTCGACCGCGCCGGCAGGGATCTGGGCTGCATCAAGCGCCGCCTGCATCGCCAGGCGCGCGCCGAGTCCTTCAGGGTGCGGTGCCGACAGGTGATAGGCATCGCTGGATTCGCCCACTCCGAGCAATGCTGTGGTGCCGCCTGCCGCGGCGCCGATGGGTTCGAGCAACACGAAGGCTGCGGCTTCGCCGATCGAGATGCCATCGCGCTGCGCGTCGAACGGCCGGCACGGGCGCGACGAACTCAACTGCAAGGAGTGAAATCCGTACAGCGTCGTCAGGCACAGCGAGTCAACGCCACCGACCAGCGCGGCGTCAATGATCCCGAGAGCGATCAAACGTTGCGCCATGCCGAAGACCTTGGCACTCGAGGAGCAGGCGGTGGAGACCACTGCGGCAGGGCCCTGCAGACCCAGCAACGCGCGCACAAACGCCGCCAGGGAATAGAAATTGTGGGATCCGGCGTATTCCAGGCTGTCGGGCAGCAGCCCGGTTGCCGGGTCGCGGTGCCGGTAGGCGATCTCGGTTTCCAGTATCCCCGACGTGCTGGTGGCCAGAAACAACCCAATGCGCCGTGGGCCGTAGCGTTGCCGCGCCTTCGCGACCGCACTCATCAGTCCGTCCTGTGCCAGTGCCAGCTGTGCCAGCCGATGGTTGCGACAGTTGTAAAGACCCAGCGCCGCAGGCAGGCATTCAGAATCCACACCGGCGACGCGACCCACATATGTGGGTAGTCGTGCAGTCTCGAAATCACAGGGGCTGAGGCCGGTACGCATGGTCGCGAGCGCAGCCTGCGTGGCGCGCAGCCCCACGCCGAGGCAACTCGTGGCTGTCATCGCCGAGAGCGCCAGCGGCGGCAATCCTGGTCGCTGTGCATGCGCTGACGACTCGGTAACGCGATTCATTTGCTGGAGCCGAGAATACGGGATGGTCTGGGGCAATGCCAGGCGTCGTGCCAGGTCAATCCAGCGCCCCCGCCAGCGTCACTGTTCTGAGGCCAGCAGCCTCGATCGTGGCCAGCAACGCGGGCAGGACCGCGAGAATTACCGGCACACCGTCCGCGCCGAGCGCCGCGTGCCCATCGTGCAACAGCAGAATGTCGCCAGCGCGCAGATTCCGTGTCAGACGCGCCAGCACCACGGCAGGATTTCCGGCCACTGAATCAAAACCACGTCGCGTCCAGCTGACCAGTTCAAGTTTCTCGGCCATGAGCACCGGCTCCAGGAACAGATTGCGCAGTCCCGCCGGCGCCCGGAAGTAACGCGGCCGCGCACCGGTAATTGTTCCGATCGCCGACTGTGCCGTGGCGATCTCGCGCCGTATGCCGCGCGGACCAAGCAACGAGAAATCATGGCGGTGATGCTGAGTATGATTTCCGATAAGGTGACCGCGACGCACGATCTCGCGGGCGAGCTCAGCGTGTGCCGCAACGCGCTCACCTATGCAGAAGAAGGTGGCCTTGGCCCCATGGCGCGCGAGCAGTTCGAGCACCTGGGGTGTGACCGCCGGATCGGGTCCGTCATCGATGGTGAGCGCAACGGCACCCGCGCTACGGGCATGCGCCGCGAGGCGGGTGTGGTTGGGGCCAAGCAGGCGGCAGCGCGGCCACAGCCCGGCAATGGCAAGCGCCAGGTGATTGCCGAGTACCAGCGCCAGCGCGAGCGTCCAACGGTGACCTGGCAGGGCAAGCAGCGCAACTGCAAGCAGATGGATCAGTGCGCTCGCTATCAAAAGATATCGAAGTACATGCTGCTGGCCAGGGCGGCTCATGCGCCGCGCCCCAGTGGCAACAGAAACCGGCCCCACAGCTCTCGCCAGACGGGCCAGTCATGCGCGCCGGCAATCTCGTCGACAGCGCTCGCTGGCAACTGGCTGGCCAAAAGCCGCTGTGCCGCGACGAAGCGATCCTGCCGCCCGAAACCCAGGTACCAGTGTGGTCGCAGCGCCGCCTGTTCGGCGATGAAGCGCCAGAGATCGCGCTGTTCGGACAACTCATCGCGCCCTGCCGCGGCGGAATGGGCGTACCAGTCGGCCAGTGACGGGTAACGCGATATTTCAGTGAGCATCATGCGATTGCCCAGATAGGGTGACAGCAGGCAAAGCCCGTCCACTTCCGCGGGATACCTGGCCATATAGAGTAGCGCCATGAATCCGCCGAGGGATATGCCGGCGAGCCAGATACGCTCGCAGCCTGCGGAGCGTGCCGGTGCCACGACCTCGCTGCGCAGTTGTGCCAGCACGGTGCGGTCAGTCACGTGTGCCAGCGTCAGGTCGACAATCGCCAGGTCCACTGCCAGCCCGCGCGCGCGAATCGTCTCGGCGAAACCCGCCCGCAAGACATCCTCGGGTTGCTGATAGGCGCCCGGGAGCACAACGATGCGATCCGCCGCGCTTGCTTCGGCCCGGGCGCTGATCAGCTCAATGCGCATGCGCGCCGGCCCCGCGAGCCAGCATTGCCGAAAACAGCAACGCCAGGAATGCTCCCGGCGCCACGGTCGCGCCGAGCGCACTCAGCACCGGAACGCTCGAGCTGCTCAACACTCCGAAGGCGATGACCGCCGTGAGATTGGCGAGCAGCAACGAACCCAGGGTGCGCGTGCCGATCCCTGAACCGGGCTGTGCGCCACTGCGGTCAAAGAACAGCGCATAGTTGGATCCGACTGCGAAGATCAGCAGCAAGCCGATCAGGTGCAGCAGGTTCATCGGCTGGCGCGCCAGCGCAAACCCGGCGGCCACGGTCAGCGCCGCCATTGCCAGGGGCAGCAGGATCAGCGCCGCGCGCAGCAGCGAGCGCTTCGCGATCAACAACAGCAGCGCGATCGCGATCAGGCCGGCAGCGCACAGACGCAATGCGCCGTTAAGGTACTGCTGATACAGCAGGTCGGATTCACTCTTCAGATTGAGCGCAATGATGCTTACGCCAGGCAGCAGCACCGGTGCCAGCGCCAGCGCCACCTGCGCATCGTCGACACCGCTCGCCGGTGCACGCAGCGGCAGCAGTGCGATCCACCTGGAGTCAATTGGCACCAGCAGCGCATCCACTGCCGCGCCGAGTGTCGTTCCCGCCAGGTCTGCCCGGGTCAGTAGCGGCGCGCTGCGCGCTGCCGCCACATCGAGCAGGAATGGCTCCAGCGCGCCGGCATTGAATCCCGCGCTATCAGCGGCCGCAATCATCCGGGTACGCAGCAACTGCGCTTCCGGCAGGCTGGCCCGGCGCGCCTGTTGGACTGACAAGCTCGGCAGATAGCGACTCGGGGAGTCGTAGCCAGCCAGCTTCTGTGCCGACACGAGTCCTGCAAGCCGGTCGCTCGCCAACTCGGCACCACGCAGCGCCGCTTCGGGCGTCGCCGCCGAAATGATAACCAGATTGCTGACATCAGCGGCGCCCAGATCCGCGCGCAGTGCCGCATCTCGCAGCTGGTCCGCCTGCGAGACCGGACTCAGCGCACTCAGTTCCCGGCTCCAGAGCGCAGTGCGGTGCAGCCACAGCACGCCAAAGGCAAGCAATGCCAGCGGCAGCAACGCCCACCTTGACCGTCGCAGCAATTCCAGCGTGCGCTCCAGGCCGGGGAGCACGAGCGGCCGCACCGTGAAATTCTCCGGCAGCAACGCTGGCAGAACGAAGCGCGTGGCGAGCGCGGCGCCGAGCAGGCCAGCCACCGTATACAGGCCCAGCTGTGCCAGGCCCGGAAATGCGGAAGGCAGGAGCGAGGCGAAACCACACACCGAGGTCAGCATGCCCAGCCGGATCGTGGGCCACAGAGTCGAGGTCCATTCGGAGCGATCTGCAGCGCCGGGCTGCACGAACAGATAGATCGAGTAGTCCACGGCTTCACCGATCAGGGTAATGCCGAAGCCGAGCGTAATGCCGTAGACCTCGTTGAAGCCGAGCGCGACGGCGGTGAGACCTGCCAGGGCACCGGAGATGACGGGCACGAAGCCGAGTGCCAGTGCGATGACCGATCGGTATACGAGCACCAGCAGCAAGCCAATCAGCAAGGTGCTGAGCGCCGAGAGGCGCGTCACTTCGTGCTGGATAGTGCTGCGCGCCTGCGCCGCAAACACCCCTGGCCCGCTCAAGATGAGTCGCGCCTGCGCAGCGCCTGGCAGCCGGGCACTCAATTGCG
Organism: uncultured Gammaproteobacteria bacterium; assembly: GCA_963764065.1. Lineage (GTDB taxonomy): Bacteria > Pseudomonadota > Gammaproteobacteria > Steroidobacterales > Steroidobacteraceae > FEN-1191. The sequence goes on along the minus strand of CAVXRM010000005.1, from coordinate 696,428 downwards.
CAAACTCGGCGCGCACCCGGTCAATCGCCTGCTGCTGCCCGTCAGTATCTGATCCACCCGCAGCGGTACGGGCCATCAGTATGGCCCGCTCGCCGCGCGCCGAAACCCATACCCCGTTGTCGGTGCGCGCCGGCGTGACCGTATCGAGTAGTTCCAGGCTGCTCTGCAGCTCGCCGGTCGGATCATGTGCGAGCAGATCCGCGCCGCCAAGCGCGAGTGAAGTCGCCTGCTGTGCCAGCGTCGCGCTCATGGCCGCGCTGAGCCCGGCGACCGAAAAGCGATCGCTGTTGACCGCGGGGCTGAGCAGGTAGCGGTGCTGGTACAGCAGGGCGCGATCGCGCACAAATCCTTCCTGCTCGCCGTTGGCCACCATGGTAAAAATCCGCTCGCTGCGCAGCGAGCGCGCCAATGCCTGCGACAGTCGGGCACGTGCACCGGGCTCGGCCCCCTCGATTGACAGCAACATCAACTGGGAGCTCGGCCCATCGCGCAGCAGGCGAACCAGCAACTGCTGCCGGGCGTCTGGCGTGGCGGGCAGGAACGCGGACAGATCGGTCGAGTACCGCGCCCGCGCAACCAGCAGGCCGCACGCCGCCACAGCCAGCAGCCACAGTCCTCCCGCCAGCAGCCGCCGGCGGGTCACGGCGGCTCCACCGGCGTGATCGTCATCATGGATCGCTCGCCCGTGTCGCGTTCAATCTCGAGGCTCTGCACGCGGCCGTCGCGGCCGCGAATCTGGATGCGCTGAAAGAGAGGTTGCGGCTCATCCGGCAAGGGCCGGAGCGTAAGCAGCCAGCCCGAGTCTGTCGCCGCGGAACTCACGGCAAAATGCGCGGTCAGGCCCGCAAGATCGCCAGCCAGCGTGGCGCGCAAACCTTCAAGCAGTGGGCGCAGTGGTGGAATGTCCGCGATTCGGAATGAGCGGCGGCGTGCCCCGCGCGACACCGTCACATTCTCACCCTCGACCAGCAGGTTCTCCGATACCGGCGTCAGGGTTCGCTTCTCGAGACGATCGGGTGCATCGAAGTAGAGTTCGCCGGTGGTTTCGCTCGGGTGCCTGAGCACCCGCGAGTAGGTCTGCTCGACAAAACGCGCACGCTCGTGCGGATGCTGCGCGAATTCCGACAGCAGCCCGGCAATCGGATCGACCGGAGTCGCCGCCGCCGCGCAGCAACTCACGGCCACGGCCAGCGCGAGCCAAGGACCAGGTGGCCCGCGCCGCTGCCGTTCAGTTCGCCGACGGTTGTTCATGCCAGAAATCGAAGAAGTTGAACCAGTTATAAGGATAGCGGCGGCAGTAGCCCTCCAGAATCTCCACATAGCGGGCTACCGCAGCCTGGATAGCCGCCTCGCGCTCATCGCGCTCCGTCAAAGTGAAATCTGCCACCTCGTCCACGACTATGCGGTAGCGGTTGCCGCCGCAGTAAATACCAGCAATGAACAGCACTGGCCGGCGCATCAGTGCCGCGGCGCGCCAGGGTCCGAGCGGAAACGGTGCGCTGGACCCGAGGAAGTTCCGGTGTACGACCGGCTCGTCGCCCAGGGTGCGATCTGCGAGCATGCCGACGAACGCGCCCGCATCGAGGCGGGCCCGGATCTGCAGCATCGCATCGATGCTGCCCAGCGGTATGATGGACGGCACGCTGTGCGGATTGATGGCCGCGAGCACGGCGTTGATCTTGCGCGCATTCTCGGCATACATTGCCATGGCAACTGAAACTTGCGGGTGTTGCCGGCCAAAGCTGCGTGTGACCTCAAAGCTGCCGAGGTGCGCGCCCATCAGCAGGCAGCCGGCGCCGCGCGCCAGCGCGCGTTCCAGCAGCACTTCGTTGTGCGCTTCGAATACGAAGTGGGCGAAACGATCGTTGAGCAGGAAGACGCGATCGTGCACACAGGTCGCGAAGCTGAGCAGCTGAACAAAACGATCACGCGCGCGCGGGCGGTGTGTGAGCGCGCGCTGCTGATAGCGCCGGATGTGGCGTGCCGTGGCGGGGGCTGCCATCCAGTAGTACAGCACGATCAGGTACAGCACCGGCCGGCTCAGGCGTCGGCCACAGCGCAGCGAGAGGGCAGTCATGGCCCGCAGCAGGCCAAGGCTGCCGCGCTCGGGCTTGGCCAACCAGGCTTGCGATCGGCCGCGCCGTGGCGCACCGGTGTCAGGCACGCGCCGGCTCATTGGCTGGCGGCAGGAACACCACGGTCGCCTGCGCCACCAGCGAACTGCCGACCTGCAGGTCCAGGTCGCCGCGGCCGGTGGCATCGAGTCTCAAGGTGACGGTGACAGTGGCTCCGGGCGCTACCGGCATCAGGAACTTGGCGCGTTCAATGCGCCGGCATGCGAGCGCGCGGCCGTAGTGTGTTGCCAGCTGCTGCAGACCCTCGGCCAACAGCAGCGCGCCAGGAACTACCGGTGCGCCAGGAAAGTGACCGGGCAGCGCGGGATGATCCGGGTCTATCTGAAAGCGTGCGCTCACATTGATCGGAGCAGCGCTGGCCACGTCAATGCGCCTCGAGCAGCGCGCGCAGCGTATGCACCGGGAGCTTGCCCGTGCTGTTGCGTGGCAGCGAGGGCACCAGCAGCAGTGGCCGGGGCAGGAACACCGGATCGATACGCTCACGCAGCGCGCGCAGCACCGTGGCGGCATCGAGAGCAGGCGCCACCACCAGGGCGCACAGTCGCGCCACGCCAACGGTGGAATCGCTCGCTTCCGTCGGCTGGAAGAAAGCGCCGTCCAGCACCCCCGGTATCGCGAGCAGCTGATGGTTGAGATAGGCGATCGAGTTGCGCTTGCCAGCAATGTTGACCACATCCTGCAGCCGATCGCCGAGCAGAAAATGCCCGTCATCGATCGATTCGATGGTGTCGCCGAGCGCAACCTCCGTCTCGATATGTCCTCCTGACGCCCAGCTGCGCTGGTCGCGCGTGGCCAGGACTACGCCCGTGAACAGGTGCCAGGCGCGTGACTGAGTCGGACGCCGGTCGGCAATCTGTCCACTCTCCGTTGAACCATAGATTTCGAACAACGGCGCGTCAAAGCGTTGCTCAATCTCCTGGGCCAGGGCCAGAGGCAACGGTGCCGTGGCCGACACGATCCGCTCGACCGCCGGCAGCGGCAGATTCGCGGCGAGCAGGGCCCGCAAGTGCACCGGTGTTGAGACCAGCACGCGCGGCGCGGGCAACGCAGCCAGGGTGGCGCAGATATCCGTTGGATAGAAGGGTCGCTCGGCACAGAACGCGTCGCCGCTATGCAGGCTGAGCAGTACTGAGGTTTCCAGGCCATACATATGCTGTGGCGGCACGGTGGCCAGCACTGCCCGGCGCTGCGAGCCGTCAAAGCCAAGTCGCAGCGCCTCGGTCCGCACGCAGCGCACCAGCGCTCCGAAGCGCTTGCGATGCGGCACCGGCAGGCCCGTAGATCCCGAGGTATAGACATCAGCGACGCAGCGCGCCTCCGGGATGAGCGGCACCATCCAGTCGCGTGCTCGTGCCGCATGCACTTGCGGATAATGCAGCAAGGGCAGTTCGATACGACAGTCGGACCGATCCGTCAGGCACAGGGCGGATGGGTTGCCGGTGCGCAACTGGCGAATGATTTCGGGCGTGTGCGTGGGCGGGAGCAGGCTCCGTTGCCCGGCCAGTAGCGTCGCGCACAGGCCTACTGCGAAGCGATAACGGTCGGCGCAGGCATTCAGCACTGGCGCGCCGGGCGGCAAGCTGGCCGCCAGGGACTGCGCGTCGGCAATGAACTGCCAGGCCGGCACGGGCACGCCAGCGCGATATGCGACCGTTGATTCCGGCGAAGTATGGGCAAGCAACGGCAGCGTTTCGCTCACACCCGCCCCGGCCAATTGCTACTGCGGCGCGGCGGCCAGCGCAGAATGCGCGGCCACGTACCGCGCCAGATTGCGCAACGAGGAAAAGATCAGGTGGTTCTCTTCGCTGTCGGCCTTGAGCTGCAAGTCGTAGCGTTTGGCCACGACCAACGCCACTTCCAGTATGTCGATCGAGTCGAGGCCGAGGCCCTCGCCGTACAGCGGCGCATCCGGGTCGATCAGCGCGGCGTCGACATCGAGATTGATCGCCTGCGTGATCAGCGTGGCGAGCTCGCGCACTATGGCGTCGAGGTTCTCCATGTGGGCAGGCAAACAGGCAGGGGCATCTGCATCCGATTTCACGAATATTCCTTGCAGCGACTGGTTGGCTCAGGCGGGGAGGCGGCTGGCAGGCCCCTCGCGTTATTCTCGGGAGGCTGGCTCAATCACGGAAGTCCGATCTGCGCACGCTGTGTGCCCTGACTGGCCGGTGGCGATTATATATGCGCTACCTGTTCCTGCAAGCGCCGCCGGTGTCTGACAAAGATCAGAAAAAACAGGCATTTCGCGCGGGGATATTGCTATTGTGCCGCTCTGCCGCGGCCGTTGACCGGCCGCTTGCGGCAGCTCGTGCGCCAGGCTCACGCCACAGGATCCACGCTCTCATGCAAGCCCCGCATCCACCGCTGAAAAAGTACTACGGCGCCGAATCGGACCGTCCCGCCTGGGTCCGCGGCATCTTCACCCGCACGGCCGCAGATTATGAGCGCATCGAATCGGCCATGGCCTTTGGGTCCGGCTCCTGGTATCGGCGTCGCGCATTGCAGGCCTGTGGCCTGCGACCGGGCATGCGCACGGTGGACGTAGGGGTAGGCACCGGATTGGTAGCTCGTGCCGCTGCCGCTATTACCGGCGATCCCACGCTGGTTACGGGCGTGGACCCCAGCGCCGGGATGCTGGCCAATGCGCACGTCCCGGCCGGTGTCAGCCTGCTCATGGGCAGCGCCGAGGCCCTGCCGCTGCCCGATGGGTGCGCTGATTTCCTGAGCATGGGTTATGCGCTGCGGCACATCGGCGATTTGACCGCAGCCTACGCCGAGTTCTTCCGCGTGCTGCGCCCGGGCGGCCGGTTATGCGTGCTGGAGATCACCATGCCCAAGGGTCCGGTAGCGCGCGCCATGCTCAAGGGCTACATGCGTGGCGTGGTTCCGTGGCTTTCGCGCGCACTCGCGCGCCATGGCGACATGCCCGAATTGATGCGTTACTACTGGGATACGATCGAGGCGTGCGTGCCACCTGCAACGGTCATGCAGGGCATCACCAGCGCCGGCTTCGCCGACGTCGCTCGTCACGTGGAGCTCGGCATTTTCTCGGCATACAGCGCACGCAGGCCGGGGTGAACATCTGCGGCGGTCGCTGACTCAGGAAGCGATGCGCCGTATCAGCAACACGGGGAGGCGCAGCACAAAGCCGGCCAACAGGCGCATGTGCATCCAGGTCAGCAACACATTGTCGCGACCATAACGGAAGTGCGACACGCCACCTTCTTCAGGACGAAAATAACTCACCGCTGCGACCAGGTTCATGGGCCTCACTCCCAGCCAGCACAAGCGCACCACCGCCTCGACATCAAAATCAAAGCGGCGCATCCAGACCTGCCGACGCATGATCTTCAGCAGCGGGGCAATCGGATAGACCCGAAAGCCGCACAGCGAATCGTGAATTCCGGCCCACAGGGTCTCGAGGTTCGCCCACCAGTTGGAGATGCGTCGACCCTTCACCCTCAGGCTTGGAGCGCTGGCATCAAATTGCGGCTCACCGAGGATCATCGCCGCGGGCGACGCCAGCGAGGCGGCCATGAACGCCGGAATGCGCTCGCACGGATGCTGCCCGTCCGAATCCAGGGTGAGCGCGTGGGTGTAGCCTGCCTGGGCCGCAAGCTCCAGGCCCGCCAGTACCGCAGCGCCCTTGCCGCTGTTGCGCGCCAGGCGCACTACCCGCAGCTGCGGGTCCTGCGCGGCCAGTCGTTCCAGTTCTTCGCCGCTGCCATCGGTGCTGCCATCGACTACGACCCACACCGGCGCCCAGTGCGCGCGCGCTGCCGCAACCGTGGCAAAAACCCTGGGTCCGGGGTTGAAGCTCGGGATCAGCACCAGGTGAGTGGTGGAGGGCGTCATGACTGCGCAACCCGGTCAGCGCCGGCCTGCGTGCATCGGCCCAACCAGCGGCCCTGCGCGGATTGCGCGAGTTCCGCACGAAAATAGTTCTCCAGCTCTTCGGTAAAGGCTCGCACGTCGCTCGGCGGCGCAAAGCGGTGACCGAGTCGCACGCGGTAGCTGATGGGCAATGCGGGTACGCGAAACAGTGGCCAACCCTTGCTCAGGTACGGTGAGTCGGTCTCGATCAGCACGGTAAGCACCTGCGCCTGCGCGTGCTTGGCAATCGCTCCCACGGTCAGCTGGAAGGGATTGACCGGATCGGTCAGCGTGCGGGTGCCTTCCGGGAACAGCAGCAGCACTTCCCCGGCCCGCAGCGCGGCCACCGCCTCGTTGATCATGCGTCGGGGCGGCGTGTTGCAGATAAATCGCGCCAGGCGCGAGCCTGCCGCCAGGAACATGTTCTTCATCAGCACGCTCTTCATCACACAGACCATATCCGGGTGATACGCGAGCAGGATCAGCGCGTCGATCAGATGCGGATGATTGGGCGCAACGATGACGCCCGTTTCCTGGTGCAAGGTTTCAATGGCGCCAAGATCCAGCTCGTAAGCGCCCAGCCAGCGCAGGGCGCCAAGATAGAGCCGGAATCCCCTGCAGATCCCGCGCCGGCCAAAGGCCCCGCCGGAGCGCGCCGGAAGCAGAAAATAGGCTGGCAGGGCAATTGCCGACCAGCCCAGGCAGATCACTGCCAGCAACGGCACCGCAGCGTACACAGTCACATAGCGGTGCAGCACACTGAAGGGTCGGACGCCGTTCATTCCTCGGCCTCGACGCGGCGGGCGGAGCGGCCGAGTATCCAAGCCAGGCCCATGCCCGCAGCGAGGTCATGGCGACGCTGCAGCAACGGACTGTCGGCAAACACCGCGCCATCCAGGTTCATGTAGCGCACAAAACCGCCAACCCAGAATTGCGGAAAGCGCCTGGATAGCGCCGCAATGAATTCGCTGCCCGCGTAGCCGGCGGTGGCGCCATAGGCCGGTCTTGCGGCAGTCGCGTACCTTGGGGCCACCGAATAGAAATGCTCGTTGTAGCGTTGCGAGGCGAAGATCGGCCCGGCCAACAGGCCGAGGCTCCAGCCTGGTGTGCCACCCACGTGGCGGATGTCCAGATTCAGCTGCGGCGCCAGGTAGCCGCCCACCTCGCGCGGCGCACTGCTTACCGTGAAGGCCAGGCGTGCCGGCACGCGCAGGTCCAGCTGGCAGCGGCGCGACCTGGTCGACCACAAATGCACTGCCAGCACCGGACCTGCTTCGAGCAGCGCATCCAGGTCCGGCATGCCGGCACGCGCTGCGGCGTCCCGGCTGCGCACCGGAACCGAGGCACCTACGCTGATGTTGAGCGACACTCTTTGCGTATCGAGCAGCATGCCGCGTAGTCCCTCGCGGTCGGCGCGCAGGAACGTGCCCCGATACCGGATATAGGGGAGCGGCAGCGTGTAGAGGTGCGAACTGGCCGAACCCGGATAGTCACTGAACCTGACCACGCTCGGCCCCAGTCCCCATTCCCACAATGGCCGGCTCTCCGCCACGACACACGGTGGCACGACCAGGCTGAGCGTCAACAGTACGCTGTGCCGCGTGGCCCGGAAGTGGCGCAATTTCTCTGGCCAATGCATGACGCGCCCAGCTACCCGCGGGCCGAGCCCAGGCCTACAGCTTCGATCTCGACCAGCAGGTCGCGCCGGCACACGTCCGCAGACAGAAAAGCGATGGCGGCGGCAGGCCCGACCAGGGTGCGCAGCGCACTGGCGACCTTCGGGAAACTGGCAGCGTGACGCAGGTAGACCTTGTAGACGAGCGCCTCAATGCTGAAGCGCGGCTCAGGGTTCAGCCGGTTGGCCGTGCTGATCAGCGCGCGAATATTCTCCATGGTCTCGGCAGTCTGTGCGCTGACGTCGTCGGCGTGCACGGTTTCATGGCCAAGGATGCTGGCGGTGCCCGAGATCATCAGCGTGCCGCCGCCCGCGGCCAGCAGCGCCGCGCGCGAGAACGTGGGGCTGCGCGGCCCGTGCTTGACCGGATAGCGGTAGGCGCTGACCTGCCGTGGATTCTCCAGCATTTGCGCAGCGCTGCGGCTGGCCAGAAAGTAGATCACCAGCGGACAACCGCTGGGGGTTCCCAGCGCCGAGGCCGCCGGCGCAGCGGCATGAATCGGCCGCTTGCAGGCGACAAAACTCTCGTGACGCGCGCTGTTGAACTGCCAGTAGCGCTCGCCGGCGTGCGCGGGCACATTGATTCCGGAAACGTAATTCCAGACGCGCACCAGCTGGCGGTAACCGGTGGCTTCCAGTGCCGCGAAAATCTCTGCATAGGCCGCAGCCGTGATGAGCTTGAGGCTGTTGTCCCCTGAGGCCGCCTGCGGCGGCTCTGGTATCGAGATGCAGCCGAACAGCAGCTGCTCATTGAACCGGCAATGCACTGCGCCGAAGTTCCTGGCTTGCATGGGTGCGTCGGCCCGCCAGATTTCGCAGAGCACCTCACGCTCGCCGAGCGGGCTGAGCGGTACGGCGGCGACGGGAATCTGTGCCAGGTCGAGCGGCGCGGATTCGTGGCCGAATTGCGCGATACCCAGCACGCCGAGCCACCACCGATCCGCCATTGGCGGCAACTGCGCGGGGGTACGGTATTCAACGCCCAGGGTCAGCGCGGCGTTGCTCAAGATTGCACCGGGGTCTCCAGGCTGCCAACCCGGATATGTCGGCGACGGCGCCAGGCCGCTGCCAGCGAGCGGCGCAGCAGCGCCAGGGAAGTGAGGTAGTAAAGGCCCTTGAACCAGCGCAGTGCGCCCCAGATGGGTACGGTGCCATAGATGTCGCCAGCCAGCATCGAGAGCACGGCTTCCTTCATGCGCAGTGTGTTGCGCGGATGCATGAGCAGCTCGCGCATCGCGGGCATGGTCAGGCGATGGATGAACCAGGAGAAAACCCGCGGCCCGTGACGCATCTGCCGGTCGAAGTCGCGCAGTGCACTCACGGCCAGTTGCGGTGTACGCAGGCAGCGATCGATGGTCGTGGCAGCGACGTCGGCGCTGTGCATGGCGAGCCACACGCCCGAGGAAAACACCGGGTCGATGAAGGCATAGGCATCGCCCAGCAGCAGATAGCGTGGCCCGCAACTGCGTCGCGACGAGTAGGAGTAATTGCCGGTCGCCTCTACCTGCGTGCACAGGGTCGCCTGCGCCAGTCGCGCCGCCAGCGCCGGGCATAGCGCAATGGTGGCGAGAAAGAACTCCTGCAACCCGGTGCTGCGCTGCTTCAGATAGTACGGCCAGACCACCGCGCCGACGCTGCTCGCGCCGTCGGCCAGCGGAATGAACCACAACCAGCCGTGCTCGAACCAGAAGATCGAGATGTTGCCGGCATGTTTGCCCGGCTGCCTGCTGGCGCCGGTAAAGTGCGCGAACATGGCGGCGCTGCTGTGCTTCCGGTTGCGGCATTTGAGGCCGAGACGGCTGGCCACAAAGGTATCCCGGCCCGACGCGTCGAGCAGATACTGTGCTTGCCAGGTCTCGCGCTGCCCGGCGCGTTCGGCTGCGACGCTCACGCCGGTATCCAGGAACTGCACATCACACACGCGGCAGTCCTCGATCACCTCGGCGCCGACACTGGCGGCGCGCCTTATCAGAATGCTGTCGAATTCGGAGCGGCGTACCTGATAGGCATGGGTCTGTGCGCAGTTCCAGCTCTCTGAAAACGAAAAAGTTTCGCTGCGCGCGTGCCAGGGAGACACGAACTCCGCGCCCCACTTCGGCATGCCGATTGTGCGCACTGCGTCGGCTACGCCAAGCCGGTCGAACAGCGCCAGGTTCGCTGGCAGCAGCGATTCACCAATGTGAAAGCGCGGATGTCGTGCCTTCTCCAGTACCGTGACGCTGTGACCGCGCCCGCGCAGCAGAGTCGCAGCGGTGGCACCGGCGGGCCCGCCGCCGATGACCAGCACATCCGTGTAGCGCGTGCCGGCCGCGGGCGTACCGGCGCTGTGCAGCGGATGGACTGGCAGGTTGGACATCACGGCGTAGTTCTGTGTTGCTGCGCTTGGGGTTATTCGAGTGCTGGACCTGGAGATGCGCCGATCAGCCGTGCGCCTTCGGGTGGACACACCGGGCCAACAGCCAGTCGCGACGCCGCACCGGACACGCCCGCACTATAATAGCCTTGTTGCGGGGTGGTGCGCCGTGCGTCGCCGCCTGGCGGCCAGTCAGAGTGCGCGTGGCCGCGGAAACGCGCGCAGCACGCAGTTGCTGTAGGCCAGCGAGTGCTGGCGCACGACTTCCTCGACTGCGAAGCCGGCTTCCCCCAGCAACAGCAGCCAGGCTGCCAATGACCGGCGGTGCAGCCCGCTGTTGCCGTAGCCGCGCAGACGCAGTACCAGCCTGTCCACCCAGCCGCTCACGCGCGCGCGCAGGCCATCGGCCTGGTCGCCAACGCGCAGCAGCAGCAGGCCGTCGGCCGGGAGCGCGGCACGCACCTCGCTCAGCAGGCGTCGCTGTGCCGCAAGATCGAGATAGTGCAGGACGTCGAGCAACACGATCGCGGTTGCTCCGTGCAGCTGCGCCCCGCATATATCGCCCACCTCTAAGTCGGCCGCGTCACCCAGAGCCTGGCGCGCGCGTTGGATTTCCGACGGGTCTCGATCGATGCCGCGGTAGCTTGCAATGATGCCAGGCGCGGGCCAGCTGTTGTCCCAATGACCATTGCGGTGACCGTGCTGAGCCGCGGACAGCCACGTGGCCAGCAACGCCTGGCCGCAACCCAGGTCCAGGATCCGTGCGCCGGCTGGAATCAGGCCCCTGGTCAGGACGAGCGCATAAAAGGGATCGTGTCGCAGCTTGGCGCAGGCGAAGTAATAGGCCGATCTACCGCAAGCGCGGTAGTTCCCGGCGGCCTGGCGTACCAGCCAGGAGCGCCATGCGCTACTGCCCACGAATGGCGCTCGCGCGGATGGTGGCAATCACGCCCACGTGAGCCATGGCGGGCAACATGCGCCGACGCACCCGGTTTTCAACCAGGAACATGAGCATGACCAGCGCGACGGCGCCGAAATTGGCGAACACCGACCACACTTTCAGCGGCGCGGCCAGAAACAGCAGCAGCAATATTGCGGTAACTGCGGCGAAGAACAGTGTCCAGGCCATGGTCAGGCGGCGCGTGTAGCGCAGCGCGTCGGCGGGGAGTGCGCCGTGTACCAGCAGCGCCATCCGGGTGCATAGCGGCACACGATCACGCCCCAGCGACTGGCCGAAGGAGATTCCCAGCAGGCCATAGAAGCCGACTTGCTGGAGCAGATAGAACCAGACGAAGTGCGCCTTCAGCTGCCGCCATTGCGCAGCGATCAGCGCCGCGGCGAGCACCCAGGCCGCAATGGCCAGCAGGCGCTGGTTCGAGCGCCAGGCCAGCGCCAATGCCAGCAATCCGACCGGGGCGATTGTCAGTAGTGCGCCCAGCGAGTCATGGCCAGCGCGGGTGGTGGTCAGGTGCAGCAGCAGCGCATAGCCCAACACCAGTGCGGCTGCGCCGGCCGCGCGCGCCATTGTCCTGATTGTCACAGCGCCCGGGTCATCACCCGCCGCCGCTCAGTCGTCCATCAGGAAACTGCGCAGCTGTTCGCTGCGGCTCGGGTGACGGAGCTTGCGCAGCGCCTTGGCTTCGATCTGGCGGATGCGCTCGCGCGTCACGTCGAACTGCTTGCCGACTTCCTCGAGCGTGTGGTCGGTGTTCATGTCGATGCCGAAGCGCATGCGCAGCACCTTGGCCTCGCGCGGCGTGAGCTGCGCCAGCACCGAATGCGTGGTCTCGCGCAGCGACTCGCTGGTGGCCTGCTCGATCGGCGAGGTGACCGAAGTGTCCTCGATGAAATCGCCGAGGTGCGAATCCTCGTCGTCGCCGATCGGTGTCTCCATCGAGATCGGTTCCTTGGCGATCTTCAGGACCTTGCGCACCTTGTCTTCTGGCATCTCCATGCGCACCGCGAGTTCATCGGGCGTCGGCTCGCGGCCCATCTCCTGCAGCATCTGCCGCGAGATGCGGTTCAGCTTGTTGATGGTCTCGATCATGTGCACCGGTATGCGGATGGTGCGCGCCTGGTCGGCGATCGAACGCGTGATGGCCTGGCGGATCCACCAGGTGGCATAGGTCGAGAACTTGTAGCCGCGGCGGTATTCGAATTTATCCACCGCCTTCATCAGGCCGATGTTGCCTTCCTGGATCAGGTCGAGGAACTGCAGGCCGCGGTTGGTGTACTTCTTGGCGATCGAGATCACCAGGCGCAGGTTGGCCTCGACCATCTCTTTCTTGGCGCGGCGTGCCTTGGCCTCGCCGATCGAGACTTCGCGGTTGATGTCCTTCTGCACGCTGATCGGCAGATGGTGCAGCACCTCGAGCAGTTGCAGCTTCTTCTGGCGGCGCTCGACCTCGTCCTTGAGGCGCAGCAGCGGCGCCGAATACTTCTTGCCGGCCTTGACGTGCTTGGCGAGCCAGCGCGGACTGGTCTCGTTCTTCGGGAAGCTGGTGATGAAGTCCTTGCGCGGCATGCCGGCATCGCGCACCGCGATCACCATGATCTCCTTCTCGATCTGGCGCAGTTCGCCGATGTGCACGCGCAGCTGCTGGGTCAGTGCATCGAACATGCGCGGCGAGAGCTTGAGCTCCATGAACTCGGCTGCGAGTTTCTTGCGCGCCTTGTCGGTGCGCGGATCTTCCACGCCGCCCTTGGCGAGCGAAGCGAGCACCGTCTGCAGGTGCTTCCTGATGGTCGCCATGCGGCGCGCGACCTCTTCCGGATCGGGGCCGGTGTCGACGACTTCCTCTTCGGATTCGCCGTCTTCGCCTTCCTCTTCGTTGGTCTTTTCAGCGACCGCGGTCAGATCGATCTTGGTCGGGTTCTGCGGCTGCGCGATCACATCCGGCGCGTTGGGATCGATGAAGCCCACCACCAGATCGACCAGGCGCGCCTGGCCGACTTTTACCAGCTCATAGGTGTGCAGCAGGTGCTCGTGGGTAGCGGGATAACTGGCCAGCGCAAGGCGCACGGCATCCAGGCCTTCCTCGATGCGCTTGGCGATGCGGATCTCGCCCTCGCGTGTCAGCAGTTCCACCGTGCCCATCTCGCGCATGTACATGCGCACCGGGTCGGTGGTGCGGCCGAGTTCGGCATCGAGCGCGGCGAGTGCGGCCGCGGCTTCCTCGATGGCTTCCTCATCGGCAGGCGAGGCGGGGTCGGAGGCGAGCAGCGATTCGGAATCCGGTGCCTTCTCGTACACCGGAATGCCCATATCGTTGATCGTGTTGACGATGTCTTCGATCTGCTCGGGATCGACGATCTCCGAAGGCAGGTGATCATTGACCTGCGCGTAGGTGAGATAACCCTGTTCCTTGCCGCGCGCGATCAGCAGCTTCAACTGCGACTGGCGATCTTCCGGCATGATCACGCGCCGTTCGATGCCCGAGATCGGCATCGCGCCTTTGGCGGTGCCGGCGCGCACTTTGCCCTGCGGGACTTTGCCCGCAGGTACCACCGCGGCCTTCGCGCCAGCGGCAGCAGCGGGCAGCTTGGCTGCCGGCGCTGCGCCCTTGGGCGCCAACACGGGCTTGGCGGCCGCGGATTTGCCAGCGGCCAGCGGCTTCGGCGCTGCGGCAAGCTTGGTTGCGGCAACCGCCTTGGGTGTCGCGACCGCCTTGAGTGCGACCGCAGGTTTGGTCGCGGGCGCGCTCTTGCGCACTACCGCCGCAGGTTTGGCGGCAGCGGCAGCGTGGCGCGCGGGCGCCTGCTTCTTCGCTGCGTGCGATGGCTGCGCGGCGGCTTTGCGATGGGGATTGGCAGGGGCGGTAGGCTTGCGCGTCATCTGTGTCTGAGTCCCTTTCAAATGATTATTTCAGGACAAGAACTCCCGCCCGATCGTTCCCAGGAACCGACAATCAGGGGGGAGTTGCGCCAAATGCGGAAAAGCCGCTAATTCTACCCAATAGGCGGGGGGCAGCGCCAGCGGCCATAGCCCAAGGGCAAGCACGGCCCCGGGCAGCCGGCAATCAAAAAATTCCAATATATATCAGCGAGTTAAGCTGCCTTTCAGCAGTTGCTGGAACTCCTGGAGCTCCTCGGCACTTGCAGTGCGTGCATTAACGCGCGCCAGCAGCTCATCGTAGCGTCGTGCGCTGCGGCCCACGCGCACCTGCTCGATGAGTCCCTCGACCAGCCCGGCAAGTTCAGCCCGGGCCTGGGCGGCATCGAGCAGTGTGGCTTCGCCGTACAGTTCGCCCAGGCGCCTGGCTTCAGGCCGCTCGCGCCATTCTTCCAGCCATTGCGCTGTGCTGCGCGCCGGGTGCGTACGCATCGTCACCAGCAACTCACGCAAGGTGCCGATGCCGGCGACTTCCTGTTCGCCGATCGTTTCGATAGTGGCACAGGCGGCAGGTGTGAGCGTCGCAGCGACCGCAGGAAAATGCAGCAACAGCTGTATGGCCTGGGTCAGGATGCTGCGCCGGCCGCTGCTGCCGCTGCTGCGGCGCGCGCGCGCGGCGCGCTCGGCGTTCAGGCCTCGCGGCGCGTCGGCACTGCCGCGTGCCTCGTGCGCCGGCGCGGCGTAGCCGGGATCGCTCGTGTCTTCGAGCAGTTCGCGCAGTCGTTCGCTGTTCAGCCCGATCTCCTCGGCCACGCGTCCACGCAGCAGCTCCAGGTACACGCCTTGCGGCACCTTCGCGAGCAGCGGGCGCGCCAGCGCCACGAGGCGCGCGCGGCCATCGGCGTGCGACACGTCGGCCTGTTCACGCAGCTGTGCGATCAGGTATTCCGAGAGCGGCAGTGCCGTGGCCAGGCGCGCTTCGAAGGCCGCGCGTCCTTCGCGTCCCACCAGCGAATCGGGGTCCTCGCCATCGGGCAGGAACAGGAAGCGCAGCTCACGGCCTTCGCGTGCTTCCGGCAACGCGTTCTGCAGCGCGCGCCAGGCCGCGGCGCGTCCGGCGCGATCACCGTCGAAGGCAAACACCACTTCGCTCACCAGCCGGAAGGCGCGGCGCAGATGCTCGGGCGTGGTCGCGGTGCCGAGCGTGGCCGCGGCATAGGCCACGCCGGCCTGGTGCAGGCGCACCACATCCATGTAGCCCTCGACGAACAGCAGCCGCTGCAGGCTGGTGCGCGCGAGGCGGATCTCGTGCAGGCCGTAGAGTTCGTGGCCCTTGTGGAACAGCTCGGTCTCCGGTGAGTTCAGATACTTGGGCTCGCCGCCCTCGAGTACCCGACCACCGAATCCGAGCACACGGCCGCGCGGATCGCGGATCGGAAACATGATGCGATCGCGAAAGCGGTCGTAGAAGGGCTCGCTCCCGGGCCGCGGTGTCTCGCGCTCGATGATCAGCCCCGTGGACTGCAGCGCCTTGCGCGCCGTTTCAGTGGCGCCAAAACGGCGCAGCACTTCGTTCCAGGCATCGGGCGCGTAGCCGATGCGGAAACGTTCGAGCGTGGCACTCTCGAGGCCGCGCCCCTGCAGATAGGCGCGCGCACGCTGGTTCGATTGCAGGCACTCCTGGTAGAAACCCGCGACGCGCCCGAGCAGATCGGTGAGTTCCTCCTGGCCGCGTTGCGGTGGCGCGTTGCCGCCTTCGTGCGGCACCTCCAGGCCCAGTCTGCCGGCCAGCTCTTCCACCGCTTCCGGAAACGGCAGCTGCTCGTACTGCATCAGGAAACCGAGCGCCGTGCCGTGCGCGCCGCAGCCGAAGCAGTGATAGAACTGCTTGTCGGGGCTGACCCAGAAGGAAGGCGTCTTCTCGTCGTGGAACGGGCAGCAGGCCTTGTACTCGCGACCGGCCTTCTTCAGCGGCACGCGGCTGCCGACGATCTCGACGATATCGGCGCGCGCGATCAGCTCATCGATGAAGGTCTGGGGAATGCGGCCGGCCATGGCGCGAGTTTAGACCAGCGCCGCCGCCGCGACGCGCAGCGCTTAAGCCGACAGGCGTGCCTTGATGCGCGCGCCGACCGCGCCCATGTCGGCACGTCCGGCAGCCTTGGCCTTGATGGCGGCCATGACCTTGCCCATGTCCTTGATGGTGGTGGCGCCACTCGCGGCGATGGCCTCGTTGATCATCGCATCGAGTTCGGCATCCGAGAGTTGTGCCGGCAGGTAGGCCGAGAGCACGGTGAGTTCGGCGTTTTCATTCGCGACCAGGTCGGCGCGACCGCCGGCCTCGAACTGCGTGATCGACTCGCGCCGCTGCTTGACCATCTTGTCGAGCACACTGAGGATCTGCGCATCATCGAGTTCGATGCGCTCATCGACTTCACGTTGCTTGATAGCCGCCATCAGCAGGCGGATGGTCGCCAGGCGCGACTTCTCGCCGCCGCGCATCGCGGCCTTCATGTCTTCCTGGATCTGGGCCTTGAGCGGCACGCGCGTCAGCGCGCGGCGCGCACGAAATCGCGTGAGACGCGCTTGATGTGACGCTTGACCGCAGCCGCCTTCTTGCGCTTGCGCTCCTGCGTGGGCTTTTCATAGAACTCGCGCCGGCGCAGTTCGGCGAGCACGCCGGCCTTTTCGCAGGCGCGCTTGAAGCGGCGCAGGGCGGCGTCAAAGTATTCATTCTCGCGGATTCGAACGCTCGGCATCGAACTCAACCTCTTGATTCGAAAAGCTGTTTGGTTCTGACCAGACAGGCAGGGGCCGCGATTCTAAGGTCAGCGGCGCCAAAAGGCAAAGTCCGCTGGCACAAAGCCAGCCTTGCGCCCCCGGACCGCGCCGTGGCCGCCCCGGCACTGCCCGGCCCGCCGCTTCGGTCATACTGCGCCGCCCTCAGGTTCAGGCTTCCGGCGGCGGGTATCCCTAAAGATGAGAGTCCTGGCGATCGAATCTTCCTGCGACGAGAGCGCTGTGGCCGTGCTGGACGAGTCGCGTGGACTGCTGGCGCACGAACTGTGGAGCCAGATCGACCTGCACCGGCTGTACGGCGGCGTGGTGCCCGAGCTGGCTTCGCGCGATCACGTCAAAAGGCTGCTGCCGCTGGTGGAGCAGGCCCTGGCCGCCGCCGGCACCAGCGGCGCGCAATTGCATGGCATCGCCTACACCGCAGGCCCGGGCCTGACCGGCGCGCTGCTCACGGGTGCGGCGCTGGCCCGCGCGCTCGCCTACGGCTGGCGCTTGCCGGCGCTGGGCATCCATCACCTGGAAGGCCACCTGCTGGCGCCACTGCTCGAAACGCCGGCGCCCGGGTTTCCGCACCTGGCACTGCTGGTCTCGGGCGGCCATACGATGCTGATCGAGGCGCTGGCCTTGGGTGAGTATCGCCTGCTGGGCGAGACGCGTGACGATGCGGCGGGCGAAGCCTTCGACAAGAGCGCCAAGCTGCTCGGACTCCCGTACCCCGGTGGTCCGCAGCTCGCGGCGCTGGCACAGCACGGACGAGCGGGCGCCGTGCGTTTGCCGCGTCCGATGCTCGATCGGCCCGGGTACGAGTTCAGTTTTTCCGGACTCAAGACGGCGGTGCTGCTCGCCACGCGCGCGCAGCCGCTCGATGAACAGCGCCGCGCCGATATCGCGCGGGGCGTGCAGGAAGCGATCGTCGATGTCCTGTGCACCAAGGCGCTGCGGGCGCTGGCCGAGACCGGCCATCGCAGTCTGGTGGTGGCCGGTGGCGTCGGCGCCAATCTGGAGTTGCGCGCGCGCCTGCGTGCGGCGGTGACGGCGCAGGGCAGCCAGGTATTCTTTCCGCGCAGCGAATTCTGCACCGATAATGCCGCCATGATTGCGATGGCGGGACTATTGCGGTTGCGGGCCGGCGAGCGTGGCACGCTGGAGCTGGGGGTGCGGGCGCGCTGGCCGCTCGAGGAGCTACGGCCGCCTTCGGCGGCGAACCCGGCTGTGCCGCTTGCGAGTGTGCAATGAACGACAGTGAATCGACCAACGAGAGCGTGCATGAGCGAAGCAGCGGCTGATCATATTTTCCTCACGGGCCTGGAATGCCAGTGCATCATCGGTTTCATCGACTGGGAGCGGCGCGTGCCGCAGACCGTGGTGCTCGACCTGGAGCTGCCCTGCGACTGCGCGAAGGCGGCAGCGAGCGACTCCGTGGCCGACACCGTGGACTACAAATCGGTCGCCAAGCGGGTGCTGGCTTACGTCGGCGCCTCGCAGTTCCAGCTGCTCGAGACGCTGGCGCAGCAGCTCGCCGAGCTGCTGCTCGAGGAATTCGCGCTGGCCTGGATCCGCATCCGCATCCACAAGCCCGGTGCGATCCGGCACTCGAAAGACGTCGGAGTAGCGATCGAGCGCCGGCGCGCATGACGCAGGTGTTGGTCGCCATCGGCGGCAACATCGAACCCGAGGCGCGCCTGCCGCGCGCGGCGCGCGCACTGCGCGAGCGCTTCCCAGGCGCACGCTTTTCCGCCGTCTATCGCAATCCCGCCTTTGGCTTCGAAGGCGCGGATTTCTACAACGCGGTGGCCGGCTTCGATACCACGCTCACAGTGGCTGCGCTGCTCGATGAATTGCAGGCGATCGAGGCCTTGTGCGGCCGCTCGCGCGACGATGCCAAGTGGGCGCCGCGCGCCATGGATATCGACCTGTTGCTGTATGGCGAGCGCATCGAAAAAACCGCGCGCTATGAACTGCCGCGGCCCGACCTGCTGCGCCGCAGTTACATGCTGGCACCGCTGGCAGAGCTGGCGCCGGACCTGCACCATCCGCACAGCGGCCGGCGCATGGCCGATCATTGGCAGGAACTCGCGCGCACGCCGTACGTGCATACCCGCGTGGCGCTCGATCTCAACGCTGCGGATTGAGCGCTGCGCGCTGCGCTACCAGCGCAGGCTCCGGCCGCCGTCGACGGCCAGGATCTGCCCGGTGATGAACGGTGCCTCGCTCGCGAAGAAGCGCACCGCGCGCGCCACATCGAGCGGCGTGCCGATGTTGCCCAGCGGTGTATGCAGGATGATGTCCTGCTTGCGCTCTTCTTCCATGCCAGCCTCGGGCCACAGCACCGGACCGGGCGCGACGCCGTTCACGCGGATCTCTGGCGCCAGCTCGCGCGCCAGCGCGCGGGTCAGGTGCATCAGCGCGGCCTTCGCCGTGGAGTAGACGATGTAGTCGGGCAGGGCACGCAACCCGTGGATATCGATGATGTTGACGATGGCGCCGCGCGTGCGCCGCAGTGCCGGCGCCGCGGCCTGCGAGAGGAACAGCGGCGCCTGCAGATTGGTGCCCATCAGGTCGGTCCAGGCCTGCGCGCTCACGCTGCCGAAGGGCGTGGGATAGAAACTCGAAGCGTTGTTCACCAGCAGGTGCAGGGCGCCAAAGCGCGCAGCCACGGCTTCGGCCAACGGCACCAGCGTGGCGACCTCGAGCAGGTCGGCCTGGAACAGCGCCGCGGAACCCGCGCGCAGCGCACACAGTTCTGCGCACAGCGCTTCGGCCGCGGCCCGCGAGTGATGGCAATGCACGGCCACATTGGCGCCGGCCGCGTGCAGGCAGCGCACGATCTCGGCGCCGACGCGGCGCGCACCGCCGGTCACCAGTACGGTCTGGCCAGCGAGCGCGGCAGATGGCGGTACACTCATCAGCGCAGCTTATGACGGTACCACCTGAATTCACAGCCCCGAAAATTGCCGCGGGCCCGCCGCATGCCGGCTTGCCACCGCCCAACGGTGAGCAGCTTGCGCAGCTGGCGAGCAGCAGCGCGGCGCTGCAGGCGCTGCTGCGCGTACAGGGCGGCTGGCTGCCCTTCGATGACTACCTGCAGCAGTTGCTGTATGCACCCGGCCTGGGCTACTACAGCGCCGGCGCCGCCAAGTTCGGCGCTGCCGGTGATTTCGTCACGGCGCCGGAGATCTCGGCGCTGTTCGGGAACTGCATCGCAGGCCAGTGCGCGCCGCTCCTGGGCGCCGGCGCTACGCTGCTCGAGCTCGGGGCCGGGAGCGGCGCACTGGCCGAAACACTGCTGCGCAGGCTTGCGCAGTTGCAGGCGCTGCCCGAGCACTACTACATACTTGAAGTGAGCGCCGACCTGCGCGGGCGGCAGCGCGCGCGGCTCGCCAGTCTGCCCCCAGAGTTGCTGGGGCGCGTGCAATGGCTCGATGCTTTGCCAGCGCAGGGCTTGCGCGGCGTGGTGCTCGCCAATGAAGTCGCCGATGCGCTGCCGTTCCAGTGCTTTACCGCCACGGACACGGGCTACCTCGAACGCGGCGTCGGTCTCGATGCCGACGGGAACCTGGCCTGGGTCGCGCGAGCGGCGGGCGCGGGGCTGCGGCGCGAACTGGAGCGCCTGGCTGCCGAACTGCCTGCAGGCTTTGCGCCCGGATTCCACGGCGAGCTGTGCGCGCGCATCGATCCGTGGATCGCGGGCCTCGCCGCGGTGCTCGATGAAGGATTGCTGCTGCTGTTCGACTACGGTCTCGGGCGCAGCGAGCTGTATCACCCGCAGCGCTCGGCCGGCACGCTGCGCTGTCACTACCGGCATCGCGCGCATGATGATCCCTTCCTGTATCCGGGCCTGCAGGATGTCAGTGCCTGGGTCGATTTCACGCGCGTGGCCGAAGCCGCGAGCTCAGCCGGACTCGAGGTGGCCGGCTACTGCACGCAGGCGGCTTTCCTGCTGGCCAGTGGCATCGAACAGGAACTCCTCGCGGCACCCGATGGCGCGCAGCGCGCGCGACTGTCGGCCCAGGCGCGCGAACTGCTGATGCCCGGCGAGATGGGCGAGACCTTCAAGGCGATGGCGCTAACGCGTGGTGTCAGCACGCCACTGCCCGGCTTCGGCCTGCAGGACCTGCGGCGCTTGCTGTAGCGCTGCCAGGCGCAGCGTGCGCAGTTGCGCGGCGATCGCCAGTCCCGGCAGGGAACGCAGCTGATCTTCCGCCAGCTTGATGCCACTGATCGCCGCGAGCGCTGCGCGCAACCGCATCTGCAGATCGGTCGCTGCGGGGGCAGGCATGCCGGCAGCTTCGCCGCACAGTGCCAGCGCCTCGAGGCAGGCCGCGAAGCGCTCCGGCCGACGCAGCGCGTCGGCCTGTTCGAGCAACGCGAGCAATGCTTCTGCGGTGGGCGGCAACTGGTAGTGCGCGCTCGCACCGCTGCGCAACAGCTTGTCGAGTCGCGCAGCCAGCAGCCCCAGCTCGCGGTATTCATTGGGCGCGCGCAGCAGGGCCGCGAGCTGCTCCACTTGTTCCACCGGGCGTGCAGCGAGCAGGACGGCGAAGCGTACCGGCGAGGCGGCGCCGCGTTGTGCCGCCAGCTGCAGCGCGGCGAGCGCGGTGGTTGGTAGCGGCCGCAATCCGGGCATCACTACCGCCAGCGCGCCGCACTCGTCCAGCAGCTCGAAGAAGCGCGTGGGTTGCGCTTCGCCGAGTGCCCGCTCCAGCTCGCGCCACACACGCTCACTCACCAATGCGGCGGCCTCGCCGTCGGCCACCATGCGACGCATCAGCGCCAGGGTTTCGGGCGCGACCGTGAAGCCGAGCGGCGCAAAGCGCGCTGCGAAGCGCGCGACGCGCAGGATGCGCACCGGGTCCTCGACGAAGGCGTCGGACACATGGCGCAATACGCGCCGCTCCAGGTCCGCGCGACCGCCATAGGGATCGATGAGCTCGCCAGCGGCGCTGCGCGCCATCGCATTGATGGTCAGATCGCGCCGCTGCAGGTCTTCGGCGAGCGTTACCGCAGGCGAGAATTCGGTGCTGAAGCCGCGATAACCAGGACCGGTCTTGCGCTCGAGCCGCGCCAGCGCATATTCCTCGTGGCTCTCGGGATGCAGGAATACCGGGAAATCGCGACCTGCCGGGCGATAGCCCTGGCGCAGCAGCTCATCGGGCGTGGCCCCGACCACCACCCAGTCGCGCTCGTGCACACTCCGGCCGAGCAGCTCGTCACGGACCGCGCCACCCACGAGGTAGACTTGCATGCGCCCATGGTAACTGAAGCCGGTCCCCGCAACTTTCGCCGTTCTGCCGGAGCATTGCTGCTGATGAGCCTGTGGAGTTTTTCCGGCTGCAGTGCCGGCTACCTGATGCAGGCGGCGCACGGGCAATGGAAACTGCTGCGCGCGCGCCAGCCGATCAACCGCCTGATCGCCGCGCCCGACACCGATGCCACGCTCAGGCGACGGCTCGAACTGGTGCACGAGGCCCGCGAGTTCGCGACCCGGGAGCTGGGGCTGCCCGACAACCAGAGCTATCGCAGCTACAGCGCACTTGGCCGCCCCTACGTGGTGTGGAATGTGGTCGCGGCACCGCAATTCTCGATCACACCGCTCCACTGGTGTTTTCCGATCACCGGCTGCATTGCCTATCGTGGGTACTTTCGCGAAGCCGATGCGCAGCGCTATGCCGAGCGTCTCAAGCTGCGTGGCAACGACACGCTGGTGGCGGGTGTCAGCGCCTATTCCACGCTGGGCCGCTTTGCCGATCCGGTGCTAGATACCATGCTGCGCTATGGCGAACTGGAACTGGTGGGCACGATCTTCCACGAGCTCGCGCATCAGCTGGTCTACGTGAAGAACGACACGGAGTTCAACGAATCCTTCGCGATGAGCGTGGAGCGCGCCGGCGTCGAGCGCTGGCTGGCGGCGCATGAGCGGCGCGCTGAACTCGGTGACTACCAGTTGCGCCAGCAGCAGCAGGCGCAGATCGTGAAGCTGCTGGCTGCGGGTCGCGCGCAGCTGGCAGCACTGTACGGCGGGCAGCTGGCGCCCGGGCCGATGGGCGAGCGCAAGCAGCAGCTGCTGGCGGCGACCACGCAGTCGGTACGCGACTACACGAGCTCACAAGGGCTGCGCAGTGGCTACGATGCCTGGCTCGATGCCGGACTCAACAATGCGCACCTGGCCTCAGTGGCCACTTACTACGATTGCGTGCCGGGTTTCGAGCAGCTGCTCGCCCGGCATGGCGGGGATTTCAGCGCCTACTACGCCGCGGTGCGCGCGCTGGCGCGCGGGCCGGCTACGGGCCGGCGGGCATTGTGTGCCCGCCAGCCACGTTAGCCACGGCCGCGAAAGTCTCAGTTCACCTGGACTTCGACCCGACGCACCGCCGGCTGCGGCTGCTTCGGAATCTCGATCTCGAGCACGCCATTGGTGTGGCGCGCCTTGATCTCTTCCGCACGCACTTTTTCCGGCAGCGTGAAGCGACGCAGGAAGGCGCCCTCGACGCGCTCGAGCCGCTCGAAACCCTTGTGTTCCGTGCGCTTCTCGATGCGGCGCTCGCCGCGAATGGTCAGCAGGCCGTTGTCCGCCGTCACGTGGATATCCTTGGCGTCCACGCCAGGCAGATCGGCGCGCACGGTGTAGCGCTCGGGCTCTTCATGCACATCGACCGCCGGAGTCCAGGCGATATCGTTCGGTGAGCGGTTCAGCAGTTTCCAGGGCTCGTACAGCAACGTGGTCATGTTCATTCCTCGCTAACTACTTGCAAGCCGCAGCCGCGGCGATGAACCAGATGTGCGGCCGGGTGCCGGGCTTTCAAGGGCGTGCCGCTGTGGACAAGCTGTGCGGCAGATGTGCGTCGCTTGTGCGCGGGGCGCGGACTACCGGCTAGTACTACCTATTGATTTGCCGGACCCGGCGGAAGCGGTCGCGGGCGGCCGATATTTTCGCCACCATATCCGGCCGATAATGTCACAAGTAATTGTTATATATAATGAAAAGGAACGAGTTTTGCAGCTTGCATAATCTTGACCGCGCCGCGTGTGCTCATTAGTCTCGCCTCCTTCAGGTAACTAGATCTTGTGGTGTCGGGGGGCATTGGGAAACTCCGGGCGGCGTGGCCGTTCTCCGGCAGTTTTTGCGATGGACGCACAATAGGGGAGCGCTCTCAGAGATGAATTCCGTGGTGAAGCTGGAACACAAAGACGTCAACGCCATTCCTTTCCAGGAAGCGTCGCTTGATATCTGGGACAAGAAATACCGCCTCACCGCGAAGGATGGCACGCCCATCGACGCGAGCATGGATGACACCTTCAAACGCGTGGCGCGCGCGCTCGCCGATGTGGAGCGCGAAGAGCTGCGCGAGCACTGGAACGAGCGTTTTCTGTGGGCGCTGCGCAAGGGCGCAATTCCCGCCGGCCGCGTCACCAGCAATGCCGGTGCGCTCGAGCACAAGCCCGCCACCTCGACCATCAACTGCACGGTCTCGGGCACGATCCGCGATTCGATGGACGACATCCTCGGCAAGGTGCACGAGGCGGGTCTCACGCTCAAGGCCGGTTGCGGCATCGGTTACGAATTCTCGACGCTCCGTCCGCGCGGCGCCTATGTTTCCGGCGCCGGCGCCTATACCTCGGGCCCGCTGTCGTTCATGGATATCTACGACAAGATGTGCTTCACCGTGTCCTCGGCCGGTGGCCGGCGCGGCGCGCAGATGGGCACCTTCGATGTGGGCCATCCCGACGCGATGGACTTCATCCGCTCCAAGCGCGAAGCCGGGCGGCTGCGCCAGTTCAATCTCTCGCTGCTGGTGACCGACGAGTTCATGCAGGCAGTGCGCGAAGACAAGGAGTGGCGGCTGGCCTTTCCGATCGGCCGCGGCGAGTACGAGGCCGAGCATCCGGATCTGAACGATGCCCAGCAGTTCGTGTGGCGCGAGTGGCCGGTGCACGAGGCCTACGTGGTCAATGATGAAGGCCTGGTGGCCTGCCGCATCTACAAGCGCGTGCCGGCGCGGCGCATGTGGGACGTGATCATGTCCTCGACCTACGATTTCGCCGAGCCGGGTTTCATCCTGATCGATCGCGTCAACGAGATGAACAACAACTGGTGGTGCGAAAATATCCGCGCTACCAATCCCTGCGGCGAACAGCCACTGCCGCCCTATGGTTCCTGCCTGCTCGGTTCCGTGAACCTCACCCGTTTCGTGCGCGATCCGTTCACGCCACAGGCGCGCTTCGACTGGGACGAGTACCGCGAAGTGGTGCGCGTGTTCACGCGTGCACTCGACAACGTGGTCGAGATCAACGGCCTGCCGCTGGCGCAACAGCGCGACGAGATCATGCGCAAGCGCCGCCATGGCATGGGTTACCTGGGCCTCGGCTCCACCATCACGCTGCTGGGCATGAAATACGGCTCGCCCGAGTCGGTGCAGTTCACCGAAGAGGCCTCGCGCGAGATGGCACTCGCCGGCTGGGAAGCGGGCCTCGAGCTGGCGCGCGAGAAGGGCCCGGCGCCGATCATGAACGAGGAGTTCGCGGTCACGAAGGAAATGCTGCGCAAGCGCCCGGAGATGGTGCGCGATGGCTGGAAGCCCGGCGCGAAGATTCCCGGGCGCCTGCTGCATGCGCGCTACAGCCGCTACATGCAGCGCGTGGCCGGCGTGGCGCCGCAGCTGGTCGAGCAGCTCGCGCAGGTGGGTGCGCGCTTTACGCACCACAGTTCCATTGCCCCGACCGGCACCATCTCGCTGTCGCTCGCCAACAATGCCAGCAACGGCATCGAGCCCAGCTTCGCGCACCACTATTTCCGCAACGTGCTGCGCGAGGGCAAGAAATCGAAGGAGCGCGTCGACGTCTATTCCTTCGAGCTGCTGGCCTACCGCGAGCTGGTCAACGAGCGCGCCATGCCCGCCAGCGCCAAGGGCGAGAAACCGGTGGCCGCCGCCGAGGCCCTGCCCGACTATTTCACCACCGCCGATGATGTCACGCCGCGCATGCACGTCGACATCCAGGCCGCGGCGCAGAAATGGATCGACTCCTCGATCTCCAAGACCGCCAACGTGCCGACCAATTACCCTTACGAAGACTTCAAGGGCATCTACCGCTATGCCCACGAGCAGGGCCTGAAGGGCTGCACCACCTTCCGCTTCAACCCCGAAGCCTTCCAGGGCGTGCTGGTGAAGGAAGAAGACCTCAAGAACACCAAGTACGTGTTCACGCTCGAAGATGGCAGCGAGGTCGAGGTGCGCGGCGACGAGCAGATCGAGTACGACGGCGAACACCACAGCGCCGCGAATCTGTACGACGCCCTCAAGGAAGGCTATTACGGCAAGTTCTGAACCCCTGCATGCAAATCACATGAATACCAAAATCGACAAGAAGATCGTCAAGTACCGTGTTGCCAAGCCGGCTGACACCAAGGTCGGCCTCGCGGCCGTGAATGACCCGGAGATGGCCACGCACCGCGACGGGCACATGGCCGTGGTCGTGAAGCATGACCGAGGAGATCCGGCGCCCCGATGTGCTGATCGGCTCCACCTACAAGATCAAGACCCCGGTTTCCGATCACGCCATGTACGTGACCATCAACGACATCCTGCTCAACGAAGGCACCGTGCACGAGCAGCGCCGGCCGTTCGAGATCTTCATCAACTCGAAGAACCTTGATCACTTCCAGTGGATCGTGGCGCTGACGCGCATCATTTCGGCGGTGTTCCGCAAGGGCGGCGACGTCGCCTTCATGGTCGATGAGCTCAAGGCGGTGTTCGATCCGCGCGGCGGCTACTGGCAGCCGGGCGGCAAATTCATGCCCTCGATCATCGCCGAGCTCGGCCACGTGATCGAGAAGCACCTGCAGACCATCGGCCTGCTGCGCAAGACCGAACTGGATGTTCACCAGAAGAAGCTGATCGACGAGAAGCGCGCCGAGTTCGAGGCGCGCCAGAAGCAGCAGGACGCCTTCGCCAAATCGCATTTCCCCGACGGCGCCCAGCTGTGCACCAAGTGCAGCACCGCGGCCGTCGTGATGATGGATGGCTGCATGACGTGTCTGAACTGCGGTGAATCAAAATGCGGATGATCGGCCACGCTCAACTAACCGGCTGATCGCGGCGCCTGGAGGCGTCGCTTGACGGGAAGCGCCGGAGTCGCTTCCCGTTTTTTTGTCCGCAAATTTTCG
This sequence comes from uncultured Gammaproteobacteria bacterium, assembly GCA_963764065.1. Taxonomy (GTDB): domain Bacteria; phylum Pseudomonadota; class Gammaproteobacteria; order Steroidobacterales; family Steroidobacteraceae; genus FEN-1191. The sequence goes on along the minus strand of CAVXRM010000005.1, from coordinate 669,602 downwards.
CGAATGCCAAACAGCTCCGCTTGACGGCCTCGCAATTGTGATATCCAGCAGACCATGAAACTCGACTCATTATGTAGCGCCAGCCACCAACCCAGCTGGCGCAGCGGGCAGCGCTTGCCTGCACCGGCAGCGCTCCTGGCGCTGGCCCTGCTGTGCCTGCCGCCGGTGCTGCTGCCGCAGCCATTGCACGCGGCCGACCCGGGCATCCTGCAGCCCGCCGAACTCGAGCCCGATGTGCGTTTCTGGATGCGGGTCTACAGCGAAGTCTCGACCAACGAAGGCTACATCCACGATCAGCGCCGACTGAGCGTCGTGTACCAGACGCTGCATTTCGCGCCCGACCTGCCGCCGCGGGAACGCGAGGCGCAGGTGGAAGCGGCGCGCGAGCACTACCGGCAGATGCTGCGCCACCTGGCGAGTGGCGCCGCGCCGCAGGATGACGACGAGCGGCGCGTGCAGGGCCTGTGGGCCGATGTCACGCCCCAGCAGTTGCTGCAGTCGGCCGACGACGTGCGCTTCCAGCTAGGCCAATCCGATCGCTTCCGCGCCGGTCTCGAGCGCGCCGGCATCTGGGAAGAGCACATCGCCCGCAGCCTGGCCACGCAAGGCCTGCCGCCCGAGATCGCGGTGCTGCCGCATGTCGAATCTTCTTTCCAGCCGCAGGCGATGTCCAAGGCCGGTGCCGCCGGCATGTGGCAGTTCATCCGCTCCACGGGCCGCCGCTTCCTGCGCATCGACAAGGCGGTCGATGAGCGCCTCGACCCCTATCGCGAGACCGACGCGGCCGCGCAGCTGCTGGCCTACAACTACCGAGTGCTCGGCAGCTGGCCGCTGGCGATCACGGCCTACAACCACGGCGCTGAAGGCATGCGCCGTGCGCGCAACCAGCTCGGCACCGACGACATCGTCAAGATCGTGCGCAACTACAAGAGTCCGAGTTTCGGTTTCGCTTCGCGCAACTACTACGCCTCGTTCCTCGCGGCCCTGCGCCTCGATCGCGATCCGGAAAAGTATTTCGGCCCCATGAAACGCCACCCGCCTGCGCCCACGCAGGTGCTGGCGCTGCCGGCGGCGACGCGCGTCGATGTGCTGCAAAAAGCACTCGGTGTGGATGCGCAGCAATTGCGGGAATTGAATCCGGCGCTGCGGCCGCCCGTGTGGAACCTGCAGCGGCCGGTGCCGCTCGGCTATCAGCTGCGCCTGCCCGCCGAGGGCAAGCAGTGGACCTCGCAGTTGCTGGCCAGGCAGCTGAGCGCTGCGCCCGCGCCCACGGCCGTACTGGCCAGCGCCGCGACGCGCCCGGCCGGCAACGCAGCGGCCGCAGCGTCGACGACGGTTGCGGCCAAGCCGTCGAAGCCTGCGCCAGCGACTGTGGTTGCGTCCGTGGCCGCGCCGGCGCCCGCCGCCACCGCGCCGACGCCCGCCGCCGCACCCGCGGGCGCGCCGGTACTCGCATCGGCGCCTGCACTCGCGCCCGAGGGCGCGCTCAGCAGTACGGTCTATGTGGTACAGCATGGCGATTCGCTCGCGTCGATTGCGCTGGCAGCCGGCTTGCCGCCCGAAGTGCTGGTGAATCTCAACGCGCTGCGCCTGGAAGATCGCATCTACGAAGGCCAGCAGCTGGTGATCGCGGGCCTCTCGGGTGAGGCACTGGCCGAGGCCACGCGCGCCGCCGAACTCGAGCAGCAGGAAGAAACCCAGGCGTTCGCGGCCGCAGCGCGTGCGCCGGCGCCCGTCACCGTGGCCGAAGCGCAGGAGCAGGGGCCATCACTGGTGCCGGATGAGAGCGCACCGGCGTCGGCCGATCCGATCGACTACAGCGTGCGCGCCAGCGACAGCTCGCTGGTGGTCGTGGCCGACGAGACCATCGGTCATTATGCCGATTGGCTCGGCGTACCGACCGCGACGCTGCGCGCGCTCAATAAAATGCGCGGCCACAGCACCGTGATGATGGGGCGGCGTTTCAAACTGTCGTTCGCCAAGGTGGCGCGCGAGCAGTTCGAGACGCGCCGGCGCGAGTATCACCAGAAATTGCAGACCGATTACTTTGCCGTGCACCGCATCGTCGGTGCCGAGCCATACGTAGCGCGGCGCGGCGATTCGCTCTGGAGCGTCACGCAGCGCGGCACTTTGCCGGCCTGGCTGCTGCAGCAATACAACCCGGATGTCGATTTCGCCGTTTTGCGACCCGGCACGCAGATTATGCTGCCGCGCGTCGATCAGACCTCCTGAACAGGAGGCTGTGAACCCTGCACGCTCGCGGCCGGGCGGCGCCGACCTTATAATCCGCGCATGACACGCCTCTGCCTGTTGCTGCTTTCCTGCTGTGCCGTGGCCACCGCCAGCACGCCGTTCAGCGCCCAGATGGTCGCCAGCACCGACAACGATGGCGGCGCCGGCACCGTCTCCGGTGCGCGGCTGCCCTCTGCCGAGCGGGTGGTGGTGCGCAAGGGCGAGCGGCGCATGTACCTGATGAATGGCGGCGAAGTGCTGCGCAGCTACCGCGTCGCGCTCGGGCTGATGCCCGCGGGCAGCAAGGAACGTTCGGGCGACTATCGCACGCCCGAGGGCAGCTACCGGCTCACGCGCCGCAATACCCACAGCGATTTCTTCCTGGCGATCCAGGTCTCGTACCCGAACGCCGACGACCTGCAGCGCGCACGCCGCAACCGCTGGAATCCGGGCGGCTCGATCATGGTGCATGGCCTGCCCAACACGCTCAAGCACGCGCCCGACTACTACGCCAACCAGGACTGGACCGACGGCTGCATTGCACTTTCCAATGCCGACATGGTCGAGTTCTGGCTGCTCACCCACGACAACATGCCGATCGACATCACGCCCTGAGGCGTGCGCGCGCATGGAAACCAGTGTCACCCTGGCTGACGCCGTCGACGCCCGTGTCGGTCCGCGCGGCAGCCTCGAGAATCTTTCGCAGCGCGAGATCGACAAGCTGCTCGATACCAGCGCGCAGGGCCTGTACCCGCTGTTTCGCAGCTGCGCGCTGGCGGTGCTGAACGCCGGCAGCGAGAGCGACAACGCCCAGGAGATCTTCGAGCGCTACGCAGCCTTCACGGTGCAGATCGTGCGCCACGCCTGGGGCATCAAGCTGCAGATCGCCAACGCGCCGGCGGCGGCCTTCGTCGACGGGCAGATGATTCGCGGCATCAAAGAGCACCTGTTCGCGGTGCTGCGCGATGTGATCTACACCGCCAACGAAATCGTCGGCGCCGGCCGGCTCGACAGCGCTGATCCCGCTTCGATCAGCAACGCCGTGTTCCATATCCTGCGCAACGCGCGCGTGCTCGAGCACAAGGCGCGCCCGAATCTCGCGGTCTGCTGGGGCGGGCATTCGATCGATGAGGTCGAGTACCAGTACACCAAGAAGGTCGGCTACGAACTGGGCCTGCGGGGCCTTGATGTCTGCACCGGCTGCGGGCCCGGAGCCATGAAGGGGCCGATGAAGGGTGCGGCCATCGGTCATGCCAAGCAGCGCATCGCCGTGGGGCGTTACATCGGCCTCACCGAGCCCGGCATCATCGCCGCCGAACCGCCCAATGCGATCGTCAACCAGCTGGTGATCATGCCCGACATCGAGAAGCGCCTCGAGGCCTTCGTGCGCATGGCGCACGGCATCGTGGTGTTTCCGGGCGGCGTGGGCACGGCCGAGGAAGTGCTGTACCTGCTGGGCGTGCTGCTCGATCCGGCCAACGACGGCATGCCGCTGCCCGTGGTGCTGACCGGGCCGCGCCAGAGTGCCGCCTGGTTCGAGCAGCTGGCGGAATTCATCGAAGGCACGCTCGGCACCAAGGCGCTGGCGCGCCTGACCTTCATCATGGACGATCCGGCCGCGGTGGCGCGCACCATGGTGCAGTCCTTCGTCGAAGTGCGCGACTACCGTCGCACCAACAACGATTCCTACAATTTCAACTGGCTGCTGCAGGTGCCGCCGACACTGCAACTGCCCTTCGAGCCCACGCATGCGGCGATGCGCGCACTCGATCTGCGCCGTGACCGACCGGCGCACGAACTGGCGGCCGACCTGCGCCGCGCCTTCTCCGGCATCGTCGCCGGCAACGTGAAACAGCAGGGATTGCAGGCGATCGCGCGCGAAGGTCCATTCGAATTGCGCGGCGACGCGGGAGTCATGCGCCTGCTCGATCGGCTGCTCGCCGCCTTCGTGGCGCAGCAGCGCATGAAGCTGCCCGGCAGCCGCTACCAGCCCTGTTACCGGCTGGTTGCCTAGCCACTTTCAATAATTCTTTAAGGTCAGTCTCGCTGCGACGCGTCGCACAGCGTCGCTTGCGGTGCCTGTGACCCAGTTCCTCTACCCGGAGGAAGTGCTCGTCGTACCCTGCATCGCAAGGTTTCAGGAAGCGCACATGAGCAAGAACGACCCGCCACAGCGACCGGAACCCGGCAACGGTGCTCCTGTTGCCGGCACGCCTGAAGGCGGCGCCGAGGCCTACGCGCGCTGGCTCGAACACATGCAGCGCACGCGCGGCCGCCATGCCGCGATCACCCGCAATCTCTACACCTGGTCGAACTACAAGAACTGGGCCGACAAGGTCCGTACCTCCTGGGATCCCGACTCAGGCAAGTAGCCCTAGCCCGCCGCCCGCGGCGGTGCCATCACCAGCTCTTCCTGCGGTGGCCGCAACGCCCGCGGCTCATCGAGCCAGGCCAGCAGCGGCGCCCAGGGTTCGATGTCTTCGGCCACCTGATGGTGGCGCATCTCATGCAGCCCCAGGCCCAGTTCGGCACCGCGCACGTAGTTCTGCGAATCGCGCAGCGTGGTGATGATCGGGATGTCGAGCGTGGCCAGGAAGCGCGTCAGTGACTGGTAGATGCGCGTATTGCGGCGCACGCGATTGGCGATGATCGCCAGGCGGTTGTCGGCACGCTTCACCTTGGCCACCAGCAGCAGGCTGGCGATGCAGCGCGAGCAGGCGTGGATGTCGATGTCCGAGGGCAGCACCGGCACCAGGATCTTGTCGGCGTTGGCGGTGAGATCGGGCATCTCGGTGGCTTCGATGGCCGCCGGCGTATCGATGATCACGCGGCCGGTGTTCTCGGGCACGCGCAGCTGGAAGGCGCGCGTCACGCGGTTGTCGCGCTCGAAGGCGGTGATCAGGTGGATCGCCGCCTGGCTCGCCTGGCGCTTCTTCACCCAGCGCGCCGCCGAACCCTGCGGGTCGTAGTCCATCAGCGTCGGGCGCTCGCCCTGTAACGCGTAGTAGCTCGCGAGATTGATCGCGATGGTCGTTTTTCCGGAACCGCCCTTGGGGTTCAGGACGACGATACGCTGCATGCCTGGTCCCGGAATCTGCCGACCGATTATGTCGTGCATGCAAGCCTACGCAGCGCGACGCAGTGCTGCAAGTTTGTCTGTAGTGCGACAGCAGCAGCGGGGCTGTGAGGCGCAACACGCCGCCGGCCAGCGACGCTGGCTACCATGCAGCCAACTGACGAGGAACCCCACCGTGGAAGTACTGCTGCTGCTCTGGGACGAAATGGACGACTGGCTGGGCGCCGCGCGCCACGTGCTGGGGCGCCTGACCTGAGCTTCGCAATGACGGTGGGCGACATGCCCAGCCCTTGATTTAAAGGCCTGCGGGCCTCATAAAGCGCAGCTTCCGGGTCTATCCTCGAGGCGCGCATCCCATGTCCAGTTCCCGCGAAACGCACGGCTTCCAGGCCGAAGTGCGTCAGCTCCTGCAGCTGATGATCCACTCGCTGTACAGCCACCGCGAGATTTTCCTGCGCGAGCTGATCTCCAACGCCTCCGACGCCAACGACAAGCTGCGCTTCCTGGCGCTCGCCAGCCCCGAGCTGCTGGCCGGCGAGACCGAGCTTGCCATCTGGATCGATTTCGATGCCAAGGCCGGCACGCTCAGCGTGCGCGACAACGGCGTCGGCATGAACCGCGAGGAGGCGATCGCGCACCTTGGCACCATCGCCAAGTCGGGCACCGCCGAGTTCTTCCAGCGCCTCACGGGCGACCAGCAGCGCGATGCGCAGCTGATCGGCCAGTTCGGCGTCGGCTTCTATTCCGCGTTCATCGTCGCCGAGCGCGTCGAGGTGTTGAGCCGTCGGGCGGGCGAGGCCGCCAGTGCCGGCATCCGCTGGGAATCGGCGGCCGATGGCGAATTCTCCATCGAGAACCGTGGAGCGCCTCGAGCGCGGTACTACCGTGATCCTGCACCTGAAGCCAGAGGCGCGCGAATTCGCCGACGGCTGGCGGCTGCGCGCGCTGGTGCGCCGCTACTCCGATCACATCGCCTTCCCGGTGCGCATGCCCAAGGAAGGCGCGACGCTGGAATACGAGGCCGTCAACCAGGCGCAGGCGCTGTGGGCACGGCCGCGCACCGAGATCAGCGACGAGGACTACCGCGACTTCTACCGCCATATCAGCCACGATGGCGCCGACCCGCTGATCTGGAGCCACAACCGCGTCGAGGGCAAGCGCGAGTACACCAGCCTGCTGTACGTGCCCTCGCAGGCGCCGTTCGACCTGTGGCAGCGCGAAGCGGCCCGCGGCCTCAAACTGTATGTGCGGCGCGTGTTCATCATGGACAACGCCGAGCAATTCCTGCCGCTGTACCTGCGCTTCATCAAGGGCGTGGTCGATTCGAGCGACCTGCCGCTGAACGTGTCGCGCGAACTGCTGCAGCAGGACGAGCAGGTCGAGGCGATGCGCCACGCGCTCACGCGCCGGGCGCTCGAAATGCTGGCGAAGCTGGCCAGCGACGATGCCGAACGCTACCGCAGTTTCTGGCAGCAGTTCGGCCGCGCGCTCAAGGAAGGCCTGAGCGAAGACCCGGGCAACCGCGAGCGCATCCTGCCGCTGCTGCGCTTCGCGAGCACCGCCAGCGCCGACAACACCGAGACGGTGAGCCTGGCCGACTACGTGGCGCGCATGCCGCAAGGGCCAGGAGCGCATCTACTATCTCATCGGCGAGAGCCATGCCGATGCGCGCCTCAGCCCGCACCTGGAAGTGCTGCAGAAGAAGGGCATCGAGGTGCTGCTGCTGGCCGACCGGGTCGATGAGTGGGTGATGGGCCAGGTGCAGCGAATTCGAGGGCAAGCGTTTCAAGGACGTGGCGCGCGGCGAGCTGGAGCTGGGCGCCCTGGCCGACGCCGCCGACAGCCAGCGCCTCGACGAGGCGCTCAAGCAGAGCAAGGGCCTGCTCAAGCGCTGCAAGGACGCACTCGGCGAGCAGGTCAGCGAAGTGCGCCCGAGCGCGCGGCTGCAGGAATCCCCGGCCTGCCTGGTGCGCGGCGATGGCGAACTGTCCGAGTCGCTGCGCCGCATGCTGCAGGCCATGGCCAGACGCCGCCGGCCGCTGCCGCGCGCCTCGAGATCAATATCGAGCACCCGCTGGTGCGCTACCTGGACAGCCTGCCCGCGGGCGATACCTTCAATGAGCTCGCCCAGCTGCTGTACGATCAGGCGCGCATCAACGATGGCGGCCTGATCGAACAGCCCGCAGCATTCACCCGGCGCATGAACGCGCTGCTGGTGCGACTGGCGGGCGCGTCCGCAAACCGCAGGGGAGTACTGCCGATGAGCGCTGACCAGCCAGACGACGCCGAACTGCGCGCGCGCCTCAGCCCGCTGCAATACCAGGTGACGCGCGAGAAGGGCACCGAGCGGGCCTTCACGGGCGCCTACGCGCACCACAAGGAAAGCGGCGTGTACCGCTGCGTATGCTGTGGCGCAGACCTGTTCAGCTCCACCACCAAGTACGACAGCGGTTCGGGCTGGCCGAGTTTCTGGCTGCCGCTGGCGGGCGAGAACGTGCGCACCCATGTCGATCGCAGCCACGGCATGGCGCGCACCGAGGTCACCTGCGCGCGCTGCGATGCGCACCTGGGCCACGTGTTCGATGACGGGCCGCAAGCCCTCGGGGCTGCGTTACTGCATCAATTCCGCCTCGCTGGATTTCCAGGCCGCAGTGCCGGAGCGCGAGCACAAGTGAACCCATGAGCGCCGCGGGCGGCGCGCAGACGCTGCAAATCCCGGGCCCCGCGGGCCCGCTCGAAGCGCTGCTCGAAATGCCCGTGGGCGCGGCGCCAGTGCTGGCTGCAGTTGTTTGCCATCCACATCCGCTGTTTGGCGGCACGATGCACAACAAGGTCGTGCACACCGCTGGCGAAGCTGCTGCGCCAGCACGGGGCCGTGACTCTGCGTTTCAATTTCCGCGGCGTGGGCGCCAGCGCCGGCGTACACGATGCCGGTGCGGGCGAGAGCGAGGATGCGCTGGCCGCGGTGGCTGCCTTGCGTGAGCGCTGGCCGGCAGCTGCCACTCGTGCTGGCCGGGTTTTCCTTTGGTGCTGCGGTGGCCATTGCGGTGGCCGCGCGTGCGCAGCCGGCCTGGCTGATCAGCGTGGCGCCGGCCGTCGATCGCGTGCCGCTGGATGATTTCCTTGCGCCCGCCTGCCCGTGGCTGATCGTGCAGGGCGAGGCCGACGAGGTGGTCGCCTGCGAGCAGGTGCGTGCCTGGAGCGCGGCCCGCGCAAGTTCGGCTACGCTATGCCTGCTGCCAGGCGTGGGGCACTTCTTCCATGGTCGCCTGCACGAACTGCAGGACTGCCTCGCCGACACACTGGCCCGCCGGCCTCGCGCGCGGCACGCCGGGCCCCTGAAAACGTAGGGCCCGGCACTGTGACCAGGCCCGGGCCCTACGGAATGGCGTATTAATGCCTGGGGCTTGAAAACAAGCCCCGGGTGAGATCAGTTCACCATCGACTTGAGGCTCTTCAGCGGCAGCGCGCGCACTTTCTTGCTCGCGGGCTTCGCCTTGAACATCATCTTCTCGCCCGTGAACGGGTTGACGCCTTCGCGCGCCTTGGTGGCGGGCTTCTTCACGACCTTGAGCTTCAGCAGGCCGGGCAGGGTGAACAGGCCATTGCCGCGCAGGCTCTTCTTGATGATGCCGTTCAGGGAATCGAACACTTCGCTGACCTGCTTGCGGGACAGTTCGGTGTCCTTGGAAATCGTTGCCAGAATCTCCGACTTGGTCGGTGCGCCACCTTTCTTCGCCATTGCTGAATCTCCTCGAGTTTGGCGGTCGTTGCGAAAAAAGAATCACGGAATTCGTGAAACGGGGCGCAACATAACACATGCAGCGCGCGACGCAAATGGCTATTTGCGCTTATCGGTGCGGCGCAAATGGCTACATTTACAGGCTTTGGCGCTAGGCGGCGACAGTGTGCGCTGCCAGCGAGCATCGCTTCGCGTTGCTGAGTGCCTCGACGCGCGCTGCGATTGCGCGGCTAAGCCCTCGGGAAATATAGCTTCGCGCGCTACCTGGCGCGCGCTTCAGGGCAGCAGCAACAGCAGTGCCTGGATGAGAATGCAGGCCCACAACGGCGAGAGATCGAGATTCGCGAGCCGCGGAATCTGCCGGCGAAATTGCCGCAACACCGGCTCGCACAGGCTCGCAAGCACGCCCTGTGCCGGCGAATAGGTGCCCGGCGCTATCATGCTGAGCAATGCGTAGGCGATGATCGCGATGTAGTAGATCATCAGCGTGGTGCGCGCGATCTGGATCGCAGCCGCCAGCAGCCAGGGCAGCAGCGCTGGCAGACCCGCGTGTCCGAGCAGCCGCAACGCACTGACGCGCAGCAGCGTCACCACGATCACCACCAGCACCGAGGCGGTATCGATGCGGCCGATCGCCGGCAGGATGCGCCGCAGCGGCACCAGCAGCGGATTGGTGATCTGCACCAGAGCCTGCACCAGCGGATTGCGGAAGTCGGCGCGCGCCCATTGCAGCAGCAGGCGCAGCAGCACGGCCAGCGATACCAGCGACAACAGGGTATCGATGAGGTAACTCAATGCCGCCATGCCGAAGCTCCCTTGCAGATGTGTCTGGGCAGATGTGTCTAGTGGCCTGCGGGCGCAGGGGCGCCCGCACCGCCGGGTTCCGGATTGGAGAACAGTGCCGCCAGCTGCTCGCCGCGGCGGGTGGCGGCCGTCACGGCGGCGGCCACGAGCGCATTGAAGCCGCGCTCTTCCATGACCGCCAGGGCCGCGGCCGTGGTGCCGCCGCGGCTGGTGACCGCGCCGCGCTGTTCAGCCAGCGTTTCCGGCCCCGCCAGCAGCGCGCCGGCGCCGCGCAGCGTCTCGCGCGCCAGCAGCTCGGCGGCGGCGGGTTCGAGTCCGAGGCCGCGGGCGGCGGCCGCCATCTGCTCTGCCAGCAGGAAGAAATAGGCCGGACCGCTGCCCGAGAGTGCGGTGACGATATCCAGATCGGATTCGCGCTGCACCCAGACGCAGCGGCCAGCTGCGGCCATGGCATCGCCTGCCAGCGTGCGCAGCGCTGCGGGCATATCCGGCGGTGCATACAGGGCGCTGATGCCCGCGCCCACCAGCGCCGCACGATTGGGCATCGCGCGCACCAGCGGCACACCCGGACAGACGCGCTCGACATCGGCATGGCGTACGCCGGCCGCAATCGACAGCAGCAGGGGGCGCGACTGCTGCAGCGCCGCGTGCAGGGATTCGAGCACGGCACGCAGCATCTGCGGTTTCACCGCCAGCAACACCAGCTCCGCACCGGCGATCGCTGCGTGGTTGTCGGCCGTGACCTGCACGCCGAACTCGCGCTGCAGCGCCGCGCGTGCCTCGCTCACCGGCTCGCCCACGCGGATCTGCGCGGGCGTGCGGCCCTGGCGCAAAAGTCCCTGGATGAGGGCGCGCGCCATGTTGCCGCCGCCCAGGAAAGCCACGTTGCCTACCTTGCTCACGCCCGCTCCGCCCTCGCAGTACCGCAAACGCCCATTCTACGACCTCGGGCCGAACAACGCGGTACCGATGCGCACCAGGGTGGCGCCGGCCGCGATCGCCAGCTGGAAATCATCGCTCATGCCCATCGACAGGGTGTCGAGTTGCGCACCACCGGCGTTGAGTGCCTGTTGCAGGCGCTGCAGTCCCTGGAAATGCGCGCTCTGCGCCGCCGCATCCAGGCCCGTGGGCAGCATGCACATCAGGCCGCGCAGCCGCAGTCGCGGGAGCTTTTGCACCAGCGCAGCCAGTTCGCCCACCTCGTCCGCTGCACAGCCTCCTTTGGTCGGATCATCCGCCAGCTTGACCTGCAGGCAGACATTCAGCGGCGGCAGGAGCGGCGAGCGCTGCGCATCGAGGCGCTCGGCAATGCGGGCGCGATCGAGTGCATGCACCCATGAAAAGTGCGTGGCCACTGGCCGGGTCTTGTTGGCCTGCAGGCGACCGATGAAATGCCAGGTCAGTTCCGCGCCGGCCAATTGCTCCATGCGCGGCAGGGCCTCCTGCAGGTAACTCTCGCCCCAGTGCTCCACACCCAGGTGTGCCAGGGTCTGCACCGCGGCCAGGCTCTGGCCCTTGCAGACGGCCACGAGCGTGACGGAGTCCTCACTGCGGCCGGCGGACAGCGCCGCTTGCGCGATCTGCGCGCGCACCTGCGCGAGCCGATGCGCAAGATCAGCATGCATCGGTGAATTCTGCGGAATGATTAACATATTGAGGACCTACCCCCTCCGCTATACTGCCTGCGCTCGTCGCTGAGCAGCTTTTGAGCATCGCGAGGGATACTGATGGCGGTCGATATCGCACAACTCCTGGCCTTTGCCGTCAAGAATAACGCCTCCGACCTGCACCTGTCGGCCGGGGTGCCGCCGATGATCCGCGTCGACGGCGACGTCAAGCGCATCAACATGCCGTCACTGACCCACAAGGAAGTGCACGGCATGGTGTATGACATCATGAACGACAAGCAGCGCAAGGCTTTCGAAGAATTCTTCGAGACCGATTTTTCCTTCGAGATTCCGAAGCTTGCGCGCTTCCGCGTCAATGCCTTCAACCAGAACCGCGGCGCCGGCGCCGTGTTCCGCAACATTCCCTCCACCATCCTCAGCCTCGATGACCTGCAGGCGCCCAAGAGCTTCCGCGACCTGTGCATGCTGCCGCGCGGGCTGGTGCTGGTGACCGGGCCCACGGGCTCGGGCAAGTCGACCACGCTGGCGGGCATGGTCGATCACTGCAACGACAATCGTCCCGATCACATCATCACGATCGAGGATCCGATCGAGTTCGTGCACGAGTGCAAGAAGTGCCTGGTCAACCAGCGCGAGGTCAAGCGCGACACGCTCGGCTTCAGCGAGGCGCTGCGCTCGGCATTGCGCGAAGACCCTGACATCGTACTGGTCGGCGAAATGCGCGACCTGGAGACCATTCGCCTCGCCCTCACCGCGGCCGAAACCGGCCACCTGGTGTTCGGCACGCTGCACACGAGTTCAGCCGCCAAGACCATCGACCGTATCGTCGACGTGTTCCCTGGCGATGAGAAAGACATGGTGCGCTCGATGCTGTCCGAGTCGCTGCGCGCGGTGATCTCGCAGACGCTGCTCAAGCGCGTCGGCGGCGGCCGCGTGGCGGCGCACGAGATCATGATCGGCACGCCGGCGATCCGTAACCTGATCCGCGAGGGCAAGATCGCGCAGATGTATTCCTCGATCCAGACCGGTGGCTCGGTGGGCATGCAGACGCTCGACCAGTGCCTCACGGAGCTCGTGGCGAAGGGCGTGGTCAGCAAGGAAGAGGCGCGCTACAAGGCTCAGAACAAGGACGCGCTGTAAGCGCAGCCGGTTTCCAAGAGGTTGCCACCATGGATCGCGAACAAGCCATCAAGCTGATGCAGGACCTGTTGCGCCGCGTGGTCGAACGCACCGCCTCCGACCTGTTCATCACCGCCGGTTTCCCGCCGGCCGTGAAGATCGATGGCGAGATCCGCCCGCAGATGGATCGCCCGCTCAGCCCCGAGCAGTCGGCCGTGCTGGTGCGCTCGATCATGAATGACCGGCAGTCGAAGGAATTCGATGCCACCAAGGAGTGCAACTTCGCGATCGCGCCGCCGGGCATCGGCCGCTTTCGCGTCAGTGCCTTCGTGCAGCAGGGCTGCACGGGCTGCGTGATCCGCCTGATCAACGCCAAGATCCCCACCTTCGAAGAGCTCGACCTGCCGCCGATCCTGCGCGACGTGGTGCTTTCCAAGCGCGGTCTGGTGATCGTGGTCGGCGGCACGGGTTCGGGCAAATCGACTTCGCTGGCCTCGATGATCGGCTATCGCAACGAGAAGACCCGCGGCCACATCGTCACCATCGAAGACCCGGTGGAATACGTGCATCCGCACAAGGGCTGCGTGATCACGCACCGCGAAGTCGGCGTCGACACTGATTCCTGGCACGCCGCGCTGCGCAACACCCTGCGCCAGGCGCCCGATGTGATCCTGATCGGCGAGATCCGCGATCGCGAGACCATGGAATACGGCATCCAGTTCGCCGAGACCGGCCACCTGGTGCTGGCCACGCTCCATGCCAACAGCTCCAACCAGGCGCTCGATCGCATCATCAACTTCTTCAGCGAGGACCGGCGCGAGCAGCTGCTGATGGATCTGTCGCTGAACATCCGCGCGTTGATCTCGCAGCGGCTGATTCCGCGCGAAGCGGGCAGCGGGCGCATCGCGGCGATGGAGATCATGCTCAACTCGCCGCTGATCCAGGACCTGATCTTCCGCGGCGAAGTGGCCAAGATCAAGGAAGTGATGGGTCGCTCCACGCGCCTGGGGATGAACACCTTCGACCAGGCCCTGTTCGATCTCTATGAGAAGGGCCTGATCGCTTACGAGGATGCGCTGCGCAACTCCGACTCCAAGAACGAGCTGCGCCTGCGCGTGAAACTCGAGAGCAAGCGCGACAACAAGCCGATCGAGAGCGATGGTGACCTGGCGATCGTCGATGACGAGGCCGAAGGACGCAGCATGTGACCCAGCCGATGAGCGACCTCACCGACATACGCCTGGGCGGCACCGATCCGCAGCCGGTGCTCAACACCAAGCCGCTGTTCAAGTTGATGGTTGAGCGCAAGGCGTCCGACCTGTTCTTCACCTGCAACGCGCCGATCAAGATCAAGATCGAAGGCCAGATCATTCCGGTCAACAAGCAGGTGCTCTCGCCCGAAGCGGTGCGGGCCGCGGCCTTTGGCCTGATGACCCCCGAACAGATCGAGCATTTCCAGCGCGAGCTGGAGATCGACTTCGCGATCTCGGAGCCCGGCCTCGGCCGCTTTCGCGTCGCGGTGTTCTACCAGCGCGGCAATCCCGCGATGGTGCTGCGCTACATCACCGCCGACATGCCCAAGCTCGACGCGCTGGGCCTGCCCGAGGTGCTGCGCGACCTGACCATGCAGCGGCGCGGCCTGGTGCTGGTGGTGGGCGCCACCGGTTCGGGCAAGTCGACCACGCTGGCGGCGATGATCAATCACCGCAACGAGAACGGCTCCGATCACATCGTCACCATCGAAGACCCGATCGAATTCCTGCACACCAACAAGCGCTCGATCATCAACCAGCGCGAGGTGGGCCTCGACACCCGCAGTTACGAGCGCGCGCTGCGCGGCGTGATGCGTGCCGCGCCCGATGTGATCCTGATCGGCGAGGTGCGCGATCGCGAGAGCATGATGGCGGCGATCACGCTGGCCGGCACCGGCCACCTGGTGCTCGCCACCCTGCATGCCAACAACTGCGCCGAGACCCTCGATCGCATCATCAACATGTTCCCGCACGACCAGCACAAGCAGGTGACCCTCGACCTGTCGCAATACCTGCGCGCGGTGCTGGCGCAGCGTCTGGTGTTCGGCAAGGACAACCGGCGCGTGGCGGCCATCGAAGTGATGCTCAACACGCCGCATATCGGCGAGCTGATCAAGCGCGGTGATGTCATGGGCATCAAAGAGGCCATCACGGCGAGCAGCGAGCGGGGCGTTCAGAGTTTCGATGTCGCGCTGCTGAAGCTCTACAAGGATTCGCGCATTACGCTCGAAGAGGCGCTCAACAACGCTGATTCGCGCAGCAATCTCGAGACCAAGATCAACTTCGGCTAGGCGCTCGCGTCGGCCGTGGCGCCGAGTGCGCTCATGACCGGGGTTGCGAATCGTGGTCGGGTGCGCCGCTGCGGGCGGGCAGCTCGACAAGACAGCACAGCGGTTGGCAGCGGCGAAGCTGGCGGGAGGCCGCCGCACTCGGCGCCACTTCCGACTCGTGCGGCTGGCCGCTCGCCTGGTGTAGATTCCGCACCATGGAGATACCAGTTTGGTGGCGATCGGGGCGCGGCTGCAGCCTGCTGACGACCGTATTCCTGACCATTGACTGCGCAACGCAGGCCGTGGGCGCTCCTACGCCCGTTCCCGTTCCCGGTCCCGCTCCCGCGGCCGTGCCGCTGCTGGCGAGCTACGGCCAGTTGCCGGCCGTGACTTTCCCGATCCTGTCGCATTCCGGAAGGCGCTTCGCCATGGTGGTGAACGTGGCCGACCAACGCCGGCTCGTGATCCAGGAGCTGTACGGCAAGGTGCTCATGATCGCCGAACTGGGCGATGCCAAGGTTCGCGGCGTTTCCTGGGCGGGTGAGGACCTGGTACTGGTGCGCATATCGGCGACCCAGAATCTGGGTATGCGCTATGGCTTCGAGAACGAACTCCTCAGCTTCGCGACCTTTGATATCAATACGCAGACCGTGACGTGGCCGATCAACAAATCGGGCATGTTCAACGCCGCATTCGGCTACTACGGCGTGCGCGAGATCGACCATCGCTGGTATGCGTACCTTGGAATGCTGCCGCTGTCGCGCAGCACCGGGTCGGGCGCCGAGTGGCTCAGCAGCGGCGTGCCACAACTGATGCGCATTGATCTGCTCAAGGGGAACACGCACCTGGTGGCCTCGCAGCCCAGCGGCGGCCGTGGCTGGGTGCTGGACAGCAACGGTGAGGTGATCGCGCGGCAGAGTTACGACTCCGCCGGCAAGATCTGGTGCCTGAAGGGGAGAAAACCCACTGGTGCCTGTCTGGTAAGGCGCCAGAATGAATTCGGCGACGATGACGCCGAAGGCCTGGGGCGCGAGCCGGGCACGGTGATCTACGACGACATTGACGCAGCCGGCAACGCCCACTACATGGAGTTAACGCTCGATGGCGCAAGGGCCCCGGTTGAAATGCTGGCGGACAATGACATAGGCCAGTTCCTGTTCGATCCTGTCACCCTGCTGGCCAGCGGCGCGCGCCTGAAAGGCCCTGGTGGCAAGGTGATCATGTTCGATCCCCGGCGCCAGCTGGCCGTCAATACCGTGCTGCACACTTTTTCGCAGGACGTGGTTTCGGTCGCTTCCTGGAGCGATGACTTCCGGCGCTTCTTCGTTCATACCGAAGGGAACGGTGATTCGGGTACCTGGTGGTTCGTCGATCTCGCAATCAACCGGGGACTGGAGTTCGGCAAAAGCTACCCGGACATCGGCGCGTCGCAGGTCGGAGCGAATCGCGCGGTCAAGTACCACGCTGCCGACGGCCTGGAACTGGAGGGGTTTCTTACTCTGCCTCCCGGTGCGGAGCCTCGGCAGCTGCCGTTGGTCGTACTGCCTCATGGTGGACCCGAGTCGCGCGACTATCAGGGTTTCGACTGGCTGGCGCAGGCCTTTGCCAGTCGTGGCTACGCCGTCTGGCAGCCCAATTTTCGAGGTTCCGGCGGCTACGGAGCGGCGTTTCGCAACGCGGGTATGGGTGAGTGGGGCCGCAAGATGCAGAGCGACATATCCGACGGCGTCGCAGAACTGGCTCGACTGGGCATCGTTGATCCGCATCGCGCCTGCATTGTCGGCGCCAGCTATGGGGGCTACGCCGCGCTGGCCGGCGTTACGGTCCAGCAGGGTCAGTATCGCTGCGCGGTGTCGTACGCCGGCGTATCTGATCTCGCAGACAAGCTGCAGCAGGAATACGGAGGCGCGCGCCGCTATTGGCGCGCCTATATGGGCATCAAAGGCTCGGTGAGGCGCGACGTTGCTGATATCTCACCGGCAGCGCTTGCCGAGCGCGCCGACGCGCCGGTGCTGCTGATTCACGGCAAGGACGACACCGTTGTCGAGATCGAGCAGAGCTACATCATGAAGCGGGCGCTCGAGCGGGCCCACAAGCCGGTCGAACTCCTGGTACTCGAGGGTGAGGATCATTACCTCTCGAAGCAGGTGACCCGCACGGCAATGCTCGAGGCGGCCGTGGCCTTTGTGCAACGCTACAACCCTGCGGGGTCGCCAGCTTTAGTGCACGGTGGCACCGCCTCGGGGGGCTTGTGAAGGGCACCATCCGCAACGAACGACTGGCGGCACGGCTCGAGAGCGGGTTCGTCGTGTTCCTGATCGGCATGCGCATCAACAAACCGCTGCAGGTGCGGCGCTGGTGGCCGGTAGCGATGGCGATGCCGCGCATGATCCGTGAGCTGTACGCGCACCCGGAGCTGGGCTTCCTGCATGCCGAGACCTGGGGTGGGCGCACTACCTTGACGCTGCAATATTGGCGTTCGATGGAGCAGCTGCTGGCTTATGCCACGCAGCGCGATGCGGAGCACCTGCCGGCGTGGCGCGATTTCAATCGCAAGGTGGCGAGCAGCGGAGCGGTGGGCATATGGCACGAGTCGTATGTCATCGAGCCCGGCCACTATGAAAACATCTACGTGAACATGCCGGCTTTTGGGCTGGGGCGCGCCGGCAGTGTGTATACCGCCACGGGTTCGATGCATTCAGCGGTGCAGCGCCTCGGCGGCATTGCCGGGCAGAAATCCGCGCCAGCGGAATCCGGCCGTGAGGGGGTGTCCTGATGTTCAGCTATATCTCATTGGGCAGCAACGATCTGCCGCGCGCGGTGCGCTTCTATGACGCCACCCTCGGCGTGCTGGGCCATCGTCGCTGCGATACCAGGGACGACTCCAACTGGGACAACTGGATTGGCTGGGGCATATACGCCGATGGGGGTGCGCGTGAACTGGCGCTGTGGGTGTGCGCACCCTTCGACGACCAGCCCGCGACCGTAGGTAATGGCGCGATGATTGCGCTGCACGCCGACACCAGGCAAGCCGTCGACGATTTTCATGCTGCCGCGCTGCTGCACGGCGGAACTTCCGAAGGCGCGCCCGGACTGCGGTCGCACTACAGCCCGAATTTCTATGCTGCATATGTGCGGGATCCGGATGGGAACAAGCTGGCGGTGGTTTGTCGTCGCGCGGAATAGTCGCGGCGACGCGCAGTCGGGTCGTAGGGTCTCGCGAATTGTGGTCGGGTGCGCCGCTGCGAACGGGCGACTGACAAACACAGCGGCGACTTGAGCAGCGGCCCGCGCTGCGCCACCCTCCAACACAATTCGCGAGACCCTGCGACCCGACTGCGCGTCGCTGTGGTTATTGGGCGCGATGAAAGACCGCGGCGGCCTCGAAGACGGGGCCGTCTACGCAGACGCGTTTCATGGCGCGCCCTTGCGGGGTGTGTACTTCTACGGCGCAGCCGGCGCAGCCGCCTACGGCGCAGGCCATGAACTCTTCGAGCGAAACCTGGCAGGGCAGTGAATGTGTTGCGGCAACGCGCGCTACCGCTTCCAGCATCGCGGTCGGGCCGCAGGCGTAGATGGCGACTTCGCTGCGTTCGCTGGCCGACAGGCTGTTGAGCCAGTGTTCGGCGAGTTGCGTGACGTAGCCTGAATAGCAGCCGGCGTAGCCGGCGAGGCTGGCGAGGCGCGAGGGGACGCCCCATTCATCGAGCATCGGCATGCAGGCGATGGTGCCGTCGGGCACACCGGGCACCAGGATGTGCGAGGGGCGGGCGCGGAACGGGAAGGGAATCTCCGAGCCCATCAGCACCAGGGGTTTCCAGTGCGCGCGCTGGTCAGCAAGCAGGCTGTGCGCGAGGAACACCATCGGCGGAATGCCGACGCCGCCGCCGATGGCGAGCGCGCGGGGGCGTGCGGGGTCGGGCTTGAATCCCTGGCCGATAGGGCCGAGCAGATTCAGCTGCGCGCCGACGGCTTGCTGCGCCAGCGCGGCGGTGCCGGTGCCGACCACCTTGTAGAGCACCTCGATCCAGCCGGCGGCGGGGTCGGCGCGCATGATCGACAGCGGGCGGCGCATCGGCAGCTCATCGCTGCAGCGCAGGTGCACGAAGCTGCCGGGCGTGGCACACGCGGCGGTGCGCGGCGCCTGCAAGCGCAACACGTATTGCTGCGCGCCGCAGTCCGCATGCTGCAGCACCGCGCAGTCTTCCAGGAAAATGCTGCCGCGATGCGCCGGATGAACTGGTGGCAGCGCACCAGGCGGTGTGCTGGCGCTCAGGATGGCCGGGGACGCGCGCGCGCCACCGCCTCGAGTACTGCCATGCGCACGGCGACGCCGTTGCGCACCTGGTCGCGGATCACGGACTGCGGGCCATCGGCCACGTCCGAGGCGATCTCGATGCCGCGATTCATCGGTTGCGGATGCATCACGATCGCATCGGCCTTCGCGAGACGCAGGCGCGGCTGCGTGAGACCGAAGCGCGCGAAATAATCCTCGCCATCGGGGATCTCGGCGGCGGCCATGCGCTCCTTCTGGAGCCTGAGCATCATCACCACGTCGGCATCGCGCAGGCCGGTCTCGGGTGTGAAGTGGCGCTTGCCGACCGGGAATTCCCCGCTCGAGGGCATGAGTCCGGCCGGTGCGATCAGCCGCAGCTCGCCGACGCCCAGCGCCGTGAACACTTCGTAGGCGGAGCGCGCGACGCGCGAGTGGCGGATGTCGCCGACAATGGCGATGCACAGGCGCGAGAAATCAGCGCCCTTGTGCTGGCGCACGGTCAGTGCATCGAGCAATCCCTGCGTGGGGTGCGACAGATGCGCTTCACCCGCCGAGAGCACGCTCACGTGCGGGGCGACGTGCGCGGCCACATGCGCCACCACACCAGGCTCCGAATCGCGGATCACGAAGGCATCGAAGTGCAGTGACTCGAGCGTGTGGATGGTATCGAGCATGCTCTCGCCCTTGGCGCGCGAGGAGAGCTGCACTTCGAGGTTCAGCACCTCGGCGCCCAGGCGCCGGCCGGCGAGTTCGAAGGAGACGCGCGTGCGCGTCGAGGGTTCGGTGAACAGGTTGCCGATGGTCTTGCCTGCGAGCGCTCGATTGGTCGGCGGCGTGGCGCCGGGCGCGCACACGTAGCGCTGCGAGTGATCGAGCAGCGCTTCGATTTCAGTGCGCCGCAAGCCTTCGAGCGTGATCAGGTGGCGTAGTGAACCATCGCTGCGCCGCTGCTCCATTATGCCCCTCTCAAGCTCCCGCTGTTATTCGCCGCGCAGCCAGCGCTCCAGGATGATGGCCGCCGCGGCACTGTCGATATCCTCGCGCTGTACGCGCCGCCGCCGCGTGCCTGCGGCGCGGCGCTGCTGCAATTCGGCGCTGGCTTCGCGCGAGGACCAGCGCTCATCGACGCGTTCGACCGGCAGCTGCATGCGCTGGCCCAGTTCGGTCGCGAACCCGCTCGCGGCGGCGCTCATCGCTGCCCGGACTGCCGTCGGCATTATAGGGGTTGCCCACCACCAGCACGGCAGGTTTGTAGGCCTGGACCAGCGCTGCGATGGCCTGCCAGTCGGGCCCGTGCTCGCCATTGACGATCGTGGCCAGCGGCGCGGCGGCCCCCGTGAGCGAATGACCGCTGGCGATGCCGATGCGGCGCAATCCGAAATCGAAGGCGAGGGCGGCACCCGGGTGGTCAGCGTGTGCCAAGTGGCTGGGCCGGTTCAGGCGTGGCCCGCCACCGGACTGACACGCGAGCTGTGTACGCCGAGCTGCTGCCAGGCGGCCTGCCAGCGTTCCTCGAAAGGCAGCTCATAGACCAGGCGCTCGTTCATCGGCACCGACAGCCAGGCATTGTCGAGGATCTCGCGCTCGAGCTGGCCCGGCTCCCAGGCCGCGTATCCCAGGGCGATGAAGGCATCACGCGGACCTTCGCCGCGGGCGATCGCCGCCAGCACGTCACGCGAGGTCGTCACCTGGATGGCATCGGAAATGCGATGGGTGGAATCCCAGTTGCCGCCCGGCCGATGCAGCACGAAGCCGCGGTCGGTGTGCACCGGGCCGCCGCGCAGCACCGCGCGCTCGCCGATCGAGATCTCGGCGGTCTCGAGCTTCATCTGCGCGAGTACATCGCCGAGCTTCATCTCCAGCGGCTTGTTGACCACGATGCCGAGCGCCCCGTGCTCGCTATGCTCGCAGATCAGCGAAACGCTCTGCGCGAAGTTGCCATCGGCCAGCGTGGGCATGGCAATCAGCAGGTTGTTGGCCAGCGAATTGGAGTCGCTCATGAGGCCAGTATGGGGGCGGCCCGGTGGCGCCTCAAGGGCCGTTGCCCCCATTCGTGCCAGCCGTCACGGCCCCGCCGCCCACCTGGCCAGCGACGAATTCCCACTGGTAGGCAAAGCGCAGGCTGGCGTAATCCTTCGCCAGGGCCTTGGGAAAGGGCTCGAAGGGGCTGGCCAGCCTCAGGATCAGCAGCGCCGCCTGGTCCAGCATCGGCTGGCCGCCCGAGCGCTGGATCGAGGCTTCCAGCAGTTGCCCGTCGGCCGCGATGGCGACCTCGATCACGGGGCTCCCGGACAGCTCATCGCGGCGCGCAGCACTGGGAAAATTAAGCGTGCCGACGCGTTCGACCTTGCGCCGCCAGGCGTCCAGGTAGGGTGCGAGGCGCGAGGCCTGCGTGTCGGGGCTCACCCACTGGCCGGTCTTCGGATCGCCGCGCAGCACCAATTCCCGCGCGTCGCCGCGGCCGTGGCGCGGCTCGCCATCGGGCAGCTCGCGCGCCAGCTGGCTGCGGGCCGTGGCGCCCGCGCCGCTCTGCCCCAGCCAGCGGATCGTCGGTGCGGGCGCGCCGGTGGTGAGCAGGTGTTCATCACCCGCGGTGCTGCCGGCGCGTATCGATAGTGGATCGTCGCCCTGCTGGGCGAGGCTGGCAGCGCGTGCCGCGGCGCGTTCGGCGGGGCTCCCGGTCGGCTGCGTGCGCGTGTTGCCCGCGCCGCGCTGCGTGCGCTGCGCCAGGTAGGCGGCGTGTTCGTTGCTGCGCGCCTCGGGCAGATCCTCGCTCACCAGCAGCACTTCCATGCCGGGCGGCGCATCGGAGTGGTGGCGGGCAACGCCGAAACTGATACCGAGGATCACGATCGCGTGCGCCATTGCCGTCAGGAACAGCATGCTGGTCAGGCGTTCGCGCACCGGCGCACGCCCCTCATGGCCGCCCGCCAGACCCTTGAGGGTCAGCAGGCCCTGCGGCGCGCTCTGGATCGCGCTGCTCACCGGCTCGCGAGGCGTCGTTCGATCGCCTGCATCAGCAGTTCGACCGCATCCGCGCCAGTCTGTTTCAGCAATTCGCGTACACCGGT
The DNA here is from genome assembly GCA_963764065.1 of uncultured Gammaproteobacteria bacterium. GTDB lineage: Bacteria > Pseudomonadota > Gammaproteobacteria > Steroidobacterales > Steroidobacteraceae > FEN-1191. The sequence continues at coordinate 647,352 of CAVXRM010000005.1, read as the reverse complement.
CGGGCTGGTCACGTTGATCTCGGTGACGAAGCCGCCGATCACATCGAGGCCCACGAACAGCATGCCGGCCGCGCGCAGCGCCGGACCGATCTGCGCCGCGAGCCAGCGATCACGTTCGTTCAGTGGGCGCGCCACGGCCCTGGCGCCGGCCGCCAGGTTGCCGCGGTTGTCGGCTGGCGAAGGGATGCGTGCCAGCGCAAAGGGCAGCGGCTCGCCATCGATCAGCAGCACGCGGGCATCGCCGGTGGCCGCGATCTCCGGCAGGTATTGCTGCACGATGGCGAAGCGCTGGCCGTAATTCGTGAGTGTCTCGAACACCACGTTGGTGTTCTTGTCGCCGGGCGCCACCACGAAGATCGACTGGCCGCCCATGCCGTCGAGCGGCTTGCACACCACGATGCCGTGCTGCGCGGCGAATGCGGCCATCGCCGCCATGTCGCGCGTCATCAGCGTCGGCGCGCAACACTCCGGGAACCAGGCGGTGTACACCTTTTCGTTCATGTCGCGCAGGCCGCGCGGCCGGTTGACCACCAGCGCGCCGGCGAGCTCGGCGCGTTCGAGGATGTAGGTGGTGTAGATGTACTCGGTGTCGAACGGCGGGTCCTTGCGCATCAGCACCACATCGGCAGCGCCCAGCTTGAGCGTTTGCTCGCTGCCGAAGCTGTACCAGTCGCGTTCATCGGCGCGCACGCTGAGCGCGCGCGTGCGCGCTTCGGCCACGCCGTCGCGCAGGCACAGATCACCGAGATTCGCGTAGCGCAGTGACCAGCCGCGCGCCTGCGCGGCCAGCAGCATCGCCAGCGTGGTGTCCTTCGCGTACTTGATGTGCTCGATCGGATCCATCACCACGACAAGCTGTACGGCTCTAGCCATCGAACTTCCTCGCGCGCCCGGTGCGCTGGGCGACCATGATGTGAATTATGTCCCTCCGGCGCGCGCCGGGCTCTTCAAAACGTGACGCCATTGGCATAGCCGGGTGGGTGCCGATATGTTAAAAAGGTCATATCTATTGTAGGGCGTTGCATGCGTCACAGCGCAGGCGCCTTAAGGTGACGGACGATGGATACCAATGCCCACAGGAGCCAGTCCGACGTGAACGATGCGAGCTCGCCATTCCGTGGTCTGAAGGTCCTCGTCATCGACGACAGCAAGACCATCCGGCGCACCGCCGAGACCCTGCTGGCGAAGGAAGGCTGCGAGGTCTTCACCGCCGTCGACGGTTTCGACGCGCTGGCCAAGATCGCCGACCACCAGCCCGACATCGTGTTCGTCGACATCATGATGCCGCGACTCGATGGTTACCAGACCTGCGCGCTGATCAAGCACAACAAGGTGTTCCGGCCGATCCCGGTGATCATGCTGTCCTCCAAGGACGGCCTGTTCGACCGGGCCCGCGGCCGCATCGTCGGTTCCGAGCACTACCTGACCAAGCCCTTCACCAAGGACGAGCTGCTGGGCGCGATCGAAACGCACATCGGGAGATGAGGCATGGCACTGATCCTCATCGTCGATGACTCGCCCACCGAAGTGCACGTCATGAAGAAGGCGCTGGAGAAGCACGGCTACACCACCGCCGTGGCCGGCGATGGCGCCGAGGGCATCCGCCTGGCGCGCCAGATGCACCCGGACCTGATCTTCATGGACATCGTCATGCCGGGCGTGAACGGCTACCAGGCCACGCGCACGCTCGTCAACGATCCGGACACCCGCACCATCCCGATCGTCATGGTCACCTCCAAGGGACAGGAGACCGACCGCATCTGGGGACTGCGCCAGGGCGCGGTCGACTACATGGTCAAGCCGGTGTCGCCGGACCAGCTGGTCGAGAAGGCGCAGGCCACGCTCGCCGCCTGAGCCTGTCGTTCAGCCAATGACGGATAGCGTTTCATCCTCAAGGCCCTGCGCGACCGGCCCTTCGAACTGCTCGCGGAGCTCGAGCGGCGTGGCCGCGATGCCACGGCCAGCCCCGAGGAAACCGCAGCCACCGGACGCGAATGGGTGGGCGTCGCGTTGCGCATGGCCGGCGAACTGTACCTGGTGGCGCGCGAGGAAACGCGCGAGGTGCTGGGCGTGCCTGCACCGCTGACGCGCGTACCCGGCGCGAAGCCCTGGATCATGGGCCTGGCCAACGTGCGCGGCCAGCTGCTATCCGGTCATCGACCTGCGCCAGTTCCTGGGCGCGCGGCGTCACGCCGCTGTCGCGCAACACGCGCATCATCGTCGTCAATCACCGCGATGTGCCGGCCGGGCTGCTGGTCGACGAAGTGCTGGGTTTCCGCCGCTTCACCGAGTCGAATTTTCCGGCGACGTGCCGCCCACCATCGTGCGCTGCGAGCGCTTCCTGGCCGGCGCCTTCCGGCGCGGAGCGGAGCAGTGGCCGGTGCTGAGCCTGCGCCGGCTGGTGGAAGACCCGAGTTTCGCCGAGGCCGCGGCATGAGGGGCTCTGATCTCGTCGATACCCGCCAGCTGCGTCGCCTGACGCTGAGTGCGGTGGGGCTGGCGGCGCTGGCGGCGATCGCCGCGCTGCTCGTGACGCTGCAGCCGCAGTTGATCTGGCTGGCCGCCGGCTTTGCGTTGCTGGCGCTGGTGCCGCTGGGCATGCTGCTGATGCAGCTCGGCGCCGTCGGTCGCGCGGCCGAGCGGCAGCGCAGGCCGCGGCAGCAGCGCCAGGAGAACGAGCGCAACCAGGAGGCCATCCTGCGGCTGCTCGACGAGATGGCGAGCCTCGCGGACGGCGACCTGACCGTGCAGGCCACGGTCACCGAAGACATCACCGGCGCCATCGCCGACTCGGTCAACTACGCGGTCGATGCGCTGCGCGAGCTGGTCACCACCATCAACCAGTCGGCCATCCAGCTGGACGGCGCCGCCCGCCAGACGCAGGCGCTGTCGGCGCACCTGGCCAAGGCCAGCAGCGCGCAGTCGCGGCAGATCGCCTCGGCCACCGAATCCATCGCGGCGATGGCCGCTTCCATCGAAGAAGTGTCCGGCAATGCCGAGCGCGCCGCCGATGTGGCGCGCCATTCGGTCGACATCGCGCACAAGGGCGGCGATGCCGTGCGGCGCACCATCGACGGCATGAACACCATCCGCGAGACCATCCAGGAGACCAGCAAGCGCATCAAGCGGCTGGGCGAGAGCTCGCAGGAAATCGGCAACATCGTCGAGCTGATCAGCGACATCGCCGAGCAGACCAACATCCTGGCGCTCAACGCCTCGATCCAGGCCTCCATGGCCGGCGAAGCCGGCCGCGGCTTCGCGGTGGTGGCCGATGAAGTGCAGCGCCTGGCCGAGCGCGCCGCCAACGCCACCAAGCAGATCGAAGTGCTGGTGCGCACCATCCAGACCGACACCAACGAAGCCGTGGTTTCGATGGAGCGCAGCACCACCGATGTGGTGGGCGGCGCGCTGCTGGCCGAGAACGCCGGCGCCGCGCTCGAGGAGATCGAGCAGGTCTCCAACCAGATCGCGAGCCTGGTGCAGAACATCTCCGGCAGCGCGCGCAGCCAGTCGGCCGCCGGCGCAGAACATCGCGCGCAACATGCAGGTGCTGCGCGAGATCAGCGCGCAGACCACCGATGTCACCAGCGCCACCTCGCAGGCGATCGCGAAGCTGGCCGAGCTGTCGGCGGCGCTGCGCAAGTCCGTCGCCGGCTTCCGTCTGCCGGCACGCCGCGCCGGCCGCCGGCGCAGCATTGCCGCAACGGCCCCACTCCGAGGCGAAGGCAGCTCGGCGCGCATCGGCGGGCTGAATGACTGAACTGGCCAGGACAATCGCAAGGCTGCCAGCCAGACGCTGGATTCGGTCGCCGCGAGATCGACGCGTCGCTGGGCGATGCGCGCACCGCGCTCGAGGCCTACGTCGAGCAGCCCGGACAACCTCGCGCTGCTGCGAACGCTGCGCGCTACGAACTGCACCAGGTGCAGGGCGTGCTGCGCGTGCTGGAAATCTACGGCGCCGCGCTGCTCGCCGAGGAAATGGAGCAGGTCACCCGCTACCTGATCAGCTCGCACGGCGAGCGCAAGAACCAGGCCGAGGCGCTCGATGCGTTGATGCGCGCCATGGTGCAGCTGCCCGGCTACCTGGAGCGCGTGCTGGCCGGCGGCCGCGACCTGGCGCTGGTGCTGCTGCCGCTGCTCAACGATCTGCGCGCCGTGCGCGGCAGCCCGCTGCTGTCCGAAGGCACGCTGCTGCTGCTGAACCTGAAATCCGATCAGCCAGGCGCAGCCGACTTCGCCGGCGCCCGGTGAAGCAGCCGCTCTCGCCGTCGCGCAGTGGGCGCGGCGCCTGCGTTCGCGCTTCCAGGTCGGGCCTCGTCGGCTGGATCCGCGGCGAGCGCCTCGAGCAGAACCTCGAGATCCTGGCCACGGTGGCCACGCGCCTCGAGCAGGTGGCCACGCACGCAGCCCGTGTTCCAGCTGTGGTGGGTGATCGGCGCGCTGATCGAGGCGCTGCGCGAGAACGGCACTGGAAGGCAGCGTGTCGATCAAGCGCCTGCTGGGCCTGGCCGATCGCGAGATCAAGCGGCTGTACGAACTGGGCGAGGCGCGCTACGCGCAGAACCCGCCGGTCGAGCTGCTGAACAACCTTCTCTACTACGTTGCGCGCGCCGAACTCGGCCGGGCCGCGCGTCGCCGCGGTGCGCGCCTCCTTCCGCCTGGCCGAACTGCTGCCGGTCGACGAAGCGATCGAGCAGGAGCGCGAGAACCTCTCGGCGCCGTCGGTCAAGCTGATGCACACCGTGGCGGCGGCGATCCGCGAGGATCTCGCCAAGGTCAAGGACGTGCTCGATATCTTCGTGCGCCGTGGCGGTGGCCAGGCCGAGGAGCTCGCGCCGCAGATCGAGCTGCTGCGCAAGATCGGCGACACGCTGGGCGTGCTGGGCCTGGGTGAGCTGCGCGCCAGCGTGCAGGAAGCCAATGCCCGCCTGGAAGCGTGGTCGCCGGACGCGAGAGCGCCGACGAGGCGACGCTGGTGCAGGTCGCCGCCACGCTGATCCAGGTCGAAGACCGCCTCGATGACCAGCTGGTCGGTCTGATCCTGCCCAAGAAGCCGCGCTCGAGGGCGCCACCAGCGAAGAGAGCGACCAGGATTTCCAGCAGGTGCAGGCCGCGGTGCTGCGCGAGTGCGTGGTGAATCTCGCGCGCGTCAAGGAAAGCATTGCGCAGAATGTCAGCGGCACGCTCGATGCCACTGGCTTCGACAGCTGGCCGGAGCTGATGCGCGGCATCCAGGCCGGCCTGCTGATGCTCGGCAAGTCGCGCGCGGTCGAGATCGTCAACGGCGTCAACGCGCAGCTCAAGCGCGTGATGCAGCCGGGCGGCATGCCGCTTTCAGGCGCCTATCTGGACCGGCTCGCCGATGCGATCGTCAGCCTCGAGTACTACATCGAGACGCTGCAGGCCGGACGGAGCGATCCCTGGTACATGCTCGACAATGCGCAGCTGTGCCTCGAGGTGCTCGAGCGCGAACCCGAACACGTGGTGCCGACCGTGGCGCCGATCAGCGCCGCGAACTACGCGCGCACCGTGCGCATCACGACCGCGACCCCGGGCAGCCAGGGTCCCGCGGCCATCGATCTGGATGGCACCGGTCGCATGGCAGCGCCGCCGATACTCGAGCCGGTGCCGGCCAGCCCTGCGGCGCTGGAGCCAGCCGATCCCGACCTGCTGCGCCTGTTCGTCGAGGAGGCGCAGGAAGAGCTGGAGAAGATCCGCGCGCAATATCCCGTGTGGGACCTGAACCCGATGGAAGTGGATGCGCTGTCCAATGTGCGCCGCTCGTTCCATACGCTCAAGGGGAGCGGTCGCATGGTCGGCGCGCGCGAGCTGGCCGAATTCGCCTGGTCGGTCGAGAACCTGCTCAACCGCCTGATCGACGGCACGCTGGCGCGTTCCGCCGACATCCTCGAGACGCTGCGCAGCGCCGTGGCGCTGCTGCCCGCGCTGGTGGCTGATCTTCCAGCGAGTCACCGGTGCGCACCAGTGCCGCGAACATCGTGGCGCGCGCGCATGCGCTGGCTGCCGGTCGCGAGCAACCACAGGCGCACGTCGAAACGGCTTCACCGCTCGCCGGCATCGTGCCGGTCGCGCTGCCTGCTGCCGCAGCGCCTGCGCCGTATGCAGCCACCCTGAGACTGACACCCGATCAGGCGGCCGCCATCGTTGCGGCGGGCATTCCGGGCAAGAACTCGGCAACCGCTACCTTTGCCCCGCTCCCGGCCACTGCGACGCCGGCCGCGCCAACTGCGCCGGCGAGCACGGGCAGCGCGCCGGCACCGGTCTCCGATGTCACCTTGCCCGGTATCTTCGAGGCCACGGCCGACGGCCAGCTGCGCGACATCTACGCGCGCGAGACCTCGAGCCACGTGGCCACGGTGCGCCGCTGGCTGGCGCGCGAGCAACCGCATCCGGCGCCGCATGTGCTGACCGAAGAGGTCTATCGCGCCTGCCACACGCTCGCGGGCAGTTCGAAGATGGCCGAGGTGCGCCATGGCATACGGCTGGCCGAGCCGCTCAATCACTGGTTGCGCAAATCCTTCGACAGCGGTGTAGGCCTGGATGATTCCGACCTGGTGCTGCTGGCCGACTGCATGACCGCCATGGACACGGTGGCCGGCCATCTCGACGAGAGCACCGGCTATTTCATGGTGCACGACACACTACGCGCGCGCGTGGCGCGCGCCGAACTGGAACTCGAGCGACGCGTGATCGAAGCGAACGCGCAGAGCGAGCGCACCGGTGTGCATGCGCAGCCGCCGATCATCGAGCCGCTGATGCCGCCGCCGCCCGCGAATCCGAATCCGGCGCCGCTGACCATCGACTACGATCCGGAAGTCGCCGCAATCTTCTGCGAGGAAGCCAGCGAGCTGCTCGAGTCCTCGCAGTCAGCTCTGCAATCGTGGAATTCCTCGCCGGGCTCCACCGAGTACCTGGCCGCGCTGAAGCGCCCGCTGCACACCTTCAAGGGTGGGGCACGCATGGCGGGCATCTCGGCGATGGGCGATCTGTCGCACGAACTCGAGAGCCTGATCATCCAGATCGCGCTCGGCACGGCGAGCGGCGATGAGCGCGCCCGCGGCATCGCGCAGGAAGCCGTTGATGAGCTGGCGCGCATGCGCGAGCAGGTGTCGGCCGGGCGACCGGTGCCGCAGTCGGCAGCGCTGATTGCCAACATCCAGGCCGTGGCGCGGGGCGTTGAGCCCGCGTTCGTGGCGCCGGCGCCGCGGGTCGTAGCAGTGCCAGTCGCGGTCGCGCCAGTTGCTGCGATGCCGCCTGCGGCCACCGTGCCTGCGCCGGCTGCACCCACGCCGGTTGCGGTCGCGCCTGCGGCGGCAAGTGCCGCGGCGCCGGTGGAGACCGACGATTTCGATATCGTCAGGGAATTCGTGCCCACTGCGCCGGCGCCGGCAGTCGAGCCTGCTGCAGCTTCGGTCGCACCGGCGTTCGAGCCTGCGCCGGAGCCCGAAATTGCCGCTGCCCCTGCGGCTTCACCATTTGCGATGCCGCCTCCTGCGCCGGTACCGCCGGGCCGCGAGCCCGTCGGCCAGTGCCGAGCGCGGCGAGATGGCGCGCGTCAACGCCGAGCTGCTCGATCAGCTGCTCAACAATGCCGGCGAAGTCAGCATCTCGCGCGCGCGCCTCGAGCAGCAGCTCGGCTCGGTGGAGTTCAACCTCGGCGAGCTGTCGCGCACCGTCACGCGTCTGAAGGAACAGCTGCGCAAGCTCGAGATCGAGACCGAGGCGCAGATCCTGCATCGGCACGACGAGCGAGCCGCGCAGCCGCCAGCGATTTCGATCCGCTGGAGCTCGACCGCTACTCCTCGATCCAGCAGTTCTCGCGCGCGCTGGCCGAGTCGGCCAGCGACGTCGCCAGCCTCCAGCAGCTGCTCGAGAGCCTGGTGGCCGAGGCGCAGAACCTGCTGCAGCAGCAGGCGCGCACCGTCACCGAACTGCAGAACGGCCTGATGCGCACGCGCATGGTCTCGTTCCAGCGGCACGTGCAGCGCCTCGCGCGCATCGTGCGCCAGGCGGCCAGCGACACTGGCAAGCAGGTCGAGCTCATCGTCGAGGGCGCCGCCGGCGAGCTCGACCGCCAGGTGCTCGAGCGCATGCTGCCGCCGTTCGAGCACTGCTGCGCAACGCCGTCGTGCACGGCATCGAGACGCCCGAGGAGCGCCGCGCGCGCGGCAAGTCGACGACCGGGCCACATCCACCTGCAGCTGCAGCGCGAAGGCGCCGAGGTCATCGTCGAGGTCCGCGACGACGGCGCCGGCATGAACCTGGCGGCGATCCGCGACAAGGGCCTGGCGCTGGGCCTGATCCGCGCCGACCAGGCGCTGTCGGACGAAGACGCGATGCAGCTGATCCTCGAGCCCGGCTTCTCCACCGCCGGCGGCGCTCACCCAGCAGGCCGGCCGCGGCGTCGGCATGGACGTGGTGGCCACCGAGATCAAGAAGCTCGGCGGCGCGCTGCACATGGAGACGCACGCGCGGGCGAGGGCACGCGCTTCACCATCCGCCTGCCGTTCACGCTGGCCGTCAGCCATGCGCTGGTCGTGCGCACCGGCGATGAGTACTACGCGCTGCCGCTGCCGACCGTCGAGGGCGTGGTGCGCCTGCCGCGCGACGAAGTCGCGGCGCACCTGCGCGCGACGACGCGCCACCTTCGACTACGGCGGCCAGAAGTACCGCTTCCAGCACCTGGCGCAATTACGTCGGCTGGAGGCCGCGCCGCTGCCCGAGACCGGACGCCGACGATACCCGTGGTGCTGGTGCGCGCCGGCGAGCACTCCACCGGCCTGGTGGCCGACGAACTGGTCGGCAGCCGCGAGATCGTCGTCAAGTCGGTCGGGCCCGCAGATCGCCGTCGATCCGCGGCATCTCCGGCGCCACCATCCTCGGCGACGGCCGCATCGTCGATCATCCTCGACATCGGCGCGCTGGTGCGCGCCGAGTGGCGCGGCCGCGCGGCGCCAGCGGTGCCGCGCGAGCGCGACGACCGGCGCACCTTCGCGCTGGTGGTCGACGATTCGATCACCGTGCGGCGCGTGACGCAGCGCCTGCTCGAGCGCAACGGCATGCGCGTGCTGACCGCGCGCGACGGCATGGATGCGGTCGACGCTGCTGCAGGAGAACGTGCCGGACATCATCCTGCTCGACATCGAGATGCCGCGCATGGACGGCTACGAGGTCGCGGCGCACGTGCGCGCCGACCCGCGCCTGCAGCGACGTGCCGATCATCATGATCACCTCGCGCGTCGGCGAGAAGCATCGCGCGCGCGCCATCGAGCTCGGCGTCGATGACTACCTCGGCAAGCCCTACCAGGAAAGCCAGCTGCTCGATGCGATCGCGCCGCTGGTGGCGCGGCGCGCGCGGCGGCAGCGCCGGCGCAGCCGGGACGGCGCGATGAGCGAACGCGTCGACCGAGATCTACAGCCTGCTGGTGCCGCTCGGCGACGGGCGCCTGCTCGTGCCGCGCGCCTGCGTGGCCGAGGTGATCGGCTACCAGACGCCGCTCCGAGATGACCGGCGCGCCGCCCTGGTACCTCGGGCGTGGTCACTGGAACGGCCGCCAGGTGCCGCTGGTGTCCTTCGAAGGCCTGTGCGGCCGATGCCGATCCCGAAGTCGAGCGGCGCTCGCGCATCGTGCTGTTCCATGCCTTGGGTGACGCGACTCGACGGCGGCTGTTTCGGCATCGTCTCGCAGGGCTTTCCGCAGCTGGTGCGCGTCGGGCGCCGATGTGATCCGCCCGGATTCAGGCTACGCAGCTGCCGGAACGCGGCATCCGGTGCTCTGCCGGGTGCGCATGGTGAACGAGACGCCGCTGGATCCCGGATCTCGAGCGCCTCGAGAGAGATCGCCGACGAGACCTCGGTCACGCCGGGCTGATCAGCTCGCCAGATCGCCTGCCAAGGCCTGCAGCGCAGCCAGTGCCGCGAGTGGCGCGGTCTCGGTGCGCAGAGTGCGCGGACCCAGCCGGCAGGCACGAAAGCCGGCGCGCTGCGCCAGCAATTGTTCACGGCCACTCAGGCCACCCTCGGGGCCGACCAGCAGGGTCACCTGCTGCAGCGTCACGCGCGCCAGTGCGCTGAGCGCTTCGCTGGCTTCGGGCACCAGCATCAGTCGCAGGCTGGCCTCGCCGCTGCTGACGTTCTGGCAGGCGACATCGAGCTCGGCGATCTCCTGAACCTGCGGTGGACGATTGCGACCGCACTGTTCGCAGGCCCCATAGGCCACCGCCTGCCAGCGCTCGCGTCGTCGCGCCAGCGCATGCGCGGCCAGCCGCACCACGCTGAATTCGCAGGACAGCGGCACGATCGAGGCGACCCCGAGTTCGGTGGCCTTCTGGACGATCAGGTCCATGCGCTCGCCGCGCGAGATGCCCTGCAGCAGCGTTACCTGCAAAGGCGATTCGCGCTCCACGGCTGTTGAACTCGCCGACGCGCACCCGCGCCTGGCCTTTCTCGGTGGCCAGCAGTTCGGCGGCATACTCGCCACCCTGGCCGTTGAAGAGCATGAGCGCGGCGCCAGCGCGCAGGCGCAGCACCCGCAGCAGATGCGCGGATGAAGTCGGCGGCAACAGCAGTTCGCTGTTGCTGCCCAGTGGCATGTCCACATGAATGCGCGTGTTGCGCGGCATCGGCCCTTACCTCGCCCCCGGGAGTGAATGCAGGCATGGGCGACTGTATGTCGGGCGCGCCCGCGCAGCAAGCTCGAAGGCGTACGGTGAGCTCAGGGCGCGCTGATGATCTCCACGCACTCGGCGGCGACATCGATCATCAGATCGCATTCGGCATCGCTCAGCACATAGGGCGGCATGAAGTAGATCACGTTGCCGATCGGGCGCAGCAGCACGCCGCGTTCGCAGGGCGTGGCGGTAGACGCGCAGGCCGCGCCGCTCCTGCCAGGGCCAGGGTGTGCGCGCGGCCTTGTCGCTGCACCATCTCGATCGCGAGGATCATGCCGCGCTGGCGCACCTCGGCGACGTGCGGGTGATCGGCCAGCGGCGCGACTGCGCGCCGCCATGTGCGCGGCCAGCGCGCGATTGCGCTCGAGCACCGGTTCGCTGCGCGAAGATGTCGAGCGTGGCGAGCGCCGCCGCGCAGGCCAGCGGATTGCCGGTGTAGCTGTGCGAATGCAGGAAGGCGCGCAGCTGAGCGTATTCGTCGTAGAAGGCCGCGTAGACGCGCTCGCCGGTCAGCACCGCCGACAGCGGCAGGTAGCCGCCGGTCAGGCCCTTCGACAGGCACAGGAAATCGGGCGTGATGCCGGCCTGCTCGCAGGCGAACATCGTGCCGGTGCGCCCGAAGCCGACCGCGATCTCGTCGGCGATCAGGTGCACCTCGTGGCGATCGCAGGCCTCGCGCAGCAGCGTCGAGATAGACGCGGGTCGTACATGCGCATGCCGCCGGCGCACTGCACCAGCGGCTCGACGATCACCGCGGCGACCTCGTGCGCGTGCTGCGCCAGCGCCGCTTCCATCGGCGCGAACTGCGCGCGCGCATGTTCGGCCGCGCTGCTCGCCGGCGGCGCGCTCGTAGCAGTCCGGCGAGGGCGCCGTGAGCACGTCCATCAGCAGCGGATCGATAGATCCTTGTACAGGGCGACATTGCCCACCGCCAGCGCGCCCAGCGTCTCGCCGTGGTAGCTGTTGGCCAGCGTCACGAAGCGCTGCTTGCCAGGCTGGCCGCAGTTGCGCCAGTAGTGGAAGCTCATCTTCACCGCCACTTCGACCGCGGCCGAGCCGTTGTCGGCGAAGAAGCAGCGGGTCAGGCCGGGCGGCGCCAGCGCGCACAGGCGCTCGGCGAGCAGCGACGGCCGGCTCGATGCGTGAAGCCGGCGAGCATCACGTGCTCGAGCTGCCGAGCCTGCGCGGCCACCGCGGCGCTGATCCGCGGGTTGGCGTGGCCGAACAGGTTGATCCACCAGGAACTGATGGCATCCAGGTAGCGCTTGCCGTCGTAGTCCTCGAGCCAGACGCCGGCGCCGCGCCGGATCGGGATCAGCGGCAGCGACTCGTGGTCCTTCATCTGCGTGCACGGATGCCACACATGTCGCAGATCGCGCGCCGCCCATGTGGCATTGTCGTCGGCAGTCGATGGCTGGTTTTGCTGTTGTGTCACGGGAGCATTTTGGCATTATGGCGCCGGTGTTGCAGTCTGCCTTCAGCGTACACGCCGCCACCGGGCTACTGATCGGTGCGCGCCAGGTGCTCTCGCCCCATTGGGACGAGCGTCCGGCCGGCGTCGTGCCCGAGCTGATCGTCGTGCACGGCATCAGCCTGCCGCCCGGCGAATTCGGCGGCCCGTGGATCGAGCGGCTGTTCTGCGCCAACCTGCCCGCGCTCGCGCATCCCTATTTCGCCGAGGTGGCGGCACTGCGCGTGTCCTCCCACCTGCTGATGCGGCGCGACGGCCAGGTGCTGCAGTTCGTGCCCTTTACGCAGCGCGCCTGGCATGCGGGCGCATCGAGCTGGCAGGGGCGCAGCCTGCAACGATTTTTCCATCGGCATCGAACTCGAGGGCACGGATGACACGCCCTACGAGCCAGCGCAGTACCAGGCGCTGGCCTCACTCATCAGCGCGCTGTGTGCGGCCTATCCCGAACTGACGGGCGAACGCGTGGTGGGTCACAGCGACATTGCGCCGGGTCGCAAGAGCGATCCGGGCGCGGCCTTCGACTGGGGACGATTGCGCGGACTGCTGGCCTAGCCGCGCTCGCGCCGCCACAACACTTCACTGCCGCCGGCGCTGCGCGCCAGCACCCGCGCCACCACGAACAGCAGATCGGAGAGCCGATTGAGATAGTGCAGCGCGTGCGGCCCGAGCGCTTCGGTGCGCGTCAGCGCCCAGCAGCGCCGTTCCGCGCGGCGGCAGATCGAGCGCGCCAGGTGACAGGCCGCGGCCGCAACACTGCCACCGGGCAACACGAATTCACGCAATGGCGGGAGCGGTGCATTCCACAACTCCACCTGCTGTTCCAGTTTTTCCACCTGCGGCGCGCGGATCAGCACGCTGCCCGGAATCGCCAGCTCCCCGCCCAGATCGAACAGATCGTGCTGGATGTCGAGCAGCAGGGCCGGGAGCGCGGCGGGCAGACCCGGCTGCGCCAGCAGCATGCCGATGGCGCTATTGAGTTCATCGACGGCCCCGCAGGCCTCGATGCGCAGGCTGTCCTTGGGCACGCGCGTGCCGTCGGCGAGGCCGGTGCTGCCATCATCGCCCGTGCGCGTGACTATCTTCGAGAGGCGATTACCCATGCCGGCAAGCTATAGCAAGTGCGCCGCACAGGCAATTGACGCGCTTTGGCGCCATTGACGCACCTGGAAGGCTCGGCTAGTGTTCGACCCAGGTGCTAGGTTCCCGCAAGGGATTCAAGGGAACGCGGTTCGATGCCGCGGCTGCCCCCGCAACTGTAACCGGCGAGTGTTCGTCCACGATGCCACTGGGCTTGTCCCGGGAAGGCGGATGAATACGCAAATGCCGGCAGCCAGGAAACCTGCCTAGCACCGTCGTCCTGCTTTCGGCCGGGGTGCGTCGGGAGCTGCGGTAACACCGTGGTGGCGACAGTTGAAGTCGTAACCGTGGGAACCGCAATGCGAAATTCTCTGCCTCATCGTCCGTGCGATTCCGCGGTGCGACTTCTGGCCTTACAACCAGGAGCACACCATGTCTGCCGCGTTCATCAGATCCCTGTCGATAGCCATTCTTTCAACCGCATTGGCTGCGAGTGCGCTCGCGGACGAAGCATCCGGCAATACTGACACCGTAGTGGTCACCGCCACGCGCACCGATCAGCCGCTGGCGCTGACCGGCGAGTCGCTGTCGGTGATCAGCGCGGAGCAGCTGAGGGATCAGCAGACCGTGGCCCTGAGCGATGCGCTGGCGCAGACGCCAGGCATCAGCGTGGTGCGCAATGGTGGCGTCGGCCAGACCACCAGCATCGGACTGCGCGGCGCGCCCAGCGGGCAGACGCTGGTGCTGGTCGATGGCGTGCGCATCAATGATCCGAGTGCGCCCGATGGCAGCGCGATCCTCGCCGACCTCCTGGCCAGCAATCTCGAGCGCGTCGAAGTGCTGCGCGGGCCACAGAGCACGCTCTACGGGAGCGATGCCATCGGTGGCGTGGTCAACCTGATTGGCCGGCACGCTGGCAACAGCGGCTGTAGTGTCAGTGGCAGCGCCGAGGGCGGCTCGCAGCGCAGCTGGCGCGGGAATCTCGCCGCCTGCGGCACTGCGGGCACGCTCGACTACAGCGCGGCAATCAATACCTTTCACACCGACGGTATTTCCGCAGCCGATGTGCGCGCTGGCAATCGCGAGCCCGACGGCTACCGCAACCTGGGCGCGAGCGCCAACCTGCGCTGGCATGCGAGCGAGGCGCTGAGCGTCGATCTGCGTGGCTACTATGTGGATGCGCGCACTGATTTCGACGGCTATCCGCCGCCGAACTATACGTTTCAGGACACGCTCGAGTACGGCAAGGACCAGTTGCTGGCCGCGTACCTGGGTGCAAACCTGCGCAGCAGCGGTGGGCGCCTCAACCAGCGCCTGGCAGTGGTCAGCAGCTACAGCGATCGCAAGAACTTCGATCCGACAGTCACGCCCAGCGAGGATTTCTATTCGCACGGCGATGCCCAGCGGGTGGAGTACCAGGGCATATTCGACCTGACGCACAGCGACCAGCTGAGCTTCGGCGCGGAATCGCAGCGCACGCGCATCAGGACCGCGGCACCCAACAGCTTCGATCCCAACCCCGTGCCGACGCGCGGCTCGACGCGCATCGATGGCGCTTACCTCCAGTACCAGACCACGCTGTTGCAGTCGCTGACGCTGACCGGCGGTCTGCGTCACGATCACGATGGCGATTTCGGCAGCCACAGCTCCTTCAAGTTTGCGGGCGCCTGGAAACTGCCGGACGGCACGACCGTGCTGCGTGCGAACTACGGCGATGGCTTCAAGGCGCCGACGCTGTATGAACTGTTTTCCGAATACTCCAACCCGGTGGCCACCCTGCGACCCGAATCAGCACGCGGCTGGGAAGCCGGTGTGGACCAGCGGTTCGACGACGGTCGCGTGCAGCTCGGCCTCACCTGGTTCGATCGTCGCACCCATGACCAGATCGATTTCTTCAGCTGCTTTGGCATCGTCTCGCCCGCCTGCGCGGTGCGGCCGTTCGGCTACTACGACAACATCGCGCGCTCGAGCGCCCATGGCCTGGAATTGCTGTGGTCGCTGCGGCTCGCGCCGACGTTCACACTGAGTGGCAACTACACCCATCTCACCGCCGTCGATCAGCTGAGCGGCAACGATCTCGCTCGCCGCCCGCGCCATGCGGGCAGCCTGGCGCTGCAATGGCTGCCGGCGGCGGGCTGGTCGGCCGGCGCCGCGCTGGTCTATACCGGCGCGCGCTTCGACGATGCCTATGGAAGCGCGCCGATGCCGGGCTACGCGCTGCTGAACCTGTATGGCGCCCACGATTTCTCGGCGCATTGCGCGGTCTATGCGCGCGTGGAGAACCTGGCCGATCGCAACTACCAGCCGGTCGCAGGTTATGGCGCCACGCCGCGCAGCTACACGCTGGGCGTGCGCGCCAGCCTGTAATACAGTGGCAGCCTATGGCCTCCAGGGAACTAGCAGCAGCGCTGGCTGCGGCGCGCGCCGCCGCGGAAGTGATCCAGCAACTGTACCGGCGCAATCTCGCGGTGCAGTTCAAGGCCGATCGTTCGCCGGTCACCGAGGCCGATCTGCAGGCCGAGCGCGTGATCCGTGAGGTGCTGGGCGCGAGCTTTCCCGACTACGGTTTCTACGGCGAGGAAACCGGCCAGCATGCGATGGACGCAGAGAACATCTGGCTGGTCGATCCGATCGACGGCACGAAATCCTTCGTGCGCGATTGTCCGTTCTTCTCGACGCAGATTGCGCTGCGCCGCGCCGGCCGGCTGGTGCTGGGCGTCTCGAGCGCTCCGGCCTATGGCGAACTCGCCTGGGCCGAGGAGGGCGGCGGCGCCTTCCTGGATGGCAAGCCGATCAAGGTGAGCACGGTCAAGGATCTCGGCGGCGCGATACTCTCCACCGGCAACCTGAAGTCGCTGGCGGCCGATGCTGCCGGTTGGGGTCGCTATGGCAAGCTCGTGGGCCAGGTGAACCGGCTGCGCGGCTACGGGGATTTCGTGCACTACCACCTGCTGGCGCGCGGCGCGCTCGACGTGGTGGTCGAATCCGACGTCAACATTCTCGACATCGCGGCCCTGAGCGTGATCGTGCGTGAAGCCGGCGGCCTCTTCACTGATCTCGATGGCGCGCCGGTCACGCTCGCGACCACTTCGGTGCTCGCGGCCAATGCCGCACTGCATGCGCCGGTGCTGGCGGCTATGCGGGGATGAACGCGCGCCGGCCGCCGCCGGCGAGCTCGGTCATCGGTGTCGCGTAGAGCTCGGAGAGTTCGCTGGCATTGAGCAATTCGGCCGTCGGACCCAGACGCCAGCGGCCGTCGCCATACATCAGCAGTACCCGATCCGCGCAGCGTTCGGCGAGCGCCGGGTCGTGGAGCGTGGCGATCACCGCGGCGCCGGCCGCACAGCGCTCGCGAAAGGCCAGCAGCACTTCGACCTGATGATGCGGATCGAGGTGATTGGTGGGCTCATCGAGCAGGAATACCTGCGGTTGCTGGGCGAGCGCCGCCGCCATCGCGGCGCGGCGCTGTTCGCCGCCCGAGAGCGTCAGCAGCGTGCGATGCGCGCACTCGCCCAGTCCGAGTCGCTGCAGTGACTCGTTCACCACCGCGATGTCCGCAGGCGATTCGCGCTGCCACCAATCGAGCTGCGGATGGCGCGCGAGCAGCGCCGCCTCGAAGGGGCTCAGCGGCAGCGAGTCTTCACGATCCTGCGGCAGGAAGGCGAGGCGCTGCGCGATCGCGCGGCGACTGAGCGCGCCCAGCGCGCTGCCCGCAAGCGACACCTCGCCCGCGGCGGCGGCGCGCAGTCCCGCCAGCGTGTGCAGGGTCAGGCTCTTGCCGCTGCCATTGCGGCCCAGCACGGCGATAAACTCGCCCGGCTGCACCTGCAGTTGCAGGGCTTCGAGCAGCAGGCGCTGGCCAGCGCGCACACTGAGATCCTGGGTTGCCAGCACCGGCGCGCTCATCGCCCGGCGCTCCAGCCGATCTCCCGCGCAGTGGCCGGTCCGATGAGCACCTGCTCCAGGTCATCGGGCATGCTTTGCGTGGTGGCAGTCAGTGGCGTGCGTCCGGCCATCAGCTCCGCATAGCGCTGCGGATAGCGCGGCTGCAATGCGGGCTCGGCATAGCCATCCGGGAACAGGGGTACGTCGTTCGCGCCGTACTTGTCGCTGGCGCCGAAGGTGTGCAGCAGCTCGTGCGCTACCACCACATTGTTCTGCTCGCGTTGCGCGCTGCTCGCAAACAAGTGCACCACGCCCATCAGGCCGCGCTGCAGGCCGAGTGAATGCGGCAACAGGGCGGCACGCGCGGGGTCATGATAGAGCAGGAACAGCGTGATCTGCGGGCGCGCGCGCTCGATGCCGGAGAGTACCTGCGAGCGGTAGCGGCGCAGCGAAAGACTCCACAGGATGCGCGCGAACATACCGGCCCCGGGTGCCAGCGCCGGCGGTGCGCGCGCCAGCTCCGGATAGAGCCGCAGCACCACGGGTTCGTCCAACTGCACGCCATAGCGCCGTGCCTCGCGCGCCACGAAGGCACTGACAGGCGCAAGTTCCGCCTCGCGCAGCTGGGCCAGGTACTGCGTCGTCACCGCACTGCCATCGGCGTTGATCGGGAACACGCCCACCCACACCGTGTGCTGCCAGCTGGTGGTGCGGTGCTGATCGAACCAGGCACTCAGGCCTACGCCGAACAATGCCACCAGCAGCAGTGCAATGCGTAGCGTGCGCCACATCGCTGCGTGCCTGGCCCTTGCAGTTCAGGGCTGCAGCCGCGTGGCCGACCAGGGCCCCGGGCTGAACGCAGCGTTCGCGGCCGGGCTGGCGGCGTCGCTGCCAGCGGTGCTGCTCGCCGTCAGCGTACGCGTCCAGCGCGCACGATCATGGATGCGCGCACTGCCCTCGACCCACAATTCCACCGCCTCCGCCCACAGCTCATAGCCGCCCCAGTGCGGCGGGCGCGCAATCTTCTGCCCCGGGTCGGGTGCCTGCTCGTCGGGCGGCGGCGCAGGCAGCGCGAAGCGCAGTGCGGTGCGCGCCACGGCCTTGTACAGCTCGGCGCGCGAGGCGATCGGCTCGCTCTGCTGGCTGGCCCAGGCGCCGAGGCGGCTCTGCCAGTTGCGGCTCGCAAAATAGGCATCGCTGTCGGCGGCACTGGCCCGCACGATCCGCCCTTCCACGCGCAGCTGGCGGTGCAGCGCGTCCCAGTGCATCACCACCGCGGCGCGCGCATTGGCCTGCAACTCGCGGCCCTTGCGCGAGTTGTAGTTACTGTAGAAGGTGATGTAACCAGGACGCTCGACGATCTGTTTGCACAGCACGACGCGCGCCGAGGGGTGCCCCGCAGTGTCGGCGGTCGCCAACACCATCGCATTGGGGTTGGGCTGCATGGCACGCCGGGTCGCCTCCGCGAGCCAGGCATTGGCCAGCTCCAGCGGCTCGGCGGGTAGTGGATCGGGCAGATGTTCGCGGTGCCAGGCCATGGCGCGAAGTTTACGCGATGCGTCGCTGGCGTTCAGGTCACATTCACGCATCGAAGCGTAGGCTGGAGTCGAGCCTGAAGCGGAGTACGCCGCCACCAGGATCCGCCCGCCGCTGCATAAGTTGATCTGGCAGCGGCTTTGGGGCGACGCGGACCGGGTAATGCACCCGGTCCGCGCACTGGTGGCCTGCATGCTGGCGGCCTGCGGAGAGCGCAATCTGCAGGCCGCGACTGCTGCCAACATTGCAAAGCCGCGCGGCAGCCTTTACAACAGGGCGTCAGCCTTTGCCTGGTATCGCCATGACGCTCGATGAACTGCGCCTGCAACTCAATGACCTCGACCGCCGCCTGCTGGAGCTGATCGCCGAGCGACAGACCGCCAGCCGCGAAGTGGCGCGCGTGAAGCGCGCCACCGGCTACCCGACCCGCGACTATGCGCGCGAGCGCGATGTGATCCTCGGCGCGCGTGCGCGTGCGGCGGGCCTTGGCGTACCGGCCGATGTCGCCGAAGGCGTGATGCGCCTCTTGATCCGCTCTTCGCTCGCGACGCAGGAGCAGGCCACCGTCAGCGCACTCGGCGCCGGCAGCGGGCAGCGTGCGCTGGTGATCGGCGGCGCGGGCAAGATCGGCGGCTGGTTCGTGACGTTCCTGGCCTCGCAGGGCTACCAGGTCGAGATCGCCGATCCGAAGGGCAGCGCCGCCGCCGGGAGCGGCGTGACGACGCTTGCCGATTGGCGTCAAAGCAAGCTCGATCACGAGCTGATAGTCGTGGCCACGCCCCTGGGCCTGACCGATTCGATTCTGCATGAGTTGGCGCAGCGCAAGCCGGCCGGCGTGGTGTTCGATGTCGGTTCGCTGAAATCGCCGCTACGCAAGGGGCTCGCGGCGCTGCGCGAGGCCGGCGTGCGCGTGACCTCGGTGCACCCGATGTTCGGCCCCAGCACCGAGCTGCTCTCGGGCCGGCACGTGATCTTCATTGATCTTGGTGCCGGCGACGCGCTCGAGCGCGTGCGCGCGCTGTTTGCGCCCACGATGGTGGAGCAGGTGGTGATGGGTCTCGATGATCACGACCGCCTGATCGCCTACGTGCTCGGTCTCTCGCACGCGCTCAACATCGCCTTCTTCACGGCGCTGGCGCAGAGCGGCGAGGCCGCGCCGCGCCTGGTGCAGATGTCCAGCACCACCTTCGATGCGCAGTTCGACATCGCCAGCGAGGTGGCGCAGGAGAGCCCGGAACTCTATTTCGAGATCCAGCGGCTCAACGACTACGGCGCGCAGCCACTGGCGGCGCTGGCCAAGGCGCTCGAAGATCTGCGTGAGACGGTAGCGACCAACAACCAGGCCGGCTTCAGCGCGCTGATGCGCCGTGGCCTCGAGTACACACAGGGGCGGCGCGAGCTGCGCGCGCGGCGGGCGTGAATCTCATGCGCCGGGTAAGGCTCGCTGGCGCGAACTGAGCAGCGGGCGGAAGGCGCTCGGCACGTGGAAGTCGGGCTTCCCGGGCGGCAGCTCGAAGAGGCTCCAGTAGACGCGTTGTTCGGTTGCACCCAGCGCCGCATAGGCATTGCCAACCAGCTCCAGGGGTTGGCCGCTGCGCCAGCCGATGTGTCGCGAGCGGAATGCGCAGCTGCGCTTCCCAGCCCGTAGCCGTGATGTTCGCCGTGTGCGTGAATCCGTCCTTGATGCCGAAGCAGTATTGCTGGCGGGGTTCGATGACATTGACCTGCAACGATTGGTCGTAGGGGCTCACTTCAAACTCGAAATACCCGGGCTGGCCTGATTTCGCGTTGCGCACGAACAGCTCGACAACATCGAAGTCGTAGGGGTATTCGTCATGCGCCAGTTGTCGCTTGGCGACTATCGCGGCGGCAGTGACTTTGAAATGCGCCACCAGTACATCACCGTCACGGGCCATCGTCACTGTGACCGGGGCAACGGTGCCATGACCTTGATGCGGATTGGAATACACCAGCAAAGTCGACGACTGGTCGAGCGCGTCGTGGGCACGGGCGGGCAAGGTGCCGCTGCCTGCTATCAACAGGCCGCCCAGGATCATCGGCCACGCTCTGGTCATGTCATGCTCCCGTGATTCCGGCGAAGGCGTGCACAATCCTGCTCAAGCCAACGCTAACGCAGCGTCCGCCGCCGCAGCAGCAATAAAAACACCGGCGCACCAATCAGCGCCGTGATCGCCCCCACCGGCAACTGGCGCGGCGCGGCGACCGTGCGGCTCGCGATGTCGGCGAGGCATAGCAGCGCGCCGCCGACCAGCGCGGCGCCCGGCGCTACCAGCCGGTGATCGGCGCTGCGCAGCGCGAGGCGCACCAGGTGCGGTGCCACGAGACCGATGAAGCCCACGGGTCCTGCGGCCAGCACGGCGATCGAGGTGAGCACGGCGGCGACCACGAACACCAGCGGCCGTGCGAGGCGCGCGTCCAGCCCCAGCGTGGCGCTGCGCAGTTCACCGGCGCTCAGCACGTTGAGCGCGCGCGCGAACAGCACTGCCGCGAGCAGCGCGAGGCCGGCAGCAGCGAGGTCGAGCGCCGGATGCAGCGCCCAGCCCAGATCGCCCGCCAGCCAGAACACCATGCCGCGCAATTGTCCGTTGTCGGCAATCGCCAGCAGCACCGTGGTCAGCGCGCCGCAGGCGCTCGCCAATACCACGCCGGAAAGCAGCAGCCGGCTGAGCTCGGCACCGCGGCCGAGCAGCATCACCAGCGCGCCGATCAGCAGCGCGCCAGCCGTCGCGCTCCACTGCAGGTTGGCCAGCCCCAGGCCCAGCAGCATGCCGCCCAGCGCGCCCACCGCGGCGCCGCCAGACACACCCAGCACGAAGGGGTCGGCGAGCGGATTGCGAAACAGTGCCTGCAGCAGCACGCCGGCCAGCGCCAGCAGGCTCCCGACGGCAAATGCCGACAGGCTGCGCGGCAGGCGGATGGTGCGCACGATGGTGTTCGCAAGCTCATCGCCGCTTCCCCACAGCGCCGCCAGCGAGCGCCCGAGCGGCAAGTCGGCCGAGCCGGCCAGCAGCGAGGCGCCGAAGCTCAGCACGGCCAGGGCGCCCAGGGCGGCCAGGATCCAATATTGTGTGGTGCGTGTCATAAGCACAGCCTAAAGAGTCGACTGGGTTCAGAACAAGGGCATTGGGCTTGAGAGTCGCGGGCTCCTCGGGGTAAAACAGAATAATCATGGGGGACGTGATCGATCGGGACGGTTTTCGTGCCAATGTCGGCATCGTACTGATGCAGGACGAGCGGCGCGTGTTCGTCGGCCGCCGTTCCGGAGGCAAGGGCTGGCAGTTCCCACAGGGTGGCATGCGCCGCGGCGAGAGCGCCGAAGAGGCGCTGTTTCGCGAACTGACCGAGGAGATCGGCTTGACCGACAAGGACGTCGCCATCGTCGGCCAGACCAGCCAGTGGCTGCGCTACCGCCTGCCAGTGCGCTTCGTGCGTGACACCACGCCGCGCTGCGTGGGGCAGAAGCAGCGCTGGTTCCTGCTGCAGCTCAAGAACGCGGCGCCGCAGTTCCGCTTCGACACCACCGGCGAGCCTGAATTTGACCGCTGGCGCTGGGTGGAATACTGGGAGCCCATCCGCGAGGTGATCTACTTCAAGCGTACGGTCTACACCCGGGCGCTGCATGAGCTTGGCAAGCTGGCTTTCCCCCAGGGCCTGCCGCCGTATCCGGACTGGTGGCATCCGCCAGCCAGCCCACCCGCAGCTGCTGCCACTGAAGGCAGCGAGAGCGGGGGCACGGCCCAGGCCTGAGGCCCGGGCCCGACAACGATGGATATCCCCGGCAAACTGGTGGTGCGCACCTATGCGCCGGCACGTCGCTTCACGATGCTGGCGACGCTGATGCTGCTCGGTGTGCTGGCGCTGTACCTGGCCTTCGAGCTGGGCCGCAAGAAGGCCGGCTTCGATGGCATCCAGGCTGCGCAGGAACGCGCCACGCTGAATGATCGGATCGCACAGCTCGACAATGAGGCACGCGAGATGCGCGTGCAGCTTGCGGCGGCCGATGCCGGCCAGGTAGCACAGGTGCGCGAGCGCTCGGAAGTTTCCAAGAGCATTGGCGAGCTGCAGGCCGAACTCGGCCGCGCGCAGCAGGAACTGGAGTTCTATCGCTCGATCGCGAATCCGCAGGCCGGTGGCAGCGCGCAGAGTGCGCCGGTGCGCATACAGCAGTTCCATGTGCTCGCGACCGATGCGAACGCGCGCACCTACACCATACGCATGGCGCTCAGCCGGCCGATCCGGCCCGAGGATTCCACTGGCGGCACGCTGGCGCTGAGTGTGGACGGCGAGCGCAATGGCGCCGCCGCCAGCCTCGATCTGGCGACGCTCACGGGCGGCAAGGCAAAGCAGCTCGACTACAGTTTCCGTTACTACGCCAATCTCGAGCAGGCCGTGATACTGCCGGCCGACTTCAAGCCGGAGCGCGTCAGCATCGAAATTCGACCTGCGCGCAAAGGCGTGGCACCCTACCGGCAAATATTCGTCTGGAATCCGGACGCGAGCTGAGCCGCCATGTTCAATCGTCGTGAAAAGACCGCTACCCGTATCGACACGCTGATCGGCCGCACGGCCAGCGTACTCGGCGACATCGAATTCGCCGGTGGCCTGCATGTGGATGGCCGCATCACCGGCAATGTAATGGTGGCTGCGGGCGCCACCGCATCCTTGTCGGTGAGCGAGCACGGTGTCATCGAAGGATCGGTCGAAGCCACGCAGGTGGTGGTCAATGGCACGGTCAACGGTGACATCCGCGCGGCCGAGCGGGTGATCCTGGGTGCGCGTGCGCGGGTGCGCGGCGATGTCAGCTATGGCGTGATCGAGATGGCGATGGGCGCCGAGATCAGCGGCAAGCTGATGCCCTCGGGCGCGGCTGCTGTCGGCGAGGGCGAGGCGGGGGCTGCTGCAACGGGCCAGCCGGGGCCCGGGGCGTCCTGACGCACAGTTTTCGGGCGCAATTTTGACGCCTTCTGGCGCTGCCTCTACACTGCCTGTATGGACGCACCAGTGACCGAAAATCCCTCAGGCGAGCCGCTGCTGGTGTTCACCGACGCCGCAGCGCACAAAGTCGCCAAGCTGATCGAAGGCGAGGCCAACCCCAAGCTGATGCTGCGCGTGTACGTGCAGGGCGGCGGTTGTTCAGGCCTGCAATACGGCTTTGAATTCGACGAGGCGCTGCAGGATGGCGATACCGTGGTCGAGAACCAGGGCGTGAAGCTGCTGGTCGATCCAATGAGCTTCCAGTACCTGGGCGGCGCCGAGATCGATTATCGCGATGGCCTCGAGGGCGCGCAGTTCGTGATCCGCAATCCCAATGCCGTGACCACCTGCGGTTGCGGCTCCTCATTCACCGCGGCCTGAACCACGCGTGAGTCGAGCTGCCCGCGCCGTGCCAGATGTGCTGGCAGCAGTGGACCTGGGCTCCAACAGCTTTCACCTGGTAGTCGCCCGTTATTCACACGGGCAGCTGGTGGTCATCGATCGCATGCGCGAGATGGTGCGCCTCGGCGCAGGCGTCAGCGCCGATGGGCGGCTCGACAAGCAGGTCGCGGCGCGCGCGCTGCTGTGCCTCGAGCGCTTCGGCCAGCGGCTGCGCGACATGAATGCCGCCAGCGTGCGGGTCGTGGGCACCAACGCGTTGCGCATCGCGCGGCGCAAGCAGGCGTTTCTCGAGCGCGCGCGTGAAGCACTCGGCCATCCGATCGAAATCATCTCCGGCATGGAAGAGGCGCGGCTGATCTACTCGGGCGTGGCGCACACGCTGCCAGCGGAACCCGGCCGACGCCTGGTGATCGACATCGGCGGCGGCAGCACCGAGCTCGCGATCGGCGAAGGCTATGAATCACAGCTGCTCGAGAGCCTCAAGCTCGGGTGCGTCTCGTTGAGCGAACGTTTCTTCGCCGACGAGCGACTCTCGGCCAAGCGCATTGCGCGCGCGCGGCTGGCGGCGCGGCTGGAGATCGAGCCGATGCAGGCCGCGTTCCTGAAGCTCGGCTGGGAAAACGTGATCGGCAGTTCCGGCACGGTGCGTGCGATCGGCGAGAGCCTGCGCGAGCGCGATCCCGGCAGCGCTGCACATCAGCGCCAGGGGCGTGGAAGAGCTGATCGGCGAGATGACCGCGGCCACGCATTGCCGTGAATTGAAGCTCGCGGCCCTGACCGACGAGCGGCGTCCGGTGTTTCCGGGCGGCGTGGTGATCCTCGCGGAAATCTTCGCGGCGCTGGGCATCGAGCAGATGCGCATGGCCGAAGGCGCGCTGCGCGATGGCCTGCTGCACGACATGGTCGGCCGGCTCACCGATGAGGATCCGCGCGAGCGCACCGTCGGTTCGATGATGCGCCGCTATCATGTCGATGCCACGCAGGCGGCGCGCGTCGAGGCCAGCGCACTCGGCTTTCCTCGCGCAGGTGGCCGACGACTGGGGGCTGAGCGATCCGCAGGCAGAGCTCTCGCTCAAGTGGGCCGCGCGCCTGCACGAGATCGGGCTCGATGTCGCGCACAGCGGCTATCACCGCCACGGCGCCTATCTGCTCGAGAATGCCGACATGCCCGGCTTTGCGCACGAGGAGCAGCTGCTGCTGGCACGCCTGGTCGGCGCGCACCGGCGCAAGCTCGCGCTCACCGGCCTCGAGGACCTGATTCCGCCCTGGGATCGGCTGGCGCTGCAGCTGATGGTGCTGTTGCGCCTCGCGGTGCTGCTGCATCGTGGCCGCAGTTCGACGGCGCTGCCGGCGGTCGAACTCACGGCACGCGGCCGCACGCTGGAAGTGCGCTTTCCGGCGCGCTGGCTGAAAGACCATCCGTTGTCGGTGGAAGACCTGCACCAGGAGATCGAATTCCTGCGCGCCAGCGGCCTGAAGCTGCGCGTCTATTCCGGCAATCGCGCCGCGTTGGCGGCGTAACTCTCCAGCAGCTCGGCCTGCGCATCCACCAGCGGCTCGCCGCTGACGCGCTGGTAGCTGCCATCGCTCTGCATCAGCCAGGCATTGCTCGTGTCGGCCAGGTATTTATCGAGATCGGCGCGAATGCGGGTGCGCAGCCGCGCCTGCAGTATCGGAAACGCCACTTCGACGCGCCGGAAGAAATTGCGCTCCATCCAGTCCGCGCTCGCCAGGAACAGTTGCGGACGGCCATTGTTCTCGAACCAGTAGACGCGCGAATGCTCGAGGAAGCGCCCGACGATGGAGCGCACCTGGATATTCTCCGACAGGCCTTTCAGCCCCGGGCGCAGCGCGCACACGCCGCGCACGATCAGCTCGATGCGCACGCCCGCGCAGGAGGCGCGATACAGGTTGTCGATGGTCTGCGGATCGACCAGCGCGTTGAGCTTGGCGATCAGGTGCGCGCGGCGACCGGCGCGCGCGTGGCCGATCTCGCGCTCGATCATGCCCTGCAGCGCATCGTGCAGCCGGAACGGTGACTGCAGCAGCCGGCGCAGCTTCGGGGTCTGCGTGAGACTGGTGAGCTGCAGGAAAATTTCGTGCACATCCGCGCCGATCGATTCGTCGCAGGTGAACAGGCCGTAGTCGGTGTAGGCGCGTGCGGTGCGCGGATGGTAGTTGCCGGTGCCCAGGTGACAGTAGCGGCGCAGGCCCTCGGGCTCGCGACGCACGATCAGCATCAGCTTGGCATGCGTCTTGTAGCCGACCACGCCATACATCACGTGCACGCCGGCTTCCTGCAGCCGCGTCGACAGTTCGATGTTGGCCTCTTCATCGAAGCGCGCGCGCAGCTCGATGATCACCGTGACATCCTTGCCGGCCTGCGCTGCGGCCAGCAGCGCATCGACGATCGGTGAATGATCGCCGGTGCGATACAGCGTCTGCTTGATGGCCAGCACCTGCGGGTCATTGGCCGCCTGGCGCAACAGATCCATCACCGGCGCAAAACTCTCGAAGGGGTGATGCAGCAGCAGGTCGCGCGTGCGGATCGCTTCGAACAGATCGTGGTTGGCGCCGATGCTTTTCGGCAGGCCCGGCGTGTACGGCGGATACTTGAGCTCGGGCCGCTGGATCAGATCGTAGATCGCCGAGAAGCGGTTCAGGTTCACGGGCCCCGGCACCGAATACCAGTCGCTGGTCTCGAGCGCGAATTCCTTCAGCAGGAACTCGACCAGATCCGCCGGACAATCCGCGCCGGTCTCGAGTCGCACCGCCGCGCCGTAGCGGCGCTGCGCCAGCTCGCCCTCGAGCGCGCGGCGCAGGTCATCGATTTCCTCGTCGTCGACGAACAGATCGCTGTTGCGTGTCAGCCGGAACTGATAGCAGCCGAGCACTTCCATGCCGGTGAACAGCCGCGCCACGAAACTCTCGACAATGGTCGAGAGCGGCACCAGCCGCTGCCGACCGCTGAGCGCGGGCAGCTCGACGATGCGCGGCAGTGAGCGCGGCGCCTGCACGATCGCCAGATCGGTGTCACGCCCGAACGCATCCTTGCCCGCCAGCTTGACGATGAAATTCAGGCTCTTGTTCTGGATGCGCGGAAACGGCCGCGCCGGGTCGAGCCCCAGCGGGCTCAGTACCGGCTCGACTTCAGAGACGAAATGCCGCTCGAGCCAGGCGTGGGTTTCGGCATCCCAGCTTTCCGGGCCCGCGAGCTCGATGCCGGCGCGCCCCAGGCTGGGCAGCAACTCATCGTTGAGGCAGGTGTATTGACCGCGGATCAGCTGCACGGCGCGTTCGTGGATGCGCCCGAGCTGCTCGCTGATCGAAAGCGGATCCGGCGCGCTCTGCGTCGAGCCCAGTTCCTGCAACTGCTTCAGGCCCGAGACGCGGATCTCGAAAAACTCATCGAGGTTCGCCGAACAGATGCACAGGAATCGCAGCCGCTCGAGCAGCGGCACGCGCGCGTCCTGCGCCTGCGCGAGCACGCGCATGTTGAATTCCAGCGCCGCCAGCTCGCGATTGAGGAAGTTCTGCGGCGAACGCTGCGGCGGCTCGGGCGGTGAGTCGGTCATTGGCCACTGAGTATAGCGGCGCCCTGTATTACAGGACTGTTACAGCGTCGCAACCCTCAGCGCGCGGGCGAGGCAGGCAGGCTGGGCAAGGCGCCAGGTGGCGCCACAGGTCGGGCCGCCAGCGCTGGTGCCGCAGGCGGGTTCAGCGCCGAGAGCCGCACCGCGCTCTGCAGCCTGAAATCGGCCAGCAGCGCAGCCGCGACCGGCGTGGCGTCAGGCAACTTCACCCGCTGCGGATCAAGGTAGCGCCCGTTGAGCCGGTACTCGTAATGCAGGTGTGGTCCGGTGGCGAGACCCGTCATGCCCACGTAGGCCACCGTCTGGCCCTGACGCACGCGCGCGCCCGCTCGTGCGGCGGCGGCGAAGCGCGAGAGATGGCCGTAGACCGTGACGATGCCCGCGCCGTGATCGATTTCCAGCAGATTGCCGTAGCCGCCGCGCACGCCGCGAAAGCGCACCCGCCCGTCGCCAGAGGCGTAGACCGGCGTGCCGCTCGCGGCCGCGTAGTCCACGCCCTCGTGGGCGCGGATGCGATTGAGGATCGGATGAAAGCGCGCCGTGCTGAACCTGGAACTCACGCGCCGGAATTCCAGTGGCGCGCGCAGGAAGGCCTTCTGCATGCTGTGGCCGTCGGGGCTGTAGTAGCCCGCGCTGCCATCGGGCGCGACAAAGCGCACCGCGCGCACTTCGCGCCCGTTGTTCACGAAGCTGGCGGCGAGGATCGCGCCATCCTGCAGGTATTTGCCGTCCTGGAAGATGCGCTGGTAGCTGACGGTGAATTCGTCACCGCTGCGCAGGTCGAGCGCGAAGTCGATGTCCCAGCCAAAGATCTTCGCGAGCTGCATCACCGTCTGGTCCTGCAGCCCGGCACTCGAGCCGGCGTCGAACAGCGAGCTGTCGATCACGCCATGCGCGAGCTGCGCGCGCAGCTCGAGCGGGCGCGCCACCACGTCGGCGTGAAACTCCTCGCCGCTGCGCGTCACGTTCAACTGCTCGGTGAGCGAAATATTGCGTTGCAGGCCGACCAGCTCGCCATCGCGGTGCTGCAGGCGCAGGGTTTCACCCGGCATCAGCCGATCGAGCAGCGCACGCGTGCCGGCGAGCGCGCGCAGGTTGGCCAGGTCGGTGAGGTTCAATTCCAGCTGGCGGAAGATGCGATCGAGCGTGTCATTGCGGCGGACGATCACGACGACAGTCGAGAGCCCGGGTGCCAGCAGATCGACGCGCGGCCCGCGTCGCGGGCGCGCTGGCAGGCGCGGTGTTGGTTCCGATGTTCGCTGCGACTGCTGCGGGCCGTTCGGGTTGCTGCAGGCGATCGGCCTGCAGCGCAGCGCTGGCGATAGCAACGCAGCCCAGCACCTGCATGAGGCGTGTGCGCAGCTTCATGCCGCCGCTGGTGGCCCTGGTGGGTTTGACCCGCATCGGCCGCACCGTACCCGACCGATAGCGCTGCGGTCAACGACCTCGTTGGCAGTTTTGCACGCCGCTGGTCCGCAAAGGGCCGCTCACAGCCCTTTGCAGCCAGCGATCGCGATCCGCTATTTCACCGCGCAGTAGCGCCGCGTGCACATCGATGCGCACTTGGCCGCATCGCTCAGCGTCACCAGCAGATTGCCATCCGCATCGCGCGGATCGGTCGCGCCCACATGCTTGCCGGTGGCTTTCAGGATCGCCACGATGTCGTAGGCATCGATGTCGTTGTCGCTGTCGACGTAGCAGCGCTTGACCACCGCCACTTCGCAGGCATCGCCGATGCCGTTGCCGTTGGTGTCTTTCTGGTCAGGGTTGCTGACCTTGGGGCAGTTGTCGCAGGCATCGCCGATGCCATCGCCATCGACATCAGCCTGCGTCGGATTCGCGATTGCCGGGCAGTTGTCCCTGGAGTCGGGCACGCCGTCACCGTCGGCGTCGGGTGGCGGCGGTGTGCTCGTGACACGATGTCCGTTCACGAACTCGTAGAAATAGCCGGTGGCATCGGGAATCTGCCCAGCCAGCTCGACGTTGTCTTCCGCGTTGCTGCTCAGCGAGAAACCGGCGACCGCCGGCAGCGGAAAACCCGTCGTGAGATCGTAGGTGCCGGTGTCGGAATTAGCGCCGTAGCGCAGCGTCAGGTAGAAATCACCGGCGTCATTCTTCTTGTAGATGACCAGCTGCGCCTGGGTCGAGTTGCTGTTGTCGGTCTGATTGGTCGTATCTATCCAGCTTACCGCGAAGGCGGGCACTCGCTCGGCTACGTTGTAAGGTTCGATTGGATCGCCGCTGCCACGGAAGTAACTCGAGTTGCTGAACACCGCCGGAAACTCGATGACGCTATCCGCGATGACCAGGTTGGCCTGGTAGGGCGCGATGAACGGTCGTACTACCGTGCCATTCTGGGTCACGAGGTCGCGCAGGCCAGACAGGCTGCCGGTAAAGGTGAAGCCGCCATCCGCCGGCGGGGTACTGAAGGTGACGTAGCCAAAGCGGTTGATGAACACGGAGTCGTACAGCGTGCCGCCGATGTTGACGCTGAAGCCGAGTTTGACGGCGCCCGTGGTGTTCGGATCCACGTCGGTCACGCCGACATCATTGCCGGTAAGTGTGAAATCTATTCCGCACGATTCGGGCAACAGAGGCCCGACCGGACAGACTGCCACCCAGGAATCTCCGGTCGCAGTAATGCCACCACCAGTACCGCCGGTCGTG
The DNA here is from genome assembly GCA_963764065.1 of uncultured Gammaproteobacteria bacterium. Classification (GTDB taxonomy): domain Bacteria; phylum Pseudomonadota; class Gammaproteobacteria; order Steroidobacterales; family Steroidobacteraceae; genus FEN-1191. The sequence continues at coordinate 617,034 of CAVXRM010000005.1, read as the reverse complement.
TCACCGGGAAACTCGGCCACTACGCGCCTACTGGTCGCATGGACAGGCGCCGCCCAGGCCAGCGTCAACGCCGCTAGCAGGGACAGGATTCCGCTCATCTTCGAGCCCTTCGAGATTGCCGGCATGGGGTCGCTCCTGAATGAGTTATGATTTTCTTAAGTGGCGCTCGAATCTACTCCTGCCAAGGCCAATTCGACAAGCTGAGGCCAAATCCATGGGTGCACTGGCCGATTCCAACTCTTGTGCCGGATCCTGGCGGTACGCCGCATTCATCAGTTACAGCCACCGTGACCGCAGTGCAGCGGCCTGGCTGCACCGCGCGATCGAAACCTTCAAGGTGCCGGCGATATTGGTGCGCCGCAGCGAATTCCTCGGCGCGAACCCCGAGCGCCTGGCGCCGGTATTCCTGGATCGCGAGGAGTTGTCCTCGGGAGCGAGCCTCAGCGATTCCATAGTGGCGGCACTGCGCCAGTCGGAATTCCTGATCGTCGTGTGTTCGCCAGCTGCGGCGGCGTCGCCGTGGGTCAATGAGGAAATCCGCAACTTCAAGATGCTGGGCCGCGCGGCCAACATCCTTTGTCTGATCGTCGGCGGCAACCCGGGTGCCGCCAATCACAACCTGCCGACGGAGTCGGAGTGCTTCCCGCGCGCGCTGCGTTACGAAGTCATCGATGGGCAGGTCAGCGAGGTGCCGGCGCCCGAACCCCTGGCCGCCGATCTGCGCAAAGGCAGCGATGCGCGCCGCGATGCCAAGCTCAAACTCCTCGCGGGCCTGCTCGGCGTCAACCTTGATGAGTTGCGGCAGCGCGAACAGGCGCGCCGTCAGCGCCGCCTGGCGTTGGTCAGTGTCGCGGCGACGCTGGGTTGCATCGTACTGGCCGGACTCGCGGTGGCCGCCTGGCTGTCGCGCAATGAGGCCGAGCGTGAGCGCGCTGTGGCGGTGCGGAAGTCGCTGACCGCCGATCGAACGACCCAATTCATGGTGTCGCTGTTCGAGGTGGCCGACCCCAGTGAGGCCCGTGGCAATTCCATCACCGCGCGCGAGATCCTCGATCGCGGCGCGAAGCAGATCGCGACTTCGTTGCACGACGAGCCGCAGGTCAAGGCAGAACTGTCCACCACACTGGGGAGGGTGTATCGCGGCATCGGACTCTATGAAGAAGCCAGCCGGCTGCTGGGCGCGGCACGCGCCATTCCCGGACAGCCACTCCTCAACTGGGTGCGCGAAACCAATACGCTGGGAGAACTCGAGCTGCAGCGCGGTGAATACGAACGTGCCAACGCGCTGTACCTGGAGGCCGAGCGCGCCTTTGAAAAGGGCGGGGGATCGGATCTGCGCACGCGCGCGCAGATCCTGCTGGGTCGCGCCGCCGCAGCGGCAGTGCTGCAGCAACCTGTCGCGGCGCGCGGTTTCCTGCAGAGCGCCATGAAGATGGCCGATCCGCAGGTCTATCCGGACATCCACGTCGAGGCGCTGGAAGGTCTGGCCATGACGGAGTACTACGCCAACGACATGAATGCGGCGGAGCGCTACTACCAGCAGGCCCTGGCATGCACGCATTGCCTACTCTGGAGCGACACATCCCAAGGTAACTGAATTGCTCAACGGCCTGGCGCTCACGGCCCTGTCGCGCGGCGACCGGACGTCGGCGGAAAGCTATCTGTTGCGGGTATACGCGGCTGATCGGCAACTACTTGGCGATCACCATCCCGATCTTGCCCCCACGCTCATGAGCCTGGGGCGCGTGCGCCTCGAGCGACGCGAGTTTGCGCGCGCCATCGAATCACTCAACAGCGGCATCGCCATCATGGCGAGCCAGCAGAGCGACGTGCATGAAGACCTGGTATTCGGCTACAGCAATCTGGCGCTGGCGCTGATGGGTCGTGGCGACTACGTATCCGCGGCGCCGGCGCTGGAGCGGGCACTGGCCATCGCTGTCCAGCACAAGCATCCCCTGCAGGGGCCGATACGCATCTATCAGGCGGACCTGCAATGTCGCATGCAGCACCCGCGCCAGGCCCTGCCGCTGCTCGATGCTGCGCGCGCGCAGACGGCCGCGAACTATCCTGACGACGCCTGGCGCCCGGCACTGGCGGACAGTGTGCGCGCCGACTGCCTGGGCAAATTGCAACGCTGGCGCGAAGCCGAGGCGCTGATCGCCAGCAGCACGCCGTTGATCCTGAAAAAGTGGCCGGCCGCAACTTTGTTCGGACACGATGCGCTGGAGCGCGCGCTGCGCGTGTACACCCATTCCGGCGATACCGCCAAAGTGGCGACCTACCAGGCCATGCTGACGGAAAAATAGGCGCGGTCTGCGGCGGCCGAACGCCGGCGCCACGATATTGCCCGCGAGGTGAAAGCCGTTGAGTCCTGCGGAGGGATGCGCTCATTGCAGACTCATGGCGGAGGTATTCGCGCCGCCAGCGAGACTTCCTGTCTCGCCAGCGGACTTACCGAGGACGAATGAAGTATGCGCTCTGCATATTCGGTGGCGCAATAGTTTCGCGCGCACAGATCTGTGCGGGCGGCACATTTAGATTCATTCTTAAAAGGCGCCAATTGCAGTCCGGTCCGATTCGACGGATCCGGTGGGTCCGATGACTCCGACTTTGCGCCCGGATTGGCCCGGATAGGCCAAGGTTGGCATTAGCCCGCCGGTTCCCGGTATTGTTAAGAACTACCCGGCCCATGAGTCGGGCCAGCCAGTTACGCCAGGGAGGCAGGAGTGCGTGGCAGTTGAGTGAGGCAGAGCCGACGGTGGACAGCGCCGAACAATTCAAGATTCCGTTCCTGGTGGGGGTGACCGGGCATCGCGACCTGCTGCCCGGGGAAGTGCCGGCCATCCGCGCGGCGGTCGAGGAGCTGTTGCGGGCCCTGCAGGCCACGGCGCCCGATGTGCAGATCGTGCTGATCACCTCACTGGCCGAGGGCGCCGACCTGCTGGCGGCCGAAGTCGCCAACGAGCTGGGCCTGCCGCTGATGGCGCTACTGCCCTATTCGGCGGCCCGCTGTCGCGCCGATCTCAGCGACGATGCCGCACGCGCGAGTTTCGATTGCGTGCTGGCCAAGGCCGAGCAGCTCGAGCTCCCTTTACCCGAGGGCATCAGCGAAGCCACGCTGGCGATCGACAGTGCGGCGCGCGATCGCCAGTACCAGGCTGCAGGTTCGGTGGTGGCGCGCTACAGCTCTCTGCTGATTGCGATCTGGGATGGCCAGCAGACCGACCATGCAGCTGGCACTGCGCGCGTGGTCGACTATCGGCGCCGCGGCTTGCCGAGCGAGGATCTGCCGCGTTCGCATCGCCTCGACCTGCTGCTGGGCGCAGCCGACAACGATCTCAGTTACGAGATCCGCTGCTCACGGGCGCGCCAGAACAATGGCCACGAAAACAGCGGCGTGCAGGTGCTCGGCTTTGTCAGTGGCGAGACGCAGTACGGCACGGCCAGTGCCGGCCTGCCGCCGGCTTTGCGTACGCTCCTCAGGCGCACCGGCGGATTCAATCGCGATGTCGAGGAATACGGCGCGCAGATCGCGCGTCGCGGTCGTCGCCTGCACACGGCGACACCCTATGAAACGCCGCATTCGCTGCAATACATCGATCGGCTGTTCACGCCCGCCGACTGGCTGGGCGTGCATTTCCGGCGCTGCTTTACGCGCGCGCTACGCGCACGCTATGCGCTGTGGGCGCTGCTCGCGCTGCTGCTGATGGGCTTCAAGAAGCAGCACGATAGCATCGGCGGATTGCTCAGCATCCTGGGCGTGCTGGCGATCTTCGGGCTGGGGTGGCTGCTCGCGTTGTGGGCGCATCGGCGCAACTGGCAACGACGCTATCTCGACTATCGCGCGCTCGCCGAAGGCTTGCGCGTCGAGTACTACTGGGAACTCTCCGGCGTGCGCGCGCAGTTCGAAGGCGAATTCGCGCACGAGAGTTTCCTGCAGAACCAGGATGTGGAACTCGAGTGGATACGCGCCGCCATGCGCGCCGTGAGTCTGCGCTGCGCGCTGCATCCGCCGGTTGCATTGGCCAACGGATTTGCACACACCTTCGCCGCGTGGGTCGGCGATCCCGATCCGGTGAATGGTTCGGGACAATTGCTCTACTACCGCCAGCGCGCGCAGGCACTGACGCGTCGCCAGCACATTGCCGAGGGCATCGCGCGCGCGATGCTGTTCGGCGGATTGATCATCGGCGTGGTGCTGGCATTCGCCGCTGCGATGGCATTGCGCGGACCACCACCGCTCCCGCCAATGCTGCACAACCTGTTGCTCTGGTCACTCGCCCTATTGACGGTGTATGGCGCGATATTCGAGATTTATCTCGGGGAAAAGGCCGATCGCGCGCTGATTCGCCAGTACCGCTATATGGATACTTTGTTCAGTTTCGCGGCCCGCGAAATGCGCTCGGCCCGCTCGGAAACCGACAAACTGGAGATCCTGCGCTCGCTCGGCCACGCCTGCCTCGCCGAGCATGCCCAGTGGATCCTGGCGCACCGCGACAAACGCATCGAAGGGTTGCGCTGGTAGGCTAAAAGC
>CAVXRM010000005.1:0-610000 GCA_963764065.1 uncultured Gammaproteobacteria bacterium | reverse complement strand
GCGTCGGGGAGCTGGCAAACAAGCTTCGATCCGGCGATTTCTGAATGGGGAAACCCAGAGCTTCGGCTCTATTGCATGCTGAATAAATAGGCATGCAAAGCGAACCCGGTGAATTGAAACATCTTAGTAACCGGAGGAATAGAAATCAACCGAGATTCCCTTAGTAGTGGCGAGCGAACGGGGAACAGCCCAGTTGTGGTAATCCGAGAAGGTCTAGTGGAACAGTCTGGAAAGTCTGGCCAAAGAAGGTGATAGCCCTGTAGACGAAAGACCCGATCGATGAGCAACGAAGAGTAGGGCGGGACACGTGTAATCCTGCCTGAACATAGGGGGACCATCCTCTAAGGCTAAATACTCTCTACCGACCGATAGTGAACCAGTACCGTGAGGGAAAGGCGAAAAGAACCGCGGTGAGCGGAGTGAAATAGAACCTGAAACCGTATGCGTACAAGCAGTCGGAGCTCCGCAAGGAGTGACTGCGTACCTTTTGTATAATGGGTCAGCGAGTTATTTTCAGTGGCAAGGCTAACCGAATAGGGGAGCCGTAGGGAAACCGAGTCTTAATAGGGCGCCACAGTCGCTGGGAATAGACCCGAAGCCAGTCGATCTATCCATGAGCAGGATGAAGGTGAGGTAACACTTACTGGAGGTCCGAACGAACCACTGTTGCAATAGTGCGTCGATGACTTGTGGATAGGAGTGAAAGGCTAATCAAGGCTGGCGATAGCTGGTTCTCCCCGAAAGCTATTTAGGTAGTGCCTCGGTTAATTACTCGAGGGGGTAGAGCACTGTTTAGAGAAGGGGGCCATCTCGGCCTACCAACTCTATGCAAACTCCGAATACCTCGAAGTACAGACCGGGAGACACACAGTGGGTGCTAACGTCCATTGTGAAGAGGGCAACAACCCAGACCATCAGCTAAGGTCCCAAAATTTCGGCTAAGTGGTAAACGATGTGGAAAGTCATAGACAGCCAGGAGGTTGGCTTAGAAGCAGCCATCCTTTAAAGAAAGCGTAATAGCTCACTGGTCAAGTCGGTCCGCGCGGAAGATTTAACGGGGCTCAAGCCGAGTACCGAAGCTATGGATGTGCGCTCGTAAGGGCGTACGTGGTAGGGGAGCGTTCTCTAAGCCTGCGAAGGTGTGCTGCGAGGCATGCTGGAGGTATGAGAAGTGCGAATGCTGACATGAGTAACGTTAAAACGGGTGAAAAACCCGTTCGCCGTAAACCCAAGGTTTCCTGAGCTACGTTAATCGGCTGAGGGTGAGTCGGTTCCTAAGGCGAGACCGAAAGGTGTAGTCGATGGAAAGCAGGTTAATATTCCTGCACCAGAACCACTGCGATGGGGTGACGGAGAAGGCTAGATCAGCGGCAGTCCTGCCGTTCAAGGTCGTAGGGGTCTGTTCCTGGCAAATCCGGAACAGAGCTATCCCCGAGATCCGAGTACTAGAAGACTTCGGTCTTCGAAGTGATTGATGCCACGCTCCCGGGAAAAGCCTCTAAGCTTCAGGTGAATTCTGACCGTACCGTAATCCGACACTGGTGGGTGGGGAGATAATCTCCCAAGGCGCTTGAGAGAACTCTGGTTAAGGAACTCTGCAAATTGATACCGTAACTTCGGAAGAAGGTATGCCTACAGGGGTGATTGGACTTGCTCCATGAGCTCCCGTAGGTCGCAGGTAATTGGTGGCTGCGACTGTTTACCAAAAACACAGGACTCTGCTAACACGTAAGTGGATGTATAGGGTCTGACGCCTGCCCGGTGCCGGAAGGTTAATTGATGGGGTCAGCCGCAAGGCGAAGCTCCTGATCGAAGCCCCGGTAAACGGCGGCCGTAACTATAACGGTCCTAAGGTAGCGAAATTCCTTGTCGGGTAAGTTCCGACCTGCACGAATGGCGTAACGCTGGCCACACTGTCTCGACCAGAGACTCAGTGAAGTTGAAATCGCTGTGAAGATGCGGCGTAGCTGCGGAAAGACGGAAAGACCCCGTGAACCTTTACTATAGCTTTACACTGAACTTTGACCTTGTTTGTGTAGGATAGGTGGGACCCTTTGAAGCGGAGGCGCTAGCTTTCGTGGAGGGAACGTTGAAATACCACCCTGATAAGTTCGGAGTTCTAACCTTGGCCCGTAATCCGGGTTGGGGACACTGTATGGTGGGTAGTTTGACTGGGGCGGTCTCCTCCCAAAGAGTAACGGAGGAGTGCAAAGGTACGCTCAGCGCGGTCGGTCATCGCGCACAGAGTGCAATGGCATAAGCGTGCTTAACTGCGAGACGTACATGTCGAGCAGTAACGAAAGTTGGTCATAGTGATCCGGTGGTTCTGTATGGAAGGGCCATCGCTCAACGGATAAAAGGTACTCCGGGGATAACAGGCTTATTCCTCCCAAGAGTCCACATCGACGGAGGAGTTTGGCACCTCGATGTCGGCTCATCACATCCTGGGGCTGTAGCAGGTCCCAAGGGTTCGGCTGTTCGCCGATTAAAGTGGTACGCGAGCTGGGTTCAAAACGTCGTGAGACAGTTTGGTCCCTATCTTCCGTAGCCGTTGGAGATTTGAGGGTGAGCTGTCCTTAGTACGAGAGGACCGGAATGGACGCACCACTGGTGTTCCGGTTGTCACGACAGTGGCACTGCCGGGTAGCTATGTGCGGACGGGATAACCGCTGAAAGCATCTAAGCGGGAAGCCCCCCCCAAGACTAGATCTCCCTGGGAACTCGATTCCCCTAAAGGGCCCAAGTAGACTACTTGGTTGATAGGCCGGGTGTGTAAGGTCAGTAATGACTTCAGCTAACCGGTACTAATTGCCCGTGAGACTTGACCATATAACCTCAAGCGGTTTGGCCCCATGCGTAGGCATGTGCTGAATGCGCGAGGCTGACTGATGCAATAAGTATGGAGCGATCCATCACGTTATCGAACGCGACCAGCGTTTGTCGAAAAGAATCTTCCGGTTTTGCCTGGCGGCCATAGCGAGCAGGAACCACCCGATCCCATTTCGAACTCGGAAGTGAAAATGCTCTGCGCCGATGGTAGTGTGGCAGTTGCCATGCCAGAGTAGGTCACTGCCAGGCTCTCATACAGGGAAAAGCCCCGACGCTTCACGGCGCCGGGGCTTTTTTCTTTACACTCCAGGCATGAACAGTGGCACCAGATCCGCTTCACCAGGGCGGTGCTCCCGGCGCCGGGCTGTACAGCAACTGATCGCGCTGGCAGGCCTTGCGACGGTGGGTGTTCGGCGGGCGCAAGCCGATACAGCTGCCCAGCCCGACGACGACACGGCGCCGCTCACCGAGCTCGGCATGGTGCTCGACGCCACGCAGCGCGCCGCCGGCGTGGCGTTCCTGGCGCGCCATCCGACCGTCGACGCGCACGCCCACCCCGGCCTCTTTGCACTCAGCCCGCCACCCTACACGAGCGCATTTCGGCGCCGCATGGGTGACCCGTTCGTCGATCGCGCCCTTGCCGACCTGCATGCAGGCCACGTCAGCGCAGCGCTGTTCTCCTGCGTCGCGGACGGCAATCTGCTGGATTTCTCGGGAGAGAAACTGCGTGCTGTCCGCGAGTTCCAGCCGGGAGAGGCCTACGCGGACTATCGGCGGCAGCTGGCCCTGTTACAGACCCTCAGGGATCGCCGTGCAGTGGCCAGGGGCCTCAATCCGGCCGACGTGCGCACAGCGCAACGGCGCGGGCAGACCGCCGCGGTGTTTGCGGTAGAGGGCGGAGATTTCATTGAAGACAGGATCGATCGCATCGGCGAGGCCTTCCGCAATGGAGTGCGCTCAATACAGCTGGTGCACTATCACGTCAATCAACTCGGTGACATCCAGACCGAGGCGCCGGTGCACAACGGCCTGACGCCGCTCGGCAAGGCGGTGGTCAGGGAGATGAACAGGGTGGGCATGGTGCTTGACCTGGCCCACGCGAGCTTTGCAGTAGCCAGGGACGCGGTCGATGTGTCAACGCGGCCGGTGATGATTTCCCACTCAAATCTCGTGACATCCGCTGTGAACCACCCCCGGCTGATAACCCGCGAACATGCTGCGCTGATCGCAACAAGTGGTGGGGTCATAGGATCATGGCCGTCCGGCATTGGCCAGCAGACGTTCAGCGACTACATCGACTCAATCCGGCGCCTCATCGACACAGTGGGCATTGACCACGTGGCCATTGGTACCGACATGCACGCAAACTACCAACCAGTGTTCCGTAACTACCGCGACTGGAGCCTGATCCCTGCGGCCCTGCTTGCACGCGGGCTTGGCGAACAGGATGTCGCGAAGATCATGGGCGGGAATTTCCTTCGAGTCTGGGATGCCGCGCAGGCGCGGCCGCCAGGCGCGCGAGCCTCGTGACGTCGCAGCGGCCTACGTTACACAGCTGTCATGATCGGCAAGCATGTCGTTGCGTATGCTTGGCGGGCACATCAATTCCGGAGGAATGCACGATCATGAAGAAACTGACCATCATGCTGGCTGCCATGGCGCTGTCCGCTGGCGCCTACGCGCAGGTGACCACGACGGTCAAGGAAGCCACCAAGGCCGCCGTCGAGAAGACCGAGCAGGCTGGCGATGTGGCCAAGGCCGCCGTGACCAAGGGCGCGACCAAGGAAGAGGCCAAGGCCAAGGCCGCGGAGCACAAGGCCAAGGCGCACCATCACGCGAACAAGATGAAAGAGGCTGCCAAGTCCAAGGACAAGGACAAAGCCAAGGAAGACAAGTAGTTCGAATCGAAGTTGGCGCATAGCAAAAGCCCCGAGGCCTCACGGCTTCGGGGCTTTTTTATTAGACTCCCGCCCGAGATTAGCCCGCCGCTTGAGACTGGAGGCCAACGAGATGCACGCAACCGACCCTCGCCACCCACGGCGCGCGCGCCGACTCGCGCTTGCCATCATCGGCGCGTTGGTTCTGCCCGGAGTGATCGCGACGAGGTCGGCCGTGGCTGGAGCACCGGAATCCTCGGCCCACAGCTACAAACTTACCCAGGGCCCAGACACCCGTCTGTACATCGACGCTGCCGTGAACGGCAGGCATGTGCTTGCGCTGCTCGATTCAGCGGCAGAGACGACGATTCTCGATCGCGCGTTCGCCGCGGGCCTGAAGCTTGGCCATGGCACAGCCGTGGCAGGCCAGGGGTCTGGCCAGTCATCGTTCGAGGCCTCCGTGGTCGAGGGCGTCACACTCGCAGCGCTCGGACTGCGATTGCCGAACCAGACAGTCGCTGTTGCCGATCTGTCGGATGTGAGCGCGCGTCTGGTCGGTCATCGGGTCGATGTGATACTCGGGCGCGAGATTTTCGATGCCGCAAGGTTGCGCGTTGATATTGCAGGCGGGCGCATTGAAGTAGTCAGTGCAACAGTGGCGCCCCGCGGCGTGCGGCTCGAGCTCAAGACCGAACACGGCATCGAGACAATGCCGGTGCGCGTCGAGGATGGTGAAACCGTCGCCGCCACCTTCGATCTGGGCAATGGCTCGCAGGTGCTGCTCGGCGCGGACTTCGCTGCGCGAGCGAAATTGCTGACGGATGGCCGAGCCGTCGGCTCCGCAACAGGCGGTGGCCTCGGTGGCGCCGCGAGCCGGCAAGTCGTGACGCTGCGATCGCTGGAGCTGGCGGGGCGCCGGTTTGCAGAGGTGCCTGCAGCAGTCGATCCGCAACCGAGCGCCTCTGACCTGAACATTGGCGTATCGATCCTGCGGCACTTCATCATCACAGTGGATTTCGCTCAACATGCCATCTGGCTCGAGCCGCGGGCTGACGTGGCGACAGCGACCGGCACGGTGACGGCAGCGCCCGCGCCAGCCGAGCGCATCTACCACCACGGCCTGATCTTCACGGCCGACGCGGCCGATTCGCAGGCCGAGGCGCTGGCGATTCGCGACGGGCGCATTGTCTACGTAGGCAGCAACAACGGTGTTGCGCCCTACCGCGGCGCCAGCACTATCGAGGTGGATCTCCACGGCCGCTTCCTGATGCCAGGGCTCATCGACGGGCACATGCATCCGCTCGAAGGCGGCACCGGGCTGCTGAAGTGCAATCTCAACTACGAATCGCTGACGCTCAGCGAGTTGCAGCAACGGATCCAGGCCTGCCTCGACAAGACCAGTGACCAGGAACCCGATGGCTGGCTCGAGGTGGTCAGCTGGTTCCAGGAGAGCATGCGCCCCGCGGGCGTGAAGGCGACCCATGCCGCGCTCGATGCGCTGCGCACCAAGCGACCGATCAGCGTGCGCTCATCATTCGGGCACACCGAGCTCGGCAATGCGCGCGCGCTCGCGCTCGCCAACATCACGGCAGCGAGCGTCGATCCGCTCGGCGGCAGGATCGATCGCGATGCCAGCGGTGCACCGACCGGACTGCTGGAAGACGCGGCGCATGCCGTGTTTCATACACTCGTGCCCGCACCCTCGGCCGAGCAGAACCTGCAGGCGGCGCTCGCGGCGCTCGAGGCGCTCAAGCGCCAGGGTGTTACGAGTTTCCTGGATGCGATCGGTGACCCCGAGGATCTGGCGGCATTCGCGGCGCTGCGCAAGGCCGGCAAGCTCACGGCGCGCGCGCACTTTGCTCCGCCCATCGAACCGAAGGAGGCCGACAATCTCGGCGCCGCCATAGCGCGCGTGGTCTCGTTGCGGGAGCGCTACGATGAAGGCAGCATTGTGCGCGCGCCGGGCATCACGGTGCGCAACGCCAAGCTGTTCCTGGACGGCGTGATCGCCGCGCCAGCGTTGACCGGCGCGATGCTGGAACCCTATCGACTGAACACCGGCAGCGCCGAGCACCCGCAGTGGGGGCCTGGTACGAGCCGCGGGCCGGCGGTGTACTTTCCCGGCGCAACGCTCGCGACCGCCCTGATGGAGCTGGGTCGAGCCGGCATCGACCCACACCTGCACGCCGATGGAGACGCGGCGGTGCGCGCCGGTCTCGATGCCGTCGCCGTGCTCCGCAAGGCGCTGCCCGGCGCCGACATCCGCCCGGCCATTGCGCACGACGAGATCGTGTCGAGCGCCGACTTCGGTCGCTACCAGTCGCTCGGTGTCATTCCCGTGCTGTCCATGCAGTGGGAAAAGCCGGCGGGCGACACCATGGGATTGCGCGACTACATGGGGCCCGAGCGCATGAAGATACTCGAGCCCGCAGGACTGCTGGCCGCGGCTGGCGCGCGCATAGCCTTCGGCAGCGACTGGCCGGTGGATGCGCTCGATGAATGGTTTGCGTTGAAGGTGGGCGTGACGCGGACGAACAAGCCTTCGGCGGTCAACGAGTACCCGGGCAAGCTGGGTGATGATCCCGGATTGTCACGTGTGGCCGTGCTGCGTGCCGCGACCATCAACGCTGCGCATGAGTTGCACGCCGATGATGTCACCGGGTCACTGGAAGTCGGCAAGTTCGCTGACCTCATCGTGCTGGACCGCAATCCGCTGGCGATACCAGCCGAGGACATCGCGAACGTCAAGGTGGTAGAGACAGTGGTCGGCGGAGACGTCGTGTATGCGATCTCGCCGGCGCTATAGACCCGCTAATAGCCGAATTACTGTTCAATGTAGCAGTCATATATTCCTGTGTTGCTACACTCGGTCCGCTATCAACCACAGGGGACGATCATGCTTCGACAGAGCCTGGGCTTGTTGTGTCTCTCCATGTTCGCCGTTGCGAACAGTGCCTACGCGGATGGCTGTTCTCTCGGCACGCTGCGCGGCACGATGGGCTGGGCAGTGCAATACCAGAAGGCGGGCACGCCGCGCGCCGCCAGTGGCTTCGAGTCCTACGACGGCCAGGGTCACCTCAGCTACACCGAGATTGTCAGCGACGGCTATACGACCTCGCGCTACACGGGCACGGGCACCTACACACTAGGCAGCGATTGCATCGCGCACGTCACTTACGATGGCGGCGGCTCACCCTTCGACTACTTCGTTGCACCGAACGGCTCGGCCTACTTCTGGACCAACAACCAGAACATGGGCGCGACCTCCGCGGGCAAGGCGGAGCGCGTGTCGATGTCCATGCTGGTGAAATAACTGCGGGCCGCAAGCACTTCAAAACGGAGTTCGTACTGCCCCTTGCAGCCTGAACGCCGGGCGTCGATGATCGGCGCATGTCTCTCGCCAAAACCCCGGAAATCGCCTACGGCTCCGACAAGAACGGCTTGATCTGGGCGTACATTTTCGCGGCCGACCAGCCGCCGGCCGAAGTCGATTCGGATGCAGCGGAGCGTTGGCTCGCACAGCCGCCGGTGGCCACGCCGGGCAGCTTCCTGTGGCTGCATTTTTCGCTGTCGAACGCCGCCGCGGATCGCTGGCTGCGCAAGTCCCTTTCGCTGCCGGATGCCTTCTACGAATCCCTGGGCGAAAACATCGGCTCGACCCGCCTGGAGCAGGCGGGCGATACGCTGGTCGCGGTGATCCACGACGTGATGTTCGATACCAGTTTCGATTCCTCGAGTGTGTCGACGGTTACGCTGGCAGTCACACCGCGCATGGTCGTGAGCGCGCGGGTGCGCCCGCTCCGTTCCGTCGATCGCCTGCGCGCAGCGGTGCGTGCCGGCCAGGTATTCCGCTCCAGCGCGGAGTTGCTCTCGCACCTGCTGCGCGACCAGGCGGAAGTGCTGGTCGAAATCGTGCGCCAATCCACGCGTCGCGTGGATGTGATCGAAGACCGCTTGCTGGCCAATCGCATCGCCACCAGCCGCACCGAGCTGAGCGCACTGCGTCGCACGCTGGTGCGGCTGCAGCGCCTGCTGGCGCCGGAGCCTGCGGCGCTGTTCCGACTGTTGAGCAAGCCGGCGGGCTGGGTGAGCGAGCAGGACTCGGGCGCTCTGCGCCAGGCGGCCGAGGAATTTTCCGCCGCGGTCGCTGACGCAGTGGCGCTGGCCGAGCGCGTGAAGCTGCTGCAGGAAGAACTGATTGCGCAGGTGAACGAGCAGACTGGCAACACGCTGTTCGTGCTGACAGTGGTGACCGTACTGGCGCTGCCGATCAACCTGATTGCGGGCCTGTTTGGCATGAACGTAGGTGGCATTCCACTTTCACAGGTGCCGCACGGCTTTGCGGTCGTGGTCGCCGGCGCACTGCTGCTCACCGGCGGGCTGGCGTACCTCGCCTACAGCGCGCTCAGCAGGCGGCGCCAGAAAGAGTAGGGCAATACATACAATCGAGTGCATTCCCCCGGCGCAGCCACCCTGCACCGGCGATGCAACGGCAGCGCATCCGCACTGCAGGACCGACTCGACGAGCCGCCCCGGTCGGGCAGGCCGTCTCAAAAAAACTACACTTCTTGACAACCCGCTTTGAGCGGAGCATTATCCGACCGTCGCCCTGAAAGCGGTTTCAGGAAGCGGTTGCAAAACAAGAAAGTCGGCGCGTGAGGTCAATGGCCTCCGCTGGTATAGGCCTAGTCATTCAGGGGGTTCAAGTGAAGTCATCTACCGTCAATCCGGGCGCTGCGCCCGTCGATCAGGTCCTTGAGCGCGATCCAGGCCTCGCAGGCCCGGCGCGAACTGATTGCGCACAGTCGTGCGACCCGCAACACCCCGCTGGCGCGCAGCATTGCCCTGGCGCTGGGGGTGGTCGCGATGCCGATGGCCTTCGCGCAGAACGCTGGCAACGCCGCCTCCTCGGAGAATCTCGAAGAAGTCATCGTCACCGGCATACGCGCCAGCCTGACCTCATCTGCAGAACTGAAGCGCACGGCCGATCGGCGTGGTCGATGGCATCACCGCCGAAGACATCGGCAAGTTCCCCGACACGAACCTGGCCGAGTCCATGCAGCGCATCACCGGCGTGTCGATCGACCGCGTCAATGGCGAAGGCTCGAAGGTGTCGGTGCGCGGCATCGGTTCCGACTACAACCTGGTGCTGCTGAACGGCCGGCAGATGCCGGGCGCGAACATCAACGACACGAGCGCCTCCGATTCGCGTTCCTTCGACTTTGCCAACCTGGCTTCGGAAGCCATTTCCGCAATCGAAGTGCACAAGACCTCCAGCGCCGATCGCCCGACCGGTGGACTGGGTGCCATCGTCAACATCAGGACCACGCGTCCGCTCGACGCGCCGGGGCGCCATGCGGCGTTCGGCATCAAGGGCGTGACCGACCGCTCGAACAAGAACCTGCCGGAGAAATTCAAGGGCAGCAGTTTCACGCCCGAATTCTCGGGCATCTACAGCAACACCTTTCGCGGACGACAAGTTCGGCATTGCGATCTCGGCCAGCTACCAGGACCGCGCCGCCGGTTACAACCAGGCCGGCGTGGCCAGCGGCTATCACTCGATCCTCGGCAGCGATACCGGCGCCTGGGGCACCATCAGCAACGCCGGCACCGACAATCATCACCAATGGGCCGGGTGCCGAACGACATCTACCAGGTGCCGCAGGACATCCGTTACTTCCTGACCGGCATCGAGCGCAAGCGCACCAACGGCCAGCTGACGCTGCAATTCCGGCCGGTCGAATCCGTTACCGCGACGCTCGACTACACCTATTCCGAGAACAAGATCGCGCACCAAGCGCCAGGAAATCTCCGCCTGGTTCAACTTCGGTCCCTCGATCTCGAGCTGGACCGGCGGCAACGTCAAGGGACCGCTGTCGTACGTGGAGACGGTCAACTGCGACGACACCGCCACTCCGCCACGCCGCCAGCAGCACCGGGGCCCGACTTTCGCCATGGCTGCGCGCGACGTCGCCATGGCGCAATCGGACTACGCGACCAAGGCCGAGAACAATTCCGTCGGCTTCAACCTGAAGTGGGAAGCCACCGACAAGCTGAGTTTCGAGTTCGACGCGCATGACTCGACCGCGACCGACGGCGAAGACAGTCCGCTGGGCAACAGCAACACGCTGGGCGTCTCGGGATATTTCCGCGGCACCAATGGCGTGGATTTCTCGCATGATTTCCCGGTGCTGAGCGTCGTGCTGCCGGCGGATCTGAACGGCACGATCGACCCCGCGTACATGGAAGTGACCGGCTCGAGCTTCCGCAACAGCTATACCAAGGCGGAAGTGCAGCAGGTGCAGCTTGGGCGGCGACTGGAAATTTGCCGACCGCCAGAAACTCGATTTCGGCGTCGGCCTCACCGACGTGAAGAACCGTTCGGCGTACTCGAACGTGCAGCAGAACGACTGGGGCGGCCTCGGCAATCCCGACTAACTATCCGGATTCGGCCTTTACGCCCGATACGCTGCGGCAGTACTTTCCCGAACATTGCCGGCAGCTCGAATCCGGCGCTGTTCAACCAGTTCTTCAACTGGGATTTCAACGCCGTGCGCGCTGGCGGCCATCGCCTTCTGGGGTACGGGCGGAGCGCAGCGCACTTTCTCGGCCAATCCGGACTTTACGGACAACGATCGCCGCACCAAGGAAAAATCGAAATGCGGCGTACCTCCAGTACAGCACCTCGTTCGACATGGGACGTCCGGCGCACTTCGCGGCCGGCCTGCGCTATGAAAAGACCGATGTGACCTCCAGCGCGCAGGTGCCGATCGCCACTCGGCAGCCAATGGGTGGCTGCCAACGAGGTCAACATCATCCTCGGGACGCGCCTGCCTTCACGACGCTGAAGGGTTCCTACAACTTCGCACTGCCCAACCTCGATTTCGATGTCGACCTGATGCCGAACCTGAAGGCGCGTGCGAGCTGGGGCAAGAGCATCGGCCGTCCGAGCTGGGGCGCCATCCAGGGTGGCCAGATCCTCGATTCGCTGGCGCGGCCCGGGTTTGGCACCGGCAGCCAGGGCAATCCGGCGCTCAAGCCGCTGGAGTCGAAGAACATCGACCTGGCGCTCGAGTGGTACTACGCCAAGGGCAGCTACGTGTCGGTCGGCTACTTCAAGAAGAACGTCACGCAACTACCCGGGCACCGAGACGATCAACGAGACGCCGTTCAACATTCCGAACCCGGGCGCTGGGTCCGTGGGTGCAGGAAGCGATCACGACGGGTGGTTGCGCGTCGGCCGACAGCGCAGTGCATCCGCAACTACATCATCACCACTCACGCCGGCGATCCGGCGGTCATCCAGCCGACCGGCACTGCCCAGGGCATCATCGTCGGCCGGCCGGGGATCGATCCGGATACCGATCTTCCACATCACCATGCCGGTCGCGTCCGGGTTCCAACAGCATCGATGGCTGGGAATTGAACCTGCAGCACATGTTCGGCGACAGCGGCTTTGGCGGCATCGTCAACTACACCAAGGTCAAGTCCGACCTGAAGTACAACGTGGCGAGCCTCGGCGCGCAGTTCCCGCTGCAGGGCCTGAGCGACACCGCCAACATCGTCGCGCTTCTACGAAAATGCCAAGTGGTCGGCACGCGTCGCCTACAACTGGCGCGATCAGTTCTACGATGGCCATGGACGGTCAGCAAAGCCCGGTGTTCGTCGAACCGTACGGACAGATCGACGCCAATGTCGGCTTCAAGCTCAACGACCGCGTGAGCTTCCAGCTCGAAGCGATCAACCTGACCGACCGCAACACGCGTTCGCACAGCCGCACGCGCCAGGCGGTGGAGTTTGCCACCCAGACGGGTGCGCGCTACATGATCGGAGCGCGCTACACGCTGGGCAAGTAACGTCCGGTGCCGAGGCGTTCCTGCGAGACCCCGGCGCGAAGCAGCCGGCGACGAAAGAGCCGCTGCTCCGCAGCGGCTTTTTCGTCTGGGTGTACGATGGCCTCAGCCATGAACGAGCTATAAACGGAAGAGCCTCGCGGTGAGCAAGCAAGTCAAGCGCGTGGTGATCGTCGGCGGTGGCTCGGCCGGATGGCTGACCGCGGGCGTGATCGCCGCCGACCATCAGCGCGATCCAGCGGGCGAGGCGGGCCAGGCCTGGAGCTGACGCTGGTCGAGTCGCCCGCGGTCGCTCCGATCGGCGTGGGCGAGGGCACCTGGCCATCCATGCGCGATACGCTGCGGCGCATCGGCGTGTCGGAGACGGATTTCATCCGCGAGTGCGACGCGTCCTTCAAGCAGGGTTCGAAGTTCGTGCGGCTGGGTGGATGGCGGCGCTGCGACCACTACTACCATCCCTTCACGCTGCCGCAGGGCTATGGCGAGGCGGACCTCGTGGCGCCTGGCTGCGCGCGCCACGCCGACGATGCCCTTCGCCGAGCTGGTGAGCTGCCAGCCGCAGCTTGTGCGAGCACGGGCGGGCTCCCAAGCAGGTCACGACGCCCGAATACGCGGCGGTCGCCAACTACGCCTACCACCTCGACGCGGTAAGTTCGGCCCGTTCCTGCAGCGGCACTGCACGACGCGCCTCGGCGTGCGGCACATCGTCGATCACGTCACGCGCGATCGAATCCGCCGACGATGGCGACATCGCGGCGCTCGTCACCGCTGCGCACGGCCGCATCGAAGGCGACCTGTTCGTCGACTGCACCGGGATCGCGAGTCCTGCTGCTGGGCGCGCACTACGGCGTCCCACTGCTGCCGGTGCAGTCGACGTGCTGTTCAACGATGCCGCGCTGGCGGTGCAGGTGCCGTACGCACGGCCCGACGCGCCGATCGCCTCGCACACCATCTCCACCGCGCAGAGCGCCGGCTGGATCTGGGACATCGGCCTGCAGATCGCGGCGCGGCGTCGGCCACGTGTATTCGAGCGCGCACACCAGCGATGACGAGGCTGCCGAAGCACTGCGCAGCTACGTGGCCGCCAGCCTGGCCAGTGCCGGTGCAGCGGCTGATGGCACGCGGATGGCCGAGGCTCTGACGCCGCGCAAGCTCGTCGTTCCAGCCGGGATATCGCCAGACGCTTCTGGCATCGCAACTGCGTCGCGGTCGGCCTCGCCGCCGGTTTCGTCGAGCCGCTGGAGGCCTCGGCGCTGGCGCTGGTCGAGTTCTCCGCCGCGATGATCAGCGAACAGCTGCCGGCCACGCGCGCGCTGATGGACATCGTGGCGGCGCGCTTCAACGACGCCTTCCGCTACCGCTGGGAGCGCGCCATCGATTTCCTGAAGCTGCACTACGTGCTGTCGCGGCGCAGCGATTCGGCCTACTGGAGCGATCATCGCGCGCCGGCCTCGCATTCCGGTGCGCCTGGCGGAATTGCTGTCGCTGTGGCGCTACCATGCGCCCTCGCGCTACGATTTCCACCGCATCGAGGAGATCTTTCCCGCGGCGAGCTACCAGTACGTGCTGTACGGCATGGGTTTCCGGCCCGAGCCGCAGGCGGAGCGGCGCAGGATGCGGCGCGTGCGCGCAGGGCTACTTCAGCGAAGCCGCGGCGCTGGGGAAATCCATGCTGGCGGCGCTGCCGACCAACCGCGCGCTGCTCGAACATCTGCAAGACCTATCGGTTGCAGCGAATCTAGGCGCAGAGGATCGAATGGCCAAACACGTGCTGCTGAACAATGTCGATCACAAGGCGACTGCGCATCATCACGACGCGCGTGCCGCGGCCTATGGCGACGACCGATGGTCGCGCTGACCGTTCCGGCGGAGTTCCGCAGCATCCAGGCCTGCTACCCGATCGTGTTCCAGAAGCGCGCCGACACGGGCCAGTTCCAGCCGCTTCGCGCTGTTCGGGCTTCGAGGAAGGCGAGAACCTGTTCCTGGGCGAGGACGGGCTGGGACGCCAACTACATTCCGATGAGCGTCGAGCGCCTGCCGTTCCTGATCGGCGGCCAGCGCGCGTCCGAGCCCGGCAGCGCGCCGCAACCCGTGATCCACATCGATCTCGACAGCCCGCGCGTCAGCAGCACGCGAGGGCGAGCCGCTGTTCCTCGAGTTTGGCGGCACCACCGACTACCTCGAGCGCATCAGCTCGCTGCTCGGTCAGCTCGCATCAGGGCATGTCGGCCACGCCGGCCTTCATCGAGGCGCTGCTGGCGCACGAACTGCTCGAGTCCTTCGTGCTCGATGTCGACCCTCAAGGACGGTTCCGAGAATCGCCTCGCCGGTTTCTACACCATCAACGAAGAGCGCTTGCGGGCGCTCGATGGCGCGGCCATCGGCGAGCTGCACGCGCAGAGACTACCTGGAGCCGATGTACATGGTGATCGCCTCGATGGTGCACTTGCGTGACCTGATCGACCGGCGCAATCGCCGCCGCTGATGCCGACCGCCGATGCCAATGTGCGCCAGCGTGCGCGAGATCGACGCCGCGAGCTGCGCACGCCGTGGCGCGCAGCTGCTGGCATCGACGCGAGCCGCTGATGCTGCGGCGGCCTGGTCGCGCATTGGCCGTTGGTGCAGGCCGGCAGGCGTTCGACTGCCGACGGCGCTGGCCTACCTGCGCGGCTACTACCGCGATGCGACCGTGGGCGTGTGGCTGGGTGCGCCGCAGATCCGCGGCCGCTTTTTCTACAACGACGATCTCACGCGGCTTCAATTACCAGCGCAGCGATGATGAAGCTCGAGCGCGGTGCTCGATGAGCTCGACGCGTCACGCAGCACGAGGCCGAGCCGCCGGCGCTGTATGTGGGTTCCACCACGATCGACACCTGCCTGCCGGGCTTGCGCGCCGAGAACGATGTGGCGGGCTTGCCTGACGACGCGCTCGCCAGCATCTGGCTCGGCAATCGCACGCGCATCGCCGCGCACTACGACATGCCCGACAACCTGGCCTGCGTCGCCGTCGGGCGCCGCCGCTTCACGCTGTTCCCGCCGGCGGAGCTGCCCAATCTGTATGTCGGCCCGCTCGAGTTCACGCCGGCCGGCCAGCAGATCAGCCTGGTCGATTTCGCGCAGCCCGATCTCGCGCGCTTTCCGCGCTTCGCAGCGGCGCTGCGCAGCGCGCGCTGGTGGCCGAGCTGGATGCCGGCGACGCGCTGTTCATTCCCGGGCATGTGGTGGCACCACATCGAGGCGCTCGAGGCCTGCAACGTGCTGGTCAACTACTGGTGGCAGCGCGCGCCGGCGTAGCTGGGTGCGCCGGTCGATGTGCTGATGCACGCGCTGCTGAGCCTGCGCGTCGCTCCCGCCCGCGCAGCGCGCGGCCTGGCGCGGCATCTTCGATCACTACGTGTTCGCGGCCGACGACAGCGGCGGTAGCGCACATTCCCGAGCGACGGCCGCGGCCTGCTCGGCGCCGATCGACGAGACCGCGCGCCGCGCGCTGCGTGCGCTGCTGCTCAAGCAGTTGAATCGCTGATGGCGTGCGACCGCGTCGCAGGAGACCGAATCTTGAACAGCAAGCAGATCAAACGGGTCGTCATCGCCGGCGGCGGCACGGCCGGCTGGATGATGGCCGCGGCGCTCTCGCAAGACGCTCGGCAAGGTGCTCGACATCAAGCCTGATCGAGTCCGACGAAATCGGCACGGTCGGCGTCGGCGAGGCGACCATTCCGCCGATCATCATGTTCCACCGGCTGCTCGACATCAACGAGCAGGAATTCATGGCCGCGATGCAGGCCACCTTCAAGCTGGGCATCGCCTTCGAGAACTGGCGCGGTGCCGGGCGAGAACTACTTCCATTCCTTCGGCATCGACCGGCACCGACCACTGGACCGCGGGCTTCCAGCATTTCTGGCTGCGCGGCCGCGAGCGCGGACTCGCTGGCGACTACGGCGACTATTGCCTGGAACTGAAGGCGGCGCTGGCCAGCAGCTTCGCGCACCTGCCGCAACAACGGCATGAACTACGCGTTCCATCTCGATGCGAGCCTGTATGCGAAGTACCTGCGCAAGTTCAGCGAGCCCTTCGGCGTGCAGCGCATCGAGGGCAAGATCGTCGAGGTGCAGCTCGACGCGACAGTGGCGCGATCGACTCGCTCAAGCTCGACTCGGGGCTGGTGGTCGCAGGGCGACCTGTTCATCGACTGCAGCGGCTTTCGCGGCCTGCTGATCGAACAGACGCTGCACGCCGGCTACGAGGACTGGACGCACTGGCTGCCCTGCGACAGCGCGATCGCGGTGCAGACCGAAGTCGGTCGGCGAGCCCGTTGCCCTACACGCGCTCGATCGCGCGCGATGCCGGCTGGCAGTGGCGCATTCCGCTGCAGCATCGCGTCGGCAACGGCCTGGTGTACTGCAGCCGTTACCTCAGCGACGAGCAGGCGACGCAAGACGCTGCTGGACAACATCGAGGGCAAGCTGCTGACCGAGCCGCGCGTGCTCAAGTTCCGCGCCGGCCAGCGTCGGCGCCACTGGGTGAAGAACTGCATCGCCATCGGCCTGGCGAGCGGCTTCATCGAGCCGCTCGAGTCGACCAGCATCCACCTGATCCAGCGCGGCATCATCCGCCTGATGCAGATGTTTCCCGTTCGCCGGCATTTCGCCAGTCCGACATCGACGAGTTCAATCAGCAGACCAAGGTCGAGTTCGAGCACATCCGCGATTTCATCGTGCTGCACTACCACGTGACCGAGCGTCAGGACACGCCGTTCTGGCGGCACTGCCGCGGCATGGAGATTCCGGCGATCGCTGACGCACCGCATCCGCCTGTTCCGCGAGACCGGCCGCGTGTTCCGCGTGCCCAACGAGCTGTTCGCCGAGAACTCCTGGATCCAGGTGATGCTCGGGCAGGGCATCATGCCGCAGCAGTACCACCCGGTCGCCGGCGTGATGAACGATGAAGAGCTGCGCGCTTTCCTGGCGGGCATCAAGAGCCGGCGTCGACGAGACGTGGCGCAGCTGCCCGGCCACCAGACCTATCTGCGGCAATACTGCCCGGCCGCGCCGCCGATGATCGCGCCGACCGCTACAATGGCGCCCGTTCCATGACTGCCCCACACCAACGCACGATCGCCTTCTTTCCCGAGGCCGCCTACGGGCCGGCGCTCAATTCCGTGGGCATTGCCCAGGCGGTCACGCGCCTGGGTCATCGCGCAGTGTTCCTCTCCGACCCCGGTTTCGTCGAGGTCTATCGCGGCTACGGTTTCGAGACCCTGCCGGTGAATCTCTCCGAGCCGCTGCCGCCTGAGCAGATGGCGCGCTTCTGGGAAGATTTCATCAATGGCCACATCCCCAATTTCTACAAGCCGCCGTACGAGCAGATCGACAACTACGTGAAGGATTGCTGGGCGGCGATCATCGACAGCGCGCGCTACGCGCAACGCGACCTGCCGGGTGTACTGCGCCAGGCGCAGCCCGACCTGATCTGCATCGACAACGTGATCCTGTTCCCGGCCATCAAGCAGCATGGTGCGCCCTGGGTGCGCATCGTCTCCTGTTCCGAGAATGAGATCGAGGATCCGGCGATACCGCCGCATCTTTCCGGTTGCGGCGCCAGCGACCGCGCCTGCCATGAGCGGTTTCGTGCGCGCTTCAATGAGGTCATCCGCCCCTTGCACGAGCAGTTCAATGAGTTCCTGCGCGCGCAGGGCGAGCAGCCTTATCCGCTCGGCCAGTTCTTCGAGAGCTCGCCGCACCTGAACCTGCTGCTGTATCCGGAGCCGGTGAAATTCCAGCGCTCCGTGCCGCTGCCGCCCACGCAGTTCCAGTACCTGGAGGGCTGCGTGCGCCAGGAAGCGGCGTACACCGTGCCGCCGTTCGCGGCGCAGGCCGGCGCACCGCTGATCTACATGTCATTTGGCAGCCTGGGTTCGGGCGATGTGCCGCTGTTGCAGCGGCTGATCGCGGCGCTGGGAAAGTTGCCCTATCGGGCGCTGGTGAATGTCGGCGGCTACAAGGACCAGTATCGCGACCTGCCGGGCAATGTGATCATCGACAGCTGGTTCCCGCAGCCCTCGGTGATCCCGCAGGTGGACGTGGTGATCCACCACGGCGGCAACAACTCCTTCACCGAGTGCCTGCTGTTCGGCAAACCCGCGATCATCATGCCCTTTGCCTGGGACGGCCACGACAACGCCACGCGCGTGCAGGAGACCGGCCACGGTTTCAAACTGACGCGCGCCGACTGGACCGAGGCGGCACTCGCGCAGCGCCTGCATGACTGCCTGCACGATGCAAAATTGCGCGCGCGCCTGGCGGCGACCAGCGCACACATGCGCGCACAGGATGGCCCGGCCAAGGCGGCGCGCCTGCTGGCGGGATTACTCGATAAAACTGCCTGAACTCCGGGAACTGCAATCCATGACCACACCGCACCTGCGCACACCACTGGCGCACACCGATCTCGTCGACTGGGGCGTGATTCCCACCATGATCGAAGGGCAGTCGCGCACTTCCGGCAAAGTGCTGCACAAGGGTCCGGGCGGACGCTCGGAGTGCGGCATCTGGCGTTGCACGCCGGGCAAGTGGCAGTGCCATGTGACCAGCGACGAGTTCTGCCATTTCCTCGCCGGGCGCTGCACCTATGTGCACGAGAGCGGCGAGGTGATCGAGATCACGCCCGATACCGCAGCCTTTTTTCCCGAGAACTGGCGCGGCGTGTGCACAGTGCACGAGACGGTCACCAAGGTCTACATGATCCGCTGAGCCGGCGCGCACACGTGAACACCACTGCCACGACTACTGCCGCTACCGCCTGGTCGCCACTGGTGATCGCCTGCCTCGGCGCCACCTGGTTCATCTGGGGCACGATGTTCCTGGCGATCAAGTGGGCGCTGGTGAGCTTCCCGCCGTTCTACCAGATGGGCACGCAGTTCCTGGCTGCAGGAGCGCTGCTCGCCATCGTTGCGCGTGTGCGCGGCGCGCCCTGGCCTGCGCACATGGAATGGGCCGGCGGCCTGCTGCTGGGCTGCCTGATGCTGGGCGCGGGCTACGGCCTCACGGCACTAGCGGAGACCAGTGTCAGCTCGGGTCTGGTCGTGGCATTTACCGCCATCGTGCCGGCCATGGTCGTGCTGGGCGAATTGCCCTACGGCGTGCGACCGGGCTGGCGACAGTTGATCGGCGTCATCATCGGCCTGTGCGGCATCGTGATGATGACGCAAGGGCAGGGATTCAGCGCCTCACTGACAGGGCTGCTGTCCATCAGCGGTGCCTGCGTCGGCTGGGTGCTGGGCAGCGTGTGGTCGGTGCATGGGTTGCCGGGCGGCGCACGCTTGCGGGTTGCCCCGGGCTTCATGGGACACGCCAGCCAGATGCTCATGGGTGGCGCCATGCTGCTGATTGCCTCGTGGTTGCTGGGCGAAAAGCCGGCCTGGCCGCCACAGCCGATCGCCGTGGCCTCCTGGGCTTATGTCGCCTTCGCCGGCTCGCTGATCAGCTACACCGCGTATATGCTGCTGCTCGAGCGCACCTCGCCGTCGATCGCGGTCAGCTACACTTATGTAAATCCCGTGGTCGCCCTGGTGCTCGGGGTCACGCTCGGCGGCGAGCTGGTGACGCACTACGAATGGCTGTCGGTGGGCATCGTGCTGAGCGGTGTGGTGCTGCTGATGTGGCGCCGTTCCTGAGAGCGTCCCAGGCTCCTGGCGCGCTGTAAAAGATCAATGCCGCGTGCATATAATGCCGCGGGGGCTGGGTTCAGGGATTGAACTGATCGGGGGGTAGCTGATGCGTTATGCGCTGCGCGCGGTGCGGCTGTGGCTGCTGCCATTGCTGATGGTGACGGGATTGGCACGGCCTGCGCTTGCCGATGACTGGCAACCCATCGCGCCTGAAGACCTGAAAATGACCAGCGAGCCCAAGGCACCTGGCGCGGCGGCGATCTATCTGTATAGACAGGTCGATCGCGACGACACCACGCCGATGGAGATCGTCTACGAGCGCATCAAGATCCTGAGTGAGGAAGGGCGTAAGTACGCCAACCTCGAGATTCCCTTCGAGAAATCGCGTGAGTCGGTCAACAACGTCCAGGCGCGCACCATCCGTCCGGATGGCACGATCCTGAAGTTCGATGGCACGGTCTTCGAGAAAACCATCGTCAAGGCGCGTGGCGTGAAATACCTGGCCAAGACCCTGGCGCTGCCGGATGTGCAGGTCGGCAGCATCATTGAATATCGCTACCACCATTTCTTCGAATCCGGCTACGTGTTCAATTCGCACTGGATCCTCAGCCAGGAGCTCTACACACGCCAGGCGAAGTTCTCGCTCGATCCATCGCGCGATTTCGCGCTCACCTGGAGCTGGCCACGTGGACTGCCGCCGGACACCGCGGCGCCCAAGGAGTCCTACGGCAAGATCCGTCTCGACGCGCATGACATCGCGGCCTTTCCGATCGAGGATGACATGCCGCCGGACAACCAGCTGCGCATGCGGGTCGATTTCATCTACAGCAGCGAGAATGACCTGGAAAAGGATCCGGACGTCTACTGGAAGAAGTACGCGAAGCGCATGTACCGCAAGGTCGAGGATTTCGTCGACGAGCGGCGCAGCATGGAACAGGCACTGGCGCAGATCGTGCAGCCGGGCGACAGCAACGAGCAGAAGCTGCACAGGATCTACGATCGCTGTCAGCAGATCCGCAATGTGTCCTTCGAGCGCAAGAAGACCGAAGAGGAAATCAAGCGCGAGAAACTCAAGCCCGTGCACGATGTGGACGATGTCTGGAAGCGCGGCTACGGCGATGGCGAGCAGGTCACCTGGTTGTTCCTGGCGCTGGCACGTACCGCGGGTTTTTCGGTCGACGCGGTTCTGATCCCGACACGCGATCGTTATTTCTTCGATCGCAACCTGATGAACCCCAACGACCTCAATACCAACGTGGTGGTGGTGAAGCTGCCTGACAAGGAGGTCTACGTGGATCCGGGCGCAGCCTTCACGCCCTACGGCATGCTGCCCTGGTACGAGACCGCAGTGCCGGGCCTGCGCCTGCACAAGGATGGTGGCGAGTGGGTCACTACGCCCTTGCCGCCGCCGCCCGAGTCGCGCATCGATCGCCACGCCGTGCTGAAGCTCAATGAGCATGGCACGCTGCAGGGCAAGCTGACCGTCACCTACACGGGCCTCCAGGCATTGTGGCGGCGACTCGAGGAGCGCGAGGACGACGCCACTGCGCGCCGCAAGTTCCTCGAAGACGACGTCAAGGGATTCGTGCCCGTGGGCATCACAGTAAAGCTCGGCAGCGAACCCGACTGGAGCAGTTCATCAACCACACTGGTGGCGGAGTTCGACCTCGAGGTGCCAGGCTGGGGGGATTTCGCCGGCAAGCGGGTACTGATGGCGCCAGGTCTGTTCGCCAATGCCGACAAATCGAGATTCGTGCATGCCACGCGCGTGCACCCGTTGTACTTCTCTTTCCCGTACCTGGACCAGGATGACATCAGCATAGAGCTGCCCGCCGGATGGCAGGTCAGCAGTGTGCCGGCGGCCAAGAACGTCGACAGGCAAGCGCTGATCTACACCCTCGTGACCGAGAGCAGTGGACAGATGCTGCACATCAGGCGTTCGCTGCAATTGCACCTTACTGTGGTGCAGACCAAGTTCTATGACCAGGTGCGCGATTTTTTCCAGGCCGTGAGGGCGGGCGATGAAGAGCAGATTGTACTCACGCGCGAAGCGGCCAAACCCAAGGGCTAGCGCCTGGGCCGGCCTGTGCCTGCTGATGGCAGCAGCAACCACAGCGGCCGGCGCCGATGCGCCCGATTGGCTGCGTGCGCAGGTAAGCGCGCCGCTGCCGGCGCACGACGAAAAAACCAACGGGGTCGAGCTGTATCGCGAGAACGTACTGACCGTGCAGCCGGACGGACGGATCAGGGAATTCGAGCGTAGGGCCTACCGGATCCTCAGGCCCGACGGTGAGTCGCTGGGACTGCTGCGCGTCCCGTTCGATGCGCAGAGTCGCATCACCGCCATCCACGGCTGGACCATTCCCGCGCAAGGCAAGGTTTACGAGGTCAAGGAAAAGAGCGCGCTGGAATCGGCGGTCTACGGCGTCGACGACAGCATCCTGCTGAGCGACCTGCAGACCAAGATGCTGATGTTGCCGGCAGCGCAGCCCGGCAATGTCGTGGGTTATGAGTACGAACAGGAGGAACGCCCGTTCCTGGCCAGCTACAGCTGGGATTTCCAGGACACCGAGCCGGTACGCGAGGCCCATTACACGCTGCAGCTGCCCCCGGGCTGGGACTATCGCGCCGTCTGGGTGAACGGCGATCCGGTACCGCCGGTGGCCGATGGCCCGGGCCGCTGGACCTGGACTGTCACCAACGTCGATGCGATCCGGCCCGAGCGCGACATGCCGCCCCGTGAAGGCATTGCCCGCAGCATGGCGCTCGCGCTGTTTCCACCGGCCTCGCAGGCACCGGGTGTGCGCAGCTGGAGCGACATGGGCGCGTGGTACTACAACCTGGCGCGCGAGCGGCGTACGGCAACGCCCGCGATCCAGGAGAAGGTCACTGTCCTGACGGCCGCCGAGCCCACGCTGCTGGACAAGATGCGCGCGCTCGCCTCCTTCGTGCAGAACGACGTTCGCTATGTGGCCATAAACCTGGGCATCGGCGGTCATCAGCCGCATCCCGCCGGAGACGTGTTCAGCAACCGCTTTGGTGACTGCAAGGACAAGTCGACCCTGCTCAGCACCATGCTCAAGCAGATCGGTGTCGAGTCCAACCTGGTGGTGATCAACACCGTGCGCGGCTCGATCAGTGCGACCACGCCGCCGCATTTCGGTTTCAATCACATGATTCTGGCCGTGGTGCTGCCGGCCGACCTGCAGGATCCCTCCTTGCTGGCTGTCGTGAAGCATGCCAAGTACGGGCGCCTGCTGTTCTTCGATCCGACCGATCACCTCACGCCCTTCGGGAGCCTGGGCGGAGCGCTGCAGGCCAATGTCGGGTTGTTGACCGGCGCCGAGGGCGGTGAGCTGATCGAGCTGCCGCAGCTGAGCGGCGCTGCCAACGGCCTGCAGCGCGTCGCGAAAATGAGCCTCGACGCCAAGGGCGTGCTGCGCGGTGATGTGCATGAATCGCGCACCGGCGACGCCGCGGCCCTGCAGCGCTACCTGCTGCGCTCCACCATACTGGACACCGATCGCATCAAGCCCGTGGAAGAAGTGGCGGCGGCCTCGTTGTCGACCTACCGCATCCTCAAGGCCACGATCGCCAACCTGCAGGACACCAAGCGACCCTTCGAGTGGAACTACTCGCTGGAGGTCGAGAACTACGCCAAGATCACCGGCGGCCTGATGATGGTGCGCCCGCGCATCCTGGGCAGCGAATCGAGCGGCCTGCTCGAGACCGACGAGCCGCGCCGCTATGCAGTGGAATTCGATGGTCCGCGCCGCGATACCTCGGAGTTCGACATCGCCTTGCCCCCGGGCTACGAGCCGGACGATCTGCCCCCGGCGGTCAACGCCGACTACGGCTTCGCCATTTACCAGAGCAACACCACGGTCAAGGACCACGTGCTGCACTACAGTCGCAGCTTCGAGGTCAGGCAGCTGCAAGTGCCGATCGAGAAAGTGGGCAAGCTCAAGGAACTGTATCGCGTGATCGCCGACGACGAGCGGCAGCTGGCGATCCTCAAGCCTGCGGGCACCTGAAGCTGCCGGCCTGAAACTGCCAGTCTGAAACTGCTAGCATTGGCGATTCACGGGCGCTGCCCGGCCCATCATTGCCAGCACTGATTCATGTCCAATTTCAAGTCTGAATTCCTGCGCGTGCTCGATGAGCGCGGCTTCATCCACCAGGGCACCGACCTGGCGGCGCTCGATGCGCTCGCGGCGCGCGAGATCATTACCGGCTACATCGGCTTCGATGCCACGGCACGCTCGCTGCACATCGGTAGCCTGATCCAGATCATGATGCTCTACTGGCTGCAGCAGACCGGCCACCGGCCGATCGCGCTGATGGGCGGTGGCACCACCAAGGTGGGCGACCCTTCAGGCAAGGATGCACAGCGCACGCTGCTCTCGGATGCCGACATCCGCGCCAACCTGGAATCGATCCAGGGCGTGTTCGCGAAGTTCCTGCATTTCGGCAGCGGTGCGCGCGATGCCATCATGGCCGACAACGATGAGTGGCTCTCGAAACTGGGCTACGTCGAGTTCCTGCGCGACTACGGCACCGAATTCACGATCAATCGCATGCTCACTTTCGACAGCGTGAAGCTGCGGCTCGAGCGCGAGAGCCCGATGACCTTCCTCGAATTCAACTACATGCTGATGCAGGCCTACGATTTCCACGCGCTCTACCGGCGCTACGGTTGCCGGCTGCAGATGGGTGGGTCCGACCAGTGGGGCAACATCGTCAACGGCGTGGAGCTGTGCCGGCGCAAGGATAGCGTCGAGGCCTTCGGTCTCACCACGCCACTGCTGACCACCGCGTCCGGCCGCAAGATGGGCAAGACCGAGCACGGCGCCGTGTGGCTCAACGCCGATCTGTGCAGCGCCTACGATTACTGGCAGTACTGGCGCAATGTCGAGGATGCCGACGTGGCCACTTTGCTGGCGCGCTTCACGCGACTGCCGATGAGTGAAGTGGCGCGGCTCGCGGCATTGGGTGGCGCCGAGATCAACGAGGCCAAGAAAGTGCTGGCCACCGAGGCGACGGCGTGGATCCACGGGAGCGAGGCGGCTGCGGCCGCAGCCGAAACTGCGCGTCGCACTTTCGATGAAGGCGCGGCCGATGCAGGCTTGCCGCAATTCGAAGTGCCGCGCGCCACGCTGGCGCAGGGTTATCCGCTGTTCGAGGCCTTCCTGGCCGCGAAGCTGGTGAGTTCCAAGGGCGAGGCGCGCCGGCACCTGGCCGCGCAGGCATTGAAGATCAACAACGAAGTGCTGCAGGCTGAGCGGCCACTCACACTGGCTGATCTGCAGGGCGAAGTGATCAAGCTGTCGGTGGGCAAGAAGAAACATGTGCTGCTGCGAGTGCAATAGCCGCGAGTCGGCCGTGAATCGCATTGCGCGCCGGCTGCTGTCATGCGTGCTGCCATGCCTGCTGGCCCTCGCGGCCGCAAGTACAGCGTGGGCCGATGGCGCCCATCATTCACTCTGGGTGGTGAAGGGCCACGGCAACCAGCTGGTACTGCTCGGTTCAGTGCACGTGCTCAAGCCCGATGACAGCCAGCTGCCGGCTGAAGCGCTGCAGGCCTACGCTCATGCCGCGGCACTGGTGATGGAACTCGACCTCAACGCCCTGAAGCCTGAAGACATGATGTTGTCGATGGCAACGCTCGGTGCCTTGCCGCAGGACCAGACCCTGCAACAGGAGCTGGGGCCCACGCTGTATGCGCGCTTCGCCACGCAGGCACGTGCCGACGGGCTCGACGCCGCACTGCTCGAGCACCTGCAACCCTGGATGGCGGCCCTGATGCTCGACCAGGCACAGATGGCGCGCCTCGGTTACGAGACGGCCGCCGGCGTGGACCAGCAGTTCGCGCAGCGCGCCGCCGCCGATCACAAGCGCATCATCGGGCTTGAAACCGTGGATGAGCAACTGGGGCTGTTCGCGCATCTGTCGCGGGAGCAACAGCAGCACTACCTGCGCTACACGCTCGACGAACACGATCGCGCCGCCGGCGAACTCAGGGAAATGGTCGCGGCCTGGCAAGCGGGCGATACCCGCACGCTGGAGCGACTGCTGACCGAAGGGTTCGAGGACTTCCCCGACCTGTTTCGCGCCCTGACCACCGAGCGCAATCGCCGCTGGCTGCAGACCCTGGAGCCGCTGTTGAACGGCACGCAGGATTACCTGGTCGTGGTCGGCGCAATGCACCTGGTGGGCAAGGACGGGCTGGTGGCGCTGCTGCGCCAGCGTGGCTACAGCGTCGAGCAGCACTGAGCGCCGCGCCAGCGCCGCCGCGTTACACCAGCGGCGTGCCCTTCGGTACGCGCACCACCACCGTGCCGGCGATCTTGTCGTGCCATGACTGGCGTTCCGGATCGAACACCACCCACAGGAACCCGAGGCCCGCGACTGCCAGCGACAGGAAGCAACCGAGTGCACGTGCCGCAGCGGTCGGCCAGTCGATGGCGCGGCCATCGAGCCGCACCACGCGCAGGTGGCAGATGACGCCGCCGATGGTGGTGCCCTTGTACTTCCACATCACCGCACCGTAGAGCGCGAGCAGCAGCAGGCTCACGTGGTGACTGTCGCTGTGGCCGAAGGGCAGCAGCGAACCGACGATCGCAATCAGGATGATATCGAGCAGCAGCGCGGCCGTGCGGATCCAGAAACCGGCGCGCTCCATCGTGGCATCGGCCACCGGCATGGCCGCAGCGGGCGCAGCCTGTGCCGCAGGCTGTGCGGCGGGTGCGGCCTCGGGAGCGGTGCCATCGTGCGCGCTGGCGGCCGGTGCAGCGGCGGCTGCCGCCGCGGCTGCGCCAGCGCCTGCAGTTGTCGCACCGCCGGGCAGGCTCGCGGCCTTGTATTTGGCAGCCGTTTCGCGGGCAGCGCGCGAGCTGCTGATCAGCGTGTAGACCACGATGCCCAGCCCCAGGATGTCGAGGCCCTTGTAGATCACGAAGCCGAGGAAGGGCACCAGGTACAGCGCGAGTATCACGATGCCACCGATCAATACGGCGAGCACTGGCGGATGCTGGCGGCCTTCACCGCCGATCGCGAGCACGCGTCTGCCGATCCAGGCCAGGACCACGGCCTTGCCGAACAGCACGGCCAGGAACAGGCCCATCGCCAGGAACGGCACCAGCACGATGCCGATCACCGTCACGCACAGCAGCACGAACACGAACGGTGTGGCGACTACTGAGAGTATCGCGGCAATCAGCGAGCGTCCGGGCTGCTCTTCCATCGTGCGTGCGCACTGCTCGACCGCCTTCGGGAACAGCAGCGCGAACAGCAGGTACAGGCCAAGGAAGCACAGCGCAACGCCCCAGGCCCAGCCCAGGCCCGGCGCGATCGCCAGCGGGCGGCCGTAATACAGGCAGTGCTGCGCCCACTGGTGCAGCCATTCGAGGTGGCCACCGGGCCCGAACATCACCACGTTGTTCACATCACCGCGCACGACTGCCGCCGGATCGCGCTTGAGCGTGCCGCCGACGACCACGATGTCGCCCGCGACATCGGCGTGCGGGCCCAGCTCGACATCACCCATCACGGCAATGACCTGACCTTTCACGGTGCTGTCGACGTAGGTGTTGCCCAGCACCGCGACGGCGGTATCGCCCACCGGGCCGGTCACCCGGGTATCGCCGAAGATGGAGACGACCGCATCTTCGACTTCGCCTTCACTGGTCGAGGAGCCGAGCACCGACACGACCGCATCCGCATGGCCGTCGGCCGCCAGATGCGAGTCATGTCCGATGGAGACG
Organism: uncultured Gammaproteobacteria bacterium; assembly: GCA_963764065.1. Lineage (GTDB taxonomy): Bacteria > Pseudomonadota > Gammaproteobacteria > Steroidobacterales > Steroidobacteraceae > FEN-1191. The sequence continues at coordinate 582,012 of CAVXRM010000005.1, read as the reverse complement.
ACGGCGTTGTTGTGGTGATGCGAGGCGGCGTCAGCCCCATCGGCCGCATCCTCGGCGGCATCCGCCTTGTCAGAGTCCCCGTCCGACATCTTGGCAGTGGCGGTGATGGTGACCTTCTTGTGCAGCTTGTCTTCGATCTTTTCGGTCAGCGACTTGACCTTGGCATGCACCTTCGCGGCGACCTTCTCGTCGGTCGTGGGTGCCGGCGGCGTCGCAACCGGGGGCGCAGCAGCGGCTTCGAGCGCTGCGGGCGCGGATGCAGGGGCTTCGTCGGCTGCTACGTGTCGCGGCGCGCTAAAAAGCAGCAGGCCAGCGATCGAGGAGAGCAGGAGTGCAGATGTCTTGTTCATAAATCACTACCGGGCAGTATTGGGTGTAACAACGAGTGAGCGGAAGGCGGCGGCGCCGATGCCGAACAACGAGACGTAGAGCAGCAGGCCGAAACCCAGCAGTCCGTAGACCCAGACCTGGGGCACGTTCTGCATGATGAGCGAGCCGACAGTGCGCACGGTCTGGAACATGCTGCTCAGCGTCTGCCAGCGGTTCCCGACCGACCCCAGCGCCGTGCTGCGCTGTGCGGTATCGACGATCGAACCCAAGGCGCCCACGCTGTAGAAGGCCAGCTTGACGAAGCCCGCCGACAGCGGCACGAACAGCACCCGTGCGGCCAGTGGCCAGCGACCAAAACCCTGGCGCCACCAGGGGCGCGCTTCACGCCGCGCCAGCTCGCGCAGCACGCGCGACTCGAGCGTCGAGGGCGCACGGAGCGGTGGGAGCTTCCGTAACGCGGCCTGTACCTGCCGCTCCAGGCGTTCGACATCGTTCTGTGGCGTGTTCATGAGGGTTCCCTCGAGGATTCGAGTTCGGTGATGTCGATGCCGCGCTGCGCGAGTACGCGCGCGAGTGCGGCGCGGGCGCGATGGATGTCGGTCTTCACCTTCGGCAGCGAGATGCGCAGCCGCGTGGCGATCTCTTCGTAAGGCAGCTCTTCGAAATGAAACAGCACCAGCGGCACGCGCTGGTGTTCGGGCAGATGCTGCAATGCTTCCTCGATCAGGCCCTGGCGCTCGTCGGCTTCGACATCCGCGACCACGGATTCACTGGACGGGAAGTCGAGCACTGCATCGTCCGCGCCGTCATCATCGTTGTGCATCTGCGAGAAGAACACCCAGCGCTTGCGATAGCGCGTGAGGTGCGTGAGCGTGAGATTGGTGGCCACGGTCTTGAGCCAGCCCGCAGCGCGCGGATTGCCGCGCAACTGACCGAAGCCGCGATGCGCCCGCAGGAACACTTCCTGCGCGATATCCTCCGCCTGCGCGGGATCGCCGGTCAGGCGCGCTGCGGTGGAATAGACCATGTTCTGGTAGGTGCGCATAAAGGTGGTGAATTCGGCCGGGCTGGGGCTGTCCTGCGTTTGGGATTGCACTGCGGTGTCATCTGTTAAGTGCACAACGCGCGCCTGCAGGAAAAGTTGCAGAAAAATGACGCCCCGGGGCCGGCAGCCGGGCGGGCGCCACAAAGCCTAAGCCATCAGCCTGGCCTGGCGGAAATCTTATGGAATTATGACAGCAGGGCCCCGGAATCCCAATTCCGGGGCCCTATGTGGGCAATGGCCCTGCGGCAGCCCGACAGGCGGCCGGTGGGCGGCTAGCGGTTGACCGCCAGCTTGGCCTTGTCGGCCAGCATCACGCGGCCACGCATGAAGGTCGAGTGGCCCGGGTAGGAGCAGAAATAGCTGTAATCGACGCCTGGCACCAGTGCCGCGGCATTGAAGCTGATGGTCGTTTCCTCACCGCCCCCGACCACCTTGGTGGCCGCAATGATGCGGTGGTCGCCCGCTGGCAGGTAGCCCTTGTCGAGGCCGGCGGCAATGCCGGCATTGGCCAGGGCCGCCACGTCGGAGCTGCGCGCCAGCACCCAGTCGTGGCCGAGCACGTGCGCGGGCTGCTTGCCGACGTGCTTGAGCGTCAGTTGCACCTCGGTGCACTCCGGATCGATTTGCAGCGCCCGGGCGTTGAACTGCATCAGGTCGTTGGCCTCGATGTTCAGGTGGCAGTTGGCCGCCTGCGCGCCACCGGCGATGGCCAGCAGGGCCAGCGCCATTGACCAGCGCGCGGCGCTCACAGCGCCACCCACAGGAAGGCGAACAGCGTGTTGTTGTCGCTGGCACTGCGGCCAGCGCCATCGTAGTTGGCGCGGCCGCCATTGAAGCGCGTGTAGCCCACATACTGCAGGGCGACCCGCAGGTTCAGCCAGGGTCGGTAAGGCGAACTGAGCTTGCCGAAGGGCACGTATTCAGCCTGCAGCAGGTAGCCGCGGCTGTCGGGCTTGTTGTCCGTGAAGCCGTCGACGGGTTCGCCCGTCGCGTACAGCGTCGGATCGCTGCTCCCGGTGGTGTCGAAGACGCCGCCAGCCGCCACCCAGGTCTGTTTGTAGGTCCAGGTGACATCGAGCTTGCGGCTGTCGAGCGAACCCGATGCGAACGAGGCTTCCTCGGCATTCACCGCGGCATTGAGGTGGCGCGACTCGTGCACGATCGACAGGTTCGCCTGCAGGTTGCTGGCATCCGCAGCGGTGTGTTGGTACGTGGCGTCAAAGCCGAAATCATTGAAGCGGTTGGTATCGGGAGATGCGGGATCCGGCTGCTGCTTGACGTTCAGGCCCAGCAGGCCCACCGAGAAGTAGTGCGGACCATTCGTGAATTGCAGTGCCGTACGCCAGTACGGGGCCACGCCCTTGAGGTGCGAATTGTCATCGGCGCTGAGGCCGACGTTGCTCAGCATGCTGTCAGACAGGCTGCGGAACGCGCCGGCCTCGATGTACAGATGATCATCGATCATCGCGTAGAAAGTGGGGCCGAGTACTGTTTCGGAAATGCCGTCGAACAGGATCGGCGCAGCGCCAGGCGTGGGCGCCAGTTCCGAACCGGTGTAGGGGAAGCTCCACACCGGCGTCGAGTTCCACAGGTCCGACACCGTCGGATTGTTGTTGATCGTGATGCCGCCGACGATGCCGTGGCCGCCCAGTTCGAAGGAGCGCGCATAGCGCACGTCGAAGGCGCCCCAGGCCGTATGGCGTTCGATGCCGCTGTAGGAAACCTCGACGAACCCGCCGGCGTGATCGCCGATGCGCCCGGCGAAGAAGCCGGTGAGCTCGTTCATCGCGAAGTTGTTGTTGGTGCTGTAGTGCTCCGGCGCTTCGGGCAGATCGGCGTTGGTGCGCGTATCGCCCAGCACGGTCATCAGCGCCAGGGGCACCGCCGAATTGTGATTGCCCAGCGCGTAGGCGTTGAGCTTGAACTGCCGGCCATAGGCCGTCAGTGCCGGGCCAAAGCCGATGCTGTGGCACTGTGAACAAGGCAGGCCCGTCTGCTGGGCATAGCTCGGCAGCGCCCGCACCGGCGCCGACGACAGTAGTGCCGCTGCGGCCAGCAATGCGAACCATTGCGTACGCCCCAGCACGCCTCGAAAGCTGATAGTGGTAGACATGGCCAACCCCTCTTGCGCCTTAAGAAACCCCTAAGGTCAAAATAACAAGGCGGCGGCCTGCTGTAAGCGGGGGATACTGAGTAGAAGAGTGCGGGAAACACTGCAAATATAGCGCAGTGCGAGCATTGGTTTGCAGTACAAACAATCTCTGGTGAGGTGAGTGCCCGGACTCGTGGGCGCGGTTCAATCGGGCTGAAAATCGCTGCCTGAACCGTGTTATGTCAAACTAAGGGCTTACTCCTGCGACTACGCGCCGGGCGCATAATCGACCGCCAATGCATGTCTCGATAACCATCGCCAAATTCGAATATCCGGGTGGGCCACCTGCCCTGGGTGCGCTGCTGGCCAAAGCCGCGGCGCGCGGCGAAGCGGCGGGGCTGTCATCGATCTGGGTGATGGATCATTTTTTCCAGATACCGAATTTCGCGCCGCCAGAGACCGACATGCTCGAGGGCTACAGCGTGCTCGCGTTTCTCGCTGCGCATACCAAGCGCGTGCGGCTGGGCACACTGGTCACGGGCGTGATGTATCGGCATCCCGGTGTGCTGGTGAAAACCGTGACCACGCTCGATGTGCTCTCGGGTGGGCGCGCATGGCTCGGGCTCGGCGCCGCCTGGTACGAGCGCGAGCACCTGGCTCTGGGCGTGCCGTTTCCAGCGCTCCGTGAGCGCTTCGAGCGGCTCGAGGAGACAATCGAGATCGCGCTGCAGATGTGGTCGCCGGAGAATGGCCCGTATCACGGGCGCCACTATCAGTTGCAGGAAACCCTGTGCGTGCCGCAACCGCTCTCGAAGCCGCGGCCACCGATCATGATCGGCGGCAGCGGTGAGAAGAAGACGCTGCGCATGGTTGCCCAGTACGCACAGGCCTGCAATATCTTCGGCGATGCGGACACGCTGCGCGCCAAGCTTGCGGTGCTGAAAGAGCACTGCGATCGGTTGGGCCGCGACTACGGCGCGATCGACAAGACCGTGATCATGATGCATCGCGAAGACCCTGAGGCCCTGCTGGCTGACATGGCGAAGATGGCCGCAGCCGGCGCCGATGGCGTGATCCTGGCGGGCATGGATCTCACGAGGGAGCGCAATTTCGAGCAGCTCGCGCAGGTCGTGGTGCCGCGCGCCGCGCAGCTGCCGCGTGGCTGAGCGGGCCAGAGCCCGTGTATACGCGGGAATTACTGAAAATTAAGGCGACTTCCTGCGCCTGACGGCCACAATGCGCTGGTTCGTTTCCTGAGCCTTAAGGGGGCTACATGACCACACGTCAATCGATACTCGCGATCCTGCTGTGTGCCGCGGCGCTCGGCGCCAACGCCGCCAATTCACAGAACGACAAGATGAAAACCTGCGCCGCGCAGGGCAAGGAGCAAGGGCTCAAGGGCGACGCGTGCAAGGCCCTATGAAGACCTGCCTGTCGGCCGACGGTGCTGCCGCAGCTCCTGCCAAGACGCTGACGCCGCAGCAACAGAAAATGAAGACCTGCGCGAGCGACGCCAAGACCAAACATCTCAAGGGCGGCGATCCGAAGAGCCTTCATGAAGACCTGCCTGTCGGCAGCTGCCTGATAGGCGGCGGGCCCGTGAGCGTAGGCTTGCGGGCCCGCTGCTTGAGGCTTTGCGCTGGTCCTGGCGGTCAGCGCGCAGGGCTGTTCTGCGCCGCTTACTTACCCGCGCATAGCGACAGATCGCCACTCTTGGTGTCGGCATGCACCTTGCCGCCGCCCTGGCCGCTGCGGAAATTCAGCCGACTGCCCGGTCCGTACTGCTGTTCGATCGGCTTGGGCCCGAAGCAATTGCTGATGTCGCCGCTCAGGCTCTGCAGGTCGATATCCGCATCGGGCACGGCGCCGAAGCTCAGGTGCACATCGCCGCTGACCGACGAAGCGTCGAGCTGACCGCCGGCCTCGAGTGTGCCGGCAATATGCAGATCACCCGAGACGCTCTCGAAATGGGCGTGCTTGAGGGCACCGAGCTTGAGGTTGGCATCACCGCTGACCGATTCGACATTCACCTCGCCGCTGCCGCCGTTGAGCGTGGCATCGCCGCTGATGGTCTTGACGCGCATCGACTTCGCATTACGCACTTCGAGCAGCACATCGCCGCTCACGGTGCTGACCTGCAGTGAACCGCCCGTGTCGCCACTGATATCGCCGCTGACTGTCTGCAGCTTGGCATCGCCCTCGATGCCGGTGACATGCAGGTCAGAGCTCACCAGCGAAACTTCGAGCGCGCAGTGACGCGGCACCTGGATCTTGAGCCGCGCTTCACCTTCGTCATGGTAGGAGTTGCCGTTGGGCACCACCACACGCACTGTCACGTGCGCGCCAGTGCCCGTGACTTCGACGCGCTCGACGCGTGCACCGATGCCGCCGGTCACCGCGACTTCGGCCTGATCCCAGGGTGTCACATCGACAGTGCCGGCAACGTTGATGATTTCGACCGTGCCATTGGCATCGACGGCCTTGTGTTCATTGACGGGGCGCAGCGCGGCGAAGGCCGGCAGCGCGGTTGCGCACAGCAATGCGGTCAACAGGAAGTTGCGCGTGCCGTGACGCGTGTTCATCTGCGCTTTCATGATCAGGTTCTCCTCGTGAGCAGGGTGTCGGTGGTATGGGTGACGGTGGTGTACAGATTGATTTCCTGTTGCCAGGTGCTGCGCATCAGCTGCAGCAGCAGCGGACTGGCCGGGTCGGCGCGCAGCGCCTCCTGGATATCGGCATTAGCCTTCCTGATGATGGCCAGGTCCTGCTGCACGCGTTCACGCGTGGCGGGGGCCAGCAGCTTCAGGCGTTCCTCGAAGGTGCGCTCGAGCGCACCGCGGGCCGCCTGGTAGGCGGAGTCCTGCGGGAGTTCATAGCTGGCCAGCCGCTGCGGGCCCGAGCCCACGCTGACAGGCTGTGTCGCCATGGGCTCGCCATCGCTGTGGTGCCACACGGACCACGAGAGCGTGCCGACCAGCGTGAACAGCGCCGCACTCGCCGCCATGGCAACCGGCCAGCGGTAGCGCGTTCCGCCGCGCGTGGCCTGCTCGATGCCGGGCCACAGATCGCGCGCCGGTTCGATTTCCAGTGGCAGGCTGGCCAGTGCCTCATCGAGGGATTCATGCCGTGGACTGTTCATGCCTGCTCCTGTGAAAGACCCAGGTACTGCGCGAGCAGCCGACGGCCGCGATGCAGCTGCGCCTTGCTCGTGCCCTCGGCAATGCCGAGGAATTGCGCCGCCTCTTCGTGGCTGTGGCCGTAAAGGCCGACCAGCACCACGACATCGCGCGCACCGGGAGGCAGTCGCGCCAGGGCGGACTCGAGATCCTGCGTGTGGGCCTGTGAGCTCGCCTGCACCGAATCGTCGCTGACCGCAAAGGCCAGCTCATCGAGCGGCAGCGCGGCGCGCGCCAGGTCGGATTGCCCGCGCCGGCGCTGCCCCAGCACCGCGTTCACGGCTATGCGGTGCAGCCAGGTGGCATGGCTGCTCTGGCCCCGAAAGCCACCCAGCGCCTTCCAGGCCGAGATGAAGCACTCCTGGGTGCAGTCTTCGGCCAGTGCGGGCTGCCCGGTCATCCGCAGGCACAGCGCATAGACGCGCGCCACGTGGAGGCGGTAGAAGGCCTCGAAGTTCAGGGCCCCGGGCTCGCTCGGGCCGGGCGCGGCCGGGCTGCCACCGGGCAGCGCTGCCGGGGTCTGGCGCGTCCTGAATTGCAAAAGCTGGGCGTCTGCCACAAGGATGCTCGCTGCGAGGCTCTATTGAGGACTTGGACGCGGCCTGGCGGCTCGGGGTTTAAGTCCGGCCCTCAGGACCTGGCACTGGCCAGTGCGCACAGCGCCGAGCCCGCGACCACGCCACAGGCGCCCAGGATGCTGAGCAGGTTGGGGGAATCCGGGGCTGCAAAACCGGGCACCCAGATCGCCGCGAGTGCGCTGCCGAGCAGTGCGAACAAGGGCGAGGTGGTCACGGTGGCGCTGACGCGCGTGACTTCGCCCAGCGCCATGGCTTGCGCATAGGCGCCATAGGCCACCAGCGTGTTGAAGCAGCAGAACACCAGCGCCCAGGTCTGCGCGCGATCCAGGTGCAGCAGGCTTGCCGGGTGCACCATGGGCAGCAGCAGCACGAAGCCACCCACGTACAGCAGCCACAGGATCTGCGCCGAGCTGTACTCGCGCAGCAGCCGCTTCTGCGACAGACCGTAGCTGGCCCAGGCCAGCGAACCGAACAACAGCAACAGCACACCCAGGCCGAGGTGCGAGCTGGGGTTGAAGATCTCGGGCAGGCGATGATTGAAGAACAGCAGCAGTCCTGCCAGCAGCAGCGCCAGGCCTGCCCACTGCAGCCGCACAAAGCGTTCGCGAAAGATCAGCAGTCCACCGAACAGCAGGAAGATGCTCGAGAGCTGCGTGACGACCTGCGCGATCGCCGGCGTGGTGAGCTGCACACCCAGCACGAACATGGTGTAGTTGATCGTGAGGCCAAGCACCGCGACCAGCAGCAGCAGCCGCAGCTTGCCATGCAGGCGCAGCGGATTCGGAATCGCCGAGCGGCTGGCGAGGAACAGGCCGACCACGATCGCGGCCGAGCCGAAGCGATACCAGGTGATCGTGCAGGTATCCATCGCGGGCAGCAGCACGCGCAGCGCCAGGGGCAATACGCCCCACAGAATCGCAGTCAGGAGTGCAAGCGCGAAGGCGCTGCGGCGTTGAGATTCGCTGGACAGTGACAAACCCCTGCGGCCGGGCGGTGCCCCACTGCACCTGGCCCAAGCCAATTGCCCATTGTGCGCCGGTAGCCTTGATCCGGCCACCGGACAGCGAAAACAGGGCCCGGATAAGCTAGGATAGCGACGTTCCGAAGACCCTTGGATCCGCTGCCGGGAGCTGCAATGAAACTGATCACCGCGGTCATCAAACCCTTCAAGCTCGACGAGCTGCGCTCGGCGCTCTCCGAGCTGGGCATCTCTGGCATGACCGTCACTGAAGTGAAGGGCTTTGGCCGCCAGCGCGGTCATACCGAGCTGTATCGAGGCGCCGAATACGTGGTCGATTTCGTGCCCAAGACGCGCGTCGAGATCGGCGTGCGCGACGATCTGGTCGATCAGGTCGTCGATGCCATCGTCAAGGCGGCGCGCACCGGCAAGGTGGGCGACGGCAAGATCTTCGTCACCGCGATCGATCGCGTGGTGCGCATCCGCACCGGCGAGATGGACAACTCAGCGCTCTAGGCGCGCGAGCGCCGCACGGCGTTACGGCGTAACGCGGCGATAGCGGCTCACCATCGCCAGCCGACCGATCTCCGGGTCATTGACATCGAAGCGCAGCAGCAACATCCCGCTGCCGGATTCGATCTCGTAATGCCAGTCGCGCGTGGCGCTATGCACGTAGCGCGCATGCACTTCGAAGGCCTGCAGTTTCCAGCCACAGTTGATCTGCGCGGCGCCGCCCTCGTCGATGCGCGAGACGGTCTGGCCAGGCTGAAAGCGGCGCCCCACGGTCTCTGCATCCTGCTTCACGATGATGGCATCGCCCTCGGCCTCGCTGGCAATGCTTAAGGTGCGCGCCGGCCGCAGGTCATCGCTGGTACGGGTACGGAAGCGATCCGAGCCTTCCTGCGGCAATTCGAGCCGGTCGAAATCACGGCTGTCGAGACTGCCGCCTTCACCGCGGCGCGCGCCCATGCCGTGACGGGCGCGCATGCGTTGCTGGCGCTCCTTCATCAGCTGGTTGAGTTTGGCGTCGAAGTCGTCGCTGCGCGCGGCATCGAATTCCCAGTGGCCGAAGATCGCGGGCGCCCGCGGGCCTGGCGCCGGACGGGCATCGAGCGAACTGCAGCCCCCAAAAGTGACCACGAGCGCCAGCAGCGCGGTGGTCAGGGCAGCCTGCGGCGATCGAGCGGCGTGGACAGCAGGCTTGAAGTTCATGGCTGAGCAGCAGACCTGCCGTGGCAGCAAAGGTTCAGTGCACCGTAGGCGTTCGCGGGCGCTGCTGTCAATCGCTGGCCGGGCCAATCGCCTGCCCGGCAGGGACTTGGGTGCTGCCCGACAGCAGGTACACTGGCCGCATGTATCGCCTGATGTTGTACCTGGTGGCTGGCTGGTCCGGCTTTTTCGTGATGGCGCTCGAGTTGCTGGGCGGCCGCCTGCTGGCGCCCTATTTTGGCAGCAGCATCTACGTGTGGGGCGCCATCATCACGGTGTTCATGCTGGCCCTGTCGATCGGCTACCTGCTCGGCGGCCACTACTCGCGCGCCAATCCGAGCTTGCGCAGGCTGTGCCTGCTGCTGTGGCTCGCGGCCGCGAGCGCGGCGCCCATCATGGTTTTTGGCGCTGGCTTGCTCGATGCTCTGTCACTGCGCCTGAGTGATCCGCGCGCCGGTTCACTGTGCGCGGCACTGCTGCTGTTCAGTGTGCCGACCGCGATATCCGGCATGATTTCCCCTTACGCGGTGCGCCTGCTGGTGGCCGATCGACACAGTGCCGGGCTCGATGCCGGTCGGCTGTATTTCGTGTCCACCTTCGGCAGCGCCGCAGGCACGCTGCTCACTTCGTTCTACCTGGTGCTGTATTTCGAGGTGAACCAGATCCTCTGGGCGATGGTGGCGATCTCGGCGCTGATCGGTGCGCTGGGCGCACTGCGTCGGCCAGTGCTTGCCGCTGCGCTGCTGGCAGTGCTGCCGCTATGCCTGGCGCCGCGCGCACAGGCCGCGGGCGAGGGCGAATCCGCGCCGCTGCGGCTGCTGCATTCCGAACGCTCGCTCTATCGCCAGGTGCTGATCTACGAGGGTGCGGGCACGCGCTGCCTGTGCTTCACCCGGATGTGCAGCATCGGCCGGCAGTCGTGCATGAACCTGTCACGCCCCGACCAGCTGGTGTTCCAGTACACGCACATGATGCTGGGTGCCCTGCTGCTCAATCCCGCGCCGCGCGATGTGCTGGTCATCGGCCTGGGCGGCGGATCGCTGCCGCGCGCGCTCTCCACCCTGCTGCCGCAGGCACAGATCGACCTGGTCGAGATCGATCCGGCGGTGGTGCGCGTGGCCGCGGACTACTTTTCCTTTCACGCCACCGACAGGCTGCACGTGCATGCCGAAGACGGCCGCGCCTTCGTGCGGCGCGCGGCGCGCGGCCCGCAGCGCTATGACCTGATCATGCTCGATGCCTACGATCACCAGTACATTCCCGAGCACATGCTGACCGCGGAATTCCTGCAGGAAGTGCGCTCGCTCCTGCGGCCGGGCGCGGTGCTGGCGGCCAATACTTTTTCGAACAGCCACCTGTACGACAACGAGTCGGTGACCTACGCAAAGGTGTTCGGCGAGTTCTACAACCTGCGCGCCAACAACCGCGTGATACTCGCGCGCCTGGGCACGCTGCCCGATGCCACGAGCCTGCGCGCCAACGCGGAGCAGCTCGTGGACGCCTTCAAGCCGCTGGGCTTCTCGCCGCTGTCGCTGCTGGAACTGTATTCGCGCAAGGTCGACTGGCAGACCAGCGCGCGCGTACTGACCGATCAGTACTCGCCAGCGAACCTGCTCAACGCGGCGCCTTAGCGGGCGCAACAGGCGGCGCGCCTGCCGGCGCGCTCGCCGGAGCGCTCGCGGCGATCTGCGCGCGCAGTGCGCGCAGTTTCTCGCGCACCAGTGCCGCATTCGCACTGCCGATGCGCAGCAGGAACTTCTGGCCGGCCGAGCGCGCTTCCAGTTCCGGATCGGCGTATTCCCAGAACACCTTGGGGCGCACCAGCTGCACCGGGCCCGCAGGCTGCGGCGTTGCCAGCAGGTGATCGATCACCGCCACCAGCCGGTCGTTGAAATAGCCGTGCGGATAGCCCAGGTCTTCATAGGCGCGCTGGAACAGCGGGTAGTAGCTTTGATACAGATGCGCCACCGCACTCATGTCGATCTGGCGCAGCAGGGTCGCGGCCAGCTGGTAGCGGTCGGCATTGTCTTCATCGAGGGTGGCGTGCAGCTCGTCGCCCGTGACCTTGAGTGAGCCAGCGGTCGCACGGAGCGGTCGCACTTCCACGCTGAGCCGGTGCCGCGGCAGATTGTCGACGGTGGCGACCAGATGCCGGATCAGGTTTTCCGGCACCAGCAGCGCGGCGGCAGTCTGTGCGCCATCCATCTGCAGCAGCGATGCGCGGAAGGGCTGGTCGCTCTCTGCCAGCGTCGGCAGCGCCGGGGCTGTGGCGGCGTCACTCGCGGCCGGCATGGGGTTGGCGATCGGCGCCGCTGGTTCGGCCTCGGGCGCGGGCGGTGCGACTACCGCCGGCGGTGGCGTCGGCGCCGGCGCCAGGCGTGGCCACCAATGCCAGGCTGCCGCACTCCCCAGCGCCAGCAGCACGGCCAGCGCGGTAATCGCCTTGTATTTCATGACCTGACTCCTGCCGGCACGGTAGCCTCGAGGCCGCGAAGGTTACCTCGCGGGGTAGCCGGCGTATGATTTCACTGTCGGGGCGCGCTGACAAAATTCTGCTGGAGGCGACATGGGACCTGAAGCGATCACGGGCGACTGGGCGGCGGCGATGCAGAAGGCCCAGGCCGAACTGCTGCGGCAATGGACCGAACTCGGCAACGCCTGGACGAAGGCGGGCGCCGCGGCCGGCGCCGCGGCTGGTGCGGGCACGAGCGGCGCCCCTGGCGCGACCGCAAGTGCCTTCCCCGGTGCAGCCGCGAGCGCAGCCGCCGGTGCCGCAATGGGTGGCGCGGGCAGCGCCGATGACATCGCCCGCCATTTCCTGCGCCAGTGCGAGCAGTACCTGGGCGTATCGCGCTCGCTGTGGGAACTGCTCGGTCGCGCCAGCGCGAGCACCGACAACGAACAACGTGCGCGCCTGTTCACCGACGGCCTCGGCGGCTTGCAGCAGCAGTTCGCCAGCCTGTGGGCGGCGACGCCCTTCGGTGCCGCCAGTGTTGCCGCCACCAATCCCTTCAATGCTGGCGCGGCCGCGGGTGCCGTACCGGGCATGGCGAATTTCGCGATGCCCGGATTCGGGATGACGGGCTTTGGCGCGCCAGGAGCCGGTGCAGCCGCTTTTGGTTTGCCGGGATTTGGCATGCCGGGCTTCGGCGCGCCAGGCCAGGCCGCTGCGGCGTTCAACATGCCGGCGCTCGGCCCGACGCGCGAGAGCCAGGAGTCGATGCAGCGACTCGCGCAACTGGGCATGCGCTGCGCGCAGGCCCAACTGCAGGTGAGCGGACAGTGGAATGACATCATCGGCAAGGCGCTGCGTGAACTGGGCGAGCGCATCGCGCCGCGCCTCAAGAGTGGCGGCGCGCCCGCGTCGATGAAAGAGGTCTACGACCTGTGGGTCGATTCAGCCGAGTCGGTCTATGGGCAGGCGGCGCGCGGCGCGGCCTTCGTGCAGGCGCAGGCCGAGCTCACCAACTCGCTCAGCCAGCTGCGCAGCGCGCAGCGCGAACTGCTCGAGGAATGGGCCAAGCAGTTCGACCTGCCGACGCGCGCTGAACTCAACAGCATCCACCAGCAGCTGCGCGAGCTGAAGGCGGCGCTGCGGCGATGAGCAGTCCGCTCGACGAACTCAGCGAGTTGCAGGGCAAGCTGACGCACAGCCTGCAGGCACTGCAGGCCGCATCCGCAGTCACTTTCGGCTGCTCGGAGAAAGACGCTGTCTATCACGAGGACAAGCTGACGCTGTATCGCTACCGGCCGCTGGCGGCGAGCGCCAAGCTGCCGCCGATCATGATCGTGTACGCGCTGGTGAATCGCCCGTACATGATGGACCTGCAGCCCGATCGCTCGCTGATCCGTCGCCTGCTCGAACTCGGTCTCGACATCTACCTGATCGACTGGGGCTATCCCGACGGCGCCGATCGCTACCTCGATCTCGACGACTACATCAACGGCTACATCGATCGCTGCCTGTCGGTGGTGCTGCGCGAAAACCAGTTGCCCTCGGCCACGTTGCTGGGTGTCTGCCAGGGAGGCACCTTCAGCCTGTGCTACACGGCGCTGCATCCCGAGCGAGTGCGCAACCTGATCACGATGGTGACGCCGGTCGATTTCCAGACGCCCGACAACCTGCTCTCGCGCTGGGTGCAGAGCATCGACGTCGATGCGCTGGTGGCCGCGCACGGCGTGGTGCCTGGCGATGTGCTGAACGCCGCTTACGTCTCGCTGATGCCATTCCGCTTGCTGCAGCAGAAATACGTCGATCTGCTCGACAACACCGGCAGCCAGGCGCAGGCGGACAATTTCATGCGCATGGAAAAATGGATCTTCGACAGCCCCGACCAGGCTGGCGCGGCGTTCCGCGATTTCAGCAACTGGTTCTACAAGGAAAACCGCCTGCTCAAGGGCACGCTCAGTATCGGTGGCCAGCCGGTCGATCTGCGTCGCATCACGCAGCCGGTGCTCAATATCTACGGCAAGCAGGATCACCTGGTGCCACCCGCCGCATCGACCGCGATGCAGAGCCTGGTGGGCAGCAGCGACTATCTTGCGCTCGGCCTGGATGTCGGCCACATCGGCATGTACGTCAGTGGCCGCGTGCAGCGTGAATTGCCGCAGTCCATTGCCGGCTGGCTGCAGCGACGCTGAGCCGCGGTGCACCGGCGCGCGGCGCAATTGACATAAGACCCCCACACGATTGAATGCCTGCGTTCGCAGGTGTATATGCTGGCCGCAAGAACAATCAGGGATGCGCACAGTCGCGCTGGTTACCATGGCGGGCAACTACATCCTGCAGCAACGGCTCGACGCCTATGTCGCCGGTGAATGCAGCTCGGATGCACTGACTGCAGAACTACTGGCGCATTGTGCAGCAATGCCGCGCGCCAGCTGGGAAGCACTGGCGCTGCTCGACCAGTACCAGCGACGCGGCAAGTTGCCGCGCGAACTGCAACGCAGTATCAGCCAGAGCATCCAGCGTCGCGCGCTCGGGATACACGGGGGCGAACATGCCGCTGCCGTGCGCCAGATCGATCTCACTCAGCTCGAGGCGGCGAACCAGAATTGCATCGACAGCCTGGCCGACGAAGCGGCGCGTGCCACGCCTCGGCTGTTGCCGCGTCGCCATGCCGCCTGGCAGTGGCCGGCGCGCTCCGTGCAGCTGATGTCGGTGGTGGTCTTCATGCTGGCGGTGGGCGCTTCGCAGGGACTGGATGAGCACGAGAACTCCGCGCCGCTGCGCATGGCGCAGCCGCCGCGCATTGCAGTGCCAGGGCGGCTGACGCTCGCCGCCGATACTTTCATCGTGCCGCCCGGAGGCCGGAGCGCATCGATCAGCGTGGCGCGCCTCGATGGCAGTGACGGTGCGGTCAGCTTCAGGTGGTGGACACTGCCTGCGGGTGCGAAGGCCGGGACTGACTTTCGCGGTCATGGCGCCAGGCGTGTATCGATGCCGCCAGGTACGGATGCCGTGCAGCTGACGGTGCCGATACTGGCGAACCCCGCGCGCCGGCACACGGAATTGTTCTACGTGGAGATCGGCGATCCCCAGGGCGGAGCGCAGCTCGGCGACACACAGCGAGCGGCTGTGTTCCTGCTGCCGCGCTGAATCAGCCGAGTACGTAGCCGCCGGGCGCGGCGCACAGCGGCGGGTAACCCGCGGCGCTGTTGCCCATCTGCGGCGGTGACTGCTGTTCGCTGCTCGAGTGCGCGGCGAGCCAGCTCTGCCAGCTCGGCCACCATGAGCCGCTGTGCAGCTGCGCTGCCTGCTCATATTCAGCCGGACTCAGCGTCGAGTGGTTGTCGTTCCACTGGTAGATGCGATGGCGGCGCTTGGGGTGCACAGGGCCGCTGACGATGCCGGCATTGTGTCCGCCGCTGGTGAGCAGGAAGGTGAAATCTTCCGAGCGCGTCAGCGCACGGGTCTTCAGCACCGAAGGCCAGGGCGCCACATGATCGGTCTCGGTGCCGACCACGAACATCGGCACGCTGATGCGGCGCAGGTCGATCGGCTGGCCATCGATCGTGAAGCTGCCGTTGGCGAGTTCATTGTGCAGGTACAGGCGATTCAGGTATTCGCTGTGCATGCGGCAGGGCATGCGCGTGCCATCCGCGTTCCAGGCCATCAGGTCGTTGAGCTTGCTGCGCTCGCCGCGCAGGTAGGTCTTGATCGCCGGATCCCAGATCAGATCGCTCGAGCGCAGCAGCGCAAAGGCCGCGCCCATGCGTTCGCTGGCCAGTACGCCTTCACGCTGCATCAAGGCATCGAGTGCGCCCAGTTGGCTGGGCGTGATGAACAGGGACAATTCACCCGGCGCGCTGAAATCGGTCTGTGCCGCCAGCAGCGTGACCGAGGCCAGGATATTCGAAGCGTTGCGCGCGAGCTGTGCGGCCGCGATCGACAGCAGCGTGCCGCCAATGCAATAACCCACGCCGTGCACACGCCGGCCCGGCACGATCGCCTGGATGGTCTCGAGTGCCGCATGCACGCCGAGGCGCAGGTAGTCGTCCATGCCCAGCGCGCGATCGCGCGCCTGCGGATTGCGCCACGAGATCATGAACACGGTGTGGCCCTGCTCGACCAGGTACTTCACCAGCGAGTTGTGCGGCGAGAGATCGAGCACGTAGTACTTCATGATCCACGCCGGCGTGATCAGGATCGGCTCGGCATACACGCTCGCGCCCTGCGGCGCGTACTGGATCAGTTCGATGAGTTCATTGCGCATCACCACCTTGCCCGGTGTGATCGCAAGCTGTTCGCCGACGCGAAAGGCCTCGGTGCCGGGAGTGGCGCCGCCGCTCAACATGCGCTGCGCATCCTCGAGCCAGTGCTGCCAGCCGCGCAGCAGGTTCGCGCCCGCTTCGGCGCGCGTCTGCTCCAGCAGCTCGGGGTTGGTGGCGAGGTAGTGCGCAGGCGAGAGCGTCTCGAGCAGCTGGCGGCGCATGAATTCCAGGCGCTGCGTGTTGTCGCTGCTGATGCCGGCGGTGCCGCCCAGCAGCTGCTCGCTCCATTGTTCGATGTTGCCGTAGCTGCGCACCAGCGCGTTGTACGGAAACTGGTTCCAGCCTTCGGCCTTGAAATGCGGGTCCGGATGTTCGTGCGCCAGCGGTTTGCCTGCGGCGGCGCTCAACGCGAATTGCCAGCTGTCGGCGGCGCGCTCCAGGCCTTCCTGCAGCATCATCCATTGCGTGGTCGGGTGCGCGGCGAGATTGAGACACCATTCCCACCAGGCGCGCAGGTAGTCGTCAGTGGCGAGGCCGCCGCTGACGCTCGCGAGTTGCGCGCGCAGGTTGTGCGCCAGCAGTAGCGCCGGATCTTCACCGGCAATCTCGCTGTTGGGTCGCGTGGCTACTGCGTTGCTCATGCTCAGCGCATCCTGTGGCTGCGGCTTAAAAAAAGACCCCGGGAAATTGCTCCCCCGGGGTCGGGTCCGCTCAAACAAGAGGGGGGTCTTGGTTTAAGCAGCTTTCTTGGTCAGCTCGGCCACCTTGGCCGAAGCTTCGGTGAACAGCTGGCTCAGCGTGCTCTGGGCTTCGCTGGCGATGGTGTTCAGTTCCTGCACGCGGCCACGCAGCTGCTCGCTGATCTTCGAGCCCAGCTCGGACTGCTTGGCAACGATCTCGGCCGGGGTCTTCGCACCCAGCAGAGCCTGGGCCTGCGACAGGCTCCACTCCAGGTAGTCGCCGGCAACGGCGTACTGGTAGCGGGCCAGGCGGTCGAGGGCCTTGAGGCCTTCCTGCTGCGCATGAAGGGCCGGGGCGAGCGCGTTGCGATAGGTCTCGAGCAGCGCGTTCGGGTCAAAAGTCTGGTCGGTCATGTCGAATGCTCCGAAGAATGTATTGGGGGCTTGGCTTACCACGGAGGCCATCCTACCCCAGCTTTGTATGCACTGCAAGAGAAATCGACAGTGAGCGGTTGAGCGCGGTCAGTTTTATTATAACCTATTGATTTAGATGAAATAACAACAAATCATGCTGCAGATAGTGGCTTGGAAAACTGGCCGATCTAACGCAGCGCGCACAACGCTAGAGCCGCAGACCGCCATCCAGCTCCAGCACCCGCCCGTCGAAGAAGTCGTTCTCGAAGATGAAGCGCGCGGCATGCGCAATCTCATCGGGCAAACCCAGGCGCCCGATCGGCACCGGCGCCAGCAACTTCTCCAGCATCTCGGGCTTGATCGCATCGAGGATCGTGGTCTGCGTGAATCCGGGCGCGATCGCCGCGGCGCGGATGCCATAGCGCGCCAGCTCGCGCGCCCACACCACGGCCATCGCGGCGACGCCGGCCTTGGCCGCCGTGTAGTTCGACTGTCCGGCATTGCCGGCGCGCGAGATGCTCGAAATGTTGATGATCACGCCGCCATTGCCGAGCTTCACCATGTGCTCGGCCGCTTCACGGCCGCACAGGAACACACCGGTGAGATTCACATCGATCACGGCCTGCCATTGCGCCAGGCTCATCTTGCCGGTGATGGCGCCATCCTTGGCCTTGACCAGCAGCGCATCGCGCAGGATGCCGGCGTTGTTGATCAGGCCGTCAAGACGACCGAAGTCGGCGACGATGCGATCGAAGGTCGCGATCACCTGTTCTTCATTGCTGACGCTGGCGCCATAGGCGCGGGCAGTGACACCGTGCGCGCTGCAGGCTTTTTGCGTGTCGGCGATGTCATCGGCGTTGATGTCGACCAGCGCGAGGTTGGCGCCGTGTGCGGCCAAGTGTTCGGCAAGTGCGCGGCCAATGCCGCGGGCTGCGCCAGTGATGACGACGGTCTTGGCCTGCAACTGCATGAACGGATCCTTCAGCGCTTTGGAGGTTCGGTGGGAGCGGGGCCCTCGGCACCGGGGGCGGCATCGTTGGCCGCATCGTTGGCCGCATCGTCTCCGCCCGAGCCGGGCTTGCGCGCATTGCGCGGCGCGAGTGCCGCGAGCATGGAGTTTTGCATGCGGTTCCACATTTCCATGTTCTGGCGCGTGAGTTCGGCGAGCGGTGCGAGCGGCGCCAGCGGGCCTTCCATCGCCTTGGCGATCTGCTCCTGCACGCTGCGCTGCTGCTGCATCACGGTGCCCAGGCTCTGCTCCAGGTAGCGCGAGAGCAGGTCCTGCACGGGATTGCCGTAGAAGCGGATGATGCCCTCGAGCAGCTGCACGCTTAATACCGGCGCGCCGAACTGCTCCTGCTCGGCGATGATCTGCAGCAGCACCGTGCGCGTCAGGTCTTCGCCCGAGCGGTCATCGACCACCTGCACGCGCTCGCCGCCGGCGATCAGCCTGCGGATATCGTCATTGGTGACGTGGCGGCTGGCAGTGGCGTCGTAGAGACGCCGGTTGGCGTATTTGCGGATGACGCGCGGCTCTGGCATGTGTGCTTCCGGTCGTTGCGCTGAATGTGGTGCCACAAAGGCGGGTGCATGCTACCCCAGGCTCTATGCGGCGCACAAACGCGCCGGTCACAAATTTGCTGATCATTGGTAAGTCAAACTGCTTTTCTTAATATATTCATTAAGTTCAGTTCAGAAAACATGCCACTCGCAGGCATGTGCGGTGCATGAAAATCCTGATGCGCTGCATACCCGCGCGCCGCTGCCGCCGGCCATCTATGATCTGGACATGAACGGCGCCGATGGGGAAGGGCAGGCGTGAACGAGGCTGTAGGAGCCGCGCCCGCGCGTGCGCGTCGCCAATGCGCCAGCAAGGTGCTCATGGTGAATCCCGCGAGCTTCGGCTACAACGCCGAGACCGCGGCCAGCAACGTGCTGCAGCACCAGAGCGCGGATGCCGCCACGGCGGTGCTCGCGCGCGCACGCGCCGAGACCGCCGCGCTTTGCCAGGCGCTGCGCAGCGAGGGCGTGCAGGTGCTGCTGGCCGAAGACACCGCGCCACCGCACCGGCCCGATGCCGTTTTCCCGAACAACTGGATCAGCCTGCACAGCGACGGCACGCTGGTGCTCTATCCCATGCTGGCGCCGAGCCGGCGCGCCGAGCGGCGCGCCGAGCTCATTGATCAGCTGTGCGAGACGCTGGATTTCAGGCCGCGGCGGCGACTCGACCTGACAGCGCATGAGCATGCCGGGCGCTTTCTCGAAGGCACTGGCAGCCTGGTGCTCGATCATGTCGGCAGGTTGGCCTACGCCTGTCGCTCGGCGCGCACCGATGAAGCGCTGGTGCAGGAGTGGGCGCGATTGCTGGACTACGAGCCGGTGGTGTTCGATGCCAGCGATGCGCAGGGCCTGGCCTACTACCACACCAATGTGATGCTGTGGATCGGCACGCGCGCCGCGGTGCTGTGCAGCGAAGCACTGCCGCCCGCCGATCGCAAGCGCGTGAGCGCACGCCTGCGCGAGGGCGGACGTGAGTTGATCGAGATCGATCGCGCCGCGGTCGCGGCTTTCGCAGGCAATCTGCTCGAGCTCGCCAGCTGGGATGAAGCGCTCGGCGATTGTTCGCTGCTGGTGATGTCTGCGAGTGCGCGCGCCGCGTTGAGCTGCAGGCACGCTGCAGCAGCTCGAAGGCTCGGTCGACACCGTGCTGTGTGTGCCGGTGCCCACGATCGAGAACATCGGCGGGGGCAGCGTGCGCTGCATGCTGGCTGAAGTGCCGGAGTGCGACCCATGAGCCGCCCCGCGCCACTGGTGCAGCGTGTGCTGGGTGCACTCGCCGACGGCGGGGTGCATTCGGGCCAGCAGCTGGCGGCGCGTGCCCGCGTGAGCCGCAGCGCGGTGTGGAAGGCCGTCGGTGCGCTGCGTGACATGGGCGTCACGATCAACGCCGCGCCGCATCGCGGCTACCAACTCGACTCGCCGTTCATGCCGCTCGCGGTTGCGCCGCTCGAGGCGCAGCTCCCGGCCGAGGTGCGCGCGCGGCGCCGTCATCTGGATGTGGCCTGGTCACTGGAATCCACCAACGACAGCCTGCTGGCGCGCGGCGCGCCGCCCAGCGGCGAATTCGACCTGCAACTGGCCGAACACCAGAGCGCCGGCCGCGGACGGCGCGCGCGTCCCTGGTTCGCGCCGCCTGGCGGCGCGCTGTGCCTGTCATTGGGCTGGAGCTTCGCGACGCTGCCGCGCGAAGCGCCCTCGCTGAGCCTGGCGGTGGGCGTGTGCGCGCTGCGCGCGCTGACTGCCTTCACGACCGCGCCGGTGCAACTCAAATGGCCCAACGATTTGTACGCGCAGGGACGCAAGCTCGGCGGCATCCTGATCGAGCTGCAGGCCGAGAGCGCGGGACCGGCCTTCGTGGTGATCGGCATCGGCATCAACTGCACGCTTGGCGCCGGCCTCAGCCGTCGCGTGCTGAAATCGGGCACCACGCCGGTGGATCTTGCGGAGCTGGGCCTGCACCAGGTCGATCGCAACCAGCTGGCGGCGGCACTGATCAGCGAGCTGGTGCGCGGACTGCTGCAGTTTACGGATCGCGGCCTCGCGGCCTTTGCCGCCGAGTGGCGCGCCGCCGATGCGCTCGCCGGCCTCGTGGTTGATGTCGATGCACCTGGTGGCCGCGTGGTCGGTCATGCGCGCGGCATCGATGCCGAAGGCGCGTTGTGCGTGCAGGGCGTCGCCGGACTGCAGCGATTCACGAGCGGTGAAGTCTCGGTGCGGGCACAGAAATGAAGCAACTGTTGATCGATGCGGGCAACACCCGCCTCAAGTGGCGCGTACTGCGGGGCGCACGCGCGGGCCGTGTGCAGGCGCTGCCCTGGAAGCCGGCCTCGTCGGCACGCGCCGCGCGACGTGTGCTGCGTGATGCTGCTGGCGCCACGCGCATCCTGGTGTGCAGTGTCGCAGGCCCGCCGCTGGAGCGCGCTTTGTGCGCGGCGGCGCGGGCGGCGCAGCTGCCGCGGCCGCTGTTCATCCGCAGCGTGCGGCGCGCGGCCGGCGTGCGCAACGGCTATGCCGATACCTGGCGGCTCGGAGCCGATCGGTGGCTCGCGCTGATTGGCGCGCGCGCATTGCTGCCGGGGCGCGCGCTGTGCATCGTCGACATCGGCACTGCCATGACGATCGATCTGCTGGATAAGCAGGGGCGCCATCGCGGCGGCCTGCTGGTGCCGGGGCCGTCACTGATGGTCGATGCGCTGTTGCGCAACACGGCCGGCATCCGCCGACGCGCCGGTGCGCAGCAGCGGGCACCGGCAGCGGCTGCCGGCCTGGTATTTGCGCGCAGCACCCGGGCAGGATTGCAGGCCGGGAGCGAGCTCGCCGCTGCTGCGCTGATCGAGCGTGCGCTGGGCGAGGCCGCAGCCTTGCTCGGCCGCAAGCCGCGGCTGCTGTTGGCGGGCGGCGGCGCCGCGCGCGTGGTACCGCGTCTTAAGAAAAATCCAGTGCGCGTGGATGACCTGGTGTTACGAGGGTTGGCCGTACTTGCCGCCGGCCATTCCGGCTAAGATGCCCGCATGCGCGCGCTCCTCTACGCACTGGTGCTGACCAATGTACTGTTCTTCAGTTGGGCGCACTGGATCGACGCACCGCGCCCTGGTGCGCATCGGTCTACACCCTTGCTGGCCGCGGCGGCCGCGAACACGGCAGCGGCTGGCAGCGCAACAGGCACAGCATCGGGCACATCGTCCGGCAACGGCGCTGCTTCAGCCTCTGGCGCGCGCTGCGCCTCGCTAGGGCCACTCGCCGTTGCTGTCGACGCCACGGCGCTGCGCGTGGCGCTGCAGGCGCGCAATCTGCAGGCGCGCGAACGGCAAGCCACCGCGGTGCAAACCGAAGGCTACTGGGTCTACATCGACAAGCTGAACGATGCACAGTCGCGCGCGCGTGCGCTGCAGCGCCTGGGCAGTGCGGGTCTGCGCGACGCCGCGGCGTTGGCCGACAGCGGCCAGGTGTCGGTGGGGCTGTTCAACGAACAGGCGGGCGCCGACAAGCGCGCCGCAGCAGTGCGTGCCGCGGGCTTCGAGCCGGTGATCGAGCCGCGCAGTCACAGCGTGGAACAGTTCTGGCTCGACGTGAATCTGCCCGCAGACGTACCATTGCCAGGCGTTGCCGCACTGGCGACCGGACTCAATCTCGGCAGCATGCCGCAGTGGGGCTCCTGCCCCTGAAATCGGCAAAACCGAGGGATCGGAATGAACCACAGTCGCCGGCATAGCTCAGTGGTAGAGCAGCGGTTTTGTAAACCGTTGGTCGGGAGTTCAAATCTCTCTGCCGGCACCAATTCAACGAGCGGCGTAAGCATCCATCATCAGGCCAGTGCCGCCGCCGGAGATGTGCGCGACGATCGCAGTGCGACGATGCACCTTGGTGACCTGACCGAGGTCGATGGCGAAGGCGAGCTCCACCTGCTGGCCCTTGCGCAGGCCCAGCGAGGCAGTGCGGATGAACACACCATTGGCACTGAGGTTGATCGCGCGGCACAGGCGACGCTTGCCGGCCGGCATCATGATGTACACCGTAGTACGCGCGCGATGCCGTGTGTGCAGACGACGTTCCATGGACCCTCTCTGAAGCCCGGTCTGTGTTGCCGGTCGCAATCGCAGCGGTGCGCCCCAATTATGCCTAGACCACCATGAAATCCAAGTGCTAGTCAACTTAATAAAGGAGTAGTTCTACTGCTACCGGGCAATGATCGGAGAGCTTAAGACGCCACGCATCGGTTGTGGAATAAGTCAGGCGCTCAAAAGAGCCGGGCACGAGGCTTGCCTGCAGCGCGCCGCCGAGCAGGATGTAGTCGATGTAGCCGCTGTGCGGCTGGCCTATACGACAATTGCGGTAAGGCTGATGCTGCGCGGTATTCATCAGGCCGCCGCCCGCGGCCTCCTGCAGCTGCCCCCACAGGCCCGCAGTGCCGCCTGCGTCGGCCAGCAAGTCACGATTGAAATCACCGAGTACCGCGTAGCGCGCGCCATCGGCCGCTGCGCGCTTCAGCCAGGCGCGCAGCGCCGGCCCCTGGCGCGACAGCCTTGCGCAGGCGTAATCGCGCGCATCGAGCTGGCCGCGCGCGCAGCCGGATTTCAGGTGTACCGCAAGCAAATGCAGCTCGCGCGCAGTGCCGGGAAACAGCGTCAGCGTAGCGCCGCGTCGCACGCTGTCACCCAGCGAGAGCGCCGCCAGGTCTGCGTCGCAGCGGAATGGCAGGCCACGGCGGATCGCAAAGCCCGTGTTCTGCACCGCCGGGCCGCCAGTGAAGCAGAACTCGTGGTGCGGAAAGATCTGCCGCGCGGCATTCACGCCATCGACTTCCTGCACGGCGATCACATCGGCATCGAGCTCGTGGGCATAACGTGCGAGGCCGGCGATATCGGTGGCACTGCGCTCCAGGTCGGCCGCCACATCGCAGGGGATGCTGCGGCGTGCGCCGCGGCGCGGCGCGTCAGCGGGCACGCAGCTGCCTTTGAGCGCGTTGAATCCTGAAGGTGTCATAAGCCACTCGAGGTTCCAGGTGGCGAGCTTGAGCTCTGATGGCGCCTGGCGGCGGCGCGGCCCAAGCGGACCCTGACCCTGCGCACATCGCCTGCGCGGCCAACAGCAGGCCCAGCGCCAGCCAGCAGTGGCCACAAAGCCGGCGGCGAAGGCGTTCGTACCAGGAATCGCCGCAACAGGCGGACAGCAGGCTCATGAGCGCAACTTAAGGTAAATCGGGCCGCCCGTCTTGCCGTTCATCCGCTGCAAACCGCCGCTAATCGGCAGTTCCTGCAGGGGCCCGGGATGGCCTCTACCATCGCTCCCATGAACAGGTCGCGCTACACGGGCTTCACGCTCATCGAACTGATGGTCACCGTCGGCCTCGCCTCGATATTGATGGCCGTGGCGATCCCGAGCATGCGTGACTTCATGCGCAACAACCGCCTGACCAGCACGGTCAACGACCTGCTGCACTCGCTCCAGGTGGCGCGCACTGAAGCCATCAAGCGCCAGAACGGCAGTGTGGTGATTTGCGGCACGGCGAACCCGAACGTTGCTGCGCCGGTCTGTGACTACACCAACTTCAATGGCTGGATCGTTTTCCAGGACCTGGACAACAACTGGCAGTTCAACGGCGCCGATGTGATCATCGAGCGGCACAGCGTCGTTGATGCGAGCGTGACCGTGAAGACCGATGCGACCGATCGCATCATCAGCTTCGGGCCCAGCGGCTTCGAGAATCCGAACGGCGCGCGCAACAATACCCGCACCGTAGTGGCCTGTGACATTCGTGGCATCAAGGCCAACGGTACTGCGTCGACGGCCCGGGCACTGTTCGTCACCCAGACCGGGCGCGCACGCGCCACTTCAGCCTGGAACGATGTCAATGGTCTGGCGAAGCCGGCACTGGTCGGCGGGAACTGCCCGTGAACTCGCGCGCACAGGGTTTCTCGCTGGTCGAGGCGATGGTCGCCCTGGTGGTGCTGGCCGTCGGCATGCTGGGCATCGCTGGGCTGTACGTGACTACGCTGCGTTCGAGTGGCGGTGCGATCTATCGCCAGCAGGCCGTTGGCCTCGCGGAAGATCTTGCCGACCGCATCCGCGCCAATCGTACGGCTAACGTGGCCTATCAGGGCGCTGCGGCGAACAACAACTGCTACGGCGCTGCGGCGGTCGATTGTACGCCGGCGCAGATGGCGGCCAACGACCTGTTCATCTGGCAGCAGCAGGTGACGGATCCGCAGACCTTGCCGGGCGGCGCCGAGGTGGTTGCCGTGGTCGGGGCTGCGCAGCCCTACACCTACACGATCACGATCACCTGGACCGAGCAGGGCGGCCAGGTGCTGAACTACGTACTGACATTGCAGATATGAACACCCGAAACCGCACAGCAGGTTTTGCCCGGACCGCCCCGCTGCGCCAGCGCGGCGTGAGCCTCATCGAGCTCATGGTCGCCATGGTCATCGGCGTGGTGCTGATCTTTGGCGCCACCCAGGTGTACGTCAACAGCAAGAATTCCTACGGCATCAATGAAGGCGTGGCGCGCATGCAGGAAACCGCGCGCTATGCCATGTCGGTGATGGAACCGGACATACGGTTGGCGAATTTCTGGGGTCTGCTCAAGGAACCCTCGGTTGTCGTCAATGCGGCCCCGCAGACGGCGGCGCCAGGCGCGGTGGCGCCACAGGCGGCCGCCAATGTCTGCGGCAACAATTTCGCCATCGATGTACTCACCAACCTGCAGGGCGACAACAACGGTGCTGGCGGCGTCTTCCTGAGCATCGGACGGCAAGCCAGGCTGCAACGCGCTGATCGACCTGGACACCAACGTGGTGTGGAACACCTCGCTGGTGACTACCGCCGACACGCTGACCGTGCGCCGCGCCTCGGCAGTATTGACTGCTCCGACCGCAGGCACTATCCAGGTATGCAACACGCGTTTCAGAGCCCTGCTGTACAGCGACGGAGCGGCCTGCGTGGTAAACCTGCCCAGGCAGCAGAGCAATAATCTGGTGGTGAACGCGTATTACGTCGACCGCAACTCCTCGCAAGCCGTGGGGCGCCCGGCGCTACGCCGCAAGACGCTTACTGCGGCCGCCGGCGCACCATTGTTCCGCGATCAGGAAATCATCTCCGGCATCGAAGACATGCAGATCCAGTTCGGCATCGAACCGGCGCCTCCGTGCCCCAAGTGCTATACGGGCGTGGCTACACGCTACGTAAATCCGGATTTCGTGCTGCCGCTGGGTGCGCAGATCGTCTCGGTGCGCATCTGGCTGCTGGTGTATTCCGACCAGCCGGAAAACGGCTTCACCGATACCCGCATCTATCAGTACGGCGATCGCTCGGCGGTCAATGGCGTCACCGGCGATCTGAATGCCGCCGCCGCCGCCGGCCTGGCCTACCAGCCCTCGCTCAGCGCGGACGCCAGTTTCAACGGTCCGCAGCACCGCCGCCGGATGTTGGTCTCCCGGACCATCGCCATTCGCAACGCGGCAGGAACCTGACACGTGCGCAAGCAATATTCACCTTCCAGATATCGGCAACAGCGCGGTGCGGCGCTGGTGATCGGCCTCATGCTGCTGGCCGTGCTGACGCTGCTGGCGGTATCCAGCATGAATTCCGCGAGCCTGGAGTTCGTGATGGCTGGCAATGAACAGTATCGTTCGAACGCCTTCCAGGCGGCCGAAGCCGGCATCGCACAGAGTATTGCCACGGGCACCTTCAATCCGGATGCGACCGTGCCATTTGTGGTGCCCGGTGCCGCCAACGGCGCCGGTGGCGATGCCTGGACTGCCAACATTACTACGAAGCTGAGTGGTTTCGCCAGCCAGGTCTGGGGCTTCGACACCAACAGCGTGCTCGGCATCTACTACGAAATACAGAGCACCGGCACTTCGGTGCGCAACGCGACGGCCGTGAACTGGCAGGGCATGCTGCAATACGTGCCTGCCGGCAGCGCACAGCGACCAGATCCGAATCTGGGCAACCCTGACTACAACTGAGTTGCGAGCAGCAATTCGTCAATGAAATTTCCTGGAGAAGCATTCATGAACGGCAATTTCAAGCGGATGATGGCAGTGGCATTGCTGGCAACAGCCGGCGCCACTGGGTGTGGCGCAGGCGCAGTTGCCGCCCGCCACGGTGCTCGAGGCCTCGATCGAGACCACCACCGACCAGGTGATCTGGCCGCTGTCGACGAATGGCCGCCTGCAGGTGCGCGAGTGCAAGGGCTGCCTGCATGCCACGCTGCAGCTCGATGCCCGCACCCGCTTCAATCTCGCCGGGCAGAACGTGTCCCTCAAGGAGATGGCGGCCTACGCCAGCGCGAAGCGCGGCCAGCCGCTCGACATCCATTACCGGCTGAACGACTCGAATCGTCAGCCTGGTCTCGGTTTTGACGAAATAACGCCACTGTGGCGAAGGATCCAGCCATGAAATTCCTGATGGCCAAGTCATGTGCGGTGTTGTGTGGTGCTCTGCTGGCGCTGGGCGCCGGCCGCGCCGCGCTGGCGGACGATACCGAAATCTTCTTCAACCAGAACAACGGCAACATCCCCGCCAACATCATGTTCGTTCTCGATACCTCGGGAAGCATGAACGACCTGGTGACTTCGGAGATCGACTACGACCCGTCCACCGGCTACGCGCCGGACGGCTGCGCGGCCTTCGACAGCAACTACTATTATTTCAGCAACAGTGGCACTCCCACCTGCGGCACTGCCAACAAGATACTCAAGAGCCAGTTCAAGTGCGCCAGCATGCTCTCGTCGATAAACAGCGGCGGCTTCGCCACCGACGCCTTCGCGCAATGGGGCGCCAGCACCGCGTCGCGCTCCACCGGCCGCGGTACGGTCGGCAACCCGACCGTACTGACCAGCACCAAGACCTACGGCTGGCAGAATACGCTCAGCGGCACCAACACCACGGGTTACGTCGACTGCAAGGCCGACGCCGGCGTCAACGGCGACGGTGTCGATACCACCAAGCTGTACGCATCGACCGACACTTCTCGGTGGTCACCAAGACCACTACGCCGCCCGGCACGGTCACCATCACCGGTACCGTCACCGCGGCACAGCAGATCGGCGTCTGGGACGTCAGCAAGAACTACTTTTCGGCCTCGACCGGCGGCACCTACACGATCTACTCGGCCAACTACATGAACTGGCTGTTCGATTCGACGCAGCGTTCCACCCGCAGCAAGATGTCGGTGATGCGCACGGCGGCCACGTCGCTGCTCAACAGCCTCAATGGGGTGAATGTCGGCCTGATGCGCTACAACTGGCGTGGCTCGGGTGGCATGGTCATGTACCCGGTGTCGGACGTGGCCGCCAATCGCACCAACCTCGTCAACATGGTGCAGAGCTGGGCGCCGACCGGCATCACGCCGCTGTCGGAGACCTATTTCGAGGCCTACCGCTATTTCGCGGGCGGCGCCGTCGACTTCGGCAACGCGTCCTGGAGCACCACCTGCACCAGCTGGACGACTCCCAAGCAGCAGTGCTCGACGGCGATAGCCTTTGCCCAGCCCAGCGTGGCCGCCTCGCGCAGCACCGGCACGCTGGCCGGCGCCAACTACGACAGCCCGGCGGATCAGTCCTGCCGCAAGAACTTCATCGTCTACCTGACCGACGGTCTGCCGAACGAGAACGACCTTGCCGACAACGACATCAAGGCGCTGCCGAACTTCGCCTCACTTGGTGGTAGCTGCGATGCCACGCAGTTCCCGGGCGCCAATGGTGGCCTGTGTACCGCGGCGCTGGCGCAGTACATGTACAACGCCGATCTGCGCCCCGACGTCGCCAAGGTGCAGAACGTCACCAGCTATTTCATCGGCTTCGGCTCCGACTTCACCAGCGGCGGCGCGCCGACGGCGGCGTACACCTACCTGAACAATGCGGCCACCCGCGGCGGTGGCAAAGCCTATACGGCCGACACCCTCACCGGCCTCACCGGCGCGTTCAACGACATCCTGGCCGAGGTCATCAAGACCAACACCACCTTCTCGGCGCCCGCCGTCGCGGTGAACGCCTTCAATCGCACCCAGACGCTCAATGACCTGTACTTCTCGGTGTTCAGTCCGCGCGCTACGTATCATTGGCCGGGCAACGTGAAGAAGTACAAGGTGATCGGCGGCGCAGTGGTCGACTGCCAGCGGCGCGGCCGCGATCGATTCGAATACCGGCTTCTTCCTCGACAGCGCCAAGAGCTACTGGAGTTCGGTCACCGATGGCGCGGATGTCACCAAGGGCGGCGCTGCCAGCGATCTGCCCGACTTCTCGACGCGCACCATCTATACCTACACAGGCAGCACCAGCGGGACGCCGGTCAATGTGACCCTGACGCCGTTGTCGGCGCTGGTCACCGACACGTCGGTGACCGACGCCTACCTGAACATCGGCAATCCTGGCGACCCGGATCGCGCCGAACTCGTTGCCTGGGCTGAAGGCCAGGATACGCAGGACGCAATTCCGCCGACAGGCACCGCCGATTCGCGCCACGAGATGGGTGACCCGATCCATACCCAGCCGGTGGCATTGATCTACGGCAAGAAGTCCGACGGCTCCGACGACACCGTCGTGTTCGTGCCGACCAACGACGGCTACCTGCACGCGATCGATGCCAGCGTCAAACCTGACGGCACCGACACCACCACTTCCGGCCGTGAGCTCTGGTCGTTCATTCCCTATGAGATGCTGCCGCATATCAAGGACCTGTACGACGACAACTCTGCGCTCACCAAGCACTACGGCCTCGATGGCCAGCTGACGCTGCAGAAATACGACATCAACGGCGATGGCATCATCAACGGCAACGACCGCGTGCTGCTGTTCTTCGGCACCGGCCACAATGCCGACACTGCGGCGTACTACGCGCTCGACGTCACTGACCGCACGCACCCGCCCAAGCTCCTGTGGCGCATCGATGCGTCCACGCTCCCCGGCCTCGGTCAGGCCTGGTCGGCGCCAGTGCTCACCCGCGTCAATGTCAATGGCGGCGGCGGCCAGAACTCCCAGCGCTTCGTGCTGGTGATTGGCGGTGGCTACGACGTGTCCGAGGACAACAAGGTCTACAACGCTGCCGATGGCGTCGGCAATCACGTCTATATCATCGATGCCCTGTATGGCCAGCGGCTGTGGTACGCCGGCTTGAGCGGCGCCAATTTCAATTCGGCGCGCATGACGCATGCGATTCCTGCCTCGGTGTCGGTACTCGATCTCGACGGCGATGGCTATGCCGATCGCATGTACGTCGGCGACATGGCCGGCCAGATCTGGCGCTTCGATATCAACAATGGCCAGCCGGCGAGCTTCGCTGGTGACCGGCGGCGTGCTGGCGTCGCTCGGCACCAAGGATGATGCCGTGCACGCGGCGGCCGACGTGCGCCGCTTCTACGGCGCGGTCGATGTGTCGCCCGAACAGCAGCGTGGCGTATCGCCGTTCATCAACATCGCCGTCGGCTCCGGCTATCGCGGTCATCCGCTCGACACCACGGTGCACGACCGCTTCTACTCGGTGCGCGACTACAACGGCTTCAACAACATGACCCAGGCCGCCTTCAACGCCCTGACCCTGGTGCGCGATGCGCTGAGCACCGCCGCCGCGGGAGCGAAGCTGCACGACATCACCGCTACGGCCAATCCGGTGATGCCGGCCGGTGCGCTGGGCTGGCAGCTCGACCTGAATACGCATCCGGACTGGACTGCCGGCGAAAAAGTGCTGGTGCCGGCGCGCACCTTCAACGGCAGTGTGCTGTTCACCACCTACTCGCCCAATACCCAGCCGGCCGCCGATCCCTGCGCGGGCATAGGTACGGGCACCAATCGTGCCTACATGGTCAACGTGATGAATGGCGCGGCGGTGCTGGATCGCAACAAGGACGGCACCCTGACCACGGATGAGCGCAGCCAGGATCTGCGCCAGGGCGGCATCGCGCCCGAGGTCGCGCTGCTGATCAATCCGGGCGCTGACGACAACAACATGCCGCAGTGGCGGTGGTAACAATGGCGGCGGTGCAGGGCAATGGTGGCGGCGGTGGTGGCCCTGGCGGTGGTGGCGGCTGCCAGCCTGGCGTCGTCCCTTGCATTCCGTGTCCTCCGGGAACCGCGAGCTGCCCGAATCCGCCAGTCTGCCTGTCGGGTGGTGAAGCGGTGGCCTGTCCGAACTTCAACCAGCTCAACAAGACCTATTGGCGCGAGGGCATGTCAAACTAGAACTCCAGCCGGCGCGGTTCAAGCGAACCGCGCCGGCTGGCTTGCATCAGCTACCGAGGTGATTGGCCATGTACAAGAATAACTGCGCAGACAGGCGCACGGCAGCGCGAGGTTTCTCGCTCATCGAGCTGATGGTCGTGGTGGCCATCGTGGCGCTGCTGGCCTCGATTGCGACTGCCAGCTACCGCAACTACACGCGCCGCGCCACGCGCACCGAAGGGCGCTCGGTGTTGTTGGCCATCCAGGTGGCGCAGGAAAAGTATTTCCTGCAGAACAGCCAGTACGTGCAGACGATAGCGGGCGTGATCGCGGCGCCGCCGGCCGGGCTGGGAATTCCGCTCACTCGCCGGCGGCATCACCTCCAGCGGCAACTACACCATCAGCTTCCAGGCCGCGTCGGCAACGCAGTATCGGATTGCGGCAACTGCCACGGGCGGCCAGGCCAGCGACAGCGGTTGCCTGGTGTTTACCGTTGACGACCAGGGCGCCCGCACGCCCGCCGATTCCACCGGCTGCTGGCGCTGACGCCTGCTACTCGCGGATGAGTTGCCAAATGCAGCGCGCCGGCCGGGTTCACCCCGGCCGGCGCACTTGAACAGCTTGGCTCAGTAAACCCGGAACAGCCGAAAGCCCGTGTCTTCGAACTGCAGGCGCGAGGCCTTCAGTCGGCGACGCTGCATGCGGCCGAGGGTGTTGAGGCGCGGATTACTGGCGGTGATCACACCGGCATCGAGTGCCGGCATGGCCACTGCCCGATCAGCCGCGTAGCTCTTGTCGAGTTCGGGTCTGAAGTTCAGTTCGCTCATGCTAGTGCTCCTGTTGCCTGTAGCAGTCCGGACCAATATTAGTTCGTACTGCGAACGGTATAGTACTACATACTGTATGCACTGCAAGAGACAGGGTCGTGACAGTTGCGTGAATTTGTTCGTAATGTGAACCAATTCACGGCCGCATGGTCCAAGCAAGAATACGCATGGCGGCGCGCCGCCGGCTGCGCGCCGCGCTGGCCCGCAGGCGAGGCTTCAGCCCAGGTAGGCGCGGATCGCGGCGTCGAAGCGCGCGATGTCGACCAGGAAGGCGTCGTGGCCCTCGAGCGAGGGCAGGCGCTGGAAGCGCGTGTTGATGCCGCTCTGCTCCAGCGCCTCGGCGATCGCCGCCTGCTCATGGATCGGATACAGCATGTCGCTCTCCACGCCCAGCACCAGCGCGCTTTCGAGCGCACTGCCTTCGAGCGCGGCGCGATACGAGCCGCCGTGTTCGGCCAGATCGAAGCGATCCATCGCGCGCGAAAGATACAGATAACAGTTCGGATCGAAGATGCGCGTGAAGCGCTCGGCCTGCGACTCGAGATAACCCTCGACCGCGAAGCGCGGTGCAAACGGACTGGCCCGCAAAGCGTTGCCGGCAATTGGCTGGCGGCCGAAACGCTGGCGCCACTCGGTGGCCGAACGATAGGTGATGGTGCCGAGCTTGCGCGCCAGGCGCATGCCATTGCGCGGCGGATGCTCGGGCGCGTAGTTGCCGCCCAGCCAATCCGGATCGCGCAGGATCGCCTCACGCTGCACCGAGCGCAGCGCGATCGCAAACGGTGAGGCCGCCGCCGAACCCGAGATGCTGATCAGACGGCGCGCGCCCTGCGGGAACAGCGCCGCGAAAGCCGTGACCACCGTGCCGCCGAGCGAGGCGCCCATGACCACCGCCGCGCGCTCGATACCCAGCGCACGCATGGCTTCATAGCCGCCGCGCGCGATGTCTTCGACCGCGACTTCGGGAAAATTCAGCCGATAGCGCTCACCGGTGGCCGGATCGATCGAGGCCGGGCCCGTCGAACCGAAGCAGCTGCCGAGCGAGTTGATGCACATCACGAAGTAACGACGCGTATCGATCGCCAGCTGCGGACCGATCATGCGCTGCCACCAGCCCGGACTCGGATCCGCTTCGGTGGCGGCCGCGTGCGCCGAGGGCGAGAGCCCGGTGAACAGCACGATGGCGTTGTCGCGCGCAGCGTTGAGCTGGCCCCAGCTTTCGTAGGCGATGCGCGCGCCGTGCAGGGCGCCACCGCGATACATCTGGAATGGATCGGGCAGCGCGACGCTCGCCGTCGGCGCTGCAGTCGCACTCGTCGCGGCGGACACGGTCGTGGACCGCGGCGTCTCGATGGCGCGCGCCTCAGACTTCTGCGTCGGAGCCATCCGGGATGCCCTCGAACAGCGCGGTCGACAGGTAGCGCTCGCCGGTATCCGGCAGCATGGCCAGCAGCACGGCGCCAGCGCCGGCTTCGCGCGGCCACCTTCACGGCAGCAGCGAAGGTGCCACCGGAGGAGATACCGCAGAAAATGCCCTCCTGACGTGCCAGCTGACGCGCAGCCTCGATCGCCTCGACATCGGTCACGGTGACGACGCGATCGGGCACATTGCGATTGAGCACGGCCGGCACGAAATCCGGAGTCCAGCCCTGGATCTTGTGCGGGGCGAAGGGCTTGCCAGAGAGGAGCGAAGCGCCTTCGGGTTCGGTTGCGATGACACGCACATCAGGTCGCGCCAGGCGGATCACTTCGCCGGCGCCGGTCAGCGTGCCGCCGGTGCCCCAGCCTGTCACGAAGAAGTCCAGTCGCCTGCCGACGAAATCCGAAAGGATCTCCGGGCCCGTGGTGCTGCGATGGTAGGCCGGGTTCGCCGGGTTCTCGAACTGGCGCGCCAGGAACCAGCCATTCTTCTGCGCGAGTTCCGCGGCCTTCTTCACCATGCCCGTGCCGCGCTCGGCGGCCGGCGTGAGGATCACCTTGGCGCCCAGCATGCGCATGATCTTGCGGCGTTCGACCGAGAAGGTCTCGACCATCACCGCCACGAAGGGGTAGCCCTTGGCGGCGCACACCATGGCGAGTGCAATGCCGGTATTTCCCGAGGTCGCCTCGACCACGGTCTGCCCGGGCTTGAGCTCGCCGCGCCGCTCGGCATCCTCGATGATGCCGATCGCCAGGCGATCCTTGACCGAGGAGAGCGGGTTGAAGAACTCGCACTTGACGTACATCGTCGTGCCCGCGGGGGCCAGGCGATTGATGCGCACGACGGGCGTGCGGCCGATGGTCCCGAGAATGCTGTCGTAAATCATGCAGGCACTGTAATCCCGCCCTTTCGGCCAAGCGATAAATAAAAGGCCATTCATTAATAACGCGTTGTTATAATTCCTTCAGGTGACCTCGGCGGTGGGTTAGGCGGATGAATTTTCACCAGTTGCAGTACGCCGTGGCGATCGCGCGCCATGGGCTTTCGGTGACCCAGGCCGCCTCGGCGCTGGGTACTTCGCAGCCCGCGATCAGCCGCGCACTCAAGGCGCTCGAGCGCGAGCTTGGCTTCGACCTGTTCGTGCGCGAGGGTCGCGCGTTTTCGCGTATCACGCCACAAGGCGTGAAGGTGCTCGAATACGCCACGCGCGCGCTGGCCGAGATCGACAGCCTCAAGGCCGTCGCCGCCGACCTCAACCAGGACAGCCGCGGCACGCTCGCCATCGCCACCACGCACACGCAGGCGCGCTATGTGCTGCCGCCGGTGGTGCAGGCCTTTCGCGAGCGCTATCCGGATGTGGAACTGCACCTGCACCAGGGCACTTCCGAGCAGATTGCCGAAATGGTCGCGACCGATCGCGTGCAGCTCGCCATCGCAACGGGTTCCGATGGCCTGTTCCCGGGCCTGGTGCTGCTGCCCGTGTATCGCTGGCACCGGCAGGTGATCGTGCCGCGCCATCACCCGCTGGCCAGCGCCGGAAAACTGAGCCTGCAGGAATTGTCGAAGTATCCGCTGGTCACCTATGTGTTCAGCTTCTCCGGCGCTTCCTCGCTCCACACGGTATTTGCGCGTGAAGGGCTGGTGCCCAAGGTGGCGCTGACCGCGCGCGATTCCGATGTGATCAAGACCTACGTGCGCCTGGGGCTGGGCGTCGGCATCGTTGCCAGCGTCGCGATCGAGGCTGCGCACGATTCCGATCTCGCGGTGGTCGATGCTTCGCACCTGTTTCCGATCCACACCACCTGGGTGGGTTTCCGGCGCGGCACCTTGCTGCGCAATTTCGCCTACGACTTCATGCAGCTGTTCGGGCCGCATCTCACGCGCCGGCTGGTCGATCGCGCGATCGAGGCACGCGATGGTGAAGGGCAGAGCGAGCTGTTCCGCAAGATTTCGCTGCCGAGCCGTTAAGCGCTGCGTTTTGAGCATCCTGCGGTGACCGAGCCTGAAGAGGGCGCGCAGCGCCTGCAAAAACTGCTGGCCGCCGCGGGCCTGGGCTCGCGCCGCGAGATCGAACAATGGATCCGCGATGGCCGCATCAGCATCGAAGGCCGCGTGGCGCAGCTCGGCGATCGCGCGGGTTCACTCGATGAAATCAATCTCGACGGTCGGCCGCTGCGGCTCGGCGGGCCCGCGCGGCGCCAGGTGCTGGTCTACCACAAGCCAGTCGGCGAGGTGACCACGCGTCGCGATCCCGCCGGTCGGCCCACGGTGTTCGACCGTTTGCCCGAGCCGGCCGCCGGCCGCTGGGTGGTGATCGGGCGGCTCGATGTGAATACCACCGGGCTGCTGCTGTTCACCAACGACGGCGCGCTGGCCCACAAGCTGATGCACCCTTCCGCGGAAATCGAACGCGAGTACCTGGTGAGGGTGCACGGCCGCCCCGGCCCCGAAGTGATCCGGCGGGCCAGCGCCGGCGTGATGCTCGAGGACGGCCTGGCTCGCTTCGACGCCATTGAACCCGGGGGGTTCAGCGGCAGTCATAGCTGGTACCGGGTGACCCTGAAGGAAGGGCGCAACAGGGAGGTGCGCCGGCTCTGGGAGAGCCTGGGTTTCGAGGTCAGTCGCCTGTCGAGGCTGCGCTACGGGCGGGTAACCCTTCCCGAGGACTTGCGGCCGGGCGGCTGGCGCCTGCTGCCGGCTGCCGAGGCCGACCTGCTATAATAAGGTGTATGAAGACCCAAACTGCACGGTATGGAAGGCCTTCTTCGTCGATCGCAGCGCTGATTGCCGCGATCATGGTGCTATTTTCGCTGAATGTGCCGGTAACTGCAGTTGCCGGCGACCCCGGCCGGGTCACCACCAGTTTTGACGTGAAATATGCGTCCGCCGTGTTGCACCAGGTAGCCCGCTTGTTCTCTGCCGGGTTCGATCGCAACGCAGCAGAGCAGGTGTCGCGCGATATCGATGCCCTCAAGGCCGATCAGCCCAAGGTCTGGCAGTTCACGGCGCAGTACCAGGGCAAGCCCCAGCGCCTGGAGATCCGGGCCCTGCTGGATGACCTGGGCATGATCGACCTGGATTTCGCGACCTCTCCCGAGCTGGCCCCGGCCGTCCGCAGCGCGGTCGACTCCTACCTGAACGGGCACGGGCACTGAAATAAAAGTCCGGTTGGCCCGGAATCTGCATTGACACTCCGCAGCCGCGAAATCAGAATACGCGGCTCGTTTTTCGGGAGGGGTACCCAAGCGGCCAACGGGAGCAGACTGTAAATCTGCCGGCTTACGCCTTCGTAGGTTCGAATCCTACCCCCTCCACCATTGCGTGTAGTGGGCGGCGAAGACGAGCAGAGAGTTTTCAAGGTCGGGTACGGCCATTGGCGGGTGTAGTTCAATGGTAGAACCTCAGCCTTCCAAGCTGATGACGTGGGTTCGATTCCCACTACCCGCTCCAGCTGGCGTGGAGAGTTCGGTGCGGTGTGTGCTGCTGCGCTATGCGAAGAGGATCTTGCCCACGTAGCTCAGTCGGTAGAGCACGTCCTTGGTAAGGACGAGGTCACCGGTTCGATCCCGGTCGTGGGCTCCAGTGTCGGCCGGAAGAAGTGCGAGAGAAGTTTGAAGTAGAGAGTAGGAATTTTTTAATGGGCGAGCTTCGCCGCAGGCGATGCTCGTTAAATGTTGGGCGCAAGCCCATGAGAATCTGGGCGAAGCCCATGAAAATATTGAGGGATTGACGCCATGTCCAAAGAGAAATTTGAGCGCAACAAGCCGCACGTGAACGTGGGCACGATTGGTCACGTTGACCACGGCAAGACGACGCTGACGGCGGCGCTGACGAAGGTGATGGCCGAGACCTATGGCGGTCAGTTCAAGGCGTACGACCAGATTGACAAGGCGCCGGAAGAGAAGGCGCGCGGCATCACGATTTCGACCGCGCACGTGGAGTACCAGAGCGAGGAGCGCCACTACGCGCACGTGGACTGCCCCGGGCACGCCGACTACGTGAAGAACATGATCACGGGCGCGGCGCAGATGGACGGTGCGATCCTGGTGGTGTCAGCGCGGCCGATGGCCCGATGCCCCAGACGCGCGAGCACATCCTGCTGGCCCGCCAGGTGGGCGTGCCGTACATCGTGGTGTACATGAACAAGGCCGACATGGTCGATGACAAGGAGCTGCTGGAGCTGGTGGAGATGGAAGTGCGCGAGCTGCTGACCGTCTACAAGTTCCCCGGCGACACGACCCCGATCATCATCGGCTCTGCGCTCAAGGCGCTGGAAGGCGACACGAGCGACATCGGCGTGCCGTCGGTGGTCAAGCTGGTGGAGGAGATGGACCAGTACATCCCGGTGCCGAAGCGCGAGATCGACAAGCCGTTCCTGATGCCGGTCGAAGACGTGTTCTCGATCTCCGGTCGCGGCACGGTGGTCACGGGGCGCATCGAGCGCGGCATCGTCAAGGTGAACGACGAAGTGGAGATCATTGGTCTCAAGGACACGCCAGAAGACCACCTGCACGGGCGTGGAGATGTTCCGCAAGCTGCTGGACGAGGGTCAGGCGGGCGACAACGTGGGCGTGCTGCTGCGCGGCACGAAGCGTGAGGAAGTGGAGCGCGGCCAGGTGCTGGCCAAGCCCGGCTCGATCACCCCGCACACGCAAGTTCGAGTGCGAGGTGTACGTGCTGACCAAGGAAGAGGGCGGTCGTCACACGCCGTTCTTCAAGGGCTATCGTCCGCAGTTCTACTTCCGCACCACCGACGTGACGGGACTGGTCGAGCTGCCGGCGGGCGCCGAGATGGTGATGCCCGGGGACAACATCAAGATGAACGGTGGAGCTGATCGCCCCGATCGCGATGGAAGAGGGCCTGCGCTTCGCCATCCGCGAGGGCGGCAGGACCGTCGGCGCCGGCGTCGTGTCGAAGATCCTGAAGTAACTTCTTAGTTAAAGACGATGGTGTGTGTCGGTGGTCATGTGTGTGCGTAGGTGTTTCAACAAAGCGTGTATCGGGAAGCGACTTGAAACACCTACGCACACACATGACCGCCGACACGCACCGCCTCATATAGGCCAGTAGCTCAATTGGCAGAGCGGCGGTCTCCAAAACCGCAGGTTGGGGGTTCGATTCCCTCCTGGCCTGCCAGCTCCCCGACGAGGGGAGTGCACTTCGGGAAACGGCGGACGCAATGAACGAACAGGCTCAGGAACAGAATGCGGGGCAGACGCAGTCGGCTACGCGGCGATTGCGCTGTCAGTGCTGCTGGTGATCGGCGGCATTGCCGGCTACTACCTGCTGGATACCCAGCCCCGACTGGCAGCGCTGGAGCTCGGCGTGGCCGCGGCCTGGTCGCGGGCCTGGTGGTGTTCATCGTGTCGCCCGTGGGCCG
The DNA here is from genome assembly GCA_963764065.1 of uncultured Gammaproteobacteria bacterium. GTDB lineage: Bacteria > Pseudomonadota > Gammaproteobacteria > Steroidobacterales > Steroidobacteraceae > FEN-1191. The sequence goes on along the minus strand of CAVXRM010000005.1, from coordinate 543,467 downwards.
GCGTGTCTGGCAGTTCGCGGTCGATTCGCGCGTCGAGCTGCGCAAGGTGGTGTGGCCGACGCGAGCAGGAAACGCATCCAGACGACGCTGGTCGTGTTCGTCTTCGTGACCGTCGGCGGGCCTGTTCTTCTGGGTGCTCGACCTGGTTGCTGGCCTGGGCACGCAGCAACTGACCGGGCAGGGGGGCTGATCGTGGCGCTGACGATGGTATGTCGTACACGCCTACTCGAACTTCGAGCATCGCGTTGCCGAGGCGCTCAAGGAGCGCATCAAGCGCGACGGGCTGGAGGCCAAGTTCGGCGAGATCCTGGTGCCCACCGAAGAAGTGGTCGAGATGCGCGACGGCCAGAAGCGCAAGCAGCGAGCGCAAGTTCTATCCCGGCTACGTGCTGGTGCAGATGGAGATGGACGAGAAGACCTGGCACCTGGTGCGCGACGTGCCCAAGGTGCTCGGCTTCATCGGCGGCACCAGCGACAAGCCGGCGCCGATCACCGAGAAGGAAGCCAACCGCATCCTGCGGCGCGTCGAGGAAGGCGTCGACAAGCCGCGGCCGAAGGTGCTGTTCGAGCCCGGCCAGGTGGTGCGCGTGACGCACGGTCCGTTCAACGACTTCAACGGCGTGGTCGAGAGCGTCAACTACGAGAAGAACCGCCTGCAGGTGGCGGTGCAGATCCTCGGGCCGCTCGACGCCGGTCGAACTGGATTTCTCGCAGGTCGAGAAGGTCTGAAGATTTTTTTGCCGGGCCCGATGGGCGCGGCGTGGTGGGCAAGTTTTGGGGAGCCGCGCGGCGTTTGCACCCAAGGAGTGATGAGTCATGGCGAAGAAAGTACAGGGCTACGTCAAGCTGCAGGTGCCGGCGGGGTCGGCGAATCCCTCGCCGCCGATCGGTCCGGCGCTCGGTCAGCAGGGCGTGAACATCATGGAGTTCTGCAAGCAGTTCAATGCGCAGACCCAGAAGCTGGAGAAGGGCCTGCCGATTCCGGTGGTGATCACCGTGTACTCGGACCGCAGCTTCACCTTCATCATGAAGACGCCGCCGGCGTCGGTGCTGATCCGCAAGGCGCATCGGCATCGAGAAGGGCAGCGGCACGCCGAACACCGACAAGGTGGGCAAGATCTCGCGCAAGCAGCTCGAAGAAATCGCCAAGACGAAGACGCCCGACCTGACGGCCGCCGATCTCGATGCCGCGGTGCGCACCATTGCCGGCAGCGCCCGCAGCATGGGCGTCGACGTGGAGGGCCTCTGACATGACAGCCGTAGCCAAACGCATGAAGGCCTGGAAGGACAAGCTTCCGCCCGGCAAGCAGTACCCGATCGACGAGGCGCTGAAGCTGGTCAAGGAATTCGCCACCGCGAAGTTCGACGAGTCGGTCGACGTCGCCGTGAACCTCGGCATCGATGCCAGCAAGTCCGACCAGCAGGTGCGCGGCTCGACCGTGATGCCGCATGGCACCGGCAAGACGCGTGCGCGTCGCCGTGTTCACCTGCGGCAAGAACCAGGATGCGGCGCGGGCCGCCGGCGCCGACATCGTCGGCCTCGAGGACCTGGCCGAGAAGGTGAAGGCCGGCGAGATCAATTTCGACGTCGTGATCGCCAGCCCCGATGCGATGCGCGTCGTCGGCCAGCTGGGCCAGATCCTGGGTCCGCGCGGCCTGATGCCGAACCCGAAGGTCGGCACCGTGACGCCGGACGTGGCGAGTGCGGTGAAGAACGCCAAGTCGGGCCAGGTGCGCTATCGCGTCGACAAGGCCGGCATCGTGCATTGCACGATCGGCAAGGCGAGCTTCGAGGCCAAGCGCTGCAAGGAGAACCTGCATGGCGCTGATCGCCGACCTGCAGAAGGCCAAGCCGGCGGCTGTCGAAGGGCATCTATCTGAAGCGCGTCACGCTGTCCTCGACCATGGGTCCGGGCGTGGCCGTGGATCAGTCGACGCTGGCGAGCTGAGGCGCTGGCAGGGAACGATTTTTTGATTTTGGTGCGGGCGGGTGCGATGCGCGAGCAAGGCGCCCGGCTTCCATCGAAGACCGCAGGCGAGGCCGAATCGGTGGCTCTTAATGGAGCGCCTGCGCAGATGGTGAACCAGCATCGCGCATCGAGGAGTCTCCTCGGTGTGAGGTCACCGTCGAGGGTGGAGCGCGCGAAGGTGCCGGCTTCGATGTGTGATCTTCAGGCAGGAGGTGAGTCAATGGCACTCAACCTGGAAGACAAGAAGGCGCTGGTGGCGGAAGTCAACGCGGTCGCGGCGAAAGCCCAGTCCGTGGTGGCCGCCGAATACCGTGGCCTGACGGTGACGCAGATGACCGAGCTGCGTGCCAAGGCGCGCGGCCAGGGCGTGTACATGCGTGTCGTCAAGAACACGCTGGCACGCAAGGCCGTCGCCGGCACGGCGTTCGAATCGCATCGGTCCGACGCTCAAGGGACCGCTGGTGCTGGCCTTCTCGAAGGACGATCCGGGCGCTGCGGCGCGCGTGATCAAGGACTTCGCGAAGGACCAACGACAAGCTGGTGGCGACGCTCGTGTCGCTCGGCGGGCAGGTGCTGCCCGGCAAGGATCTCGACCGGGTCGCGAGTCTGCCGACGCGCGAGCAGGCGCTGTCGATGCTGCTGGGTGTGATGAAGGCGCCGATCCAGAAGCTCGTCGGCACGCTCGCCGCGCCGCCGTCGAAGCTGGTGCGCACGCTCGCCGCGGTGCGCGACCAGAAGCAGGCGCGCCGGCGCCTGAACTGATCTCGATTCCGATCAATCAATTTTAGATTTCAGGAGAACGACAATGGCTGTTTCCAAAGAAGAGATCCTCGACGCGATTTCCAAGATGACCCTCGTGGAAGTGGTCGAGCTGATTTCCGACATGGAGAAGAAGTTCGGCGTCACCGCGGCGGCCCCGGTGGCCGTGGCTGCGGCTGGGCGGCGGCGCCGCCGCCGCGGCTGCTCCGGTCGAGGAGAAGACCGAGTTCACCGTCACGCTCAAGGAGTACCCGGCGGACAAGAAGGTCACCGTCATCAAGGTGATCCGCGAGACTCACCGGCCTGGGCCTGAAGGAAGCCAAGGACCTGGTCGAGGGCGTGCCCTCGACGGTCAAGGAAGGCGTCAACAAGGCCGATGCCGAGGCGATCAAGAAGAAGCTCGAGGAAGCCGGCGCCAAGGTGGAGGTCAAGTAACTATCCCGTGCGTCGCGGGTCACCAGTTGCGCACCGCGCTGCGGCGCTGCGGGGCTGCCTGCTCGCGATGGCCGGCCGCGGTGCGCGCGTCGGCTTTCTGCCGTATTCGAAGGAGGGTGAACCCGATGGCTTATTCCTTCACCGAGAAGAAGCGCATCCGCAAGAATTTCGGCAAGCAGCCGAGCATCCTCGATGTGCCGTACCTGCTGGCCATCCAGCTCGATTCGTACCGCACGTTCCTGCAGGCGGACACGGCCGAGGAGCGAGCGCGACGAGCATCGGCCTGCATGCCGCCTTCAAGAGCGTGTTCCCGATCTCCAGCTACTCGGGCAACGCCACGCTCGAGTACGTGAGCTATCGCCTCGGCGAGCCGGTGTTCGACGTCAAGGAGTGCCAGCTGCGCGGCCTGACCTACGCCGCGCCGCTGCGCGTCAAGGTGCGCCTGATCGTGCTCGACAAGGAAGCCGCCGGCGCCAAGAAGCCGGTCAAGGACGTGCGCGAGCAGGAGGTCTACCTCGGCGAGCTGCCGCTGATGACCGACAACGGCACCTTCGTCATCAACGGCACCGAGCGCGTCATCGTCTCGCAGCTGCACCGCTCGCCCGGCGTGTTCTTCGATCACGACCGCGGCAAGACGCCATTCCTCGGGCAAGCTGCTGTTCTCCGCGCGCATCATTCCCTATCGCGGCTCGTGGCTCGACTTCGAGTTCGACCCGAAGGACTGCGTGTTCGCGCGCATCGACCGCCGCCGCAAGCTGCCGGTGACGATCATCCTGCGCGCGCTCGGCATGAACGAGACCGAGATCCTCGACATCTTCTTCGAGAAGAACACCTTCTTCCTCAGCCGACGACGAGCGTGGCGATGCGAGCTGGTGCCGCAGCGCCTGCGCGGCGAGACCGCGAGCTTCGAGATCCGCGTCGGCGACCAGGTCATCGTCGAGGAAGGCCGCCGCATCACCGCGCGCCACGTGCGCCAGCTCGAAGACGCCGGGCGTCAAGCAGCTGCCCGTGCCGCGCGAGTACCTGTACGGCAAGGTCCTGGCGCACGACGTGGTCAACACCGACACCGGCGAGATCCTCGCCAAGGCCAACGAGGTGCTGACCGCGGCCACGCGTCGAGAAGCTGATCGAGGCCGGCATCACGCGAAGTCAACACGCTGTACGTGAACGACCTCGACCGCGGCCCGTACATCTCCGACACGCTGCGCATCGACCCGACCAAGACGCGCCTCGAGGCGCTGGTCGAGATCTACCGCATGATGCGTCCCGGCGAGCCGCCGACCAAGGACGCGGCCGAGAACCTGTTCAACAACCTGTTCTTCAACCCCGAGCGCTACGACCTCTCGGCCGTGGGCCGCATGAAGTTCAACCGCCGCGTCGGCCGCAAGGAGATCACCGGCTCGGGCGTGCTGTCGAAGGAAGACATCCTCGACGTGCTCAAGGTGCTGATCGACATCCGCAACGGCAACGGCAGCGTGGACGACATCGACCACCTGGGCAACCGCCGCGTGCGCTGCGTCGGCGAAATGGCGGAGAACGCCTTCCGCGTCGGCCTGGTGCGCGTCGAGCGCGCCGTCAAGGAGCGCCTGACGATCGCCGAGTCCGAGCCGCTGATGCCGCAGGAAATGATCAACGCCAAGCCGGTGGCGGCCGCGGTGAAGGAGTTCTTCGGCTCCTCGCAGCTCTCGCAGTTCATGGACCAGAACAACCCGCTGTCCGAAGTCACGCACAAGCGCCGCGTTTCGGCACTGGGCCCGGGCGGCCTGACGCGCGAGCGTGCCGGCTTCGAAGTGCGCGACGTGCATCCGACGCACTACGGCCGCGTGTGCCCGATCGAAACGCCGGAAGGTCCGAACATCGGCCTGATCAACTCGCTGTCGGTCTATGCGCGCACCAACGAGTACGGCTTCCTCGAGACGCCGTACCGCCGCGTCGAGAACGGCCGGTCACCGACAAGATCGACTACCTGTCGGCGATCGAAGAAGGCGAGTTCGCGATCGCGCAGGCCAATGCGCGCCTCGATGCGAAGGGCGAGCTGACCGACGACCTGGTGTCGTGCCGCTTCCAGAACGAGTTCACGCTGATGCCGCGCGAGCGCATCAACTACATGGACGTGTCGCCCGAAGCAGATCGTGTCGGTGGCGGCCTCGCTGATTCCGTTCCTCGAGCACGACGACGCCAACCGCGCGCTGATGGGTTCGAACATGCAGCGCCAGGCGGTGCCGACGCTGCGTTCCGAGACGCCGCTGGTGGGCACCGGCATGGAACGTCCGGTGGCCATCGACTCGGGCGTCACCGTGGTGGCGCGCCGTGGCGGCGTGGTCGACTCGGTCGACGCCTCGCGCATCGTGGTGCGCGTGAACGACGACGAGACCACGGCCGGCGAGCCGGGCGTCGACATCTACAACCTGACCAAGTACACGCGTTCCAACCAGAACACCTGCATCAACCAGCGTCCGCTGGTGAATGCCGGTGACCGATCGCGCGCGGCGACGTGCTGGCCGACGGTCCGTCGACGGATCTGGGCGAGCTGGCGCTGGGCCAGAACCTGCTGGTCGCGTTCATGCCCTGGAACGGCTACAACTTCGAGGACTCGATCCTGATCTCCGAGCGCGTGGTCCAGGAAGACCGCTTCACCACCATCCACATCGAAGAGCTGACCTGCGTCGCGCGCGACACCAAGCTGGGGCCGGAGGAAATCACCGCCGACATCCCCAACGTCGGTGACGCGGCGCTCGCCAAGCTCGACGAGGCGGGCATCGCCTTCATCGGCGCCGAAGTGCGCGCCGGCGACATCCTGGTCGGCAAGGTCACGCCGAAGGGCGAGACCCAGCTGACGCCGGAAGAGAAGCTGCTGCGCGCCATCTTCGGCGAGAAGGCCTCGCGACGTGAAGGACACCTCGCTGCGCGTGCCGCCGGGCATGGACGGCACCGTGATCGACGTGCGCGTGTTCACGCGCGACGGCGTCGAGAAGGACACGCGTGCGCTGTCGATCGAGAAGGCCGAGATCGAGCGGGTCCGCAAGGACCTGCAGCGACCAGCGCGCATCCTCGAGGACGACCTGTTCCAGCGCGTGCGCGGCATGCTGCTCGGCAAGATCGCCGCCGGCGGCCCGAAGAAGCTCAAGAGCGGCACCAAGATCGACGCCGAGTACCTCGACGACGCTGCCGCGCGAGGAGTGGTTCGAGATCCGCCTCGAGGACGAAGAGGCCAACGGCCAGCTCGAGCCGCGGCCGAGCGCCTGAAGCGCGCAGCGCAAGGCCTTCGAGAAGCGCCTCGACGAGAAGAAGGCCAAGATCACCGCGGGCGACGATCTCGCCCCGGGCGTGCTCAAGATGGTCAAGGTGTACCTGGCGGTGAAGCGCCGCGTGCAGCCGGGCGACAAGATGGCCGGCCGTCACGGCAACAAGGGCGTGATCTCGCACCATCGTCCCGGTCGAAGACATGCCGTACCTGGAAGACGGCACGCCGGTCGACATCGTGCTGAATCCGCTGGGCGTGCCCTCGCGCATGAACGTCGGTCAGGTGCTCGAGACGCACCTGGGCTGGGCGGCCAAGGGCCTGGGCCTGAAGATCGGCAAGCATGCTCGAGGCGCAGGCCAGCGATGGCCGAGCTGCGCGGCTTCCTCGACCAGATCTACAACGAGACCGGCGGCCAGAAGGAGGACATCGACGTCGTTCAACGACGCGGAGGTGCTGGAGCTGGCGAAGCAACCTGCGCAGCGGCGTGCCGATGGCGACGCCGGTGTTCGACGGCGCGAGCGAAGAGCGAGATCAAGGAGCTGCTGAAGCTGGCGGATCTGCCGCTGTCCGGCCAGACCTGGCTGTTCGACGGTCGCACCGGCGAGCGCTTCGAGCGCCAGGTCACGGTGGGCTACATGTACATGCTGAAGCTCAACCACCTGGTCGACGACAAGATGCACGCGCGCTCGACCGGTCCGTACTCGCTGGTCACCCAGCAGCCGCTGGGCGGCAAGGCGCAGTTCGGCGGCCAGCGCTTCGGCGAAATGGAAGTGTGGGCGCTGGAGGCCTACGGCGCGGCCTACACGCTGCAGGAAATGCTGACCGTCAAGTCCGACGACGTGAACGGCCGCACGCAGATGTACAAGAACATCGTCGACGGCAACCACGAGATGAAGGCGGGCATGCCCGAATCCTTCAACGTGCTGGTCAAGGAAATCCGCTCGCTCGGCATCAACATCGAACTCGAGCAGGATTGAATCATGAAAGACCTACTCAAGCTGTTCAAGCAGCAGGCCCCGGTCGAGCAGTTCGACTCGATCAAGATCGGCCTGGCCTCGCCGGAGATGATCCGCGCCTGGTCGTACGGCGAAGTGAAGAAGCCGGAGACCATCAACTACCGCACCTTCAAGCCGGAGCGCGACGGCCTGTTCTGCGCCAAGATCTTCGGGCCGGTGAAGGACTACGAGTGCCTGTGCGGCAAGTACAAGCGCCTCAAGCACCGCGGCGTGGTGTGCGAGAAGTGCGGCGTCGAGGTCACCCAGTCCAAGGTGCGCCGCGAGCGCATGGGCCACATCGAGCTGGCCAGCCCGACCGCGCACATCTGGTTCCTGAAGTCGCTGCCGTCGCGCATCGGCCTGATGCTCGACATGACGCTGCGCGAGATCGAGCGCGTGCTGTACTTCGAGGCCTTCGTGGTCATCGATCCGGGCATGACGCCGATGCAGCGCGGCCAGCTGCTGACCGACGAGATGTACCTCGAGGCGATCGAGGAGCACGGCGATGAGTTCGACGCCCGCATGGGCGCCGAGGCCGTGCACGAGCTGCTGCAGTCGCTCGATCTGCAAGGCCGAGATGGTCAAGGTCCGCGAGGACATGGCCAACACCGCCTCCGAGACCAAGCTCAAGCGCCTGTCCAAGCGCCTGAAGCTGGTCGAGTCGTTCATCGAGTCGGGCAACAAGCCCGAGTGGATGGTGATGACCGTGCTGCCGGTGCTGCCGCCGGACCTGCGTCCGCTGGTGCCGCTGGATGGCGGCCGCTTCGCGACCTCCGACCTGAACGACCTGTACCGCCGCGTCATCAACCGCAACAACCGCCTGCGCCGGCTGCTCGAGCTCAACGCGCCGGACATCATCGTGCGCAACGAGAAGCGCATGCTGCAGGAAGCGGTCGATGCGCTGCTGGACAACGGCCGCCGCGGCCGCGCCATCACCGGCACCAACAGCGCCCGCTGAAGTCGCTGGCCGACATGATCAAGGGCAAGCAGGGCCGCTTCCGCCAGAACCTGCTCGGCAAGCGCGTCGACTACTCCGGCCGTTCGGTCATCGTGGTCGGCCCGACGCTGCGCCTGCACCAGTGCGGCCTGCCGAAGAAGATGGCGCTCGAACTGTTCAAGCCCTTCATCTTCCACAAGCTGCAGATGCGCGGCGATGCCTCGACCATCAAGGCCGCCAAGCGCCTGGTCGAGCGCGAAGGCCCGGAAGTGTGGGACATCCTCGAAGAGGTGATCCGCGAACATCCGGTGCTGCTGAACCGCGCGCCGACCCTGCATCGCCTCGGCATCCAGGCCTTCGAGCCGGTGCTGGTCGAGGGCAAGGCCATCCAGCTGCATCCGCTGGTCTGCACGGCGTTCAACGCCGACTTCGACGGCGACCAGATGGCCGTGCACGTGCCGCTGTCGCTCGAGGCGCAGCTCGAAGCGCGCGCGCTGATGATGTCGCTCGAACAACATCCTCTCGCCCGCCAACGGCGACCCGATCATCGTGCCGTCGCAGGACGTGGTGCTGGGTCTGTACTACCTGACGCGCGAGATGGTCGGCGCCCGGGCGAAGGCATGTGCTTCAGCGACGTGCACGAAGTGCATCGCGCCTACGAGAGCCGCAACATCGACCTGCAGGCCAAGGTGCAGGTGCGCGTCACGGAATACGTGCGTGGCGCCGGCGATGCGCTCGAGCCGCGCCGTCCGCGCTGGTGAAGACCACCGTCGGTCGCGCGCTGCTGTCCGAGATCCTGCCGCATGGCCTGTCCTTCGATCTCGATCAACCAGGACATGACCAAGAAGAGCGATCTCGGCCACCATCAACGCCTGCTATCGCATCCTGGGCCTGAAGGAAACGGTCGTGTTCGCCGACCAGCTCATGTACACGGGCTTCCACTACGCGACCCGTTCGGCGGTGTCGTTCGGCATCGACGACATCGTCATCCCGGAGCAGAAGATCAAGCTGGTCGGCGCCGCCGAGCGCGAGGTGAAGGAAATCCAGGACCAGTACTCCTCCGGCCTGGTCACCAACGGCGAGCGCTACAACAAGGTGGTCGACATCTGGTCGCGCGCCAATGACCAGGTCGCCAAGGCGATGATGGAGAAGCTCGGCACCGAAGATGCCATCGATTCCAAGGGCGTCAAGCAGCGCCAGAAGTCCTTCAACTCGATCTTCATGATGGCCGACTCCGGCGCGCGCGGTAGCGCGGCGCAGATCCGCCAGCTCGCCGGCATGCGCGGCCTGATGGCCAAGCCCGACGGCTCGATCATCGAGACGCCGATCACGGCGAACTTCCGTGAAGGCCTGAACGTGCTGCAGTACTTCATCTCGACGCACGGCGCCCGCAAGGGTCTGGCCGACACGGCGCTGAAGACCGCGAACTCCGGTTACCTGACGCGTCGTCTGGTCGACGTGGCCCAGGACCTGGTGGTCACCGAGGTCGACTGCGGCACCAGCAATGGCCTGTCGATGTCACCGCTGGTCGAAGGCGGCGACGTGGTCGAAGCCCTGGGCGAGCGCGTGCTGGGTCGCGTGACCGCGGCCGACATCCTCAAGCCCGGCACCGAGCAGGTGCTGGTGCCGACCAACACGCTGCTCGATGAGGGCCTGGTGCGCCTGCTCGAGCAGGAAGGCGTCGACCAGATCATGCGTGCGCTCGCCCATCACCTGCGAGACGCGCTATGGCGTGTGCAGCAACTGCTACGGCCGCGACCTGGGTCGCGGCCGCCTGATCAACATCGGCGAAGCGGTGGGCGTCATCGCCGCGCAGTCGATCGGCGAGCCGGGCACGCAGCTGACGATGCGTACCTTCCACATCGGTGGCGCGGCCTCGCGGGCCGCGGCGGCCTCGAGCGTGGAAATCCGCAACAAGGGCACGCTGCGCTTCCATCACATCAAGACCGTGCAGCACGAGAAGGGTCACCTGGTCGCGGTGTCGCGTTCCGGTGAAATCGGCGTGGTCGATGAATTCGGCCGCGAGCGCGAGCGCTACAAGATTCCCTACGGCGCCACGATCACTGCGAGCGAAGGCGTGAAGGTGGCCGGCGGCCAGGTCGTCGCGACCTGGGATCCGCACACCCACCCGGTGGTCACCGAAGTGGCCGGCATCATCCGCTTCACCGACTTCGTCGACGGCCTCACGGTCACGACGCAGGTCGACGAGGTCACGGGCCTGTCCAGCACCGTGGTGCTGGATTCCAAGCAGCGCGGCGGCAAGGATCTGCGGCCGACGATCCGCCTGCTCAACGCCAAGGGCAAGGAAATCACCTTCGCCAACACCGATCATCCCGGCGGTCTACACCCTGCCGCCGGGCGCGCTGGTGAACCTGACGACGGCGCGAAGGTGTCGGTCGGCGACGTCATCGCGCGCATCCCGCAGGAGTCCTCGAAGACCCGCGACATCACCGGCGGTCTGCCGCGCGTTGCCGATCTGTTCGAGGCCCGCAAGCCGAAGGACCAGGCGATCCTGGCCGAGAAGACCGGCACGGTCAGCTTCGGCAAGGAAACCAAGGGCAAGCGGCGCCTGGTCATCACCGACGAGCACACCGAGAAGTACGAAGAGCTGATTCCGAAGTGGCGCCAGCTCAACGTGTTCGAGGGCGAGCAGGTCGAGCGTGGTGAAGTCATCGCCGACGGCGAGCCGAACCCGCACGACATCCTGCGCCTGCAGGGCGTCGAGGCGCTGGCCAACTACCTGGTGCGCGAAATCCAGGACGTCTACCGCCTGCAGGGCGTGAAGATCAACGACAAGCACATCGAAGTGATCATCCGCCAGATGCTGCGCAAGACCGAAGTCATGTCGATCGGCGACACCACGCTGCTGCGTGGCGAGCAGCTCGATCGTTCGCGCGCGATGGCGATCAACGATCGCGCGACCAGTGCCGGCAAGGAAGCCGCAACGCTGCAGCCGGTGCTGCTGGGCATCACCAAGGCCTCGCTGGCCACCGAGTCGTTCATCTCGGCGGCTTCGTTCCAGGAGACCACCCGCGTGCTGACCGAAGCCGCGGTGCGTGGCCTCAAGGACGATCTGCGCGGCCTGAAGGAAAACGTCATCGTCGGCCGGCTGATTCCGGCGGGCACGGGCTTCGCGGCCCATGCCCACCGTCGTCGCAAGAACGATGGCACGGAGCCACGCGGGTTCATGGACGTGGGTGCCGCAGTGGCGGATGCCGATGAGCCGGGGCCAGTGGTGGAAGAGGAAAGCGCGGCGAGCTAGAGGCGCAGGCGAGAGGCGGGCCGGGGCAACGGCACCGCCTCAAGTCGCTCCCCGATACACGCTTTGTTGAGGCGGCGCCGTTGCCCCGGCCCGCCTTTCATCTCCGCAGTAGATCGCTGTGCTCTCGCATCTGCGCGAGTTGGGCTGGGCCTCAGCGGTGGGCGCGTTCCCAGTGGCCGGGGCGGATGCGCCAGCCGTCGCCGTCGCGGTCCCAGTGGTGTGCTACCCAGGAATAGCCGCGGCGCGGTGCTTGCCAATGACCGTCTACCCAGACGTGTCGCCCGCCCAACCAGTTCCAGTAGCCGCCGATCCAGAAATAGCCGGGGTACGGCGCGACGCCGTAGTACTCGGCGCGCAGCGGTGGGGGCGCGACCATCACGCGCGCGCCGTAGTAGCCCGGCGCGGGCGCGACGACGCAACCCGACAGGGCCAGCGCTGCGCCCAGCAGTGCTGCGCCCAGGAATTGTCGATGTGATTTCATGGCTGCGTTACCTCGATTGCACTGATCAGATCAGTCGTGCTTTTCGCGGTAGATCCGGCGACTCTGCCGGTTCTCGCTGCGCTGGACGCGGGTCTGCTCCGCAGCCGAGACATGGCCGTTGCGGGCAGCGCGCGCTTCCCTGGCATCAACGTGTGCCTGGCCGCGCTCCAGCGCACCGGCCTCGCGATTGCTGAGGGCTCCAGAACGGGTGCCGTTTTCAATGCGCTGCTGCTGGTTCACATTGCGCTGCACGTCGGCCTGCAGGCGCTCCGATGAGCGCGATCCGGGATTGCCGTGCGCGGCGTTGTGCTTGTCTTTGTATATCTGCGCGCTGCTGCGATTCTCCATGCGATTGATCTGCGCAGTCTCGCCAGGCGAGAGTTTGCCGTCCTTCAGATCGTGCGCTTCCACGCGATCGATGCGCTTTTCCTGGGTTTCGAGTTTGCCGGCTTCTTTGGTCGACAGCTGACCGCTCTGCAAACCCTGTTCAATGCGCTGCTGCTGATTGAGGTCGCGCTGTACCACCTCGCTGGTGGCCGGGCCCGCTGCGAAGGCGGGGGCGGTGGCCAGCAAGAAGAGACCCGTACCTACGAGATTGGCTGATTTCACAATATGCTCCTGTGGTGTGACTGCAAGGGGCGCCTGGACGGCAGGTTTCCCGCCCTCCCTGTTCCCTCGCTGCGAAACAACGTTCGACGGGCGTTCCGGCTGACGGGCCGCCGGAAACATGAGGTGAAATTAATCTGTACGAAATTGCTAGAGTCATGCCGATGTCACGCGCGAAGGTTTCGATACGCAGCTTCCACGCAGCCGACCACGGCTCCTGCCTGGCGCTGTTCGACCAGAATTGCCCCGAGTACTTCGACCCGGGTGAGCGGGCGGACTACGCAGCGTTCCTCGAGTCGCAGCCTGCGGGTTACGAGCTGTGCCTGCTCGAGGGGCACTGCGTCGGCGCGTTCGGGGTCTGCGAGCGCACCGCAGGCGGCGCCGCGCTGCGCTGGATCCTGATCGCGCCGGCGGCGCAGGGGCAGGGTGTAGGCACGGCCATGATGGTGCGGGCCCTGGAACACTGCCGGGCACGGGGCGCGCCAGTGCTGCATATCGCCGCCAGCCAGAAGTCGGCACCGTTTTTCGCCCGTTTTGGGGCGCGCGCTGTCAAGAGCATTCCACAGGGCTGGGGGCGCGAGCTCGATCGCATTGAGATGGAGCTCGATTGCCTGTAACAATGGCACTCGAGCATCATTCCCTTGGGACTCCCGAGTGCTGAAATACTTCGAAAACCTGATCGACCCCTACCCGAGTGCACCGCCGGAAACGCCGCCGCGCGGTTTTTTCGCCTTTCTGTGGGCGGGCACCAAGGGGCTGCGCAAATACATGCTGGCGATGACGCTGCTCAGCGCGCTGATCGGCGTGTTCGAGGCGGCGCTGTTCGGCATGCTCGGGCGGGTGGTCGATACGCTGGGCGCGTTGCGGCACGATCGGTTGTGGATCGAGGGCCGCCTCGCGATGACCGTGATCGTCATCATCCTGCTGTCGAGCATTGTGCTGGTGGCGTTCCAGACCATCATCAAGCACCAGACGCTGGCGGGCAATTTCCCGATGCGGCTGCGATGGAATTTCCATCGGCTGATGCTGGGCCAGAGCCTGGCCTTCTACCAGGATGAGTTCGCCGGACGCATCGCCGCCAAGGTGATGCAGACCGCGCTGGCGGTGCGTGATTTCTGGTTCGCGCTCGGCGACATCATGGTGTTCGTGCTGATCTACTTCATCACGATCGGCCTGGTGGTCGGCGGGTTCCACCCCTGGCTGCTGGCGCCACTGGTGGGGTGGCTGGTGGCCTACACCGCGGCCATCATCTGGTTCGTGCCGCGCCTGAGCGCGGTCGGCAAGGAACAGGCGGATGCGCGCTCGCTGATGACGGGCCGCATCGCCGATGCCTATACCAACATCACTACCGTAAAACTGTTCTCGCACTCCTCGCGCGAAGCCGGCTACGCCAAGAGCGCGATGCGTGATTTCCTGGTCACGGTGCATGGGCAGATGCGGCTGGTCACCGGCTTCGAGATCGTCAACCAGATCCTGAGTGTCGCGCTGATCATCTCGATCACCGGCGCGGCGCTGGTGCTGTGGACGCATGGCGCCGTGCTGGTCGGTGCCGTGGCCGCAGCTGCCGCGATGGCGCTGCGGCTCAATGGGCTCTCGCACTGGGTGCTGTGGGAGATGACGGGGCTGTTCGAGAACGTCGGCACCGTGCAGGATGGCATCAACACGCTCACGCGCCCGCAAATGGTGGTCGACAAGAGCGATGCCCGGCCGCTGCGCGTCACCTGCGGGGCCGTGCATTTCGAAGGTGTCACCTTCTCATATCAGCAGCAGAATACTTCCGCGCGACCGGTGATCGAGCGGCTCACGCTCGACATTCGCCCGGGCGAAAAGATCGGTCTCGTGGGTCGATCGGGCGCCGGCAAATCCACGCTGGTAAACCTGTTGCTGCGCTTCTACGACGTGCAGGGCGGGCGCATCCTGATCGATGGCGAAGACATCGCGACCGTGACGCAGGATTCCCTGCGTGCGCAGATCGGCATGGTGACGCAGGATACCTCGCTCCTGCATCGCTCGGTGCGCGACAACATCCTCTACGGCCGGCCGGATGCCAACGAAGACGACTTGTTGCAGGCGGCGCGCGACGCGCAGGCCATGGAGTTCATCGGCGATCTGGCCGATGCGCGCGGCCGTCGCGGCTTCGATGCGCATGTGGGCGAGCGCGGCGTAAAACTCTCTGGCGGCCAGCGCCAGCGCATTGCGCTGGCGCGTGTGATGCTGAAAGACGCGCCGATCCTGCTGCTCGATGAGGCCACCAGCGCGCTCGATTCCGAGGTCGAAGCCGTGATCCAGGGGAGCCTGGCGCGCCTGATGCGCGGCAAGACCGTGATCGCGATCGCGCATCGGCTCTCGACCATCGCAGCGATGGATCGGCTGGTGGTGCTCGATCGCGGCGAAATCGTCGAGATGGGCGATCATGCGCAGCTGCTGGCGCGCGGTGGCATCTATGCCACGCTGTGGGCGCACCAGAGCGGTGGCTTCATCGGCGGCGATGATGAGCCCGCCGTGCCGCGCGTTGCCGAGACTGCCTGAGAATTGCCCGGGTACTGCCCGGGGCGTTTTCAGGCCGGGACGGACACCGGCGCTTTACCAGGTTTGTTCGGTGGCATCGTCGCCGCGCAGCTGCGCGAGTACACCGAGCATGGCCTGACGGTTCTGGTGGATTTCGTGCAGCGCCTCGACGACGATCATCGGGTCGTTGTCGTTGCTTTCCTGACCGGCAGAGGCAGCGAGCTCAGTGTAGCTGAAGCGATATTGCAGGCCAGGCGCGCGCGCGCCGAGCGCCGGCGGCAGATTGCGGCGCAGCGATCGCGCAAGCAGCGGGTAGAGCAGGCGCGGGCTGGTCGTGCGACCTTGCAGCCATGTGGTGCGGGTTGGATACATGAGTCAAGCCTCGTATGATCATTCTCGACAGGAAGGTCGCAACATAGCGACAGTGCGCTGATGCTACGACGACGGTGTGTTAGGTTCATGACAGGATCGAGCGGCATGAGTTCCAGAACATGAGATCGCTGGGCAGGAAATCCATGGGCGCGCGACTCGAGCGCATGCAAGCCTCGTTGCGCTGGGCAGGCGAGGGCTTTCGCAACCTGCATCCGATTCGTCCCGGGCTGCGCGACCCCAACGTGCCCATGCCGACAATCAAGGAGTTCATCTGTGGCGGTGACCGGCGCGTGCCGCGCGGTCCGCTGCCTTCGATGAGCCCGCTCGAGACCTGGGCGCGCCCCTCATCGAGCGGTCTGCGTGCCACCTGGCTCGGCCACTCGACCGTGTTGCTCGAATTCGGGAAGCTGCGCGTGCTGACCGATCCGGTGTGGGGCAAGCGCGCGTCGCCCTCCAGCATCGTCGGCCCCAAGCGCTTCCAGCCCGTGCCGGTAACGCTGAAGCAGATGCCCGAGGTCGACCTCGTGGTGATCTCGCACGATCACTACGATCATCTGGATTACCCGACCATCCGCGAGCTCGCGCGACTGAAAGTGCCATTCGTGACATCGCTGGGCGTCGGCGCACATCTGGAACTCTGGGGCGTGCAACCCGAGCGCATCACTGAGCTCGACTGGTGGGAGTCCTACCGACTGCCGAACACGGAACTCACAGTAACCGCCGCACCTTCGCAGCATTTCTCTGGCCGCGGCCTCAAGGATCGCAACGCGACCCTGTGGTCATCGATGATCATCCGCTCGCCGCGTCAGGCGGTGTTCTTCAGCGGTGATACCGGGCTCACCAGTGAATACCAGTCGATTCGCGAGCGGCTCGGGCCGTTCGATCTGGTGATGCTCGAAGTCGGCGCCTTCCATCCGGCCTGGGGCGACATACACCTCGGCCCCGCCAATGCGCTCGAAGCACTCTCGTTGCTGGGTGGTGGCCCGTTCCTGCCCGTGCACTGGGGCACCTTCAGTCTCGCGATGCACGCCTGGGACCAGCCCGCGGAGGCGCTGCTGGAGTGGGGGCCGAAAGCAGGCGCGCAACTGCTGATGCCGCGGCTCGGCGAGCCGATCGAGCCAGCGCATGGCGAGCACCTGCAACCGTGGTGGCGCGCGGTCGATCTGGAAGTCGGCACTCCCGAGCCGCCAACGCCAACAGCGAGCCCCTTGCCGGAAGCGATGCCCTGGCCGATCGACTAGCGCGTCATTCGTGCAGCAGGTGATCGCCGATCGCGATGTAGTGCACTGGCTCGCCGCGCGCCACGCTGAGCGAGTCGATCTTCGGGCAGCGCTCGACGATCATCGCGCGCGCATCGGCGGCGTGACAACAGACGATGCGAAAGCTCAGCCGGCGTCGGCCGACCATCCCGCTCACCGTGTACACGAAGAAATGCAGGCGCGGTGAGATCGTGCGCTTGGGTCGCGCGCGGGCGCGTTTTGCTTTTGTAATGGCCGCCATGACGGAATCGCTGCGTTGCGCCCTTTTTACACCGTTCAGCATTCATGCGGTAGCGTGTGCAGTCTGCTGCGGCGCAAAGATGCATTCCTGATGAGTCCTGCGCACACCCTTGACAACGAGAAACTTCGGCGTATCGTTCGCGCCCCTATGAAGACGCCATCTCACCAAGTCAATTCACCACAGATGCAGCGGCATTGCGCCAATGCATCGCCGGGGCCGTTTGCGGGTCACACCCGCGAGCGTGCGCTTGGTGCGATGAGCTAGCCCTTTGCATTTTCGAAGGGCTGGCATGACAGCCGCCCTTCGGCAAGTCTCTCAATGAGGCCCCGACTGGCAGCTGCCACTCGGGGCCTCGTCGTTTTCGGGGCCCGTTGCCGAAGTCCCGGCCGGTCAATGGGGGCGGGCTGGGTGTTTGGTCATGGACAGTATTTGCAATGGACTTACAGGATAACGATGTTACGTAGTTCACTCAGTGCCGAGGGCGCCAACGGTGCAGCACGGCCTTTCCCGGTCGGAGTCTCGTTCCAGCACGAACTCTATGACCTGGGAGAGGCAGTGATGAAGACGCGGGCGATCCAGGCTTTCAACAATGCGGCGGCTCGCTACCCGATCCATCGGCAACTGCGCTGCGCCGCGCGGCGCCCGCTCGAACAAGTGTTCGATGACCTGGCGTTGAAGTGCGGACTGACGGCGCAGCGGCTGGATACCGGCTCGCTGCTGCTCGATGGCGCGGGTGTGTTCCTGCAGGTGGAGGGACACAGCAAGGCCGGCTATTGCTCCTGCGTTTTCAACGTCTGGGCCGAAACCCTCGAGGACATCGAGCGGGTGCGTGCGACGGTGTTCCGCATCGTCGGCGACGATCGCGTGCGCGATCGCATGTTCGTGGTCGACTGGCGAGTGCGCAACCAGCGTGGCTATATCCAATCCTCGTCTTTCGAGGAGCTGGCCGACGAGGAACTGCTGGACGAGGCTTACCCCATGCTGGGTCAGCCTGTGGAGCAGTTCATCGAGAGCTATGTGAATGCGCCAGAGTCGGTGCTGATCCTGATGGGTCCGCCTGGTACCGGCAAGACCCGGCTGGTGCGCGCAATCCTGGGTGCGCTGTCGCGGCGCAAGGGCGACAGTGCCGAGGTGCTGTACACCGCCGACAAGTCGGTGCTGAAATCCGATGAGATCTTCGTCGATTTCGTGACCGGGGAGCACGATGCCTTCGTGATCGAGGATGCGGACTATCTCTTGCAAGCGCGTAGCGACGGCAACCAGGATCTGCACCGTTTCCTGATGGTGGCCGACGGGGTGGTGCGTGCGCAGAATCGCAAGCTGCTGTTCACGACCAACCTGCCGAATGCCGGCGAGATCGATGATGCGCTGTTGCGGCCCGGACGCTGCTTCGCCAGCGTAGGCATCAGGAAGCTGGTGGGTGATGAAGTGCGACGGCTTGCAGGACGCCTGGCCGGTGGAGATCCGGCGCTGACCGAGCGAGTGTTGACACGCGCACTAGGCGAGGATACGCGCAGCAGCTCGGTGGCTTCGATCTATCGGGCCTGGCAAAGGGAATTACAATCGAGTAGCGAACAATGAGCGGACCGATCTGTGAAGTGATGCCGGTAGAAGGTGGCCGCCCGGTGAAGATGTGGACGCAAGGCGTGCCGGTGGAGGAGGCTGCGCGCCAGCAGCTGGCGAACATGGCGCGCATGCCTTTCGTGCACGGCCACGTGGCGGTGATGCCCGATGTGCACGTGGGCATCGGCGCGACTGTCGGTTCCGTGGTCGCGACGCAAGGCGCGATCATCCCGGCCGCCGTAGGCGTGGATCTGGGCTGCGGCATGATCGCGGTCGAGACCACGCTGCGCGCGGCGCAGCTGCCCGACTCGCTGGCCGCGCTGCGCCAGCAGATCGAGCGCGCCGTGCCGCACGGCCTGGAGAGTGATCGCGACCTGGCCCGCAAGGGCAGCTGGCGCGATGCGCCCGAGCCCGTGCTGGCGCGCTGGGCCGCACTGGCCGAGCGCTTCGGGATCATTGTGGGCAAGCGTCCGGTGCTGCGCGCCAAACCCCAGGCCCAACTGGGTACGCTGGGTGGCGGCAACCACTTCATCGAGCTGTGCCTGGACACAGCGGGTTCCGTATGGGTGATGCTGCACTCGGGCTCGCGTGGCGTGGGTAACCGCATCGGGCAGCTGTTCATCGAGCTGGCGCGCAAGGACATGCGACGCCACTTCATCAACCTGCCCGATCGCGATCTCGCGTACCTGGTCGAGGGTACCGATCACTTCGACGACTACGTCGAGGCCATGTCGTGGGCGCAGGATTACGCGGCCGAGAACCGCCGCGCGATGATGCACTCGGTGCTGGAAGTGTTGCGTGCCGAGCTGCCGCCGTTTGCACTGGCCGCCCAGGCCGTGAACTGTCACCACAACTACGTGGCGCGCGAGACGCATCTCGGCGACGCAGTGTGGGTGACGCGCAAGGGCGCGGTACGCGCCGGCGCCGGCGAGCTGGGTATCATCCCGGGCTCCATGGGCGCGCGCTCGTTCATCGTGCGTGGCCTGGGCAACGCCGAGAGCTTCGAGAGCTGCAGTCACGGCGCGGGCCGGCGCATGTCGCGCACCGAAGCGCGCCGTCGTTTCAGCGTGCAGGATCACGAGGCCGCCACCAGCGGCGTCGAATGCCGCAAGGACGCGCGCGTGCTCGATGAGACGCCGGCGGCCTACAAGGACATCGACGCCGTGATGGCCGCGCAGCGCGACCTGGTCGAGGTGGTCGCGACGCTCAAGCAGGTGTTGTGCGTGAAGGGCTGAGCGGCGCCGGCGGCCGCTGCGCATGGCGCTTGCGCAGCGGCTTTCTCAATAGCAGTACGGCGAGCCCACCGGCAGAGGTGCTGCCGGAGGCTACCAGTGCTGCAGTTCCGAGGCACAGTGGGCACATGGCGCGGCTCCTTCAGGAGTAGCTGAACTTCGGCGACCAGCCAGCCGAGCCATCGGGCAGCAGGTCGAACAGGTGATAGAGCGTGCAGAAATCATCGCCCGGGCCCAGGTGCGCGTCTGACATCCGCACGATGGCGTTGCCACGGCGTTGGAACACCGAGATGCCGGGACGCCAGCGCTTGTCGATGGCGTAGCCCATGTCGGCCGCAAAGCTCGTGCCCTGGTGGCTGACCATCGGGAACTTCCAGCCGCGGCTGGCGGCGAAGGCCTGCTGCACATCGGGTGCGTCGGGGCTCGTGACCACGAAAGCCGTGCGCGAAGTGACATGCGCGTGGATGCCGTTGTAACCGTCGGCCCAGAGCGTGCAAGCCGGGCAGGAGCGACCCATGTTGTGGATCACCATCAGGTCGGTGTGTTTGCCGAACAGCTCCGAAAGCTTGACGCTGCCGGCAGGCGTGGAGAAGGTGTAGTCCGAGACTTCCTGCGGTTCGATCTCGCCCTGCGCCTTGCGCATTTTCTTGCGGATCTCGGTGATCTCGTGCCTGTAGCCTTCCATCACTTCGCTGCCGGTCTGGTATTTCATGGTGTGCTCCGGGATATGCCGCGTTCAGGCGGTATAGAGATCGTGGTATTTGACCCAGGCCATCGGCTGGGGCAGCGCAGCTTCATCGCGGCCCTTGGGCACGAGGTCCAGGAGTTGGTAGGCGGTGTTGACCGGGTCGAGCCCGCGCGCGTAAGTGGAGTAGGTGTGATAGATCGCGCCGTCGGTGTCCTTGTAGAACACGCTGATGCCGGGCAGGTCGCTCATCTTGCCGCTGTAGGGCGCGCTGTTGTATTGCGCCTTGCCCGCGGCGACATCCTCCGGGCGGAAGGAGACATGGTAGTCGTAGTTGAAATCGGTGCTCGCGGATGACACCCACTTGAACTGCCAGCCCAGGCGCTGCGCGAAGGCCTTGAGCTTGGAGTAGGGCGCGCGCGAGACCGCGGCCAGCGCCACATCGCGCGCCTGCAGGTGGGCGGTGACGCCGTTGAAGTTATCGGCCCAGAAGGAGCAGCTCTTGCAGCCGTTCTCCCATTCGGGCGCGAACATGAAGTGGTAGACGATCAGCTGGCTGTGTTTGCCAAAGAGATCGGCCAGGCTCTCGCGACCATCGGCGCCCTCGAATACATAGGAGGCCGGCACGCGCTCCCAGGGCAGTTCCCGTCGCGCGGCGCTCAGCTGATCGCGCAGCTGCAGGAATTCCTTTTCTTTGGCCATCAGCGCGCGGCGCGCCTCGGTCCACTGGTCGGCTGATACGATGGTGTGGTTCATCTTGTTGTCCTGGGTGATGAGCGGCGCGCGCCTTTGCGCGGCGAACGGGCGCTGGCCTTGCGTTTGGCGGGCCGCGGCGCCTCGGCATCGCGACGCGCATCGATCGCGGCCAGCGTGCTGGCCAGCACATCGAACTGCTGCTGCCAGTACCGGGTGTATTGATTGAGCCAGACGGCAGCGTCGTAAAGCGGCCCGGCACTGAGGCTGCAGCGGCTGATGCGGCCGGTGCGTTCCTGGCTGATCAGGCCCGCGCGTACCAGCACCTGGATGTGGCGCGACACACCCTGCAGCGAGATGTCGAATTTGGCGGCCAGCTCGGAGACCAGCAGCGCGTGGCCATCGAGGCTGCGCAGTATCTCGCGGCGCGTCGGGTCGCTGAGGGCCTGGAAGACGGCATCGAGGCGCACCTCGTCCGACTCCGGGTCGAAGCCTCCGGGCGGGACCAGTGACAGCGTGGCGGGGCGAGTGACCATGGAGGGAGATTATCAACCATTGTGGTGATTGTCAACAGAATGGGTGAGTAATGGCGAAATTGCCCCCGGCCAATACCGCAGACACCCGGCCTGGCGGGAGCGTCGGCAGACGACTATGGTGAAAACCCGCGTGTAGAATCACCGCATGAAGAACGTGATTTTCGACGTCGGCGGTGTGCTGCTCGACTGGAACCCGGGCCGGGTACTGCAAAGCTTCTACGCCGATGCCAACGAACGCGAGCGGATGAAGCAGCTCATTTTCCACCACGCCGACTGGCTCGAGCTCGATCGCGGCACGATCGCCGAAGACGGGCTGCTACAGCGCATTGCCGAGCGCGCCGGGCGACCGGTGCCGGAACTCAATGCGCTCTTCGAAGTCGTGCGCGATTCGCTGCATCCGAAGCAGGATACGGTGGCGCTGCTGCGGTCACTGTCCGCACGTGCTGTGCCGCTGTACTGCCTGTCGAACATGCCTTCGAAAATCTACGCGACGCTCAGCCAACGCTTCGACTTCTGGCAACACTTCGATGGCATCGTGATCTCGGGCGATATCAGGATGGTGAAGCCTGAGCCCGCAATCTTCCACTACCTGCTCGAGCGCTACGGGCTCGTAGCCGGGGATACCGTGTTCGTCGATGATCTGCCGGCCAATGTCGGGGCCGCGCAACGCCTCGGCTTGCACGGCGTGGTGTTCGAGAATGCCGCGCAGTGCGAGCTGGCGCTGCAAGACCATGTTGCCTGAGGCCGTCATCGTGATGGGCGTGACTGGCGTGGGAAAATCCACGCTGGGTGCGGCGCTCGCGGCCGAGCGCGGCGTGCCGTTCCTGGAGGGCGATTCGTTTCATCCACCAGAGAATGTGCGCAAGATGAGCGAGGGCATCCCGTTGCAGGATGCAGACCGTTGGCCCTGGCTCGATCTGCTGGGGCTGGCGATCGCCGCGCGACGTGAGCCGAACGGCGCCGTAGCCACCTGCTCGGCGCTGAAGCGCGCTTATCGCGACCGGCTGCGATCGCTGATCGGCGAACCACTGCTGTTCGTGTGCCTGCAGGCCGACCGCGATGCAATTGCCGCGCGCATGCAGGCGCGCCAGGGCCATTACATGCCTGTGACCCTGCTCGACAGCCAGCTCGCCACGCTTGAATTGCCCGGCCGGGATGAGCGGGCAATAGTGCTTTCGGCCAGCGACAGCGTGCACGATATGCTGGCGCGGCTGCGTGCGGAGTCCCGGATCAGGAGCAGTCATGCCTAGCAGAAAGTCGAAGACCCCCATGTGGCTGAAGGCCGTCGAAGCGCACGACTACGATGCGGCGGTGTCATACCTGAGCCTCGTGTATCCGGCCCGCCAGGCCGTGAGACTGGCGGCCGCGTTGCGGCGCCGCCCGCTGGAGCAGTTCAAGGCCAAGGACATCTTCCGCGCCTCGCGACTCTCGCTGCTGGGCGTCAGCAATTCGCACGTGGACAAGGACCGCCAGAAGATCAAGCGCGGCATCGGCATCTCGCCATTGCTGCTGGTGCGCGATCAGCAGACTTCGACCGTGGTGATCGCCGATGGCTATCACCGCTTGTGCGCGGTGTACCGCCTCGATGAAGACGCCTTGATTCCCTGCAAGATTGTCTGAACGCCGGGCGCGCAGCCTGCGCAGTGCTGCGCCTCAAGCGTCTGGAGAGGTTAGTCGACCGTCACGTTGATTGCCGTCGACGCAATGCCGTTGGCCACCACCACCAGTGAGCTGGCACCTGTTTCCATAGCCGCTGGTGCAGCGAACGTTGTTGAAACCAGGGCGCTGCCGGTCGCCACGCCCATGCTGCTGTGGTCATGCGTGCGCGCGTAGTAGACGTGTCCCGAGGCCGAATTGGTGATGCGCACCAGCGGGTAGTTGGTGGCTGCGTTGAACTCATCGCCCACGGCGGCGGCCTGCGAGAGGCCGTTGAACTGCGTGCCGGAGATGGCGTAAGTCGAACCGCGCGTCACTGTGGCCGGAGCGATGGTGATCGTGGGCGCCCAGGCGGCAGCTGCGCTGCCGCTGCCGGCATAGACCTGCGTAACTCCGCCCGTGACAAGCGCCTGGCCGTTCGGCAACGGCAGTACGGAGTACGCAATGCTGCCGCCATTGGTAGACAGGGCTCCGGTGACAGCGAGCCTCGTGCCGTCGAATTCGTAGAAGCGGCCTGAGAGCGTGGCGATCAGCACATGACCCGAAGGCAGCAGCGCAGCGCTCGCATCACCCGCATCGTCGCCTGTGCCGAAGTCAGGCCCTGCGGTAAAGGTGCCTGGGTCTGCGCTCGTCGCTCCCGCCGTGTACAGGGCCGTGTGCGAAACGTGTGCGCTCGAGGCGGCGCCGGTGGCGAACACGCGGCCGTCGGGCAGCAGCAGCGCCGGGCCGACTTCGCCTGGCGGGTGGTAGGTGCCCGACGGGCCCGGACCATAGCTGACGCCTCCAACGATCTGCATCGGCGCCGGGCCGTAGGTCAGGCCGCCAGGATGATCCGTGGGCGAAGTCAGGCTGACCGGCGTACTGCCATCGCTGGTCCATTGCGCCGTGAGTGGGTCGAAATGTTCAGCGTGCGGTGTATTGCCGACGTCGATCGTGAAGAGCGTGCCATCGGGCAGCAGCGTCCAGCCTTCCTCGGCGAAGTCATCCGCCTTGCCAGTGTTGGGCACTGCGCTCCAGGTCAGGCTGGAGGGATCCAGCCGCCACATGTCGCGCCCGAGCTTGTCGCCGAACACGAAACTGCCATCGGGCATTACGACGGAGGTGACATCGCCGATGTAGGCGACGCCCGGAGGTGGCGCAATCATCGTCCACTGGTCCCCCACCGGATCGTAGACCGCCGACATGTTGGTCAGGCCGCTGGGCGCGAAGGGCAGCACATACTCGTTCTGGTTGTATTCGCCACCCACGAACAGCACGCGCCCGTCGGCCAGCACAACTTCCGAACTGGCATAGGGTGCGTAGCCCGTCGGTGGGCGCGACAGCGGACTCCAGCTGCCGTAGACGTAGGAGCCGGATGCATCGGGAGTCAGCCGGTAGAACACGCCGGCGTCGTTGGAAGATTGCATCATGACGGTGCCGTCGGTCAGTAGCAGGCTGAGCGCACCCGCCACTGGCGGTTGGTTGACGAGTACGGTGAAGGGCGAGGGTTTGCAGTTGACGGTGCAACCCTGCACACCGCCATTGCCGCCGCCGCCACCCCCGCAGGCCGATAACATCAGCGCGATGCCCACCAGCGTGCCTTGTGCGATCCTCATGAGGTACCCCCGTTGGCACAGTTTGCCGCTGAAGCGCGCAGCAGCGCAACGCCGCCCATGCGAGAATGTCGCCACTATGAGCCTGCAAACCTGGTGGCTGTTTGTCGCGATGACTTTCGTGGTGTCGGCTACGCCGGGCCCCAACATGCTGCTGGTCATGAGCAGCAGTGCGCGCTTTGGCTTTCGTGCCGCCGTGGCGACGATGGCCGGGTGCATGACGGCATTGCTGACCATGATGAGCATTTCGGCCGCAGGCCTGGGCGCACTGCTGCAGGCCTTTCCGTCGGTATTCGACGCACTGCGCTGGGCGGGCGCCGCGTACCTCGTGTACCTCGGCATCAGGAGCTGGCGCGCACCAGTGCATGAATCCTCCATGGAGACCCCGCGATCCGTGGAGCGGCCGCGCAATGGCGGCGCCCTGTTCCGCCAGGGCGTGCTCGTGGCCTGCAGCAATCCGAAGGCGATCCTGTTCGCCGCGGCTTTCCTGCCGCAGTTCATCCGTCCACAGCTGCCCAAGCTGCCGCAGTTTGTGATCCTGCTGGCCACGTTCTCGGTAATCGAAGTCGGCTGGTACCTGGTGTACGCCGCCAGCGGCCAGCGACTGGCGCGCTACCTGCGCCGGAGTACGGTGCTGAAGGCGTTCAACCGCATCACCGGTGGCGTGTTCATCGGCTTTGCCCTGGCCATGGCGGCGGTGCGCGAGTAGCTGGCGGGGCGGTGGATTGCGTGTACTTCACAGTACGCCGGCTATAATGAACAAATGTCAGCAGTGCGATTCACGCAGGCGATTGTCCGCCCGCCCGGCGCTTCCTTCGTCGATGGATTGACGACCGCCGAAGCGCTCGGTGCGCCGGATTTGACCAGAGCCCGGGCGCAGCACCAGGCGTACGTCGCGGCCTTGCGCAGCTGCGGCCTGCAGGTGACGGAACTGGCGCCGGACGAGACCTATCCGGACAGCACCTTTGTCGAAGATACCGCGGTGATCTCGCAGCGCGTGGCAGTGGCCACACGGCCAGGTGCGCCTACACGTGCCGGCGAAGTCACTGCGATCGTATCCGCATTGCAGGCATTGGGGCGCGAGCCCGTGCACATCCAGGCGCCCGGAACCGTGGATGGCGGCGATATCTGCCAGATGGACGAGCATTTCCTGATCGGCGTATCTGCACGCACCAACCAAAACGGAGCCAATCAACTGGCCGAGATCCTGCGGCGGCAGGGCTATCGCACCTCGCTGATAGATGTGCGCACGGTGCCGGGCTTGCTGCACCTGAAGTCCGGCCTTTCCTACCTCGGCGACCAGCGCATGATGGTCGCGCCAGGCATGCCACGCGCCGGAGCACTTGCCGCCGCGCTCGCTGGCATCCTGCGCATCGAAGTCGATCGCCGCGAGAGCTATGCCGCCAACTGCGTGCGTGTGAACGACAAGGTGCTGATCGCCAGCGGTTTCCCGCACATTGCGGCGACGCTCGCGGCGCAGGGCATTGCCACGATCAGTCTTGAAATGTCCGAGTTTCAGAAGATGGATGGCGGCCTGAGCTGCCTGTCATTGCGATTCTAAGAATTACGAACCGGGGAGCAGGCGATCATGGTGACACGCAGGGAATTCGTAGCGGGAGCAGCGCTCGGCACACTCGTCGGCCCGGCGGCCAGGAGCGCGAGCGCGGCCAGCAATATCGATACGCATCAGAGCATGCGCGCGGCCAAGCTGCCGATCATCGTGTCGGCGGGCAACGGCTTCCCTTATATAGAGGCGGGCTACCGACAGCTCGTTGAGGGCGCCGATACGCTCGAGGCCGCGCTCACTGTGGTGCGTGGTCCCGAAGACGATCCGGGCGATGACAGTGTGGGCCTCGGCGGCCTGCCCAATGAAGAAGGCGTGGTAGAGCTCGACGCCAGCTGCATGCACGGCCCGTCGCGCCGCGCAGCGGCGGTCGGCGGCGTGCGCAACATCCGCAATGTCGCGCGGCTGGCGCGTGAAGTCATGCTGCATACCGGGCATGTGATGCTGGTGGGCGAGGGTGCGGAGCGCTTCGCGGTGGCGCGTGGTTTCAAGCGCGAGGATCTGCTGACCGAAGAGTCGCGCAAGGTCTGGCTGCTGTGGAAGGAATCGCACGCCGATTGGTGGGGACCGGGCCTGGCTGATCCCTCGTGGAAAGACCGGCTGCGGCAACGATTGCACGCCGGCGATGCCTCACGCGAATACCAGCGCCTGCAGGCGCTGGCGCAGGATCTCGGCATCGCACCTGAGCTGCAGATGGCCGCGATCCGCAAGGTGGTGTTTCCGCCCACTGGCACCATTCACTGCTCCGCCCTCAGCGCGAAGGCTGAGATGTCCGGCTGCACGACCACCAGCGGCCTCGCCTGGAAATTGCCGGGGCGCTGCGGCGATTCGCCCATCATCGGCGCCGGCTGCTACACCGATCAGGATGTAGGCTCCGCGGGCGCAACGGGCAGTGGCGAGGAAAACATCAAGGTGGCCGGCGCGCACACCATCATCGAGAACATGCGCAAGGGCATGTCGCCTTTCGATGCCGGCATGGAAACCCTGAAGCGCATCGTGCGCAACTACAACGGCGACATGGATCGGCTCAAGTACGTCGATATGACTTATTACATCCTGCGCAAGGATGGCGCCTATGCCGGCGTGTCGCTGTGGACAGGTTACGAAACCGGCAAGCCCCACTCGATAGCCGTGTGCGATGGCACCGCGCGACTCGAGAAGACCGTGAGCCTGTACGAGGGTGTGTCGCAGGAGTGGCCGCCGCTGGTCGTGCCCTCAACTTCCACGCTCTGACAATTGCGCTAGAATGAATCCATGGCTACCGGATGGGCAGGCGAGGGCGCGGTTCAGGAGCAGATCGACGCGACCGTGAAGGATGGCATCCTGCGCGCCCGCAGTCGGCTGCCCCAGGGCCCTGCGTTGACTCATTGCGCCAGTTGCGGTGGCGATATTCCCGAGGCGCGCCGCCTGGCGATTCCGGGTGTGCGGCTGTGCATTACCTGCCAGGAAGCCGAAGACCGCGAGGCCGAGCAGTTCAGCGGCTACAACCGCCGCGGCAGCAAGGACAGCCAGCTCCGCTAGGGCCTGTGCCTGGCTGCTTCAACCCGCGACGTTCACATGCTGCGCAGGCGCGGCAACCGTCTGCACCATCTGCACATTGTGCGTGTCGCGGTTCACACCCGCGCCGGCAAGCGTGGGTATCAGGACCATCGTGCTGGTGATCAGCATGCTGAGCAGGGCGGCACGGACGGCAAAGGGGTGACGGATCGTTGAGTTGTTCATTCTGGTCTCCTGCACCTGGGTTCCAGGTGGTTCGTAGTTGCGATAGGGGTAAAACCCGGCAGCAGGCCAAAAGTTGCACCGCCCGGTATGATTGCCTGACATATATGAGACTTCCCCTGCGGAATCCTGCAGTTATCGCGCTCCTGGCATGGAGCCTCCTGGCGCTCCCGCTGGCGGTCAACTTCCGCCTGTACGATTGAATACGAGTGAGCGCGCTCAATCCCACGCTGGTTGAACACTATCGGCGCACTGAATACCGGGTGGCCGATGGCGGTTACAACTTTACGCTGCGCATTGATCAAGCCTGCGCAGTGTTGCTGGATTGCATGCAGCATTTCAGAGTCACCGAGGCGGCGTACATCACGGCCTGGAATCCGCGCAGCGAGCCGACGAGCAGTGCGCGCAATGAAGCGGCGCAACGCGCACTCGCGAGCGAAGTGCTCGAGCGCGGCTGGCGCCTGCTCTATGGAGAAGGCGTGGGTGCGGATGCGAGCTGGCCGCCGGAGCCAAGCCTGTTGGTGCTGGGCATTGCCTTCGAGGCGGCCTGTGGGCTGGGGCGCAAATACGGACAGAACGCGATCGTGTACGCGCGCGCCGCTGGCGCCGCGGTGCCGCAACTCGTGTTGCTGGTGTAATGCAATTCCCGCCCGCACTGGCCGACGCTTTGACCTCCTGGTTCACCGGCGGCATCAAGGCCGTCCGTTACCTGTTCTCGGCGCGCTATCGCCAACGCGTCCGCGAGCACTGGCAGGTTTATCCGCGTGAGCGAACCCGCGGCATCATCCGCATGGTGTGGGGAACGATCTTCGATGCCGCGATTGTCTGGGCCCTGCTGATGGTGAAGTGGCATCGCTGAACGCTGACGCGCATGGGCCTGCGGCCTGGTATCCGTCTAGTAGTGCGCACTGCAGCAAGCCGTATGAACGTTCACGTCCCTGATTTGACAGTCGCCCCTCACGAGAGTGCAATCGGCGAACGGCGTACACACCGATGTGCACGTCGGCCATCAAACTAAAAGAATAGGGGAAACGACATGAAAAAAACCTTGGTGTTACTCGTTGTGTGCGCTCTGTCTTTCGGCTGCGCCGCGCTGGCACGGGCCAATGAGATGACAGGGGCGACTGAGAAAGCGATTGCTGCCCTGGAAGAGCAGTGGACGCAGGCAGACAGGGAAAACAATGCCGATTTGCTCGCACCACTCCTGGCCGAACAGTTTGCGGGCACCGATGTCGAGGGCAAGGTCAGTGATCGGAAGCAGGCGCTCGCGGACGAGAAGGCATCAAAAACCAGCAGTGCCAACATTGAGGATCTGCACATCACCGTTGTGGGTACAACGGCGATTGCCAGATACGTGTACAAAGCCAAAGGAACTGACCCAGCGGGGAAGCCGTATGAGCTGCACAATCGTTATACCGACACCTGGGTAAAGATGCCCGACGGGAAATGGCAGTGCATCGCCTCCCACGGCTCGGCTTTGAAAAAGTAACAGACCACTGAAGTCTCCGATGGCATTGGGCCGCCCGCATTCGAGGCGGCCCTTCTTTCTTCAGCGGGCTAGCGCATCTGGAAACGCACGCGATACGCGTAGCAGGAACTGACGGCTTTCCCATCTTCGGTGGTGCTGCGGTAGTGACCGGAGCCTGCTCGCGCCAGTGCCAGCGCACCCTGATCCAGTCGCACGCTGCCCGAAGTACTTGCGATCTCCGGATCACCAACGAGGCGACCACGCTCATCGACGCAGACCCTGACGCCCACCGCACCTGATTCCTCCGCACGCCTGGAGGCTGCGGGGTAGAAGACGTCCGTGTTGGGGAAACCGACACCGGGACCACCCAACATGCGAACGATCGAATGTTGCGGATCGCCGCCCGTGCCAACATTGGTGGGTCCGGGATCCGGAATGCCCTGCGATGGGAGTTGCTGGATATTGATGACCGGGCCGTCTGGCGGACTCGGCGGGGCCAGCGTTGTCAGGGTGACAATGGGCCCAGGTGGCAGCGTCAGCGGCGTGTGATCCGCGGGCACGTTGTGCACAACGGCTGGAACCACCTCGGGCGGCGCCTTGGGGAGCACGTGGATGATGCCAGTCAGGAACGCGTAGATCACTACCGCGTGCAACGCCAGCACCAGCATCACCACGGTCGAGCGGCCGGCACCGGGCGAAAGTTCCGCGGGTGCGAAAGCGGCCAGCGTACCTTGTGCGCCGAGCAGGCCGCGTGCGCTCGCGCCAAGCACCAGCGAATCGTGTGCGATCACCTGCGTGGCCCAGCTGCAGCCAAGTGCAAAGCCGATCTTCGCCAGCGCGCTGCGCCGCGCATTCAGGTCTGCAAGCCATTCCTCTTCGAGCCTGGCCGCGAGCTCCGGCGGCGCGTGGCGTGCCGCGCGGGTGACCAACCAGCATGCCAATGGATTGTCGCGATGGTTCATGCGAGCACTCCTCTGCTGAAGGTGGCGAAGACTTCGCTGGCCCGGCGCTGGCCGGTCGATGTCAGTCGGTAGAGGCGGCGGCGCGGACGGCCGACGCTGGCAGGGTCGACCTCTTCCCAGCGGCTCTGCAGCCAGCCTGCGGATTCGAGGCGCAACAGGATCGGGTAGAGCGTGCCCGAGGCCAGGTGGCCCAGCTTCTGCACGTCAGCGCCGGCGAGCTCGCCGGCGGGGTCTTCCAGGAAGGCCTCCAGTACCCGCAGCGTCTGGAGGGACATCCTCACATCGCGGTCTTGCTTACCCATGGTTGTAAGTCTACATAGGGTCGGCGCCAAATGCAAATCCCGGTCAGTAGCCCTTGCCGATGTCCACGACCGATAGCATCGGCTCGCCCGCAACGTAACGGCGCACATTGTCGAGCAACAGTGTCCAGCGGATTTCCTCGGAACCTGGCGTGACGGCGGAAATGTGCGGCGTGATCATCACGTTGGGCAGGTGCCAGAGCGGATTGTCGGCAGGCAGGGGTTCGGGATCGGTCACGTCCAGGCCGGCGCCGGCGATGCGGCGGGTCTTCAGCGCTTCGATCAGGTCTGCGGTCACCGTGCTTTGGCCGCGGCCCACGCTGATGAAATAGGCCGAGGGCTTCAACAGCGCAAAGAAGGCCTTGTTGAAAATGCCGCTGGTCTGCGCGGTCAGCGGCGCGCAGTTGACGATGTAGTCAGCGCCGGCAGCCAGCGTATTGAGCTCTTCAGGCAGGCCCACGTAGCTGACGTAGTCGGGGCCGTTGCGGCCGCTGGCGCGGGTGGCGATCACGCGCATACCGAAGGCATGGGCGCGTTGCGCGACTTCGGTGCCGATGCCTCCGAGCCCCACGACCAGCAGCGTCTTGCCGTTCAGGTCCGCGAGCTGCGGCATCGCCGGCGTATCGGCCCAGCGGGCGTGCTGCTGTTCCTCGAAGAAATACGGCAGCTGCCGACTCAGCACCAGCATCATCGCCATCACATGTTCGGCCATGCTGGGGCCGGCGACGCGCTGCATGTTGGTGACCAGCAGGTGGCGATCCTGGACAACCTGCTCGTGCACGCAGCGCTCCACGCCCGCCCACAGCAACTGCAGCCATTGGAGTTGCGGGGCTTGGGCCAGCAGCTTCGGTTCGCAGACATTGATCGCCGCATCGGCAGCGGCAAGGTCGCTCTTCGGAGTCATGGCATTCGCTTCGACGAAACGCACATCGGGCGCCACCTTCTGCAGCGCGGCCCGGTGAGTCCACACATCGCTGCTGACCAGGATCACCCGCGGCGAGCGCCAGCCGGCACGCAGGCGCACCGGCTGGTCGGCGACGCGAATCTGCAACTGCCCGATGAGTTGCTGGACGTCCGGAGAAGCCGGCGCGACTTCCTTGTCGGCTGCGAGCGCCGCAGGCGTCGAGTACAGCAACACCAGGAACCACGCGAGCGTACGGGCGTTGATCAACGGCATTCTCCGGCATCAATTTGGTGGGTTGCGGCAGCGCCTCACCCTTATACTGATTGTCGCCAGTTTGAGCAGTGATAGCCAGCGCACCCATGTCCGACCAGCGATCCGATCTGCCCACCAAGTTCGCGGCATTTTCGGCCATCTACGTGATCTGGGGTACGACTTACCTGGCCATTGCGCTGGCGATACGCACGCTGCCGCCGTTCACCACCGGTGCGATCCGCTATCTTACGGCCGGCACCGTGATGTACGCGTGGCTGCGCTCCCGCGAGCCGCGCCCTTTCGCTGGCCTGTACATTCCCGGCACGCTGTTGTGCGGCGTGCTGATGTCGGGCATCGGCAATGGCTTCGTGATGTGGGCGCAGAAGGGCATACCTTCGGGCGTTGCGGCATTGTTCGTCGCCTCGCTCCCGATGCTGATCCTGCTGTTCGACTGGGCCTTCTTCTCGCGGCAGAAACCGGCGCGCGTCGCCACGCTGGGCGTGATCGTCGGCATGGCGGGCGTCGCGGTGCTCGCGACCCACACGGGCGGCATGTCAGGGCGCATCCATCCGATCCATCTGCTGGCGGTGCTCGCGGCCGAGATTTCCTGGGCGGTGGCAACCTTGCTGCAGCGGCGCTTCGTGCCGGTGGAACGCATCGCCAACTTCACTTGCCTGCAGCTGTTCGCCGGTGGCGTGTTCCAGCTGGTGGCGGCGCTGATCGGGCGCGACTGGCAGGTGCTTGCGGTGCACGGTGTCGCCACTTCATCGTTGCTGGCGGTTGCCTATCTCACGATCGCCGGCACGCTGATCGCCAACAACTGCTACACGTACCTGATCGCGCACGTCTCGGCGCACAAAGTCACGACCTACGCGCTGGTGAACCCGGTGATCGCGCTGGCGCTGGGCGTGCTGGTGCTGGATGAGAAGGTCTCGTGGGCGATGGTGATCGCGAGCGTGCTGGTGTTGCTGGGCGTGGCGCTGGTGCTGTTCCAGGGCGTGCGCCGCCGGTTTGCGTCAACGATGTCGCGTTGAGCTGCGCCAGCGGGCGGTGGCGCGGCCAAAGAGCTGCCACAGCCCGTGAAAAATCAGCCACAGCACCAGCGCAAAGAGCACCGCGAACAGCAGCCCTTCGAGTGACAGTGCAAAGGTCGGCACCCAGTCGCTCATGGTGGCGCGCGCCAGCTCGGGGTCCGTGTGCGTCGTGAGGTAGGCTACCTGGCGAAACAGCGTGGTGTGCAGGGCATTGACCGCAAGCTGCAATCGATCCACCGTCTGGACGAGTGCCTGGATCACCGCGCCTTCCGAGTGAAAAGTGAGATCGCGACTCGCGAGGTGATACTGGACCAGCTGGGCGATGTCGCCGTGATGGTATTGATCGGCGATATGTTGCCAGGGCGCGAGATCGAGCATTGCCTGATCGAGCCGACCGCCCAGGCGCTGGCGGTACTGGGCAATGAATCCGGGGATGAGTCCACCGGTGACGACGGCTGCGACCAGCAGCAGGCGATCGATCAGTCCGCGGAGGATTCGCATCGGGAAAGGCTCCTCGGGAAGTGTGGGGCTATTTTGCAGCCTGCCGTTCCGCGAGCATAACCTGCAACACCTTGGCCATCATCTGCTCGAACTGGGCATGCGTCATCTGTCCCAGCGCGCCGCGGCCTTCAGGCGTGAGGTGCGCGCCCGGGTCGCCGTGACTACGGAACACGAAGTGCTCGAATTGCTGCTGCCAGATCGCGCGCTGTTCGGGCGGCAATGTTCCGACCGCCATGATGGCATGCATCAAGGCCGTGTAGGGTGGGCCATCCGAGCGTGGCACCTTGTTCCAC
The DNA here is from genome assembly GCA_963764065.1 of uncultured Gammaproteobacteria bacterium. Classification (GTDB taxonomy): domain Bacteria; phylum Pseudomonadota; class Gammaproteobacteria; order Steroidobacterales; family Steroidobacteraceae; genus FEN-1191. The sequence goes on along the minus strand of CAVXRM010000005.1, from coordinate 509,445 downwards.
CAGTAGTTCACCAGCAGGTTGAACGGCGCCAGCGATTGCACCGCGTGCCACCACATGTACGGTATGTAGATCGCATCGCCGGGCTCGAGCTCGGCCGTCTGTGCAGCCGACAGGGCAGCCGCATATTTCGGAAAGCGTCGCAGGTCGGGGTCGATGACATCGACCATGCTGATCGGTGCGCCCTGCAGCGTGTTGTGCAGCGGGCCAATGTAGAGATTCTCCAGCTGCTCGGGCGGGAACAGCGTAAAGCGGCGGCGACCAGCGGCCACGCAGGCGATGTTGTCCTTGCAATCGTAGTGCGTGGCGACCAGTGCGGCGTTGTTGATCCACATGGTGGGGTTGGTGCCGGGTGGCGGCAAGGCCATGCTGTTGTGCTGCGAGAGAACTGGCAGGTGCTGGCGCATCGAGAGCGCCTGGATTGCCAGTGATGGCGGATCAGCCTCGCGCGTACCGGCCAGCAGCAGGCGCAAACCGTCGGCGAAATTCGCCTGCACGCGGCGGAAGTTCACGCCCGTCATCCTGTCGTCGTAGAAGAAGCGACCCTTGATCGAGGCATCGCCCGTCAGGTACTCGATCCGCGTGCCCGGATTGAAAACCTGCAGGTAGTCGATCAGGGCTTCTGCAGACTCGAGCCCTTTGCGCACCAGCGGCCAGTCGGCGACCAGGCCCTTGAGTACCGCCGGGCGCCTCGCCGGGACAATCTCGGTCTCAAAGGTGTGCTGATCCACCTTGTGCCACTGAGGTATGTCGCTTGCCATGCTGTTCCCTGCCGGTCGCCCCGGCTTGCGGCGCCATAATAGTGCAGTTCTGCGTCGCCAGAGTGCACCAAGGCGGCGCCCGCGAAGCGACCGGCAGGCGCGTTGCGCCGCGCTTGGGCGTATTCTGCACCGTAGTTGCCGCTGGCACGAAACCCGCAAGTGCAGGAGCGATGAGCGCCGCAGCCTACGACGAAATGCTCGATTCCACGGGCGGCGCCCGCGCGCATTGCGAGCGCTATTTCAGCTGGCTGCGCGCGCAGCCGGCTGAGCTTCTGGCACGCAAGCGCGCCGAGGCCGACGCGCTGTTTCACCGCGTCGGCATCACCTTCGCCGTCTATGGCGAGGAGGCCGGCACCGAGCGGCTGATTCCCTTCGACATCGTGCCGCGCGTGATGCCCGCGGACGAATGGCAGCTGCTGGCCGCGGGGCTCAAGCAGCGCGTGCGCGCACTCAATGCCTTCCTCGGCGACATCTATCACGACCAGGACATCCTGCGGGCCGGGCGCGTCCCCGCCGAACTGCTGCTGTGCAACGCGCAGTACCGGCCGGAGATGCAGGGCATCGACGTGCCGGGCGGCATCTACGCGCACATCGCCGGCATCGACGTGGTGCGCGCCGACGATGGCGCCTTCTACGTGCTCGAAGACAACCTGCGCGTGCCCTCGGGCGTGTCGTACATGCTCGAGAACCGCAAGATGATGATGCGGCTGTTCCCGGAACTGTTTCGTCACCAGGCGATCGCCAGCGTCGAGCACTATCCCGACGTGCTGCTCGAGAATCTCAAGAGCGTCGCACCGCAGGGCGTGATCGATCCGATGGTCATGCTGCTGACGCCGGGCGCGCACAACAGCGCCTACTTCGAACACGCCTTCCTTGCGCAGCAGATGGGCATCGAGCTGGTGGAAGGCCAGGACCTGTTCGTGCGCGACGACTTCCTGTTCGCGCGCACCACCCGCGGCCCGCAGCGCGTCGATGTGATGTACCGGCGCATCGACGACGATTTCCTGGATCCGCTGGCGTTCCGTTCCGATTCGATGCTGGGCGTGCCGGGCCTGCTGACGGTGTACCGCGCCGGTCACGTGACGATCGCCAACGCGATCGGCACCGGCATCGCCGACGACAAGTCGGTCTATCCCTATGTGCCCGAGATGATCCGCTTCTATCTCGGCGAGGAGCCGCTGATCGCCAACGTGCCGACCTGGGTACTGCGCAACGCCGCCGATCGCGAGTACGTGCTGGCGCACCTGCCCGAGCTGGTGGTCAAGGAAGTGCACGGCGCCGGCGGCTACGGCATGCTGATCGGTCCGGCGGCGAGCACGGCACAGATCGAGGATTTCCGCCGTCGCATCGTTGCCAACCCCGAGCGCTACATCGCGCAGCCGACGCTGGCGCTGTCGACCTCGCCGACCTTCTGCGAGCAGGGCCTCGCGCCGCGCCACATCGACCTGCGGCCCTTCGTGCTGTCCGGCCGCGAGATCACCATCGTGCCGGGTGGTCTGACCCGCGTCGCGCTGCGCGAGGGCTCGCTGGTGGTCAATTCCTCCCAGGGCGGCGGCACCAAGGACACCTGGGTGCTGGAGTCGCTGAATGCTCAGCCGCACCGCCGATCACCTGTACTGGATGTCGCGCTACGTCGAGCGCGCGGAGCATCTGGCGCGCATGCTCGATGCGCACTATCGCCTGTCGCTGCTGCCGCGCTCGCCTGAAGTGCTGATGCAGGGCTGGATCGCGACGCTCACCTCGCTCGGCATGATCGCCCACTTCGCCGAGCATCATCCCAAGCCGGTTCCGCAGCAGGCGATGCACTACCTGGCCTTCGATCGCAGCCATCCGGGCAGCATCATGTCCTGCCTGGGTTCGGCCCGCGAGAATGCCCGCGCCGTGCGCGGCACGATCACCTCGGAAGTGTGGGAGACGCTCAACGCCACCTACCTGGATGCGCGCGACTTTCGCAGTGATGCCGGCGACATCGGCGTCCGCACCTTTCTCGACTGGGTGAAATACCGCTCGCACCTCACGCGCGGCGTGACCGTGAACACGATGCTGCGCGACGAGGCCTTTCATTTTGCCTCGATCGGCACCTTCCTCGAGCGCGCCGATGCGACCACGCGCCTGCTCGAGGCGCGCTGGCGCGATCCGGGCGGCGCCGGCGAGCGACTGGGCGTGGATGCCTCGGAGTGGGCGGTGCTGCTGCGCGCGCTGTCGGCCTTCGAGGTCTATCGCAAGGTCTATCGTGAATCGGTGACACCGCTCGCGGGTCACCGAACTGCTGCTGCTCAATGCCGAGATGCCGCGCTCCGTGCATCGCTGCCTGTTCGATCTGCTGGGCAACCTGCAGGCGGTGCGCAACAGCCAGTCGGCCGAGACCGAGCGCATGGCCGGCGAACTGCACGCGCAGTTCCGCTACGGCCGGCTCGAGGAACTGAGTGCCGTGGGCATGCCGCAGTTCCTCGATCGCGTGCAGCGACGGCTCAATACACTGGCCGACCGCATCGGCGCCGACTTCCTGGTCGCCGGCTACAGCGGCTGAGGGAACACCATGCTGCGCATCCGCCACGAGACCATCTACCGCTACGACGAGCCGGTGCGCCAGAGCGTGCAGAGCCTGCGCGTGACGCCGCGCCGCGAGCATCGCCAGCGCACGCTGTCGTGGCAGCTTGCGGCCCCGGGCCGGCGCAGTGAGCAGCTCGATGCGCACGGCAACGTGACGCACCTGCTGACCATCGATGAGCCGCACCGGAAATCCGCATCGTGGTCGGCGGCCTGATCGACATGCCGGATGATGGTCCGCTGATCATCGAGCGCGGGCCGATCGCGCCGCTGGCCTACCTGATGGCCACGCCGCTGACCGCAGCCGATGCGCCGCTCTCGGCGCTCGCGGCGCGTTGCTTTTCCGGCGGCGTGGCGAACCGCAGCGAGCTCGAGGCGCTGGCCGCGAATGTCTGCGAGGCCGTGAAATACCGGCCCGGAACGACCACGGTAACCGACACCGCGGCGAGCGCACTGCAGCGCGGCGAAGGCGTCTGCCAGGACCAGGCGCATGTGTTCCTCGCGGCCTGCCGCGCTCGCGGCGTGCCGGCGCGCTACGTGAGCGGCTACCTGATGTCGGGCGATGAGGGCGACATCGCCAGCCACGCCTGGGTCGATGTCTGGCTGGAAAAGCCCGGTGCCTGGCTGGGTATAGATGTGACGCATCAGTCCGTGGCCGGTGCCCGGCATTGCCGGCTGGCGGTGGGCCGCGACTATCTCGACGCGGCACCGGTGCGCGGCGTGCGCCGTGGCGGCGGCCGTGAGACACTGGAGGTGCGGGTGCTGGTCGCGAGCGAGAATAGCCAGCAGTAAGTGGCAGGGGAATCATGACCTATTGCGTTGCGATGCTGCTCGATACCGGGCTGGTGTTCCTTTCCGATTCACGTACCAATGCCGGTGTCGACCAGATCGGCACCTTCCGCAAGACCATAGTGTTCGAGCGCCCTGGCGAGCGCGTGCTGGTGATGCAGACCTCGGGCAATCTCGCGGTCTCGCAGGCCGTGATCAACCTGCTGCGCGAGGGCATCGCAGCCGGCGACGAGGCGCCCAACCTGCTCAACGCACCGACCCTGTTCGATGCCGCGCGCTGCGTGGGCGAGGCGCTGCGCGCCGTGCATGAGCACGACGCCGAGGCCTTGCAGAAGTTTGCCATCGACTTCAACAGCACACTGGTATTGGGCGGCCAGATCAAGGGCGAAGCGCCGCGACTGTTCTCGATCTACTCGGCCGGCAATTTCATCGAGGCGACGCCCGACAACACCTACTTCCAGATCGGCGAATCCAAGTACGGCAAGCCGATCATCGATCGCGTGATCCGCCGCACCAGCAGCCTGAACCAGGCGGCAAAATGCGCGCTGATCTCGATGGATTCCACCATCCGCTCCAACCTGTCGGTCGGCCTGCCGCTCGACCTGGTGCTGATCAGGCGCGATCAGCTCAAGGTGGCGCGCCACGTGAGCATTGCCGAAGACAACGCCTATTTCTCCGGCATCCGCCGCACCTGGAGCGAGGCGCTGCGCCACGCCTTCGCGGAGCTGCCTGAGCCCGACTGGCTGCAGGCGGGCGAGGCGCCACAGCGCAGCGCCCGCCTGACCTGACTAGTTCGCGGCCGGCCGCGCCGCGATTCCCATCGCCTCGAAGTGCGCGCCGCGCAGCAGTTCCTTCACGCCGATGAAAGCGCGCGCCGGGAAATCCTGCGTGAAGTAACTGCGATACACGCTGTTGAAGGTGTCGTAGAGCGCCAGGTCGGTGCAGTACACCTGCATGCTGACCATGTCGTCCATGTGGTAACCGGCCTGTTCCACGGTGGCCTTGATGCGATCCATCATCAGCGTGGCCTCCTCGCGCGGATCGGTTGCGGCGCGATCAGTCTTCTGATCAAGCCCCAGCGTGCCGGAAATGTACAGCGTGGCACCGACGCGCACCGCGTCGCTGAAGGGGAGCGGCGCACGGTCTGCGCTGCGCGGGCCCTTGATGGCACTGCGGAAAGCAGCGCTGCCGCCGCTGGTCGCGGCGCTGGTGCCGTCGGCGGATGGCGCGGCGCCTTGAATGCGCAGCACCACTTTGCCCAGCAGGTGCCCGGCCGCGAGCCGCTGATGCGCCTGGCGCACTTCCGCCAGCGGATACTCCGCAGCGATCGGCACTTCGGCCTTGATCGACTCCATGGCCTGGTTGAGCCGCGCAAATTCCTTCACGCCTGGTATGGCGTCATAGCGCAGCACTTTGATGCGGCTATCCGCCCTGGGCGGCGGCTCGACGCCCGAGGGATAGGCCAGCACGCCGCCGTCGCGTAGCCCCGAGCTCAGCTGCTCGAGCGCAGGTCCGCCAGCGAACGCCAGCAGGGCATCGGCGCCGCCTGGAGCGAATGCCTTCGCGGCCGCCGCCAGATCTGCGCTGTGACCATCGATCACCACATCCGCGCCAAGTCTGCGCACCAGGGCAATCCCGTCGGTGCCCGATGCGGTCGCGAGCACGCGCGCGCCGCGCCGCTTCGCCAGCTGCAGGGCGATGGTGCCCACTCCACCCTGCGCACCGTGGATGATCAGCGATTGTCCCTGTTTGATATGGAGCGCGTCGTCGATGCCCTGCACCGCGGTCAACCCCGTGGTCGCGAGTGCGCCGGCCTGCACCATGTCGATGTTCCTGGGTATCGGCGCCACCTTCGCCGCCGCCACTGACACGTACTCGGCATAGAAGCCGCCTTTCGGGTTGGCCCAGCTGTAGCTGTACACTGCCTCACCGACGTGCAGATCGTGTACCGCAGTCCCGACCTTCACAACGGTGCCTGAGCCATCGGTGCCCAGCACCAACGGAAAGTGCGCCGATTTCTCGTTGATCTCGCCCGAGCGCACGCCGGCATCCCAGGGGCCGACGCCGGCGGTGTGCACAGCGATCAGCACCTCGTCGCTCCCGACCGTGGGCAGCGGCAGCAACTGCTCATGCAGTACCTCGACGCCGCCGTAGTGATCGATCGTGATTGCCCGCATCTGTTGCGGCAGTGTTGGCGGCTGAAGTGCCGCACCGGCTGTGGCGGCACCGAAAAACAGGAGAGCGTAGCTGAGCATGCGTGTGATTGGCATTGGAAGTTTCCCCGACCCTTGGCGACGACGATAGTTGTGGCTAAAACCTTGAGCCCCACCCGCAGCAAAGTCAATGCAGTAACCCGGCCGGCGGGTTTCGTTATGCCAGGCGCAAGCTGAAGGATGCCGGGCATGCAGTTCCCACTGGCTGCGGCTCGCAGACTGGCGCGGTGGTGGCAGGACTGGCGTAGACTTCGAGCGTCAGTGCCGCAGCAGGAGGATAGTGGCCATGAGCATTCGACACGCGTTTATCGCGCTGGGTGCGACACTCAGCCTTGTTGGCATTGTGCGGGCCGCCAGCAAGGAAGATCCGTTCCAGGTACCGCGCCCGACGATCATGGCAACGGTGAAGACCATCGGCATCATGCCGCTCGATCTCAGCGATGCCGTGCCTGATGCTGCTGCGATTGCCGCGCGCTACGAAAGCGCAATAGCGAGCCGACTCGAAGCAGCGGGCTTCACCGTGGTCCATGCCGACGTGATGCGTGAGATCCGCGATGGACTATTGCGGGAATCGGGCGGTATCTACAACCCGATCGATGGCAAGCCGCTGGAAGACAAGCTCAAGCATCTCATATCTGAGGCGCGCGACCGCTACATGGCGGGCCACCCGGTTGATGGCATCCTCTATCCGCGCATCGCCGTGCGCCGTGCAGAGACTGATTACGACCAGGCCCGCTGGGATGGCGTCGCGGAAGCTGCGAGCGGCAAGAGTTTTCTGACCTCCATATTCACCACTGGCGGAACGCTGAGCGGAACTACGCCGGCGCTGTCACTGGTCGTGACCCTCACCGATCGTGGTGATCGCACGTTGTATCGCAAGGCGGGTGGCTTGCAATTGCTGCGCTATGCCTACATGGGCTGGTTCGGTGCGACGCAACGTGACGTCGATCCGCGCTACATCCTGGCCGACCCGCAGCGCGACGAGCGCGCACTGGCGCTCGCGCTTGATCCGCTGGTGGGCAGCGTGAGTCCGGCCGCGAACGCCAGGGTGGAACGCTTGCCGGGAGTGCAGAGCGATGCCGCGCGAGCGGCGCACGGCACCGGGACCGAACTGGTAGCGCACTATCCGCATGTACTGGTGGTGCCGTTGCAGATGGCCGATCTGCCGCAAACTGCACAGGTGCGCACACGTGTGACGCAGGCCCTGATCGCGAAGCTCGCGGCCCTGGGATTCAAGGCCACTGAAGCCGCCGACTACGAGGCACAGTGGAAGTCCGAGCGCGAGCGCACCGGCGGGTTTTTCGATCCGCTGACCGGAAGGCTGGACCGCGACAAAGTGCAGCGCGCACGCAACGCGGTATTCTCCCGGCTTGCCCAGGGGCAGGACGTGCAGGCCATTGTCTATCCGGCCACAGTGCTGACGTTGGCGCCGTTTGCGCAGGGCAACGCGCAGTGGGATGGCGTGAAGGAACGGGCTTTTGTCGCCAGGAGCTCCTTCGGCAAGTTGTTCAACCCCGCCAAGACGCTGGTCGGGCAGCTTGACGCGCTGTCGCTGAAGCTGCGCCTCGCCGATGCCCAGGATGAAACCCTGCTCGAGGACTCGGGTGGGCTGCAGCTGCTGGAGCGCATCCAGGATGGCGCGCGCGCTACGGTTCCCAAGGAAGAATTGTTCGCAGACCCAAGCAGGGAAAGCGGTGCCCTGGATATTGCCCTGCAGTCTTTATACAAGGAAAAGCCCGGCGGCCCGCCCCATTGACCTGACCGCTCCCACCCACTGGAATCACCGGCTCCTGGCGCTCACTTCCTGCTGGTGGCCGTCAATATGGACTGTGCCTGCATCAGCATGTCCGATGACTTGGATACGCGCTGCAGTTCCTCGGCACGGTCATGGGCTTCCGCATAGTGGCCCTGGTTCAATTCCGCAAGCGCTCGCAGCAGCAGCAGCTGATCGCGCTGCTCGACGGTAGTCACGCGCTTGACCGTTCGAACCGTCTCCAGCGCTTCAGGATATTTTCTCTGGTTCATCTGCAGGTAGGCCAGCATGATGCGGCCGTCGAGATTCTCGGGTTCCTGCGTGAGCAGGGCGTTCAACGCCGCGCCGGCATCGTCTGGCTTGTCGCGCATGACCAGCGAAGCGTATTCCACGAGCAGGCGCGGGCTGCGGTTGCCCAGCGCATAGGCCTTGGCAAATTTTTCGCTGACCTCCTCGCGCTTGCCTTCATACATGGCCAGGTAACCCAGGCTCGCCCAGGGCTCCGGCCGCTGGTCGTCTTCGTGTGTCAGCTCCTCCAGGCGAGTGCGCGCTTCCGGCTGTCTGCCCGGTAGCCCTGCCAACAACTCGGCCAGCGCTTCACGCACATCGAACATGTTCGCGGGCTGGCTGGTCAGCTTGTCGGCGCCGCTGAGCTGCATCGGCATGTGCATTTTGTAGAACCTGTCGCCGGCGACATAGGACCTGAGTACGCCCTCGAGCTGGGCGAAGGACATGCCATACGCGCTCTCGAGCGCCTCCACCGATGGCGTCCCATGGCTGATCGCCTGGACCACGGCCCCGAACTTCGCGCGGTATGGTTCGGTCGTCATGAGCATGTGTACGAACGCCCAGCTCTGGTTGTACAGGCTGCCCGCCTGTTTGGTTTCGTTGTAATAGGGCGAGTTCTGGTCGGCGGCAATGATGATTCCCATGGGAACCCACGGCTCGCTGTTCATGGCCTGCAAGCGACCCGGCAGGACATCGCCGAACTCGATGTCTTTACCGGCGGAGTGGATGGTCGAGAACACCTCCGCCAGGCCTTCGTTGAGCCAGGGTGGCAGTGCGTATCCGCCATGCCGGAATACGAGATGGGTATATTCGTGCGCGGCAGTCTGCGAGCTCTGCTCGCCCAGTACCCCGACGACGATGAAATCGCGATCCGTGTGGTTGCCGTAGTAGGCGGTGGCAAAGGCATTGAGCCGGTAGGGCTGATATTCCTTCGGAGAGCCAAAAATCACGGCTGTGACCGGCACAGCTTTGGGCGGCGCGGACCCGGTGAACTGGATGAAGAAGTTGCGCACGCGCTCGAGGTGGTCGATGAAGCCCTGGGTATCGCGATCGCTGGCCGTCGAGTAGGCGTGGAAGTTCTCGTTCTGCATGGCCTTCCAGACCGGCTGCCCCGCACCGGCAACTGAACTGAGCAGCAGGGGCAGGATCCAGGAGAGCGGGCGCATGGGCGCGAGCATAGCAAGCGGCAAGGCGCCTTGGCCTGCCTGCCGCCGGACCTGACGGCACCCTACATAACGCGGCGATTACCGGCCAGACCGTGACGCAGGCGGAAAAGCAGTGGCGATCGGGCCTTCAGTAGCGCGCTCCGTCGCCGTTACACCGTGTGCGATCAATCCGCCCTCCCGGAGCCCTAACCATGAAGACTTTCGCACTCTTGACCCTGGCGATCTGGACTGCCGCCAACCTGGCCGCCTGCGGAGGCTCGAGCGCCGGGTCCGGCGCAGCGCCGCCCCCACCAGCGGCCGTCAACGGGCTGACGATGCCCAAGTCTGTCGCCGTCGTGACTGCAAATTAAGGACACCGCCATGAACCGCAAACTTCTGTTGATCGGCAGCCTGGCCGTGGCCTCGGCTTTCGGTGGCGCTGCGCAGGCGCTGCCACCGGCGAATTCAGCCTACAACACCGATGTACAGAACGAATACGTCCAGGACGATACCTCCGAGGGCATCGGCAACCTGAACATGGTGCTGTGCGTAATCGGCTCGATGAGCCCGGGTGACATGGTCAATGCCGGCGCCTATATCGCGCTGGTCGACATGAACAAGTGCGATACCAACCATGGCGGCGGCGGCAGCACCAACGGCGCGACCAACTACGCGACCGCGGTCGTGAACGTGACGCGCGCCAGCAATACCGCCCCGATGATCGGCCGGATCTGGCTGTCGATGAGCGAGCAGGGCAACAGCACCGACGTGCTGGCCTACCTCAGCATCACGCAATCGCCAACTGCCAGTTCGCCGTATGGTGTGTTCAGGCTCGACTACATCGGCAAGAAGAATGGAGTTGTCGGCTTCAACGGTTTCATCGATTCCCAGCCGACATCCATCAGCAACTACGAGACAGGCTCGAACTCCAGCAACACCGCCATGGCCTTGAGCGCCACCTCGACCAATTCGGGTTCCGGGACCATCACCTCGCAGGGTGGCGCGTCATTCGACTTTGCCTATAACGCCAACTACTTTCGCCGTAGCGATGGCACCAATGATCTGTGCTTCGATCGCAGCAAGGCCAATGCCGATCGTTCGGTATGGCAATACGGCACTTATGATGCCAACGATGGTTCGCGCATCGACATGGCGCATCCCGGATTTCCGATCTCGGCCACTTACGCCGGCTCGTCGTATTACGGTTTCGCCAACTACTGGGGCATCAATTTCCAGGGGCTGGATCTCAATGCCATCGCCGATGCGCAACCGATCCCGGGCCTGAGCGTCACCGACCAGCGTCCGAACAACAGCAGCGCCTACACGCTCTCGAAGATCGGCGGCAAGCTGACCCGCTGGACCCAGCAATCGACAACGCTCGACTCGCTGAACGGCATCCCGATCAGCTTCAATGGCGATCTGACCGGCCTGACAAGCGGGAATAGCGCGGTCACCGGATTCCAGAACTGGGTCTTGAAGTGGGATTCGACCAGCCAGGGCTTTACGGTCACCGGCATCCAGCAATGCAGCAGCAATGGCTGCGTGGTCACGGCCGTCAGCCCGGCCGCTACGATAAACCCGAGCGCCTTCAGCAACGCGCCGCTTTCAGGCTGGGCCGATTCCTACGGCGGCAGCCTCAACATTCCGCCAACCGGTTCGGCGCATACGGCCAGTGACGCGGTGTATTCCTACTTGCAGTCGATCATAGTGCCCGGCACTTCGGCGTTGACCCTGAACTGCCTGAGCCAATGCCCCACGGCCGCTTCGCTGGCGGCCTTTACGGCCGGCAACAGCCAGAGCTCGCCCTATGGCAACGGCACGGACCACCAGTGGTTCAGCGCACCGAACACCAATATCGTGAGCTACGGCTTTGATGGCGGTGGTCTCGAAGACACCTCGGGCGCGAATGTCGTCCCGATGGTGCTCTCGCAGGCCAGCCAATATCCGTCAGGCTCGATGTATGCGCAGAACGGCATCAACACCGGTCGCCTGTTTACAGCGCCCCTGACCCTGGCCAATTGCCCGGCCGGTACACCCTCGGGCATGGTCTGCGAGCCAGCCAATCCCTCCGTGTACTACACCTGGCAGACGGGACCGCAGCAGTGGGTGCAATCGATGTGGCTCACCAGCGGCGGAACGGTCGTGGCGTTTGATGCTCCGCAGAACATCGCCTTTACAGTGCCCACCGGCGCCGCCTACGGCAGTTTCTCCGGGCTCCCCATTCTTCTGCAGTTCAACGGCTTCGGGAACCTGTACGGCGTCCCGGGCTACTGCGTCAACCCGGTCAACAACGTCACGGTCGATTGCAGTACGCCGAATTCGCGCTACGTGCCGATGTTCTCGATTCCCGATGGCACCGTCATCATGCGGCCGAGTCCCGCGGCACCGCTGATCCTCAAGGCCCTGAACGCCGAAGTGCGCCTGAAGAACCTGGGTGCCAGCGCCTCGTCCGCATGCTCGACGATGACGCTGAGCACCGCAACGCCGCCCTCCGGCGGCACGCATGATCCCAGCAGCAGCGCGGACAGCGAGTACCTGGGTACCATGCCGGTGGTGACGGCGGCGCCGAAAGTCATTGACGGCGTAGTGCAGTAGCGGGCCGTCTTCTATATTAAGGAGCGCAGCCTGGCAGGGCACCCCTGGGGTGGCCTGCCAGGCCCGGCGCCCGTCCGCCCGGCTCATTGACTTGGCAGGGCCCGGTACCTAGAATCGCCGGCCTTTGCAGACCCAGCCACAAGACCTGGGGCTCAAAATTAGAGATTTGCTGCGGCGGGCCGCCTGGAAAGGGCGGCCCGTCGCTTCTCATCCGTCCTAAATATTTGAATTGATTGGAGATTTCATGGCCACGACAGGTCAATTGATCCGTCAGCCGCGCCGTAAACGGGCGGAGAAGACCAAGGTGCCGGCACTGGGCGCCTCGCCGCAGAAGCGCGGCGTATGCACGCGCGTTTACACCACGACGCCGAAGAAGCCCAATTCGGCGCTGCGCAAGGTGTGCCGCGTGCGCCTCACCAATGGCTTTGAAGTCAGCAGTTATATCGGTGGCGAAGGCCACAACCTGCAGGAGCACTCGGTGGTGCTGATCCGCGGCGGCCGCGTCAAGGATCTGCCCGGCGTGCGCTACCACACGGTGCGCGGCACGCTCGATTGCGCCGGTGTGGGCAATCGCAAGCAGAGCCGTTCCAAGTACGGCGCCAAGCGTCCGAAGAAATAAGCGAGGAAAGCAGCCATGTCGCGTCGCGCAGCAGCGCCCAGTCGTACGATCCTGCCGGATCCCAAGTTCAAGAGCGAAATGCTCGCGAAGTTCATGAACGTCGTGATGGAAAGCGGCAAGAAGTTCGCCGCCGAACGCATCATCTACGGTGCGCTCGATCGCATCAGCGAGAAGACCGGCCGTGCCGGCTCCGACGCCATCGAAGTGCTCTCGCAGGCGCTCGAGAACGTGAAGCCTGCGGTCGAGGTGAAGAGCCGCCGCGTCGGTGGCGCCACCTACCAGGTGCCGGTCGAAGTGCGTGCCAGCCGCCGTCAGGCGCTCGCCATGCGCTGGATGATCGAAGCGGCGCGCGCGCGCAGCGAGAAGTCGATGGCGCATCGTCTGGCGCACGAGCTGCTCGATGCGGCCGAGAACCGCGGCAACGCGGTGCGCAAGCGTGAAGACACGCATCGCATGGCCGAGGCCAACAAGGCCTTCGCGCACTATCGCTGGTAACAGTGGACTGCAAAGGATATCCGGGAACCCAACGTGGCACGTGCGACGCCAATCGAGCGCTACCGGAATATCGGTATCTCCGCTCATATTGACGCCGGCAAGACGACCACTACCGAGCGCATCCTTTTCTACACTGGCGTATCGCACAAGATCGGCGAGGTCCATGACGGCGCGGCCGTGATGGACTACATGGAGCAGGAGCAGGAGCGTGGTATCACCATCACCTCCGCGGCCACTACCTGCTTCTGGAAAGGCATGGACAAGACCTTTCCTGAACATCGCATCAACATCATCGACACGCCCGGGCACGTCGATTTCACCATCGAAGTAGAACGGAGCCTGCGGGTGCTCGATTCCGCGGTTGCGCTGTTCTGCGCGGTCTCGGGCGTGCAGCCGCAATCGGAAACGGTGTGGCGGCAGATGAACCGCTACGGCGTGCCGCGCATCGCCTTCGTCAACAAGATGGATCGCGCCGGCGCCGATTTCAATCGCTGCATCGAGCAGATCCGCTCGCGCCTGCGCGGCAATCCGGTGCCGATCCAGTTGCCGATCGGCGCCGAAGAAAAATTCGAAGGCGTGATCGACCTGATCCGCATGAAGGCCATCTACTGGGACATGGAAACCCAGGGGATGAAATTCGAGTACCGCGAGATCCCCGAAGCACTGCGCGCCGAAGCGCAGAACGCGCGGCTCAAGATGATCGAAGCGGCGGCCGAGGCCAACGAAACGCTGGTCAACAGGTATCTCGAGAGCGGGAGCCTGAGCGACGAGGAGATCCGCCGCGGCCTCAAGGAACGCGCCTTCCGCAACGAGATCGTGCTGTGCATGTGTGGCACGGCCTTCAAGAACAAGGGCGTGCAGGCGCTGCTCGATGCGGTCATCGAATACATGCCCTCGCCGGTGGAGATGCCGCCGGTCAAGGGCCTGAACGGCGACGGCGGGCCTGCGACCCGCAAGGCCAGCGACGATGAGCCCTTTGCCGCGCTGGCCTTCAAGATCCTGAATGATCCCTTCGTCGGCAACCTGACCTTTTTCCGCGTGTATTCCGGCACGCTCAACTCCGGCGACTCGGTGTACGTGCCGACCAAGGACAAGAACGAGCGCATCGGCCGGCTGCTGCAGATGCACGCCAGCGATCGCACCGAGATCAAGGAAGTACGCGCCGGCGATATCGCCGCGGCCGTGGGCCTCAAGGATGTGATCACCGGCGACACGCTCTGCTCCGAAGGCAAGGTGATCACGCTCGAGAAGATGGTGTTCCCGAACCCGGTGATCTCCGTGGCGGTCGAGCCCAGGACACAGGTCGACCAGGAAAAGATGGGCCTGGCGCTGCAGCGCCTCGCGAAGGAAGACCCCTCGTTCCGCGTGCACACCGACCAGGAATCAGGCCAGACGATCATCTCGGGCATGGGCGAGCTGCACCTCGAGATCATCGTCGATCGCATGAAGCGCGAGTTCAAGGTCGAGGCCAACGTCGGCAAGCCGCAGGTCGCGTATCGCGAGACCATCCGCGCCAAGGTCGAGTCCGAAGGCAAGTTCGTGCGCCAGTCCGGCGGCCGCGGCCAGTACGGTCACGTGTGGCTGAAGATCGAGCCGAACGAGCAGGGCAAGGGCTATGAGTTCGTCAACGGTATCGTCGGCGGCACCGTGCCGCGCGAGTACATACCGGCGGTCGACAAGGGCATCAAGGAAGCGGTCGAGACCGGCGTGATCGCGGGCTACCCGGTGGTCGACGTCAAGGTCACGCTGTTCGATGGTTCGTACCACGACGTCGACTCCAACGAAATGGCTTTCAAGATCGCCGGCAGCATGGGTTTCAAGGAAGGCTTCCGCCGCGCCAAGCCGGTGCTGCTCGAGCCGATCATGAAGGTCGAAGTCGTGACGCCCGAGGATTATTCCGGGCGACGTGATCGGCGACCTGAATCGCCGTCGCGGCCAGATCACCGGCATGGACGATTCGCCCTCGGGCAAAGTGATCAGCGGCGAAGTGCCGTTGTCAGAGATGTTCGGTTACGCGACCACCGTGCGCTCGATGAGCCAGGGTCGCGCGACATTCACGATGGAATTTTCGAAGTACGTCGAAGTGCCGTCGCACATCGCCGACAGCATCATCAGGAAGTAGTTTTTAAGGATCACCGCCATGTCAAAAGAGAAATTTGAGCGCAACAAGCCGCACGTGAACGTAGGCACGATTGGTCACGTTGACCACGGCAAGACGACGCTGACGGCGGCGTTGACGAAGGTGATGGCCGAGACCTATGGCGGTCAGTTCATGGCGTACGACCAGATTGACAAGGCGCCCGAAGAGAAGGCGCGCGGCATCACGATTTCGACCGCGCACGTGGAGTACCAGAGCAAGGAGCGCCACTACGCGCACGTGGACTGCCCCGGGCACGCCGACTATGTGAAGAACATGATCACGGGCGCGGCGCAGATGGACGGTGCGATCCTGGTGGTGTCGGCCGCCGACGGCCCGATGCCCCAGACGCGCGAGCACATCCTGCTGGCCCGCCAGGTGGGCGTGCCGTACATCGTGGTGTTCATGAACAAGGCCGACATGGTCGACGACAAGGAGCTGCTGGAGCTGGTCGAGATGGAAGTGCGCGAGCTGCTGACCGCTCTACAAGTTCCCCGGCGACACGACCCCGATCGTCATCGGCAGTGCGCTCAAGGCGCTGGAGGGCGATGCGAGCGACATCGGCGTGACGTCGGTGGTGAAGCTGGTGGAGGAGATGGACAGGTTCATCCCGATCCCCAAGCGCGAGATCGACAAGCCGTTCCTGATGCCGGTCGAAGACGTGTTCTCGATCTCCGGTCGCGGCACGGTGGTCACGGGCCGCATCGAGCGCGGCATCGTCAAGGTGAACGACGAAATCGAGATCATCGGTCTGAAGGACACCCAGAAGACCACCTGCACGGGCGTGGAGATGTTCCGCAAGCTGCTGGACGAGGGTCGCGCGGGCGACAACGTGGGCGTGCTGCTGCGTGGCACGAAGCGTGAAGAAGTGGAGCGCGGCCAGGTGCTGGCCAAGCCCGGCTCGATCACCCCGCACACGAAGTTCGAGTGCGAGGTGTACGTGCTGACCAAGGAAGAGGGCGGTCGACACACGCCGTTCTTCAAGGGCTATCGTCCGCAGTTCTACTTCCGCACCACCGACGTGACGGGACTGATCGAGCTGCCGGCGAACACCGAGATGGTGATGCCCGGGGACAACATCAAGATGAAGGTCGAGCTGATCGCCCCGATCGCGATGGAAGACGGTCTGCGCTTTGCCATCCGCGAGGGCGGCAGGACCGTCGGCGCCGGCGTCGTATCAAAGATTCTGAAGTAAGGAAACTAGCCATGGCTAACCAGAACATCCGCATCCGCCTCAAGGCCTTCGATCACCGCCTGATCGACAACTCGGCCGCGAGATCGTCGAGACGGCGCGCCGCACGGGCGCCACGGTCACGGGCCCGGTGCCGCTGCCGACCAAGATGGAGCGCTTCACGCTGCTGGTCTCGCCGCACGGCGACAAGGACGCGCGCGACCAGTTCGAGCTGCGCACCCACAAGCGCCTGATGGACATCCTGAACCCGACCGACAAGACGGTCGACGCGCTGATGAAGCTCGAACTGCCGGCCGGCGTGGACGTCCAGATCAAGCTGAACTGATCCGGCCCTGGGCCTGGGCATGCGCCCGGGCCTGGGTCCATCGGGCCGGGCATCGGGCTGGCCTTTGGGGCTTGTAGAACCGGCCGCGGCTGATATACTGCGCGGCCTTTTCAGGCGCCCGGGTAACCTCGGCAACCGCAGGCGAAACCGCTAAAACGCGGAATCGGGCGAGGTTGGCCGGCCATTTAGGTTCACGCCAAGACCACCTGAGAGCATCGCTGCCCTCAAGTAGTCACGCTTTTGTTTTGTGCGGCGCACGCCAATCGAAGTGTGTGCCCATTGAGAGGAATGACAGATGGCTATCGGTCTGGTCGGCCGCAAGTGCGGCATGACGCGCGTCTTTACGGAAGCCGGTGAATCCGTGCCCGTCACCGTCGTCGAGGTGCTCCCGAACCGCGTCACCCAGGTCAAGACCACGAGCGCGACGGCTATCGCGCCGTGCAGGTCACCTACGGCGCGCGTCGCCCGCAGCTGCTGAGCAAGGCCGTGGCCGGGCACTACGCCAAGGCCAATGTCGCGCCCGGCCGCGCGCTGATCGAATTCCGCCTGGCCGGCGAAGACGATGCCGACCTGCAGCCCGGCAGCGAGCTCAAGGTCGACCTCTTCAAGGTCGGCCAGATGCGTCGATGTCACCGGCACCACCATCGGCAAGGGCTTTGCCGGCATCATGAAGCGCCACAACTTCGCGGGCGGCCACGCCTCGCACGGTCACTCGGTCTCGCACCGCGCGCCGGGCTCGATCGGCCAGCGCCAGACGCCGGGCCGCGTGTTCCCGGGCAAGCGCATGTCCGGCCACATGGGCGTGCATCCGCCGCACCATCGAGAACCTCAAGGTCGTCGAGCGTCGATGTCGCGCGCAACCTGCTGCTGATCCGCGGTGCGGTGCCCGGCTCCGAAGGGTGGCCAGGTCATCGTGCGTCCGTCGGTCAAGGCCGCGCGCCTGGCGCGGCGCAAGAGCGTGACGCCGACCAAGGTGCAGCGCCGGCCAAGGGCGCCGCGGCCAAGCCGGCTCCGGCAGCGAAGGCGGCCGCACCCGCCAAGGCACAGGCGAAGAAGTAGCCATGAAGCTCAAAGTTGCAAATGGCGGCGCTGAACTGCAGGTCTCCGAGACCGCCTTCGGCGGCGAATACAACGAGGCCCTGGTGCTCCAGGTCGTCACCGCCTACCGCGCCGCCGGTCGCGTCGGGCACCAAGGCGCAGAAGACCCGCGCCGAAGTGCGCGGCGGCGGCCGCAAGCCGCACGCCGCAGAAGGGCACCGGCTCGGCGCGCGCCGGTTCCATCCGCAGCCCCATCTGGGTCGGCGGTGGTCGCGCCTTCGCCGCGCGCCGCGCGACTTCACGCAGAAGGTGAATCGCAAGATGTACCGCGGCGCGCTGCGCTCGATGCTCTCCGAGCTGGTGCGCCAGGATCGCCTGGTGGTCACCGACGGCATCGTGCTCGAAGCGCCCAAGACCAAGCTGCTGGTCGAACCAGCTCAAGGCGCTGGCGCTCGACAACGTGCTGATCGTCGTCGAGGCGCTGGACGAGAAGCTGTTCCTGGCCGCGCGCAACCTGCCGCACGTCGAAGTGGTCGCGGTGGCCGCGCGTCAACCCGGTGAGCCTGGCGCGTCACGACAAGGTGCTGGTGACCGTCGGCGCCGTGAAGACTGATCGAGGAGCGCCTGCAATGAGCGCAAAGCCCGTCCGGTGAAGAGCACGGTCGCGAGCGGCTGATGAACCTGCTGCTCGCCCCGCACGTCACCGAGAAGACTTCGCTGGCCTGCAGAACGCGCAACCAGTACGCCTTCCAGGTGCGTCGCGATGCGACCAAGCACCGAAATGCAAGCCGGCCGTCGAGCTGATGTTCGACGGTCAAGGTGACCGGCGTGCAGGTGGTCAATGAGCCCGGCAAGACGCGCCGCTTCGGCAAGCGCATCGGGCCGCACGCAGGACTGGAAGAAGGCCTACGTGCGCCTGGCCGAGGGCCAGAGCATCGACTACGAACGGCCGCAGCGGGCAAGGCCTAAGGCACGCGGTAACGCATCATGGCACTGATCAAACTCAAGCCGACGTCGCCGGGCGCGCGCTTCGTCGTCCGCGTGGACCGCTCGCACCTGCACAAGGGCGGGCCGTACGAGCCGCTGACTGTCGCACCAGAACAAGACCGGTGCGCGCAACCATTTCGGCCGCATCACCACGCGCCACGAGGGCGGCGGCTCGCGGCAGAAGTACCGCATCATCGACTTCCGTCGCGACAAGGACGGCATCGCCGGCGTGGTCGAGCGCCTCGAGTACGATCCGAACCGCACCGCGCACATCGCGCTGGTCAGTACGCGGACGGCGAGCGCCGCTACATCCTCGCGCCCAAGGGCCTGAAGGCCGGCGATGAGGTGCGCTCGGGCTCCGATGCGCCCGATCAAGCCGGGCAACGCGATGGCGCTGCGCCACATTCCGGTCGGCTCGCAGGTGCACAACATCGAGCTGAAGCCCGGCAAGGGCGGCCAGCTGGCGCGCAGCGCCGGCGGCTCGGTGCAGTTCACCTCGCGCGAGGGCATCTACGCCTTCGTGCGCCTGAAGTCCGGCGAGACCCGCAAGGTGCACATCGACTGCCGCGCCACGATCGGCGAAGTCGGCAACGACGAACACAACCTGCGCATCTACGGCAAGGCCGGCGCCAAGCGCTGGCGCGGCATCCGTCCGACGGTGCGCGGCGTGGTGATGAACCCGGTCGATCACCCGCACGGTGGTGGCGAGGGCAAGTCTGGCCAGGGCAATCCGCATCCCGGTGTCGCCGTGGGGCTGGCAGACCAAGGGCAAGAAGACGCGCCGCAACAAGCGCACGAGCAACATGATCGTGCAGCGGAGGAAGTAAGCAGTGCCACGTTCGCTCAAGAAAGGTCCGTTCGTCGATCTGCACCTCGCCAAGAAGGTGCAGGTAGCTGCTGGCCAAGAACGATCGCCGGCCGATCAAGACCTGGTCGCGCCGCTCGATGGTCATCCCCGAGATGGTCGGTCTCACGATCGCCGTGCACAACGGCAAGCAGCACATGCCGGTGCTGATCACCGAAAACATGGTCGGCCACAAGCTCGGCGAGTTCGCGCCGACGCGCACTGTTCAAGGCGCACGGCGGCGACAAGAAAGTCGACGGCAGCCGAGTAAACCATGCAGTCATTCGCCAAATTGCGCTACGCGCGCATCTCGCCGCAGAAGTGCCGGCTGGTCGCCGACATCGTGCGCGGCAAGCCCGTCGGCAAGGCGCTCGTCGACGCTGAAGTTCATGCCGAAGAAGGGCGCCGAGCTGGTGCGCAAGGTGCTCGAGTCGGCGATCGCCAACGCCGAGCACAACCACGGCGCCGACATCGACGAGCTCAAGGTCGCCGCGCATCGAGGTCGACGCCGCCCCGGTGCTGAAGCGCTTCGCATGCGCGCGCCAAGGGCCGCGGCACCCGCATCGTCAAGCGCAACAGTCACATCACCGTTCGCGTCAGCGACGGGAAGAAGGATTAGACGAATGGGTCAGAAGGTCAATCCGATGGGCATACGCCTCGGCATCACCCGTGACTGGGTGTCGAAGTGGTACGCCGGCAAGAAGCAGTTCCCGGTCCTGGTGCACACCGATTTCCGGGTGCGCCAGTTCCTCAAGAAGCGCCTGCCGAAGCCTCGGTCAGCCGCGTGCACATCGAGCGCGCCGCCAAGAAGGTCAACATCACCATCCACACCGCGCGTCCGGGCATCGTGATCGGCAAGAAGGGCGAGGACATCGAGAAGCTGCGCGCCGAGACGGCGCAAGCTGCTCGGCATGCCGGTCAGCGACGTGCGCCTCAACATCGCCGAGATCCGCAAGCCCGAGCTCGACGCGCAGCTGGTCGCCGAGGGCATCGCGCAGCAGATCGAGAAGCGCGTGATGTTCCGCCGCGCCATGAAGCGCGCCGTGATGAGCACCATGCGCAGCGGCGCGCTGGGCATGAAGGTGCGCGCTGTCGGGCCGCCTGAACGGTTCGGAAATCGCCCGCACCGAGTGGGTCGCGCGAAGGCCGCATTCCGCTGCACACCTTCCGCGCCGACATCGACTACGGCCTGGCCGAGGCGCGCACCACCTACGGCGTCATCGGCGTCAAGGTCTGGATCTTCAAGGGCGAAGTGTTCGACAAGGCTGAGCTCGATCGCAGTCGCTGCGCCGGCGACGGATGCAGCCGCGGCTGCGGCCGTACCGGCTGCTGCGGTGCCCGCCAGGCGCGGCCCCGGCCGCTGCGGCCGCGACGCCTGCCCGGCTCAAGCTTAAGGTCTGTCCATAGGGTTCATGAGCCATGATGCAACCGAAGCGAACCAAGTACCGCAAGCAGTTCAAGGGCCGCAACTACCGGCCTCGCGCACGCGGGCAACCCGTGGCCTTCGGCGAATTCGGCCTCAAGGCCACCGAGCGCTGCCGCATGACGGCGCGCGAGATCGAGGCGGCGCGTCGCGCGATGGCGCGCTACGTGAAGCGCGGCGGCCAGATCTGGATCCGCGTGTTTCCCGGACGTGCCGGTCACCAAGAAGCCGCTGGAAGTGCGCATGGGCAGCGGCAAGGGCAACGTCGAGTACTGGATCGCCAAGGTGCAGCCCGGCAAGGTGCTGTTCGAGATGGAAGGCGTGACCGAAGAGACCGCGCGCGAGGCGTTCCGCCTCGCCGGCGCCAAGCTCTCGGTGACCACCATCGTTCGTCAAGCGGCAGGTGCGTTGATGAAAGCCAGTGAACTGCGCGACCAAGTCCGGCGACGGAGCTGAAGGCCGAGCTGCTCAAGCTGCGCCAGGAGCAGTTCGCGCTGCGCATGCAGCGCGCCACCGGCCAGAGCGTCAAGCCGGACCAGTTCGGCAAGGTGCGCAAGAACATTGCGCGCGTCAAGACCGTGCAGCGTGAGCAGCGCGGCAAGACGCGGAGTGACCAAGTAATGAGCGAGCAGGCAGCCACGGACAAGATCCAGCACACGCGTGACCGGCAAGGTCGTCAGCAACAAGATGGACAAGACCATCGCGGTCGAGATCGAGCGCCTGGTCAAGCATCCGACCTACGGCAAGTACATGCGCCGCACGACCAAGCTGCTGGCGCACGACGAGGACAACGAGTGCGCGCGAAGGCGACACCGTGACGATCACGCCGTGCCGGCCGCTGTCGCGCCGCAAGTCGTGGCGCCTGCTGTCGATCGTCGAGCGCGCGGCGCAGTAACGGCCCCGCACCAGTATTTGAGACGGAACCGCAGCCATGATCCAGATGCAAACACTGCTCAATGCCGCCGACAACAGCGGCGCGCGCACCCTGATGTGCATCAAGGTGCTGGGTGGCTCGCACCGTCGCTACGCGACCGTGGGCGACGTCATCAAGGTCAGCGTCAAGGACGCGATCCCGCGCGGCAAGGTCAAGAAGGGCGAGGTGTACGACGCGGTCGTCGTGCGCACCCGCAAGCGGCGTGCGTCGCCGCGATGGCTCGCTGATCCGCTTCGACGGCAACGCCGCGGTGCTGCTGACCAACAAGCTCGAGCCGATCGGCACGCGCATCTTCGGACCGGTGACGCGCGAGCTGCGCACGGTGCAGTTCATGAAGATCATCTCGCTCGCGCCCGAAGTGCTGTAGATGGAAGACAGATGAAATTGCAAGGGCGACCAGGTGGTGGTGCTCTCCGGCGCGCGACAAGGGCCGGCGCGGGCGCGGTCGTGCGCGTGCTCGATGGCGAGAGCGTGCTGGTCGAGAACGTCAATCGCGTCAAGAGGCACACCAAGGCGAATCCGCAGGCCAGCCAGCCGGGCGGCATCATCGAGAAGGAAATGCCGCTGCACGCTCTCGAAGGTTGCGATCTGGAATCCGGGCGCCAAGAAGGGCGATCGCGTCGGTTTCAAGACGCTGGCCGATGGCAAGAAGGTGCGCTTCTTCAAGTCGAACGACGAAGTCGTCGACGCCTGAGGGCGTACGAGCAGGAAACGATCATGGCAAGGCTCATACAGGTTTATCGCGAGAAGATCGTGCCGCA
Organism: uncultured Gammaproteobacteria bacterium; assembly: GCA_963764065.1. Classification (GTDB taxonomy): domain Bacteria; phylum Pseudomonadota; class Gammaproteobacteria; order Steroidobacterales; family Steroidobacteraceae; genus FEN-1191. The sequence goes on along the minus strand of CAVXRM010000005.1, from coordinate 486,599 downwards.
GCTGCGCAAGACGCTGGCGTTGGCGAATCCCATGGAGGTGCCGAAGATCACCAAGATCACGGTCAACATGGGCGTGGGCGAAGCGGTGGCCGACCGCAAGATCGATCGATGCGGCGGTGGCCGATCTCACGCAAGATCACCGGCCAGAAGCCGCTGATCAGCAAGTCGAAGAAGGCCATCGCGTCCTTCAAGCTGCGCGAAGGCCTGGCGATCGGCTGCAAGGTCACGCTGCGCGGCGCGCGCATGTACGAATTCCTCGACCGCCTGATCAGCGTCGCGATGCCGCGCATCCGCGACTTCCGCGGCGTCTCGGCGCGCGCCTTCGACGGCCGCGGCAACTACACGCTGGGCGTCAAGGAACAGATCATTTTCCCCGAGATCCAGTACGACCAGATCGACCAGATCCGCGGCATGGACATCACGATCACGACGACGGCGCGCGACGACCAGCACGGGCGCGCGCTGCTGGAAGCCTTCAATTTCCCGTTCCGCAAGTAAGCATCAGGCGTCAGGCAAGGACCGGCAATGGCCAAGACCAACATGGTCGAGCGCGAGAAGCGGCGCACGCAGACGGTGAAGAAGTACGCCGCGAAGCGCGCGCGCTCAAGGAGACCGATCCGCACGCCCAAGACCTCGCCGGAAGAGCGCGTCGCGGCGCAGGCCAAGCTGCAGGCGCTGCCGCGCGATGCCAGCCCGACGCCGCCAGCGCAATCGCTGCGCGATCACCGGCCGTTCGCGCGGCGTGTACCGCAAGTTCGGCCTGGCGCGCACCAAGATCCGCGAAGTCGCGAAGCGCGGCGAGATTCCCGGCCTCGCGAAGGCGAGCTGGTAGGAGCCATAACGATGAGCATGACCGATCCGATTGCCGACCTGCTGACCCGCATCCGCAACGGGCAGAGTGCCGCGCAAGACCGCACGTAAGCCTGGCTTCCTCGAAGCTGAAGACCGCGATCCTGCGCGTGCTGAAGGACGAGGGCTACATCGGCGACTTCCACATCGCCGATGAAGCGGGCAAGCCGGCGCTGACGGTCGACCTGAAGTATTTCGAAGGCCGGCCGGTGATCGACCGCCTCGAGCGCGTCAGCCGTCCGGGCCTGCGCATCTATCGCGGCAAGGATGAATTGCCCAAGGTGCTCGGTGGCATGGGCACGGTGATCGTCTCCACGCCCAAGGGCGTGATGACGGACAAGGCAGGCGCGCGCCATCGGCCAGGGCGGCGAAGTCCTCTGCATCGTCGCCTGATGGCGCCGAGACATACGGAATACTGAACATGTCCAGAGTCGCAAAGAAAGTCATCGACCTGCCGCAGGGCGTGACCGTCACGGTCGCGCGCGGGCGTGGTCACGGTCAAGGGCGCCAAGGGTGCGCTGAGCCTGCCGGTTACGGCGGGCGTGTCGGTGGCGCAGAAGGAAAAGCAGCTGGCGGTCAGCTACGAGGGCAGGGCGAGGCGCGCATGCGTGCCGGCTCGACGCGCGCGCACCTCGCCAACATGGTGCTGGGCGTCACCAAGGGCTACGAGAAGAAGCTCGAGCTGGTGGGCGTCGGCTTCCGCGCCGCGGTGCCGGGCAAGGCGCTGAACCTGACGCTGGGCTTCTCGCATCCGGTGAGCTTCGCGATTCCCGAAGGCATCACGCATCGAGACGCCGAGCCAGACCGAGATCCTGATCAAGGGCATCGACCGGCAGCGTGTCGGCCAGATGGCCGCCGAGATCCGCGGCATCCGTCCGCCCGAGCCCTACAAGGGCAAGGGTGTGCGCTACTCCGACGAGAAGATTTCCCTCAAGGAAGGGAAGAAGAAGTAGCGCATGAACATGACACCAAGCAAGCAGCGCCGCGCGCGCCGCGCCATCAAGACCCGCGCCAAGATCCGCGAGCTGGGCGTGGCCCGCCTGACGGTGCATCGCACGCCGCGCCACATCTATGCGCAGATGTTCGACGCCGAGGGCGCCAAGGTGCTGGTCGCGGCCTCCACGGTGCAGGAAGCCGGTCGCAACGGGCCTCAAGGGCACCGGCAACGTCGAGGCCGCCAAGGCCGTCGGCCGCGCGATCGCCGAGCGCGCCAAGGCCGCGGGCGTCACGCAAGGTGGCGTTCGATCGTTCCGGTTTCCAGTATCACGGCCGCGTCAAGGCGCTGGCCGACGCTGCCCGCGAAGCCGGGCTCGAGTTCTAGGATTTCATCCAGGATCGCATCGCATGGCAAGAATCGAAAAGAACCAGAGTGCCGACGACCTGCTCGAGAAGCTGGTCGCGGTCAACCGCACGGCCAAGGTCGTCAAGGGCGGCCGCCAGTTCGGCTTCACCGCGCTGACCGTGGTGGGCGACGGCGCCGGCCGCGTCGGCTTCGGTTTCGGCAAGGCGCGTGAAGTGCCGGTGGCGATCTCCAAGGCCATGGCGCAGGCGCGCAAGAACCTGGTCAACGTCAGCCTTCGAACGACACGCTGCACTACGCGGTCAAGGGCGACGCACGGCGCGACGCGCGTGTTCATGCAGCCGGCCTCGAGCGGTACCGGCGTCATCGCCGGCGGCGGCATGCGCGCGGTGCTCGAATGCGCCGGCGTGCGCAACGTGCTGGCCAAGAGCTACGGCTCGCGCAACCCGATCAACGTGGTGCGCGCCACGGTCAACGCGCTGGCGCTGGTGCGCTCGCCGGAAGACATTGCGGCCAAGCGCGGCAAGAGCGTCGAAGAGATCCTCGGGTGAATGGCATGAGCGCGAGCAAACAGAATTCAGGCAAGCAGATCAAGGTGACGCTGGTGAAGAGCCTCGCCGGGCAGCTGCACAACATCAGCGCCTCGGTGCGGGGCCTGGGGCTGCGCCGTCCTCACCATGTGGTCATGGTGGCCGACACGGCCGAGAACCGCGGCATGATCAATGCGGCCAGCCACCTGCTGAAGGTGGAGCGAAACTGAGATGCGCATGCGATTGAACACCATCAAACCCGGCCCAGGCTCGCGCAAGGTGCGCCTGCGCGTCGGTCGCGGCGCCTCCGCCGGCCAGGGCAAGACCTGCGGCCGCGGCGTCAAGGGCCAGCGCGCGCGCAAGGGCGGCTACCACAAGGTCGGCTTCGAAGGCGGCCAGATGCCGCTGCAGCGGCGCATGCCGAAGGTCGGCTTCCGTTCGGCCATCAAGGCCGTGCGCGCCGAAGTGCGCCTGCACGAGCTGGCGCTGGTCAGCACGGCGCCGATCGATCTGGCGGCGCTGAAGGCTGCGCAGCTGATCCCGGTGTTCGCCGAGAAGGCCAAGGTCGTGCTGTCGGGCGAGATCAAGAAGGCGGTACAGCTCAAGGGTATCGGCGTCACCAAGGGTGCGCGCGCGGCCATCGAAGCGGCCGGCGGCAAAATCGAGGACTAATGGCCAACTCCCCGACCACCAATCCGGCGGCGACGTTTGCCGAGGCGGGCCGCCTCGGTGAGATACGCACGCGCCTGTTCTTCCTGCTGGGCGCGCTGGTGGTCTATCGCATTGGCACGTTCATTCCGGTGCCGGGCATCGATCCGGTCAAGGTCGCCAATTTCTTCAACGACAAGGCGAACACGATCCTCGGGGTCGTCAACATGTTCTCCGGCGGCGCGCTGCAGCGCCTGTCGATCTTCGCGATGGGCGTCATGCCCTACATCTCGGCCTCGATCATCATCCAGATGATGTCGATGGTGGTGCCGACGCTGATGGAATATCGCAAGGAAGGCGAGTCCGGCCGTCGCAAGACCACGCAGCTCACGCGCTACGGCACGGTGGGCCTGGCGGTGTTCCAGTCCTTCGGTGCAGCGGCCGCGCTGCAGAATGGCGGCATGGTGCTGGCGGGCGGCGTCCAGTGGATGCTCGTGGCCACGCTTACCATGACCACCGGCACGCTGTTCCTGATGTGGCTGGGTGAACAGATCACCGAGCGCGGCATCGGCAACGGCATCTCGATGATGATCCTCTCGGGCATCGTCGCCGGCATTCCCGGCGCGATCGGCCGCACCTTCAACTGGTCAACAGCGGCGAAATCCTGCCGATCTTTGCGATCGTGCTGGTGATCATCGTGGTTGGCGTCACTTATTTCTGCGTGTTCGTCGAGCGCGCGCAGCGGCGCATCACCGTGCACTACGCCAAGCGCCAGGTCGGTCGGCGGATGTATGCCGGCCAGAGCAGCCACCTGCCGTTCAAGCTCAACATGTCGGGCGTGATTCCGCCGATCTTCGCCTCGAGCCTGCTGCTGTTCCCGGCGACCATGGCCAGCTTCTTCGCCACCGGCACCACCGACAACAAGTGGACGCTGTTCATGCAGCGCGTGCAGGCGGCGCTCAACTACGGCCAGCCGTTGCACCTGGTGCTGTACGCGGCGCTGATCCTCGGTTTCACCTTCTTCTACACCGCGCTGGTGTTCAACGCGCGCGATACCGCCGACAACCTCAAGAAGTCGGGCGCCTTCATTCCCGGTATCCGCCCCGGCCAGCAGACCGGCGAGTACATCGACAAGGTGCTGTCGCGGCTCACGCTGTGGGGCGCGTTCTACATCATGGCCGTGTGCCTGTTGCCCGAATTCCTGGTTTCCTCGCAGGGTGTGCCGTTCCAGTTTGGCGGTACCTCGCTGCTGATCGTGGTGGTGGTGGTCATGGATTTCATGGCGCAGCTACAGGCGCACATGATGTCCCATCAATACCCGGGCCTGATGAAAAAGGCGAATCTGCTCGGAGCGGGCCGAAGTGCCCCAGGTCAAGGTGAGCGATGAAAGTACGTCCGTCAGTGAAGAAGATCTGCAAGAACTGCAAGATCGTGCGCCGCCGTCGCGTGGTCTACGTGATCTGCGTCGACGCGCGCCACAAGCAGCGCCAGGGTTAGGAGCACAAGCATGGCACGCATAGCCGGTATCAACATTCCGATGAACAAGCATGTGGTCATCGGCTTGACCCACATCTTTGGCGTCGGCCCGACCCGTTCGGCCGAGGCCTGCAAGGCCGCGGGCGTCGATCCGACCACCAAGGTGAAGGACCTGACCGAGGCCGAGGTCACCGCGATCCGCGCGCAGCTCTCACGCTGGCCGCTGGAAGGCGACCTGCGCCGCGAAGTCTCGATGAACATCAAGCGACTGATGGACCTGGGCACCTGGCGTGGCATCCGCCATCGCAAGGGTCTGCCGGTCCGTGGTCAACGCACGCGCACCAATGCGCGTACCCGCAAGGGCCCGCGCAAGCAGGCCGTGAAGCTCAACGCCCCGCCGGGCAAGGTTTGATAGCAGGCAATCACTATGGCTGAACAGAAAGCACAGCAATCCGGCGCAGCAGCGGCACCCGCCGCAGCGGGCGCGGCCGGCGCCGCCGGCGCCGCCAAGAAGCCCAAGAAGGCGCGCAAGCACGTGCTCGATGCGATCGCGCATGTGCACGCTTCCTTCAACAACACGATCATCACGATCACCGACCGCCAGGGCAACACGCTGTCGTGGGCGACCTCGGGTGGCTGCGGCTTCCGCGGTTCGCGCAAGAGCACGCCGTTCGCCGCGCAGGTGGCCGCCGAGAAGGCTGGCGTGGCCGCGCAGGAACATGGCGTGAAGAATGTCGAAGTGCGCGTCGGTGGTCCGGGTCCGGGTCGCGAATCCGCGGTGCGGGCGCTGAACAGCTGCGGGCTGAAGATCACCAGCATCGAGGATGTCACGCCGATCCCGCACAACGGCTGCCGTCCGCCGAAGAAGCGCCGCGTCTGACGCGGTTGCGCTCAACAGTTTAAGGAACCGAGAACCCTATGGCGCGATATACCGGTCCGACATGTAAACTCGCTCGTCGCGAGGGCACCGACCTGTTTCTCAAGAGCGGCGCCAAGCCGATCGAGAGCAAGTGCAAGTTTCAGGTGCCGCCCGGCGGCATCAAGAGCGAGCGCCGCCAGCGGCTGTCCGACTACGGTACGCAGCTGCGCGAGAAGCAGAAGCTGCGCCGCATGTACGGCGTGCTCGAGCGGCAGTTCCGCGGTTACTACAAGATGGCCGCGCGGCGCACCGGCGCCACCGGCGAGACGCTGCTCAAGCTTCTGGAATCACGCCTCGACAACGTGGTCTATCGCATGGGCTTCGCCGCCACGCGCGCCGAAGCGCGCCAGCTGGTGAGCCACAAGGCGATCGAGGTCAATGCCAAGATCGTCACGATCGCCTCCTACCAGTGCAGTGCTGGTGACGTGGTGCAGGTGCGCGAACGCGCCCGCAAACAATTGCGCATCCAGGGCGCGCTGGCCTCGGCCACCCAGGTGGGCTTGCCCGACTGGGTCGAGGTGAGCGACAAGGAGATGCGCGGCATATTCAAGACCGTACCGGCGCGCGAGGATGTCCTGCCGGACATCAACGAGAACCTGGTGGTCGAGTTGTATTCGAAGTAACGGTGGAGCACCTATGCAATCCCTGGTAACCGAATTTCTCAAGCCCCGTGTCGTCAAGGTGCAGCCCGTGGCCCCGCGTCAGGCGCGGGTGGTCATCGAGCCTTTCGAACGCGGTTTCGGCCATACGCTCGGCAATGCGCTGCGACGCGTGCTGCTCTCCTCGATGCCTGGTGCGGCGATCACCGAAGTCGAGATCGACGGCGTGCTGCACGAGTACACCAGCATCGAAGGCGTGCAGGAAGACGTGGTCGACGTCCTGCTGAACCTGAAGCTGGTGGCGCTGCGCATGCACACGCGCAATTCCGCCGAGCTGCGCCTGCACAAGAAGGGCCCGGGCCCGGTGACGGCCGGTGACATCCAGACCGATCACGACATCGAAGTCGTGAACCCCGACCTGGTGATCGCCAACCTCACCAAGGCCGGCGAGCTGAACATGACGCTGAAGATCGAGCGCGGCCGCGGCTACCGCCCGGCGGTGCAGCGCGTGGCCTTCGAAGAGCAGAGCCGGCCGATCGGCCGCCTGCTGCTCGATGCCTCCTTCAGCCCGGTGCGTCGCGTGACCTACTCGGTCGAAGCCGCGCGCGTCGAGCAGCGCACCGACCTCGACAAGCTGATCATCGACATCGAGACCAACGGCACCATCGAGCCCGAGGAAGCCATCCGGCGCGCCGGCGGCATCCTCAAGGACCAGCTGTCGGTGTTCGTCGATCTGCAGGGCGAGGATGAAGCGGTCGCCAAGATCACCGAGATGCAGTTCGATCCGATCCTGCTGCGTCCGGTCGACGAGCTCGAGCTCACGGTGCGCAGTGCCAACTGCCTCAAGGCCGAGAACATCCACTACATCGGCGATCTCGTGCAGCGCACCGAAGTCGAGCTGCTGCGCACGCCGAACCTGGGCAAGAAGTCGCTCACCGAGATCAAGGAAGTGCTGCAGAGCCACGGCCTGATGCTCGGCATGCGCCTCGATGGCTGGCCGCCGGCCGGCCTGCGCCGCGATGAAGAGAGCGGCCTGATCTGATTTTTTTCGAAGAGTAAACCATGCGTCACAAGCTTTCCGGTCGGCAACTCTCGCGCAACAGTTCGCATCGCCATGCGTTGATGCGCAACATGTCGGCTGCGCTGCTGCGTCACGAAACCATCCGCACCACGGTGCCGAAGGCCAAGGAGCTGCGCCGCGTGGTCGAGCCGCTGATCACGCTCGGCAAGAGCGACTCGGAAGCCAACCGGCGGCTGGCGTTCGCGCGCCTGCGCGATACTGAGTTGGTCGAGAAGCTGTTCACCGACCTGGGCCCGCGCTTTCAAGCACGCGTCCGGGCGGCTACACGCGCATCCTGCGCATGGTGCCGCGCGCCGGTGACGCCGCCAAGATGGCGCTGATGCAGCTGGTCGACCGTCCGGCGCCGGCTGCGGTGCCGAGCGAGACGCCGGAAGGCAAGGGCAAGAAGGCCCGTGCCGCGGCGGCTGGCGACGGTGCCCAGTCGACCGACAAGTCGAATGAGAAGCCTGCCGACAAGGCTGCTGCCAAGGCCGCCAAGGCTGCGGGCAAGGCCGAGCACAAAGCGGCCAAGGCGGGCGCCAAAGCCGCTGCCAAGAGCGCCAAGGCGGCCGACAAGGCGAAGAAATCTGCCGCGAAAGCGGGCTCGGGCGGTGCTAAAGTCAAAGCCGGGGCCAAGAGCACCGCCAAGAAGAAGGCCTCCAAGTCCAAGTAGGCCGGCAGCGCTGGAAGCTGCGTTGGTGGTAGCAGGGAAGACCCCGCATCACCACCAACGCAAGGAGCTTCGGCTATGGGAATCGCTGCAGAATTCAAAGAGTTCGCGATGAAAGGCAATGTCGTCGACATGGCCGTGGGCGTCATCATTGGTGCTGCCTTCGGCAAGATCGTCGGCTCGCTGGTCGAGAACGTCATCATGCCGCCGATCGGCATGGCCCTCGCCGGCGTCAATGTGGCCGACTGGGCCACCAAGATCGGCGTGGCCGCCGACGGCAAAGCCGTGATGCTCAAATACGGCGCTTTCCTGCAGACCGTGATCGATTTCGTGATCGTCGCCTTCATCATCTTCATGGCGCTCAAGGGCATCAACCGGCTGAAAAAGCCTGCTCCGAACGCGCCGCCGCCGCCGCCTCCTGCCCAGGAAGTACTGCTGGGACAAATTCGGGATTTGCTGGCGAAACGCTGAAATTGCCGCCCCGGACGCTGGTCCGGGGCGCTTTTTTTGCGGGGCGATGATTGAATTGCGCTACGGGTTCTATAGAATCTACAGCCGCGATGGGATGTCGCAAAACAAACTAGTTTGTCCGCATTTTTAACTTCTGATCATCTGGGGATTCATCGATGAATACTAAGCTCGCTCTCGGCGCTGTTGTCGCAGCGCTCTCGCTGATCGCTTGCAGCTCACAGGAAGCCGCTGCTCCGGCCGCTGCCCCTGAAGCCGCTCCTGCCGCCGCTGCTCCGGCTCCGGCTGCTGACGCTGCTGCCCCGGCTGCTGCTCCGGCCGATGCCGCCGCTCCGGCTGCTGCTGCTCCGGCTGCTCCTGCGGCACCGTCGAACTAATCCTGATCGGATTTGACATGAGAGCCCGTGCAGGCCGTACAGCGGTCTGCACGGGCTTTCGTGTTTCTGTGTCATGACGATCAGCATCCGCGACACCCGTCAGGCCAGAAGCGACCGCGCCTGGATCGAATCGGTCTACCGCGACTATCTCAACGACCTCGCGCCACTCGGCACCGGCATCTTTCCCGCGCTCACGGAGTTCGGTCACCGCGAACCCGATCAACTGGCGAGCTGGTTCGCGGACTCCAGCGCCCACTTGCTGACGATCCTCAAGGAAGACAACCCGGTCGGCTTCGCAATGGTGCGCACCAGCGTGCTCCCCGCGGGGCGCGAGCAGTTCGATTTCTCAATGGCGGAATTCTTCATCGCCCGCCCCTGGCGCCGACGCGGCGTCGGCCAGGAAGCCGTACGCCTGATCTGCGATCGCTTCGCCGGCCGCTGGCACATCATGGAATACCTGCGCAACGCGCCCGCGGTGGCCTTCTGGCGGCGCGTGGTCAGCTCGTACACGCGTGGGGATTACCGTGAGCGTGGCGGTGCGGGGGAAGTACACCAGTACTTCGATTCCAGCGCGCGGCGCATGCGCTGAGGCCGTGGCGTAGAGCTCGAAGAGCACTTGCGTCGACGGGCGCGTGCCAGGGCATGAGGGAAGCGGGCTGCGCATGGTTCAAGTCGCTCCCCGATACACGCTTTGTTGAACCACGCGCAGCCCGCTTCCCTCACGCCCCGACACGCGCTCAGTGATGTGAGTGCACTGCGTGCTGCGCCCGGAGGTAACGCTCGCGTCGCGCGTTGTGGTGAGCACCGCGGCTCCACCCCACCGCGACGCGGAGGGGATGCCCGACGCGTGCGGCGAGCATGGGGCGCGGCGGAAAGAATCTCGCGCAGGCACGTCACGCGGTGGCGGGTGTGGATTCGGATCAGAGAGGGGTCCGGAAAAAACCGTGCGCGACAGGATGTCGCGCCCGGAGCCTCCAGGGACGGATTCACGGCGTTTTTTTCCGGACCCCTCTCTGATCCGAAGCCGCGCCCGTCGCCGCGCGCCGCAGCGTCTCCGCCAGATACTTCCCGGTAATCGACTCCTTGTTCGCCGCAACGCTCTCAGGCGTGCCCTCCGCGACCACGCGCCCACCGTGCTCACCCCCGCCCGGTCCGAGGTCGATCACCCAATCCGCCGTCTTGATCACATCCAGATTGTGTTCGATCACCACCATCGTGTTGCCTGCATCGACCAGCTGCTGCAGCACGCGCAGCAGTTGCGCGACGTCGTGGAAGTGCAGCCCGGTCGTGGGCTCATCGAGGATATAGAGCGTGCGGCCGGTGCCGCGCTTGGCAAGCTCGCGCGCCAGCTTGATGCGCTGGGCCTCGCCGCCGGAGAGCGTGGTGGCGCTCTGGCCGAGGCGCACGTAGCTGAGGCCGACTTCGAGCAGGGTGCGCAGGCGCGTGGCGGCGGGTGGCACGTTGGCGAACAGCGCGGCGGCATCTTCGACGGTGAGTTCGAGCGTCTCGTGGATGTTCAGGCCGCGGTAGCGGATCTCGAGCGTCTCGCGGTTGTAGCGGCGGCCACGGCAGACATCGCAGGGCACGTAGACATCGGGCAGGAAGTGCATCTCGACGCGCAGCACGCCATCGCCCTGGCAGGCATCACAGCGGCCACCGCGCACGTTGAAGCTGAAGCGGCCGGCGTCATAGCCGCGCGCGCGCGCTTCGGGCACCTGCGCGTACAGCTCGCGGATCACCGAGAACAATCCGGTATAGGTTGCCGGATTCGAGCGCGGCGTGCGTCCGATCGGATCCTGGTCGATGTCGATCACGCGTTCGAAGCGCTCGAGGCCGGTGATGCGTTTGCAGGCGGCGGCATGCTCGAGGCCGCTGTCACTCAAGGCAGCGGCGGCATGGCGATAGAGCGTGTCGTTGATCAGCGTGGATTTGCCGGAGCCGGAAACGCCAGTCACGCAGGTGAACAGACCCACCGGGATCTCCACCCGCAGATCCTGCAGGTTGTTGCCGCGTGCGCCCTCGATCAGGATGCTGGCGCTCCCGGGTTTGCGGCGCTTCGCGGGTACCGCAATGGCCTCGAGCCCGGCCAGATACCTGCCGGTGAGTGAGGCCGGGTTGGCGATGATCTCGGCGGGCGTGCCCTGCGCCACGACTTCGCCGCCGTGCACGCCGGCGCCGGGGCCCAGGTCCACCACGTGATCGGCGCTGCGGATCGCATCCTCGTCGTGCTCGACCACGATCACGCTGTTGCCGAGATCGCGCAGGCGACGCAGCGTCACCAGCAGGCGTTCGTTGTCGCGCTGGTGCAAGCCGATGGAAGGTTCATCGAGGATATACATCACGCCGGTGAGGCCCGAGCCCACCTGGCTCGCGAGGCGGATGCGCTGGGTCTCGCCGCCCGAGAGCGTGTCGGCGGCGCGATCGAGGCCGAGGTAGTCGAGGCCCACATCGGTGAGGAAGCGCAGCCGCTCGATGACTTCGCGCACGATGCGCTGCGCGACCGTGGCGCGCCAGCCGACCAGCTCGAGTGCGCGGAAGTGGCCGAGCGCATGGCCGACGGTGAGATGCGTGAGTTCGGCGATATTGCGGCCGTCGATCAGCACGGCGCGGGCGACGGTGTTCAGGCGCGAGCCGCCGCATTCCGGGCAGGGGCGGGTGCCGCGGAAGCGCCCCAGCTCTTCGCGCACCGCGGACGATTCGGTTTCCTGCCAGCGCCGCTCGAGATTCGGCACGATGCCTTCGAAGGCATGGCGGCGACGTTGTCCCGCGCCGCGGCCATCCTGGTAGCGAAACTCGATCTCTTCGCCGCCACTGCCGTACAGCAGTCGCTGGCGGATGTTCTCGGGCAGCTCGGTCCACGGCGCTTCCAGATCGAACTGGTAGTGCCTGGCCAGGCCCTGCACCAGCTGGAAGTAGTGCGGATTGTGGCGATCCCAGCCGCGCACCGCGCCGCCGGCCACCGACAGATGCGCGTGCGCGACCACGCGTTGCGGGTCGAAGAATTCCTGCAGCCCCAGGCCGTCACAGGCGGGGCAGGCACCGGCCGGATTGTTGAACGAGAACATGCGCGGCTCGAGCGTCGGCACCGCGAAGCCGCACTCGGGGCAGGCGTGGCGGCTCGAGAACACCAGCGGCGTCGCATCGCCCTCGGTGAACACCACGCGCGCGGTGCCCTGCGCCAGCCGCAACGCGGTCTCGAAGGATTCGGCCAGGCGTTGCGCCGAATCGGCGCGTACGCGGAAGCGGTCGATCACGGCTTCGATGGTGTGCTTGCGGCGCGCATCCAGAGTTGGCAGCTGCATCGAGTTCATGCACATGGCCGTCGATGCGCACGCGCACGAAACCCTGGGTCGCCAGGTCTGCGAACAGCTGCGCGTGCTCGCCCTTGCGATCGACCACCATGGGCGCGAGCAGCAGGCCGGGGCGCTCGTCGCCCGCCTGCAGCACCTGGTCGACCATCTGGCCGACGCTCTGGGCCGCAAGGTCGATGCCATGGTTGGGGCAGCGCGGCAAGCCGGCGCGCGCGAACAGCAGGCGCAGGTAGTCGTAGATCTCGGTGACCGTGCCGACGGTCGAGCGCGGGTTGTGCGAGCCGGCCTTCTGTTCGATCGCGATCGCGGGCGAGAGTCCTTCGATGCTGTCGACGTCGGGCTTGTCCATCATCGACAGGAACTGGCGCGCGTAAGCCGAGAGCGATTCCACGTAGCGGCGCTGGCCCTCGGCGTACAGCGTATCGAAGGCCAGCGAGGACTTGCCCGAGCCCGACAGGCCCGTCAGCACGATCAGCTGGTCGCGCGGCAGGTCCAGGTCGAAGCCCTTGAGATTGTGGGTGCGTGCACCGCGCACGCTGATGGTCTTCATGGCTCGTCGATTGCAAAGGCAAGGATCGGCCATTCTACCAGCGGCAGCCCGCCGATGGCCCGCGGCGGCGGCCGGGCGGGCGGCAGAACCGTCCGGGAAGCACCGTTTTGGCCCAGCCGGGGCCCCGGATGGCCCCTGGCGCGCCCGAATTGCCCGCTTGCCGCCATAAAGGAGCGCTGCCGGACAGGCGGGTGGCGACTACAATAGCGATCCCTTTAATCCCGCAAGAGAGTCTGCACATGGCGCGCGGAGTCAACAAAGTGATTTTGGTCGGCAACCTTGGGGCCGATCCGGAGACCAGGGCCATGCCCTCGGGCATGACGGTGGCCAACATCCGCATTGCCACCAGCGAGAGCTGGAAGGACAAGCAGTCGGGTGAACAGAAGGAGCGTACCGAGTGGCACCACGTGGCCATGTTCGGTCGGCTGGGCGAGATCGCCGGCGAGTACCTGCGCAAGGGCTCGCAGGTGTACATCGAGGGGTCGCTGCGCACCCGCAAGTGGCAGGACAAAGAAGGCCGCGATCGCTACACCACCGAGATCATCGCCAACGAAATGCAGATGCTCGGCGCTCGTGCGGGCGGTGGCGGTGGCGGTGGCGGCAGTGGCGGTTCGGGTGGCGGTTCCACCGGCAACTACGAAGTCGCGCGAGCGCAGCGCCATGCCCGAGGGCGTGCCGGCGGGCGCCGGCGCCAGTGCCGAAGAGTTCGACGACGACATTCCGTTCTGATACATGGCCAGCGCTACTACATCAAGACCTACGGTTGCCAGATGAACGAGTACGACTCCGCCCGCATGGCGGACGTACTGCGCAGCTCGCTCGGCTACGAAGCCACCGACGATGAGGCGAGCGCCGATCTGCTGTTGATGAACACCTGTTCGGTGCGCGAGAAGGCGCAGGACAAGGTGTACTCGCTGCTCGGCGAGTGGCGCGCGCTCAAGCAGCAGCGGCCGGAGCTGATCATCGGCGTGGGCGGCTGCGTGGCCAGCCAGGAAGGCGCGGCGCTGAGTGCGCGTGCACCCTGCGTCGACCTGGTGTTCGGGCCGCAGACCATCCATCGCCTGCCGCGAGATGATCGGCGCAGTGCGCGACGCACGGCCGCGCAGTGGTCGATGTGAGTTTTCCGGAGATCGAGAAATTCGATGCGCTTGCCGGAGCCGCGGGCCGAAGGTGCGCGCGCCTATGTCTCCATCATGGAGGGCTGCAGCAAGTACTGCAGTTTCTGCGTCGTGCCGTACACGCGCGGCGACGAAGTCAGCCGGCCGATCGGCCTCGGTGCTGGCCGAAGTGCGCGCGCTGGCGGCACAGGGCGTGGGCGAGCTCACGCTGCTGGGCCAGAACGTGAATGCCTATGCCGGCGCGCATGCGGGCGGCGGCACGGCTGATCTGGCCACGCTCATTCACCACGTGGCGCGCATCGAGGGCATCGAGCGCATCCGCTTCACCACCTCGCACCCGCTGGAATTTTCCGACAGCCTGATCGAGGCCTACGCCGAAGTGCCGCAGCTCGCCAATCACCTGCACCTGCCGGTGCAGAGCGGCTCCGATCGCGTGCTGGCGCTGATGAAGCGCGGCTACACCGCGCTCGAATACAAGGACAAACTGCGGCGCCTGCGCGCGGTGCGGCCCGACATCGCGATCTCCACCGATATCATCGTGGGTTTTCCTGGTGAGACCGAGCGCGACTTCGAGGCCACGCTGCGCCTGGTGCCGAGGCCGGTTTCGATCAGTCCTTCAGCTTCATCTACAGCGCGCGACCGGGCACGCCGGCGGCTTCGTTGCCCGATGAAGTCACGCCCGAGGTCAAGCAGCAGCGCCTGGCGCGACTGCAGGCGCAGCTCGATGCGCAGGCGCTGGCGATCAGCCGCGCCATGGTGGGCAGCTACGCAGCGCGTGCTGGTCGAGCGGCCGGCGAAGAAAGACCGCGCGGAGCTCGCCGGGCGCACCGAGAACAATCGCTGGGTCAATTTCGCGGGCCGCGCGCGCTTGTTGCAACGCTTTGTCGATGTGCAGGTGACCGAGGCGCGACCGCATTCCCTGCGCGGGCGGCTGCTGGCACCCGCGATGGCGATTCCCAGCAGGCGAGGGCTTGAGACTGAACGCACCCCAGACCGGCGCGGTACGTGAATTCCAGCTCGAACCCGCGGACAACGCGCGACTGGCCAATCTGTGCGGGCCGCTCGATGCGCACCTGCACCAGCTCGAAGCGCGCCTCGAGCGTGCAGATCCGCCGGCGCGGGCACGGCTTTCGCGTGCAGGGCGAGCAGCGCGGAGGCGGCCGAGCGTGCGCTGCGCCAGCTGCATGCGCAATCGCACCAGGGCGAAGCTGAGTGCCGAGCAGGTGCACCTGTGCATCGCGGGTCTGGGTACGAGCGCGGCCGACCGAACACGCGGCGAACGGCCAGCGCGGCGTGGACAGATCGCTTCAGCCACTTCGATCCGCAGGCGGTGCGCACGCCACGCGGCCTGATCCGCGCGCGCGGCGAGAATCAGCGCGCCTACCTGGCCTGCCATCCGCGACAGCGATCTCACCTTCGGCATCGGCCCGGCCGGCACCGGCAAGACCTACCTCGCGGTGGCCTGCGCGGTCGAGGCGCTGAGCGCCGAGCGCGTGCGGCGCCTGGTGCTGGTGCGGCCGGCGGTCGAAGCCGGCGAGCGGCTGGGTTTCCTGCCGGGCGACCTGGCGCAGAAGGTCGATCCCTACCTGCGGCCGATCTACGACGCGCTCTACGAAATGCTGGGCTTCGATCGCGTGGCGCGGCTGATCGAGCGCGCGGTCATCGAAGTGGCGCCGCTGGCCTTCATGCGCGGCCGCTCGCTGAACGATTCCTTCATCATTCTCGATGAAGCGCAGAACACCACCATCGAGCAGATGAAGATGTTCCTGACGCGCATCGGCTTCGGCTCGAAGACCGTGGTCACGGGCGATGTCACGCAGACCGATCTGCCGGCGGGCGCGCCTCGGGGCTGCGCCACGCGCTTGCAGGTGTTGCACGGCGTGAAGGGCGTGGCCTTCAATCATTTTGCGGCCGCCGATGTGGTGCGCCATCCGCTGGTGCAACGCATCGTGCAGGCCTATGAGGCCTACGGCAATGGCAACGGCAACGGCAACGGCAACGGTCAATGGCGGCGCGCGCAATGAAGACCCGCAATGAACACGCGCCGCAAGCTTGCTGGCCGTGCGCGCCGCTCGCACTGAGCGTGCGCCGCTCCACGCGGCACGGCTGGGTGCCGGGCGCCGCGGCGCTGCGTCGCTGGGCGGTCGCGGCGCTGGGCCGCGCGTGCGCGCGGCTGCGAGCTCTCGCTGCTGATCGTCGGTGCGGCGCGCAGCCGCACGCCTCAATCGCCGCTACCGTGGGCGCGACTACGCGACCAACGTGCTGTCGTTTCCGGCCGCCGCGCAGCCGGCGGGCGCTGGCAGTGCAGCTGGGCGACATCGTGATCTGCCCGCAGGTGCTGCTGCGCGAGGCGCGCGCACAGCACAAGAGCGCGCGCGCGCACTGGACGCATCTGTTCATGTGCACGGTGTGCTGCACCTGATCGGCCACGATCACGAGCGCGTCGCCGCAGGCGCGGCGCATGGAGCAGCGCGAAGTGCGCGTCCTGCGCTCGCTCGGCATCGCCAACCCCTATCGGAGCAACTGATTCATGGCGCAGGCTAAAGCCCAAGGCAAGGCCAGACCAAGAGCAAGGCCTCGGGCTGGCGCGACCTGCTGACGCGCACGCTGGCTGGCGGCCTCAAGGAGCGCAGCCAGATACTCGAACTGCTGCGCGAAGCCTACAAGCGCGGCCTGCTCGATGCCGATGCGCTGGCGATGGTCGAAGGCGCGCTGACCATGGCCGAGCTGCAGGCGCGCGACCTGATGGTGGCGCGCGCCCAGATGGTGTGCATCCGCCGCGAGGCCACGCTGGCGAGCATCATGCCGATGGTCATCGAGTCGGGCCACTCGCGCTTTCCGGTGGTCGACGGCGACGTGACGACGTCGTCGGCGTGCTGCTCGCCAAAGACCTGCTGCGCGCGGCCAGTGCCAGCAGTGCGGCGCGCGACCGCTTCGACATGCGCGAGTTCCTGCGGCCGGTGGTATTCGTGCCCGAAGCCAAGCGTCTGAACGTGCTGCTCAAGGAATTTCGCGGCAATCGCAATCATATGGCGATCGTCGTCGATGAGTATGGCGGCGTCGCCGGGCCTGATCACCATCGAAGACGTCATCGAACAGATCATCGGCGAGATCGACGATGAGTTCGATGTCGAGGACGACCAGAACATCCGCCCGCAGGGCGAGCGCCAGTTCGTCGTGCGCGGCGGCACGCCGCATCGAGGAATTCAACGAGCATTTCGGCACGACGCTGGCCGATGACGAATTCGACACCATTGCCGGGCTGGTGATGCAGCAGTTCGGACGTGTGCCGCGGCGTGGCGAGAGCGTGAGCATCGGTCCGCTCGAATTCCACGTGCTGCGCACCGATCGGCGCCGCATCGAGAGCCTGCGGGTGGTGGTGGCGCCGGGCCCGCCGCCCGCCGCGACCGACGCGCGCTGATGACTGCCAGCGCAGGCGCGCGCTGGTCGTGGCGGCTGCGGCGCTTGCTGGCCGGCGCCCTGCAGACCCTGGCCTTCGCGCCCTTTGGCTTTCTGGCCGCTGGCGATCCTGTGCCCGGCGTTCCTGATGTGGCGCTGGCGCGAGTGCCGCGCCGCGCGAGGCGGCCGCGCTCGGCTTCTGGTTTGGGGCCGGGCTGTTTGGCGCCGGCACCTGGTGGCTCTATATCTCGATCCATACCATCGCCGCGGCGCCGCTCTGGCTGACGCTGCTGCTGATCCTGGCGCTGGTTTCGCTCATGGCGGCGTACTACGCGCTGCTCGGCGCTGCCAGCGCCTGGCTGTTGCCGCCGCGGACGGCTGGCGCTGGCTGGCGGGCCTGCCGGCACTGTGGCTGCTGTTCGAGTGGTGGCGTGGCTGGTTCATTTCCGGCTTTCCGTGGCTATCGCTGGGCTACAGCCTGATCGACAGTCCGCTGGCGGGCTACGCGCCGATGCTGGGGGTCTACGGGCTCTCCGGGCTGGCGCTGTGGCAGGCTGGCGCGCTGCTGGCGGTCTGGCGCGGCAACGGCGCGACGCGTGCGGGCCGTCGTGCTCGCTCTCCGTGGCCTGGTGTGGGTCGGTGGCTCGCTGCTGAGTCGGGTGAGCTGGACCGTGCCTCGCGGCGCGCCGGTACCGGTGGCGATCCTGCAGGGCGCGATTCCGCAGGATGAAAAGTGGCAGGTCGACAACCTCGAACCCACCAAGTTGCGCTATCGCGCCCTGAATGATCAAAGCGCCGGCGCGCGCCTGGTGATCTGGCCCGAATCGGCGATCCCCGAACTTGCCAATGACTATCGCGCGCTACCTGGCCGACATCCAGGCCAGTTCGCGCGGCCGCGGCGCCGATGTGGTGATGGGCGTGGTGCGCCTGGCCGACAACGGCAAGGACTACTACAACTCGATACTTGGCCCTGACCGGTGGCGTGGCCTTCTACGACAAGCGTCACCTGGTGCCCTATTCGGAGTATCCTGCCTGTGCCGCCCGTTCGTGCGCCATTGGTTGCGGCTCATGAACCTGCCGTACGCCGATTTCACCTCGGCAGCGAGCTGCAGGCGCCGATGGTGGCGGCGGGGCTGCGCCTCGCGCCCACGGTCTGCTACGAAGATGGCTTTGGCAGCGCCCAGCTCGCGCTGGTGCGCGCTCCGACGCGCTGGTGAATGTCACCAACGACGCCTGGTTCGGCCGCTCGCCGGCGCGCTACCAGCACCTGCAGATCAGCCGCATGCGGGCCCTGGAGACCGGGCGTTACCTGCTGCGCGCCGCCAACGACGGCATCTCGGCCATCGTCGGCCCGCACGGCGAGGTGCTGGCCACGGCGCCGGAATTCGTACCGGCGGTGCTCCGTGGAACCGTCGTGCCGATGGCTGGTCTATCCCCCTACGCACGGGCAGGCAATTGGCCGGTGCTGGTGCTGGCCTGGTTATTCGCGGCCGGCGCTGGCTGGCGGCGCCGCGCCTGGTGGGGCTTGCCTCTGCCGGGCAGGGCCTGAAACCTGCCTGATCCAGCGATCAGGCTATGATCCAGAAACTGACAACCGAGTGGAGCACTTTGAATATGTCATCTAATTTCGCAGCCACGCCCCGACTTGTCGGAGCGCTACTGATCCTCACGCTGCTGTCTGCCTGTGCCCCGCAATCCTCGAGCGCGGCCTCGCCGCAGAGCGCAACCGCCGCCAGTGCGGCCGCCAGCGCCGCGCCGCTCGCGCCGGCCGCCGCCGAGCGTGCGCCCAGCGCGCTGGTGCGCGGCTTGCCCGATTTCGCGGGCCTGGTCGAGCAGGTGGGCCCGGCGGTGGTCAACGTCACGGTGATCGAGAAGCGGCAGCGCAATCCGGCGCTGCGTTTTGGCGGACAAGGCAGTGACGATGATGATCCGTTCAGTGATTTCTTCCGCCAGTTCCAGGGCCAGCCGCGCGACAACGGGCCGCGCGACAACACACCGGAAGAGGGCGTGGGCTCGGGCTTCATCGTCTCGAGCGATGGCTACATCCTCACCAACACGCATGTGGTCGACAATGCCACGCGCGTGATCGTGCGGCTCACCGACCGGCGTGAATTCCAGGCCAAGGTGGTCGGTACCGACGACAAGTCCGATGTCGCGCTGCTGAAGATCGAAGCCAAGAACCTGCCGACCGTGAAGATCGGCGACCCGAGCCGGCTGCGGCCGGGCGAGTGGGTGGTGGCGATCGGCTCGCCGTTCAACTTCCAGAACAGCGTCACGGCCGGCATCGTCAGCGCGCTCGGGCGCGAGGTGCCCAACGCCACCAACTACAATTACGTAAATTTCATCCAGACCGATGTGGCGGTGAACCCCGGCAATTCCGGCGGACCGCTGTTCAACATGTACGGCGAGGTGGTCGGCATCAATTCGCAGATCTACAGCAACACCGGCAGCTATGCGGGCCTGTCGTTCGCGATCCCGATCGACATCGCCAACAGCGTGCGCGAGCAGCTGGTGGCCACGGGTCATGTGACGCGCGGGCGCATTGGCGTCGGCATCCAGCCGGTGACCGCGGCGCTGGCCGAGAGCTATGGCCTCGATCGGCCGCGCGGCGCGGCGGTCAGCAGCATCGATGAGGGCGGGCCGGCCGACAAGGCGGGCCTGAAGCTCGAGGATGTGATCCTGAGCGTCAACGGCCGCAAGGTGGAGCGTTCGTCCGAAGTGCCGGCGCTGATCGCGGCGATCCGTCCGGGCGCTACGGCCGAGCTGGAAGTCTGGCGCGGCAAGGGCATCAAGCACATCAACGTCGTGGTCGATGAGCTCAAGGACAAGGCCACGGTGGCCAAGGCGCGCGGCAGCGGTGGCGGCAGTGACAAGCTGGAGAAGCTGGGCCTGAGCGTGCGTGAACTGAACGCGCAGGAAAAGACCCAGCTGAAGACCAACGGCAGCATCGTGGTGACCGAGACCGATGGTCCGGCGGCCGAGGCTGGCCTGCGCAGCGGCGATGTGATCCTGGGCGCCAACCGCACTGCGGTGAACTCCATCGCGCAGCTGCGCGAGGCTGTCAAAGAGGCCGGACGCGCGATCGCCCTGCTGGTGCAGAGCAACCGGCAGCAGCGCATCGTGACGATCCAGGTCGACTGAGCGACGGCGACAGGCCGGGCGCGCAGCGCAATCCCCATGCGCTGCGCGCTCGCGCCGCGTGGCCTGCTGCGCGGCCCGCTGCCGCGCTGCGCCGCGTCAAGGGGCGCCAGCCTCGTGTATCCTTCAGGGCTCGAACCCGCGCAGCAGTGCGCGGCTGCCTTTGAGCCCCATGCAAGAACGCTACGATCCGGCGCAGGTTGAGCGCGCCGCCCAGGAATACTGGGATACCCACGCCAGTTTCGCCGCGCGCGAGGACAGCTCGCGCCCCAAGTACTACTGCCTGTCGATGTTCCCGTACCCCTCGGGCCGCCTGCACATGGGGCATGTGCGCAACTACACCATCGGCGACGTGCTGGCGCGCTTCATGCGCATGCGGGGCAGCAACGTACTGCAGCCGATGGGCTGGGACGCCTTCGGCCTGCCGGCCGAGAACGCCGCGATGGCCAACGGCGTGCCGCCCGCGCGCTGGACGCGCGAGAACATCGCCTACATGAAGAAGCAGCTGCAGGCGCTGGGCTTCGGCATCGACTGGCGGCGCGAGGTGGCGACCTGCGATCCGGACTACTACCGCTGGAACCAGTGGCTGTTCCTGCGCATGCGCGAACGCGGCATCGCCTACAAGCGCACCGGCGTCGTCAACTGGGATCCCGTCGACAAGACGGTGCTCGCCAACGAGCAGGTGATCGACGGACGCGGCTGGCGCACCGGCGCGCCGGTGGAAAAGCGCGAGATCCCGATGTACTACCTGCGCATCACGGCCTATGCCGAGGAGTTGCTCGCGGGGCTCGAGACACTTGGCGCCTGGCCCGAGCGCGTGCGCACCATGCAGGCCAACTGGCTGGGGCGCAGCGAGGGCTGCGATGTCGCGTTTCCCTATGCGGACGATACCGTGGCGGCATTGCGTGGCGCCGCGAGTGCTGGCACGAGCGCGGGCGCTGGCACCGCGGCGCTTAAGGTCTACACCACGCGCGTCGACACGCTCTTCGGCGTGACCTTCGTGGCGATTTCCGCCGAGCATCCGCTGGCCAATGTGGCGGCGGCAGGCAACCCGAAGCTCGCCGACTTCGTGGCCGAGTGCCGGCGCGGCAGCACCATGGAAGCGGATCTCGCGGTGATGGAAAAGCGCGGCATGGCCACGGGCCTGCACGTGCGCCATCCGCTCAGCGGCGAGCCCATCGAAGTGTGGGTCGCCAACTACGTGCTGATGGCCTACGGCGAGGGCGCGGTGATGGGTGTGCCGGCGCACGATGAGCGCGATTTCGAATTTGCGCAGCGCCATGGGCTCGCGATCCGCACCGTGATCCGCTCGGCGACTGGCGCTTACACTGAAGTCGGTGCGCAGTGGGAGCCGCAGTACGCCGAGGATGGCATCACGGTCAATTCCGCGGAATTCTCCGGCATTGCCAGTGCCACCGCGCTCAAGACCATTGCCAGCGCCCTGCAGGCGCGCCAGCTCGGCGAGCCGCGCGTGCAATGGCGGCTGCGCGATTGGGGCATCTCGCGGCAGCGCTACTGGGGTTGCCCGATTCCACTGGTGCATTGTCCGAAGTGCGGCGAAGTGGCGGTGCCCGACCAGGACCTGCCGGTGCGCCTGCCTGAAGACCTGGTGCCAGACGGCTCCGGCAATCCGCTCGCCAGGCATGCGGCCTTCCTCGAATGCCGCTGCCCGCAGTGCGGTGGCGCGGCGCGCCGCGAAACCGACACGATGGATACCTTCGTCGATTCCTCCTGGTATTTCCTGCGCTACGCGAGCAGCGATGCGGCGACGGTGCCGGTCGATGAGCGCGTGCAGTACTGGTTGCCGGTCGATCAATACATCGGCGGCATCGAGCACGCGATCCTGCACCTGCTGTATTCGCGCTTCTGGACGCGCGCGATGCGCGATATGGGGCTGCTCAAACTCGATGAACCCTTCAAGGCGCTGCTGACGCAGGGCATGGTGCTCAATCACATCTATTACCGACAGCCGGGCGCCGGACGACGCCAGTTCCTGAACCCCGCCGATGTCGAAGTGAAATTCGATGCCGCTGGTGCGCGCGTGGGTGCCGTGCTGATCGAGGACGGGCAGGCGGTCGAGTATGGCGGCCTCGGCACGATGTCGAAGTCCAAGAACAACGGCGTTGATCCGCAGGGCCTGGTGGAAGAATACGGCGCTGATACCGCGCGACTGTTCACGATGTTCGCGGCGCCACCGGAGCAGACGCTCGAGTGGTCGGAAGACGGCGTGCAGGGGCAGTCACGGTTCCTGCGCCGGCTGTGGAAGGCGGTTTACGACCACGTGGTGGAAGGGCCGCCACCGGCGCCCTTGGGCGCCGCGCAGATCGCTGCGCTTGGCAGCGAGGCCGCCGCGCTGCGGCGCATGACGCACCAGACATTGGCGCGCGTCACGGGCGACATCGGCCGGCGGCGCGTGTTCAACACGGCGATCGCTGCGGTGATGGAACTGCTGAATGCCATCGCACGCTTTCCGGCCACTGATCCGGCCGCGCGCGCCGTGCGCCACGAAGCCCTGGAGATGGCGGTGCTGTGTCTCTCGCCGATGGTGCCGCATATCTGTCATGCACTCTGGTTCGAGCTCGGCCACGAGCGCGCGCTGATCGATGAGTCCTGGCCGACGCCCGATGCGGCCGCGCTCGAACAGCAGACGGTGGAACTGATCGTGCAGGTGAACGGCAAATTGCGCGCTCGCGTGCAGGTGCCGGCCGGCGCCGATCAGGCCACGGCGAGCGCCGCGGCGCTGGGCGATGCCGCGGTCCAGCGCTTCGTGGGCGAGGCGACGCCGCGGCGCGTGGTGTATGTGCCGGGCAAGCTCGTGAACATCGTGCTGTGAAGATGCGCGCGCTCCGCAATGTCGCGCTTGCCGTGCTGGTCGCGGGCGCGGCGCTCAGCGGCTGCGGTTTCCACCTTGAAGGCAGCGACAAGCTGCCGCGCAGCTTCGCCAGTGCGCGCGTCGAGGCCGTGGATGCGCAGAGCGATTTCTGCCATGGCCTGCGCGCCGCACTGCTCGGCACCGGCGCGCGTCTCGATGACGATGTGCCCGGCGCCGCGACCATCCGCATACTCGAAGACAGCACCTCGGAGCGCGTGCTGTCGGTGTCGGGGTTCAATATCCCCACGGCTTTCGAGCTCAGCTATCGCGTGCGCGTGGCGGTCGAGTCGCAGGGGAAAGAGCTGATGGCGCCCGAAGAGCACGTGCTGACGCGCGAATACAGCTTCGATCAGCGCACGCTGCTGGCCAAGGAGCGCGAGCGCGAAGTGCTGACCCAGGCGCTGGCCGATGACCTCGTGGCGCTGCTGATGCGGCGCTTCGCGGCGCTGTAACTGGCCCAGGTCGCGTCGCGCTCATCCGCACATGGCCCACTGCAGCCACCACTGGTAGTGCGCCTGTCGCCGCCAGCCCATCACCTCGAAGGCACGCGCCGCACCATCCTGGCGAAACACCGGCAATGTCTTGAGCATGGCGTGCGGATACTGCGCCCGCAGCGTGGCCAGCAGCTGTGCCGCGCCGCGCTGCTCCGGATCGCGATCGACCAGGCTCCACACCCTGAGCTTGACCCCCGCCACGGTCTCGAACACGAGCTGCGCGCGCTCGCAGCGCCAGGCCTGCACTGAGCGGCGCTGCGGCAGGGCCGCGGCGCTGACCGGCCAGGGCAGTTCCTGCGGATCCAGCGTATCCAGATCGTGCAGCCAATCGAGCGCTTCGGGCGCCGATACGCTCGTGACCATTGGATCATCCGCGCCTTCAGCCGCAACGCGCGCGGCGCGCCCTGGTTCATCGCCTGCGTGCGAGAAACCGTACAGTCGCGCCAGCGGCTTGAAGCCGCGCGCCCAGCAGGCCTTCATCGCCGAATGATTCTGCGCGATGACCTCGAGTTCCACGGAATTCTCGCGGCGCGCATTGGCGCCGGCCAGCACTTCATCGAGCAGCCGGGCCGTGAAGCCGCGGCCGCGCTGGCTGGGCACGGTGCCGAACAGCGCGATGCGCGTGCGCTGATGCGGCCGCGGCGTCAGCAGTGCAAAGGCCAGGATTTCGTTTGCACGTTGCAGCAGCATGCTGAGGCCGAGGTCTACGCCGCGCTCGCGCAGGTAAGCGGGCCAGCGCGCCGCCTCGATCGCGGCTGTGTGTTCGCCGGCGCAGGCTGCATTGACCGCGCAACGCAGGCTCTCGGCCGAGACCGCGTCGGCGGGCAGCAGCCGCGCCGGGTTGCGCCACGTAATGCTTTCCTCGCGAGCACTCAAGCCCGGCCCTCCCTGGTCTTCGTTCTTGTAATTGCGGCCCATGCGTGCACGCACTGGCCGATGGCGCCAATTGTGCCCGGGATTTCTGTAATACTGTAGCTGCCATCATAGGCAATAGTGTCCGCATTGCTTAAGGAGATTCGCATGCACCCGATCCGCATCCTGTTGACAATCGGTGTAGGCATTGGCGCACTCATCGGCTGCAGCTCCGGTCCCAAGCCGCATGCTGCGACCGTCACGCTCGAATCGAAGTCGGGCAGCACCATCACGGGTTCGATGAAACTCACCGAACATCGCGGCGAAGTGCGCCTGCGCGGCTCGATCAGCGGCCTTGAACTGTATTCCGAGCATGGCTTCCACATCCACGAGAAGGGCGATTGCTCCGCAGCCGATGCCAGCAGTGCTGGCGGGCACTTCAACCCGGGCGGCACAGCGCACGGCGCTGCGAACGGCGCTGTCCACCATGCGGGCGACCTGCCGAGCCTCAGGGCCGATGCGCATGGCGTGGCCAGCATCGATACCGTGGTCCCGGGCGTGACGCTCGGTGAAGGTCCGACCAGCATCAAGGGCCGGAGCCTCGTGGTGCATGGCAAGGCCGATGACTACACGACGCAGCCTTCGGGCAATTCCGGCCCGCGCGTGGCCTGCGGCGTGATCTGAAGCGCTGCCGGGCGCGCGCTGCGGCTAACTCGTGCTGCGTCTGGCCGAGAGCGACCGCCCTGCGGTCGCGCGCCTGCTGGCGCGCTATGGGCTCGATCTGCGCCTGGTCGCACCCGACCAGGAGATCCCGGGTTCCTACTGGGGTGAGAGCGAGGCCGGCCTGATGGGCAACACGCTGCTGGCGCGCCCCGATACGCCGCTCCATTCGATCCTGCACGAGGCCGCGCACTACATCTGCATGACCCCCGAGCGCCGCGTGGGCCTGGATCGCGATGCGGGGGGCGACGATCCGGAAGAAAATGCCGTCTGTTACCTGCAAGTGCTGCTGGCCGACGCCGTACGCGATTACGGCCGCGCGGCCACCTGGCGCGACATGGACGAATGGGGCTACAGCTTCAGGCTGGGCAGCGCCCAGCGCTGGTTCGAGACCGATGCCGCGGATGCGCGCGCCTGGCTGCTGGGGGCCGGCATCATTACGGCGGCCGGCGTGCCCAGCGGCGCGTTGCGCGAGCGCTAGGGGAGCCACTAGACTGCCCGACGCTATCGACGATCCAGGACCTTCAAGCCCATGAGCGTGATTTCGCGCCTGCTGCAAACAGCCTCCGGTGCACCCAAGACAACCGACCCGATCGAAGCGGGGCAGGCCGCCCAGGCGATGGGCGCGGGTGACCCTGTCGATGCCGCGGCGCAGCTCGAGGCTGGCGCTGAGCTTTACGCGCTGGCTGGCCTCACGAATGCCGACGAGCCCGCCCATGCCCAGACCCACGCCCTGGGCGAGGTGCAGCGCGCCGCGCAGCAGCGGCTGGCGCAGCTGCTGGGGAGCGGCGCACTGAGTGTGGCGGAATTGCGCAGCCATGCCACCAGCCAACCGGCCCTGCTGTCGGTGTTGTCGTTGTGTGCGGATACCGCACTGCTGCCGGAGGCGCTGGCGGCGATCGATGATCAGGAACTGCTCGGCAAGCTGGCGATAGGCGGTGCGACGCCGCTGTTGCGCCGGCTCGCGGCCGAGCGCGTGCAGGATGCGGACACGCTCGCGCGCCTGTCGAAGGATGCGCGCGGCAAGGACAAGAACGTCTACCGCGTGGTCAAGCAAAAGCGCGATGCAATGCAGGCGGAGCGGCGCGCCGCCGCCGAGCATGTGGCTGCGATGCAGACGCTGTGCACCAGCATCGAGCGGCACATCCTGCAGCCGGTCAACAGCGCCTACGTACTGGCGGTCGATCACCTGGACGCGCAGTGGCAGGCGGTCGCGGGCGATGCCCCGCCCGAGCTGGTGGCCAGGGCCGAAGCGGCGCTGGCGCGCAGCCGCCACCTGATTGCCCGCCAGCAGCAGCAGATTGCCGATGAGCTGGCGCGCGTGGCTGCGATTGCCAACGCACCTCCCGAGCGGCGGCAGATACTGGAAGCCCTGCAAACCTTGTTGTCCGACCTGTACGGTGCGGGCCTTGAAGATCCTGCCGCCGCGCTGGCCGCGCATGCGGCGCGCTGGCAGGAACTGTGCAGGCTCAATGCACCGGGTGAATTCGAGCTGGCGCGCTACCATCAGCTCGGCGAGGCGATCAGGGCACTGCATGCCGAACTCCAGCGGCACGGCACGATCGCCGCGCAATGCGCCGAATTGAATGAACAGCGCTGTCGCAGCCTGCGGCGGGCCCTGAGTCATGTGGCGCTGCTGGGCGAGCAGGTGCCTGCCGCCGCGAGCGCCGCGAGCGCAGCGCTGGACGAGTGGGAGCAGGCCCGTGCCAAAGCGCAAGCCGCCGCAGCTGCAGCGCTGCGTCAGGTGACCGCGCTGGTGCGTCGCGCGCAGAACACACTGGCGGCCGGGCATTCCCGCCAGGCAGCGGGCATGCGCCGCGCAGTGGAGGGCAAGCTCGTCGCACTGGGCAAGGTGCCGCCCCAGTTGACGGCGCAATTGCAGAGCTTCGATGCGAAGCTGGAAGTGCTGCAGGACTGGCGCAAGTTCGCGGTGGCGCCCAAGCGCACCGAACTGATCGAGCAGATGGAAGCCCTGGTCGGGAGCAGCGAGCGGCCGCGCGAGCTGGCCGACAAGATCAAGCGCCTGCAGGACGAGTGGAAACTCATCAGCAAGGGCGGCACCGAAGATACCCAGGCCGAGTGGGAGCGCTTCCACGCCGCTGCGCAGGCGGCCTATGAACCCTGCAAGGCATTCTTCGCTGACCAGGCCGCGCAGCGGGCCGCGAACCTCGAGCACCGCCGCGCGCTGCTGCAGCGGCTCGAAGCCTTCAATGCGCGCCTGCAGGAAGCACCGCCCGACTGGCGCGAGGTGGCGCGCGCGCTGCGCGAATCGGCGCAGCAATGGCGCATGCTGCAGCCGGTGGAGCGCGCCGCGAACAGGCCGCTGCAGGAAGCCTTCGATGCGCTCGGCGCGACGCTGCAGGCGCAGCTCAACGGTGAATACACCAGCAATGCCGAGGCGAAGCGCGCGCTGATTGCGCGTGCGCAGCAGTTGCTTGAGGCTCCAGACGGCCGCCAGGCCGCCGAAGACGTCAAGCACCTGCAGCACCTATGGCAGCAGATCGGGTTGGTGGCCCAGGATGAAAGCCAGCGCCTGTGGGAAGAATTCCGCCAGCACTGCGATGCGGTGTTCGCCCGGCGCCAGCAGCAGCACGGCGAACAGCAGACAGCGCTGGCGGCCAGCAGTGCAGAGGCCGTGGCGTTGTGTGTCGAAGCCGAGCAGCTGCTGGCACTTGAGGGTCCCGAACTGGTCGCGGGCCTCAAGGGCGTGCCGGCCCTGCGCGAGCGATTCACCGCCCTCGGCGAGCTGCCGATGGCCAGTGCGCGCGCGCTCTACGGCCGCTTCGAGACCGCGCTCGAGCGCGGCCAGCACAAGCTGCAGCAGGCGCGTGCCCGGGAGAAGCTGCAGGCCTGGGAACACGTGCTCGAAGCCGGCAACCTGATCCGCCAATACCGCCTGGCGCTGGCGATGGGCGGTGACACCGAAACGGTCGAAGCGCGCCGGCTCGATGCGACGAATTATCTCGAGGCGGAGCGGGCCTGGCCCAAGGGCGCACTGCAGGCGCTGCGTGCCGAGCTGGCGCGCAGCAATGCAAGCGATGCGCCATCGACCGATCTCGCCGCGAATGAAGCCTCACTGCGGCTGCTGTGCATCCGCACCGAATTGTTGACCGACAGTGCGACGCCCGAACCGGACCAGCCGCTGCGCCGTGAATACCAGCTGCAGCAGCTGTTGAAGGGGCTGGGCCAGGCGCGCACCGAAGGCGCCGAGGCGCACGAATCACTGGTGTACGAATGGCTGGCAGTCGGCGCCAGCAGCGATAGCGCTTACGCCGAACTGCTGGAGCGCTTCAACGCCTGCCGACGTAAGCTCCGTAGCGAGCCGCGCACTGAGCCGCGCGCTGAGCAGCGCGGGGGACAACGTGCCGAGCGGCATGGCGAAGGGCGCAATGAGCGGCGCGGCGACTACCGCCCGGGGCAACGCAGCGATCAGCGCCCTGATGCTCGTGGCGGCCCGCGAAGTGATCCGCGTGGCGATCGGCGCAATGAACCGCCCCGTCGCCGGCACTGACCGAAGCGTTGCAACGCCGGATCAATGCGCGCGACGTCGTCGCCTGGACTTGCCGGCAAAGCGATCGGTAGCTGCGACCAGCGCGCGGCTGTTGCCAGGCTCGAAGGCCGAATGCCCGGCATCGCCGATGTACTGCAGTTCCGCCTCGGGCCAGGCGCGATGCAGGTCCCAGGCGCTGCGCGCCGGGCACACCACATCGTAGCGCCCCTGCACGATCACCGCCGGGATGTGCCGGATGCGGCGCACGTCGCGCAGCAGCTGGTCTTCATCCTTGAGGAAGCCGCCGTTCACGAAGTAGTGGCACTCGATGCGCGCGAAGGCCGCGGCATAGTCGGCATCATCGAACTTGGCGACCGCGGCCTTGCCAGCCTGCAGGTAGCTGGTGGCTGCTTCCCACACCGACCAGGCGCGTGCGGCGCGCACGCGCACCGCGGCGCTGCGTGAGGTGAGGCGGCGGTAGTAAGCCGCCATCATGTCGCCACGCTCGGCGCGCGGGATCGGCGCCACGTACTGCTCCCACAGATCGGGGAACAGCGAGGCGGCGCCGAGCGGGTCCTGGTAGAACCAGTGCAGTTCGGAGCGGCGCAGCAGGAAGATGCCGCGCAGCACGAGTTCGGTGACGCGCTCGGGATGCTTCTGCGCGTAGGCCAGGGCCAGCGTCGAGCCCCAGGAGCCGCCGAACACCTGCCAGCGCCTGATCTTCAGGTGCTCGCGCAGTGCCTCGATGTCGGCCACCAGATGCCAGGTGGTGTTGTCGATGAGCGAGGCGTGCGGCCGGCTGCGCCCGCAGCCGCGCTGATCGAACAGGATGATGCGGTACTTGCGCGGATTGAAGAATCTTCGCATCGCGGCGCTGACCGCGCCGCCTGGCCCGCCATGCAGGAACACCACGGGTTTGCCCTTGGGATTGCCGCTCTCTTCGAAATAGAGCTGGTGGATCGGCGAGACGCGCAGCATGCCGCGCCGGTAGGCCGGGATCGGCGGGTACAGGCCGGTGCCGGCACTCATGGTTTGCGCTCCGTGGCCGTGCGCTCCGCGGGCGCTCCCACCATCGCGCCCAGCGGGCGCCCGCCCAGCAGATGCAGGTGCAGGTGGTAGACCTCCTGGCCGCCGTCCGCATTGCAGTTCACGATCAGCCGGTAGCCTTTTTCGGCGATGCCTTCGCGCCGCGCCAGATCGCGCGCCACCGTGTACAGGTGACCGATCAGCGCCTCGTCTTCATCAGCGATGTCGTTGGCGGTGGGGATCGGCTTGTTGGGCACGATCAGGATATGCACCGGCGCGCGTGGATGGATGTCGCGAAAGGCCGTGACGCGTTCATCGCGGTAGACGATGTCGGCCGGCAGCTCGCCGCTGATGATGCGTTCGAAGAGTGTAGGCATGGAGCGAGCCTAATCCGGCGCATGGACGCCGGCAAGTGGGCGGGAACTGCCATCGGGTACACTCAAGCCATGAGCACCATGACGATTGAAGCCTCGCCGCAGGCCTATGCGCGCACCGGCGGCGCACTGTACCTGGCGATCATCCTGCTCGGTGGTTTCTCGGAAGGCTATGTCAGCAGCCAGATGCTGGCGGCGGGCGATGTGGCGCGTACCGCGCACAATATCCTGGGCTCGCCGCTCCTGTGGCGGCTCGGCGTCGCCGCCGATTTCCTGGTGGTGATTCTCGCCGTGCCGCTGCTGTGGATTGAATACCTGTTGCTCCGCCCGATCAGCAGGCAGTGGGTGCTGCTGGCCGTGCTGTTCAACCTGGTGTCGCTCGGTGTTGAAGCCATCAGCAAGCTGTTCCTGCTGGCGGTGGTGCCGACGCTGGTGCATTCCGGAGCGCTGCAGGCCTTCTCGCCCGCGCAGGCGCAGGTGCTGGCGGACCTGGCCCTCAGGTCGCACGACATTGCCTTCAATATCGCGCTGATTTTCTTCGGCGGCACCTGCATCGTGAACGGCGGGCTGATCTTCCGTTCGGGCTACCTGCCAAGGTTCGTCGGTGCATTGATGCAGCTCGCCGGCGTTGCCTATCTGATCGCCTGCTTTGCGGCCCTGTTTGCACCGGCGCTTGCCAACCTGATCATTCCGGCCATCCTGGTGCTGCCATTGATCGGCGAATCGTCGATGAGCCTGTGGCTGCTGATCAAGGGCGTGAACGTTGCAAAGTGGCGCGAGCGCGTCGGCGGGGGACGTGCGGCATAGGCACCGAGTTGACCGCGTTGGCTAGTCGACGATTCGTGCAGTGAACCCGATTCCGCGGCGCTTCAGCTCTGGCTCGAACATCAGCGCACGAATTGCGTCGAATACCACCCTGAATTGACGGTCATATTTCTTCTTTGCTACTGGCAGGGAAGCGATCGATGTTGCGGCCGCGCCGAGGACTACGGTGCTGCCCCGTTGCGCAAATACATGCTGGCAACGCCGTGGGCAATGCGGTCCGGCTGTGCATCGGCGAGGTTGGTCAGGACAACTACGGTGAGCTGGTCATCAACGTAGCGGGAGATCTGAGTCTCGAAGCCTTGCCACTGGCCCTGGTGCTCAATCAGGCGGTGTCCATCCTGTGATTCAATGAACCATCCGTAACCGTAGTGGCCCGAGTTCGGTTGTCCGTTGTGCAATGGGGTCACCGTCCACATCTGCGCCATACTGGCCTTCTTCAGGAGCTGCTCGGTGTAGAGGGCTGCGTCCCACTTGGCGAGGTCCAGAATCGAGAAATAAAGGCTGCCGTCGGCAGTTGTATTGAGGGACGGGGCGACCCATTCCTGGTTTTTCAGTTCGCCGTGAACCAGCCGGTATCCGGCCGATCGATCTGGAATGATGTCAGCCTCATCGATGAGGCGCGTCGTCGACATGCCTAGCGGTCGAAAGATCCTTTGCTGCAGGAAGTCGCCGTAGAATTCGCCGCTCACCCTGTGAATGAGAATGCCGAGCGTCAGGTAACCCAGGTTGCTGTAGCTCCAGCGGGTACCCGGCGGGTAGGCCAGCGGTATCGCTTCGACCACCTTGAGAAGTTCCGCTTCGGTACGGTCTTTGCGATAGTCGAACCCTTTGGGATAGTCGGTGAAGCCGGCGGTGTGACTCAGCAGCTGCCGGACCGTCACTTGCTTCCACGCCGCAGGTGCCTCGGGAAAATATCGCGTCAGGGGATCATTCAATCCCACCTTGCCGGCCTCCACCAACATCATTACCGCCGTGGCGGTAAATTGCTTGCCCACGGAACCGGACTGGAAAATCGTTGCTGGCCTGGCGGGGACGTTCAATTCCATATTCGCGAGCCCGTAGCCTTCGCTCCGGATCGGTTTGCCGCCCCTTGAAACCAGCAGCGTCAGGCCCGGAATGTGCTGCCGTTGCATTTCCGCCCGAACAAACACGCTCACTTGATCAGTTGCCAAGTCGGCAGCGACGAGCTGCGTGGCGAACAACAGGCCAGGGACAAGGGCGATGAATCGCAGTGTGACGCTCACCTGAACCAATCCATCAAATGCATATCCAGATCTACCAGGCGCCGGCTCAACAGGAAATCCTCTCGATTGGCATTCGCGAACGTGACGGCTCCAACGCCGGCGTCAATATCGAAGAAGGCGGCCCCGACGTAGCCGCGATCTTCGCCATCGTGTCCCCACACCAAATGGTCGTCGAGGTCCCGTTGGGCGTAGATCGTCAGCCCCTGTTGGTAGCCATAGATGCTCCAGTGGCCGGAAAAGGTGGCGAGTTGCTTTACGCTCGCGGGCTCGAGGATTTTCGCACCGTCGAGAGTGCCCTGATTCAGCAGCATCATCACCAGCCTGGCGAATTGACTGGCGCTGGCGTACAGACCGCCAGCCGGTGGGTCGGGAGAGCTCATCTGCTCCTCGATTACAGAGTGCCCGGCCGGCAGATGCGCAAACGCGACCCGGTTCGGCGCGAATACCCAGCCGCCCGCTTGCTCAGAGCGCCCGTAACCCACTGTCAGTTTCCGGAGCGGCACGTTGTGCGCGGAATAGGACACTTCGGTCATGTGCAGCGGGACAAAGATTGCACGGGAGACGTAAGTTGCATAGTCCTCGCGCACGACGCGACTGAGCGCATAACCCAAGAGGTCGACCGCAATGTCCGAGTAGATCCGTTCGGTTCCCGGTTTCTGGTCGCGAAACCACTTGGACTGATATTGGGCGCCCGACGGCTTGAGGGTGTCCTCGACGTAGCTCTGCAGCGATATTGGGCTGTCAACACCATAGAAGTAGACTGAGTCTTCTATGCGCTGATCAACGTCGATGCTTGAAGAATGCGTCATCAGCATCCTCCAGGTGATTGGTACCTCCGGCCACCTGGGGTTGCGAACCGGGAACGGCAGGGATTCATTGATATCGTCGTCGAGCGCTATGCGACCTTTTTCAACCTGCTGCATCACCGCAATGGCGGTTACTATTTTGCTGACGGAGCAGGTATAGAGAATCGAGTCATCTCTCATCGGCGCGACCGGCCCGGGCTGCGCGAGCACGGCATACCCGTAGCTTCTGTGCCATACGATGCGGTCCTTGTTGACCACTACGGTCTGAATGCCCGGAATTCCGCCACCACGCATGACCTCCCGGACGATGACGTCCTTCTCGGCGTCTGCCGGCACGCGGGATGCCATTGGCGGTACTGCTGAAGCTGCAAGGCAGTGATTCATTGCAACTATGCAGCTGATGACCATAGTCAGCGCTATTCTGGTAGCCATACAATGACCTCTGTCGCGCAACGAGCCGCACTGTGAAACTTACCACCGAACAGCTTTCCGGCCATCTCGCCGGGCGCCTCGCGCCCGTGTACCTGGTTTCGGGCGATGATCCCTTGCTCACGCATGGAAGCGCTCGATGCGATCCGCGCGGCCGCGCGGCGCGCGGGTTTCGATGAGCGACTGCAGGTGTTCATCGAACGCAGCGCCGCGGTCTGGGAAGAGGCGCTGGGCGCCACGCAGACGCTGTCGCTGTTCGCGAGCCGGCGCATCCTCGAGATCCGCATGCCCGGCGGCAAGCCTGGCCATGGCGCGGCTACGCTCCTGAAGCTGATCGCCGCGGCGGGCGATGACCTGTTGCTGATCGTGCTTACCGGCCGGCTCGATCGTGACGTGCAGGGGAGCGAATGGGTGCGTGCGGTGCAGGAGCGCGGCGTATGGCTGCCGCTGTGGCCGATCGAGGCCGCGCGGCTCCCGGGGTGGCTGCGCCAGCGGCTGCGCGCGGTGGGCCTTGAGGCCAGCGAGGAGGCGATCGCGCTGCTGGTCGAAGCCACCGAGGGCAATCTGCTGGCCGCGCGGCAGGAGATCGACAAGCTGCTGCTGCGCTACGGTGCGGGCACGAAACTCGATGCCACGCAGCTCGCCGAAGCGCTGAGCGACAGCGCGCGCTTCGATGTGAAATCGCTCACCGACGCGCTGGCCGCGCGCGATGCCACGCGCGCACTACGGGTGTTGGCGGGGCTGCGCGCCGAAGGCGCCGAGGAAGTGCGGATTCTCTGGTGGCTGGTGCGGGCCGTGCACGAGCAGGGCGGCGGCAAACTGCCGCTGGCGCGGCTGGTGGCGCGCGCCACGCGCGCCGATCGCTGTGCCAAGGGTCGCGCGCACGGCAACGCCTGGGACGAGATGGCGCTGCTGTGCGTGGAGCTGTGCGGCCAGCGTACACTGCCGGTGCCGCGCAGCGCGGCGTTGCAGCTTCGAGCGCGTGCATGAGCGAGCCCATCGGCATCTTTGGCGGCACCTTCGACCCCATCCACTATGGCCACCTGCGCACTGCCTTCGAGCTGTGGCAGTCACTGCGCCTGGCGCAGGTGCGCTTCCTGCCCACCGGCGATCCGCCGCACCGCGATGCCTCGCTGGCGCCGCCCGAGCTGCGGCTGCAGATGGTCCAGGCCGCGATCGCGGGCCAGAGCGCCTTCGTGGCCGACGATCGCGAGATGCGCCGCACGGGCGTGTCGTATTCCGTCGATACGCTGCTCGACCTGCGCCGCGAGTACCCCGAGCGCTCATTATGTTTACTGCTGGGCATGGATGCCTTCCTCGGCATGCCCCACTGGCATCGCTGGCGCGAGATCTTCGAGCTGGCGCACGTGGTCGTGGCGCACCGCCCGGGCTGGAAGGCGCCGATCACCGGCCCCCTGGGCGAGGTGATGGTCGATCGTGGCACCGGGAGCGTCCGTGACCTGCATGTGGCAGCCGCCGGACGGGTCTACGTGCACGCGGTCACGCAGCTGGAGATCTCCTCCACCGAACTGCGCCAATTGATCGTGGCCGGGCGCGACCTGCGCTATCTGGTGCCCGATGCGGTGCGCGAGCTGATCGTGGCCAGCGGGTGCTATGCTCGGCGCAGTGCCTGAGCATTGAATCGAGGTCCAGTCCCACGCATGGCTACCAGCCGCCGTCCGCCCCGCGCCGCCAGCAGAAAATCGCCCGCCAGGAAATCGCACCGCTCCGCAACACGCCCGGGTCGCTCCGGCAAGAGCGCGCGTGGCGCCCCTAAAGCTGCACCCAAGGCCGGGCGCAAGGCTGCAGCTGGCATCGCCGCCGCAGGCGCCCACAAAGCCAGCGCCAAGCTGCCGCGCAGCGCCGCGCTGATTGCCCTGGAAAAGCTCGCGCTCGGCGCGCTCACCGACATGAAGGGCGTGAACATCAAGGTGCTCGATGTGCGCAGCCTGACCGATGTCGCCGACACCATGATCGTGTGTTCCGGCACTTCCGATCGCCATGTGCGCTCGCTGGCCGAGCTCGTGATCGAGCGCGCCAAGGCCGCCGGCCGGCGGCCGATGGGCACCGAGGGCAAGCAGGACGCCGAGTGGGTGCTGGTCGACCTGCAGGATGTACTGGTGCACGTGATGCTGCCGCGGGTGCGCGAGTTCTATGCGCTCGAGCAGCTCTGGGAGGCGCCGGCCGCCGCGCGCCGCGCGTCGCCACCGGACAAGAGGCCGCAGAGCCCTTAAGCCCATGCGCTGGCGTGTGATCGCCGTGGGGACGCGCCTGGGCGGCTGGGCCGAGGCCGCATTCAACGACTATTCGCGTCGCCTGCGTGGCGCCGAGGCGCTGGAGCTGTGCGAGGTGCCGCCCGGCAGGCGCAGCGCCCGCGGCGATGCGGCGCGCGCGATCGCCACCGAGAGCGAGCGCATCCTGGCGCTGCTCGAGCCGCGCAGCTATAACGTGGCGCTCGACGAGCGCGGCAGGCAGTACAGCAGCGTGCAGTTGGGTGAATGGCTCGCGGCGCGCCGCCAGAGTGGCGAGCCCGTCAATTTCATCATCGGCGGCGCCGACGGACTTGGCGCGGACGTTATCAAGCGCGCGGCCTTGCGCTGGTCGCTCTCGGCACTGACGCTGCCGCATGCGCTGGCGCGTGTGCTGGTGGCCGAACAGCTTTATCGCGCCACGACATTGCTGGCCGGGCACCCCTATCATCGTGAATGAACAACATGAGTGAACCTGACCTGATCCTGGCATCCGCATCGCCGCGGCGCAGTGCGCTGCTGCGCCAGATCGGCGTGGCGCATCGCATCGCCGCGCCGGAAATTGCCGAAGTGCGCGAGCCGCGCGAGAACCTGGAAGCCTGCATCAGGCGCCTCGCGCTCTCGAAGGCGCGCCAGGTGCGCGAGCGCGAGCGTGCCTCGAAGCTGCCGGTGCTGGGTGCCGATACGGCCGTGGTGCTGGGCGATGAGATGCTGGGCAAGCCGGTCGATCGCGCGGCCGCACTGGCGATGCTGGCGCGGCTCGAGGGCCGCAGTCACAGGGTGCTGACCGCAGTGGCGCTGGTGGGCAAGCACGGCGAGACGCTGCGGCTCGCACGCAGCACGGTGACTTTCAGGCGCATCGATGCCGACGAGATCGAGCGTTACTGGGACAGCGGCGAGCCCGTGGACAAGGCCGGAGGCTATGGCATCCAGGGCATCGCCGCGGTATTCGTCGAGAAGCTCGAAGGCAGTTACTCAGGCGTGATGGGTTTGCCGCTGTTCGAGACCGCGGCACTGCTCGATGCCGCCGGCGTGCCGCGCTGGCAGCCTGCAGCGTTGCCGCCAGGACCTGCCTGATGCGCGAGATCCTGATCAATGTGACGCCGCGCGAGACGCGTGCCGCGCTGATCGACAACGGCAGCACCCAGGAGCTGTATGTCGAGCGCGCCAGTCGCCGCGGCCTGGTCGGGAATCTCTACAAGGGCCGCGTGTCGCGGGTGCTGCCGGGCATGCAGGCGGCCTTCATCGACATCGGGCTGGCGCGCACGGCCTTCCTGCATGCCAGCGATATTGCGCGCGCGGTGCCGGCGGAGGCCGAGGCCGTGCCGCCGGTGCCGGAGATCGGCGAGCTGGTGTTGCCTGGCCAGGAAATCCTGGTGCAGGTGCTGAAGGACCCGCTCGGTACCAAGGGCGCGCGACTCACCACGTTCATCTCGCTGCCCTCGCGCTTCCTGGTCTACATGCCGCGCGGACAGGGCGTGGGCGTGTCCTCGCGCATCGAGGATCCGGAGGCGCGCGAGCAACTGCGCGTGCAGGTGCGCGAGCTGATGGAAAACCCCGCAGCGCAGGTGGGCGCCGAAGGGCCAAGCGGCGGCAAGGGCGGCTATATCGTGCGCACGGCCGCCTACCGCGCGCCGCCGGAAGCGCTGCGCGCCGACATGCTGTACCTGGCGCGATTGTGGGAACACGTGCGCCAGCAACATCTCCAGGCCAGCTGCGGTGAGCTGGTGCACGAAGACCTGGCGCTGGGCCCGCGCATGCTGCGCGATGAACTCGGCGCCGATGTGCGCCGCGTGCTCGTGGATGCTCCGGCCGAATATGCGCGCCTGCGCCAGTTCGCGCAGAGCTTCATGCCCGAGGCGGTGGAGCGCATCGAGCAGTACAACGGCGCACCGCCGTTGTTCGAACTGCATGGCGTCGAGGAAGAGATCGCGCGCGCGCTCGATCGCAAGGTGCCGTTGAAATCCGGCGGCTACATCGTGATCGACCAGACCGAGGCGATGACCACGATCGATGTGAACACCGGCGCCTACGTGGGGCATCGCAATCCCGAAGAAACCGTGTATCGCACCAACCTCGAGGCGGCGGTGGCGATCGCGCGCCAGCTGCGTCTGCGGAACCTGGGCGGCATCATCATTGTCGATTTCATCGACATGCAGGATGCCACCCACCGTGAACAGCTGCTGGCGGCGCTGCAGGGCGCGCTGGCCGGCGATCGCGCGCAGAACCAGATCGCCAGCATCTCGCCGCTGGGTCTGGTGGAGATGACGCGCAAGCGCACCCGCGAGAGCCTCGAGCACCTGCTGTGCGAGCCCTGCGCCGCCTGCCAGGGGCGCGGCTTCGTGCGCAGTGCCGAGACCATCTGCCACGAGATCTACCGCGAGGCGCTGCGCCAGTGCGCGCAGTTCCGCGTCGAGCAGCTGCTGATCCTCGCGCACCCCGAAGTGGTCGAGCGGCTGCTCGATGAAGACGCGCCGGTGATGGCCGATCTCGAGAGCCAGGTGGGGCGGCCAGTGCGCCTGCAGGCCGAGGCGCTCTACAGCCTCGAACAGTTCGATGTCGTGCTAGCCTGATGGCCATGAACGCCGCTGCGACCGGTTCTTCCAGCGTTGCCGCACTGCAGATGTGCTCGGGTGAGGAGCGCGCGGCCAACCTGGCGACGGCCGGGCGCCTGCTCGAGAGCGCTGCGGCGCAGGGCGCGCGCGTCGCCGTGCTGCCGGAGAATTTCTCGATGATGGCGCGTCGCGATGCCGACCGGCGCGCACTGGCCGAAGCCGATGGCCAGGGCGAAGTACAGGCTTTCCTCGCGCGCCGCGCGCGCGAACTGCAACTGTGGATCGTCGCCGGCTCGGTGCCGATCGCCAATGCGCCGGGCGAGCGCATCTCGCAGTCCTGCCTGGTGTACGACCAGCATGGCGAGCGCGCGGCCCGCTACGACAAGATCCACCTGTTCGATGTCGATTTGCCTGAAAAAAAAGAAAGCTATCGCGAGTCGGCGCACATGGCGCCCGGCCACGAGATCGTTGCGCTCGATACGCCGGCGGGGAAACTCGGACTCTCGATCTGCTACGACCTGCGCTTTCCCGAGCTGTACCGGCGACTGCTGGACGCCGGTGCGCAGTGGCTGGTGGTGCCTGCGGCCTTCACCGCCACGACCGGCGCGGCCCACTGGGAGCCGCTGCTGCGCGCGCGCGCGATCGAGAACCTGTGTTTCGTGGTGGCCAGCGGCCAGTGGGGCGAGCACGCCAACGGCCGGCGTACCCATGGCCACAGCATGATCATCGACTACTGGGGTCGCATCCTGGTGCAGCAGGCCGAGGGCGATGGCGCCTTGTGCGCACCGCTCGATCTCACTGCACAGGCCGAAGCGCGCCGCAATTTCCCGGCGCTGAACCATCGCGTGCTGCACAATTGAGCGCGAGGCGGAGCCAGCCATGAACACCACCGTACAACCTGCCACGAGCCGTGTAACCGATCCGCAGACGCCCTCGCCACTGGCGGGGGCTGCGGCTGGCGCCAACGCGCCCTTCAGTGCCGCTGCGCTCAAGACGGCGCGCAGCTCGCTGCTGGATCCCGCCGGTCTCGATGAGGGCTTGCTGGGCAGCGCACTCGATCTGGTGCTGGGCGCGGCGGTCGATTCGGCGGATCTGTATTTCCAGGTGTCGCAGGAAGAGTCCTGGGCGCTGGAAGATGGCATCGTCAAGGAAGGCAGCTCGAGCATCGAGCAGGGCGTGGGCGTGCGCGCGATGGCGGGCGAGCGCACCGGCTTTGCCTATTCCGACGAGATCATGCCGCAGGCGCTGGAAGAGGCGGCGCGTGCGGCGCGCGCGATCGCCGGCCGGCCCAACCAGGGTGCGGTGCAGGCCTGGCGCAAGGTCAGCGGCCATCGGCTTTATCTGCCGAATGATCCGCTGACCAGTCTCTCCGATGAACAGAAGGTCGCGTGGCTGGAGCGCATCGATCGCGAGACGCGGCGCATGGATCCGCGCGTGGTGCGCGTGATGGCCAGTTGCCATGCGGTACACGAGACCATATTGATTGCCGCCAGTGATGGCACGCTGAGCGCCGATATCCGCCCGCTGGTGCGGCTCAATGTCTCGGTGATCGTCGAGCACAACGGCCGGCGCGAGCAGGGTTACGCCGGCGCGGGCGGCCGCTACACGCTGGCCGAGCTGGTCGCGGGCGATCGTCCGCTCGAGCTGGCGCGTGAAGCCGTGCGCCAGGGCCTGGTGAATCTCGAAGCGGTGAATGCACCGGCCGGCTCGATGAGCGTGGTGCTGGGGCCAGGTTGGCCCGGCATCCTGCTGCACGAGGCCATCGGCCACGGGCTCGAGGGCGACTTCAACCGCAAGGGCACTTCGGCCTTCAGCGGTCGCATCGGCGAGCGCGTGGCGAGCCCTGGCTGCACGGTGGTCGATGATGGCACGCTGCCTGGCCGGCGCGGCTCGCTGAACATCGACGATGAAGGCACGCCCACCCAGTGCACCACACTGATCGAGGATGGCGTGCTGCGCTGCTACCTGCAGGATCGCCTCAACGCACGCCTGATGGGCGTGGCACCGACCGGCAATGGGCGACGCGAATCCTTCGCGCACCTGACGCTGCCGCGCATGACCAACACCTACATGCTGCCCGGGCCGTACGCGCCCGAGGAAATCATCCGCTCGGTCGATCGCGGCATCTATGCCGTGAATTTCGGCGGCGGCCAGGTGGACATCACCTCGGGAAAATTCGTGTTCTCGGTGAGCGAGGCTTATCTCATCGAGAACGGCAAGCTCGGCGCGCCGATCAAGGGCGCCACGCTGATCGGCAATGGTCCCGATGTGCTCACGCGCGTC
The DNA here is from genome assembly GCA_963764065.1 of uncultured Gammaproteobacteria bacterium. Taxonomy (GTDB): domain Bacteria; phylum Pseudomonadota; class Gammaproteobacteria; order Steroidobacterales; family Steroidobacteraceae; genus FEN-1191. Next base: position 445,968 of record CAVXRM010000005.1, on the reverse strand, counting down.
GCGATGGTGGGGAATGACCTCAAGCTCGATGCCGGCGTCGGCACCTGCGGCAAGGAAGGGCAGAGCGTGCCCGTGGGCGTGGGTCAGCCCACGCTCCGCGTCGATGCGCTCACCGTGGGTGGCACCGCGTAGCTGTAGGCCAGCGCACACATGCCCGGATGCTAGAGCGGCTTCAGGCCAACCGAAGACAGAAACGCCAGGTACCTGGGATCGCGCGCCAGCGGCTTGAACGAGGGATCGGTGCGGACCAGCATCACACCGGGGTCGTGCAGCTCACGGGCACGCTCCAGCCACTTGAAGCACGAGGTCGCGTCCGACAAGTAGGCATAGACCTCTGCGACCTGATACTCGGAACCCGAGGACTTGGCGAGCAACTCGGTGAGCGCCTGGTGTGCTGCCTCGGCCTGCCCTACGGCATGCAATCCCAGGGGCATGCCCAACTGGCGCCAGGTCGCCGAGGGTTCGGCCTCGAAGGCTGCCAGCGCGCCGCGCCGGTCGCCCACGGTCAGCAACACTCGGCCCAGTTCGTAGTGGACGGCGGGAAACTTCGGATCGAGCTCAATGGCGCGGCGCAACTCGGCAGCCGCTTCCTGAACCTGGCCGTCGTGATACAACATGCGACCGTAATAGCGGCGCATCAGCAGGTTGAGCGGATCCCGATCGACCGCACGCCGGAATATCGCCACCGCCTCCGACATTGAGCCGACCGCCTGGACCAGGTGGCCCTCGAACAATGCCAGTTGCGGATTGTTCGGATCCAGCGCACGCGCCTTCGCCGCCATCTCGGCGGCGGCCCGCCAGTTGAGTTCGTATTGCATGCGCGCCGTGCCGAGAGCCGCATAACCGTCAGCAAGATTTGGGTCGAGTGCGATGGCGTGCTCAGCGGCACTGCGTGCGTTGGCATAGCCGGAGCCGTCGGTGCCCACTCCGGCACTGACCAGGCGTGAGTAGCAGATGGACAGTCGCGCGTAGGCGTTGGCGTAGTTCGGATCCACGGCAATGGCTCGCTGCAGGAGTTTCACTGCATTGCCCAGCGCTTCAATCGTGTCCTGAGCCGCGCTGAAACTGGCTTGCAGGTAGAGGGCGTGGGCGTCAGCGCTGGTGGTTGGTGCGGCATTGGGGCGGCCGTTGTCGAACAGCGAGAGCTGCAGGCGTTTGACGATGGCGCCGGCGATGTCATCCTGGATACGGAACACGTCGTCGACCTGTCGATCGTAGGTCTCCGACCACAGGTGCGAGCCGTCGGCGGCGCGAATCAACTGCGTGGTGATGCGCAGTCGCTTGCCCGCCTTGCGTACGCTCCCCTCGAGTACCGTGGCGACGCCCAGTTGCTGGGCGACGCTGCGCACATCGGTCGCCTTGCCCTTGAACTGGAACGACGAGGTGCGCGCGATGACCTTGAGCGCGGGAATCCTGGACAGCAGGTCGAGGATCTCCTCGGCCATGCCGTCGGCAAAATATTCCTGGTCCCTCGCTTCGCTCATGTCCGCGAACGGCAGCACGGCGATCGATTTGTCGTTCATCGCGGAGCGGCCGTGTGCCGCCGGGCGCGGTGGCGCTCAGCGGTTCCGTCGCCGGGTGCGCCGCAGCGGCGGTGCCGTGTGCGGATTCGCCATGGTTGCGCGACAGCGCCCACAACGCAGTGCCGCCGATGAACAGCAGCAACGTGATGATCGTGAGCTCCGAGCCGCTCACGTGGCGCTGCGCGCGCGCGCCGTGGTACCAGGCCAGCGTCATCACCACCGGTACGCCGATGACCAGCAGCAGGCTGAACACGCGCACGATGGCGTGCGGCCAGTCCTGCGCCTCGCTCAGCATCTCGACGACGTGCAGCAGAGTGTAGGCCGCCGCCGCATAGGCCAGCGTCCACTGCATGACTTTGTGTTCCCGCAGGCGCGCCCAGACGCCGTGCGGGGCGGCCACGGGCGCAATCTCAGGTGCCGCCGCGGCTGCCGCTGCCAGCGGTGCGGGTTCTGGCTGCGGCGCAGGGTTCTCCGGGGGCTCGCTCATCGCCGCGAGTGTCGTTGAAGCGGCACGCACTGGCAACTGCCGGCAGGTGCCGGCCGCTCGGCGCCTGCCGCGATTTACCTGCGCGGTCCGGCAGGCTAGCATCGGGGCGTGGCCCGTCTTGCCAAACCTGTTTACGAAAGCCTGCCCTATGCCTACCTGCTGGGCGGCGCTTTGTTGCTGATCGAGAGTTACCGCGACAGCGAGTACTGGTGGAGCGGGCTGTGCGCCGGTGGCGGGCTGCTGGCGCTGGTCGGCGGTCTGGCCGTGTGGATGCATCGGCGCGACTTTCGCGCCACCAGTGCGGACTACCTGCGCCGTGGCAAGCCGGTCATCGACAGCGACGACGCGCCGCGCTGACTCTCAACTCGCCGCGGCGCCGCCTTTATTGCCGCCATTGTTGCCCGCAGCGCTCTCCGCTGTCGCGGGAAGCTCGAGGATCTTCTGCGGCCCGGTCGCAGCCAGGCTGTCGGTCGCCACCGCCTTGTGGCCCGGGCGTTCGTCGATGTACATCAGCTGGTGCGTGCCGATCGAGACCACATCGCCATCATTCAGGTTGTGATAGCGCAGCCGCTTGTCCTTGATGAAGATGCCATTGGTGCTGTTCAGGTCTTCGATGGTGCACAGCCGATCGTTGGTGACGATCTGGCAGTGATGGCGGCTGATCATGCGACTGTCGACGCGCAGGTCGGCATCGGAGGCGCGGCCGATGATCAGGCGCCCCGGATACAGCGGTCGTTCGTTGAGCGTACGGCCTTCGTTGATCAGCAGCAGGCGCGCCAATGGTGCGGCAGGCACCTGGTTGTCTTCGGTGCGATCCGGGTGCGCGGGGCGCCGGCCGTGGATCACCGGCGGTTGCGCGCCGGCGGCGGTACGCACCGAAAACTCGGTCCACTGCAGTTCGTCAATCGCGGCCGTCAGGTCTTCAGGCAGCACCTGGTCGCGCTCGACATTGAAGGCCGCCAGCATCGCCGTGTCGCACAGCGTGTTGATCAGTCGCGGCACGCCGCCGGTGTAGCGATAGATGGTCTCGAAGCATTCCGGCTGGAAGATGGTGCGGCCCTGCGAGCCGGCGACTTCCAGGCGATGCAGGATGTAGCCCTGCGTGTCGTCGGCCGAGAGCGCGCCGAGGTGGAAGCGCAGCCGCACGCGCTGCGCGAGCTGTATCAGCTCGGGTGCATCCATCTTATCGTTCAGCTCGGGCTGGCCGGCAAGGATGATGCGCAGCACTTTCTCTTTCGTGGTCTCGACGCCCGAGAGCAGGCGGATCTCCTCGAGCACACGCAGGTTCAGGTTCTGCGCCTCATCGACGATCAGCAGCACCTTGCGGCCGGCCGCGTACTGTTCGATCAGGAAGGTGTTGAGCGTGGCCAGCAGTTCGGCCTTCTTCATCTGGAACGGCGTGAAGCCGAACTGCACCAGCACCGATTGCAGGAACTCGAGCACCGAGACCTGCGTCTGGCTCACTTGAGCCACGATCACATCCTTCTCGAGCTCGCGCAGGAAGGTCTCGATCAGCGTGGTCTTGCCGGCGCCGATCTCGCCCGTGACCACCACGAACCCATCCGTGAACCAGATGGTCGATTCCATGTACGCCTTGGCGCGCGCATGGTCCTTGCTCAGGAACAGGAACTGCGGATCAGGGCTGAGGCGGAACGGCAGCTCCCTGAGTTTGAACAGCTCCAGGTACATGGGGTGTGCCGCGATTCCTTGTGGTCTAGAGCTTAGGCGTGCCCGCTAGCCTCACCCAGCGCCGGGTGAAATTCAAGGGAGCTGCTTCAGCCTGAGATTCAGCGCACGCAGGATCCTGCGTGTGAGCCGGTTACGCTCGGAGGCGCTCGCGGCCACGATCGTGCAATGGCCTACTTTGCGTCCGGGACGGCTGGTTTTGCCGTAGTCGTGCAGGTGCAGTCCGGGTACCTGCAGGAGCTGTGCGGCCGGGGGCATCTGCCCGATCAGATTGATCATCGCCGAGTGTCCGGTGCTCGCCACGCTCCCCAGCGGCAAGCCGGCCATGGCGCGCACATGATTCTCGAACTGGCTGGTGACGGCACCTTCGATGCTCCAGTGACCAGAGTTGTGGACGCGTGGCGCCAGTTCATTGGCGATCAGGCGGCCATTGCGCACGAAGAATTCGACCGCGAGCACGCCAACGTAGTTGAACTCGCGCAGCAGCGCGCGCACATGGCGGCGCGCCTGGCGTTCGAGCGCGGGCGCGTGCCACGGCGCCAGGCTCAGCCTCAGGATGCCCTGCTCATGCCAGTTGCGCACCAGCGGATAAAGCGCCACTGTGCCGTCACGCGCGCGCACGCCAAGCCCGGACACTTCCAGGTCGAAGGGCACGAACTCCTCGTACAACAGCGGCACGCCGCCGAGTGCCTGCCAGGCGGCATCCAGATCGGCATGCTTGCGGATCACGGCCTGGCCCTTGCCGTCATAGCCCATGCGCCGCGTCTTGAGCACGCCGGGCAGACCGATAGCAGCTGCCGCGCGCCACAGTGCCGCGCGCGAATTCACCGCCGCATGGCGTGTGGTGGGAATGCGCAGGCGCTCGAACAGGCGTTTTTCCAGCAGACGATCCTGGCCGGTGGCGAGTGCGCGCAGGGGCGGCGCGATGCGCGCGCCGCTGCCGCGCGTCGCCTGGCGGAGCGAGTCGACCGAGACATTCTCCCAGTCGAAACCGATCACCGCGCTGCTGCGTGCGAGTGTGCGCAGCGCACGCTGGTCGGTGAATGCGCTGACGTTGAGCGGCGCGATCGCCCCGGCGGGCGCTACAGGGTTCGGATCGAGAAACTGGCACTCGAGGCCCAGGGGCACGCCCGCAAGCGCAAGCATACGGCCGAGCTGGCCGCCGCCCACGATGCCGAGCTTCATGTGCCGCTGGTGCGCGGATCGGGCTGCGCGAGCACCGCTGCCGTCTGCGCCTGGCGATGCTGCGTGAGCGCGCTGGCAATGGCCGGATAGCGGCCGGCCAGGATGCTGGCTGCGAACAGCGCGGCATTGGTGGCGCCAGCGACGCCGATCGCAAAGGTGGCCACCGGTACGCCCGCCGGCATCTGCACGATCGAGAGCAGCGAGTCGAGGCCGTTGAGCGCGCGCGATTGCACCGGCACGCCCAGCACCGGCAGCGTGGTCTTGGCGGCCGTCATGCCTGGCAAGTGCGCCGCGCCGCCGGCGCCGGCGATCAACACTTCCAGGCCGCGCGCGGCGGCGCCCGAGGCGTATTCGAACAGCAGATCGGGTGTGCGGTGCGCGGAGACCACGCGCACTTCGTGGGCAATGCCGAGTTTCCCAAGCATTTCGGCCGCGGGCTGCAGGCTTTCCCAGTCGGAGCTGGAACCCATGATGATGCCGACGAGGGGCTTCATCGCGGCATTTTACCACGGGGCAGCAGATTGCCGGCGCGCGTTGCCAGCGCCCGCTCGATCGGCTCCGGATCGACATCGCGCATCAGCCGCCCGATGTACTGGTACTGGCGGGCGATCGCCGGCCCACGCAGGCGCCTTGCCTCCTGGACCGCGGCCCGCAGCTCCTCGGGCAGCGTCAGGGCCGCGAGCTCCGCCTCGCGCAGCGCCACCAGGCGCACGCCGAGTTTCTGCAGGGCCTCGGCGGCACGCTTGCGCGCCGAGCGGCTCGGCCGTTCCTCGTGCTCATCATCGGCAAATTCATCACTGACCATGGGTATTCCGGCCGTCCTGCAGAGTTGCGCGCTACAATTCTGCCATGTCACAGCAAGTGGATGCGACGCGAATTCCAGAGCTCCAGCAGGTGGTCAGCGATGCTCTGGCGCAGGCGCGCGCGGCCGGTGCCACGCAGGCCGATGCCGATGCCAGTGTGCAGAAGGGCCTTTCGGTCACGGTGCGCCTCGGCAATGTCGACACGATCGAGTACCACCGCGACCGCGGCATGGCGGTCACGGTCTACTTCGGGCAGCGCAAGGGTTCGGCGAGCACCGCCGACCTGCGACCCACGGCTGTGGCCAGCACCGTCGCCAAGGCCTGTGCGATCGCCCGCCACACGGCCAGCGACGATTGCGCCGGGCTCGCCGACGCGGACACGATGGCCCGCGAGATCCGCGATCTGGACCTCGATCACCCCTGGAATATCGAACCCGAACAGGCGGTGAGCATCGCCCGCGATTGCGAGGCCGCGGGCCTGAGCGTCGACACGCGCCTGGGCAATTCCGAAGGCGCCTCGCTCAGCACCCATCGCGGCGTGCGCGTCTATGGCAACACGCACGGCTTCCTGGCCGGTTTCACCAGCACCAGCCATTCGCTCAGCTGCGCGCTGATCGCCCAGCACGGGCAGGACATGCAGCGCGAGCACTGGTATTCCGTGGTGCGCGATGCCTCGCAGCTGGAGTCGGGTACCAGCATCGGCCAGCGCGCCGCGCAGCGCGCGCTCGCAAGGCTGGGCGCGCGGCGCCTCAGCACGCGCCGCGCACCGGTACTGTTCGCGCCCGAGATGGCGCGTGGCCTGTATGCGCATTTCATCGGCGCGATCCGTGGCGCCAGCCAGTACCGACGCTCCTCCTTCCTGCTCGACAGCGCCGGCCAGCAGCTGTTCCCGGACTTCGTGCAGATGCAGGAGCGGCCGCACCTGCCGCGCGCGCTGGCCAGCAGCCCTTACGATTCCGAGGGCGTGGTGACGCGCGATCGCGAACTGGTGCGCGCCGGAGTGCTCGATGGCTATGTGCTGGGCAGCTACTCGGCCCGCAAGCTCGGCCTCAAGAGCACCGGCAACGCCGGTGGTGTGCACAACCTGATCGTTACCGCCCCCGGCGCCACCGGCACACTCGAAGAGCTCATGGCGCAGATGGGCAGCGGTCTGTATGTCACCGAGCTGATGGGGCAGGGCGTAAACGGTGTCACCGGCGATTACTCGCGTGGCGCTTCCGGCTTCTGGATCGAGCAGGGGAAGCTGGCGTATCCGGTGCACGAGATCACGATTGCGGGGAATCTGCGCGATATGTACCGCGGGGTGTTGGCGATGGGGTCGGATGTCGACATACAAGGCGCGGTGCGGTGTGGGTCGTTGTTGATTGATGCGATGACTATCGCTGGCGAGTAGACGCTGTGCGCGTGCAGCGGTTGGCGGCGGCGCGCAGCTGGGTGGGGCGGAGTTCGTGAACTGGTTTTCGGGAACGCCGTGAATCCGTCCCTGGAGGCTCCGGCCGCGACATCCTGTCGCGGACGGTCCCGAAAACCAGTTCACGAACTCCGCCCCACCCAGCTGCCCACCATCGACAGCGCTGCACGGGCCCTACGTCCACTCACCCGCGCAGGTCGCGGCACTAAACCACATCACTCCACGCCGCACTGTGACGTGGTGTCGTAACGCACCGTTTCGATTCGCGCGACGCCGCGCCGTGCCCCGCACTGACGTAGCTGATCGCACCGCGCGCCACGAACCGGGCATTTCGGGGCACGACCACGGTGGGTAGCGCTGGTGTGTGCAGGTGAGGATCGATTGTCGGGACCGTCCGCGACAGGATGTCGCGGCCGGAGCCTCCATGGACGGATTCACGGCGTTCCCGACAATCGATCCTCACCTGCGCGCACCAGCGCGACGCGCGGCTCTCATGACCCGCAACGCCGAGCTCAGGGCGCGTTGACGACCAGCGACTCCAGATCCTGATCCCCCACGGCACCGCGCCACGCGCCTTCGAGTTGCGCGCACACGGCCCGAACCGCGGGCGGTGCGTTTGAGCGATTGTCGCCGTGCACGCTGTTGGCACTGCGCGCGACGGCCAGGATTTCGTGCAACGGTATGCGGCTGGCATCGCGACCAGGTACCAGCGTTTCCTGTTCTGTGGTCACCAGCAGGCCGGCGGCTTCGAAGGCGTCGGCGAGGCGCGTGACGAGTACGCCGGGCACCTGCAGTTCGGCGGACAGATCGTTGATGCCCCGGCGTCGGCCGCCCTTGAGGTGACTGTGGGCGACGAGGTACATGATGCCGAGGGCAAGCTGTTCGGTCTCGGCGTTCGAGAGCTTTGGTTCGCGCAGGCCTACGCGCAGGTAGCTGGGGTTCTGCACATAGAACGACACCTGCGCGCCGACCAGCAGGATCAGCCAGCCGAAATAGATCCAGATCAGCGCGGCAATGAAGATCGCGAAGCCGGCGTAGACGATGTTGAGTCGCGCGGAGTACACCACGACAGTGGTGAATACCGAACCGATCGTGATCCAGAGCACGCCCGCGGCCACGCCGCCGATGATCGCCGGGAGCGTGCGCACGCGCGTGTTGGGGATCAGCGCATAGACCAGCGCGAACATGCCGCTGACCACCAGCAGCGGCACCATGGCCAGCGCGCCGCGCGAGAGCTGGCTGAGCAGCGGCAGGTCGGAGAGCGTGCGGATGGAGCTGCCGACCTGCGGCATGCGCGCCATGCCGATGAGCGCGGCGATCAGGAGCGGTGCGACCACCAGCAGCGCGAGGTATTCGGCGATGCGACGCATGAAGCTGCGCGGCAGGTCGACATGCCAGACGAAATTGAGGCTGTCTTCCACCTTCTTAAGCGTGCCCACGAGTGTCCAGATCAACAATCCGAGGCCCACCGAGCCGACGATGCCGCCGCGCACGCGATCGGCGAAATCCATCACCTTCTGCGTGAGTGCGCCGGCCGCATCGCCCATGGGCCGGAAGAATTCGTAGATCAGCGGTTCGAGGTCGCGATGCGCGCCGAACACTTTCAGGATCGCGAAGCTGAAAGCGACCAACGGGACGAGTGCCAGCAGTGTGGCGTACACCAGGCCCATCGCGTGCAGGTTCAGTTGTCCGCCGAGCAGATCGCGCAGCAGCGCGTAGCAGTATTGCCCGAGGCGGCGGGCGCGCAGCGCCGCCGTCCGACCCTGCAGCGGGGCGAACAGCCAGCGCTCGATGTAGTTACGCGCCTGCTGCCACACGCGGATGCATCATGGCGTGGAGGTCGGCGCGGTCACGGGCCCCGTCAGCCGCCTCAGCGCCTCGCGATATTTTTCCGCGGTGCGCTGGATGATCTCCGGCGGCAGATGTGGCCCTGGCGCGGTCTTGTTCCAGTCCAGGGTTTCCAGGTAATCGCGCACATACTGCTTGTCGAAACTCGGCGGACTCGCGCCCTCGCGCCAGGTGTCGGCCGGCCAGAAGCGGCTCGAGTCGGGTGTCAGCACTTCATCGATCAGGGTCAGTTTGCCGGCCGCATCGAGGCCAAACTCGAACTTGGTATCGGCGATGATGATGCCGCGCGCGCGTGCATGCGCGGCCGCATGGCGATAGATCGCGATCGCGGTGCTGCGCACGGCGTTCGCGACCTCGCTCCCCAGCAGCTGCTCGACGGCCTCGTAGCCGATGTTCTCGTCATGCTCGCCGGCGGCGGCCTTGGTGGCCGGTGTGAACAGTGGTTCAGGCAATTGCGAGGCGAGCCGCATCCTGCGCGGCAGCGCAATGCCGCAGATCGCGCCGCTGCTTTGGTAATCCTTCCAGCCCGAGCCGATCAGGTAACCGCGCACCACGGCCTCGATCGGCAGCGCACGCAGTTTCTTCACGATGGCGGCACGGCCCTGGAGCATCGCCAGCTCGGCCGGATCCCTGATCACTGAAGCGAGCGTGCGCGTGCTGATGTGGTTGCCGACCAGCTGCGCCGTTTGTGCGAACCAGAACTCGGAGATCTGCTGCAGCACCTGGCCCTTGCCCGGAATCGGATCGGGCAGGATCACATCGAAGGCGCTGAGCCGGTCGGTGGTGACGATCAGCAGGTGATCGTCATCGACTTCATAGATATCGCGCACCTTGCCGCGATGGAGCAGCTGCAGGCCGCGCAGGTGGGTCTCAAAGACTGTCGGCGGGAGTGTGCTCAAGCTCGGGTACCATAGCGGATGCGCCAGGGGCGCGCATCTTGCCGTTCGTCCGGCGGTGGGGTCAAGCAAGGGCAGACATGAGCTGGAACGGCAAGATCATCGGTGCGGCGATCGGCAGCATATTCGGGCCGGTAGGCGCAGTGCTCGGCGCGATCGTCGGGCATCAGTTCGACACCGGTGCCGCGAACCTCAGCGTGGGCAGCGTGGGCGGCGCGGCGCGCGTGCAGGAGCTGTATTTCCCGGCGCTGTTCCGCGTGATGGGCCATGTGGCCAAGGCCGATGGCCGGGTCTCGGAGCGCGAGATCGCCGCGGCCCGGGCGATGATGGCTGCGCTGCGCCTCGATGGCCAGCAGATGGCGGCCGCGATCAACTACTTCGGCGAAGGCAAGGCGCCGGATTTCGTGGTGGACGCGGCGCTCGCGCCGCTCCAGTCCTTGCTCCGCTCCTTTCCGCAGCTGGCGCAGTTCTTCATCGAAGTGCAGTTGCAGACGGCACTTGCGGGCAATGACCTGGCGCCACTCCCGCGGGCGCGGCTCGCGCATGTTGCAGGGTTGCTGGGCCTGGCGAGCCAGGATTTCGCGCGCCTCGAAGCCATGATGCGCTGGCGCATGGGTGGCGCAGGCGCCAGCCGCGGCGGGAACGGTGGCAGCAGCAGTGGCGGTGGCGGCGCTTACAGCAGCGCCAGCGCGGCCGACGAGGCCGATCGCCTGGCGCAGGCCTACGCGCTGCTCGAGGTGAACAAGAGCGCCAGCAACGAACAGGTGGTCAAGGCCTATCGACGGCAGATGAGTCGCCATCATCCCGACAAGCTCATGGCCAACGGCCTGCCCGAGTCGATGCTCGAGCGCGCCAAGGAGAACACGCAGCGCATCCAGGAGGCCTACGAATTGCTGCGCGCGGTGCGCGGCATGCGCTGAGAGCGCTGCTACAATTCCCGCCATGGCAGCACCCTGGATCGCCCCCTCGATACTGTCCGCCGACTTCGCGCGCCTGGGCGACGAGGTCGATGCCGTGCTGGCCGCCGGCGCCGACTCGTGCACTTCGATGTGATGGACAATCACTACGTGCCCAACCTCACCATCGGTCCGCTGGTGTGCGAGGCGCTGCGCAAGCACGGCGTGAAGGCGCCGATCGACGTGCATCTGATGGTGCGCCCGGTCGACCGGCTGGTGCCCGATTTCGCGAAGGCGGGGGCGACCTACATCAGCTTCCATCCCGAGGCGACCGAGCACGTCGATCGCACCATCGGCCTGATCCGCGAGCTCGGCTGCAAGCCGGGCCTGGTGTTCAATCCGGCGACGCCCCTCGATTGCCTCGACTACGTGCTCGACAAGACTCGATCTGGTGCTGCTGATGTCGGTGAACCCGGGCTTCGGCGGTCAGGCATTCATCCCCGGCGTACTGCCCAAGCTCGCCGAGGTGCGCGCACGTGATCGACGCGAGCGGCCGGGCGATTCGGCTGGAAATCGATGGCGGTGTCAAGGTCGACAACATCGCCGCCGCGATCGCCGCGCCGGCGCCGACACATTCGTGTCCGGCTCGGCCATCTTCGGCAGCGCGGACTACGCGCGCGACGATCGCGGCGATGCGCGCGCAAATTGCCGCTGGGCGGCAAATACGCGGCGAGCCGGCTCAACGCCTAGGCTATTCGTCGTCCTCGTCATCGTCGTCATCATCGTCATCGTCGATGCGGCGTGCGGGCTCTTGGATCGCGCCGCACGCTGGCTGCCGGCCTTGACCGGAACGATCACCGGACGCGTCTTGACCTTCGGGCGCGCATTGAACACCACGATGGTCTTGCCCGTGGCGCGCAGCAGCCCCTGTTCCTCGAGCACCTTGAGCACGCGGCCCGCCATTTCGCGCGAGCAGCCGACCAGGCGCGAGAGTTCCTGGCGGCTCACCTTGATCTGCATGCCCTCCGGATGCGTCATCGCATCCGGCTCACCGCACAGATCCATGATGGCGTGCGCGACGCGGCCGGTGACATCGACGAAGGCGAGATCGCCCAGCTTGCGATTGGTGCGATCGAGGCGGGTCGCCAACTGCGTGGCCAGTTCGAAGATCAAGCCCGGGCTTTCGGCGGCGATCTGCCGGAAGCGCGGATAGGTCATTTCGGCGAGTTCGCGACTGCTGGCGGGTGCGCACCCAGGCGCTGCGCGTGGGCTGTTCGTAGAACAGGCCCATCTCGCCGAAGAACTGGCCCTTGTTGAGGTAGGCCAGCACCATCTCGTTGCCTTCTTCGTCCTCGATCATGACTTCGACCGAGCCCGTGATGATGTAGTACAGGATGTCCGGCAGGTCGCCGGCGTGGATGATCACGGTCTTCGACGGGACGGTCCGTATCCGGCAGTAGCTCAAGAAGCGATTGATCGCCGGAATGTCGCTCAAGGGTCTTGCCCCTTCTTCCATAGTCTCGGCTGCTTTGTTCCTGTCGGCATGTATCGCTCATCCGCTGGCGCACGTTTTATTACATAAGTCCCGGATCGCAAGCACTTACTAGTCATTTGCTTACAGCCAGTAAGCGGTTCGGGTCATCAGCTTCGAAGTCAGTTTCATGGCCGCGCGCACCGGCAACGGCAGTTCAACGGCGCCGGCGGCTTGTGCTGCCGCGGCATGTCCGGCCTCTTCACGCTGCATGGTTTCGAGGATGCGGCGCGAGCTGCGCATCATCCTTCGGCAAGCTGTGCAGATGTGCTTCGAGATGGCCCTCGACCTGACGTTCGGTCTCGGTGACGAAACCCAGGCTCAGTCGATCATTGATCGCTGCGGCCGCGGCACCGATCGCAAACGAGCCTGCATACCAGAGCGGATTCAGCAGGCTGGGTGCGACCGTGCAGTTCACTCAGGCGCTGTTCGCACCAGGCGAGATGATCGCCTTCCTCGGCAGCCGCCTGCAGCAGGAACTCCCGGGTGGAGGCGTTGCGCGCCAGTCAGGGCCTGTCCGTGATAAAGCGCCTGGGCGGCGATCTCGCCGGCATGGTTGACCCGCATGAGCCCCGCGGCATGCCGGCGGCCGGCTTCGTCCAGCGGAGCCTCGGGTGGCAGGCCGGGTACCGTCCGGCCCAGGGGCGGCCGGGGCAAAGACCGCCCGCAGGCCGTTATCCACAGCCTGCAGCAGGAGGTCCAGGGAAGGGTGCGGGTGCCATGTCACTATTATATGTCCGCCCCGGGGCTCTGCCGCCTGTCCGGAGGCCCGGCAGACCCCTGATCAAAGGGAGTTTTGCAAAGCCGGAGGCCCTTGAGTACACTTTCGCGCCTTTTTCCCCGGGACGCTTTTGGCCCGCTGGCTGCCTGTTCCCTGTAGGCTCCCGGCTGGCGCAGGCGACCCCTACTGGTTCAGGTTGGAGTTTCAAGCATCATGAAGACGGTATTCGCCAAAGCCGGCGACAGTACGCGGCGACTGGTTCGTGGTCGATGCGAGCGGCAAGACGCTCGGTCGCCTGGCCACGCAGATTGCCCATCGCCTCAAGGGCAAGCACAAGGCCGACTACAGCCCGCACGTGAACATGGGCGATCACATCGTCGTGCTGCAACGCCGAGAAGATCGCGGTCACCGGCGACAAGCTGGCCGACAAGATGTATCACCAGCACACCGGGTACCTGGGCAACCTCAAGAGCATCGCGCTCGGCAAGCTGCTCAAGGAGCACCCGGAGCGCGCATCTGCAGTTCGCGATCAAGGGCATGCTGCCGAAGAACACGCTGGGCCGGAACATGTTCCGCAAGCTCCATGTGTTCGCCGGCGACGAGCACCCGCATCAGGCCCAGCAGCCCAAACCCCTCGCATCTGTAAAGCACCAGGATCATCACGATGGCAGTTTCAACGAATTACGGCACCGGCCGGCGCAAGTCTTCGACGGCGCGCGTACACCTGCAGAACGGCACCGGCAAGATCACCGTCAACGAGCGCCCGCTCGATGAGTTCTTCGGCCGCGAAACCGGCCGCATGATCGTGCGCCAGCCCCTCGAGCTGGTGCAGCTCACGGGCAAGTTCGATATCGAGGTCATGGTGGCCGGCGGCGGCATCACCGGCCAGGCCGGCGCGATCCGCCACGGCATCGCCCGCGCGCTGATCAAGTACGACGAGACGCTGCGCCAGCCGCTGCGCAAGGCCGGCTTCGTGACCCGCGATGCGCGCGAAGTGGAACGCAAGAAGGTCGGACGGCGCAAAGCCCGTCGCGGCCCGCAGTACTCGAAGCGTTAATCTGCCCGGGGGCGGAATCACCGTCTGGTGGTTCCGCCCGTTCGGGGTCTGCCGAATCGGGTGGGGGATCGTCTAGTGGTAGGACCACGGACTCTGACTCCGTTAACCTAGGTTCGAATCCTAGTCCCCCAGCCAACTTTCCTCCCTGCACCGCGGCTCGTTCTGGGTTGCGGTATCGAGAATCAAGAGTAAGACGGCGCGTGCGTGCCGGCCCGGATGAATTGTCCCGGGCGGGAACGCCGTGAATCCGTCCATGGAGGCTACGGGCGCGCCATCCATGGCGCGCACGTTCCCGCCCGGGACAATTCATCCGGGCCGACACGCCCCCACCATCGGTACGAGATTTTCGAGACCGTGATTCATGCGCCGCGGTGCCGGAGGGCGTGATGGGGTGGGAAAGCGCACCCATGCGCGCCCGCCATGGCGTCCTGATCCCGGATTGTGCGCCATCACCACCTCGACAGGATGTCGACGGCTATACTCGCCTCCATGAGCCGTCGATTTATCGTGCTGTTGATGGTGCTTGGCGTTGGCCTGCAAGGCCCGGTTGTTGCCTATGCTTCGACGGTCGCGGCGGCTGATGGCGCCGGCTGCGCACTGATGGCGGATGCGGGCGTGAGCCATGCCGCTGGCCATGCGCACAGCTCGCGCGACTCCTGCTGTCCTGGCGGTGCGCCGGCGGCGTCGTGCTGCACCAGTCTTGTGGCCGTGGCGATCACGGGCGCCCCGTTGGCGATACATTCGTCTGTTCGCATCCTGCCAAACCCGGTATCCCTGACCTCGAGCTTCTGCTCGCGCGGCGACTCGCCGCCAGTTCGACCACCCATTCTCTAGAACCGATCAGTTCCGGTGTAGCTGCCGGACCCTTGCGGCGCCTGCTGCGTCGCGGATGCGTGCGCATGCCCTGCGGTGTGCGTTCGCTCATCGATCGATCTTCTGGAGTAATCACATGCCTCGATACTATTCCGCCGCGCTCGCAATGCTGGTCGCCGCGACCTGCCAGGCCAAGCCCATAGCCTTCGCCAACGGCACGACTGTGATGGCCGAATACGGCGCCGGCACCATGACGGAACTGCAGGTCTTCTATGCGCCACGCTACAACTATTCCTTTGGTGGCGGTCATGTCGACCTGAACAGCGAACTCGATGATCGCGCCCGACACATCACCTACGCGCGCCTCAATGTGCTGGTGCATCGCTGGAACATGGATGCCGCCCAGGCCAACGTATTCGCCTGGGGCGGCGCAGGGGCGGCGACCGGCAACACCTTCAACGGCTCGCGTCTGAGTTGGCATGCCGGGGCGCAGGCTGACTACGAGACCCGACGTATCTATGCCTCCCTGAAGACGGACGGGCAATACAGTGCGGTGTACTCACATCGCATCGATACGCTGCAACTCGGGCTCGCGCCCTACCGGCACGACTACGGCACCCTGGCGACCTGGTTCGTGGTGCAGGCCCGGCACTACACCGGCGGCCTGTACGCCGGCACGGAATCGGCGTTGCTGCTGCGGCTGTTCAAAGGGGGCACTTGGATCGAGGCGGGGATCACCAGCCACCACAAGCTCCAGGCCATGGCCATGTTCAATTTCTAAAGGACCCAGAACCATGAAATTCAAATCACTGCTGATCTGCTTGCTGCTGCTGGCATCCGGCGGCACTGCTTTTGCCGCGACGATCGAAATGACCGTCAATGGCCTGGTGTGCGCCTTCTGCGCACAGGGCATCGAGAAGAAACTGCGCAAGCTACCCGCGACCGCCGACGTCGTGGTCAGTCTCGAGCACCGGCTCGTGGCCGTGTCGCTGAAAGACGGGCTGGATATCCCCGATGAAACCTTGCGCCGGGCGCTTACCGAAGCGGGCTACTCGGTCAAGGCCATAACCCGCACCGAGACCACCATGGCCGAAGTGCGCCAGCGCGTTGGCCAGGTGCGTCCGTGAGCGGGCCCGAGACGCGCCAACCCGGCAGCCTGGGACTTGCCTTCGGAGCATTGCTCGCCAGTTCTGCCACGCTCCTGTGTTGCGCCCTGCCGGCGCTGCTGGTGGCCCTCGGAGCCGGCACGGTGCTGGCTGGCCTGGTCAGTGCCGTGCCGCAACTCGTATGGCTCAGCGAGCACAAGCCGCTGGTGTTCGGGGCCGCCGGCGCGCTGCTGCTACTCAGCGGCATCGCATTGTGGCGCGGGCGCCGGGCACCCTGCCCGGTGGATCCGGTCCTTGCCCGTTCCTGCCTGAGACTGCGGCGGGTGAGCCATGTCGTCTATGCGCTCGCACTGCTGAGTTTCGCCGTAGGAGCAGGCTTCGCGTTCCTGTTGCCGCAGTTGTGACTGATTTGCGGTTTCGAGAATCAAGAGTCAAGACGGCGCACGCGTGCCGGCCCGGATGAATTGTCCCGGGCGGGAACGCCGTGAATCCGTCCATGGAGGCTACGGGCGCGCCATCCATGGCGCGCACGTTCCCGCCCGGGACAATTCATCCAGGCCGACACGCCCCCACCATCGGTACGTGATTTTCGAGACCGTGTTCCACGCGCCGCGGTGATGTTGTTCGTTAAGGGGCGGAGCGGTTGGTTGGTGACGGCGCGGGTGGTCAAGTGGGTACCACTTTGTGGGGATGTGGGCACCGACGTCGACGAGAACGGTCTGGAAATTACGCAGTGTTGATGGGGGCGGGCGGGGGTGTGGATTGCTGCTTGCGGCTTTCGGGACCGTCCGCGACAGGATGTCGCGGCCGGAGCCTCCAGGGACGGATTCACGGCGTTCCCGAAAGCCGCAAGCAGCAAGCCGCGCCCCCGCCTGCACGCGCCGCCGCTCCGGGATTCCTAGACCGTACGCACGCCTTCGTCGGTACCCACGATCAGCACGTCGGCTGGCCGCACCGCAAACAACCCCACCGTCACCACACCCACGATCTGGTTGATCGCGCTCTCCATCACCCGCGGCTCCGTGATCGCCATGTCGTGCACATCGAGTATGTGGTTGCCATTGTCGGTGATGGTGCCATGGCGCCACACGGCTCGGCCGCCGAGCCTGGCGAGCTCGCGGCTCACGTAGAGCGCGTGCCATCGGGATCACTTCCACCGGCAGCGGGAAGCGGCCGAGCACCTCGACCAGCTTGCTGTCATCGACGATGCAGATGAAGCGCCTGGCGGCGGCGGCGACGATCTTCTCGCGCGTCAGCGCGGCGCCTCCGCCCTTGATCAGCTCGCGCCTGGGGTTGGCCTCATCGGCCCCATCGATGTAGACATCCAGGTCATCGACCTCATTGAGGTCGAGCAGCGCTATTCCGAGGGATCGCAACCGGGTACTGGAGGCCTCGGAGCTCGAGACCGCGCCGCGCAGACTCCCCTTCCACGGACCCAAGAGATCGATCAGTGCATTGACCGTCGAGCCCGTGCCGATGCCGAGCACGCTGCCCGACTCGATGTATCCGAGTGCGGCCTCGGCGGCGCGCAGTTTTTTCTCTTGCGCTGAAAGTGCCATGTTTTCCAGCCTTTCTAAACGACTGTGCCCGCTTACGCGGGCACAGTCTCAGCTTTGAATCAGGCGAACTGGAATTGCTTCCGGTCCGCCGCGAAGTAAAGGCCTTACTTCTTTTTCGCAGCTTTCTTCTTGGCCTTCTTCTTTGCTTTAGCCATGAGAGATCTCCATATCAGGTTAGTCCGGGGTCCGAGTATATACACGAGACATAAAAAAACAAGCGAGTGTGTCGGACCGAGGTCGATGTGAACTCATTCACACTCACTCGAGAGTGAGGATGAACTGCCAGTGAGTGGCACTCACCGGTGTCACCGAGAGGCGATTGCCGCGACGTAGCAGCAGCATGCCGAGCAGTTTGCCGTCTTCATGTGCGCGCAGTTCATCGAGCGTGATGATGCGCTTGAGTCGACGCTGCAGGCGTACATCGATCGCAACCCAGCGCGCTGCGGCCGGATCGCTCGTGGCATCGAAATGGGGATTGCGCCGTTCGAACTGGCTCGGATCAGCGTAGGCAGCGCGCACCACCGTGGCGATGCCCGCGATGCCAGGTTGCGCGCAGCTCGAGTGATAGATGAAGGCCTGGTCCGCGCGCCTGACCTCATCGCGCAGGTAGTTGCGGGCCTGGTAATTGCGTACGCCATCCCAGGGCGCGGTGCGGCGCGGGCGCTTCGCCAGATGATCGATGCCGAAGGTGTCAGGTTCGGTCTTGAGCAGCCAGTAACCCATCTACTCTCACTCCCGGCGGGCGTGGCGCAGCCCGAGTTCGGTGATCACGGCATCGAGCGGCACGTCGTGCGCTGCGGCCTCGATGTGTTCCAGGCGCTGGCACTCGAAGGCCACGCCTACCAGCAGCGGGCGCGGCCAGAAGGGCGCCGGGGGCGCGCTCGCAGCAGCGCTCGCATGCGCCGCCCGCAGCCGCTCCGGCGTGCGCGCGCCCAGCATCCGGTCGTAATAGCCGGCGCCATTGCCGATGCGGTAGCCCGCGGCGTCGAAGCCCACCATCGGAATCACCACCAGGTCGAGCTGACGGATATCCAGTATCGGCGTGCCCTTGGGCTCGGCGATGCCCATGCGGTTGCGCGGCATCGGGCGGCCGAAATCGCGCCGGAAATCCATGGTGTATTGATAGAAGTTCGAGATGGTTGGCAGGTACAGCCGGCAGCCGCGGCGCAGCGCCAGTGCGCGCAGGCCCGTACTCGGTACCTCGCTGCCGAAATGGGAGTACATGCCGACCGCGGCGCCGCGGCGCAGCTGCGGCAGGCGCGCCACCGCGGCCTCGATGCGCCGCGTGAGCACCAGGCGTCGCCATGGCGGTATGGCATTGCGACGCGCACGCAGCTCGCGCCGCAGCTGGCGGCGCGCCTGGCGTTGTGCGTTGCTGGTGTCAGTCACAGTGCGGCTGGCAGGAATAAGGCGTCACCCGAGATGCCGGTACAGACCGTCGCTCTCGACCAGAGCAACAGGTGGGACGTCCTGCGGCAGGTAAGGCTTTCTGCCCGGGGCAGACCTGCACAATGCTGCCGACTAGGAAAATCCCGAGGGTGTTTAAATTAGGGTCGAGAAGTAACCCGGCCCGCTGTCGAACACCACAGGCGACGCGGAAGTCACTCTACACTAAAGATCGAGCTGCTGTCCCTTCTGCAGGGCGGTTTCCACGCGTTCGCGCAACTGGCGCACACGCGTGCCGGTCTCTGATTGCGAAGCGTGATCCCGATCACGCAGCCGCAGCAGTTCATTGGCAATATTGAGGGCCGCCATCACCGCGATGCGATCGGCGCCGGTCACCTTGCCGGTATCGCGGATCTCCTTCATGCGGGAGTTGAGGAACGCGGCGCTGTCGATCAGGTCGCTGCGCTCTTCGCTCGGGCAGGCGACGAAATAATCCTTGTCGAGGATGCGTACGCTCACGCGGGTGGCGTCGCTGTCAGCAGCCGATTTCACGCGCTGCGTTCCATGGCCTTGAGGCGCCCGATCATTGCTTCGACGCGGGCGCGCACCTGTTCGCTGCGGTTCATCACCGTGGTTTTCTCGGCGGCCAGCGTGTCCTGGCGCGCGCGCAGCGCACGGTTTTCATCCTTGAGGCGCAGCAGGGTGGTGACCAGTTCGTCGACGCGTTTTTCCAGGCGTTTGAGTTCCACGTCGACCGGGGCGCTGCGATTGCTGTCATTCATGCGAAAACTATAGTTCCGCGCGCGCGGCGCGGTCAATCTAAATACGCAAAGACCGGCGTGCGGGCGGCGTGGAGAGTTGCGCCGGACCAGTCCCGGGCCCTACCATCCTGCGGCATTGACCCATGATCCTGAGCCGCAGTGCACCGCCACCACAACTACGCCGACCTCCAGCGCCATTTGTCAGAATCCCGCGCACTGACCGATGCCGCCGAAGCGCACGGCACCCTGAGCGGTGCCCTGTGTGCGTCCGGCAGCTACCGGCTGGCAGACTGGCTGGCGGAAATCCTGCCTGAAGATGCCCTTGGCGGCGCCAGCGATGAACTGCTGCAGGCCGTGTATGAAAGTACGCACGCCGCGCTGACCGGCACGCAGATGCAGTTCGAGCTGGTGCTGCCCGACGATTCCCTGCCGCTGGCACGCCGCACCGAGGCCTTGAGCCTGTGGTGCAACGGTTTTGTCTATGGCCTTGGCATGAACGGCGCCGATGATCCGGAAAAGCTGCCTGGCGATGCCGGTGAAATCGTGCGCGATCTCAGCCAGATCATGCGCGCCGGCGTCGATGAGACCGATGGGCTCGAGGCCAACGAGAGTGCACTCACCGAACTGATCGAATTCGTGCGCGTCGGCGTGCAGGTGATCTACGAGGATCTGAGCGCGCTGCGCACGCCGGGCGCGGTGCCGGTGGGCGTAAGTACTCCCGGCGAGACGCCGCGGCAACCCCCAGGCCGATTACATTGAAGCGGAACACCCTACGATGAAGAAACCGATGGATGAGGAATTTGCCCGCCGCCGCCGCCAGCTGATGCGCATCATGGGTCGTGATGCCATCGCCATCCTGCCGGCGGCACCCATGCGCACGCGCAACAACGACGTGCACTATGGCTACCGGCAGGACAGCGACTTCCACTACCTGAGCGGTTTCCCCGAGCCCGAGGCGGTGGTGGCGCTGATTCCCGGCCGCCCGCAGGGCGAGTACGTGATGTTCGTGCGCGAGCGCAATGCCGAGCGCGAGATCTGGGATGGCAGGCGCGCTGGCCCCGAGGGCGCGCGCCGCCAGTATGGCGCTGACGATGCCTTCCCGATCACGGATATCGACGAGATCCTGCCGGGCCTCATCGAGAGCCGTACGCGCGTGTATTACACCATGGGCGTCTACCACGACTTCGACCAGCGCATCGTCAGCTGGGTGAATACGCTGCGTGCGCAGGCGCGCTCCGGTGCGCATCCGCCCCAGGAATTCGTGTCGCTCGACCACGTGCTGCACGATATGCGCCTCTACAAGAGCCGGCGCGAGCTGTCGCTGATGCGCCGCTCGGGCCAGATCGCCGCGGGTGCGCACGTGCGCGCGATGAAATTCTGCCGCCCCGGGCTAAACGAACACGAGGTGATGGCCGAGATCGTGCACGAGTTCGGGCGCCATGCGGCCGACACCTCGTACTACCCGATAGTCGGCGGTGGCGCGAATTCCTGTGTGCTGCACTACAACGACAACAATCAGCCACTCAAGGCAGGCGACCTGTTGCTGATCGATGCGGGCTGCGAGCACGAGTACTACGCCTCGGACATCACCCGCACCTTCCCGGTCAGCGGTCGCTTCACGCGCGAGCAGCGCGCGGTCTACAACGTGGTGCTGGCGGCGCAGCATGCGGCCTTCGCCAAGGTGAAACCCGGCAACCACTGGGACGAGCCGCATGTTGCGGCGGTGCGCGCGATCACCCAGGGGCTGGTGCGTATCGGCCTGCTCAAGGGCCCGGTGAACAGCCTGATACGCGATGGCGCCTACAAGCGCTTCTTCATGCACCGCACCGGCCATTGGCTCGGCATCGATGTGCACGATGTCGGTGACTACAAGGTGGGCGATGAGTGGCGCATCTTCGAGCCGGGCATGGTGCTCACGGTGGAGCCGGGCATCTACATACCTGCCGGCAGCAAGGGCGTGCCCAAGGCCTTCTGGAACATCGGCATCCGCATCGAGGACGACGTGGCGGTGACCCGCAATGGCTGTGAAGTGCTGACCGATGGTGTGCCCACCGATGCCGATGCAATCGAGAAGCTGATGGCGGCTGCGTGAGCCCCGCCACGCCGACCCGCGTGGATGTCGCGATCGTCGGCGGCGGCATGGTGGGTGCAACCGTGGCGCTCGCGCTGGCGGGCACGCAACTGCGGGTCGCGCTGGTCGAAGCCGTGCGCTTCGATGCCGCACAGCAGAGCAGCTTCGATGATCGCACCACGGCGCTGGGCAACGGCAGCCGGCGCATCCTCGAGACCCTGGGCGCGTGGCCGTTGATGGCAGCGCATGCCAGTCCCGTGAGCGAAATCCATGTGTCCGAAGCGGGCCGCTATGGCGGTGCGCGCCTGCGTGCCGCCGAACAGGGGCTGGAAGCGCTGGGTTACCTGGTCTCGAACCGTCACATTGGTGCGGCGCTGTGGCAGCTGCTGACGCAGCAGCAGGCATTGCAGTTGCGAGTTCCGGTGCGCGTGCACGAGGCGCAGTTCGAGGCTGATTGCGTGCGTCTGCAGCTGGCGCCGGCTGCAGCGACGCCAGGCACGGCCGCGACGCCTGCGGCGCAGGAATGCATCGAGGCGCGCATGGTGATCGCTGCCGATGGCGCGCAATCGCTGCTGGCCCGCACCGCGGGCATTGCCAGTGCAGTCGAGGATTACCAGCAGGTCGCGGTGGTGGTGCATGTCAGCACCGATCGCGCGGCGAGCGGCGTGGCGCACGAGCGCTTCACACCCAGCGGACCCCTGGCCGTGCTGCCGCTGCGCGATGGCCGCCATACCATTGTCTGGACTCTGACTCCCGAACGCGCGCAGGCCGTGTTGGCGCTCGAGGATGCGGCGTTCATCCGCGAGCTGCAACAGTGTTTCGGCTGGCGCATCGGGCGCATTCTCGCGGCCAGTGCGCGCGCCTCCTATCCCTTGCGGCTGTCACGCGCGGGCAGCATGCGCGGCCCGCGCCTGGCGCTGGTGGGCAATGCCGCGCAGGCACTGCATCCGGTCGCTGGCCAGGGTTTCAACCTGGGACTGCGCGACGCCGCGCTGCTGGCCGAGATACTCGCGGCCGCCAAAGATCCGGGTGATCCGGCGGTGCTCGAAGACTACGAGCGGCGCCGTGCCAAAGACCGGCGCGGCATGATCGGTTTCACCGACGGCCTGGTGCAGATGTTCGGCAGCGATCGCGCCGCGGTGGTTGCCGTGCGCAGCCTCGGGCTGCAGCTGTTCGATCTGATGCCGGCTGCCAAGCGCGCACTGTCCGCATTGAGCTGGGGTTTCGGCGGCGATACGCCGCGCCTGATGCGCGGCCTGCGCCTGAACCCGCGCACGGGCAACGGCGAGCGGCCGTGAGCGCCGATTTCGATGTCGTGGTCATCGGTGCGGGTCCCGTGGGAGCCACCACCGCGAGCCTGCTGGCGCGCCACAGCGGCATTGCACCCGAACGCATCGCGCTGCTGGCGCCAGAGCTCGCGGCATTCACTGCCAATGCCGCAGGTAGCGCGGCTGCACGCAACGCGACTGCACGTGGCGCGACTGCAAGTGACGCGGCCGCGCCCGAGCTGCGCGTGTCCGCGCTCTCGCGCGCCAGCGAGCAGATTCTCGGCGCTGCCGGTGCCTGGGAACGCCTCGATCACGCGCGCCTGTGCGCCTATGAGCGCATGCGTGTCTGGCATGCCTCGACGCCCGCGGACGGACCGGAGGTGCTGTGCTTCGATGCCGCCGAGCTCGCCGAGCCCAACCTCGGGCACATCGCGGAGAATCGCGCGCTCGCGCTGGCCTCATGGGCAGCGCTGCAGGCGGCCGGCGGCCACTTGATCGCCGATCGTGCCACCAGCATGCACAGCGATGACGAGGGCGTGCAGCTGCAATGCGGGCGCGCAACGCTGCGTGCGCGGCTGGTGGTGGCTGCGGATGGCGCGCACTCACAGGTGCGCGAATGGCTGGGCATCGGCATGGACAGCCATGACTACCGGCAGAGCGCCATCGTCGCCAATATCGTCACGACCAAGCCGCACCAACACACGGCCTGGCAGCGTTTCCTGGCCAGCGGCCCGCTGGCGCTGCTGCCGCTGTTCGATGGCGGCAGCTCGATCGTGTGGTCAGCCGACAGTGCGCTGGCCGAAGAACTGATGGCCTTGCCGGCGGAGGATTTCGCCGCGCGGCTCGATGCTGCTGCTGATTTCGTGCTGGGCCGCACGCAGCTGCGCAGCGAGCGACTGGCGGTGCCGCTGCAGCGGCGCATGGCGCAGCAGCTGATCGGGCCGCGCGTGGCGCTGCTGGGCGATGCGGCGCATGTCGTGCATCCGCTGGCCGGGCAGGGCGTGAACCTCGGTTTTCTCGATGCCGCGGCGCTCGCCGAGGCGGTGGCCACTGCAGTTCACGAACGCGAGGATCCGGGCGCCGCGCGCGTGCTGCGTGCTTACGAGCAAGCGCGCCTGACGCACAATGCGCTGATGAGCGTGGCGATGAGCGCCTTCAACGAACTGTTCTCGCGCGAGTCGGGGCCGGCGGGCTGGCTCGCTGGCCGCTTGCTCGGTCTCGCGGGTGCGCGCACCCTGACGCGCCGCTGGTTCGCGCGTCGTGCCCTGGGGCTCAGCGGCGAGCGACCAGTGCTGGCACGCGCATCACAACTGCCCAGGAGTGCTGCCTGATGAAACTGCTGCTGTGGCTGATCCTGCTGGTGCTGTGCTGGCCGCTGGCCTTGCTCGCACTGATAGTCTGGCCGATAGTCTGGCTGATTTCGCTGCCGCTGCGGGTGGTGGGGATCGCGCTTGAGGGCGTTTTCGCGCTGCTGCGTGCGATCATCATGCTGCCCGCGCGAGTGCTGGGCGGTGGCGGCGCAGCGCGCTGAATGGCGCGCGCGCCGGAACTACAATCAAGAGGTACCGCTATGTTGCGCATCGATCGACTGCTGGTTTGCTCATGGGTATTGCTGCTGGCCGCAGTGGTTGCACCGCTCCCCGCCCCGGCCATGGGCAGCAGCACTGCGCCGAGCGGCTCGCAGCCTTCCTACAGTGACGATGAGGTCGTCAAGGCGGCCAACGATTTCTTCAAGAACGGCGCCGCCGATCTCGGCAAGGTGCTGGGCAAGGTACTCAAGGAGAAGGGCCAGCCGGTGGCCATCATCCGCGGTGAGGAAGCCGGCGGCGCCATCGGCGTCGGGCTGCGATACGGGCACGGCGATCTGATCTACAAGGGCGGCGCGGGCCGCAAGATCTACTGGCAAGGTCCGTCCATCGGCTTCGACGTCGGTGGCAATGCGGTCAAGGTGTTTGCACTGGTGTATGACCTGCCGACCGCCGAGCGGTTGTTCCGGCGCTTCCCCGGCGTGGAGGGCAGCCTCTACTTCGTCGGCGGCTTCGGCGTGAACTACGTGCAGGTCGACAAGATCGTGATTGCACCGGTGCGTTTCGGCATTGGCTGGCGCCAGGGTGTCGCCATCAGCTACATGCACTTCTCGCCGACCAAACGCATCAATCCGTTCTGAGCAGCAGGAGTCCGCATGGATAGCAAAGCCACCGGCGCCGCGGCCCTCGGGCCACGCGACAACCGGATGCCGCCAGGCATTCCTTTCATCGTCGCGAACGAATTCGCCGAGCGGTTTTGCTTCTATGGCATCAACGCGATCCTGTCGCTGTACATGGTGCAGTTCCTGCACTACGGCGATGCCAAGGCGACCAGCTGGCAGAGCCTGTTCAAGTTCGGCGCCTATTTCTTCCCGCTGGTGGGCGCGATCGTTTCGGACGTCTACTGGGGAAAATTCCGCACCATCATCAGCTTTTCGATGGCCTATGTGCTGGGCTGCTCGATCCTGGCGCTGGGCCCGCCGAGTCCGACCACGCTGGCCCTGGGCCTGGGGTTCATGGCCTTCGGCACCGGCGGCATCAAGCCCTGCGTGTCGACCAATGTGGGCGACCAGTTCACCAGCCGCAACCAGCACCTGATCGAGCGTGCCTTCAGCTATTTCTATTTCTCGATCAATGCGGGCTCGTCGATTTCGATCTGGTATTGCCCGGTGCTGCTCGACCGGTATGGTCCGAAGGCGGCCTTTGGCATGCCGGCGGCGATGATGGCGGTGGCGACACTGGTGTTCTGGCTGGGCCGCAAGCGCTTCACGGTGGTGCCGCCCGCCGGCAAGGAATGGCTGCGCGAAATCGTCTCGCCCGAGGGCCGTAAACTGATGCTGCGGTTGTTGAGCCTGCTGATCTTCATCGCCGGCTTCTGGGCGCTGTGGGAGCAGAGCAATGGCCAGACCTGGACCTTGCAGGCGACCTCCGACCTGATGGACAAGACGCTGTGGCCGGGCTACCAGATCCTGGCGGCGCAGATCCAGGTGGTGAACGGGCCGATGATCCTGCTGATGATTCCGCTGTTCACCTTCGTCGTGTATCCCGTTGCGGGCCGCTTCGTCACCGTGACGCCGCTGCGCAAGATGTGTGCCGGCATGTTCCTCTCGGCGCTGTCTTTCCTGGTCATCGCCGGCATCGAGAACAAGATCCAGCACGGCATCAGCGTGTCGGTGTGGTGGCAGATCTTCGCCTACGTGGTGCTCTCGGCCTCCGAGGTGCTGCTGTCGATCACCGCGCTCGAGTTCTTCTACAAGCAGGCGCCGCTGCGCATGAAGAGCTTCGTGATGGCGCTCTACCTGTGCGCCATCGCGGTGGGCGATCTGACCACCGCGGTCGTGAACAAGGCCATGGTCCGGGAATTGCCTGGGAGCGAGGCGGTGGCTGGCAGTGAGACCTGGGTGAGCCTGCCGCCGACCCTCAGCTTCGTCACCGGCCAGAAGATCGATTTCGAGAACACCGGGTTGACCGTGCAGAAAGAGAACGGCAAGACCGCGCCGCTCGCGGGTACTTTCCTGGTGGCCGAAATCCAGGGCAGTCGCATACGGCTGATGGATAATGATCATCGCCGCCCCGTGGTGACCACGGGCACGTGGAACGGCCAGACCGCGGTGGTCTCCACCTACCGCCTGGTCGGGCCCGAGTACTTCAATTTCTTCGCCTACATGATGGCGGCGATGGGCGTGATCTTCATCGGCGTCGCCATGGTGTATCGCGAGCGCACTTACGTGCGGACGGCCGACGCGCCAGCGGTGTAGAGCGCTGCGTCGTGGCCGTCAGCGCACAGTTCAACGCCTTCGTGCTCGAACTGCTGGGCGCAGTCACGCCGGTGGTGGCGCGGCGCATGTTCGGTGGCGTGGGCTACTACGCCGACGGCCTGTTCTTCGCACTCGCGGATGATGACGAGCTGTACTTTCGCGTCGATGAGCGCACGCGCGCCGACTACGAGCGCGAGGGCATGAAGGCCTTCAGCCCGATGGGGCCGGACAGCAAGTCGATGAGTTATTTCACCGTGCCGCCACGCTTGTACGATGAGCTCGAGGAGTGGGCGCTGTGGACGCGCCGCGCGATCAGTGTCGCTCGCGCGGCTCCACCGAAATCTCCGCGCAAGTCGCCGCCGAAGTCTGCGCGGAAGTCGCCGCAGCAGTCGCCGCGGCAGAGCGCACCAGCGCGAGCCCGCGCCGCGGCGCGGCGGAACCCGCGGCGCTCACGCTAGTCACCGCAAGCTGCAGTCGCGCTTCGCCAGCGCTCACCAGATCGATGCCGAGACGGTCGGCCTGCTGCATCAGGCACAGGATCAGATCGCCCAGCTCCAGCGCGGCAGCATCCGGGCGCCATTGCTGCCGCTCGGCCGTGAAACGGCGCAGCATCGCCTTCACATCGTCCACGGCAATGACGGGTGGCTTGTTCACAGGCAGTTACTTGAATCCGTGCTGGTCACAGGCGGGCACATCCTTGTTTCTGGCCCGCGTGCTGCGGGGTCGACCCTGGTCCCTCTGGGCCGCAGCATTTAGCCTCAAGGAGTGTTGCGTTGCAGCGCCACTTGCACAGAATGCGAACTGCGTCGCATGCTGCGCATTCGTGGCACCGCCAGTAACGCCGATACCGGCTGCATGGGAACGCCAGGCATGACAGCTGACAACAACGAACTCATTGAACGCCTCGGACGGCGCAGCATGCGGCTGCTGGTGCTGGCCTCGGGCATGTTCTTCATGGTGCTGGTGGCCGGATGGACCGCGGTGCGCATCATGATCCTGTGGCGCAGCGATCTCGGTGTGCGTGCCATGCTGCTGGGTCTGGCCCTGCTGCTGGTGTTCGGCGTGTGGCTGCGCGTGATGAGCCTGAACTGGCAGGCGCTCGGCGATGAACAAACGCATGCGATCGAAGAGTCGCCAGTGACGCCCCCTGATCCCGACGAAGGCACCGGCATCTGGGGTGTGGGCGGGCCAGCGATGCGCGAGCCCGGCAACACCGGCACCTGGCCGCGGCGCGTCATCGACCGGCGCTACGACGACAACGACGATTGATCAGTACGCGGCGTCGATGCGCTTGGCCAGGTACGGGCCCAGGTCGAGGTTCATGCCGCGCTCGCTGGCTTCCTGCCCCAGGTATTCCGACACGATCATGTACTTGACGATGTCGCGAAAGGTGGGACCCCGATCGCTCATCCAGTCTTCGAGGCTGGCGTGCGTGCGCCAGACGATTGCGCGGGCGCCGGCGGAATCGAGGTTGATGCGGCGGGCAATCACCGCCTCGTAGAGGTCATCGCCTGCGAGCGTCGGATTCTGCCTGCGGATGGCGTGATAGGCCGCGAGCGATTCCGAGCACACGCGGCCCGCGAACAGACGCTCCTCGACACGCTTGAGTTTGTCGGCGAGCAGTGCGCGCAGGCGCTGCGTCGGCGATTCAACCTTGTCGGCAATATCCACAGCGGCTCCCGCAATCCATGACTGGATCATAGCAACTGCGCGGCGGCTGTTGACAGTGTGGCGCTGCACGTCGCGAGGGCAAATTGCAGGCCTGCGAGCAGTCTCGCGCAACCAGGCAAAATCCGGCGCGGGCATTGAACCTGTCGTGCGCGGCACGGGTACCTACGGCCACCCCCACTCCTGGTGAGCGCGTTGAACGCGCTGTCGCGCGACGCGTCGTTCCGGGCCAATTTGCCTTGATTCCAGGCCCTTCGGGCTGCTTGCCATAACGCTGCGGCCGCGCCTTCCTGGCAGCCCGGATTGCCTTGTTTTTGAGAGCCGCGTCTCAGCACGGGGTCAAATCGGGGCAGCGCCGCCGGCGGCCGGCGCACATAGTGGATTCCAGAGCCTCCAGGTAACCGGAGTCCGACCATGGCTGCAGTTCGCGTCCCGCGATTCTCCAGCGCCGCATTGCTGGCGGCCTTGTTCCTGTGCGCTGGCGCCGCCAGCGCCGCCGACCGGCTCGGCCCGATAGGCCCACCCAGCGAGCAGTTCATGGTCTATGTCTCGCGCTCGATCGGCGGTGCGGGGCGTCCGACGCACAGCTACGGATTGAAATACGAGCGCACCTCAAGCGCGGCGGTCGATAGCAGTTCGCGTTTCGCGGCGCCGATGCGTCATCGCACGCTCGTCGACCTGCAGTTCTCTTATCGCAGGAGCGCGCGCCTGCAGCTGGGTTCGCGCACTACCTGGGACCTGGGCCTGCGCCATCTCGGCCCGACCTCCGAGCTGGTCGACTCGCCGTGGCGACCCGGCGCCCTGGCCTCGATCATCAAGCCCGAGCTGCAGCTGCCCTGATTCGCCCCCGCGTGTAGACTGCGCCCCTGGCTGCAACCCCTGTTGCAGATCTGGAGGCCGCGTCCTGATGGAGCCATCCGCCGAGCCGCCCTACCTCGATCGGCCTGAAGTCGTCGAGACCTATGCCGATCAGGTGCGCCTGATCCATTTCGACGGGCAGACCGTACGCATCGAGTTGACTGTCACGCGCCCGACGCTCGCTGGCCCCAACCACGCCGCGATCGAAGTGCGCCCCTCGGCACGCCTGGTGCTGACACCACTCGCCGCCGTGACGCTGCAGGAACAGCTCACGCGCCTGATCGCGGCACTCGAGGATGGCGGGGTCATCAAGCGCGTCACGCCTGTGTCCGTGACCCGGCAATAGCTGGCAGGGCAGCGTGGTCATGGACAGGCGCAATGAACTGATCAGCGGCACGCTGTTGCTGGCTACCGTTGCCGCGCTGTTGCTCGGCACCTTTGCGGTGCTGCGGCCCTTCCTGCCCGCCATCATCTGGGCGGCGATCGTCGTGGTTGCCACCTGGCCGATCCTGCTGCGTGTGCAGGCCGCCTTCGGTGGCCGCCGCAAGCTGGCGGTGGCGGCCATGAGCGGCGGGCTGTTCGTGGTGGTGCTGGCGCCCGTCACGCTGCTGCTGGGCACGCTCGTGAACCGCTTCCCGGAACTGCGCGAACTGGGCACGCGCATCCTCGCGGGGCCCTGGCCCGGGCCACCGGACTGGTTGCCGCGCATGCCATTTGGCAGCACGCTCAGCGAGCACTGGCAGCGCCTCGCCTCGCAGAGCAGCAGCGAATGGGCCGAGTTCGTGAAGCCTTACATCGGCAGAGTCGCGCTGTGGTTCAGCCAGCACATCGGCACGCTGGGTGGCCTCACGCTCGAGTTCCTGCTGACGCTGGTGCTGGTGGTCGTGTTCTACCTGCACGGCGAAGCATTGGCGCGGCTGGTAAAACGCGTGGCGCGGCGCATGGGCGGCGCGCGCGGCGAGGAGAGCGTGCAGCTCGCGGTGCAGGCTGCACGCGCAGTCGCCGCTGGCGTCGTGCTCACGGCGCTGGGCCAGTCGGTGCTGAGCGGTCTCGGATTGTGGGTGGTGGGCGCGCCGGCGGTCGGCATCCTCACCTCGCTGATGTTCATGCTGTGCGTGATGCAGATCGGCCCGCTGCCGGTGCTGATCCCCGCGATCCTGTGGTTGTGCATCAATGGCCGGATCGGCTGGGGCGTGGCGCTCGCGATCTGGGCCGTGGGCATGTCGGTGGGCGACAACCTGCTGCGTCCGTGGCTGATCCAGCGTGGCGCGCGCTTGCCCTTCATCCTGATCCTGGGTGGTGTGATCGGCGGCTTGCTGGCCTTCGGTGTGGCCGGCATCTTCATCGGTCCGATCCTGCTGGCCGTGATCAAACGACTGCTCGAACGCTGGGTGGCGGAACATGGCTGATGATGCTGATCTGGTGGCCGCGCGCTGCGCGGCGCGCACCCTGCTGTGGTTCGCCGCAGCGCTGCTGGCCGCGGCCTTTGGCTGGTACGCCTGGGTGGATGCGCCCTTGGGCAACCTCGCCTTGCTGCTGTTTTCCGCGGCCACGGTCTGCGCCGCGTTGACGATCATTGCTGCGCTGCTGGCGATCGAATCCGGCCTGCCGATGCCTGCAGGCGAGCGCGTGGGGTACGTGGCCGTGGCCCTGGCGCGCAGCATGCGCCTGCGGCGCATCGCGCTGTTGTTCGTGGCCGTGGCCGTGGTGCTGATGCTCACTTCGGCGACACTGACGCTGAGCCTGCAAGGGCAGGCGGGCGATCAGCAGGACGAGATGACGACCAGCGCCTGATCCAGGGCCAGCGCCGCAGCCGCCCGCTCAGTGCGGCGCTATCGCCGCCAGCAGCGCATCGATGTCTGCGGCGCGCATGTCATAGGCCGTCACCAGGCGCACCACGGGCAGCGCTTGCTCTGGCGGCGCCGGCCACTGGTAGAACTCGAAGCCTTGCGCATGCAGCGCGCTGATCATCGGCGCGGGCATCACGGCGAATACTTCGTTGGCCTGCACCGGCTGCTGCAGCGCCAGGCCGCGCTGCTGCAGGCCTGCGGCGAGGCGCGCCGCCAGCGCGTTGGCATTGCGTGCGTTGCGCAGCCACAGGTCGCCCTGCAGGCAGGCCACGAGCTGGGCACTGATATAGCGCATCTTCGACCAGAGGTGCCCGGCGCGTTTGCGGCGCAGCTCGAATTCGCGCGCCAGCTCCGGCTTGAAGAAGATCACCGCCTCCGCGGCCAGCGCGCCATTCTTGGTGCCGCCGAAACACAGCACGTCGATGCCGCTGCGCCAGCTGCCCTCCGCGGGTGTGCAGCCGAGGTGCGCAATCGCATTGGCGAAGCGTGCGCCATCCATGTGCACCTTGAGCCCCAGCGCATGCGCGGCCTGCGTGAGCGCCGCCAGTTCTGCGCAGGAATACACCGTGCCCCACTCAGTGGCCTGCGAGATGCTCAAGCTGGCCGGCAACACGTGGTGCACGCCCATCTCGCGCGCGTGCGCGACCGGCCCGGCGAGCTGTGCCGGCCGCAGTTTGCCATCGCCGGAGGGCAGGCCGATCAGCTTGGCGCCTGCGCTGTAGAACTCCGGCGCACCGCACTCGTCGGAATTCACATGCGATTCGGCCTGGCAATACACGGCGCCGAAGGGCGGGGTGAGCGAGGCCAGTGCCAGCGCGTTGGCGCTGGTGCCGGTGGCCACCGGATAGATCGCGAGCTCGCATTCGAAAACCTCGGCCGCCAGCGCCTGGAGCTTGGCGGTCCAGGGGTCATCGCCATAGGAATGCACCGTGCCGCTATTGGCCTCGGCGAGCGCCGCCATGATCTCGGGCGCCACCGGCGCGACGTTGTCGCTGGCAAAAGAGCGTCGGGATTGAGACATGCATCCTCCGGTAGTCACGGCGACAGTTGCGATAATCTAGCCCATACGGCCGGTCCCTCATCCTGCGGCCATGGGAGCGCCATTGTACTGGTGGGTCAATCTCTCGCAGTCGCGACGGCACGAACTCGACGCGGGCTACCTGTGGTCGGTCGCGCCCTCGATGCGCCGCGCCCGCCCGGGGGACATCGTCTTCGTGCATGCCGGGCGGCAGGTGGCACAGCTCGGCCTGGTCACGGGCGCGCCCTTCGCGGCGCGTCGCAGTGTCGCGGCCGGGCGCCGCGGCATCCGCCGCAGCAGCGAGGGTCTGCGCCTGCCGGTGCACTTCGAGGAGCTGCTGCAACCGCTGCAGCCCGCCAAGCACCTCGCGGCGCTGAAGAAGGCGCTGCCGGCGCGGCTCTCGCCGCTGCGCGCCTCTGGCGACGCCAACCCGGCGGTGTATTTCTGCGCGCTGAGCGAGCCCCTGGCGGCGCTGCTGTGCGAACTGCTTGGCGGCCAGGTCGAGGAGCTGCAGCGCGCCGCGCCGGCGCTCGAGAATTCCGAGCGGGCCGACGATGTGGCCGAGCAGGCACTGCTGTCCCGGCTCGATCTCGACGCCGGCACGCGCAAGCGCCTGCTCAGCGCGCGCCGTGGGCTCGGTGTCTATCGCGAGCACGTGGAGCGCCATGAGCAGTCCTGCCGGCTCACGGGGCTGCTCGATCGGCGCCACCTGCGCGCACGCCACATCAAGCCCTGGCGCGACTGCAACGATCGCGAAAAGCTCGACGGCGCCAATGGCCTGCTGTGCTCGCCGCACATCGACCAGCTGTTCGAGCGCGGACTGATCTCTTTCACCGATGCCGGCGACCTGCTGGTCGCGCGCCAGCTCAACCCTGCGGTGCTGCAGGCCTGGGGTATCACGATACCCCGCAATGTCGGGCCGTTTCAGACCGGTCAGTGCAGCTACCTGGAGTGGCATCGGCTGCAGGTCTTCGAACAGGGCGAGGGCGGTCGGCGCATCGCCTGAGGCTTCGAGTCTTTATACTGGTGGCCATGGCCACCAGAGCACTGTTTCCCACGCTGGTCTACTCCGCCAGCCTGCAGCCACGTGGTGGCGCGGCGCTGAACCGCCAGTTGCTGCGCGAGTGCGTGCAGTTGCGCCATGACGATCGCGCCGGCCGCGACTGGTCGGCGCGCAACTATCCGGGCGGCTACACCTCCTACCAGACGCAGTGCCGGCTGCAGACCATCTCGCCGACTTTTGCACGACTGGAGCGACTGCTCGGTGCGCATGTGCGCCGCTACGCCGCGGCGCTCGATTTCGACCTGCGCGGCCGCGCGCTGGTGATGACTGACTGCTGGGCCAACATCATGCGCCGCCAGGTGGTGCATAGCCTGCACCTGCATCCCCTGGCCAGCATCAGCGGCACCTATTACGTGCGCACGCCGCGCGGCTGCGCGGGGCTGAAATTCGAAGACCCGCGACTCGAGCGCTTCATGGCGGCACCGCCCCGCAAGGCCAGTGCCCGCGCCCGCAATCGCGCCTGGGTGGTGTATCCCGCGCGGGCCGGTTCACTGCTGTTGTTCGAGAGCTGGCTGCGGCACGAAGTGCCGCCGAATCCCGTGAACGCAGAGCGCGTCAGCGTCAGTTTCAATTACAGTTGGTTCTGATGAGTGCTACCAACCTGTTATTGGCCGTCATCGCGATCGCCAGCCTGATCGGCCTCTACGCGCAGCCGGCGCTGATCCAGAAGAGCCTGTTCCGCCCTTACTGGCTGTTACCCAAGCGCCAGTACCTGACGCTGCTGACCAGTGGCTTCGTGCACGCCAATGTGCCGCACCTGCTGTTCAACGCGCTGACGCTGTGGTCCTTCGGCAGCTCGCTGGAGCGGGCCATGGGCGCGCCGCAGTACCTGGCGCTGTATTTCGTGTGCCTGTTCGTCAGCGACTGGGGCACCTGGATCAAGCATCACGCGGATCCCAATTACGCCTCGCTCGGCGCTTCGGGCGCGATCCTGGGCGTGCTGTTCGCATCGATCGTGTATTTTCCGAACCAGTCGGTGTCGTTCATTTTCCTGCCGATACCGATTCCCGGACCACTGTTCGCGCTCGGCTATCTGGCCTACACCTGGTACGCCTCGCGACAGGCGCGCGGCAACATCAACCACGATGCCCACTTCAGTGGCGCGCTGGCAGGCATGGCCTTCGTGGCGCTGTTCGATCCCTATGTCTGGGGCCGCGCCGTCGACACACTGCTGCACTAGCCCTACTATTCGCCGATGAAAGATCTCACCCAGGGCTCGATACGCGGCCATCTGGTCACCATGGCCATACCGATCGCGGTCGGCATGCTGTTCCAGACGATGTATTTCCTGATCGACCTGTATTTCGTCGCGCGGCTGGGCAACGCGGCGATCGCCGGTGTCGCCTCGGCCGGCAACCTGAGCTTCCTGGTGCTGGCCTGCACGCAAGTGCTCGGGGTCGGCACGGTGGCGCTGATCTCGCAGTCGGTGGGCCGCAAGGATCAGTCGGGCGCAACGCTGGTGTTCAACCAGTCGCTGACCCTGGGGCTGTATTGTGCGTTGGCCTGCCTGCTGCTGGGTTACCTGGGCGAGCGTGGCTTCGCGGGCGCATTCGGCTCGGACGAGGCCACGCGGATCGCCGGCGGCACCTACCTGCGCTGGTACCTGCCAGCTCTGGCCTTGCAGTTCACGCTGGTGGCGATGGGGTCGGCGCTGCGCGGCACCGGCATCGTCAAGCCGACCATGATCGTGCAGATGCTGACGGTGCTGCTCAACATCGCGCTGGCGCCGATCCTCATCGGTGGCTGGCTCACCGGGCATCCGCTGGGCGTGGCGGGCGCGGGGCTGGCCAGTTCGATTGCCGTGCTGGTCGGCGTGCTGCTGATATCGATCTATTTTTATCGCCTCGAGCACTACGTGGCGGTCGATCGTGCGCTGATGTCACCGCGCTGGAGCAGCTGGCGCCAGATCCTGGCAATCGGCCTGCCCTCGGGCGGCGAATTCCTGATGATGTTCGTGATCTTCGGATTCCTGTTCTGGGTGGTCAAACCCTTCGGCGCACAGGCGCAGGCCGGCGTCGGCGTGGGTTCGCGCGTGATGCAGGGCATCTTCCTGCCGGCGATGGCCGTGGCCTTCGCCGTGGCGCCGGTGGTCGGCCAGAATTTCGGCGCGCAGCATTTCGGACGCGTGCGCGCCGCGTTTCGCAATGCGGCGTTCATGAGCGCAGTGCTGATGCTGCTGGCGATGGGGCTGTGCCTGTGGCGCGCGCCGTCACTGATCAGGTTCTTTACCAGCGACGCGGCGGCGATCCAGGTCGGCTCCGGATACCTGCGCTACCTGTCGTGGAACTTCCTCTGCAGCGGCTTCGTGTTCACCTGCTCGGGCACGCTGCAGGGGCTGGGCAACACCTGGCCATCCTTGTGGAGCTCGGCCTCGCGCCTGTTCACCTTCGTGGTGCCCGTGCTGTGGTTGTCGATGCAGCCGGATTTCGCGATCACCCACGTGTGGGTGGTGTCGATCATCTCGGTGACGCTGCAGGCGCTGCTGATCGGCGCCTTGCTGTTGCGCAAGCTGATGCAGCTGCCGGTGACCCGCGCCGCCTGAGCCAAGCGCCGCAGCCGCGGCTTCGGGCCGCGGCTATTTCAGCGCCAGCTGATCGATCTTCGCGGCGCAGATGAAGTCGTTGTCCGACAGGCCATTGACCGCGTGCGTGTTGTAGCGCACGCGGCAGTAGTTGTAGCCGACCTCGAGATCCGGGTGGTGATCCTCGATGTTGGCGATGTGCGCCAGCGCATTCACGAAACTCATCGTGCGGTAGAAATCGACGAACTTGAATTCGCGCCGGA
Organism: uncultured Gammaproteobacteria bacterium; assembly: GCA_963764065.1. GTDB lineage: Bacteria > Pseudomonadota > Gammaproteobacteria > Steroidobacterales > Steroidobacteraceae > FEN-1191. The sequence continues at coordinate 409,935 of CAVXRM010000005.1, read as the reverse complement.
TGCTGCGTGCATCGGTGGCGAGCTGCCACTCGGCCGCCAGCTTGCCCAGCTGCGCGCGCGCCGCTTCGGGCGTGAGCGCCGGAATGCCGCCTTCGCAGGGTACGCAGCGCCTTGCTGCCAGATCATTCATGGTGCTAGCTCCTTCAGGTAGGGGTGCCGGTCGTGCGCTTCGGATAGCTGCGCACCACGTACTGCTCGACCAGCTGCTGGAATTCCTCGGCGATGTGCTCGCCCTTGAGCGTCACGGTCTTGGCGCCATCTTCGTAGACCGGCGCCACCGGGCGCTCGCCGGTTCCCGGCAGGCTGATGCCGATGTTGGCGTGCTTGCTCTCGCCCGGGCCATTCACCACGCAGCCCATCACCGCGACCGAGAGTTCCTCGACGCCGACGTGACTGCGCCGCCACTCGGGCATGCGCCGGCGCAGGTGCTCCTGGATGCTCTGCGCCAGGGTCTGGAAAAAAGTGCTGGTGGTGCGCCCGCACCCGGGGCAGGCCGTGACCAGCGGCGCAAAGCTGCGCAGGCGCATGGTCTGCAGCAGTTCCTGGGCGACATAGACTTCGCGGCGCCGATCGCCATCGGGCTCGGGCGTCAGCGAGATGCGGATCGTATCGCCGATGCCATCCTGCAGCAGGATCGCCAGTGCGGCGCTGGAGGCGACGATGCCCTTGGAGCCCATGCCCGCCTCGGTGAGCCCCAGGTGCAGCGGTTGGCGCGTGCGGCGCGCGAGTTCGCGGTACACGCTGATCAGGTCCTGCACGCCCGAGACCTTGGCCGAGAGCACGATGCGGTTCGCAGGCAGGCCCAGTTCGATGGCACGCACGGTACTGTCGACGCAGGAGCGCACCAGCGCTTCGCGCATCACGGCTTGCGCCGATTGCGGTTCGGGCAGCTGGCTGTTGGCATCCATCAGTCGCGCTAGCAAGTCCTGGTCGAGACTGCCCCAGTTCACGCCGATGCGCACCGGCTTGTCATAACGACAGGCGAATTCGATCAGCGCCGCGAACTGCGGATCGCGCTTGCTGCCGCGACCGACGTTGCCGGGATTGATGCGGTACTTGGCCAGCGCCGTGGCGCACTCGGGGTGATCGGCCAGCAGCTTGTGGCCGTTGTAATGGAAATCGCCGATCAGGGGCACGGTGCAGCCACTCGCGTGCAGGGCATCGCGGATCGGCGCTACCGCAGCAGCGGCCGCATCGCTGTTGACCGTGAGGCGCACCAGCTCCGAGCCGGCCTCGGCCAGTTCGCGTACCTGGCGCACCGTGGCTGCGATATCGGCGGTATCGGTGTTGGTCATCGACTGCACCGCGATCGGCGCGCCGCCGCCGACCGCTATGCCGGCGATGTCCACCTGCAGCGTGCCGCCACGATGCGGATTCTGATCCAAAGCTTCCATCGGCCTTAATTGTAGAGGCAGCGGAAGCCTTGCTGTTATGATTCGCGCCTCGTTGAAAGATCTGTCCGAAGAGTTCCGCCGTCAGGGCCCAGTGGGCCCACGCGGCGGACGCCGAAGGCGCAATTTCCGCCCGGAAACGCTCAGGCACCCAAAACGGCAGATGCAGACGAGCTCTGGAGAGCGGTGGCCGCGTGCGGCCACCCACCGAAGGGGTGCGGCAGCGGGCCTGAGGCCCGTAGCCCGATCTCTCAGGTACGAAGGACAGAGGGGCGGCCGGTGCCTTGCGCGTCAGGGCAGCGGCCGCCCTTTTTTTATGGCCCGATTTCCGGGCCGGGAGCCGAGCGCTTGGGAATGAAAACGCCGCTGTTTGATCTGCATGTCGCCCTCGGCGGCCACATGGTCGATTTCGGCGGCTGGGATCTGCCGGTCAACTACGGTTCGCAGATCGAGGAGCACCAGGCAGTGCGCCGCAGTGCGGGCGTGTTCGATGTCTCGCACATGTGCGTGATCGATCTCGCGGGTGAGCGCGTGCGCGAATTCCTGCGCCACCTGCTGGCCAACGATGTGGCGCGCCTGACGGTGCCCGGCAAGGCGCTCTACAGCTGCCTGCTGCGCGAGGATGGTGGCATCCTCGATGACCTGATCGCCTACTTCCTCGATGAACAGCACTTCCGCCTGGTCGTGAATGCCGGCACTCGCGACAAGGATCTGGCCTGGATACGCCAGCAGGCCGTGACCTTCGAAGTGGCAGTCAGCGAGCGCAGGGAACTCGCGATGCTGGCAGTGCAGGGCCCCGAGGCGCGCGCGCAGCTGGCAGCCCTGCTGACGACGGAAGAAGCGGCCACGGCCCTGCAACTCGGTGTCTTCTGTGGTGCCGCGATCGGTGCCTCACTCGGCGCACAATTCATCGCCCGCACCGGGTATACGGGTGAAGACGGCTTCGAACTCATGCTCGCTGCCGATGCCGCAGCGCCGCTGTGGACGCGGCTCAACGAACGCGGGGTGCAATCCTGCGGGCTCGGTGCGCGCGACACGTTGCGGCTCGAGGCCGGCATGAACCTCTACGGCAGCGACATGAACGAGAATTTCCACCCGCTCGAATCCGGCCTGACCTGGACAGTGGCCTTCGAGCCGCGCGAGCGCAGCTTCATCGGTCGCGCCGCGCTCGATGCGGTGCGCGAACGCGGCAGCGAGCGCGCACTTGCCGGCCTGCTGATTGAAGATCGCGCCATCATGCGCTCGCACCAGCGCGTGCTCACGGGCGCGGGCGACGGTGAAATCACCAGTGGCAGCTTTGCACCCAGCCTCGGGCGTTCGGTGGCGCTGGCGCGCCTGCCCACCGCAGCCGCAGCGCCCGGTACGCAAGTGCAGGTGGAAGTGCGCGGCAAGGCGCTGCCGGCGCGCGTGGTGCGCCCGCCTTTCGTGCGCCACGGCAAAGTACTCGTGTAAGCACAGAGAATTCGCACAGGAGATGGTGACGATGAGCAATGTACCCGCCGACCTGCACTACGCCCGCAGCCACGAATGGTTGCGCGAACTGCCCGATGGCAGCGTCGAAATCGGCATCAGCGATCATGCCCAGCACGCGCTCGGCGACCTGGTGTTCGTCGAGGCGCCGGTGGTCGGACGCAAACTGAAGGCGGGCGAGGCCTGCGCCGTGGTCGAATCGGTCAAGGCGGCATCCGACGTCTACAGCCCGGTGGGCGGTGAAGTGCTGGCGATCAACGAAGCGCTGGTCAAGGCGCCGGAGCTGATCAACCAGGATCCTTACGGCGCTGGCTGGATCTGGCGCCTGCGCCCCGACGCTGCCGTGGGCGCGGCGGGACTGCTCGATGCCAGTACCTATGCCGCGGTAGCGGAAGCGGGCTGAAGCAAGCCCAGGCTCACAGGAGACGCGCATGCCATTCATTCCACACACCGGGCCCGAAGTGCAGCAGATGCTGGCCACGATCGGCGTCAGCGACATCGAGGCGCTGTTCGATGAAATCCCCGCGGCGCTGCGCGTGCGCTCGCTCGAGCGCATTCCGGAAGGCATGAACGAGCAGCAGGTGATGCAGCTGATGCAGGAGCGCGCACGCCAGGATGGCCAGCCGCTCAATTTCATCGGCGCCGGCGCCTACGAGCATCACATTCCGGCGGCGGTCTGGTCGATCATCACGCGCGGCGAGTTCTACAGCGCCTACACGCCCTATCAGGCCGAGGCCAGCCAGGGCACGCTGCAGTCGATCTACGAATTCCAGTCGATGATCACCGCGCTCACTGGCATGGAAGTGGCCAACGCCTCGATGTACGACGGCGCGACCGCGGTGGCCGAAGCCTGCCTGATGGCGGTGCGCGCCAACCGGCGCTCGCAATCCTCGCGCATCCTGCTCCCGCGCAGCGTGCATCCGCACTATCGCGCGGTGGTGCAGGCGATGACCAGCAACCAGGGCCTGAAGCTGGAAGAGCAGGCGATCGTGCGCGAGCGCGGCACCACCGACGCGGCAGCGCTGGCGGGTCTTGCCGGCCAGGACCTCACCGCTCTCGTGATCCAGCAGCCTAACTTCTTCGGCGTGCTCGAGGATGTGGATGCGCTGTGCGACTGGGCGCACGCGCAGGGCGCGCTGGTGATCGCGGTAGTGAACCCGACTTCGCTCGCACTGCTCAAGCCACCCGGACAGTGGGGCGCGCGCGGCGCGGATATCGTGGTCGGCGATGGCCAGCCGCTCGGCTGCCCCCTGAGTTCCGGCGGCCCGTACTTTGGCTTCATGGCCACGCGCCAGGACTACGTGCGCCAGATGCCGGGCCGCATCGTCGGGCGTACGGTCGATCTCGATGGTCGGCCCGGTTTTGCGCTGACGCTGCAGGCACGCGAACAACACATCCGCCGCGGCAAGGCGACCTCGAACATCTGCACCAACCAGGGCCTGCTGATGATGGCCGGCACGGTCTACATGGCCATGATGGGCGCCGCCGGGCTCGAGCGCGTGGCCAGCGCCTGCATGGCGCGCACGGCCGAGCTGGTCGCGGCGCTGACGCGCCTGCCCGGCGTGCGCTTGGGCTTCAACGGCGCGCGCTTCCACGAAGCCGTGCTGCAGTTCGATCGCCCGGTGGCGCCGCTCCTCGATGCGCTCTCGGCCGCGGGCATCGAGGGCGGGCTCGATCTCGCGCCCTGGTATCCGGAACTCGGCCCGGCGCTGCTGGTCTGTGCCACAGAGATGCGCAGCAGCGCCGACATCGCCACCTACGCGGCAGCCCTGGGCAAGGCGCTCGCCACTGTGAGAGCAGCATGAGCCTCGAGCTTTGCGAACCGTTGATCTACGACTACGGTTGTCCGGGGCGCGGTGCACACGGCCAGTGGCCGCCTGCCGAAGCGGCGCCACCGGCGATCCCTGCAGCGCTGCGGCGCCAGCAGCGCGCGGCGCTGCCCGAGGTGAGCGAGCTCGACGCACTGCGCCACTACACGCGCCTCTCGCAGCTGAATTTCTCCATCGATACGCATTTCTATCCGCTCGGCTCCTGCACCATGAAATACAACCCGCGCGCCTGCAATGCCGCGGCGATGCTGCCGGAATTCCTCGGCCGCCATCCGCTGGCGAGCGGGCGCCACAGCCAGGGCTTCCTGGCCTGCATGTACGAACTGCAGGAGATGCTGCAGGAAGTCACTGGCATGCAGGGCGTGGCGCTGACGCCGATGGCCGGTGCGCACGGCGAATTCGCGGGCGTGGCGATGATCCGCGCCTACCATCGCGCGCGCGGCGACCTGAAGCGCAACGAGATCATCGTGCCGGCCGCGGCGCATGGCACCAATCCCGCCACCGCCACCATGTGCGGCTGCGTGGCGCGCGAAGTGGCGGTGGGCGCCGATGGCGATGTCGATATCGAGGCGCTGCGCGCCGCGGTCGGGCCGCAGACTGCCGGCATCATGCTCACCAACCCCTCGACGCTGGGCGTGTTCGAGCGGCGCATCGAACAGGTCGCGCAGATCGTGCACGACGCCGGTGGCCTGCTGTACTACGACGGCGCGAATCTCAATGCGATCCTCGGCAAGGTGCGGCCGGGTGACATGGGCTTCGATGTGATCCACATGAACCTGCACAAGACCTTCTCGACGCCGCACGGCGGCGGTGGTCCGGGCGCGGGCGCGGTGGGCGTGGGCCCGCGCCTGTTGCCGCTGCTGCCGCAACCGGTAGTGACGCGCACGCTGGAGGAGGGCAAGGCGCACTATCGCTGGCTGGACGCGCACGACCTGCCGCAGTCGATCGGCCGGCTGGCCGGCTTCATGGGCAATGCCGGCGTGCTGCTGCGTGCCTATGTGTACATGCGCATGCTGGGCCGTGCCGGCATGAGCCGGGTGGGTGAATTCGCGACGCTGAACTCCAACTACCTGCAGAAGCGCCTGCAGCAGGCGGGTTACACCGCGGCCTATCCGCAGCGTCGCGCCAGCCACGAGTTCATCCTGACCCTCAAGCCGCAGCTCACCGAGCTGGGCGTGAGCGCCATGGACGTGGCCAAGCGACTGCTCGATTTTGGTTTTCACGCGCCAACTACTTATTTCCCGCAGCTGGTGCCAGAATGCCTGCTGATCGAACCGACCGAGACCGAGAGCAAAGAGACCCTGGATGCCTTCGTCGCAGCCATGAGCGAAGTATTGCGCGAGGCGGCCAGCACGCCTGAGCTCCTGCGCACGGCGCCGCATCGCATGCCGGTGCGCCGTCTCGATGACGTGCGCGCCGCGCGCGAGCTCGACCTGGCGTATCGCCCCGCAGCCTTGGGTTGAAGCCATGAACATGGGTCGTGACAAGCCGCGCGGCTTCACGCGCCTGTTCAAAGCCTTTGGCGCCAGCTGGCAGGGACTGTCCGGCGCCTTCCGCGAAGAAGCCGCGTTCCGCCAGGAGCTGGGCTTCGCCGTGATTGCCGTGCCGCTCGGCTTGTGGCTGGGGCACAGCGGCGTCGAGCGTGCGCTGCTGACCGCGCCCGTGTTCCTGGTGCTGATCGTCGAACTGCTCAACAGCGCCATCGAGGCCACGGTCGATCGCATCGGCCTCGAGCGTCACGTACTGGCGGGGCTCGCCAAGGACATCGGCTCGGCGGCCGTGCTCATGTCCTTCGTGCTGCTGGCCTGCGTGTGGGCGCTGGTATTGCTCGGTCGTTGAGAGGATTCGCATGACGGCATTGATCTGCGGCTCGCTGGCCTATGACACAGTCATGGTGTTCGAAGGGCGTTTTCGCGAACACATCCTGGCCGATCGGCTGCACATGCTGAACGTCTCGTTCCTGGTGCCCGAGATGCGTCGCAATTTCGGCGGCTGCGCCGGCAACATTGCCTACAACCTGAAACTGCTGGGCGGCGAGGGCCTGATCATGGCCACCGTGGGCCACGACTTCGCGCCGTACCTGCGCTGGCTGCAGCAGCATGGCATCGCCCTGGACGCCGTACGCCAGATAGACAGCGAGTTTACGGCGCAGGCCTACATCACCACCGATCTCGACGACAACCAGATCACGGCCTTTCACCCGGGCGCGATGAACCAGGCGCACCTCAATCGCGTCGGCGACGTGGCGGGCATCAAGCTGGGCGTGGTGGCGCCCGATGGCCGCCAGGCGATGATCGAGCATGCCGCGCAGTTCAGCGCTGCCGGCATTCCCTTCCTTTTTGATCCGGGCCAGGGCCTGCCGATGTTCGATGGCGAGGCGCTGCGCGCCTTTGTCGCGCAAGCGACCTGGGTGGCGGTGAATGACTACGAGGCGAGCCTGCTGGCCGAGCGCACCGGCTGGACGCACGATGAGATCGCGAGCCGCGTCGAAGCCCTGATCATCACCCGCGGCGGCGAGGGATCCTGGATCTACGCCGGCGGTGCGCGCCACGAGATTCCGCCCGCGAGACCGGCGCGTATCGCCGACCCCACCGGTTGCGGTGATGCCTACCGCGCGGGTCTCCTGTTCGGTCTGCAGACCAAACGCGACTGGCCCGGCACGGGGCGCATCGCTTCACTGGCTGGCGCCATCAAGATCGAGAACCACGGTACGCAGCAGCACAGCTACGACTGGGCCAGCTTCGCCGCGCGCTTTCGCGACAACTTCGGACACGCACCATGAACCCAGGCCGATTCCCGCCCCTCTGCGCATTGGCCCTGGCCGCACTGTGGAGCGTCTGCGCCATCGACGCGGCCGCGGCCGGCAGCGCCACCGCCAACAAAGTGCCGGCCGCCGCCATTGCCGCCGTCGCGCCGCCCGAGAGCGCGCCGCCGGCCGACTGGGCGCGCACGCTCGAGCGCATTGCCAGCAGCGTGGTCACGATCGAGATCGACCAGACCCGTTCCTTCGACACCGAACGCAACACCAGTGCGCAGGCCACCGGTTTCGTGGTCGATGCGCAGCGCGGACTGATCCTCACCAATCGCCATGTGGTCACGCCAGGCCCGGTCACTGCCGAGGCCACCTTCCTCAATCGCGAGGAAGTGCAGCTCTATCCCGTGTATCGCGATCCGGTGCACGACTTCGGCCTGTATCGTTACGACCCGGCCAAGCTGCGCTTCATCAAGCCGCAGGCGCTGCCACTGGCGCCCGAGGCGGCGCAGGTCGGGCGCGAGATCCGCGTGGTCGGCAACAACGCGGGCGAACAGCTCTCGATCCTCGCTGGCACGCTGGCGCGGCTCGACCGCGAGGCGCCGGAGTACGGCATCGGCCGCTACAACGACTTCAACACTTTTTACATCCAGGCCGCTTCGGGCACTTCGGGCGGCTCCTCCGGTTCGCCGGTGATCGACGTGCAGGGGCGTGTAGTGGCGCTGAACGCCGGTGGTGCGAGCGGTGCGGCCTCGAGCTTCTATCTGCCGCTGGGGCGCGTGCAGCGTGCGCTGCGGCTGATACAGCAGGGCCTGCCCGTCGCGCGCGGCACGCTCGAGACCGAGTTCCGCTATCGACCCTACGATGAACTGCGGCGCCTGGGGCTACGCACTGAAACCGAGGCCGCTGCGCGCGCGGCCAAGCCCGACAACACCGGCATGCTGGTGGTGGAGAACGTGCAGCCCGGTTCCGCGAGCGATGCGCAGCTTTCCCCGGGCGACATCCTGGTGCGCCTCAACGGTGTGGCACTCACCGGCTTCGAGCCGCTCGAGACCGTGCTCGATGAATCGGTGGGCAAGAGCGTGACGCTGGAACTCGAGCGCGGCGGCCAACCCTACAGCGCGCATCTGCAGGTGGAAGACCTGCATGCGATCACGCCGGCGAGCTACCTCGAGACCGGCGATGCGGTGCTGCACACGCTTTCCTACCAGGAAGCGCGGCACTTCCATCTGCCGATACGCGGCGTGTTCGTGGCCGCCTCGGGCTACAGCTTCGATGCTGCGGGCGTGCCACGCGGCGCCGTGATCACGGAATTGAATTCGCATCCCGTGAATACGCTGGCAGACTTCGAAGCCGGCATCGCCACCCTGAGCGATGGTGCGCGCGTCAGCCTGCGCTACGTGACGCTCGATGACCCCAACCGCAGTGAGCTGCGCTCGGTGCACATGGACCGGCGCTGGTTCCCCTCGCGCCACTGCCAGCGCAACGACGTGTCGGGCGTGTGGGATTGCCACGAGCTGCCGGCCGTGACCAGCGTGGCGCCGCCACAGGCTGGTTCGGCGCGCTATCCGCAGGGGCGCGATCGCATCCTCAGCCAGCTGATGCCCTCGCTCGTGGGCATCACCTTCGACATGCCCTATTCGGTCTCCGGGGTCACCGAGCGCAACTACCACGGCACGGGCCTGATCCTCGATACCGCGCGGGGCCTGGTGATCACCGATCGCAACACGGTGCCGGTGTCGATCGGCGATGTGCGCCTGACCTTCGCCGGCACGCTGGAGATTCCGGCGCGCGTGCTGTACGTGCATCCGCTGCACAACCTGGCGGTGATCCAGTACGACCCGGCGCTGATCGATGCCACGCCGGTGCGCGCTGCAACGCTCGCAACCGAACCCTTGCAGGCGGGCGAGGCGCTGAGCGTGGTCGGGCTCGACAACAGTGGCGATGTGAAAGAGCGCGCCACTGCCATCGCCGAGGTCGACCCGCTGCTGCTGCCGCTGTCACGCTCGGTCGCATTCCGCGACAGCAATATCGAAGTGGCGACGGTGCTGAATCCGCCCGAAGACGTGGTGGGCGTGCTGGCCGACAAGGCCGGCAGGGTGCGTGGCCTGTGGGCCAGCTTTGCCACCGACAACGGCCGCGAGCTGGTGCAGGAGAGCCGCGGCGTGCCCGCGGATCTGGTGGCCGCGACGCTCGACATCGTGCGCCGCGCGGTGCCCCTGCATTCGCTCGAAGCGGAACTGGTCACGCAGACGCTGGCCAGCGCCCGCGGGCTGGGATTGAGCGATGCCTGGGTGGCGCGCATCCAGGGCAGCAATCAGGCGCAGCGCCAGGTGCTTGAGCGTGGCGCGGCTGATCGGTGGTTCGGATGCGGCGCGCGCGCTGCAGACCGGCGATATCCTGCTGGCGATCGATGGCAAGGTGGTCACGCAGTTCCGCGACGTGGAGCGCGCCACCAGGGATCGCGAGACCGTCGCGGTGACGGTCTGGCGCACCGATGGCGAGCACACCGAGAACGTGCGCACCGCGGCCCTGAGCGGCAACGACATCGACCGCGTGGTGCAGTGGGCGGGCGCTACGCTGCAGGCGCCGCATCGCGCCATCAGCGCGCAGCGCGGCATCGAACCGAAGGGTGTGTACGTCGCCTGGTTCGCCTACGGATCGCCTGCCAGCCGCTTCGGCCTGTTGCCGGGGCGTCGCATCGTCGAGGTCGATGGCCAGCCCACACCCGATCTGGATGCCTTCCTGAAGCTGGCGGGTGGCCATGCGGATCGTTCCTCGCTGCGCATCAAGACGCTGGCCTGGAATGGCTCGGCCGAGATGATCACGCTGAAGCTCGACCGGCACTACTGGCCGGCCTACGAATTGCGGCGCACCGCTACGGGTTGGGAGCGGCTGCCGCTCGAATAGCGACCGGTTCGCGAGATACTGCTTCATGGCCAAGGCCATCCGCGCCACACAGATCGAGCTGGACAGCGCCGTGCAGGCGCTGCGCGACGGCGACGTGGTCGCGTTTCCGACCGAGACCGTGTACGGACTCGGTGCCAACGCGCAGCACGCGAGCGCCTTGCAGAAGATCTATGCGCTCAAGGGCCGGCCGACCTCGCATCCGCTGATCGTGCATCTGGACAGCGCGCGCTTCCTGCATCGCTGGGCGCGCGAGGTGCCGGCCGCGGCGCAGCGTCTCGCCGAGCGCTTCTGGCCAGGGCCGCTGACGCTGGTGTTGCCAAGAGCCGATGGCGTGCTGGATCTCGTCACTGGCGGACAGGACAGCATCGCGCTGCGCGTGCCCGCGCACCCGATGGCGCAGCAGCTGCTCACGGCCTTCGGTGGTGGCATCGCCGCGCCCTCGGCCAATCGCTACGGCCATGTGAGTGCGACGCGTGCCGAGCATGTGCGCGAGGAGTTCGGTGCGGCGGTGCGCGTGGTGCTCGACGGCGGCGAGTGCAAGCTCGGACTCGAATCGACGATCGTGTCCTGCCTCGATGGCAGCGTGCGACTGCTGCGGCCGGGGGCCGTCACGCTCTCGCAACTGCGCGGCGCGGTAGGCGAGGTGCACAGCGGCGGCGCCGCGGATTCACCGCGCACACCCGGTTCCACGCGTGCGCACTATGCGCCCAGCACGCCGCTGCGGCTGGTGGCCGAGGGGCAGTTCGAACGGCAGGTCGCGCAGCTTGCGGCCGCCGGCCAGCGCATCGGCGTGCTGGCGCAGCGCCCGCCGCTGGGCAGCTACCCGCACGTCACCTGGATCAACGGCGGTTCGCGCCCTGAAGCCTACGGCCACGATTTGTATACTCACCTGCGCACGCTCGATCATGCCGGCGCCAGCTGCCTGCTGGTGCAGGAAGTGCCGCACGATGAGCGTTGGGATGCGATACGCGATCGCCTGACGCGCGCGGCTGCCGCAACCCTGGATTCTGAAGGAGAAATGCCCTGATGGCGTCCAAAGCGATCGATCCTTTCGAGCCGGCGCAGATCCGCCGCCTGGTGGCCGAGTTCGGCTCACCGCTGCTGATCCTTGATTGTGCGCGCGTGCGGGCGCAGTACCGCAAGCTCCGCAAGGCGCTGCCGGGCGTCGATCTGCACTATGCGCTCAAGCCCTTGCCGCACAGTGCCATCGTGCGCACCATCATCGACGAGGGCGGCTGGCTGGATCTGGCCACCAGCGGTGAGGTGCAGCTCGTGGCCGGCATGAAGATCGATCCGGCGCGCTGCATCCACACGCATCCAATCAAGCGCGACAGCGATATCCGCAACGCACTGGCGTACGGCGTGCGCGTGTTCGTGGCCGACAATCCCGATGAGGTGCGCAAGTTCCGGCCCTACGCCGGCAAAGCCGGGTTGTTGCTGCGCGTGTCGTTCCGTTCCCCGGGCGCGGTCTGCGACCTGTCGCGCAAATTCGGCTGCGACCCGGAGGATGCACTGGCGCTCGCGCGCCTGGCCGCGGAACTGGGCGTTGAAGTGCGCGGCTTTTCCTTCCACGTCGGCTCACAGGCGGCCGATGCGCTCAAGCACGTCGAGGCGATCGAGGCCTGCGTGCGGCTGCTCGCGGCCGCGCGCCGCGAGCGGCTCGGCGTGTTCGACACGCTCGACATCGGCGGCGGCTTTCCGATCGAGTACGCGCAGCGCGCACCCGACATCGGCCGCTTCTGCGCGCCGATCCGCAAGGCGCTGGCGAAACTGCCGCGGCGCGTGCGTGTGATCGCCGAGCCCGGCCGCTACATCGCCGGCCCCGCGGCGATCGGCGTGGCGACCGTGATGGGCCGCGCGCGTCGCGAGGGCCACTGGTGGTACTACCTCGATGACGGCCTGTACGGCTCCTACAGCGGCCAGCTCTACGATCATGCCCGCTATCCGGTCGAGGCGCTGCGCGCCGGGCCGCTGTTGCCTGCCGTGCTGGCCGGGCCCACCTGCGACAGCATCGATGTGATCGCCGAGAACATGATGCTGCCCGAACTGCGCGCCGGCGACCTGATCGTCGGCCGCGCGATGGGTGCCTACACGGTGGCGAGTGCTTCGGAGTTCAATTTCTTCCCGAAGGCGACGGTGGTGGCGGTCAATCGCCGCGCGGGCGACGGCGGCGGCGTCGAGTAACGGCGCGCAGGAGCGCCGCGCAGGAGCGCTGCTTCAGGCCAGCGCCGATACCGTGGCGAACAGCGCCCGCAGCTTGGCGGTGGCGCCCTCGACATCGCCGGCGCGCATCCGCGCCAGCAGCGTGCGATGCAGGTTCAACAGCGGCTTCAGGCCACGACGCTGCGCAGCGATGCGCCGCAACGCGATGCGGCCGCGCACTTCCCAGTGCAGTGAATCCCACAACCGCAGAAAGGTCTGGTTGCCGCTGCCCTCGACCAGCGCGCGATGGAAGCGCAGGGCTTCATCGATATAGCCTTCGTGATCGTCGCGCGCGACTGCGCTCGCCATGGCCCGCAGGCAACGCGCGAATTCCCGCAGTGCCCCGGCCTCGTAGGGCACCGCCAGCTCGACCGAGCGCACTTCCATGATCGCGCGCAGTTCGTAGGATTCGCGCAGCTCCGCGAAATCGGCGCCGCGCACGCGCGTGCCACGATACCGTTCGCAGCTCACCAGACCCGAGCCCTCGAGCTCGCGCAGCGCCTCGCGGATCGGCGCCTGGCTGACGTTGAACTCGCGCGCCAGCGGCAGTTCCTTCAGTTTGGTGCCGGTGGGGTAGGTGCCATCGAGGATACGCGCAACCAGCGTTTCACGGATGCGATCGCGCATGCACACGCGCAGCGGTGCGCCCTCGTCGGCCGCGCTGCGCAGGCTCACTTGGGCGCAGCCTGTGCCGCGGCCGGTTGCACGACGCGCACTTCGGCATTGTCGATCAGTGAATCCTGCGGATTCATGATCAGCTGGTCATCGGCCTGCAGGCCATCGACCACTTCCACTTCCGCACCGTAGTCACGGCCGATGGTGACCTGCTTCAGCAGGGCGCGCTGCTGCGCATTTACGGTGGCGACCCGCACGCCCTCGCCACGGAATATCAGCGTATTGGCCGGCACCCTGAAGCGGTGGCCGGCGGTGTCGGCGGCCAGCTTGAAATCCACTTCGGCATAGGCGCCCGGCAACAGCTCGTGGCGGGCATTGTCGATGATCAGTTGCGCCAGCATGGTGCGCGAGCCCGGATCCAGGGCCTTGGCGGTGCTCTCGAGCCGGGCCGGGTAGCTGACGCCGAGCCGGTCGGGAAACCTCACCGTCGCAAGCAGGCCGGGTTGCATCGACGACGCGTAGCTCTGCGGCACATGCACGTAGACGCGCAGCCGCTCGAGATCGGCGATGCGGAACAGCTCCGCGCCCGCGCTGTTGCCGGCGTTGACGAGTTGACCGACATCGACGTTGCGCGCGGTGACCACGCCGGCAAAGGGCGCCACGATCCGCTTGAAGGCCGACAATTCGTGCAGGCGCTGCAGGTTCGCTTCGGCCGAGTGCAGCTGGGCATCCGCGCCAGCGGCCAGGCTGATCTTCTCGTCGGCTTCCTGTCGGGCCACCGAACCGCTGTCGCGCAAGCCGCGCCAACGCTCGGCTGTGAGATTGGCGATATTGCGGTTCACCTGTGCGGTGGCCATGTCGGCCTCGGCCTGGCGCAGCTGCTGGTCGACTTCCGGCGCATCGATCTCGGCCAACAACTGTCCGGCCCGCACCGGCGCGCCGATGTCCACCTGCCAGCGTTTCAGGTAGCCGCTGGTGCGCGCGTAGATTGGCGCCTCCAGGTTGGCCTGCACGCTGGCCGGCAGCGTGAGCAGCGTGGCATCCCCCGGTAGCTTCGGCCGGATCGTGGATACATTGATCCTTGCCTGCGCTGCCGTGGTCTCCTGCAGTGCGGCGTGCGCGCGTACCCTCGAGAGCACGACCCACGCCAGCGCGGCCAGCAGAACGAACAGGGCCAGCATGGCAGTGCGCGCCATGCCGCGCGCGGTGGGAAGCGGAGCGCTCTTGCGGGGCAGATTCATGGGCAGGTTCCGTGTGTAGGGTTCATGTTGAAGCATCCGCCGGCGCGGCGGCGCTCTCGCGACCATGTATGGCCGCGAACAGTGTGGGTACGAACAGCAAAGTGGCGATCGTGGCCCAGACCAGGCCGCCGATCACGGCGCGGCCCAGCGGTGCATTCTGCTCGCCACCCTCGCCGAGGCTGATGGCCATCGGCAGCATGCCGATGATCATCGCCAGTGCGGTCATCAGCACCGGCCGGAAGCGCGTGTGACCGGCATCGAGCGCCGCCTGCAAGGCAGTGGCGCCGGCATTCATGCGTTCACGCGCGAAGCTCACCACCAGGATGCTGTTGGCCGTGGCCACGCCCATGCACATGATCGCGCCGGTCAGCGCCGGCACGCTGAGCGTGGTGCCGGTCAGCAGCAGGATCCAGGCGATGCCCGCGACTGCGGCGGGCAGCGCCGAGATGATGATGAACGGGTCGAGCCAGGACTGGAAATTGATCACGATCAGCAGGTACACCAGCAGGATCGCGCCGACCAGTCCGACCAGCAGGCCGCTGTACGAGGCCGACATGGTCTGCATCTGGCCGCGGGCAACGATGCGCGTGCCCTTGGGCAGGTGTTGCTGTTGCTCGGCGATGATGCGGTTGATGTCACTCGCCACCGCGCCCAGGTCGCGTCCCTGCACGGCGCCGAACAGGTCGATCACCGGTTGCGCGTCATAGCGCGAGACCACGCCCGGCCCTGCACCACGACTGATGCTGGCCACGGCGCCGAGGATCTGCGACTGGCCCGGCACATTGATCGGCAGGTTCTGCAGGTCTTCGAGCGAATCCATGCTGTATTGCGGCGCCTGCGCGATGATCGGGTACTGCACCCCGGTCTCGGGGTTCAGCCAGAACGCGGGGGACACCTGGCCGCTGCCCGAGAGCGTGAGCAGCAGGTTGCTGGCGACATCGCGCTGGCTGATGCCCAGCGCCGCGGCGCGGCTGCGATCGGTGTTCACGCGCAGCTCCGGCTGGTTGAAAGTCTGCTGCATGCGCAGGTCCACGAGCCCCGGAACGCCGCGCAGTCTTGCCAGCAGCTGGTTGGCCAGTTCGCGATTCTGGCGGTTCGGGCCCATGACCTGGATGTCGATCGGTGCCGGCAGGCCGAAATTCAGGATCTGGCTGACGATGTCGGCCGGCAGGAACGCAAAGCTGACTTCGGGGAATTCCTGCGGCAGGCGGGTGCGTAACTGGCGCACGTATTCGGCGGTCGGCGCATGATCGCCGGTCAGCGACACCAGGATGTCGGCATCGCCGCTGCCGATGGCGCCCGAGTTGCTGTAGGTGATGTTGATGCCCGATACCGGCAAGCCGATGTTGTCGACGATATTGGCGATTTCGTGGGGCGGAATGACCTCGCGCAGCGCCGCTTCGACGCGATCGGTCAGCGCCGCCGTCTGCTCGACGCGCTGGCCGCTGGGGCCGCGCAGGTGCAGCTTGAGCTGCCCTGAATCGACCTCGGGGAAGAAATTGCGGCCCAGGATCGCGAACAGCAGCAGCGAGAGCGCGACCACACCCATGAAAGAACTGAGCAGTAGCCGGCTGTGGCGCAGGCACGCACGCAGCGCGGCGTGATAGCGCTCGCGCAGCGCCGCGAAGCTTACTTCGAAGCGCTGCTGGAAGCGCTGCCAGGCATTGGGTTTGCCGGCCGCGGCGTGTTCTTCGGCGGCGGTGCGCAGCCAGAAGCTGGCCAGCGTCGGGATCAGCGTGCGCGAGAGCACGTAGGAGGTGAGCATCGCGAACACGACGGCCTCGGCCATCGGCACGAACAGGAAACGCGCTACGCCGGAGAGCAGAAACATCGGCAGGAACACGATGCAGATCGCCAGCGTGGAGACCAGCGCCGGCGTCAGGATCTGCCGTGAGCCCTCGAGTATCGCCTGCTCGACGCTGCTGCCCTGCTCGAGGTAGCGGTTGATGTTTTCGATCGTGACGGTGGCATCGTCCACCAGGATGCCGACCGCGAGCGCCAGGCCGCCGAGCGTCATCAGGTTGATGGTCTCGCCGAGCGCATCGAGCAGGATCACCGAGGCCAGGATCGACAGCGGAATCGAGATCGTGATCATCAGCGTGCTGCGCCAGCTGCCGAGGAACAGCATGATCATCAGCGCGGTCAGCGCCGCGGCGATCACGGCTTCGGCGACCACGCCGCGGACCGCGGCTTTCACGAACACCGACTGGTCGCCGGTGGACGCGATCGAGGCGCCCTCGGGTAATTGCTCGCGGATCGCCGGCAGCCGCTCCTTGATGGTGTTGACGATCTGCAGCGTCGAGGCCGAGCCGGTCTTCTGGATCGTCATCAGCACCGCGCGCTTGCCATTGACGCGCACGATGTTGGTCTGCGGCGGATGGCCGTCGTGCACGTAGGCCACATCGCGCACGTAGGTGGTCACGCCATGCTCGTTCTTGATCGGCAGGTCGTTCAGGTCGGTGAGCTTCGCCGGGCTGGCATTGAGCTTGACGTTGTATTCGGTATCGCCGATTTTCTGCGTGCCGGCGGGCAGCACCAGGTTCTGGTTGCCGATGGCGACGTTGACGTCGGCGGCCGAGAGCCCATGTGCGCGCAGCGCGTCGGGCCGCAGGTCCACCTGCACCTGGCGCGTGGCGCCGCCAAAGGGGTAGGGCACCGAAGCGCCGGCCACCGTGGCGATCTGCGCGCGCGCAAACTGGTTGGCGAAATCGAACAGCTGCGATTCGGGCAGGCGCTCGCTCGAGAGCGCCAGCTGGATGATCGGTACGCTCGAGGCGTTGTACTTCAGGATCAGCGGCGGCGTGGTGCCCGGCGGCAGCTGGCGCAGGCTCGTCTGGGCAATGGCGGTCACCTGCGCCATCGCCAGGTTGATGTCGGTGCCGGGCTGGAAATACACCTTGATCACCGAGACGCCCGGATAGCTCTGCGACTCCACGTGCTCGACGTCATTAACGATGGTGGTCAGGAAACGCTCGATGTTCGAGGTGATGCGCCCCGACATCTCATCGGGCGGTATGCCCGCGTAGCTGTAGGTGATGCCGATCACCGGGATGCCGATATCCGGGAAGATGTCGGTCGGCATGCCGGACCGGCCGGGCGAGCCGAACAGCGTCAGTGCGCCGAGCAGCGGCAACAGCAGCGCGAGCACGATAAAGGTGTAGGGGCGCCGCAGCGCCAGCTGGACAATCCACATCGGGGGTAGCCTGCTCTGGAAACTGATCGATTATCGATAATTTGCCGGGATAATTTACCGGCTGGGGCCGGCGGAAGCAATCCTCGAGGCGGGTGTGTAGCCGAGCCACCAGGCCGCCAGCGGCGCCGGCGCGCCCGCCCCGGTCGCAGGCGCCGCGGGGACGAAGCGCAGTGGCAATCCGGCGGCCTCGTCCAGCCACAGGAAGCTGCCGGGCGCCAGGGCCAGCGATTCATCCCCCGACTCGAGCGTGCCGGCAACGGCGCTGAACAGGCCGCATTGCGGGCAGGGGCTGGTCCAGCAGCTGGCACTCGCGATAGGCAGCATTTCGCCGCGACCGGCGACAGTCATCAGGTTCAGATCGATGCTGGGACCCGCGAGCGGTTCAGCCGCTACGGCCGCGGTGCCGTCGAAAAATACCGGCTCGCTGCCGGCGTGCAGGCGCTGCGGCCTGCCATCGATGCTCAGCAGCAAACCGGCGCCGCTCACCAGCACCAGCGCGCGTTGCACGCCAGGAAATACCGAGAAGGGTCCGGCGGCATCAATGGTCGCGAGGCTGATGCGCAGTTGCCAGGCCGCGGGCGGCGTGGGCCAGACCAGCAGTTCACGCGTCCAGCCGCCGCCATTGCGCCAGCGTTGCGGTGCGACATCCTCTGCTGCAATCCGGGCCATCACGCGCATCGATCACCCCAAGCTGAGACGCGAGTCTCAACGCCATGCAACACCCATGAACTGTAGGGCCGCGACACTACATCGATAGCTGCTCGCGCCGATAGCCCGCGGGACACCAGCAATTTCCGGACAGGCCTTCCCGCATGAACGATTCGAACCAGCGCGCCGCGCCAGGGCTAGCCGCCATCCGGGCCGCCCTCGACAGCTATTTTGCCAGCCGCGGTCACTGGCCGCCGCATCGGCGCGCGCAGGCCGAAAAGGAACTCGCCGATCTGCTGGCGCAGCTGCAGCGCCTCGCCACCAGCCTCGGCGTGGATCTGGCGCCGCCCGATGAGCGCTCGCCCCGCAACGTGGGTGACGAACTCGCCGACTAGCGGCGGGCACGATCAGGCGCTGCGCGCCAGCTCGGCCACCAGTTCCTCCAGCGTACGGAGCGGTGCGGTACAGCTGTTCCCGCGACACACATAGGCCGCGCCACCAGGAAGGGCGGGCTTGGCAGCCAATGCCTGTGGCGACGCCTCGGCGTGCTCGGGAATGCCAAGCACGATGCGGCGCGGCGCGTAGCTCGCGGCCAGCTGCCGCTGCCACGCGTCGAGCAGCGCCTGCGGTCCACGCAAGATCACGATCTCGGGTGGCTGCAGGAATTCTTCCAGCGCCTGCAGGAAGGTGGCATGCCCCTGCGGATACTTGCCAATCGCCGGCCACGCGGCACGCAGGCTCCGTTCGGCCGCCACCAGGTAGCGTTCATTGCCGAGCAGGAAGCCCAGCCGCTGCAGCACTACCGCCGCTGTGCCGGCACCGGCGGGCAGTGCGTCATCGCCGAAGGATTTCGGCCGGCTGATCAGTGCTTCGTGGTCGTCGGCGGTGAAGTAGCAGCCGCCCAGCTCGCGATCTTCGAAATGATCGAGCACCGCGTCCATCAGCTCACAGGCGAACTGCAGCTCGCCGGCATCGAAGCGCACGCTGGCGAGTTCCAGGATCGCCTCGGCCAGGAACACATAGTCATCGAGATAGGCTGCAAGTCGCGCTTCACCAGCAGCGCTGGTGACCAGCAAACGGCCGCCTTGCCAATGGTGCTGGCGCAGGAACTGCAGCGCGCTGCCGGCCGCGACCGCGAGATCGTCCCTCGCCAGGCAGCGCGCCGCCGTCGCGAGCGCGCGGATGCACAGCGCGTTCCAGCTGGTCAGGATTTTTTCATCGCGCGCCGGGCGCACGCGCTGGGCGCGCGCGGCCAGCAGCGGCGCGCGCGCCGCCTCGAGCTCGCTCTCCACCTGCGCTTCACTCAGCCCGCGCGCCGCAGCCAGCGATTCAAGGCTGTTGGCGATGATCAGGTGATGCGCGTGACCCTCGAAATTCGGCGGCCGATCGAGCCCGTGGCGCGCGGCGAAGAGTGCGTAGCGATCCGCGCCCAGGATCTCGCGCACCTCTGCGCCCTGCCACACGTAGTAGCTGCCTTCCACGCCGGCCGCGTCGGCATCGAGGCTGGAATAGAAGGCGCCGCCGGGTGCGCGCATTTCCGCCAGCAGCCAGTCGGCCGTGCGCGCGGCCACTTGCGCGTACAGCTGCTCGCCGGTCGCGCAGGCCGCCTCGGCATACACGCCCAGCAGCGCGGCGTTGTCGTACAGCATCTTTTCGAAGTGCGGAATCGCCCACTCGGCATCGACGCTGTAGCGATAGAAGCCGCCGGCGAGCTGATCGAACAGGCCCCCCTCGGCCATGCGCGTGAGCGTGAGCGTCGCCATGTACAGCGCCTGCAGATCCGGCACCGGCGCCGCGGCACTGGCATGCCAGTCGCGCAGCAGCCGCTGCACCAGCGGGGCGTGCGGGAATTTGGGCGCACCGCCGAAGCCGCCCCACTCGCGATCGAGACTGGCCTCGAGCTGCGCGCGGCAACTGCGCAGCGGCTCGGCATCGAGCGTCACACCGGCCGCCGCCGGCGCAGGATTCATGTCATCGAGCGCCGCGACCACGGCGCCGGCGCTGTGGCGCAGTTCCTCGCGATGCTCACGATAGTAGCCGGCGACATGCAGCAACAGCTCGCTGAAGGCGGGCATGCCATGACGCCGTTGCGGCGGAAAATAAGTGCCGGCGAAGAACGGGCGCTGGTCGTCGTGCATCAGGAACACGGTCAGCGGCCAGCCGCCGCCGCGGCCGGTCAGCAACTGTTGCGAGAGTTGATAGAGCCGGTCTATATCGGGCCGCTCTTCGCGATCGACCTTGATGTTGACGAAGTGCGCGTTCATCAGCGCCGCGGTGGCCGGATCCTCGAAGGATTCGTGCGCCATCACGTGGCACCAGTGACAGGCGGCATAGCCGATCGAGAGCAGGATCGGCTTGCCGGACTCGCGCGCCAGCGCCAGCGCCTGCTCGCCCCAGGGGTACCAGTCCACGGGATTGTGGGCGTGCTGGCGCAGGTACGGGCTGGTCTCGTGCGCCAGCCGGTTGGCGTTACCGCCCGCTGCATTGCCCATGGGGTGTGCCCTTCACATTGAGTAGAATGGCGCGCCACTATACCCGAGACCCTCCAGCCCATGATTCCCCAGGACGATGAACCGACGGCGAGCGATGCGCCGCCGGCTGCGGCGCTGGCGTTGCCCGCACTGCAGCTCAAGCGTGGCGAGGATCGGCGCCTGCGTGCCGGGCACCTGTGGGTGTTCTCGAACGAGGTCGACAACGAGGCCACGCCGCTCACCGCGTTCGCGGTCGGCGCGCAGGCGCGGGTGTTGAGCGATCGCGGTCAGTTCCTGGGCTATGCCTATGTGAATCCGCACGCGCTGATCTGCGCGCGCATCCTCGCGCGCAGCCCGGTGCATCCACCGGATCGCTCGCTGCTGGTGCATCGCCTGAAGGTCGCGCTCGCGCTGCGCGAGCGGCACTATGCCGCGCCTTATTACCGCCTGGTGTTTGGCGAATCCGATGGTCTGCCGGGCCTGGTGCTCGATCGCTACGGCGAGGTGCTGGTCGGCCAGATCGCCACCGCCGGCATGGAAGCGCTGCGCCCCGATATCGAGGCGGCCGTGGCGCAGGTGCTGGCCCCGCAGGCGCTGGTGTGGAAGAACGATGGCGGTGCGCGCGATCTCGAGCAGCTGCCGCGCCAGATCATTACCGGCATCGGCAAGGCACCTGAGGAAGTCTCAGTGGTTGAAGGCGTGCTGCAGTTTCAGGCGCCGCTGGCCGAGGGCCAGAAGACCGGCTGGTTCTACGATCAGTGCGCCAATCGCGAACTGTTTCGACGCCTGCTGTGGCCTGGCGTGCGGGTGCTCGATGTCTGCAGCTATGCGGGCGCCTGGGCGGTGACGGCCATGCGTTGCGGCGCGCGCGAAGCCCTGTGCGTCGATTCGTCCGCCGCTGCGCTGGCGCTGTGCGAGCGCAATGCCGCGGCCAATGGCGTGAGCGTGGGCACGCGCCGCGGCGATGCCTTCGAAGTGATGGATGAACTGCTGCGTGAAGGCGAGCGCTTCGATGTGGTGGTGCTCGATCCGCCGGCTTTCATCAAGCGGCGCAAGGACCTGGCGCGCGGCGCTGCCGCGTATCGCAAGCTCAACCAGCTGGCGATGCGCCTGCTCGAGCGCGATGCACTGCTGGTGAGCTGCTCGTGTTCGTGGCACCTGCCTGCCGAGGAACTGCTGCTGCTGATCCAGTCGGCGGGCCGCCACAGCAGCCGCTTCGTGCAGATGCTGGCCGCGGGCGGCCAGTCGCCCGATCATCCGGTGCATCCGGCCATCCCGGAATCCCGCTATCTGAAGGCCTACTTCTGCCGCGTCACGCGCGAGTGAGTTGTGGGTAGAATTGCACCTGCATGCTGAGCTATCCGCACCTCAATCCGATCGCACTCGAGCTGGGCCCGCTGCATTGGCACTGGAACGGCGTGCTGCATACGCTGGGGCCGCTGCGCGTGCACTGGTACGGCATCATGTACCTGGTGGCCTTCGGCGCGGCCTGGTGGCTGGCGCGCCGCCGGGCGGCGCAGCCCGGCTCCACCTGGTCGGCGCGCGCGGTCGATGATTTCATCTTCTACGCGATGCTCGGCACCATCATCGGCGGGCGCGTAGGCTACGTGTTGTTCTATGGCGAGAGCATGTGGCGCGCCGACCCCTGGTATCCGCTGAAGGTGTGGGAGGGCGGCATGTCCTTCCACGGTGGCTTTCTCGGCGTGCTCACGGCCGTGGCGCTCTACGCGCGCTCGCAGGGGCGGAAGATTTTCGATGTCTTCGACTTCACGGCACCGCTCCCCGGCATCGGCATCCTTGCGGTACGCATTGGCAATTTCATCAATAGCGAACTGTGGGGCCGGCCGACCGACGGCTGGTACGGCATGCTGGTGAGCGAGGGCCCCGGCGCGCCGCTGATCGCGCGCCATCCCTCGCAGCTCTATGAGGCGGCGCTCGAAGGCCTGGCGCTGTTCCTGATCCTCTGGTTCTACACGCGCCGGCCGCGCTGGCGCTACGCGCCCTCGGCCGTGTTCCTGCTGTGCTACTCGATCGCGCGCATCACCGTGGAGTTCGTGCGCGTGCCCGATGTGCAGCTCGGTTACCTGGCCTTCGACTGGCTGACCATGGGCCAGGTGCTGTCGATCCCGATGCTGCTGGCTGGCGTGCTGTTGTGGTTCTACGCCCGTGCGCGCCGCGAAGCCTCCGGGAATTTCGCCAGCCCGGCATGAAGACCTACCTCGAGCTGCTGCGACGCGTGCGCGAACACGGCGTCGTCAAGGCCGATCGCACTGGCACGGGCACGCGCGCCCTGTTTGGCCACCAGATGCGCTTCGACCTGGCGGCGGGTTTTCCGCTGGTCACCACCAAGAAGATCCACCTGCCCTCGGTGGTGCACGAATTGCTGTGGTTTCTCAGCGGCGAGACCAACACCGCCTACCTCGCGCGGCACGGCGTGCGCATCTGGGACGAATGGGCCGACGCGCAGGGCGAGCTCGGCCCGGTGTACGGCAAGCAGTGGCGCCGCTGGCAGGCTGCCGATGGCCGCTTGATCGACCAGATGAGCGAAGCGCTGCGCCTGATCAAGAGCGACCCGGATTCGCGGCGGATCATCGTGAGTGCCTGGAATGTCGGCGACCTGCCGGCGATGGCGCTGCAACCCTGCCATGCGCTGTTCCAGTTCTTCGTGGCCGAGGGACGCCTCTCCTGCCAGCTCTACCAGCGCAGCGCCGATGTGTTCCTGGGTGTGCCTTTCAACATTGCCTCCTATGCGCTGCTGACGCACATGTGCGCGCA
The DNA here is from genome assembly GCA_963764065.1 of uncultured Gammaproteobacteria bacterium. Lineage (GTDB taxonomy): Bacteria > Pseudomonadota > Gammaproteobacteria > Steroidobacterales > Steroidobacteraceae > FEN-1191. The sequence goes on along the minus strand of CAVXRM010000005.1, from coordinate 386,438 downwards.
GCAATGCGACCTGCAACCCGGTGAGTTCATCTGGAGCGGCGGCGACTGCCACCTGTACGCCAACCATTTCGAGCAGGCCGATCAGCAGCTGGCGCGGGTACCGTTGCAGGCGCCGCGCCTGGTGCTGCGCCGCCGGCCACCGACCCTGTTTGACTATCACTATGAGGATTTCGATTTCGTGAACTACCAGTTTCATCCGGCGATCAAGGCGCCGATCGCGGTATGAGTACCGCCCGCCGCAGCAAATCCAGGCCGCCCATGTTCCGCGTGCGCCGCTCGAAGGTGCATGGCCTCGGTGTATTCGCAACGCGGCGTATCCGCAAAGGCACGCGCATCGTCGAGTATCTCGGCGATCGCGTCTCGCATCGCGAGGCCGACCGGCGCTACGAGCAGAAGACCACCGACGATAATCACACTTTCCTGTTCATCGTCGATCGCGGCATCGTGATCGACGCCGGCGTGAACGGCAACGATGCGCGCTTCATCAATCACGGCTGCGATCCCAACTGCGAATCGGTCACCGAAGACCGGCGCGTGTTCGTCGAGGCGATCCGCACCATCCAGCCCGGCGAAGAACTCAAGTACGATTATTCGATCGGCCGCGCCAGGGATGATCCGCCCGATGTCGATGAGGTCTTTGCCTGCCACTGCGGCGACGGCAAATGCCGCGGGACGATGCTGTGGCCGGCCAAGCGGCCCAAGGCTCGCAACCCGCCGCGACGCCGGCAGCGATCTGGCAAACAGGCTCGCAAATGAGCGCAAGCAGGCTGTCACTTGGCGCCACGCTCGGGGCAGTGGGCGTCGTGTATGGCGACATCGGTACCAGTCCGCTCTATGCGCTGGAACAATCCCTTGGTGCGACCGGCCACACGCCGCCGACCCCGGCGGCGGTTCTCGGCGTGCTGTCGCTGATGTTCTGGAGCCTGCTGATCGTGGTCACGCTCAAGTACGTGGTGCTGATCATGCGTGCCGACAATGAAGGCGAGGGCGGAATCCTCTCGCTGTTCGCGCTGGTGCAGCGGCGCCTGGAAGAAATGCACCGCTGGGGACGCGCCATCATCGCGCTGGCCGTCATGGGTGCGGCGCTGTTCTATTGCGATGCGCTGATCACGCCGGCCATCTCGGTGCTCGGCGCCGTGGAAGGCCTGGAATTGCTGGATGCCAAGGCCGCCAGCTCCGTCGTGCCGATCTCGCTGGTCATCATCATGGTGCTGTTCGCGATCCAGCGGCGCGGCACCGAACGCGTCGGTCGCCTGTTCGGACCGGTCATGCTGCTGTGGTTCCTGGTGATTGCGATCACCGGCGCCAGTGCCATTGTGCGCAACCCCGCGGTGCTGGCGGCACTCAATCCTGCCTACGGCCTGGCCATGCTGCTGTCCCGGCCGGCCGTCACCGTGGCGGTGCTGGGTGCGGTGTTCCTGACGGTAACAGGCGGCGAAGCCCTGTATGCCGACATGGGGCACTTCGGCAAGGGACCGGTGCGTCTCGCGTGGTTTGCGCTGGTCTGGCCGGCGCTGCTGCTGAGTTACTTCGGCCAGGGGGCACTGATACTCACCGACGCCAGTGCGGCCCACAAACCGCTATTCGCGCTGGTGCCGGCGCCACTCCTGCCATGGATGGTGGTGCTGGCGACGCTGGCGGCCATCATTGCCTCGCAGGCCACCATTACTGGCGCGTTCTCGGTGACACGCCAGGCCGTGCAGCTCGATCTGCTGCCGCGGCTGCGCATCCTGCAGACTTCGGCGCGCGAACACAGTCAGATCTTCGTGCCGATCGTCAATGGCATCGTGCTGGTCGCCGTGTGCGTGCTGGTGATCGGTTTCGGTTCCTCCGATGCGTTGGGCGGCGCCTACGGCGCGGCCGTTGCGGGCACCATGGGAATAACGACCATCCTCGGCATGGTGCTTGCGACCTCGCGCTGGCGTTGGTCGCGTTGGCAGGTAGCGCTCAGCTTCGGTTTGCTGCTGATCATCGACATGGTCTACCTGCTAAGCAACCTGGCGAAGTTTGCGCAGGGCGCCTGGGTGCCCCTGTTGCTGGCCACACTGCTATTCAGCGTCTTCATGACCTGGCGTTCCGGCCGGCGGCTGCTGCGCAATGCCTTGCGCGAGATCGCCATGCCGCTCACTGACCTGCCGCGCGTCATCAGCGGCGCGACGCGCGTGCCCGGCACCGCCGTGTTCCTGGTGAGCGAGCCGCGCTACGTGCCGACCGCGCTGCTGCGCAACCTCGAGCACAATCACGTGGTGCACGAGCGGCTGGTGTTCCTGAACATGGAATTCTCGCGCTCGCCGCGCCAGGATCCGGCCGATCGCGTACGCATCGAGACCCTGCAGGAGAATGTATTCCTGGTGACCGCGCGCTTCGGCTTCATGGAGACCCCTGATGTCAACGAGGCGCTCAAGCAGTGCCGCGTTCGCGGGCTCACGCTGTTCGGGCTCGACTGCTCATTCTTCCTTGGCTGGCACCTGGTGCGTCCGCGTCCGCGTGCCGGCTACGAGGGTTTTCGCCGACGACTGTTCGCCTGGATGCAAAGGCGCAGCACGCAGGCAGCGGAGTTCTTCCGCATGCCGGACAAGCGCGTGATCGTGCTCGCTACGCAGGTCGAGCTGTAGCGGCGGGGTTGTGCCCGTCGCTGGGCCCGCCACAGGGTAATCGTGCGCATTTCCATCATCGTGGCCCTGGCCGACAATGGCGTCATAGGCCGTGCACAGCAGTTGCCCTGGCATTTGCCCGATGACCTGCGCCGCTTCAAGGCGCTGACCATGGGCAAGCCCATGTTGATGGGGCGACGTACCTTCGAATCGATTGGCCGACCGTTGCCTGGCCGCGCCAACCTGGTGTTGAGTCGTGCGCCGCTGTCGGCCACGGCCATTGCGGCAGCCACTGCCACAACCGCAGCTGCGACTACACTCGAGCGGGTGGGCAGCATTGACGAGGCGCTGCGCCGCTGCGCCGGCGCCGAAGAATTGTGCGTGATCGGCGGCGCCGATGTATTCAGTGCGCTCTTGCCGCAGGCCACAGACCTGCATCTGACCCGCGTGCATGGTGACATCGCGGGCGACGTTTACTTTCCGGCCATCGACGCAAGTGAGTGGCTCGAGGTCGGTCGCAGCGAGCATGCGGCTGACGTGCGCCACGCCTGGCCCATGAGTTTCATCGATCTGGTGCGCCCATGAACAGGAGCGAAGCCGCGGCATTGAGCAAGGTGCCCGAAGTCACGCTGGTCTTCTGGATCATCAAGATCGCCGCCACCACGCTCGGCGAGACCGGCGGCGATGCCGTGTCGATGTCGATGAACCTCGGGTACCTGGTCGGCACCCTGATCTTCGCGGTGCTGTTCGCGCTGGCTGTCAGCGTGCAGATCGCCGCCAAACGCTTCCATCCCTGGCTCTACTGGCCGACCATCGTGGCCACCACGACCGTGGGCACCACGCTCGCCGATTTCGCCGACCGGTCGCTGGGCATCGGCTATGCCGGAGGCTCGGCGCTGTTGCTGGTGCTGCTGCTGGCTTCGCTCTTCATCTGGTATCGCAGGCTTGGCACCGTGGCGGTGAATTCCGTGAGTACACCGCGCGCCGAGATGCTCTACTGGATCACGATCATGTTCTCCCAGACCCTGGGCACGGCGCTCGGCGACTGGACCGCGGACGAAGTCGGCCTGGGCCTGGGGTACGGTGGCAGCGCGCTGGTGTTCGGCGGCGCGCTGGCCGTCGTGGCTGCGCTGTATTTCGTGCCGCGCGTGACGCGCACCGCGCTGTTCTGGGCGGCGTTCATCCTCACGCGCCCACTGGGCGCGGTATTGGGCGACTTCCTGGACAAGCCGGTGGATCACGGCGGGCTGGCGCTCAGCCGCTACGTGGCCTCCGCCGTGCTGCTGGCGTTCATGGCGCTTTGCATTGTGCTGTTCCGGCAGCGCGCCGCGGGTAGCGCCGCAAGCGAGCTAGCTGGCAATCCGGATCACCAGCGTCACCCACATTAGAAGCAACACTGCCCAGCTTGCCATATAGGCGCGGATTCGCTGGCGCAAGCGGTTGCCGCCGGTGTGAATGTAGGCATGGATGGCCCGCGCGACGACATAGAGCCACGCCAGCACCAGCAGGGTCATGCTGCTCGCATGCACGGCGATCGCCGCCAGGCATGCCGCGTAGAAGAGCAGCGGTGACTCGAACTGGTTGATGAAATGTCGCGACAGCTTCGCTGAACGCTCGGGCTCTGCCGCTCCCTGATAGATCCTGTAGTAGCTGAGCTCGATCTGGCCTTCCTTCACCAGCGCGACCCGGGCGCGGAACAGGCGCACCAGGGTCGAGAAGGTCAGCAGTACCATCGCGAACATCGGATAGACGAGCCAGGTGTCTTTCATGCGGATTGCCTCGGTTGCACTTGCAAGCGCGGCGTTGAGTTTGCCAGACTCGCGCTGAATTCATACTAAGGGGCGGGCCATGAAGACAATGCGCAATCTCGCATGGGTGCTGTTGCTGGCGAGCGGCATCTCGACGCCCCTGCTGGCGGATGAGCCGGTGACGGTGGTGCACGCCGGGCACCTGATCGACACGCTGGCCGGGCGCACGCTGGGCCCGCAGACGATCATCATCCGCGATGGTGTCATCGTCGATGTCGGGCCTGGGCTTGCCGAGCCCGCCGGTGCGCGCATCGTCGATCTTTCCGGCTACACGGTGCTGCCCGGCCTGATGGATGCGCACACGCACCTGACCATCGACTACGGCAACCAGGATCCGCTCGCTGAGCTTGCGCACACCGCAGCCGAGCGCGCCTTCAATTCGATTCCGAATGCGCGCGCCGTGCTGCTGGCGGGCTTCACCACGGTGCGCGACCTGGGCAGTTACCGCGCGCTGGTCGACGTGGCCCTGCGCGATGCCATCAATCGCGGCGATGTGGTCGGCCCGCGCATGCTGGTCGCCGGCGCCTACGTCACGATCACCGGCGGCGCCGGTGCGGTGACCGGCTTTGCCGCCGACCTGAAATTGCCCTGGGACATGCACTACGGCGAGGCCAACTCGCCCTACGAAGTGCGCGAGCGCATCCGCACGCTCGCCGGCCAGCGCGTCGATGTGATCAAGATGTTCGCCACCGGCGCGATCCTCACCCACAACAGCAATCCCGCGGCGCGTGAAGCCACGCCCGAGGAGCTGCAGGCCGGTGCCGAAGAAGCGCGCAACTTCGGCCTCAAGCTCGCCGTGCATGCGCACGGCGCCGAGGGCATCAAGGCCGCGATTCGCGCCGGCGCCGCCTCGATCGAACACGGCACGCTGATGGACGATGAAGGGCGGGCGCTGATGGTGAAGCAGGGCACCTACCTGGTGCCAACCCTCGAAGTGCGCGAGTGCGTCGGCAGCAACTATCCGGCCGAGTTCGTCGCCAAGGCCAATCAAATTCTGAAGGTGCAGCTCGAGAACTTCCGCAAGGATGTGGCGGCCGGCGTGAAGATCGCTTTCGGCACCGACATCGGCGTGTGTGCTTTTGGCCGCAACGCACGCGAATTCAACTTCATGGTGCAAAACGGCATGACGCCGATGCAGGCGATCATGGCCGCCACCTCGGCCGACGCCGACCTGCTGGGCGTCGCCGACAAGCTGGGCTCGATCAGCAAGGGGAAACTCGCTGACCTGATTGCGGTGCGGGGCGACCCGATCGCCAACGTGCGCCTGCTCGAAGATGTGCGCTTCGTGATGAAGCAGGGCACGATCTACAAGCAGGACTAGACCAGCAGGACTAGGCGCGCGAGCGTCGCCCGGTGCCGCGTCGCCCGGCGCCGCCCGCGGCAACCGGCGCCGGTGGCGGCGGCAGCACTGGCAGTTCAGTCTGCTGTTCCAGGCCCGAGATCACCAGGCGCCGCATCTCGGCATCGAGGCGCGCCTCGGTCTCGAAGGGCACGTAGGCGGCCAGGCGCCGCTCCACCTGCTCGCAGGCGCGCTGGTAGGCATCCTTCGAGCCACCCTTCACCCAGTTCTCGCGATTCTCGCGATCGAACACCGGGTCGGTGAGATACAGCTCCTTGGGCCAGTACTTCAGCGTCTGGGGCGAGGTGATCAGGTGATCGTTCTGCCTGAGGTAGCTGACCAGGTCGGCCGCCGGCAGGTCTTCGAGCACGCGGATGTCGCGCACGAAATGCAGGCACTGGCCGCAGACCTCGTTGTCGAACACCAGCTTCGCGAGGCTGAAGGTCAGCACGTAGTCGAGCATGCCCGGGCCTGAGACCGAATTCACGCCGGCGAGCGCCGCCAGCATCGCGCTGGTCATGGTTTCGGCGCCGGCCTGCGCATCCAGCAGCTTGCCATCGCTGAGCGCCATGTAGGCCTGCGTGGGCAGCCCCAGCGATTTGGCGATCGCGACGTAGCCCACGTTCAGGTGTTGCGCTTCGATCGCCGCCATCGGCGAGCTCGCGGCCTTCATGTGGAAGGTGGCGGGTGCGCCGCCGAACAGTACCGGTGCGCCGGGCCTCACCAGCTGGGTCATCGTGATGCCGGCGAGCGTGTCGACGCAGTGGAACACCAGCGCGCCCACCAGCGTCACCGGTGCGATCAGGCCCATCAAGGTGACGGGCACGATTTCCAGCGGAATGCCGGCCTCGGCGCAATCGATCAGGTTCTGGCAGGAATCCTCGCCGAAGCGGAAATTGCCGGTCGCGGTGACCGTGAAGATCGACATCGGCTTCGCAATCAACTCGGCGCGATCGCGGCGGAACAGTTGCATCATCTCGACCATGCGCGGCACGCCGTGCTCGCTGAAGGCGCCGGAGACCACCGGCTTCTTCGAATTGGTCATCACCATGTACAGGCGCCAGGCGTCGGAGACCTTCGATTCGATGTCGTCGTTGGTCGAGAAGGCGGTGGCGAGGTAGGCGATGTGCTCGAGGCCATCGCAGAGGCGCGCGTACTCGACGAAATCGGTGGAGTTGGCGAGCCGCGTTTCCCCGCTCCGGTGATCCATGATCTTGAGTCCGCTCGAGCCCGGCACGAAGTGCACATTGTTGCCGCCGAGCTCGGCGTGCGCGTTACCGTCGCGGTTGTAGAGCGTGAAGGACTTGGGCGCAGTGGCGATCGCGCGCTCGACGACATCGGCGGAAAACAGGATCCGCACGCCATCCTGCGAAGGCTTCAGGCCGTGATCGAGCAGGCGCTGGCGCATGCCCGCACCGCGGATCTCGAGGCCGATCTCGGCCAGGATCTTCTTGGCCTCGAGGAGAATCGCCGCGATCATCTCGGGCGTGAGGATATTCAGGGTCGGTCGCATGACACAGTCTCCGTAACTTCAGGCAGCCCCCGCAAGAATGTCCTGCTTGCGGCGCGCAACGTAGTCGCTCAGCTGTTCGGCAATCGCCGGATCGATGGCCGGCTGCTGGTACTCGCTCAGCAGCTGCTTCCAGATGCGGTTGGCGCGTTGCGCCGCATCCTGCGAGCCTGCTTCCTGCCAGGTCTCGAAGTTCTGGCGGGTCGATAGCAGCGGCTCGTAGAAGGCGGTCTCGTAGTGCGCCAGCGTATGGCTGGTGCCGAAGTGGTGGCCACCCGGCGCCACCTCGGCGATCGCCGCGAGCGCCAGCTCATCCTCGTTCACCGCGATCGGACGCAGGAATTCGGCCATCATCTGCAGCATCTCGGCATCGGTGATCAGTTTCTCGAACGATGCCGTCAGGCCGCTCTCCAGCCAGCCGGCCGCATGGTACACGAGGTTGGCGTGTCCCATGATCGCACCCCACAGCGACATCGAGCTTTCGTAGGCGGCCTGCGCGTCCACGCAGTTGGACGAAGTGGTATTGCTCGAGCGCAGCGGGAGCTTGAGCCGGCGCGCGATCTGGCCGCTGGCCAGCGCCGCCTTGCTGTATTCGGGCGTGCCGAGCGCGGGCGCGCCGCTGCGCATGTCGACATTCGATGCAAAGGAGCCGTAGATGATGCGGGCGCCAGCGCGCACTGTCTGCGCCAGCGTGGCCACCGCCAGCACCTCGGCAGTCTGCTGTGCGAGCGTGCCCGCCAGCGTCACCGGACTCATGGAGCCAGCCAGCGTGAAAGGCGTGATGCAGCAGGCCTGGCCGTTGCTGGCGAGCTCGATCACGGCTTCGGTCATCGGAACGTCGAGCTGCATGGGCGAATTGGTGTTGACGATCGCCATCACCAGCGCGTCCTGCGACAGTGCCTCGGGACTAACGCCCAGCGCAATGCGGTTCATCTCGATGCAGTCCGCGGTGCGCAGGCGCCCGAGCCCGTTGGCCTGGCAGTTCTTGTCCAGCAGTGTCAGCTGCGCGAGGTACAGGTCGAGATGGCGCGTTTCCGGCGGCAGGTCCATGGCTTCGAAGGGCCCGCCGGATTCCTGGTGGATGATGTTGAGGCTCTGCACCAGCCGCAGGAAATCACAGACTTCGGCGTGTGTGCCCGCGCGCCGCCCGCGATCCAGATCGGAGCAGAAGGCCGGTCCGCCCACCGCGCAGAACACCAGGTTGTTGCCGCCGATCACGAGATCGTGCGCGCTGTTGCGGGCCCGCAGGCGGAACTGCGGTGGCGCCAGCGCCAGCTTTTCCAGCACCAGGGCGCGATCGAAGCGCACCTGCATCGTGGCCTCGTCGACCTGTGCGCCTGCGGACCGCAGCAAGCGGCGGCTGCTGGCTTCCAGGAAGCGCATGCCCTGGTTCTCGAGGATGCTGAGCGCTGCCGCGATGATCGCCTCGACCTGATCGCTGCTCAGGATTTCGATCGGCGCGTAGCGATTGACCAGCGACTGGTAGGGGAGCTGTCGCACCGACGCCGCGACCCGACGGGGCCTGCCGCCGGGGCGGCTCATGGGCGGCCTCTCGAGAGCTGCCGTGTGGCGCAAACCGTGACGCAGGGTATGGCAGGTGATGGCAAAGTGCTGTCGGTGCGGTACATCCACCGCACTTTAATGCTTTTCAGCGCAGGAGGGCACCTGCCAGCGGCAGGGCCGTGCCGACCGGGCTAGAGCGCCTCGCCAGGATCGCCGAGTGCACGCACATCCGCCGCCAGTGGCGCACTGGCTTCAATGGTCGTGCCCTCATCGCGCACGCTCACCACGCGCAGCGTGCCGCCGATCTGTGCCAGGCGCTCGGAGGCTGCCAGCAAGCCGAAGCAGCCCGGTTTGTTGCGATCCTGATCGCGCATGCCGGCGCCGTTGTCCCTGACACGCAGGCGCACGCTCTCGCCGCGCAGTTCCACCTGTATGTCGATGCGCGTCGCACGTGCATGTTGCAGGGCATTGGCCAGCGCCTCGCGCGCGACCTCGTGCAACACGCACAAGGTCCACTGATGGACCTGCATGGCCTTGTCGGGGAGCGTCAGCACGATCTGCGTATCGCGGGCCTTGCCCAGATCGCTGACCAGGCGCTGCATTGCCCCTTCGAAACCCAGCTCGCCCACGCCCGGGGGCGTGAGCTCGAACACGACGTGACGCAGCTTCTCGAGCGTGTCGCCGGCGAGCCGCGCGAGTTCCGGCTGCGCCAGCTCGCCCAGCGAAGTAACCAGCTGTGCCAGGCCCTTGCCGACGCGCTCCTGCAATGAGCCCGCGATTTCGCTGCGTTCCACATCGCGCAGTTGCTGCAGGCGCTGCGCCAGCGCGCGCACCTGGCTGTGGATGCGATCGGCGGCAGCGCGTTGCTGCAGGCTGTCGGTGATGTCGTGGCTGGCGCAGAGGAATCCGAGCGTCTGGCCGGCCTCGTCCTTCAGCGCCGTGGCGTGCGCCTGCACCCAGCGCACCTCGCCGCCCGGACGACGATAGCGGAATTCGAGCGAGACGCCCGATCCATGCCGCAGGCGTGCACAGGCCTGCTGCACGCGTGCGCGATCGTCCGGATGCACGCATTCGCACCAGTTGCGATCCAGGGCCTGGCCCAGTGGGATTGCGGTCAAGGCGAGCCAGGCCGGATTGGCGTAGTTGAGCAGGCCCTGCGCATCGGCCATCACGATGGCGAGCGAAGTGCTGTCGGCCAGCAGGCGGAAGCGCCGGTCGACCGGGGCCGGCGCTTCCTGCGAGTGCCGCTGCAGGGCTGGGCGCACGCGCAAGTCAGTGATGGTCGCGACCAGGTAGGGCGCAATATCCTGCGGGTCGCACACGCACACGAGGTCGACTCGAGTGCCGATGGGGGTACCGTCCAGGTGGCGCTGCTCGATCTCGAGGCTCGCGCAACTTTCGGCTGTGGCGCGGTCGATCGCTGCCTGCAGATGTTCGCGTGCAGACTCGGCGCACAGCTGCACGAGCGGCGTACCGGCCAGCGCCGCGCTGGAGCGGCCCAGCAGGCTGGCGTAGGCGGCGTTGGCACAGCGCAGGCTCGCATCCCGCGGGTCGATGATGGCCATGCCATGCGCGGCATGCGCGAAGGTGCTGGCCCACAGGCGTTCCTGCGATTCGATCTGGCGGCGCACGGTGCAGATGTCGGTCACCAGCAGGATGCCACCGATCTGGCTGCGCTGGTCGTACCAGGGATGGATCTGCCGGGCGATCCAGTCCACCGTGCCATCGCGTCGAGCCAGCGGTTCCACATCGGCATGCGCACCGGTGCCCGCCAGGCCGCGCGCCAGTTCGGCACGCCACGCGGCAGGAATTTCCGGCAGTACTTCGTAGAGCGGACGGCCGCTCAGTTCCTGCCCGCCCAGTCGCAGGCCATCGACAAACGCCTTGTTCGCCGACAGGAAACGCAGTTGCAGGTCGAACTTCGCCACGCCCATCGGCACCGACTGCATCAGCTGCTGCAGGTACTGGCGCTGCGCATTCCAGGCTTCGGAGGCGCGATGGTTCGCCGTCACATCGCGCACCACGCCCGACATGCCCGCCGGCGTACTGCGCGTCGCGTAGTAACGTGCGCGCCCGAGGCTGTGCAGCCAGCGCGTGCTGCCATCGGCGAGCACGACGCGGTATTCGACCGAGTAGGCGGTTCGTTGCTGCAGCGCTGTCTCGATGGCTTCGCCGACCCGCGCGCGATCGTCCGGATGCATCAGCGACTGGAACAGCTCGAAGGAGGCCGGGGCGTCGGGCGCAACACCCAGCAATTCACGGGTGCGATCGGACCAGACCAGCTCGCCGGTGACCGGATTCCAGTGCCACTGGCCGAGCTCGGCGGCTTCGAGCGCCAGCTGCAGCTGGTGTTCGCGATCGCCGAGCCAGCCGAGCAGCGCGCGGATTCGATTCCTCGGGTCCTTGCGCGCAGCCGGCGCGGACGCCGGCGCGTCGGGATCGGGATCCGGATCCGGATTGAGCCACGGCGGCATGGATACGAACCCCCTGTACGTAATGCCCGATGCTGACAGGCGAGACTGCCACCAATGCGGGGGGAATAACAAGGTGTGCCGGTCGGCGGCGGGCGGCCAGCCTGCCAGCCGATCGGGCCGGCGGCATTTTTTGCACAGGATTTTCACATCCCCGGCACTAGCATGGCCTGGCATTCCTGCTGGAGGCCAAAGCCATGGACGCCATTTTCCTGCTGTTGCTCGCCGCGCTTTACCTGCTGAGCCACGGCCTCGTGCGCGCACTGGCCAGGCTGGGTGAGTCGTCATGACCGCGATCTACTGGGTCGCGGGCCTGAGCGCGCTGTTGCTGTTCGGCTACCTGTTGTATGCCCTGCTCAGAGCGGAGAAATTCTGATGAGCGCGACGATCATGTTCTACGTGATGCTGGTGCTCGTGCTGGGCCTCGCGCTGCTATGCGTGAAGCCGCTCGGCCGCTACATGGCCGACGTCATGGAAGGGCGGCCCGGTCTGGCCCTGCGCCTGGGTGGCCGCTTCGAGGCGCTGCTGTATCGCCTGTGCGGCGTCGACCCGCGGCTGGAGATGTCCTGGCAGCATTACGCCATCGCGCTGCTGCTGTTCAATGTGCTGGGCGTTGTGATCATCTATGCGCTACAGCGGCTGCAGTTCTACCTGCCCCTCAATCCGCAGCATTTCACGGCTGTCAGCCCGGACTCGTCTTTCAACACCGCCATCAGCTTCGTCACCAACACCAACTGGCAGGGCTACTCGGGCGAGTCAACGATGGGTTACCTGGTGCAGATGGCGGGTCTCGCGGTGCAGAATTTCCTGTCGGCCGCCACCGGCATCGCAGTTGCCATTGCACTGATACGCGGCTTCGCCCGTCACACGGTGCGGTCCATCGGCAACTTCTGGGCCGACATCACGCGCTCCACGCTCTACATCCTGCTGCCGCTGTCGGTACTGCTCGCGCTGGTGCTGGCCGGCCAGGGCGTAGTGCAGAATTTCGACGGCTACAAGGATGTCACGACGCTCGAGCCGAGCTCATACCAGGCGGCGAAGAATGACGCCGCCGGCAATCCGCTCAAGGACGCTGCCGGCAACCCGGTCACCGAGACCGTGACGACGACTACGCAGACGCTCCCCATGGGTCCGATCGCTTCGCAGGAATCGATCAAGGAGCTGGGCACCAATGGCGGCGGATTCCTGAACGCGAATTCCGCGCATCCGTTCGAGAACCCGACGCCGCTGACCAACCTGCTGGAGATGCTGGCGATCGTGCTCATTCCGTTTGCGCTGACCTACACCTTTGGCTGGCTGGTCGGCGACACGCGCCAGGGCTGGGTGATCCTGGCGGCCATGCTGATGTTGCTGGTGCCGCTGATCCTGCTGGCCTACCACAGCGAGCAGCACGGCAATCCGCTCATCGCCGCTCAGGGGATCGATCAGGTGGCGAGCGCGCAGCAGCCGGGTGGCAACATGGAAGGCAAGGAGACGCGCTTCGGCATCGCGGCCTCGTCGCTGTTTGCCGCCTTTACCACCGCGACCTCCTGCGGTGCGGTCAACTCGATGCACGATTCGATGACGCCGCTCGGCGGCTTCGTGCCGCTGTTCCTGATCCAGCTGGGCGAACTGGCGCCCGGGGGAGTGGGCACCGGCCTGTACAGCGTACTGATGTTCGCCATCCTCGGCGTGTTCATCGCCGGATTGATGATCGGCCGCACCCCCGAATACATCGGCAAGAAAATCGAGGCGCTGGAGATGAAGCTGGCCTCGGTGTTCATCCTGACCACGCCCTTCCTGGTGCTGATCGGCACCGCGATCGCGGCGTCGGTAGCCGCCGGCAAGGTCGCGGTTTCCAATCCTGGCGCGCACGGCTTCAGCGAGATCCTCTATGCCTTCTCCTCGGCCGCCAACAACAATGGCAGCGCCTTCGGCGGCATCTCGGCGAATACGCCCTTCTACAACGTGGCGCTCGGCCTGGCCATGTTCATCGGCCGCTTCTGGCCGATCATCGCCGCGCTTGCGATTGCCGGTTCGCTGGCCGCGAAGAAGCGCGTGCCGGTCACCGAGGGCACCATGCCCACGCACGGACCGCTGTTCGTGGCGCTGCTGGTCGGCTCGGTATTGCTGATCGGCGTCCTCACTTATGTCCCGGCACTAGCGCTCGGACCGGTGGTCGAGCACTTCATGCTCACCGCCGCCCGGTAGCCCAGCAGAGAGATTCACCATGTCACGGGAACAACTGTCACTGTTCGATCGCAAACTCCTGGGCCCCGCGCTGCTCGAAGCCCTGCGGAAGCTCGATCCGCGGGTGCAGTGGCGCAATCCCGTCATGTTCGTGGTCTATATCGGCACGATTCTCACCGCCATACTCTACGGCCAGGCGCTGGCAGGGCACGGCGAGGCGCCGGCGGGCTTCATCCTCGCCATCGCCGTATGGCTGCTGTTCACGGTGCTGTTCGCCAATTTCGCCGAGGCGCTGGCCGAGGGCCGCAGCCGCGCCCAGGCTGCCTCGCTCCGCAACATGCGCCAGACCGTGCTCGCGAAGAAGCTCGTCGATGCCAGCGGCGCCACGCGCGCGACCACGCGCGTCAAGGCCGAGGACCTGCGCAGGGGCGACGTGGTACTGGTGGAGGCCCAGGACATGATCCCGGCCGACGGCGAAGTCATCGAAGGCGCCGCCTCGGTCGATGAGAGCGCCATCACCGGCGAGTCGGCGCCCGTGATCCGCGAGTCCGGTGGCGATTTCACTTCCGTGACCGGCGGCACCCGGGTGCTGTCCGACTGGATCATCGTACGGGTGGTGGTCAATCCGGGTGAAACCTTCCTCGATCGCATGATCTCGATGGTCGAATCGGCGAAGCGCCAGAAGACGCCAAACGAGATCGCGCTGACCATCCTGCTGGTGGCGCTGACGCTGGTGTTCCTGGTGGTGATCGTCACGCTGCTGCCGATCTCGATGTTCAGCGTCGAGGTCAGCAAGCAGGGCAGTCCGGTGACGATCACGGCACTGATCGCGCTGCTGGTGTGCCTCATTCCCACCACCATCGGCGGCCTGCTCTCCGCGATCGGCGTGGCCGGCATGAGCCGCATGATGCAGGCCAATGTGATCGCCACCTCGGGCCGGGCTGTTGAAGCTGCCGGCGATGTCGACGTGCTGCTGCTCGACAAGACCGGCACCATCACGCTCGGCAATCGCCAGGCCACGGCCTTCGTGCCCGCGCCCGGCGTCAGCGAGCAGGAACTGGCCGATGCCGCGCAGCTCGCCTCGCTCGCCGATGAAACTCCTGAAGGGCGCAGCATCGTCGTGCTCGCCAAGCAGCGCTTCAACCTGCGTGAGCGCGACCTGCACGCGCTGGGCGCGACTTTCGTGCCCTTCTCGGCGCACTCGCGCATGAGCGGCGTCAATATCGGCACGCGGCAGGTGCGCAAGGGCGCGCCCGATGCCATCGCCAGGTATGCAGAGGCGCTCGGCAAGCCGTTCCCGAAAGTGGTGGACGATGCCGTGCAGGCTGTTGCCCGCCAGGGCAGCACGCCGCTGGTCGTGGCCGATGGCGAGCGCGTGCTGGGTGTGATCGAACTCAAGGACATCGTCAAGGGCGGCATCCGGGAGCGCTTCGCCGACCTCAGAAACATGGGCATCAAGACCATCATGATCACCGGCGACAACCGGCTCACCGCCGCAGCGATCGCCGCGGAAGCCGGGGTCGATGACTTCCTGGCCGAAGCCACGCCGGAGGCGAAGCTGAAGCTGATCCGCGAACACCAGTCGCAGGGACGGCTGGTGGCGATGACCGGCGATGGCACCAACGATGCGCCGGCGCTGGCGCAGTCGGACGTGGCCGTGGCGATGAATACCGGCACGCAGGCCGCCAAGGAGGCCGGCAACATGGTCGATCTCGATTCCAACCCGACCAAGCTGATCGAGATCGTCGAGACCGGCAAGCAGATGCTGATGACGCGCGGTGCGCTCACCACCTTCTCGATCGCCAACGATGTCGCCAAGTATTTTGCGATCATCCCGGCGGCCTTCGCGATGACCTATCCGGAGCTCGGTGCGCTCAACATCATGCACCTGAAGACCCCGAACTCGGCCATCCTGTCGGCGGTGATCTTCAACGCCCTGATCATCGTGGTGCTGATTCCGCTGGCCATCAAAGGGGTCAAGTACCGACCGCTCGGCGCCGGCGCGCTGCTGCGTCGAAACCTGCTGATCTACGGCCTGGGCGGCATCATCGTGCCGTTTCCAGGCATCAAGCTGATCGACATGCTGCTGGCGGCCGCCGGCTGGGCCTGAAGGAGCTGATCATCATGTACGCACGCACTATCCGACCCGCCGTGACCTTGCTGCTGGTGATGACGGCGCTGCTGGGCATCATCTATCCACTGGTGATCACCGGCATCGCCAGGCTGGCATTCCCGCAGCAGGCGGCCGGCAGCCTGATCGAGCGCGACGGCAAAGCCGTTGGCTCGCGACTGATCGGCCAGGACTTTAGCGACCCGAAGTATTTCTGGGGGCGCCCCTCGGCAACCGCTCCCCAGGCCTACAACGCTACGGCGTCGACGGGCTCGAACCTCGGGCCGCTCAATCCGGCGCTGCTCGATGCCGTCAAGTTGCGCGCGCAGGCACTGCGTGCCGCAGATCCCGGCAACGCGCAGCCGATCCCGGTGGAACTCGTGACCGCCTCGGCCAGTGGGCTCGACCCCGAGATCAGCCCGGCAGCGGCGCGCTACCAGGCCGCGCGGGTGGCTCGCATCCGTGGCATCGAAGGCGCCAGGGTCGAGGCCTTGATTGCGGATCATGTGCAGCAACGACTGCTGGGACTGTTCGGCGAGCCGCGCATCAACGTGCTCGAGCTCAATCTGGCGCTCGACGGGCTACACTGAGCCCATGCCCGAAGGCGAGCGCCGCGACCCCGACAAACTGCTGGCTGACGTGCAGCGCGAGGAAGTGCGTGCGCGGCGCGGTCGCCTGCGCATCTTCATTGGCGCCTCCGCCGGCGTCGGCAAGACCTACTCGATGCTCGAGGCGGCGCGTGCCGCGCGCAGCGCCGGAGCCGATGTGGTGGTCGGCTACGTCGAACCGCACGGCCGGGCCGAGACCGAGCGGCTGCTCGAGGGGCTGGAACAGCTGCCATTCCTGGAAGTGCGCTACCGCGGCATCACGCGTCGTGAGTTCGATCTCGACGCCGCGTTGCGGCGCGCGCCGGCGACGCTGCTGGTCGATGAACTCGCGCATTCCAATCTCGGTGAGGGCGAACCCCGCCCACGGCACGCCAAGCGTTGGCAGGACATCGAGGAGCTGCTCGATGCCGGGATCAATGTCTGGACCACGGTCAATGTGCAGCACCTGGAGAGCCTCAACGACGTAGTGGCCGGCATTACCGGCGTGCGCCAGCAGGAAACCATTCCGGATCGCATCTTCGACGAAGCCGACGAAGTCGAGCTCATCGACCTGCCGCCCGACGACCTGCTGGCGCGCCTGAAGGCGGGCAAGGTCTACGTGGCCGACCAGGTTGGCACGGCGACCGAACGCTTCTTCCGCAAGCCCAACCTGATTGCGCTGCGCGAGCTGGCGCTGCGCCGAACGGCGGATCGCGTCGACGCGGCAGCGCAGGAATACGCCGGCCGCGAACGTGGCTCGCGGCCGTGGCTGGCGCGCGATCGCTTCCTGATCGCGATTGCACCGGACGACCAGGCGGAGCAGCTGGTGCGGGTCGGCAAGCGATTTGCAGACGCCCTCGACGCGGAGTGGCTGGTGGTCTCGGTCGAGACGCCGGAGCTGTTGCGGCTCGCGGAACGCGAGCGCAACCGGCGCATCGACGTGCTGCGACTGGCCGAGTCGCTGGGCGCCGAAACCGTCACGCTGGACGGGCCGTCGGCTGCCGAGGCACTGCTCGAGTACGCACGCCTGCGCAACATCACGCGCATCGTAGTCGGCGAAGCCAGGCGCAGCGGCTGGCCCGCCTGGCTGCGGCGTTCGACGTCCACGCAACTGCTGCGCCGCGCGCACGGTTTCGACGTGTCGGTAATCGCACGGCGCGAAGGTCAGAAACTGCCAGCGCGCGAGCTGCCAGGCAGCGGGCCGGTCGCCGTCCGCTGGGAGCGCTATTGGTCAGCACTGGGGATATCGGCCGCCTGCACTGGCATCGCGGCGCTGATGTTTCCGCATTTCGAGCTGACCAACCTGGTCATGGTCTATCTGCTCGGCGGTACCATCGCGGCGCTGCGATTGGGCCGTGGACCTGCCAGCCTCGCGGCACTGGTCAACGTGGCCGCCTTCGACTTCTGCTTCGTGCCGCCGCGTTACAGCTTCGCGGTCAGTGACTTCCAGTACCTCGTGACTTTCGCGGTCATGCTGGGCATGACACTGCTGATCGCCAGCCTGGTCGCCAGTGTGCGCGCGCAGACGCGGGTCGCCGGTGCGCGAGAGCGGCGCACCTCGCTGCTGTATGCCATGAGCCGGGAACTCGCTGCCAATCGCAGTCTCGAGAAGCTCGGGCAGCTCGCCATCAAGCATGTGGCCGAAACCTTTGCCAGCGAGGCCGTCGTGCTGTTGCCGGACGTGGATGGGCGCCTGCGGCAGGCAAATGCGCCAGCCGATTCCCGGGCAGCTTGACTGATGCCGATCTGTCGGTCGCGCAATGGGTCTGCGATCACGGCAAGCCGGCGGGCCTGGGCACCGATACGCTGCCGGCCGCGCCGGCGCAATACCTGCCGCTGACCGGGACCGATCGCACGCTGGGTGTGCTGGCCGTGCGCCCGACGCAGCGGCGGCGACTGCTGCTGCCCGAGCAGCGCCACCTGCTCGAGACCTTTGCCGGCCAGATTGCGCTCGCGATCGAGCGCGCGCAGCTGGCCGAAGCGGCGGAGCAGGCGCGCGTTGCCGCCGAGACCGAGAGCCTGCGCAATACGCTGCTCGCCTCGATCTCGCATGACCTGCGTACACCGCTGGCGGTGATCACCGGCGCGAGTTCGGCGCTCAACGACCCCAGCCTGCAACTCTCGGATGCGGCGCGCGCGCAGCTCGCACGCTCGATCGATGGCAAGGCGCGCGAGATGTCCGAGCTGATCTCGAACGTGCTGGATCTGATGCGCTTCGAGGCCGGCGAGGTGCGCCTGCGGCGTGACTGGCAGACCATCGACGACCTGGTCGGCACGGCGCTGGCGCGCTGCGAAGGGCGCCTGACGGCGCACACGGTCACGGTGAACCTGCCGGCCGAGCTGCCGGCAGTGTTCGTCGATGCGCCCCTGGTCACGCAGGTGCTGGTGAACCTGCTCGAGAACGCGGTCAAGCACACACCGGCCGGAACCGGGATCACCATCGCGGCGGAGCCCGCGGGCGAGCTGCTGCGGGTGCTGGTCGACGACAACGGGCCGGGGCTGCCACCGGGGGATCCGGAACTGCTGTTCGCCAAGTTCCAGCGCGGCCGCGAGGAGAGCAACGCGGGTGGCGCGGGCCTGGGACTCGCGATCTGTCGCGCCATCGTCAACGCGCACGGCGGCGAGATCAGCGCGGCCACGCGCCCCGGTGGCGGCGCGCGCTTTGTGCTCACGCTGCCGATCGCGGAGCCCGGCGGGGCGCAGCTCGCGTGACCGAGGCGATGTTCATGGTGCTCATCGTCGAGGACGATGCCGGCATCCGTGGTGTGTTGCGCACCCTGCTCGAATCGCAACGTTACCGGGTGGTGGAGGCCGAAAACGCCGCGCGCGGTGTCATCGAGGCGCGCAACCACCGGCCCGATCTCGCGATCGTCGACCTGGGTCTGCCGGACAGGGACGGTGTCGCGCTGATCCGCGAGGTGCGGCGCTTCTCGCCGTTGCCGATCCTGGTGCTGTCGGCGCGCACCATGGAGACCGACAAGATCGCGGCCCTCGATGCCGGCGCCGACGACTACGTCGCCAAGCCCTTCAGCGCCCCCGAACTGCTGGCGCGGGTGCGCGCGGGACTGCGCCGCAACGCGCAGGGCGGCGAGCAGCTGCCGACCTTGCGCTTCGGACCCATCAGCGTGGACCTGCACGCGCGCAGCAGCAGCGGGCCCGAGGGTGCCGTGCATCTCACGCCGCTCGAATATCGCGTGCTCGAATGCCTGGCGCGCAACGCCGGCATGATCGTTACCCAGGCGCAGCTGATCCGCGAGGCCTGGGGGCCCGAGCGCGCCGGCGACAGCCGCGGGCTGCGCAGCTATATTAGGATGCTGCGACAGAAGCTCGAGCCCGATCCGCGGCAACCGCGCTACCTGCTCACCGAAGCCGGTGTCGGGTACCGACTCAAGGTCGATGACGAGCTCGCCACATGAGTGACCTCATCGATGGAGCATTTTGACTCGGTAGAGCAGCTGCTGGCGCGCAAGCGCGATACCACGCCCGTGTTCTGTTTCCATCCGGAGGGTTTTCGCGCCGCTGCGCGGCATTTCAGCGCGCATTTTCCGGGCACCGTGCTCTACGCCGTCAAGGCCAATCCGCACCCGCAGGTACTGCAGTGGCTGATCGATGGCGGCATTCGCGCTTTCGATACCGCCTCGATCGCCGAGATGGCCCTGGTGCGCGGCCTGCTGCCCGAGGCTGCCTGTTCCTACAATCATCCGGTCAAGCCGCGCGATGCCATCGAGGTGGCCTGGCGCAAGTTCGGCATCCGCGACTTCGTGATCGATCACCCGGCCGAGCTCGACAAGTTGCTGGCGGTAGTGGGCAGCGACATCGTGGTGCAGGTGCGCGTAGCCGCGCCGAATCCGCAGGCCACCATCAGCTTCAATTCCAAATTCGGCGCTGACCCTGCGCAGGCGGTGCTATTGCTGCGCGCCGTTGCCGGGCACGGCGCCACCCCGGCGCTGTGCACGCACATCGGCTATCAGACCACTGATCCAGAGGCCTATGCGCGCGGGCTCCAGCTGCTGGCGCAAGTCGCGGCGCAAGCCGGCGTGCCCACGCACTACATCAACATCGGTGGCGGTTTCCCCAGCTTGCTGCTGCCGAAGGACAAAACGCTGGACGACTATTTCGCGGCTATTGCCAGGGCGCATCGCGAGGCTCGCGGCATTGCAGATGTGCCCCTGAAGTGCGAGCCCGGCAGTGCGCTCACGCACCCGGGCGGCACCGTGCTGGCGCAGGTGGTGCTGGTCAAGGAAGACTCCGTGCACATCAACGATGGCGTCTATGGCGCGATGGCCGAGATGATCCACGCGAAGACCCAGCCGCCGACGCGCGTGCTGGGCGCCGACGGCAGCGAGCGCGGCGGCACGCTGCGCTCGTACACGGTGTTCGGCCCGACCTGCGATTCCTACGATGTAATGCCCGCGCGTTTCATGCTGCCCGAATCACTGCGCGAGGGTGACTGGCTGGTCTTCAGCATGATGGGCGCCTACTCGAACGTGCTGATCTCCGATTTCAACGGCCTGGGCGCACATCAGTTCGCCATTGTCGGCGACTAGAGTCGGCGACCGGTTTCGGCGACCAGGGGCGGCGCCGCGTGCCGCCGTTCGCTACAGGCCCGCGTCGTCGAGCAGGCGCAAGCGCTCGTTGTTGCCGGCCAGCAGCGCATCCAGCACCGCTTCCTGGAGGGCGCCGCGGCGTTGCGCCTCGGCGTAGGGAATCTCCGGGTGGAACATCACCATGGAGTAGCGGGCGATGAAGCGCCCGGGATAAGCGCGCTCCAGCTCGGCAGCCAGCTGCTTGCGGCGCGCGAAGTCGGGTGCCAGCACGCGCGCGCGCATCTCCTCGTAGTTCTCCAGCGCCATGGCCGCGATCGCATCGGTGTTCGGCCGGCGCTCGCGCTCGAAGCGCGCCCAGCAGCGCAACGGATCCTCGCCGCTGGCGAGCAACTGCGCGAGCAGGCTGCAATCCTCGAAACCGCAATTCAGGCCCTGGCCATGGAAGGGCACGATCGCGTGCGCGGCATCGCCGATCAGCAGCGTGCCGCGCTGGTGCCAGGGCCAGCAGTAGAGCGTCGCCAGCTTGCCCTGCGGATTGCGCTGGTACTGCGCATCGAAATCCGGCAGCAGTGCCAGCGCATCCGGGAAATCACGCGCAAAGAACGCGCGCGCCGCACCGGGCGCTGCGAGCGTCTCGAAGCTTGGGTCCGCGCCTTGCGCCGGCAAAAACAGCGTGGCCGTGAAGCTGCCGTCGGGATTGGGCAGCGCGATCAGCATATAGCCGCCGCGCGGCCAGATATGCAGGGCATTGCGCTCGAGTGCGTAACCGCCCGCGGCGGTGGCCGGAATCAGCAGTTCCTTGTAGTCGTGGTCCAATGGCGCCTCGCGCTCCTGCAAGGCGCCACGCGCGAGCAGTGCCGCGCGCACCGCCGAGCCCGCGCCATCGGCGCCGATCACCAGCGGCGCGTCTTCGGTGTTCACCTCGCCACTGTGTTCGTCGCGCCATTGCAGTGTGCCAGCCACCGGGTCGACATCGACACAGCGCTGCCCGAAGCGCAGCGTGATGCCCTGGGTATGCGCCGCAGCCTCGACCAGCGCGGCGTTGAGCCGCGCGCGGCTGATCGCATGGATCACTTCATCCGGGTGCAGCCCATAGTTCATCAGTGCGCTGTTGCCGCCAGGCTCATGCACCTGGCGGCCGCGCATGGTCACCATTTCGCGCCGCAGGGCGGTCAGCACGCCGGCCTGCTCGAGTGCCACGAGACCGCGTGCGGCCAGCGCGAGGTTGATGGATCTGCCGCTCTCGGTAGGTGCACGCCGTGGGTCGGCGCGCCGCTCGAATATCTGCACGGTGCGGCCCGCGCGCGCCAGCAACAGCGCCAGCAGCGTGCCGACCGGACCCGCACCGACGATGCTGATCGATGGCACTGTTGATCGTGGAACCGGCGCTCGCAGCCTCGTTCATCGCGCTTGCTCAGGCACGCAGCGCTGTTGCCAGCAGCTGCGCGGCGCGCAGCACATCGGCAAAGCGGTTGTAGAGCGGCACCGGCGCCAGCCTTATGGTGTCGGGCTCGCGCCAGTCCGTGACCACCCCACTGGCATCGAGTGCGGCATGCACGCTGCGCGCCCGTTCGCTGCTGCCGCGCACGCGGATCGAGAGCTGGCAGCCGCGTTGCTGCGGCTGGCTGCCGGTCAGCAGCGTGATCCCGCTACCGCACAGCTGCGCCAGGCAGAACTCGAGATACGCAGTCAGTTGCAGCGATTTGGCACGCAGTGCGGCCATGCCCGCGCCCGAAAACTGTTCCAGTGCCGCGATCAATGGCGCCGAGGAAAGCACGGGCGGATTGCTGATCTGCCAGCCGGCCGCGCCCGCAGCCAGCGCGAGCTCGGGGCCCATGCGAAACCGCGTGGCCGCCTCGTGCGCCCACCAGCCCGAGAGTCGCGGCAGGGCCTGATCGCGCGCGTGCCGCTCGTGCACGAAGGCGCCACCGATCGCACCTGGTCCGCCGTTCAGGTATTTGTAGCTGCACCAGGCCGCGAAATCCGCGTTGTCATCGTGCAATCTCAGGGGCACATTGCCGATCGAATGCGCGAGATCGAAGCCAATCCGTGCGCCGGCGCGCTGTGCAGCATGCGCAATGCGCGCCAGCTCGAAACTCTGGCCGGTGCGGTACTGCACGCCAGGCCACAACACCAGTGCCAGCTGGCCGGCATGCGTCGCGATCGCCTGCTCGATGTCCTCATCGCGCAGCGTCTCTTCGCCGGCACGCGGTGCCAGCTCGATCAGCGCCGTGGCAGGGTCATAGCCGTGCCAGCGCAACTGCGAGGTGACCACGTGGCGATCGGAAGGAAAGGCGCCCGCTTCGATCAGGATGTGGTGTCGTGCCGCTGTTGGCCGATAGAAGCTGACCAGCAGCAGATGCAGGTTGACGCTGAGCGAATTCATCGCCACCACTTCCTGAGGGGCGGCGCCGGCGAGCACGGCGAGCGGCGCCTGCAGGCGCTCGGCGTAGCCGATCCAGCCGCGGCGTGCGTGCTCGTGGCCGCGCACTCCGAGGCGCTCCCAGTCCTCGAGCTCCTCGAGCACGCGGGTGCGGGCGGCGCGCGGTGCGAGCCCCAGCGAATGGCCGCACAGGTAGGTGAGCTGCGCGCCATCGGCGCCGCGCGGTATCGAAAACCCGTCGCGCCAGTGCGCCAGCGCATCCGCTGCATCGAGTGCGTGGGCGCAGGCCTCGGTTGCCGACCAGTCAGCGACAGCGTTCATGTGCCCTGCAGCTCATAGAGCAGCGGGCGCGACGGCAGCGCATCGCCACTCAAGGCAGGGACCTGCAGCTGCAGCAGGCAGGGGCCGTCAGGCAGGTTCTCGGGCACGTAGGCCAGCTCCGTGATCGTGCATTGTGCGCGTCGCGCATCGCCCAGCGCCCTGGCATCAGGCGGCAATCCGAAGAACACGCGATGCGCCGCCAGCTGGCCCGCATCCTCGGCGCGATCGGCCGAAGGCACATCGAGCACCAGATGCTCGATGCCGCGCTCGACCAGCAGCTCGGCCGCCGGTAATGACAGGAACGCCGCACCAGCATGGCTGTAGTCGCGACTGCGCTTTTCGGGGCCGTTGGGGAGCGTGCGCACGATCAGCGCCTCGGGCCTGAACGGGAGTTTTGCGCAACCAGACCCGCTCCAGATCCTGGCGCGTGATCAGCAGATCGTCGGCCTGCGGCGCGGGGCGCGAACTCTCGCCGCTCTGCACGGCAGGCCGCGGCGCGACGCTCAGCAGCAAGGCCGCGATGAATCCACCCGGCACCACGGAGCGCACATCGTGGCGCTCGAGCGTGAGATGACCCACGCCCTCGGTGTGCGTGCCATCGCAATGGGGCGTGAGCTTGAGCGTGCTGGCGTTGCAGCTGGCGCCGCTGGTCACGCGCCCCGAGAAGCCGCCTGAGCGCAGCGGTTCGCTGCTCGGCGCCGGTGCGCCGAACCAGCGCGGGCCGTGGCCGTCGAAATCGAGCTCGAGCGCCAGCGAGTGCGCGGCCCCGGCATCGAAAGCCAGCCGCTGTCCCTGGATTTCAAGCCAGGCCGCTTGCCGAGCCGCTGTGCCCATCAGCCTGCTGGCACCGATGCCGCGACTGGAGCCGGGGCGGGTGGGGTCATCACCGTGCCGCAGCGCCTGCAGGTGCGCAGTGCCTCGCTGCCGAAGAAGCGCTCGAACACCGGCGGAAACTGCGTCTCGATGTCGGTGAGTGCGAAGAATTCCTCGTACAGCAGCGTGCTGCATTGTTCGCAGTACCACTGCAACCCGTCGAGCTCGCCTGCACGACGCTGGCGCTCGATCACCAGGCCCACCGAGCCCGCGCTGCGCTGGGGCGAGTGCGGCACGCCCGGCGGCAGCAGCAGGATGTCGCCCGCGCGGATCGGCACATCGCGGATAGCGCCGTGCTCGGCCACGCGCAACACCATGTCGCCCTCGAGCTGGTAGAAGAATTCTTCGGCCGGATCAATATGGAAATCGCGGCGCGAGTTCGGGCCGCCCACGACCATGATGATGAATTCCGTGTCGTGGAACACCAGCTTGTTGCCCACCGGCGGCTTGAGCAGATGCCGGTGCGCATCGATCCATTGGCGGAAATTGAAGGCCTGCAAGGCGCTCATGCTGCCATTCCTGTCTAAAAAAGCCGACAACTGTCGGCCGGAGGTCACTCTCGCGTATGGTACGCATATCCGGGCGGTGCTTGCGACCGCCGCAGAGGTTGCCGGGGCGGCTCCAGGCCGCGAAGGAAGTAATAGTGATCCCCACCCGATCCAGCATGCAGGAGCTCCATAGCGAGCGCGGCGCACGGCCGTTGCAGCTCATGCTCTGGGCCATGGTGATCGGCTCCGCGCTGCTGACAGGCTGCAGTCATCTGCACCGGCCACACCCTTCGGCCTGGCATATGCCCTGGCATCACCCGCCGGCCGGCCCCGAGCCGCTGGTGAACGAACTGGTGGTCGAGGCTGGCGCCGGCGCCGCGGCCCCCGTGCTGTCGCAGACCTGGGATCGCAACGCGCTGCGCATCGACATGGTGGCAGTGACGGGCGAGGGCGTGCTGACGCTGCGCCCGCTCCAGGGCCACGACTGGCCGATCCGGCTGGAATTCGGTGTGCAGCCGGGCAGCTTCGGGCACCTCGAAATCCGTGGCGAGCAGCGTGTGATCCTGGCGGTCGCCGCGAGCGGAGCGGTCAGCACGCTGGCCGTGCCGCAGGGCACCTATGCGCCGGCGACCAAGGAGCTGGTCATCCACTACGGCCCTTAGCGGCATTGAGCATTGACGCGCAGGCACGTATCGTAACTTTTTGTGCGCTACGGTGTCTTAGTCCTGATGTCCCTCGCGCTCTCAACCCTGCTGTACGAATGGCGACGTTACCTCGCGGCGGTGATCGCGCTTTCCGTGGCTGGCCTGCTGGTGCTCTCGCTCACCGGCATGTTCATGGGGATGAGCAAATCCTTCACTGCTTCGGTCGATCGCTCGCCGGCCGAAGTGATGGTGTTGCCGCCCAATTCGAACAACGTGTTCGATTCCGGGGGCGGCCAGCCGCGGCGCCTGATTCCCGAGATCTACCAGCATTCCGCAGTGGTGGAAGCGCGGCCACTGAATATCGGTTTCACGAGCTGGTCGAATTTTCCCGCCGAGGGGCAGCCGGCCAAGGACCAGGGCGTCGCCATCTTCATCGTCGATCCGGTGCGCGGTGCCGTCACGCTGCCCAGCGATTTCAGCGACCAGCTCATCAACGAACTCAAGGAACCCTTCGCCGTGGTGGTCGATCGCTCGAGCCTGGGGAAACTGGGCGTGCGGGTCGGCGACAAGGCCAAGATGAACGGCTTTACCGTGTGGGTGCGCGACACGGTGGAAGGCTATCCCTCGATGTTCAACGCCGTGGTGTTCGTCTCGCCACAGACAGCCAAGCTGATCCGCCAGTTCAATGACGGGCCGCAGATCGGCGCCATCGTGGTCAAGATCGCGCGCGGCGCCCGCGCCGACGAGGTCGCGGCCCAGCTGAACGAGATGGCGAAGGGCCGCTACCGCGCCTGGTCGCGCGAGGCGCTGTCGGAGGCCGGGCAGCGCTCGATGTTGAAGGAAGGCGGCATCGTCGTGATCCTCGGCTTCGCGGTGGTGGTCGGCATCTTCATCGGCGTCGTGATCACCTGGCAGACGCTGCAGGGTGCGATCATGGCGAACATCAAGGAATTTGCGAGCCTGCGCGCGCTCGGGGTTTCGATGCGCAGCCTGCGGCTGATCGTGATGGAACTGAGCCTGTGGGTGGGGCTCGCGGGCCTGGCGCTGACGGCAATACTGGCCGGCATTGTCTGGGTGCTGTCCACGACCTTCGGAGTGCCGATGGATTTTCCGCTGTTCATCGACATACCGGTGGGCATCGCCATGGTCATAGTTGCCGTGCTCTCGGGCGCACTCTCGCTGCGCATCCTGAAGAAGAGCCAGCCCGCGGAGCTGCTGCGATGAGCAAGCTCGCGATCGACGCCAGGGGCCTGAGCAAGGCCTATCGCATCGGCAAGCGCAGCGAACAGGTGCTCAAGGGCATCAATTTCAATGCCTATCACGGCCAGGTCACGATGGTGATGGGGCCTTCAGGCTCCGGAAAATCGACCCTGATCGCCGCGCTCTCGGGGCTGATGCGACCCGACGAGGGCGAGGTGCTGGCGCTGGGCGAAAACCTGTGGACGAAACGCTCGGGCAAGATCGACAAGTTCCGGCTCGATCACTGTGGCTTCATTTTCCAGGGCTTCAACCTGTTTCCCTCGCTCGACGCCACGGAGCAGGTGGCGCAGGTGCTCAAGTACTGCGGCGTTGGTCGCAAGGAAGCGCGCCTGCGCGCCACCGCGGTGCTCGAATCCGTGGGCCTGGGCAATCGACTGCACCAGCGGCCGGCGGAACTCTCGGGTGGCGAAAAGCAGCGCGTCGCGATCGCACGTGCGCTCGCCAAATCGCCGGCGCTGATCTTCGCGGACGAACCCACCTCGGCGCTCGATTCCGGCAATGGGCAGCTGGTGATCAGGCTGCTGCACGAAGCGGCCAGGCAGCGCAATGCGGCGATCGTGGTCGTGACACACGACCCGCGCCTGGAAGCGCATGCCGATCGCGTGATCCAGATGGAAGATGGCAACATCAAGAGCGACCACATGGTCTCCGATCCGCCCTCGGTCGGGGCCTAGACACCACGGGAATTCACCATGCAGCGCCGTATCGCAAGACTCTCCACGCTGGCTGTGCTGGCCACCACGCTCGCCGGCCTGTGGCTTGGCGGCTGCAGCCATGCGGGCGCTGACGGCAAGGGCCCCGATGGCAAGCCGCTGGCGCCGCCGCCGTCACCCTATGCCACCATTGCCAACGGCAAGATCGACGTCGAGGGCGGCGTGGTCGAGGTGGCCGCGCGGCGTGCGGGTGTGATCCGCGCCGTGTACGTGCAGGAAGGCGCGCAGGTGAAGAAGGGCGAGATATTGGCACGGCAGGAAGATGACGACGCCGCGCTGGCCGTCAACAGTGCCAGGGCGGCCGTGGCGCAGGCCGAGAGCCAGCTGGTCCTTACCCAGGTGAACATCAGGACGGCGCAGCGCGAGCACGAACGGCTCGCGGCGCTGGCGCCCACCAACCTGGTGGCGCGTCAGCAGCTCGATCAGGCCAGCGACGCCATCGCCACGGCGCAGGCGCAGCTCGGCATCCAGCAGGCGGCTGTCGTCACCGCGAAGGCGCAGCTCGCGCAGGCCGTGTACAACCAGGATCTCACCGTGATCCGCGCGCCGATGGACGGCAAGATCATCCGGCGCTTCGCGAATCCCGGCGCCGGCGCTTCCACGCTCAACGTGTCGAACATGTTCGACCTGGAACCGGCGATCGCGCACATCGTGCGCTCGGAGATCATCGAAAGCGCGATACCCGACGTGTACGTGGGCCAGGAAGCCGAGATCGTGCCCGAGACCGACCCTGACAAGCTCGCCGTCGGCAAGGTGCTGCGCATCGCCAGCGCCTTCGGTGCGCGCAAACTGAAGTCCGATGGCGCCAACGAGGCCGCCGACGAGCGCGTGGTCGAAGTCGTGGTCTCGGCGGACAACACGCCCTTCCTGATCGGTCAGCGCGTACTGGTGAAGTTCATGAAACGCGGCGAGAAGGCGGGCGTGAAGCGTGACACCGACAAGCCCGCGCCGGCAGCGAAGGCTGGTTAGGCGGCGCACTGTGCGACTGCTCTTCAGCTTGGCTGTGTGCCTCCTTGCTGTCGCATGCGAGCGTGTTACAGGACGCCACTCCGCTCGCTGGACGGAGGATGTATTGCTGCCCGACGGCGCAGTCGTGTCTGTGCAGCGTTCTGTCGAAACTGAACCGGCGGGGAGCCAATTTGCTGGCGGCGGCTACGATGTAGAGCGTGGAGCCACGTTGCGAATTGACGGGACATCCGTCCAGGCAGTGGAATGGAATGCTCCTCTTATGGCGATCCTTCTTTACAAGGACAGTGTGAGAAACGAGTGGGCAATTGTTGCCACATCGCAATCATGCGTAGTGATCAGGGAGCACGGCGACCCGAGGCTGCTATTCGAGCCGGACCAACCGTCAACCATCTACTTTGAATTTAGATTGCGGCAAGGTCGTTGGGTACAGGTTCCGCTGGCTCAGCAATCCATAGGCCTTAAGAGCAACCTATTGATATGGTACAGAGACATCCATACGGATCACGTTTCAATTGCCGAGAAGGATCGGTACTTCAAGTCGACAGGTTGGACCACCTGGAAGCCATACCTGAGTATCCTCAAGACTTATGAACGTGGACTAGGGTGTAACCGCACGCCTAGTACCCAGACAATACGCGACACGGAAGATGCCATACTTGCGGCAGTTGAAGACAAGGGCGCTACGCCGGAGCAGAGGGACCGCGTCAATGAGTTCTTGGCGGGCACGCGAGTGTTATACGAGTATAACTTGAGCGGAAAGCCATTCAAATGGCACCAAGATTCCGATCCCAACTCGGTGCAAATCCTGTACGACTCATTTCTGAACGACATGCACTCCGGTATCACTCCAGATGGGCAAGTGATCTATCTCTACTCAAATGCTGGTTCGAATAAGGAAGAGCTGGAACTGCTCAGAGCTTCGTATCTAAAGCGATTGAGCGCGGCAGGGCTCGCGAGGTACGCTCCGGAATAGCCGGCGGCTGGAATAGCATCTAACCACCGCCACGCCCATTGCTTTCAGCTACTGCCTGCGGACAACACCAAGGGGAATCGCCATGCAAGACGCCTTGATCACCACCGCCCTCGAACTACCGGGCTACCGCATCGTGAAGAGCCTGGGCGTCGTGCGCGGGCTCACGGTTCGATCGCGCTCCATCGTTGGCAATATTGCCGGTGGCATCCAGTCGCTGTTCGGCGGCAACATCACGATCTACACCAACCTGTGCGAGCGCACGCGCTCCGAGACCTACCAGCTGATGTGCCAGCACGCGAGGCAACTCGGTGCCAATGCGATCATCGCCATGCGCTACGACGCGACCGAGGTGATGGCCGGGCTGACCGAAGTGCTGTGCTACGGCACGGCCGTGGTGGTCGAGCCGCTGGCGGAGCGCTGAGCCTAGTCGCCGATCGGCAGGCGCGTGCGCGAGCGCACGGCAACGGGCGGTGCTTCGGAATCGTCCAGATTCACTGCGGTCAGTGTACCGCCCCACACGCAACCGGTATCCAGGCCCAGTACGTGGTCGCCGCGGTGCAGTCCGAGTGCCGACCAGTGACCGAATATTATCCGCGTGGCGAGGCTGGCGCGCGTGCCGATCGCAAACCATGGCTGCAAGGGCGCGCGCACCTCGGCGGGCGGGCCCTTGAATTTCAGGTCGACGCGCCCGGCGGCAGTACACACGCGCAGGCGCGTCAACACATTGATGACGAAGCGCAGCCGCGGTTGGCCCGCCAGCTCCTCGTCCCAGTGATCGGGCTCATCGCCGTACATGCCGCCGAGCAGTTTCTCGGGATCGTGCTGCAGCGCCTCGCTCACTTCGCCCGCCAGCAGTGCCGCCTGGCGCGCGTGCCATTGCGGCACTACGCCTGCATGCACCAGCAGATCGTTGCGCGCCAGGTCATGATGGGCCAGCGGTCGCTCGAGCAACCAGGCCAGCAGCGCCTCGCGATCAGGCGCGTTCAGGATGTCATCGAGCGTATCGTTGCGCCGCGGCTTGCGATCTGGAACGAACGCGAGCGCCAGCAGATGCAGGTCATGGTTGCCGAGCACCACGGTGGCGTTCGCGGCCAGCGCACGCACACGGCGCAGTGTGGCCAGCGATTGCGGGCCGCGATTGACCAGGTCGCCGGTGAACCAGAGCTGATCGCGCTCATCGTTGAAGCCGATACGCTGCAGCAGCGCCTCGAGTTCGGCGCAGCAGCCCTGCACGTCGCCGATGGCCCAGCGCGTCATGGCTCAAGCGCTCGGTGCCGCGGCATGGACATGATGGCGTCGGGCCCTAGTGCAAAGTGCCGGGCTTGGCGAGCCGGAACACCGGGATGGGTGCATCGAAGCGCGCGCCGTCATCGGCCAGCATCTGGTAGCTCCCCTGCATCGAGCCGACCGGCGTCTCGAGCACGGCGCCGCTGGAGTAGCGAAAGCCCTGGCCTGGCTTGAGGTGCGGCTGCTCGCCGACCACGCCTTCGCCGCGCACTTCCTGGATGCGGCCGTTGGCATCGGTGATGATCCAGTGGCGCGTCAGCAGTTTCGCCGGCACCTTGCCGCTGTTGCGCAGCGTGATCGTGTAGGCGAACACAAAGCGCTGCTCGGCGGGTTCCGATTGTTCTTCGAGATACGCAGTCTCGACCTCGACCTGGATCTCGTGTTGTGGCTGGTTCATGGTGCGCTCAAGCCCTGGCTTCCTTGCCCACGCGCATCGCCAGCACATCGCAGGCGGCGCCGTGCAGCACGGTATCTTCGGTGAGGTTCACCAGGATCGAGAGCCCATGGCGCTCGCGGCAGCCGAGCACGATCAGGTCGGCCTTGAGTGCGCGCGCCTGGCGCAGGATCTCCGCTTTCACGTTGCCACTGGCGACCTGGCAGTCTTCCGGACCCAGGCCCACCGTGGCGCCAAGCGCAGCAAGCTGTGTGCGCGAGCGCGCGATCAGCTGGTCATCGATCTGCACCACCGGCACCAGTGCATCGCTCATCGGCTCGACCGGTACGAACTCGATCACGTGCAGCAGCCGCAGGCGTGCGCCCCACAGTCGCGCCAGCTCGGCGCTCTTGGCGGCGATCGCGCGGCTGTCGTCACTCAGATCGACGGCAACGAGCAGCTGTTGGTAGCAGGCCATGCGCCCTAGTGAATCACAGCCGCCGCGGCCAGCGCCAGTGCGCCGAACTGCGCGGCCGAAAGCGTCTCGGCCCGTGCACCCGGATCGATGCCGGCCGCGCTGATCTGCGCGGCATCGAGCAGCCGGGCCAGCGCATTGCGCAACGTCTTGCGGCGCTGGCCGAATGCAGCGCCGACCACTGCACTGTAATGAGGCTCCGCCGCCCAGGCCGGAGGCGCGGCACGGACACTCATGCGCACCACCGCGGAATGCACCTGCGGTGCGGGCCTGAAGGCCCCAGGGCCCACATCCAGCAGTTTGTGCGCTTCGACGCGCGGCGCCAGCATCACACCCAGGCGCCCGTACTGGCGTGAGCCGGGCTCCGCGACGATGCGATCGACGACTTCCTTCTGCAGCATGAAATGCATGTCGCTGATGTGCTCCGCGGCTTCCAGCAGGTGAAACAGCAGCGGCGTGGAAATGTTGTAGGGCAGGTTGCCGATCATCCGCAGCTTCTGGCCGCGCTGCTGCGCGAGCGCGCCGTAGTCGAAAGCCAGGGCGTCGCCTTCATGCACCCTGAGCGTGGATTGTGCCGCATGACGCTGCGCGCAGCGCGGCCGCCAGGTCGCGATCGATCTCGATCACATCGAGTGCGCCGGCAGCGCCGAACAGCAACTGCGTCAGTGCGCCCTGGCCCGGGCCGATCTCCACCAGCGCTTCGCCCGGGCGCGGCGCAATGGCGGCGACGATGCGCTGGATTACTACCGGGTCGTGCAGGAAGTGCTGCCCGAAGCGCTTGCGGGCGCGCATCGGGGCGTTCACGAGGCGCGTTGCGCGAGCTGCGCGGCCAGCGCGACCGCCGCACGCAGGCTCCCGGCGTCGGCGCGCCCGCTGCCGGCCAGGTCGAGTGCCGTGCCGTGATCCACCGAAGTGCGCACGATCGGCAGGCCGAGCGTGACATTGACCGCATTGCCGAAGCCGCTGGCCTTGAGCACCGGCAAGCCCTGGTCGTGATACATCGCCAGCACGACATCGTAGTTCGCGCGGTGCTGCGGCACGAACAGCGTGTCGGCCGGGTAGGGCCCGTGCACATCGAGCCCGGCGGCGCGTGCGCGCGCGAGCGCCGGCTCGATCACCTGCTGTTCCTCGTGGCCCAGGTGACCGCCTTCGCCTGCGTGTGGGTTCAGGCCGCACACCGCGATGCGCACGCGTGCCAGACCCCACACCTTGCGCAGGTCGCGATCGATGATCGTGAGCACGGCCACCAGCCCCTCGATGCTCAGCGCATCGGGCACGGCGCGCAGCGGCAGGTGCGTGGTGGCGAGCGCCACCTTCAGTTCGCCCGCCACCAGCAGCATCACCGGCAGCGGGCTGCCACACAGCGCGGCCAGATACTCGGTATGGCCGCTGAAGGGCATGCCGGCGTCGTTGATGACGCTCTTCTGCACCGGCGCCGTCACCATTGCAGAGAACTCCCGCTCGCGGCAACCCTGCACGGCGCGCTCGATCAGTTGCAGCACCTGGCGCGCATTGCGCAGCTCGAGCCGGCCGGCGATCGCGGGTACGGCCAGTGGCAGGTGCAGTACGCACAGCTGCCCCGCGGCCGAGGTCACGGGCTGATCGCGACTGTAGTCCGTCAGGGAAATGCCGAGCCCGAGTTGCCGTGCGCGCGCGGCCAGATTGTCGCGATCGGCCACGCATACCAGCGGATAGTCGCGCGCCGTCGTGGCCACCGCCAGGCACAGGTCGGGGCCGATGCCGGCGCTCTCCCCGGCGGTGAGCGCGATGGGTGCGGCAGCGTTCACGGCCAGGCGAAGCTCAGGCGCGGGCGGCGTTCAGAGCCGCAGTTCGACGTAGGCCTCGTCGCGCAGCTGCTGCAGCCAGACGTCGGTGGCTTCATCCACACGGCTCTCGCGCAGCTGCACGTAGGCCTGCTCGCGCTCCGCCGTCGCGGTGTTGTCGAAGTCGCGGTGCCCGAGCACCTGCAGGATGTGCCAGCCAAACTGTGTCTGGAACGGCTCGCTGATCTCGTTGTCCTTGAGTTCGGAGGCCACCTTCGCGAACGCCGGTACGAAGGTGTCGAGCGTGGTCCAGCCGAGGTCACCGCCCTCGACCGCCGAGCCCGGATCGGCAGAGCTCGCCTTGGCGAGCACCGCGAAATCCGCACCCGCCAGGATCTGCGCGCGCATCTCGTTGAGCTTCTGCTTCACGGTGGCATCGTCCTGCACTTCGTTGGTGGTCAGCAGGATGTGGCGCAGGTGGGTCTGCTTGATGATCTGCGGCCCGCTGCCGATGCGCATCTCGTTGAGTCGCACCACATGGAAGCCGCTGCCGGTCTGCAGCACGCCGCTGACTTCACCGGCCTTCATGCGCGGCACGACGTCGGCCAGGAAGGTGGGCAGCGCCGGGCCCTTCAGCCAGCCGAGCGCGCCGCCTTCGAGCGCGGTCTGGCTGTCGGAAAAACTGACCGCCAGCTGATTGAAGGCTTCGCCCTTGTTGGCGCGGGTCGCGATGTCCTCGGCCTTCTGGCGCGCGTTGGCGAGCTGCTCGGGCGTGGCATCCTGGGGCACGGCAATCAGGATGTGCGAGACGTTGTATTCGTTGGCCGCGGTGGCGGTGTTCTTCTGCCGCTCGATGTACTGGTCGAGTTCGCGCGGCGAGATGGCGATGCGCTGCACGACATCGCGCGAGCGCAGCATCTGGCGCTGGATTTCGCGGCGCAGGTTGGCGCGGTAGTCGGCGTAGACCAGGCCCTCGGCGGCCAGCATCTCGGGCAGCTTGTCGAAGGGCACGTTGTTGCGCTTGGCGATGTCCTCCATCGCACCATTGACCTGCTCGTCCGAGACAATGATGCCGGCCTTGTCGGCGTGCTGCGCCTGGATGGTCTCCACCACCAGGCGCTCGAGCACCTGTTCGCGAATGACGTTCTCGGCGGGCAGCTGCACCTTCTGTGCCTGCAGGCGCTGCTTGATCTCATTCACCTGGGTGTCGAGCTCGCTGTTGAGCACCACGCCATCGTTGACGATGGCCACCACCCGATCGAGCAGTTCGCCGCGGCTGGCCTTGGCGCGTGGCGCGACGGCCTCCGCGGCCAGCACCTGGCCCGCGCCTACGAGCAACACCAGACCCAGCACCCTGCAAACTGCAAAATTCATATTTTCTTTGACGCTCAATGGTTTGTGGAGGTCGGGGAGTATCCCTGAATCGCCCCCTGCAGGAAAGAGTCCGCCCCCGATCCGACACTGGAAAGGCCCTTGAGTTCCAGTTGCAGGTACCAGCCGGTCTCGCGCCGGCCGCTGCGGTTGCTGACCGAATCGCGGGCCACCACCCGCAGGCCCCAGCAATCAGCGCGATACTGCATACCGGCGAAGTTCTCGACCGCGTGGCGGTCGCGGAAGGAATAGACGCTGCGGCCGTAGAGGTCCCAGCGGCGCGCCACGGGCCAGGCTACCGACCCCTCGCCCTGGGCAATGCTTTCCCGGCTATAGCGGTAGCCGAGATTGACCACGCGGCTGCCAGAGCGTCCCTGCGCGTCCGCGGGCCGGAACTGCATGCTCAGCAGCGACTTGTCGGTCTGCGAGAGCGCGGGGTTCCAGGCCAGGTCGTAATGCAGGCTCCAGTCGCGATAGGCCGTGAGATCGAGCGTGGCGATCAGGTCCGAGTGCCTGCGCGTGTCGATGGTTTCACCGGGCAGGGACACGCGCGGAGTCGAGAAATGCAGCGTCTGGCCCACCGTGGCGCTCAGGATGCGCTGCCCGCTGCTTGATTGCAGCAGGTGCATCGTGACCCCGGCGGTGAGCTCGTTCGCATCGCCGATCCGATCGAGCCCCACATAGCGATTGGCGCGGAACAGCGAGACCAGATTCGGATCGGGCACGCCCGAATCGAACACCGGCAGGTCATTCTGGTTGCGCTCCGGGATGTACACGTACAGCAGGCGCGGTTCCAGCGTCACGAAGCGCGCTTCGCCCGCACCCGGGCGGCGCTCGAGCTGCATCGCGGTGTCGAGCGTGATCACCGGCAGGCTGCGCGAGGGGCTGGTGTCACCGGCCGCGCCGCCCGGCAGCTGATAGGACGAGAGGCGATAGGCCGTCAGGTCCCAGCTCGCGTGCGGCTTCAGGTAGAACCCCGGTCGGATGTAGTCGAGCCCCAGGCCCGGCGCTGCGTGCGCGCGCCAGCCGCGCACCGAGTCGCTGCGCTGGTAGTCCACGAGCTCGGAATCGAAATAGGTGCTCAGGCCCGAACTGCCGAGCCAGCGCGCGCTGGCAGTGAAGCGCGGCAGCTGCGCGTAGGGACGATCAGTGTTGGCGAGGCAGGCCATCGCGGTGGGTAGCAGCGGGCAATCGGGCAGCAGCGTCTGGAACTGCAGCAGCTGCGCACCCAGGCGCCACACATCGCTGCGCATGCCGAACTGCAGGTCGCGTCGCAGGAAGGTGGTGCTGGTGGCCTGCGGGCCTTCACCGAAATCCTCGAAATAGGCGATGTCGCTGACGTTCTCGGCGCGCAGTCGTGCGCGCCACTCGCGCGGCAACAGCGCGACGGCATCGGCCTTTTCCCAGGATCGATCGCGGTGCGCGACGCGGTCATCCGGCAGGTAGTTGACTGCCAGCGTGCCGTTGCCGTGCGTGGTCAGCAGCCGGAATTCCTCGCCGAGCTCGATGCCGCGGCGCGAGAGCAGGCGCGGCGTGAAGGTCAGATCCTTGTCCGGGGCGATGTTCCAGTAATAGGGCACCGCCAGCGTGGCGCCATTGCTGCCCGAGCTGCCGATGACCGGAAACAGCAGGCCGCTCTGGCGCGCGCTGCTCAGCGGGAAGGAGATCCACGGCAGGTAGAACAGCGTGACGCCCTTGAAGCGCACGCGCGTGCCGTGGCCGATGCCGCGCAGCGTCTTGGTGTACAGCGAGATGCGTTTCGCCCGCAGCTCCCAGTCGGCGGCGCCTTCCGGGCAGGTGGTGTAGACCACGTTGTCCAGATCGATGATGTCGGGGCGCGTCATCGCGATGGCCTGCGCGCGTCCGCGGCCGGGCTGCTGCAGCATTTCGAAGCGCGCGTTGCTGAAGGAGGCCTTGCCGTCGGCGTAGTTGCCGGCATCGCCAGTGACATGCACATTGGCATCGCGATAACTCACGGTGCCGGTCAGGCGGTAATCGCGCGTCGCGGCGTTGTAGCGCAGATGCCGGCCGCGCAGTTCGCGCTTGCCGATGCTGAAGCTCACATCGCCGCCGAGATCGAAGTTGCCGTCGACATCGGTGTTCAGGAAGGCATCGGGGCCCTCGGCCGAGAAGCGGATGTCATCCGGCAGTGCAGGCAACGCGGGCGGTGCCGGCAGCGCCGGCAAGGCGTTGGCGGCGAGCAGGGGCAGTGCGTCCATGCCCGGTGCGGTGCAATCGGGCGTCGCCGCCTGCGCCAGCATGGCAGGCAGCAGCAGTAGTCCGCTCCAAGTGGCCAGCCTGCACAGTGGGGAAATCATCGCGCCGACCATTATAATGATTGGCTGCGCTATGGCGGCCCTAAAGGCAACGTGCGCAAAGATCCAAAACCCTGAAATCTGCCTGGGCGGTACATGAGCGAGAGCGACGCACGCATCCTGGAGATACGCGACTGGCTGGCCACACTCGGCTGGCCACGCACTTGCCGCCTTGAGCCGGCGTCGGCCGACGCCAGTTTTCGCCGCTATTTTCGCGTCTGGAGCAGCGCTGGCGCGACCCGCGTGGTGATGGATGCGCCGCCGGAGCGCGAAGACACCGCGCCCTACATCAAGGTCACGGGGCTGCTGGCCGCCTGCGGCGTGCATGTGCCCGAGATCGCCGCGGCCAATACGCAGCGCGGCCTGCTGCTGCTCGAAGACCTGGGTAATGAGCACATGCTGGCTGCCCTGCAACGTGGCGCCGACGCCGGGCAACTCTACGAGGCGGCGCTGGCGGCGCTGGCGCGCATCCAGCTGCACGGTGCTGCCGGTGCGGCGACGCTGCCGCCCTATGATCGCGCGGCACTGCTGCGTGAAATGCAGCTGCTGCCCGATTGGTACTGCGCCCGGCATCTGGCACTGACGGCCAGCGAGGAAGACAGCGCGGTGTTGCAACAGTGTTTCGAGTTGCTGGTGCGCGAGGCACTGGCGCAGCCGGTGGTGCTGGTGCATCGCGACTATCACTCCCGCAACCTGATGGTCACCGCGACGCAGAGCCCCGGCGTAATCGATTTCCAGGACGCGGCCGCGGGCCCTATGGGTTACGACCTGGTCTCGCTGCTGAAGGATTGCTACATCGCCTGGCCGCGCGCGCGCGTCGCAGCCTGGGTGGAGGATTATCGGCTGCGCCTGCGCGCCTCGGGCCTCGCGGGCGGCGCAGACAGCACGCAGTTCCTGCGCTGGTTCGACCTGATCGGACTGCAGCGGCACATCAAGGTGCTCGGCATCTTCGCGCGCCTCTGCTATCGCGATGGCAAGAACGGTTATCTCGCCGACCTGCCGCGCGTGCTCGACTACGTGCTCGACACTGGCAGCACGCTATCCGGAACTGCGCGAGTTCAATGATTGGGCGCGCCGGCGCCTGCAACCGGGGCTGGCGGGCGCGAACGCGCGCGCACTGGGTGGCATGCGCGCATGAAAGCCATGATCCTCGCGGCTGGTCGCGGCGAACGGCTGCGTCCGCTCACCGACCACAAACCCAAGCCGCTGCTCGAAGTGCGCGGCCAGCCGCTGATCGTGTGGCATCTGCAGGCACTGGCGCGCGCCGGCGTGCGCGAGGTGGTGATCAATCTCTCGTGGCTGGGGGAACAGATTCGCGCAGCGCTGGGCGACGGCGAGCGCTTCGGCCTGCAGCTGCATTACAGCCAGGAGCCCGCAGGCGCCCTCGAAGCCGGCGGCGGCATGCACCAGGCCCTGCCGCTGCTGGGTCCTGGGCCATTCATACTCGTCAACGGCGACATCTACACCGACTTTGATTTTGCGAAACTCGGCATCGCAGCGCATTCGCTGGCGCACCTGGTGCTGGTGCCCAATCCCGTGCAGCATCCACGCGGCGATTTTTCACTGCAGGATGGCAACGTCAGTGAGCTGGATGCAGCGCGCCTCACCTTCGCCGGCATCGGCGTGTATCGCCCGGAATTCTTCGCGGGCTGCCTGCCCGGCCGCTTCCCATTGATGCCGCTGTGGCGCAAGGCGATTGCGGCACAGCGTCTGCAGGGCGAGCGCTACCTCGGCCAGTGGACCGATGTGGGCACCGTGGAGCGGCTCGCGCTGCTCAATGC
Organism: uncultured Gammaproteobacteria bacterium; assembly: GCA_963764065.1. Taxonomy (GTDB): domain Bacteria; phylum Pseudomonadota; class Gammaproteobacteria; order Steroidobacterales; family Steroidobacteraceae; genus FEN-1191. Next base: position 347,811 of record CAVXRM010000005.1, on the reverse strand, counting down.
CGGCGCTGGCGTATCATCGGCGCCATGACCGGCATCAAGGGCATACCGGTGGTCACCGAGGCGGCGCGCAGTGGCGAGAAATACCGCACGCCGCAGGGATTCACCGCGATCAAGGATGGCGTGCGCGGGCGCAGCGCCGCTGGCGCAAATGCCATTGCGGTGGCGCCGTCCGCTGCGCCTGCCGGCGCGAAGCCGCGCTGGCTCAAGGCGCCGCTGGCCGGCGGCGCCGGTTATGAATTCGTGCGCAACACGGTGCGCGAGCATCGCCTGGCCACCGTGTGCGAAGAAGCCAAGTGCCCCAACATCGGTGAATGCTGGACTGCGGGCACTGCCACGATCATGGTGATGGGCGCGGTGTGTACGCGCGCCTGCCGCTTCTGCTCGGTCGACACCGGCAATCCGCGCGGCTGGCTCGATGCCGATGAACCCCGGCACGTCGCCGAGAGCGTCGCGCTGATGAAACTGAAGTATGTGGTGCTGACCTCGGTCGATCGCGATGACCTCGCCGATGGCGGTGCCGCGCACTATGCGGCCTGCGTGCGCGCCATCAAGCAGCACGATGCCGGGGTTGCCGTTGAAGCGCTGACTCCCGATTTCAGCGGCGTGCTGGCCGATGTCGCCACGGTGGTCGATTCGGGCGTCGATGTCTTCGCGCAGAACATCGAGACCGTGCGCCGGCTCACGCATCCGGTGCGCGATCCGCGCGCGGGTTACGAGCAGACGCTGCGCGTGCTCGCGCACGCCAAGGCGCACCGCGCCACGCGTACTCACCAAGAGCAGCCTGATGCTGGGCCTGGGCGAGAGCGCGGATGAGATTGCCGAATGCATGGACGACCTGCGCGCTGCCGGCGTCGATATCCTCACGCTCGGCCAATACCTGCGCCCCACCGTGAATCACCTGGCCGTCGAGCGTTTCGTGACTCCGGAGGAATTCGCGCGCTATCGCGAATGGGGCCTGGCGCGCGGCTTTCGCGAATGCGTGTCGGGCCCGCTGGTGCGTTCGAGCTATCGCGCCGAGCAGGCGCTGGCCGGCAACAACGTCGGTTTGCAGGGCGGTGTGGCTGCCGCGCGCACTTGAACGCAGCAGTGGCCAGTGCGAGCCCTGCGCCGCTGCCACTGGTGGTGCGCTGGCTGGGGCGGGTGCCCTACGAGCCCACCTGGCGCGCCATGCAGCAGTTCACCGAGAGCGCGCACCGCGGCCACTGACGACGAGCTGTGGCTGCTCGAGCATGAGCCCGTCTACACGCTGGGCATGAATGCCGACCCCGCACACGTGCTCGATGCCGGCGACATCCCGGTGATACGCATCGATCGCGGCGGGCAGGTGACCTATCACGGCCCAGGGCAACTGGTGGTCTATCCGCTGATCGACGTGCGCCGTGCGCACCTTGGTGTGCGCGATCTGGTGACCGCGCTGGAAGCCACGGCGATCGATCTGGCCGCGCGCCACGGCATCCGCGCTGTGTGTCGTGCCAATGCGCCGGGCGTGTATGTGAATGAGGCCAAGTTCGCCAGTGTCGGCCTGCGCGTGCGGCGCGGTGGCAGCTACCACGGGCTGGCGATCAACGTGGACATGGATCTGGCGCCTTTTGCGCGCATCAATCCCTGCGGCTACGCGGGCCTGGCGATGACGCAGCTCGCCACGCTTGGCGGCCCGAGCGATGTGCGGCAGGTCGCCGATGAGTTTGCGCCGCTGTTCGCGCAGCGCGTAGCGCTGCGCGCCTGCGCCAGCACTGGCGCAAGCCCGGTTTCCGCCAGCTAGCGCGCGCCCCACACCAGCGGGCCGAACAGCGCGAGATTGCTGTGCATGATGTACGAGAGCAGCATGCCGGCGAACATCGCGTAGCCCGCGAGGCGCGGCCAGGGCCGCGCGCTGTGCTGCACGGCGCTGCCGCAGATGAATCCCAGCGGCAAGGCCCACAGCCAGTTGGGCAGCCAGGGATAGAGCAGCGGAAACAGCGCGATCAGCCACAGCGGCTGCGGTGCGCGCCAGCGGCGCAGCAGCGGCAGGTGGGCGCAGGCCACGCCAAAGGCCCACACCGCTACTGTCCATTCGCCCCATTCGTCGGAATCCCACCACGGCTTGCTGATCGCCATGCCGATCCAGAACAGCAGCCAGGGCGCCGACAGGCCGGGGGCGGTGTCGTCCTGCTGCTGTGTCTGTGGCCACAGCGCCAGCGTTGCAGCCGCGCCCATCGCAATCCACGGGCCCAGCGGCAGCCACAAACCCACCAGCCAGCCGGCAGCGATCACCAGCCAGTTGGCGAGCGCCCAGGCCGGCGCTTTGGGTTCGGCGCGCACTACCAGCAAGCCGCCGAGCCCGATGCCTGCCGACAGCAAGGCGAGATCGATGCGTTCGGTGTTCCAGAAATCCAGGCTCAGTCCGCGTGCCATCAGGACCGAGCAGCACAGCGTGAGCGCGACGGCCGGCCAGCGCCACGCGGGGCGCGCGCGCATCGGCAGTGCCAGCGCCGCCAGTGGCAGCAGCGCGATCAGCGTCGCCGGCAGGTGATGCGTGGTCAGCCGGTAGCGGATGTCGAGCTCCATCAGCCCCGCGAGATACAGGAACAGCCAGGTGGTGTAGCTCATGGCGCAGCCAGCGGCGTCGAGGGCACCGGATTGTGCGCATCGGGGCTGTAGCTTTGCAGCTTGCCGTCCTGGAACTCGATCCAGCGATAGCCGTTGCGCACCGGTACCTCTGAGTACACCTCACGTGCTTCGGCGCCCAGTGCCGTGGTCACCACGAACTTGGTGCCGGGAAAATCCGCGCGATCGTTGCGGAAATTCCCGTCAATATCGAATACCGCGTCCTGGTGCCAATGGCCGCTGAGCACCAGGCTCACCTGGTATTGCCGGCACAGCTGCAGGAAGGAGCGCCGGAATCCGCGCAGGTATCCGCCGGTGCCGCCGGCTTCGGAACTGGCGCTCGGGCCCGGTGGGAACAGCGGATGATGCAGCTGGATCACGATCGTGCGTCCGGCGGTACTCGCGAGCTGCTCCTTCAGCCAGCTGAAGGTCTGCGGCGTCAGCGCATCGCGTCCGTGCGCGCTGTCCAGGCTCAGGATCGTCAGCGGTCCGAAATCAGTGCGCTGATCGCGCGCGTCGAACACGCGCAGGTAGCGGTGCCAGGCTTCACGCTCGTGGTTGCCGGCCGTCATGATCACCGGCATCTCCAGCTCGGCCAGCTCCGAGTAGATCAGATCGATGTTGGCTTCGCTCCCGCCGTAATTGATGTCGCCGGTGACCAGCACCGCATCGGGTTTACGCGCACGCATCTCGGCGATGAAGCGCCCCATCATGGCTTCGCGACCGGGCGGCGGCAGATCGGCGATCTGCACGACGCGCAGTTGCTGCGGCCACTGGCGCCGCAGGAATACCGCGCGCGGCACCAGCGTATCCTGGTGGGCTGTGCGCACGCGCAAGGCGTAGGAGCCATCGGGCAGCTCGGGCAGTCGCAGCGACAGCACCGCGTCGTCCGCATCCCAGTGTTGCTCGACGACCTTCAGTGGCGCTGTGCCGTCAGGCCCTTCGAGCGACAGGCTCATGTTCGGCAGCAGCAGGGGAATGCTGCTGTCGAGGCGCAGGCTCATCAGGGCTTGTGGCTGCGCGATCCAGGGCGACCCCAGGCGCGGCGAATCCACGCTCACGCGCAGCGGCCAGCCGATCGCCAGCAGCGAAGCGAGCAGCACGGCCAGTGCCGCGCAACCGGCCGTGAAGGCCGCGCGGGCCGAGCCTCGCTGCCCGTGCGCTTGCGGAAGATTTACTGGCATGGGATCAGGGGCCGCGCAGCGGCTTGTTGTGTTCCATCAGGTAGCGACTCCAGGCCAGGAAACCCTCCGCGAGGATCCGCAGCTGCCGGGCCTGCTCGGGCCTGTCAGCGGCATGATCCACTTCCTGCGGCTCGCGCAGATCGTACAGCGCCGACTTTCCATCGGGATTAAGGATCAGGTAGTCCTGGTCGCGGATGAATCCGACCACCGCTGGCCGCACGAAGGTGCTGAATGTAAAGGCACCGCTCCGTGCGGCATTGGCTGGATCGAGCAGATCCTTGCCCAGCGTCTGGGTGCGGGTGCTGTGGCCCAGCAGGCTCATTACCGTGGGCAGGATATCGAGCTGCGAGCCGACCGTATCGACCACGCGGCCCTGGTGTATGAAACCCGGCGCGTAGATCAGCAGCGGAATCTGGTGCACCGCCAGCGGAATTGCACCATAGCGCGCATCGGCGTTGCCGCGCGCGATCCCATGATCGGCATACAGCACATAGACGGTATTCTGGTCGCGCCCGGTACGCGCCTGCGCGGCGAAGAATTTCTCCAGGCTGTAATCCATCAGGCGCACCGCGTTGTAGTCATCGTTGTCGGCGAAACCCGCGGGCCGCAATTGGGCATCGGCCACGCTCTGCCGATGGAAGTCGTGCAGGTGGGGCGGAATCGTGAAAGGCGGATGATCGCCACTGGTCTGGAAGTAGGCGAAGTAGGGCTGCGCTTCGCGCTCGAGCCGCTCCGCACCCTCGAGCAGCATATCGACGTCGGCGACACCCCAGACATCGACGATCGGCGCGCGGTAGCTGCCCTCTTCGTAGATCTTCAGCCCCGGGATGTTGTTCTTGAAGGCGGCGCGGATCTGCGCCCAATTCGCGCTGCCACCGAGGAAGTAATTCTTCTGGTAGCCCTCCAGGCTGTTGAGCAGGCAATGCTGGTCGATCAGCAGCGGATTGCGCGTGGCATTGATCGCCAGGCTCGAGACATCGGGAATGCCGAACAGCGTGGCGAACATCGAACGGCTGGTGTTCTCCATCACCACGTAAAAGCGCTCGAAGAACAGGCTGCGCGCGGCCAGTGACTTCAGGAATGGCGTCGGATCGAGCCGGCTGCCGAGCAGTGAAGTCTTGTAGATCGACAGGCTCTCCATCTGGATGAAGACCACATTGGGCCGGCCGCTCACCAGCGGATGCGCTTCGATGGTACGCAACAGCGTCGGTGCGCCACTGGCATCGAAGCGTTGTGGAGTGCCGAAGTAGCTGGCGAGCGCCTGATGCGTTGCGCGCACCGTCTTCATGTCCGGGCCATGATCGGGAGTGACACGGGTCTCGAGGAAGAACAGCACCGGATTCAGTGCCAGGTCGGCCACGGTGCGATCGCGGCCGTCGAACACTTCGCCCCAGCGCAGCGGGTACAGGCTCTCCTTGCCCCAGAGCAGCAGCAACAGCACGATCGAGATCACGAGATTCACGCTCCAGCGCGCCCCGGTGCGCAGCTGCAGCGGATGCCATGCGCCGCTGCGACGCAGGGTCCAGCCGAGCGCCAGCAGCAGCAGCACGATGAGCAGCAGTGCGCGCAGCACCGGATAGCTCTGCCAGACCATCTGCGCGCTGATCAGCGGGTCCTGCAGGAAACCGAGCAGCGTGCCGCTCAGGCGCACGTGGTTGTAGCTGTAGGAACCGAAGTCGACCTCGTAGGCCAGCGGAATGAAGGCCGCCACGAACATGGCATAGGCCACCCAGATCCAGCGCGCTGCGCGGCCACTGGCCAAGCCGCAGTCGCGGCACAGGGCCTGGTTGAGACCCGTCAGCGCCAGAAAAACCACCAGCCAGGGTCGTGCCGGCCGGTCGTCGATCATGGCCAGCGCGACCAGCGCCAGGTAGCACAGCAGCGCGGCGAGGAGTATGGCCGCGCCCAGCCATCGACGACGCGGCTGCGCATTGCCGGCGTGCAGCAGCAGCCAGGGGGGCACCAGCACCAGGGCGACCAGGCGCAGGTCGAATTTCAGCCCGATGTACAGACTGTTCCAGCCCGCAGCACCGAGCGCCTGCCCGGGCGGCAGGAATTTCCACAGGAATGCCAGCCGCGCCAGCTGCATGAACAGCAGCAATACGCCGCCCAGCACCAACAGGTTGCGCAGCTTTGAATTCGATTGCGTGGCGGGCATCAACATGGCTGCGCATTTAGGGTCAAGGCTGCCGTCATTGCAATCTGTCGCGCCGCTGCAGGCGCCAACCTGACCGCTTCTTAATCTGCCTACAGCACCATGATCACGCCCGGCAGGGCCTTGAGTTCGGCGAACAGGGCGGCGATGTGTGCCTCATCGCGCGCCGTGATCTGATAGGTGATGCCGGCATAGTTGCGCTGCGCCGAGGGTCGTTCACTTATGTCATCCGGCGCCAGGGTTCCGGAGTGACGGGTCACGATGGCGTCGAGTTGTGAGCGTATCGACTCACCGGCCCGCACCATCACCTTGATGGGGTACCTGCATGGAAATTGCAGCAGTTTGGGTTCGTTCATGTGCCCAAGAATAGCGCGCCGGCATGACCTTGTGCCCGGCGAGCTGGGTAGCGGTAACGGCCCAGCCCAAGGTGCTTGATTTTACGGCCTTGTGCTATATTTTCCCGCGATCGTTGACGTCGAGTTTCGCCTGCCGCGCCCCTCGGGGCGCCTTGGGATTTCGAGCCGCGCGCCCTTACGATCAAGGTGACAGGATCTACGGTTTGACGGCTCGTGAGAATTTCTCTCCCTGACCTCGCTGGTGTTCCTGCCGTGTGGAGTGGCCGGGGCCCTTTCATTCGTTTTGCCTGCGGCCGCTCGAGATTGTCTGGAGAGTGTTATTCATGGCGAAGATCTATGTAGGTAATCTGCCGTTCACGGCAACCGATGCGGACATACGCGCGCTGTTCTCGCAGCACGGTGCGGTCGAGTCGGTGTCGCTCCCGACCGATCGCGAGACCGGTCGGCCACGCGGCTTCGGCTTCGTGGAGATGAGCCAGGCTGATGCAGCCCGTGCCATTCAGAGCCTGAATGGTTATTCGATGGGCGGTCGCCCACTGCGCGTGAATGAAGCGCAGGACAAGCCGCGCACTGGTGGCGGTGGTCGTCCTGGCGGCGGCGGTGGTGGCTATCGCGGCGGTCCGGGTGGTGGCGGCGGTGGCGGCGGCGGCGGCGGTCGCTGGTAAGGCGGCCCGCTGATTGCCAAGCACTGCGGCAATTCACTTGACGCAGCAACAGGCCCGGAAGCAATTCCGGGCCTGTTTGTTTTGGGAGCACTGAGTTCATGACAACGAAGCCGCACCAGCCCAGCGCGGCCAGCGTTCGCGCACGCACGCTGCAGCTCGCCCGGCCAGCGCGTGCAGCAGCGTCGCTGCGCTACTTCAAGACCGGCCCCGGCGAATACGGTGCCGGCGATCGCTTCCTCGGGCTCACGGTTCCACAACTTCGACAACTGGCGCGGGATTACGCCGCGCTCCCGATCGCGGCCCTGCGCGCGCTGCTGCGCTCGAGCTGGCATGAACAGCGCTTGCTGGCACTGATCATCATGGTCGATCAGTCGGCCGACGCCGGCGCGCAGCAACAGACTGCGTTGCGACGGCTGTACCTCGCCGAACTGCGCTACGTGAACAACTGGGATCTGGTCGATGCCTCGGCGGCGGTATTGCTGCGACCGCAACCGGGGTATGAGCGCATCGCGTTGTTGCGTCGCCTGGCACGCTCAGCGCAGCTGTGGCGACGGCGGGTCGCGATGATCGCCACTTTCGATGACATCCGCCGCGGCGAGTTCGCGTTGACGCTGGAATTGTGCGAGCAACTGCTGGGCGACCCGCAGGATCTGATGCACAAGGCCTGCGGCTGGATGCTGCGTGAGCTCGGCAAGCGCGCGCCCGCGCGTTTGCGCGGCTTTTTGCGCCGGCATGCCGCGCGCATGCCGCGTACCATGTTGCGCTATGCCATCGAACGCCTGCCGGAAGCCGAGCGCCGGCGAATCATGCGGACCAGCAGGCCGCCGCCGCGAGGAACCCGATCATGACGAGCGTAGTCATCCGCACCGTAGCTCTGCTGCTGATCTCCAACGTCTTCATGACTTTCGCGTGGTATGCGCACCTGCGAAATCTCAGTGCGAAACCCTGGCTGATCGCGGTGGCCGTCAGCTGGGGCATCGCGCTGTTCGAATACCTGTTCCAGGTGCCGGCGAATCGCATCGGCCATACGGCCCTGACGCTGGGGCAGCTGAAGATCATCCAGGAAGTGATCACGCTCAGCGTGTTCGTTCCCTTCGCCTGGCTCTACATGAAGGAGCCGGTGCGGCTCAACTACCTGTGGGCCGGCCTGTGCATGCTGGGCGCGGTGTATTTCGTGTTCAGGAAGTAGGCCCGCACTGCGGGCCAGCGCGGCAGGCCAGCGCGGCGTTCAGCGCGCCGCGGGGCGCAACCAGCTCGCTTCGACCAGCGTGCGCATGCGTCGCCACAGCGGGCCCGGTTTGCCCGTGCCTACCGGCTGGCCATCGAGCGTGGTGACCGCGACCACGCCGCGCGTCGCAGCGCTCAGCCAGATTTCATCGGCCTGGCGCAGCGCCGCTTCGCTGATGGCTACGCTGCGGCAGGGAATGCCATTCGCATCGGCAAGCTCTTCGATCAGGCCGCGCGTCGTGCCCGGCAGCAGCTGATGTGAGCGCGGTGGCGTCTGGATCTCGCCGCCCCTGACCACATGCACGGCCGAAGCGCTGCCATCCGTGAGCCAGCCATCGCGCAGCAGGATGGCTTCGGTGGCGCCAGCCTGCGTGGCCTGCTCGCGCAGCAGGATGTTGGCCAGCAGCGAAACCGATTTGATGTCGCAACGCGCCCAGCGCGTGTCGCTGGCGCTGATGCAGGTCACGCCCTGTGCCAGCACCTGCGGTGTCATCGGCGGCAGCGGGGCGCAGAAGGCAAACACCGTGGGCGTGAGTTTCGGCAGCGGCGCGTGATTGCGGCCGTACTCGGTGCCACGCGACACCTGCAGGTACACGTACATATCGCCGCCGCCGTTCGCTTCGATCAGCGACTGCAGCAGCTGCGTCCAGCCCGCCGCATCGTGCGGATTCGTGATCGCGAGTTCACGCAGGCTGAATTCGAGCCGCGCCAGATTGCGCGGCAGGCGGCTGGCGTAGCCCGCGTGCACCGCGAACACTTCGTAGACCGCATCGGCGAACAGGAAGGCGCGATCGAGTGGCGAGACGCGCGCCTCGCGCAGCGGCTGCAGCGTGCCGTTGAGGTAACAGGTGGGGAGCGGTTCGGCCAAAGGCCTAGAACCACAGGCTGATGGTATCAACCATGCGGCGCCACCAGCCGCCGGCCGGCACCGCCACCGCCGGGTACAGCGGCACGCGCGCAATGGTCTTGCCGGCCAGGTCCACCTGCAGCTCGCCGATCGCGCTGCTCGCGGCCAGCGGCGCGATCAGCGGGCGACGCAAGGTGGCGCGCGTCGTGATGCTCTGGCCCTGGCCATGGGGCACAGTGACCTGCAGGTCGCTCGCCGGTACCGCAGCCACGTATTGCTCGGCGCCCTTGTATACCGGCGCCTTGAGCACGGTCTCGCCACGCTTGCGCACCGTGACCGATTCAAAGAAGTTGTAACCGTAGGCCAGCAGTGCAGCACTGCCGCTCTCGCGATCCTTGACGCTGGATGAGCCCAGCACCACGGAGACCAGGCGCATGCCCTGACGCTTTGCCGAAGTGATCAGGCAGTAGCCGGCTGAATCGGTGTGGCCGGTCTTGAGGCCATCGACGCTCGGATCGCGCTCCAGCAGACCGTTGCGGTTCTCCTGGCGGATGTTGTTCCAGGTGTATTCGCGCATCGAGTAGATGGAGTAGTACTCCGGGAAATCGCGGATGATCGCCCGCGCCAGCGTGGCCAGATCGCGTGCGCTGCTGTAGTGCGTGGGTGAGGGCAGGCCGCTCGAATCCTCGAAGTGCGTGCCGCGCATGCCCAGCTTCTGCGCCCAGGAGTTCATCATCTGCACGAAGGCCGGCTCGCTCCCGCCCACGCGTTCGGCCAGCGCGATCGTGGCATCGTTTCCCGACTGCACGATCATGCCCTTGACCAGCACATCCACCGGCACGCGCGTGCCCACCTGCACGAAGGTGCGCGAGCCTTCGGCGCGCCAGGCGTGTTCGCTGATCAGCACCTGCTCGTCGAGCTTCAGGCGTCCGTCGCGCAGTGCGTTGAACACCACGTAGGCGCTCATCAGCTTGGTGAGGCTCGCGGGCTCGATCTTCTGGTCGGCCTGCGATTCGGCCAGCGTCTGCCCGGAGGCGAAATCCACCAGGATCCAGTTGCGCGCGGCAATACTGGGCGCGGTGGGCATCAGCGTCACCGCATCGGCGGCCGGTGCCAGGCCCAGCAGCAGGGCCAACGCGAGCAACGGGGTCGAGAGGGAGCGGTGCGGCATCATCGATTTGGAACTCCGGCAAAGCGCGCAAGTGTAGCGGCCGGCGCTAGTCCGTGGCCAGCCTGGCCTCGGGAAAACCCAGTGTTGCCAGCCGCGCCGCCAGCGCATCGAACTGCTCGACTGTGCTGATCGGCCCGACCCGGATGCGCTGCAGGCGACGGCCAGCGGATTCCGCGCTCAGCGAAAATGCGTTGCTGAAGCCGGCACCCTGCAGTCGCCTCAGCACGCGCTGCGCGTTGGCGGCATCGCCATAGGCGCCGACCTGGATATACAGCGCAGGGCTCGCGGGCGCTGTGCTGGTCACTTCTTTCGAAGGCGTGGGCGTGGGCGTGGGCGTGGGCGCTGGCGTCGGTGCGGATCCCTGCGCCGGTGCGGGTTCGGGTGTGGGTGCTGGCGGTGGCGCCGGCATTGGCATTGGCGCCACGCCAGCCACCACAGGCGCGGGCTGCGCGACCCCGTCCGCCGCCGGGCCCACGACGCGCAGCTCCACCAGCGCAGTGCCGGTGCGCACCACATCGAGCTTCAGCGCCGCCGTGTAGGAAAGATCGACGATGCGGTTGCCGACGAAAGGTCCGCGGTCGTTGATGCGCACCACGATGCTGCGCCCGTTGCCGAGGTTGGTGATGCGCGCATAGCAGGGCAGCGGCAGTGTCTTGTGGGCCGCGCTCATCGCGTACATGTCATAGGGCTCGCCGCTCGAGGTGTTGTGCCCGTGGAAATCCGGGCCATACCACGAGGCGACGCCACGCTCCACGAAGCCCTCGGCGCTCGCCAGGACCTGGTAACGCTGGCCGTTCACGTCGTAGAAGCTGGGGTTGCCGTGCGTGCTGCGCGGCTCAGCGCGCGGTACGGCGTCGGGAATCGAGTCGGCGGATGTCGGTGGCGGTGGCAATGCGGTGGCGGGCGCTGTGGATGCCGGCGTGGACTGGGATGGTGCGCGCCGATACTCGCGGCGCGGCGCGCTGCTGCAGGCGGACAGCAGCAGCGCCACGACCATGGCCGCGACGACCAGACCCGTGGCGGATTGCGGCCTAAGGCGCATCATCCGCCAGCGTGCGCGTGAGTATTGCCTGCGCCAGATCGTTGACCGCCATCGCATACAGCGGGCTGCGGTTGTAACGAGTGATCACGTAGAAATTCTGGAAGCCAACGCGATAGCGCTTGCCGGCCTGCACGGGCGCGGCAACCAGCACGCAGGCCGTGGCATCATCGAGGATGGTCTGCACCTGCATGCCGCGCGTGCGCAACGCGCCCAGCGTGTCGTTCAGCGTGACGCTTGCGGGCAGGGTGGGCTCGGGCGCCGTGCCGATATCGGCCTCGGCGAGTACGCCCTGGCCGTACTGCCAGCCGTGCTGCTGCAGGTAATTGGCCACGCTGCCAAAGATGTCGCCCCAGTCGTTCCACAGGTCGCGCCGGCCCGAATCGCCCTCGCGCACCGCGTAGTGCTGGAAGCTCGAGGGCATGAATTGCGCCACGCCCATCGCACCCGCGTAGGAGCCGAGCGTCGCCTCGGCATCCAGCTCGCCACCATGCACGAGCTGCAGGAACTGCTCGAGCTCCTGGCGGAAGTAGTCGGCGCGCGGCGGGTAGTCGAAGGCCAGCGTGGCGAGTGCATCGAGCACCCGGTAACGGCCGGTGATGCGACCGTAGAAAGTTTCCACACCGACAATGCCGAGGATGTACTCGGGCTGCACATGCCGCTCCATCGCGATTGCATCGAGCAGTTCGCGATGCTCGCGCCACAGGCGCGCACCGGCATCGACGCGCTCGCTGGTGAGGAAGCGCGCGCGATACTCCCACCACTGCAGTGCCTTCTCGGCGGGCTTCGACATGGCGTCGATGATCTTCGGTTGCGGCTCGGCCTTGGCCAGCAGCGCGAAGGCCTCCTCGCGCTGGAAGCCGCCGCTCACCAGGCGCTCGACGAAGGCGTTGATCTCCGGGCGCGCCAGATCGAAGCGCGTATGCCCCGGCAGCGTGCGCACGACTTCTTCATCCGCGCGCGCGCCGCCAGCCGCCACCAGCAACAACAGCAGCAGGCCATGCAGGAGTGGGCGCATCAGGAGTTCACGAGTTTGCGGTGCGAATACAGGCCCATCAGGATGCCGAAGCCTGCCAGCAGCGTGACGACCGAGGTGCCGCCATAGCTGATCAGTGGCAGCGGCACGCCCACTACCGGCAGCAGTCCGCTGACCATGCCGGCGTTGATGAACACGTACACGAAGAAGGTGAGCGCGAGGCTCGAGGCGAGCAGGCGCGCGAAGGTGCCGCTGGCCTGCGAGGCCAGGAACAGCGAACGCGAGACGATGAAGAGATAGAGCAGCAGCAGCACGATCAGGCCCAGCAGGCCGAATTCCTCGCCGATCACCGCGAAGATGAAATCGGTGGAGCGTTCCGGCAGGAACTCGAGCTGCGCCTGGCTGCCGTTCATCCAGCCCTTGCCGAACAGCCCGCCCGAGCCGATGGCGATCTGCGACTGGATGATGTGATAGCCCGAACCCAGCGGATCGGATTGGGGATCCATGAAAATGCGGATGCGCTGGCGCTGGTAATCGTGCAGGAAATTCCAGCCGATCACGCCGAGGCCACCGGCCGCCACGGCCAGCCCGGCGATGATCTGCCACTGCAGCCCGGCCATCAGCACCACCAGTGCACCGGTGGCGAAAATCAGCAGTGCGGTGCCCAGGTCCGGCTGCATGGCCACGAGCCCCGCGGGTGCCACGATGATCACGGCGAGCACCAGCAGGTTCCGCCAGGTTGGTGGCAGGGGCCGATCGTGCATGAACGATGCAGCGAACATCGGCACCGCGAGCTTCATGATCTCCGAGGGCTGGAAACGTATCAGCCCGAGATCCAGCCAGCGTTGTGCGCCCTTGCCCACGTAGCCGATCGCATCGACCACCAGCAGCAGCACGATGCCGGCGAAATAGAGCCAGGGCGCGAGGCTGCGCAGGAAATTCGGGCTGCTGTGGGCGAGGGCGATCATCGCCAGCGTGCCGAGCCCGATGCGCATCAAGGTGCGCAGCACGGTATCGACGCTCTGGCCCGAAGCGCTGTACTGCACGATCAACGCATACACCGACAGCAGTCCCAGGGCCACCAGCAGCGGACCGTCGAGCTTGAGCGCCGAGAGCAGGCGCGCGGTGGCCGAGAAGGTACGCTTGGCGGCCGAGTCGCGGTTGTCGTCCATGATCATGGCTTGCTCTCCGCCGGCTTGGCGCCTTCAGCAGGCTTCGCACTCGCCTGGCCCTCGAGCAGATAGGCATCCATCACGCGCTTGGCGATTGGCAGCGCGGCCGCGGCGCCGAAGCCGCCATTCTCCACCAGCACGCACAGAGCGATGCGCGGCGCTTCGGCCGGCGCAAAGGCGATGAACCAGGAGTGATCGCGCAACCGTTCGGCCACCGTCTTCTCGTTGTACTTGGCGCCCTGCGCCACGGTGAACACCTGCGCGGTGCCGGTCTTGGCAGCGATGGCGTAGTGCGCGTCCTTGCTGATCGCGGCGGCGGTGCCGAAGGTCGCGGCGCCCATCATGCCCTTCACCACCAGATCCCAGTGCTCGGCACTGATGCCGGTGGCGCCGGCTTCGGTGATGGCCGTGTTGTGCTCGATGGCGCCCGCAGCATCACGCACACCCATTACCAGCCGCGGCCGGAAGGCCTGGCCGTGGCTGGCCAGCATCGCGGCCATGTGCGCGAGTTGCAGCGGAGTCACGAGCAGATACCCCTGGCCCACGCCCAGGTTCACGGTCTCGCCCGGATACCAGATCTGCTTGTAGGTCTTCTGCTTCCACTCCGGCGTCGGCAGCAGACCCGGCTTCTCGCCGCTGATGTCGATGCCGGTGAGTGAGCCGATGCCAAACTGCGCGGCAAAGGCGGCGATGCGATCGACGCCGATCTGCGCGGCCAGGCTGTAGAAATAGACATCGCAGGAACGCGCCACGGCCTCGACGAGGTTTACGTTGCCGTGCTTGCCGGTCTTGCCCTCGCGATACAGATGGCTGCTGCCAGGCAGATGGAACTGGCCGCTGCAGAACTCGCGTTTTTCCGGATCGACCAGGTTATAGGTGAGCCCGGCGAGGGCCATCACGGGCTTGATGGTCGAGCCCGAGGGATAAGCGCCACGCAGCGCCCGATTCAGCAGCGGCTTGTCTTCGTTGCCGGTGAGCACGGCGTATTCGCTGTTGGTCAGGCCGCGCCCGAAGACACTGGGATCGAAACCCGGATGGCTCACCAGCGCCAGCACGTCGCCGTTGGCCGGGTCGATCGCGACCACGGCGCCGCGGTGCTCGCCGAGTGCCGCTTCGGCCGCCTGCTGCGTGGGCAAATCGATCGAGAGCACCAGGTCTTTGCCGCTGGTGGGCGCCTCGGCGCGCAGCTCCGGCTGATAGGCGCCCTGGCGATCGACCGAGCGGCCCTGCGCGTTCACCAGGATCTGGCGATAGCCGTTGAGGCCGTGCAGCTGCGCTTCGTAGGCGCTCTCCACACCCAGCTTGCCGATCAGCGTGGTGCCGGCATAGCCGGGTTTGTCGATGCGTTCCAGGTCGTCTTCGCTGACCGCCGCCACGTAGCCCAGCGCATGTACGCCGAGCTCGCCGTAGGGGTAATGCCGCGTCTGCCGCGCGCGCAGTTCCACGCCCTGGAATTCATGGCGATGCACGGCGAAGCGGCCGATTTCCTCATCGGTGAGGCGCAGGCGCAATGGCACGCTGTCGAAGATGCGACGCGAGAGGATCATGCGTCGCGTCGTCTCGATGTCATCCTTGTCGAGCAGACCGAGCGCGGCCAGGCGCTGCAGGGTGCCGGGAAGGTCAGGGGTCTGTTCGCGGATCAGCTCGAGCTGGAAGGCGGGCTCGTTGTCGACCAGCACTTTGCCGCGACGATCGAGGATCAGGCCGCGGCTTGCCGGAATTGGATCCTGGCGCACGCGATTGCCCTGCGAAAGCTCGACGTAATAGGCATGGCGGACGATCTGCAGGTAGACCAGCTTCGCGATCAGCGCAGCGCTCAGCAGCGCCATCACCACCAGCGCCGCGAAGTTGCGGCTGGAGAAGATCCGCTGCTCGTTCCATTGATCCTTGATGCGCATCCGGAATCAGCGTGGCGCGTGGAAGCGCCCGAGCACGCCCGCGATCACCGGCCACAGCAGTGCGCCCGTGGCCGTGTGTACCCAGCGCAGCCAGCTCGAGAGCGAGCGGCCGGTCCAGCCATCGACCACCCACAACAGCAACTCGTAGATCAGCAGTGCCGCGAACACGTACAGCGACTGTTCGAACAGCGGCTTGGCGCGCATCAGCAGGTGGAAGCGCACCGCGAGGTAGGTGACGAAGCACAGTGCCAGCGCGTGTTCACCCAGCAGTGAACCCTGGAAGATATCGAGTGCCAGGCCGCTGATGAAGCCGAGCGCCAGGCCCGCCACGAATGGCGTCATGGTCGACCAGTAGAGCACCACCAGCACCAGGAACGCCGGGCGTGCCGCCGTCAGCCAGGTGGGCAACGGCAGGATGTTCAGCACCAGGCCGATCACGCTGGTGAGCAGGATCATGACCAGGTTCTCGCGGGTGTTCACGGCTTGCCCGCCTTCGGCGGCGTTGCGACCGGCGCGGCAGCGGGGGGCGTCGCCGCGGCGGCGGCGTTCTTGCGCTTCGCTGCAGCCGAGCCCTTGGCCGTGCCTTTGCGGGTCGAGCCGGATTCGCCGTTCGAGCTGCCGGCCTTCGCTGGCGCGACCACCGGCTCGGCGCCTTCGAGCAGCGCCGCGCTCGATGGCGGCGCGGCCGGATGCGCCGGCTCGAAATCGATCAGCAGCACTTCGCGTGCCGCAGCGATGTGGCCCAGGGGTTCGGCGCGAACCTGCGCCAGCAGCTGGTTCGCTTCGCGCCGCACGCCGATCACGCGTGCCACCGGGAATCCAGCCGGGAACACGCCGCCCAGGCCAGAGCTGGTCAGCACGTCGCCGCTCTTCACATCGGAATTGACCGCGAGATAGGGCAGCAGCAGCTCATCCGCGCTGCCCGAGCCCACCGCGATGGTGCGCAGTTCATTGCGCGTGATCTGCACCGGCAGCGCATGTTCCGGATCGGTGATCAATATCACCTCGCTGCTCCAGGGGCCGACATGCACCACCTGGCCGAGCACGCCGCTGCCATCGACCACGGCCTGGTTCACGTGCACGCCATCATGCGTGCCCTTGTTGATGATCAGGCGCTGGCGCAGCGGCACGGCCTCGACGCCGATCACTTCGGCGATCAGCCAGCTCTTCGCAAGTGGCGGCAGCGCGGCGCGCAGTTCGCGCAGGCGCGCGTTTTCCTGCTCGAGGGCCTGCAGGCGCAGGTTGGCGAGCTCGAGTTCATGCGCGTGCTGCTGCAGCTGCAGGTTCTGTGCGCGCAGCGAATTGCGGGTTGCGAAGCTGTCGGTGAGCCAGCGCCAGGTGGCCGCGGGTGAATTCACCGCTACCTGCACCGGATAGGCGGCCGCCTCGAGACCATAGCGGAGGCGCTCGGACCAGCGCGCCCGCTGATCCAGGTACATCAATACCAGCGACAGGATGGCGTAGACAGTGAAGCGCAGCCCGGGGGATGGGCCGCGGCCGTAGATGGGCCTGCCGACAGTTGTGCCGAACCCGGCCACTTCACTCCAGTCCGAAGTGACCGGGGCCCAGTTGATCCATGAGTTCGAGGATGCGCCCGCCGCCGCGCGCCACGCAGGTCAGCGGATCATCGGCGATGACCACTGGCAGGCCGGTCTCTTCCATCAGCAGCTTGTCGATGTCGCGCAGCAGTGCGCCGCCACCAGTGAGTACGATGCCGCGCTCGGCGACATCGGCGCCGAGCTCCGGCGGTGTTTGTTCGAGCGCCTGCTTCACGGCGCTGACGATGCCCTGCAGCGGCTCCTGCAGCGCTTCGAGGATTTCATTGCTGTTGAGCGTGAAGCTGCGCGGTACGCCCTCGGAGAGGTTGCGTCCCTTGACCGAGAGCTCACGCACCTGCTGGCCGGGATAGGCCGAGCCGATCTCGATCTTGATGCGCTCGGCCGTGGCTTCGCCGATCAGGATGCCGTAGTTGCGGCGCACGTAGTTCATGATCGCGTCATCGAAGCGATCGCCGCCGATGCGCGCGGAATTCGCGTAGACGATGCCGTTGAGCGACAGCACCGCGACCTCGCTGGTGCCACCGCCGATATCGAGCACCATCGAGCCGCGCGCTTCATGCACCGGCAGACCCGAGCCCACGGCCGCGGCCATCGGCTCGCTGACGATCGCCACGTTGCGCGCGCCGGCGCCCTCGGCCGATTCGCGGATCGCGCGGCGCTCTACCTGGGTCGAACCGAAGGGCACGCACACCAGCACCCGCGGCGAGGGTTTCAGGAAACGGTTGCCGTGTACCTTGTTGATGAAGTACTGCAGCATCTTTTCGGTGTAGGTGAAATCGGCGATCACGCCGTCTTTCATGGGCCGCACCGCGTTGATGTGGCCCGGCGTGCGCCCCAGCATGCCCTTGGCCTCGACGCCGACCGCGACGATGATCTTGCCGCCGCGCGAGGGTTCGTCCTGCACCGCGACCACCGAGGGTTCGTTGAGCACGATGCCCTTGTCGCGGACGTAGATCAGGGTGTTGGCCGTACCCAGATCGATCGACAAATCGCTGGAAAAGTAGCCGCGCAGACGTTTGAACATGGAGCTGGCCGAGCCTTATGTTGGCGGGAGCAGGTGGTGCCCCGGAATGGAGCATTAATCTAGCAACCGTGGGGACAATGCACAAGGCGAGGTGTATGATTTCGCGCCCATTTTTCCGCAATCGCAACCAGTCACCATGAGCTTGAGCCGACGCGACATCGAGAACATCGCCCACCTGGCGCGCCTGGGTTTGAGCGACGCCGAAGTGCCTGTCTATGCCGAGAGCCTGAATCGCATCATCGCACTGGTTGGTGAACTGGATCACGCTGCGACCGAAGGCGTGCTGCCCATGTCGCACCCGTTGCCAGGTCTCACGCAGCGCTTGCGTGCCGATGAGGTCACGGAATCCGATCAGCGCGAGCTCTACCAGCGAAATGCCGCACAAGTGATGGCTGGTCTGTACCTCGTCCCCAAGGTCATCGAATAGCCTGTATGCATTCAGAGACAGTCGCCCAGCTCCAGCAGGGACTGCGTGCCCGCAAGTACTCGGCTGTCGAACTGACCCGGGCGCTGCTGGGGCGCATCGAACGTGCGCAGCCGCAGCTCAATACCTTCATCAGCATCGAAAGCGAGGCGGCGCTGGCCGCCGCCGCGGCGGCTGACAAGCGCCTGGCCGCGGGCGATGCCCCGGCGCTCACCGGCATACCGATCGCGCACAAGGACATCTTCTGTGCCGCCGGCTCGCGCACCACCTGCGGCTCGAAGATGCTCGCGAATTTCATCTCGCCCTACGACGCCACTGTGGTGGCGCGGCTGCGGGCCGCGGGCGCCGTGGTGCTGGGCAAGACCAACATGGACGAGTTCGCGATGGGCTCGTCCAACGAGACCAGCTACTTCGGTCCGGTGCGCAATCCCTGGAACCTCAAGCTGGTGCCCGGCGGCTCCTCGGGCGGCTCGGCCGCGGCCGTGGCCGCGCGCCTGGTGCCGGCCGCCACCGCGACCGATACCGGCGGTTCGATACGCCAGCCCGCGGCGCTGTGCGGTGTGACCGGCCTCAAGCCCACCTACGGGCGTGTGTCGCGTTACGGCATGATCGCCTTCGCTTCCAGCCTCGATCAGGCCGGCGTGCTGGCGCGCACGGCCGAAGACGTCGCGCTGCTGCTCAGGCCGATGGCCGGTTTCGACCCGCGCGATTCCACCAGCGTCGAGCGCGAGGTGCCCGATTACCAGGCCGCGCTGAACCAGCCGCTGAAAGGCCTGCGCATCGGCCTGCTGAAGGAATTCTTCGACCAGGGGCTCGACCCCAGGATCGAGGCGCTGCTGCGCACCGCGCTCGAGCAGTTGCGCGCGCAGGGCGCAACCCTCACGGACGTGAGCCTGCCCAACCTGCCGCTGTCCGTGCCCACCTATTACGTGGTCGCGCCCGCCGAGTGCTCCTCGAACCTGGCGCGCTTCGATGGCGTGCGTTTCGGCTATCGCTGCGAAAACCCGCGCGACCTTAAGGATCTGTACGAGCGCTCGCGCGGCGAGGGCTTCGGGGCCGAGGTCAAGCGCCGCATCATGACCGGCACCTACGTGCTCTCGGCCGGCTACTACGACGCCTACTACCTCAAGGCGCAGCGCGTGCGTGCGCTGATCGCGGCCGACTTCGAGCGCGCCTTCAGCTACCGTGGACGTACTGATCGGCCCGACCACGCCGACCGTGGCCTTCGAGATCGGCGCCAAGACCAATGATCCGGTGACGATGTACCTCAACGACATCTACACCATCGGCGCGAATCTTGCGGGGTTGCCGGGCATATCCATCCCCTGCGGCCTGGTCGATGGCCTGCCGGTCGGCCTGCAGATCGTCGGCCCGCATTTCTCCGAAGCAAAGCTGCTGAACGTGGCGCATCGCTACCAGCAGGAGAGCGACTGGCACCAGCGCGCGCCGGAGGCGTACCGCTGATGGCCTGGGAAACCGTCATAGGCCTCGAGATCCACGCGCAGCTGGCGACGCGCTCGAAGATCTTCTCCGGCTCGGCCACGGCCTTTGGTGCCGCGCCCAATGCGCAGGCGAACCTGGTCGATCTCGGTTACCCCGGAGTGCTGCCGGTGCTCAACGGCGCCGCGGTGCGCATGGCCGTGATGTTTGGCCTCGCGATCGGCGCGCGCATCGCGCCGCGCTCGGTATTCGCACGCAAGAATTATTTCTATCCCGACCTGCCCAAGGGCTACCAGATCAGCCAGTACGAACTGCCGATCGTCGCCGGCGGCCAGATGGACATCGTGCTGGACGATGGCACCGGCAAACGCGTCGGCATCACGCGCGCGCATCTCGAGGAAGACGCCGGCAAGTCGCTGCACGAAGGCCTGCCGGGCCAGAGCGGCATCGACCTCAATCGCGCCGGCACGCCGCTGATCGAGATCGTCTCCGAGCCGGACATGCGTTCGGCCAAAGAGGCCGTGGCGTACATGAAGAAGGTGCACACGCTGGTGCGGTACCTGCGCATCTGCGACGGCAACATGCAGGAAGGCTCGTTCCGCTGCGATGCCAACGTCTCGGTGCGCCAGGCGGGCAGCGAGAAGCTCGGCACGCGCGCCGAGATCAAGAACATCAATTCCTTCCGTTTCGTCGAGAAGGCCATCAATTACGAGGTGGCGCGGCAGATCGAAGTGCTCGAGGGCGGCGGCAAGGTGGTGCAGGAGACGCGCCTGTACGACCCCGACAAGGGCGAGACGCGCTCGATGCGTTCCAAGGAAGAAGCCAACGACTACCGCTACTTCCCCGATCCTGACCTGCTGCCCGTCGAGATCGACCACGCCTTCATCGAAGGCGTGCGCGCGCAGCTGCCGGAGCTGCCAGACCAGAAGGCGCAGCGTTTCGCTGCGCAGTACGGCCTTTCGCCCTATGACGCGCTGGTGCTGACGGCCAGCAGCGAGCTCGCGGACTTTTACGAGCAGGTGGTAGCGACGCTCGGCGGCGAGCCGAAGCTGGCGGCCAACTGGGTGAGCGGCGATCTGTCCGCGTTCCTCAATCGCGACGGGCTCGAAATCGCGCACTCGCGCGTCGACGCGAGCGCGCTCGCGGGCCTGCTGGCGCGCGTGCGCGACAACACCATCTCCGGCAAGATCGCGAAGGACGTCTTCGAAGCCATGTGGCAGGACCAGCAGGGCGCCGATGCGATCATCGCCGCGCGCGGCCTGCAGCAGATCACCGACGACGGGCCGATCGAGCAGGCGATCGCGGCCGTGATGGCGGCCAACCCCGCGCAGCTGGCCGACTATCGCAGCGGCAAGGACAAACTGTTCGGCTTCTTCGTCGGCCAGGTGATGAAAGCCACGCAGGGCAAGGCCAATCCGGCACGCCTCAACGAGCTGCTGAAGAAGTTGCTCAGTGGCTGAGCGCACAGCGCCCGGCGAACTGCGCAGATTCCTGCTCGAATCGCAACCGCTGCGCGGCAATTGGGTGCATCTGGGCAGCGCCTGGCACGAACTGCGCGCGCATGCGCATTACCCACCGCTGGTCGAAGCACTGCTGGGTGAGTTTGCCACCGCCGCCGTGCTGCTGGCCGCGACGCTGAAGTTCGAAGGCACGCTGACGCTGCAACTGGCGGGCAACGGCCGAGTGCGCCTGCTGGTCGCGCAATGCAGCGACGACTTCAAGGTGCGCGCGGTCGCGCACCACGATATCGCAGCGGATGAACTGCCCGATTTCGGCGCGCTGGTCGGCGAAGGGCGCCTCACGGTCACGGTGCAATCGGACACCAGCAGCGCGCGCTATCAGGGCATCGTGCCGCTGGCCGGCGCCAATCTGGCCGCGTGCCTTGAAAACTATTTTGCGAGTTCGGAGCAGTTGCCCACGCGCCTGCTGCTGGCCGCCGATGCGGAGCAAGCGGCGGGATTGCTGCTGCAGAAACTCCCGGGCCAGTCCGCCAGCGGCGAAGGGGCCGGCGCGCAGTTGCAACAGACCTGGGAAGAGCTGCAGTCAGGCTTGATGGCCATGCCCGCCGCCCGCCTGCTGAGCGACGACGCGGAACAGGCGGTGCGCCAGGTGGCAGGCTCGCACGATTGCCGGCTGTTCGCCCCGACGCTGGTGAGTTTCAGCTGCCGTTGCAGCCCGCAGCGCGTGGCCGATGTGCTGCGCTCGCTGGGAGTGGAGGAAGCACGCGCCACGCTGGCAGAGCAGGGCGTGTTGCTGGTGCAGTGCGAGTTCTGCAACCGCGAGTATCGCTACGATGCGGTTGACGTGGAGCAGCTGTTTGCCGACGAAGCCAACCTGCAGCAGGGTTCCGACTCGGTCAACTGAGCGGCGCGCTGCGGCGCCACGGCGCTGCGGCGCTCTTCAGCGCTCGCGCCCGCGGTGCGCAGCCTTCTTCTTGCGTCCACCACCGGGGCGCCGCTCCGCCAGCGTGAGCGCGAGTGCCTGGCCCTTCACGCGCACGCCACGCAGGCGTGCGAGCAGTTCGGGCGGCATGCCAGCCGGCAGGCGCACGAAACTGTGGTCATCCAGGATCTCGATGCCGTTGATTTCCGAGCCATCGAGGTCGGCCTCATTGGCCAGCGCGCCGACCAGGTGCCCCGGCTCCACGTGGTGGCGGCGACCCACTTCCAGCCGGTAGGTTTCCTGCGGTCCGAAACGCCGCCCCTTGCCGTGTCGCGGGCCCTGGCTCGGCCCGTGCGATGACCCATGCGTCGGCCCGTGCGCGGGGCCGCGCGCCGTTTCACCGCGGTGCGGCCGTTCGCCGGCAGCGTCGGGCTCGCGTGCGCCCGACGATTCCTTGTTGCCCAGGATCAGCGGTGTCTTGCCCTGGGCGAGGCTCGCCAGGGCCGCGGCGACCTCGGTCATGTCCACGCCAGCGGCGCGCGCGAACTCCTCGACGATCGGACGATAGTTCTCGGCCGCGCCCTGTGAGAGCGCGTTGGCGATGCGCTCTTTAAAGCGCTGGATGCGCTTCTGGTTCACATCGTTGACGCTCGGCAGGTTCATCGCCTCGATGGGCTGGCGCGTGGCGCGCTCGATGATGCGCAGCATGTTCTGCTCGCGCGGCGCGATGAACAGTATCGCCTCACCGCTCCGTCCGGCGCGCCCGGTGCGGCCAATGCGATGGATATACGATTCGCTGTCGTAGGGCACGTCGAAGTTGACCACGTGGCTGATGCGCTCCACATCGAGCCCGCGCGCCGCCACATCGGTGGCCACCAGGATGTCGATCGCGCCGGCCTTCAGCTGCGCCACCGTGCGTTCGCGCTGCGCCTGCTGGATATCGCCGTTGAGCGCCACTGCCGCGAAGCCGCGTGCCGAAAGCTTCTCGGCCAGTTCGGCCGTGGCCTGCTTGGTGCGCGCAAACACCAGCATCGCATCGAAGCTTTCCACCTCGAGTATGCGGGTCAGCGCATCGAGCTTGTGCATGCCGCTCACCAGCCAGTAACGCTGGCGGATGTTGGCGGCGGTGCTGGTCTTGCTGCGGATGGTGATTTCGTGTGGCTTGCGCAGGTGCCGCTGCGAAATGCGGCGGATGTTCGGCGCCATGGTCGCGGAGAACAGTGCCACCTGCTTCTCGGGCGGGGTCTGGCCAAGTATGGCTTCAATGGCATCGACGAAACCCATCTGCAGCATCTCATCGGCTTCATCCAGCACTACGAAGCGGATGCCCTCGAGCTTGAGCGTCTTGCGCTCCAGGTGATCGAGGATGCGCCCGGGCGTGCCGACGATCACATGCGTGCCGCGCTTGAGCGCATTGAGCTGCGGCGTGTAGCTCTGGCCGCCGTAGATCGGCAGTACGTGGAAGCCCCGCAGGTGTGCGGCATATTTCTGGAAGGCCTCGGCCACCTGGATCGCCAGCTCGCGCGTCGGCACCATCACCAATGCCTGCGGATCACGCTGGGCGAGATCGAGTCGCGAGAGCAGGGGCAGCGCGAACGCCGCAGTCTTGCCGGTGCCGGTCTGCGCCTGTCCGAGCACATCGACGCCCGACAGCAATACCGGAATGGTGGCGGCCTGGATGGGCGTCGGGCTCTCGTAGCCCACATCGCTCAGTGCCTGCAACACCTCGGGGCTGAGCTTGAGGTCCGCGAAACTGGTGACGGCAACGTCGGTGGATTTCATGTGGCGCGCCGGCTCAGGTCTTCAGCGAGAAGGGTGTGAAATTGGTGGCGGTGTCGTAGTAGTCCTCGCGCTCGGCGCGCTTGAGGAAGGCCACTACCTTGTAGGTCACGGGTGTGATGACCACTTCCCACAGGGTCTTGAGCACGTACTGCGTCATCATCACGCCGAGCAGCTTCGAGCTATCCCACAACCCGAAGAAGGCGATGGTGTAGAACAGGCCCGAGTCGACGAACTCACCGCAGATGGTCGAGCCGATGGTGCGCGTCCACAGCCACCGCCCGCGGGTCATGATCTTCATCTTCGCCAGCACGAAGCTGTTCACGAAAGAGCCGCACCAGAAGGCGATGATCGAGGCGGCAACGATGCGCCAGGTGTTGCCGAAGATCATCTCGACCGCTTTCTGCTGATCCTGCCACCAGCTCGCGGCCGGCAGCGCAACGATGACGCTGGCCATCAGCGCGGCGAAGGCCAGTGCGCCAAAGCCGGCCCACACGCAACGCCGGTCGCGCGCGTAGCCATACACCTCGGTGAGGATGTCGCCGAAAATGTAGGACAGCGGAAAGAACAGCACGCCAGCGACGAAGGTGACATCGCCGAACAGGGGCACGTGGTGGAGCGTGGCCACTTTCGCCGGGCCGATCAGGTTCGCGCACAGCAGGATGCACACGTAGGCCGCCATGATCAGATCGTAGTAGCGGTAGTTGCGCGCTGCCGGTTCACTCATGCCGCTCTCCCTGGTTCTCGATCAGATCAAGGTACGCCGTGCCGCCGAGGTCTGCCATTTGCTCTGAGATCCAGTCGCGGCGGGCCAGCACCGTACGCGAAGGCGCCTCGACATGATAGTGGGCGGGATTGGGCAGCACTGCCGCCAGCAGCGCGGCCTGTTCGCGCCCCAGCCGGCGCGCATCGCGATGGTAGAAATGCTGCGCGGCGGCCTGCACGCCATAGATGCCGTGACCGAACTCGGCGATATTCAGATACACCTCGAGGATGCGCTCTTTCGGCCAGCACCACTCGATCAGCAGCGTGAAGCCCGCTTCCAGCCCTTTGCGAAAATAGCTGCGGCCCGACCACAGGAACAGGTTCTTGGCCACCTGCTGCGAGATGGTGCTGGCGCCGCGCACCCGATGGCTGTGCGCGTTGTGGCGCACCGCCTCGCGGATCGACTTGAAATCGAAGCCGGCATGGAAGGGAAACTGCTGGTCTTCGGCGGCGATCACCGCGAGGGCCGCCTGTGGGGCGATGTCCTCGAGAGCCACCCATTTATATTGTGTGTGGTAACCCTGCTCGCCGCTGAACAGGGCCTCGAGACGTGCATTGATCATGAAGGCGCTGGTGGGCGGATCAACCCAGCGGAGCATCAGCACCAGCAGCAGCGCCAAGGCAGCAACGCTGGCCAGAGCCCATAGCAGTAGGCGGCCTGCGCGTCGCAGGATGCCAGCGCGCTTCGCCACTGCCTCAGGCGGCGGCCGGAACGCGCCGCGCCGTAGTGACCTTGACGTCTTCCATCGGTGCGTCGGTGTAGCCCGAGCGTCGGCCAGTGCGCACCGCGGCGATCTTGTCGACCACCTCCATGCCATCGACTACGCGGCCGAATACCGCGTAGCCATGCTGGCCCGGGCGATAGTCGAGGAATTCGTTGTCCTTCAGGTTCACGAAGAACTGCGAGGTGGCGCTGTGCGGCGCGTCGGTGCGCGCCATCGACAGCGTGCCGCGTTCGTTGAGCAGGCCGTTGGCGGCCTCGTTCTTGACCGGCGCGCGGGTTTTCTTCTGCGAGAAGTCAGCAGTCAGTCCGCCGCCCTGGATCACGAAGCCCGGCACGATGCGATGGAAGATCGTGCCGTCGAAGTACTCGTCGTCGACGTATTGCAGGAAATTGGCGACCGAGAGCGGCGCATCGCGTTCGAACAGTTCAATCGTGAAGCCGCCGTGCGTGGTTTCAAACCGTACCATCAGTTCCGTTCCTTTCATGTGCGCTGCGCCTCGGTGACGCGTGGAAGCCCTGCCAGATCAGCATGGCAGCGTACGTGAGTGAACCCCTGCGCGACAAGCATTGTCGCGACCGCGGCGGCCTGGGTGGCGCCGTGCTCAAGCAACAACCAACCCCCGGGCAGCAGCTGCGCAGTAGCGCCCGCGATGATCGCCCGGAGCGCATCGAGTCCTTCGGGGCCCGAGCTCAGCGCCGCAAGCGGCTCATGCTGCAATGCCAGATCAAGCAGGGCCGGGTCCGATTCGGCGATATAAGGAGGATTGCTCACCAGCAGGTCGAAACGCTCGCCCGCCAGCGAGGAAAACCAGTTGCTGGCGAGCAATCGCAGGTTGCGCAGGCCCAGCTCGCGCGCGTTGGCCGCGGCCACTGCCAGCGCCGCGCCCGATTGATCGATCGCCGTGAGTTGCCAGTCGGGCCGTTCGCTGGCCAGTGCCAGTGCAATGGCGCCGGAACCGGTGCCCAGGTCGGCCACCCGCGCCCCTGCCTCGGGCAGCAGCGCCAGCGCGCGCTCGACCAGCAACTCGGTCTCGGGCCGCGGCACCAGGACGGCACTGTTCACAACCAGCGGCAGCGACCAGAACTCCTTCAGCCCGGTGATATACGCCAGCGGCTCACCGGCCACGCGGCGTGCCAGCAGCGCCGCAAAGGCATCGCGTGCCGCGCTGTCCAGCGTCGCGTCGGCATGGGCCAGCAACCAGGAGCGCGAGCGTTGCAGCGCATGGGCCAGCAGCAACTGCGCATCGAGTGCGGCGCTGTGCTGCGGCAGCAGGCTGCGGCGCGCCGACTCGAGCGCGCTGGCCACGCTCATGCTGGCGGCGGCCGCGCCGCCAGCGCTCGTGGTGTCATCCGTGGGTGCGCGGGCCATTCTGATAGATTACACGCCCCCGCTGTTCAGACCCGCTATTGGAGTCGCCATGTCCGCCTCGCTCCTGCCACCGCGCTCTGCCGAGGTTGCCGACATCATGGACGCTGCTATGCGAGTGTTTCGCGCCACACTCCCCAAGTGCCTGCCGCTGGCGATGCTGTCGATACTGCTGGCACAGGCGGCATCGCTCCATGCGCTGGCCACCGGCAAATCGCCAGATATGTTTCAGCCGCACGATGGCACGTTCTGGACGCTGTTCGTACTCGGCTTCGTGGCCTGGCAACTGCTGGCCGCGATCATCATGCTGCGCCAACGCACCATCATCGCCGGCCGGCCACCGGTGCTGTCAGCGGAATGGCAGGTGGCGCTGCGGCGCTGGCCATTGCTGGTGCTGACTGCGGCGCTCTCCGGCGCCGTGATGTCGCTGGGCTTCGTGCTGCTGATCGTGCCCGGCATCTACGCCTTCATTTGTTTCCTGCTGTTGCGGCCCGTGGTGCTGTTCGAACCGGTCGAGCCGCTGCGCGCTCTGCAGCGCTGCCTGCAGCTGGTGCGGCCACGCTGGCTGAAAACTTTTGCGGTCGCGGTGATGGGCACCTTGATCGTGGCGGTGTGCACCCTGGCCGCAGTCGCCGTGTTGAGCCTGCTATCGGGGCTGCTCGCCGCGCTCGGCATCAAGCCTGCAGGCGTCAACGCAGTGGGTGCCGCCGTGCTGCTGGGCGTGCTGTCGGTGGCGGCGGTCTACTTCAGCGCGCTGTGGCTGGCGCTTTACTCGGCCGCCAGTTCCTCGGCCTGATATTCCTGCTGCAGGGCCTCGAGCAGTTCGTCGAGTTCGCCGTTCATGATCGCGGCCAGCTTGTAGAGCGTGAGATTGATGCGATGGTCGGTGAGCCGCCCCTGCGGAAAATTATAGGTGCGGATGCGCTCCGAGCGGTCGCCGCTCCCGACCTGCAATTTGCGTGACTGCGCCTGCTCGCTGCTGCGCTTGTCCTGTTCCGCGGCCAGCAGCCGCGCCTGCAGCAATGACATCGCGCGCGAGCGGTTCTTGTGCTGCGAACGCTCGTCCTGGCATTCGACCACCACGCCCGTCGGAATGTGCGTGATGCGAATGGCCGATTCGGTCTTGTTGACGTGCTGCCCACCGGCGCCGGAGGCGCGAAAGGTGTCGACGCGCAGGTCCGCCGGATTGATCTCGATGCGTTCGATCTCGGCCATTTCCGGCATGATCGCCACCGTGCAGGCCGAGGTGTGGATGCGGCCCTGCGCTTCGGTGGCCGGCACGCGCTGCACCCGATGCGCACCCGATTCAAACTTGAGGCGCGAGTACACGCCGCGCCCCACCAGGCGGCAGATCACCTCTTTATAGCCGCCGTGCTCGCCGTGGCTCTCGCTCAGCGTTTCCACTTGCCAGCCGCGGCCCTCCGCATAGCGGCTGTACATGCGCAGCAGGTCGCCGGCAAAGATCGCGGCCTCATCGCCGCCCGTGCCGGCGCGGATTTCCAGGAACACGTTGGCGGCATCGCGCGGATCCTGCGGCATCAGCATGCGCAGCAACGCGGCTTCGCGCGCCGCGAGCTGCGCACCCAGCCGTTGCGCCTCTTCGTCGCCGAGCGCGCGCATGTGTGTATCGGCGTCGGTGCGCAGCTGCTCGGCGTGCTGCAGTTCCGACTCCAGCCCCAGGTAATCACGCCAGGCCGTGGCGGTGGGCAGCAGACGGGCATATTCCATCGACAGCTCGCGAAACTGTTCGGCACGCCCCTGCATCTGCGGCTCGGCCAGCATCAGCGCCACTTCCTCGCAGCGTTCGGCGACTTTGTCCAGTTTTTGCCGGATTGAATCTTTCATCATCAGCTATAGTCGCATGATCATGCTGCTTTGCCACCGTCAGATCCCCGGGCATCGAATCGCCAGCGTTGCGGCCGCGTTGCTGCTGGCTGCCGCAATGGCTAGCGCGGCAGCGGCGGCGCCTGGTGCCAAAAAACCAGCGCCGGCCGCGACTGGCTCGCTGGCCGATGGCAATGCCGCCACGGTCAGCGCCGAGAGCGCACTGCTGCGCGGCGATTGCGGCAACGCCTCCACTTACTATGTCAAAGCCGCCCGGCAGCTTGCCGCTGCAGAGCTCGCGCAGCGCGCGACAACGGTGGCGCTCGAATGCGGTCAGGCTGCCAGCGCGCTGGCGGCTGCCGAGCGCTGGGTGCAGCTCGCGCCGGGCGACTCGGCCGCAGCACTCGCGCAGGTGCAGGCGGCGCTCGTGAACCTGCGCATCAGCGAAGCACGCGACTATTTCAAGGCCTGGCTGTCGGGCGCGAATCACAAACTGCCCGATGCGCTGGCGCAATTGCAGCAGGACACCGGCAGCGAGGCGCTGCTGCTGATGATGCGGGGCTTCGAGCATCCGGCGCTGCACACAGCGGTGGCGCAACGCGCGCTGGGTGAACTGGCGCTCGATTCCTGGGATGCGCATGCGGCCCTGGGTTACGCCGAGGCGGCGCGCGCGGCCGGCGCCAAGGCGCCCGAGGTCGCGTTGCTGGTGGCGCGTGCGCAGGCGGTGCTGGGCGATGAAGCCGCTGCGCTCAGTGCCGCCCACGAGGCGGTCACCGAGAAATCCAATCGCCTGGCCGTGGCCCAGGTGCTGCTGTTGCTGGGCAAGGAAGCAGACGCCGAAACCGAATTGCAGCGCCTGCGCAGCGATGATGAAGTCGGCCCGGCTGCGAGCCGGCAGCTCGCGCAGCTGGCGTTTGAGAAAGGCGACTACGCCATCACCGAGCAGCGTTGCACGAGCATGCTGCCGGTGCAGAGCTCTGCGGCGCTCGCGGTCTACCTGCTGGGTGTGATCGCCGAGCGGCGCGGCGATGACAGCAGCGCACTGCGCCACTATTCCATGCTGCTGGGCACGGGGCTGGATACGCCTGGCCGCCGGCGCGCGGCTGGCATCCTCTATCGACAGGGTGATCACGAAGCGGCGCTGCGCGTGTTCGCACCCGAACCCGACGCGTCGCCTTCCGAGCGCATCCACGCCGACATTGCCGCGGCCGATCTGCTCTCGCTGGTCGATGCACCCGAGGAATCGCTGGGCCGCATTGGCGATGCCCTGCGTCGCTCGCCCGGGAATGCCGAGCTCGAATACCAGCACGCGGTGCTGCTCGAGCGCGCCGGCAAGATCGACGCTGCGCTGCAATTGCTCGAGACCATGCATCGCGCGCGGCCGCTCGATGCGGCGGTCACCAATGCACTGGGTTTCACGCTCGCCGACCACAAGCGCGCTCTGCCGCGCGCCGAGCAGTTGATACGCGAGGCCTTGCGTTCGCAGCCCGATGATCCGGCGATGCTCGACAGCCTGGGCTGGGTGCTGTTCCGGCGCGGCCAGATGGCGGGCGCCGTGCCGACGCTCGAGCGCGCCTATCGTCTGCTGCACGATGGCGACATCGGCGGCCATTGGGGCGAGGCGCTGTGGGCGCAAGGGCAGAAGAGTGCGGCGCGTGCCGTCTGGCAGCGGGCGCTGACCGCCGACCCGGAAAATCCGCGCCTCGTTGCCACAGTGGCGCACTATGCGCCGGATATCAGCGCGCCCAAGCCGCCGCCGGCGCTGGAAACGGCGCCGCGCACCACGATCTGAGCGACGCGCGTGCCTCGCGTACGCACCAGGCTTCCTGCACGCAGTGCGCGCTTCGTGCTGCTGGCCACGCTGCTGGCGACGCTGCTGCAGGGCGGCTGCCGCACCCTGCCGACTCCTGCGGCCCGATCATGGGCTGAGCAGCGCACGGCGTTGCAGTCGCTCGAGCGCTATCAGTTTCGTGGCCAGCTCGCCGCGGCCGCCGCCGGAGAGGGTTTCAGTGCGGCCCTGAGCTGGCAGCAGCACGGCGTGGCCAGCGAAGTGCAACTGCGCGCGCCCTTCGGCGTCGGTGGCGCGCAACTGCGCTACGACGAATCCGGTCTGCAGGTGACGAACAGCAACGGCGCCGACCTGCACGGCGAGGCAGCCCACACGGCAATGATCGAATTGCTCGGTTTCGAGCCGCCGCTGGCGAGCCTGCGTTACTGGCTGATCGGCGTGCCCGATCCGGCGACGCCGGGAGTAGAGCAACTCGATGGCGCACAACATCTGCAACAGCTCACGCAGGGCGACTGGCACATCGACTACGGCGACTATGCGTTGCAGGGCGGATGGTGGCTGCCAGGCATGGTCACACTGCGACGCGATGCCACGCGATTGAAAGTACGCATCAACCGCTGGCAGTTGCCGTGAGTGCGCGCTGGTGGCCCGCGCCCGCAAAGCTCAACCTGTTGTTGCACGTAACCGCGCGGCGCGCCGACGGCTATCACGACCTGCAGACCCTGTTCCAGCTGCTCGACTGGGGCGATGAGCTCAGATTCGAAATCACTACTGAGCCGGCCATCGAGCGCGCGACCGGTCCTGCCGCCATCGCGCCCGAAGACGACCTGTGCCTGCGTGCCGCCCGTTTGTTGCAGCGTGTCACGGGCTGCCGCCAGGGCGCGCGGATCCACCTGCGCAAGCGCATTCCCATGGGAGGCGGCCTGGGCGGGGGCAGCTCCGATGCGGCCACGACCCTGCTGGTGCTCGATCGGCTCTGGGGTACCGCGCTGGGCACGGCTGGCTTATGCCAACTGGGGCTGGAACTGGGCTCGGATGTACCTGTTTTTGTACAAGGTTCATCAGCTTGGGCTGAAGGGCGGGGCGAGCACCTGACCCCCATGGAGCTGCCGGAACGCTGGTACCTGATCATCCATCCGGGGGTCGCAGTGGGTACCCGGGAAATATTCCAGGCCCCTGAATTGACACGAAATTCCCCCGTCATCACAATACGCGCCGCTTCGGCGGCCCTGGGCTTGGGGGACGGGGCGCGCAACGATTGCGAGCCGGTGGTGCGCTCGCGCTTTCCGCAGGTGGCCGCCGCGCTCGAGTGGCTCGCGAAACGCGCGGGCGCGCACTTGAGTGGCACGGGTTCCTGTATCTTCGCGGCCTTCGCGAAGGCCGCCGACGCCGAGCGCGTCGCCGCGCAGGTGCCGGATGAGTGGACCAGCTACGTTGCGCGTGGCGTGAATCGCTCGCCGCTCGCCGCTGCGCTTGCTACGTGGTGCTGAATATTGGGGTGTCGCCAAGTGGTAAGGCAGCGGGTTTTGATCCCGCCATTCGTAGGTTCGAATCCTGCCACCCCAGCCAAGTTGGACCATACAGATTGAAGTATCGAGAGTAGTACCAGACGGTGGATTCACAATCGATCAGTTTGTTCACGGGCAACGCCAATCCGGCGCTGGCCCACGATATCGCCCGCCACCTGATGGTGCCCGTGGGCCGCGCCTCCGTGGGCCGCTTCAGCGATGGCGAAATCAATGTCGAGATCATGGAGAACGTGCGCGGTCGCGACGTGTTCCTGGTGCAATCGACCTGTCCGCCGGTCAACGACTCGCTGATGGAACTGCTGATCATGGCCGACGCCTGTCGCCGCGCCTCGGCCGCGAGCATCACCGCGGTGGTGCCGTATTTCGGCTATGCACGCCAGGACCGGCGCCCGCGCGCCACGCGTGCCGCCATCACGGCCAAGCTGGTGGCCGACATGATCAGCGGCTCCGGTGTCGGCCGCGTGCTGACGCTCGATCTGCACGCCGAGCAGATCCAGGGCTTCTTCGGCATCCCGGTCGACAACGTCTACGGCTCGCCGGTGCTGCTGGGCGATGTGTGGCGCAAGGCCTATCCGAAACTGATCGTGGTCTCGCCCGACGTCGGCGGCGTGGTGCGCGCGCGCGCCTTCGCCAAGCGGCTCGATGATGCAGACCTCGCGATCATCGACAAGCGCCGCCCGCGCCCGAACGAATCGAAGGTGATGAACATCATCGGCGAGGTCGAAGGCCGCAGCTGCGTACTGATCGACGACATGGTCGACACCGCCGGCACGCTGTGCCTGGCCGCGCAGGCGCTCAAGGACGA
Source organism: uncultured Gammaproteobacteria bacterium (assembly GCA_963764065.1). GTDB lineage: Bacteria > Pseudomonadota > Gammaproteobacteria > Steroidobacterales > Steroidobacteraceae > FEN-1191. The sequence continues at coordinate 315,125 of CAVXRM010000005.1, read as the reverse complement.
AGGCGCCGAGCGCGTGGTCGCCTACATCACGCATGCGGTGCTCTCGGGCGGCGCGGTCGAGCGCATCGGCAAATCCGCGCTCGATGAACTGGTGGTCACCGATACCGTGCCGCTCAGCGCCGAGGGCATGGCCTGCCCGCGCATCCGCCAGCTGTCGGTGGCCTCGCTCCTGGCCGAGACGATCCGTCGCATACGCGACGAGGAATCGGTCAGCTCGCTGTATATCGACTGAACACACCCAAGGTTTTCTGGTGGGCCGGCATTGGTCGCGGTGCGGGCCCGTTTCTTCAACTCAAGGAGCATTCAAATGCGTATCGCTTTCGAAATCAGCGCGGAACCGCGTAATGATCAGGGCAAAGGTGCGAGCCGCCGCCTGCGTCATTCCGGCAAGGTTCCGGCAATCCTGTACGGCGCTCATGCCGAGCCCACGCGGCTCGCGCTCGAGCATCACAAGGTGTTGGCGCTCTCGGCCGACGAGAAGTTCTATTCGTCGATCATCAGCGTCAATGTCGGCGGCGCCAAGCAGGCTGCCATCGTCAAGGACGTGCAGATGCATCCGGCGAAGGCGGCGGTGATGCACGTCGATCTGCAGCGCGTGGTGGAGACCGAGAAGATCCGCCTGCACCTGCCGATCCACTTCAAGGGCGCGGCCGGTTCGCCGGGCGTCAAGACCCAGGGCGGCGTGGTCTCGCACCACATGGCCGACATCGAAGTGATCTGCCTGCCGAAGGACCTGCCCGAGTTCATCGAGCTCGATCTCTCGGCCATGAACCTCAACGACTCGCTGTACGTGGCCGACATCAAGGTGCCCGCGGGCGTGACCGTCTCGGCACTGGCGCACGGCGCCAATCCGCCGGTGGTCTCGATCCACGCGCCGCGTGTGGCGGAGCCTGAGGCGGTGGTTGAAGAGGCTGCGGCCGCGGCACCTGCCGAAGGCGCAGTCGCTGCGGGGGCGGCGGCACCTGCGGCTGGAGCTGCAGCTGGTGCGGATGCCAAGAAAGACGACGGCAAGAAAGAAGCTGCGCCGAAGAAAGAAGGGAAGAAATAGGCACGCGGGTAGCTGCGCCGGTCGCGTACGGGCGGCGTGGCACGCACGCGATCGTCCGCTGTCGGGAACGCCGTGAATCCGTCCCTGGAGGCTCCGGCCGCGACATCCTGTCGCGGACGGTCCCGACAGCGGACGATCGCGTGCGCTACCGCGCCGCCCCTTCGGGGTCGGCGCACCCGGACGCGCGCCGATTTGTTGCGGCGTTTCGTCGTGGCAGCGGGCTTCGGCTTCATGTCGCCAATGTCGTGGGCGCGCGCGTCTGCAGCTCGAACCGCAGCCGCGAGTGGCGAAGCGACTGCGCGCCCCGTTGATTCGTGGCGTAGCCCCACCATCAATTCGTGCGCCTCAGTCGTACGACGCGATCGAAACCCCTTCGTGGTAGCGCAGGTGGGGTGGATTCGCTGGGGTGTTTTCGGGACCGTCCGCGACAGGATGTCGCGGCCGGAGCCTCCAGGGACGGATTCACGGCGTTCCCGAAAATACCCCAGCGAAGCCGCCCCGCCTGCGCGCCCACGCAGTAGGATTCTTATCTCGCCTCATGAATGACGCGCAAATAAAACTGATAGTGGGCCTGGGCAACCCAGGCAACGAGTACGCCCGCACCCGCCACAACGCCGGCTTCTGGTTCGTGGACGAACTCGCACGCGCCCACGGCGGCAATTGGCGCCGCGAGTCGAAGTACCAGTGCGAACTGGCCCGCGTACGCATCGGCGACGCCGAAGTGTGGTTGATGAAACCGCAGACCTACATGAACCGCAGTGGCGCGGCGGTGCAGGCGGTGGCGGGCTTCTATCGTATTGCGCCAGCGCAGATGCTGGTGGCGCACGACGAGATCGATCTGCCGCCTGGCGTCGTGCGACTGAAACAGGCTGGCGGGCATGGCGGGCACAATGGCGTGCGTGATGTGATCGCGCAGCTGGGTGCGGATTTCTGGCGGCTGCGCATTGGCGTTGGCCATCCGGGCAGCAAGGAACAGGTGATCGATGCGGTGCTCGATCGGGCCAGTGCCGCAGAACAGGCCTTGATCGATGCCGCGCTGGCGCGCGCCTATGCAGCGCTGCCGGAGCTGCTGCGCGGCGATGCGCAGAAGATGATGAAAATGCTGCATACGCGCGACGAACCGGCCGATGCCGGCGAGGGCTGAAGGAACAACATGAGCATCAAATGCGGAATCGTGGGTCTGCCGAACGTGGGCAAGTCCACGCTGTTCAATGCGCTGACGCGCGCGCAGATCGCGGCCGAGAACTATCCGTTCTGCACCATCGATCCGAATGTCGGCATCGTGCCGGTGCCCGATCCGCGCCTGGCAGTGCTGGCCGAGATCGTGCACCCGGAGAAGACCGTGCCGACGGCGGTGGAGTTCGTCGACATCGCGGGCCTCGTGGCTGGCGCCTCGCAGGGCGAGGGCCTGGGCAACCAGTTCCTGGCGCATATCCGCGAGACCGATGCGATCGCGCACGTGGTGCGCTGCTTCGATCACGATGACATCGTGCATGTGGCCGGGCGCGTGAATCCGGTCTCGGATATCGATGTGATCAACACCGAGCTCGGGCTCGCCGATCTCGCCGTGATCGACAAGGCGGTCGATCGCGCCACCAAGGCCGGCAAGAGCGGCGCCGACAAGGATGCGGCGCGCCGGCGCGAACTGTATGTGCGCTTGCGTACCGCGATCGATGAGGGCAAGCCGGCACGCGTGGTACCGGTCGCTGAAGAGGAAAAGCGCGACTTGCGCGAGCTGCAATTGCTGACGGCGAAGCCGGTGATGTACGTCGCCAACGTCGATGAGGCCACGCTGACCAAGGACAATGACCACCTGGCTGCACTGAGAGTGCGCGCCCAGGCCGAGGGCGCGCTGGTGGTGCCCGTCTGCGCGGCGATTGAAGCCGAGATCGCGCAGCTCGATGAAGCCGAGCGCACCGAGTTCCTCAAGGACCTGGGCCTGGAAGAACCCGGGCTCAATCGTGTGATACGTGCGGCCTATCAGCTACTCGGCCTGCAGACCTACTTCACGGCGGGCGTCAAAGAGGTGCGTGCCTGGACAGTGCGCGGCGGCAGCACGGCGCCGCAGGCGGCCGGCGTGATCCACACCGATTTCGAGCGCGGCTTCATCCGCGCCGAAGTGATCGCCTACGATGACTTCGTGCGTCTGCGCGGCGAGGCCAAGGCGCGCGATGCCGGCAAGCTCCGACTCGAGGGCAAGGAATACCTGGTGCGCGAAGGTGATGTGATGCACTTTCGCTTCAACGTCTGACCTCGCGAACACCGCGGCGCCATGGGAGCACCTGCTGCGTGGACACCCGTTTTATCGGCTTGCGGATGATATTAGTATAAATATATACTAGTAACATGAAGAGCGCGAACAGAGCCCTGGCTGAGCTTGGCTTTACCGATCTGGAGGCCCAACTTTATTGCGCGCTGCTGAAGCGAGCGCCCTTGACCGGATATCGGCTCGCACAGACTGTCGGTAAGGCTGCGGCCAACGTCTACCAGGCTCTCGTTGCCCTCGAACAAAAGGGGGCTGTGGTCGCTGAAACCGGCGACACCAAGAGCTATCGCCCCGTCGCGCCAGTGGAAATGATGGCGGCGCTGCAAGCCCGCTTTTCCGCCTGCCAGTCGGCTGCCGCCAATGCGCTTGAACGGCTGCACACGCCTGCTCAATCCGACAAGATTTTTCAGCTGCGCAATGCGGGACAGGCCGTCGAGCGGGCGCGCCAGATGATCGAGAGCGCGCGGGAAATCGTGCTCTTTGATCTCTTTCCAGGGCCGTTCCGGATATTGAAACCACAGCTCACGCTGGCGGCTGCTCGGGGTGTGAGGGTGGCTGGAGTTGTCTACTCCGAGGAAAGTTGCGATGACTTCCAGTGCGTACGGTCGCACGGGCAGGGGCGGGTTCCCGACCAATGGCCAGGATCCCAGCTGACACTCGTCGCCGACGCCAGGGAATTCCTCGTGGCGCTCCTGTCAGACGACGTTGAAGAGCTGCAGCACGGGCTGTGGTCAGACAGTCTCTACCTGGCGTGCCTGCAGCATAGCGGTCTGGCGTGCGAGATTCGGCTCTCGGCGCTCGGCTTGCGCAACGAAGATCCACTCGCGAATCTGTCGCTGCTTCCGGCCATGCCAGAGGGCCTGCGACGCTTCAGCGTCCTGACAGCCGCCCAGTCAGCCAAGGAAGATGCCGCATGAAGCAAAATGCCGGCACGGCGATGGCTCTGGTGGCGCTGCTGGCCGCTGGCGGTGCACCCGCCATGCGGATGAGGTCGGGGATGTAGTCGCGAAATACATTTCCTGGCGTGGCGGCCCCTCATTTGAAGCCCTGCAGTCAGTACACCTGCGCGGGCAACTGCAGGTGGGTGAAGCCAGCGGAACCATCGAACGCTGGCTTGGCCGCGAGGGTCGCTGGCGAGAAGACCGAACGCTGGGCCCGGTTGCGCTGGCCGAGGCCGTCACTTCGAAATCTGACTGGGCCATCAACGCCAGTGGGCAGATCGAGGAACTCGGGGATCACGGGCAGGCAGATCGACGCAAGGTCGCGCTGAGTTTTTCCGACCTTGGCAGACCAGGCAGCGGCAGCAGCTATCGCCTGCTTGGGAGCGAAGAGAATGACGGTCGCCGCTGGAGCATCGTCCGAGTGGGCTTCGGCGACAATGACAGCTATGACCTGCTGATTGATGCGAATACCGGTGAGCTTTTTGGTGAGCGCTTCACTCAGGATCGCGTCACGCGCTTCATGAGATTCACCGACTGGAGAATGGTGTCTGGCGTCCGCATGGCCTTCGAGGAGCGGGCTACGGGCGCCAGTGCCGATGCCACCGAAGTGAGCCGCTACGACTCGATCGAGGTCAACCCGGCTCTGGCTGCGGAGCGCTTTGCGCGACCGGCGGCCAGGCAAAACTGGTCCTTCCGGGCTGGTCGGCACTCCACGGGTTGGATCCCGTTCGAATTTTTCAACAACGACCAGATCTTCGTACCCGCGACCGTCAATGGCCTGGCCGTGACATTCGTGCTGGATAGCGGCGCAGACATCACGATCCTGGATGAGGCGACGGCCGCCAGGATCGGTGCGAAATCCGGCGGGGCCGTGCCTATTGGCGGGAGCGGTGGTCAGGCCACAATGCGTCTCGCGCCAGACATCGTGATCCACATCGGTGAGCTCGAACTACACGGCATTACCGCCGGCGTCATGGATCTCTCGGCGCTGGCGGGGCAACTCGGACACGCCATGCCGATGATTCTCGGCAAGGAATTATTCAACCAGCTGATCGTCGACATCGACTTCCCCAATCGACGGATCGCGTTGCATGAGCGCGGCCGATTCAGGATTCCGCCGGATGCGGTGCGTGTGGCGCTCGGGCGTCACGGGGAGAATCGCACCGTCCCCGTGGCGATTGAGGGACACGAAGCCGTTGATTTCGATTTTGATCTGGGCAGCAACACGCCACTTATCGTGTATCCACACTACCGTGACAGCTTGCAGCTGCTGGCGGGCCGCCGACATTCACAGGGATTGAGTGCCGGTGTAGGCGGCATGTTCAAACCCGGCTGCGCAACACTGGCATCCATCGCGATTGCCGGCCTGCAAGTGAAGGACGTGCCAGCAGACTTTCCAGAGCCGGCTGACAGTGCGCTCAACTCTGATCGCATGGGCGGGAACATCGGCTTGCCGATCTTCAGCCGGTTCAGAATGCTGACCGACTATGCAGCGGACGCGATCTGGCTCGTGAACAATGCCACCTCGCAGGCGCAGCCATTCCCCAGGAACCGGGCAGGCCTGATCGCCGTTCCGGCCGGCGATCGGCTCAAGGTGCTGATGGTTGCCCCCGCAAGCCCTGCAGAGCTGGACGGCTGGAAAGAAGGCATGGAAGTCGTCGCGATCAACGGGCACAAGATCGACGCCAACTACCGCAACTCCACATTGTCGCGTTGGGCAACCCAGCCGGCGGGTACACACGTGACGCTGACTCAGGCTGATGGTGCAACGAAGGAATTGATTCTGGCGGATTATTTCTGAAGCGAGCCGCCGCCCAGCCTGGAGGTTGCAATCCATGAGATTCGTCAAGTTCGCGGCAATTGGCCTTGCTGTGTTGCTACCTGCCATCGGCGCCGGGCCACAAGCCGCCGAGACTGATCCCCTGGTCGGGAAATGGTATGGCAAGGCGGGTTTTCCGACCGACCGGGTCGATCTTGGCTTTGAGTTCAAGCGCGACGGCCAAGGGGCGATTGTGCCTGCTCTCTACGGTCCGATATTCAACTTCTACGGTTTGCTGGTCCCTGGTGGGTTGGCCCGCGCTGACGACGGTACCTATGTCAACAAGGATCTTGGCATCAGGTTCACGCTCAAGAACGATGCGGTGGACGGTGTCATCTTCGGTGAGACGCCGTTTACATTGCATCGCGTGGCAACGCTGCCGTCGGAAGTGCCAGTGCCCGCACTGCAGGCGGGCCCAGGACCAAAGTGGCAGACGAAGCTGGCGACTGCGATTTATGCGCGCGCCGCGTTGCGCGATGAGGTTGCCTATGTCGGCACGTCCGGCGGCGAGTTCCACGCCATCAATCTGAAGGACGGCAGCTTCAAATGGACCTTCGCCGCCGGCCGCGGCGTCTACGGTGAAGCGCTGGCGACGGACGAGGCTGTGTATTTCGTCTGTGACCGCGGACTGCTGTTCAAGCTCGAGCGCGCGACCGGCAGGGAGCTGTGGCGTTACGACCTTGGCGACGGGCTCGTGCCGCGTAGTTTGCCGCACCAGCTGGTCGACAACAGCGGTGAGTTCGATTGGGATTTCAGCGCACCGAGGCCCGTGCTTGCCGACGGTGTGGTCTATGTCGGTTCTGGTGACGGAGCAATGAACGCAATCGACTCAGCGAGTGGCAAGGGCATCTGGAAATTCCAGGCACAGGGAAAGATCCGCAGCGCAGCCCTCATCGATGGATCTCACCTTATCTTCGGAACCATGGACCATTTTGCCTACGCAGTGGACCGTGCGAGCGGATCGCAGCTCTGGCGCATCGATATTCAAGGGCCACTGACCGCCGCGCCCACGCTGATCGGGGATACGCTGGTGCTCGGAGTCTCCGCCGGCCTGATCGCAGGTGTGGATCCGGCCACGGGAAAATCCCGTTGGCTGCTGTACCCCTGGCTTTCTGCCATTGACTCGAGCGCCGCGCCGGACCGGGGAACGCGGTTCTTCATCGGATCGTCCGATATGCGCCGCGTTTCCTACATGGATGCGAAAGACGGCAGTGTCCTATGGCGCACGGATGTGTTCGGCTGGCCGTGGGCGACACCGGAAGTTAGCGGTGACCGCCTGTTCGTCAGCGCGGCCGGCGCGATGCCCTATCATGCCGGACTGGGCGCCAGGCCTTTTCCGATCCGGCATCTGGGAAGCCTCTCGGCGCTGGACCGGAGCACGGGCAAGATCATCTGGCGTTGGCAGATGCCCGACTGGCCGGGTGCGTGGTTGCAGGGCTTCGTGGCGCAACCAGCTGCAGGCGGTGATCTGGTCGTGGTTGGCGGCATGGACGGGACGCTATACGCTTTTCCGACCCACAACTGACCAAGCCAAGCACTGAGCGCGTCAGTGCGGCGCAGCAGTCGATACGCTGTCGGCAACGAATTGCGCGCCTTCAGTGTTGTCCGTGTAGATACCGATCAGCCCAACCTCGAAGCTCGACTTGCCATTGCTGACCGTGCGCTTCGCCGCCGCTTGCAACATTTCGTCCGCGCCGGCACGGGAGGCGGCGGTCGAGAGCTGCAGCGGCAGGTGAATTCCCGAGCACTTCGCGTCACCAATCATTGCCGAGCCCTCGGCATCCACGCTGACCGTCGCATCGATCTGCACGGTACGCCCGGCCTTCGCGGACAGTTCGCACACGCTCGTTCTGAGCGGCGGCTGCTGGGGCTGGGCGCAGGCGGCAAGCAATCCAGGCAGCGCCGCTATCAGGATTCGTAGTTTCATGGCTTTCTCGTGACGTGGCTGGGTGGGGCGGAAGGGCAACTGGTGGCAATCCTGCCATTTATCGTCTGAACCCTGCCAGCCGTTTGCGCAAGCGATCGATATACAGATAAACAACCGGCGTCGTGTACAGCGTAAGCACCTGGCTGACCAGCAGTCCGCCGACTATCGGAGATGCCAAGTGGGCGGCGCATCTCGGTGCCATCCCCGGAGGCGAGTGCCAGCGGCAGGGCGCCGGCGATCGCTGCGCAGGTGGTCATCATGATCGGGCGGAAGCGCAGCGCGCAGGCCTTGGCAATCGCCGCGCGCGCGGGCAGGCCGCTGCGCTGCGCATCGATCGCGAAGTCGACCATCATGATGGCGTTCTTCTTGACGATGCCGATCAGCAGCAGGATGCCGATGAAGGCGATCAGGCTGAATTCATTGCCGGTCGCCATCAGCGCCAGCAGCGCGCCGACGCCGGCCGACGGCAGCGTCGAGAGAATGGTCAGCGGGTGGCTGTAGCTCTCATAGAGGATGCCGAGCACCACGTAGATGGCCGCGAAACGCGGCCAGCAACAACAGCGGCTGGCTGCCGGTGCTCTGCTGGAACAGGCGCGCGGTGCCGTAGCTGCCGCCGCGAATCGTGGCCGGAACGTGGATCTGCTCCATCGTGCGATCGATCGCAGCCAGCGCCGTACTGAGCGCTTCGTCCTTCGGGCAGATTGAAGGAAATCGAAGTCGACGCCGAGGTGCCGGTGTGGTTCACGCTGACGGCCGTGGTGCCGGTCGACGAAATGACTGAAGGCGGAGAAGGGCACGACCGCTTCGCGGCTGACGCTCACGGCGGTGCCCGTCGAGGTATTGCCGCGGCCGCCATTGGCGAGCGCGTTCGCCGCGGCGTTGCGGGCGGCATCCGGCACGCGTAGTGCCGGCAGCGCTCGTGCCTGCGGATGTCGTGCCGGCCACGGCCTGGGTCGCCTGCGTGCCGCTGACCGCTCCGCCGGCAGTGCTGACGTAGAGGTGGTCCAACACGGCCGGGCTCTGCCAGAACTCCGGCGCCACTTCCATGACCACGTGGTACTGCTGCGGGCTGTAGGGATTGTAGATGGTCGATACCTGCGACTGCGCGAAGGCGTTGCCCAGCGTGTTGTCGATCTGCGCGGCCGTCAGGCCCAGCCGCGAGGCGGCGTCGCGATCGATGATCAGATTGGTCTCGAGACCCCCGGGTTGCAGATCGGTGTCGACGTCGGTGACTTCGGGCACCGTCCTGCAGCGCCTGGCGCAGTTTCATCGACCAATCGCGCAGTTCCGACAGGTCGTCGCCCAGCAGCGTGTACTGATACTGGGCGTTCGCCGAGCGGCCGCCGCCTGCGCCACCGATGTCCTGCACCGCCTGCAGGAAGGCCTGCACGCCCGTGACCTGCGCCATCTGCGGGCGCAGTCGGGCGATGACCCGATCGGCTGAATCCTTGCGCTCGGCAAGCGGCTTGAGCGCAATGCTGAGATTGGCGCTGGCGCCACCGCCGCCGCCTCCACCGCCCATGGGGCCGCCACCGCCACCGCCCACGTTGCCCACCACGGTTGCGACCGCGGGGTCGGCGCGCACGATGTCGACCACCTGCGTGAGCTTGCTCTTCATCAGCTGGAACGACGCAGAAGCATCGCCGCGCATGCCGCCGCGCAGCTGGCCCGTGTCCTGCTGCGGCAGGAATCCCTTGGGCACCACGATATACATGTAGACATTGAGGCCAACGGTCAGCAGCAGGATCAGCATCATCAGCGGACCATGATCGAGTGCCCAGGCGAGCGTGCGCTGGTAGCGGCGTTGCAGGCCCGCAAAGCCGCGCTCGAAGGCGCCACCCCAGCCGCGCTGGCTGTGCAGCGGATCGCGCCCCAGCAGCCAGGCGCACATCATCGGCGTCGTGGTCAGCGAGATCACCAGCGAGATCAGGATCGCGACCGACAGGGTCACGGTGAATTCGCGGAACAGCCGGCCGACGATGCCGCCGACCAGCTGGAACGGAATGAACACCGCCACCAGCGACAGGCTCATCGAGATCACCGTGAAGCCGACTTCGCGTGCGCCCTGCAGCGCAGCCGGCAGGCGCGCCATGCCGGCCTCGATGTGGCGCATGGTGTTCTCCATCACCACGATCGCATCATCGACCACGAAGCCGGTGGCGATGGTGAGCGCCATCAGCGAGAAATTGTCGAGGCTGTAGTCGAGCAGGTACATGGCGCCGAAGGTGCCGATCAGCGAGACCGGCACGACCACCGCCGGGATCAGCGCAGCGCGGGCGCTGCGCAGGAACACGTAGACCACCAGGATCACCATCGCCACGGCCAGCAGCAGCGTGCCCTCCACCTGGTGGAGCGAGGCGCGGATGGTCACCGAGCGGTCATTGGTGACCGCCAGGTCGATCTTCGGATCGATGGCGGCGCGCAGCTGCGGCAGCTCGGCCTTGACCGCATCGACGACCTCGATGATGTTGGCGCCCGGCTGCTGCGAAGACCTGCACCTGCACGGCCGGCTTGCCGTTGTACAGGCCGAAATTGCGGATGTTCTCGGTGGCGCCGTCGTCGATGTCGGTGACGTTGGCCACATCGCCCAGGCGCACGGTGGCGTCGTTGCGGTGTGGCGATCACCAGCGAGCGGTAGTCGGCCGCGATGCGGGCGTTGTCATTGGTGTAGATCTGGTAATGCAGCGCATCGCTCTCGATGGCGCCCTTGGGCGCGTTGGCATTGGCGTTGGAGATCGCGGCGCGGATGTCCTGCAGCCCGATGCCGTATTTCGCGAGCATCAGCGGATTGAGCTCGACGCGCACCGCCGGCAGCGCGCTGCCGGCCACATTGACGTTGCCAACGCCCTTGACCTGGGCAAGCCGCTGCGACACCACGGCATCGGCAGCGTCGTAGATCTGGCCCTGCGTGAGCACATCCGAGGTCATGGCGATCTGCAGGATCGGAAAGCTGGCGCTGTTGATCTTCCGGTAGGCGGGGTTGCGCGTCAGGCTCGAGGGCAGGTCCGCGTGTGCGGCGACGATGGCGGCCTGCACGTCGCGGGCCGCGCCATCGATGTTGCGATCGAGTCCGAAGGTCAGCTGGATATTGCTGTTGCCGACGCCGCTGGTCGAAGTCATGTCATCGACATCGGCGATTGCGCCCAGGTGACGCTCGAGCGGCGTGGCAACGCTGCTGGCCATGACCTCCGGACTTGCACCCGGGATCGAGGCCGAAACGAAGATCGCCGGCGCATCGATCCTCGGGAGCGGTGCAACTGGTAGCAGCCTGAAGGCGATGAGCCCGGTGAGCGCCACACCCAGTGTCAGCAGCGTGGTGGCCACCGGGCGCGCTATGAATGGCGCAGAAAGATTCATGTCGGGCGCGCGGCTGCGGCTGGACGCAGGCGCGCCGCCAGGCGTCCGAAAGCAAGGTAGATGACCGGCGTCGTGAACAGGGTCAGCACCTGGCTGACCAGCAGCCCGCCGACGATGCTGATGCCCAGCGGGTGGCGCAGCTCCGAGCCGGTGCCGGTGCCGAACATCAGCGGCACTGCGCCGAACATCGCCGCCACGGTGGTCATCAGGATCGGCCGGAACCGCAACAGGCAGGCCTGGTAGATGGCCTCGCGCGGCGACTTGCCCTCATTGCGCTCGGCATGGATGGCGAAGTCGATCATCAGGATGGCGTTCTTCTTGACGATGCCGATCAGCAGGATGATGCCGATCAGCGCGATGATCGTCAGATCGTGGCCGCCGAGCATCAGGGCGAGCAGCGCGCCGATGCCGGCCGAAGGCAGCGTCGAGAGAATGGTGACCGGGTGGATGAAGCTCTCGTAGAGCACGCCGAGCACGATGTACATCACCACTACCGCGGCCAGCAGCAACAACAATTCGTTGCCGAGGTTGTTGCGGAAGGCGAGCGCCGCGCCCTGGAAGGTGGTGCTGATGCTGGCCGGCAGCGCAATCGTGCCCTCGGCATTCTCGATGGCGCGCACGCCGGCGCCGAGCGAGGTGCCGGGGGTGAGGTTGAAGGAGATGGTGCTGGCCGGAAACTGCGCCTGGTGATTGATCAGCAGCGGTCGGGTCGACTCGCGGACCGTGGCGATCGCCGAAAGCGGCACCTGGCCGCCGCCGGTCGAGGGCACGTAGATTGAAGCCAGTGACTGGAGCGAGGCCTGCAGCCGCGGATCCGCCTCGATGATCACCCGGTACTGGTTCGACTGCGTGAAGATGGTCGAGACGATGCGCTGGCCGAAGGCATCGTAGAGCGCATTGTCCACGGTGCCGACGCTGACGCCGAAGCGCGCGGCGCTGTCGCGATCGATGGTCACCGCAGGCCGCGAGGCCGTTGTCGTCCTGGTTGCTGGTCACATCGGCAAACTGCGGCAGGGCGCGCAGCTGGTCGACCAGCAGCGGCGTCCAGGTGGACAGCGTCGCGGTATCGGCGGCCTGCAGCGTGAACTGGTATTGCGTGCGGCTCACCGTGGTATCGAGCGTCAGGTCCTGCACCGGCTGCATGTACAGCGTGATGCCCGGTACGTCCGCGGTCTCGGCCTGGATGCGCCGCGCGATCTCGGCCGCCGTGTCGCTGCGTTCGCCGCGGGGCTTGCAGGTTGATGAGAAAACGCCCGCTGTTGAGCGTGACGTTGCTGCCATCCACGCCGATGAACGAGGACAGGCTCTGCACGTCCGGATCCTTGAGTATCGCCGCGGCGAGCGCCTGTTGGCGATCGGCCATTGCGGCAAAGGACACCGATTGGCTTGCCTCGGAAACACCCTGGATCAGACCGGTATCCTGGGTCGGGAAAGAAGCCCTTGGGAATGAGCACGTACAGCAGCGCTGTCAGCAGCAAGGTGCCGACGGCGACCGCCAGGGTCAGGCGCTGGTGGTCGAGTACCCAGGTGAGACTGCGCGCATACCAGCCGACGATACGACGGAACCAGGCGCGGCATCGGCCGGTGCATCGGCGGAGCCGGCGGGCGTCGAGGTGGCGTTGTGCGTGCCGGGCTTGCCATGCGCGCGCAGCAGCCTGGCGCACATCATCGGCACCAGCGTCAGCGACACGACGCGCCGAGATCAGGATGGTCACGGCCAGCGTCACCGCGAATTCGCGGAACAGGCGGCCGACCACATCCTGCATGAACAGCAGCGGAATCAGCACCGCCACCAGCGAGACCGTCAGCGAGATGATGGTGAAGCCGATCTGCTTCGAGCCCTTGAGCGCTGCCTGCAGTGGCGAGTCGCCCTGCTCGAGGAAGCGCGCGATGTTCTCGATCATGACGATGGCATCGTCGACCACGAAGCCGGTGGCGATGGTCAGCGCCATCAGCGACAGGTTGTTGAGGCTGAAGTGCGCCAGGTACATCACGGCGAATGTGCCGATCAGCGACAGCGGCACCGACAGCGCCGGGATCAGCGTGGCCGGGACATTGCGCAGGAACAGGAAGATCACCAGCACCACCAGCGCGACCGCCAGTACCAGTTCGAACTGCACATCGCGGATCGAGGCACGGATGGTCGTGGTGCGATCGGTCAGCACCGCGAGCTCGACGCCCGCCGGCAGCGAGGCCTGCAGTGCCGGCAGCAGTTTCTTGATGCTGTCGACCACATCGACCACGTTGGCCGCGGGCTGGCGCTGCACGTTGATCAGCAGCGCCGGCGTGCTGTTCATCCAGCCGGCGAGCTTGCTGTTCTCGGCGCCCGACACCAGGGTCGCCACGTCGCTGAGCCGCACCGCGGCGCCGTTGCGGTAGGCGACGACGATGCGCGCGATATTCGTCGGCGCTCCGCAGCTGATCGTTGGCGTTGATGGTGTAGGCGCGCGTCGGACCGTCGAAGGTGCCTTTGGCGCCGTTCTGGTTGGCGACGTTGATCGTGGTGCGCAGGTCATCGAGGTTCAGGCCGTAGGCCGCCAGGGCCTGCGGATTGATCAGCACCCGCACCGCCGGACGCTGGCCGCCGCTGATGCTGACCACGCCGACGCCGCGCAGCTGCGAGATCTTCTGCGCGATGCGCGTGTCGGCCAGATCCTCGACCGCTGGTCAGCGGCATGACCTTCGAGGTCAGGCCGAGCGTCAGCACCGGCGCGTCGGCCGGATTGACCTTGGCGTAGATCGGTGGCGCCGGCAGATCCTGCGGCACCAGGCTCTGGGCGGCGCTGATCGCCGCCTGCACCTGCTGCTCGGCGATGTCGATGTGCGAGGCTGAGGTCGAACTGCAGCGTGATGACCGACGCGCCCGCCGAACTGGTCGAGGACATCTGGCTGAGGCCAGGCATCTGCCCGAACTGCTTTTCCAGCGGCGCGGTGATCGCGGAGGTGATCACCTCCGGGCTGGCGCCCGGATAGAAAGTCTGCACCTGGATGGTCGGATAAGCGACCTCCGGCAGCGCCGAGAGCGGCAGCTGCAGGTAGGCCACTGCGCCGACCAGCAGGATCGCGATCATCAGCAGCGCCGTCGCCACCGGACGCAGGATGAATATGCGCGAGGGATTCATCGGTGCCAGCGCCTGCGACCGGTGCTCGCCACCGCGCCTGCGCTCAAGGCTTGGCTGGCGCGGCGTGTGCGCCGTGGCGACGCCAGTCGCCGTGCTTGTGCGCGCCGTTGCCGCGCCCGTGCGCGGCCGCTGGCACCCTGCGCTGCGCCAGGCGTCACCGCCGCCGGCAGCTGTCACGGTCGCGCCATCGCGCAATCGATCGCCGCCCTCGGTGACCACGACGTCGCCGGCCTGCAGTCCCTTGCGTCACGGCAACGCGCTCGCCATCGGTGGCGCCCAGCACGATCGGACGCACTGCTACCGTGCTGTCCGCGCCCACCAGGTAGACGAAGGTGCCGTTGACGCCGTTGGGCGCGCCGTGCTGTACCGCCGCGATCGGGATGATCACCTGGTCCGTCAGCGTTTCCTGCAGCAGGCGCATGTTGACGAACTGGTTGGCGAACAGCTGCGCCATCCTCGTTGTCGAACAGCGCGCGCATCTTGATCGTGCCGGTGGCGGTGTCGATCTGGTTGTCGACGGCTCTGCAGCTTGCCGTCGGCCAGCTTCGTGGTGTTGGCGCGATCGTAGGCCTCGACCGTGAGCGTGGCGCCCGTCATGCAGGCGCTTCTGGATCGCCGGCAGGTTGTCTTCGGGCATCGGAAACAGCACGGATACGGGCTGCAGCTGCGTGACCACCACGATGCCGTTGGCGTCGCCGGGCGTGACGTAGTTGCCCTGGTCCACCTGCCGCAGGCCCACGCGGCCCGTCACCGGCGACACGATGTGCGTGTACTGCAGGTTGAGTTTTGCCAGGCTCAGCTGCGCCGTGTCCGTGGCCACGGTGGCCTCGTACTGGCTGCACCAATGCCTGTTGGGTGTCGAGCTGTTGCTTGGCAATCGTGTTGTCGGCAGCCAGCCCCTGGTAGCGCTTCAGGTCCACGCGGGCATTGGTAAGCAACGACTGGTCACGCTGCAGGTTGCCCTGCGACTGCGCGAGCGCCGCCTGGTAGGGGCGCGGATCGATCTGCGCCAGGAAATCGCCCTGTCGCACGAGTTGTCCTTCCTTGAACGCGATCTGCTGCAGCTGGCCGCTGATCTGGGTCTTGACCGTGACCGTGGCCAGCGGCGTCACCGTGCCCAGCGCCGGCAACCTGACCGCGATGTCGCCTACGACCGCTGTGGCGACCGCCACCGCCATTGCGCCACCGGACCGGCCGCGTGCGCCCGGGCCACCGGCCTGCGCCTGCCTGCCGTGATGAATGATCCAGGCAATCACCGCGAAGATGGCAACTGCAGCGCAGATCCACAGCAGCCTGCGCCTCGAGGGATTGCCTGTGCCGGCGGATTCGTTGCCCAATTTCTCGTGTGTGGCCTCGAGCGAGGCCTCGGTGTGCTCGTTCATTGCAAATTCACGCGCTCAATTGACGCTGTAACCGCGACCCTCGAGGCAGGCCTTCTCGGCGCGCTGGTAATCGGCGCGCCGCGCATCGACCTCGGGCGCAGCGACGCCGCCGAGCGGTTGCGTTGGATCGAAGCCACTCTGGCGCGCTGCCCATTGATGGCATTCAAAACGGTCGGTGGCCTGCAGGTCGGTGTTCTGGCCGTTCTTCGGGTAGGCATAGAGTTCCGGGTTGACTGGCGGCGTGGTACTGGCCGGCGCTGTGTCGGGCGGCGGCGCGCTCACCACGTATTCGTGTTGCTCGGGTCGCCACAGGTAGTAGGCGCCATCGGCGTAGTAATAGGGTACCCCACCAAACCATACCGTACTGTAATACGGTGGGAGAATGCTCAAGGCGATGCCAATCGGCGGCGCCACGACCACAAAGCGCGAGCCCCAGGGCCGATACCAGGCGCCACCGTGAAAATAATAGTCACCGCCCCGATAGGGCACTCGCAGGCCGCCGGGCGGCAGCGCACGAAATGCGGTGCCTGACCGCGGGTAATAATGGCCGTGGTTGTAGCGGTTGTCGTAAACGTAGCCGCGCGGTGCGCTATGCCCCGGCGCAGCAGTCGAGAGCGCCGGCAATGCAGTGAGCAGCAGCAGCGCGCTCAGGGTCCGCAATGTTGATTTCCTGTTCATGTGCTCGGCTCCTGTCCTCACCGGGTCTGGTAGCCGCGCCCCTGCAGGCAGGCACTGAGCGCGCGACGGTAGTTGCCGGCGAGGTGATCCAGCCCCAGGTCGCTCTGTTGATTGGCTTCATCGAGGCGTCGCTCAGTGTCGGCGGCGCGTTGCGCACGTGCGCTGTCGGAAGCCGCGCCAAGCAGCGCACCCGTCACGGCGCCGAACAGCGCGCCACCTGCTGCATCGCGCGGCCGCGAGACCGAAGCGCCAATGAGGGCGCCAGCGGTGGCGCCGGCCAACGTGTCAGTGCCCGCTGCCGGCACGGCTACCACTTCCACGCGCTGGTGCGGTGCCGCCTGCGAGGCGCTCGGATCAAAACCGGTCTGCTTCACAGCCCAGTTGTGGCACTCGTAGCGGTCGCGCTCCAGTTGCGACGCCGACTGGCCAGCCGACGGATACACGTACACGCGGGTATCTGGAAGTGGTGCCACCCGCGCCTGCGGCGGCGCCGGCATCGGCAGCGGCTCGCTCGCGCATCCGGCCAGCAATGCGAATGCCAGGCCTGCAAGCAGCAAGCTGTGCGCTGACTGGCGCCTCGGGGCTTTCGCGAATTTGGCCTGCATCGTGTCCATGCTGGTATGAACGCACATCAGCTGGATCTGTTCACGTGATGAAAGGCCGAATCCATGTGAAGTTTTGTTATAGGACGCGCAGCGCCCGGGGCCGCAGGATGGCAATACGCTTTGCGCTAGTGTGCGCTGTCCTGCTGTGAATGCCACTCGTTGCGCCGCGCGCTGATGCGGCTCTGCAGGTCGGTGAGCAGTTGCGGCAGCCGGGCACGTTGATCGGTGCTCAGCACGCCGTAGATCTGCTGCTCGAGATCGCTCCAGTCCTGGATGCGCTGCGCCGCGCGCGCCTTGGCTGATTGCAGCGCCGCGAGGTGATTCGGGTCCGCCGGATTCCCGAGTGCCGGCAGGTCGCTGAGGCCCGACGCTTCCGCCGCTTGCCACTGGCCGCGCGCCGTTTGTACCAGCGCGTGGATCTGCTGCTGCTGCGCATCGCTCAGGCCAAGCTGATGCGTGACCTGCAGCAGCGCACCTTCCGCGCCGCATCATCGCGGCGCCAGCCGTCGGGCCGCCGCGGCCGTGATGCCAGCTCATCGGTGCCGCCCCGCCGGCGTTGTCCGCCGCCAGCGCACCTGGCAGCGTGGCATCCAGTCCGAGCAGGGCCAGCACCACGACGGCGCCGACAGCGAATCCATTGTCATTGTTCATTGCAGGTCTCCTCGAAGGGTTTGCCGTACACGGGATTGGAACGCGCGGCCGCGCCACCGG
Organism: uncultured Gammaproteobacteria bacterium; assembly: GCA_963764065.1. GTDB lineage: Bacteria > Pseudomonadota > Gammaproteobacteria > Steroidobacterales > Steroidobacteraceae > FEN-1191. Next base: position 297,269 of record CAVXRM010000005.1, on the reverse strand, counting down.
TTCACCGCAGCAGCGGGCCGGGCAGGTGAAGTTTTGCCAATGGGCGCGCCTGTGCACCGGTGCCATTGATGGCGGCAGCGCCGCCGCGCGCGGGCCGCCTAGAAGCTGAGCAACATTGCCAGCACCGTGACCGCCATCGCCGCGGTCGCGAGCCACCCCAGCATGCTCAGGCGTCGGCTGATCTCATGGTTGTTCATGAGATCGCGGCGCCTGGCGAGCAGCATCATCACGGCCATGATCGGCACGGCGATCACGCCGTTAAGCACTGCGGCCCATACCAGCTCCTTCACCGGATCCATCGGCGCGAAGCACAGCAGCAGGCCGCCGAGCGTGGCCACACTGATGATGCCGTAGAAGCCGCGGCCTTCGCCGAGGTCGAGCCGCAGGCTGAGGCTCCCTTTCCAGCCTGCGGCTTCAGCGACGGCATAGGCCGCGGAACCGGCGAGCACCGGTACTGCCAGCAAGCCGGTGCCGATGATCCCGAGGCTGAAGATGACGAACGTGAATTCTCCCGCCAGCGGCCGCAGCGCCTCGGCGGCCTGCGCCGAAGTCTGGATATCGGTGATGCCAGCGGCATGCAGTGTCGCCGCGGCGCTCACGATGATGAAGAATGCAATCAGATTCGAGAAGGTCATGCCGACGACCGTGTCGACCTTGATGCGCCGTAAATGCTGCCGCACATCGCTGCGCTCGCGCGGTGTGCCGCTGCGGGCGCTCTCGTCTTCCATTTCCTGGCCGGCCTGCCAGAAGAACAGGTAAGGGCTGATCGTGGTGCCGAACACCGCGACCACCATCAGCAGCGTTGCGTGGCCACTGACCTCGGGAAAGCGCAGCAGTTCGCGTCCGATCTGCCACCAGTCCACATGCAGCGAGAACACCACCGCGACATAAGCGAGCAGCGCGAGAGTCAGCCATTTCAGCCAGCTCACGTAGCTGCGGTAGGGCAGGAACACCTGCAGCACCAGGCACAGCAGGCCGAAGGTGATGGCATAGATCATCGCCGAGCCACCGAACACCAGTCGCAGCGCCTGCGCCATCGCGGCGATGTCGGCCGAAATATTGAGCGTGTTGGCGATCATCAGCATGCCGACCACCGCCAACAACACCCAGCGCGGAAACGCGGCGCGGATATTGGCCGCGAGCCCCCGACCCGTGAGAAAGCCGATGCGCGCGCTGACCAGCTGGATGGCGATCATCAAGGGCAGCGTGAACACCACGGTCCACAGCATCGAATAGCCGAATTGCGCGCCCGCCTGCGAGTAGGTGGCGATACCGCTCGGGTCGTCATCGGCGGCGCCGGTGATCAGGCCCGGGCCGAGCTGACGTACATGCGTGCCCAGCGACAGTTTGGCGATGCGACGGATCATCGCCGGATCATTGCAGGCGCGCGCCGCGGTCTCAAGCCGTGCGCGTCCTCAATGGACTCGTTATTGCCCGCGGTTGATGCCGCGGTCGGTTCAGCGCTTGGTGCCGCTGGCGGGATTGGCTGTGTCTGGGGGCTTGGGTCGCGTGCTCGCACGCGACTTCGCCGTCGGTGTCCGCGTCGCCGGCTCGGTCGGCATGGCCAGCAACTTGCTGCGCATCTCGAGCAGATCGAACTTCAGCGCAGGCAGCAGCGCCTGTTCGGTGTCGGATTCCAGCGCGTTCAGCGGCGTCATGGCGCTGTGGCAATAGGTGCGGAAATACTCGACATACGACTGCTGGTATTTCAGGAACGGATCGCCAAAAGCCGGATGGGGCAGCTTGCCCGTGCCCAGGTGTTCCACGCAGATCAGGCTCGCGGCGCTGCGCAGGTACACCCCGTGCTCGGCCACCATCGCCTGCGAGTAGCTGTGGCCACCGTGGAAATGCTTTACCAACTGGCGTCGCCGCCAGCCGCGCAGCGAGGTGATGCGCAGGAACTCGAACAGCGCCTGTCGGTGCGTGAGCGAGAAGCCGAGCGAGAGTAGTGCGATGGCCTGCTGCGAGCGGCGTGGCGCCTTCAGCACACGCTCCATGTGGGTCGAATGCTCCAGCTCCCAGCGCCGGTAGTCGCGTGGGTTGTCGCGCAGACGACTGGCAATCAGTTGTTCGTGTCTGGTGCCGCTGCGGGCGGCGGTGCCGAGGCGCTCTTCCGAGGCGTCCATCAGCTGGGTCAAAGTCAGTTCTGCGCCGCCCGAGAGCGTCAGCCGCAACAGGCGCGTAAAGGTATCAGCGATGCCAAGCTTTGCCGTATTCCCTGGCACTTGTTAGCAGTCCCTCAGTTGGTTCGACTCAGGGCTCGGCTGGGCCGGTGGCGCTGCCGAGTCTTGTGTAAGAATAGTTGCACAGACGGGCGTTTTCCCCAAGCGGTTTTTACCTTGAAACCGCTGTCATCCAATGTCAAGAAACGCGAACCTCTGGGGCAGGAAAGCAACAGCCGGGCGGCCGGTTGGCGCGGGTCCCGGGGAAAGCCTTGACGGACGGCAGGGGCGCCGGGAGAATCCCGCACCCTTTTGAGGGCATTTGGCTAGGTAGCTCAGCTGGTTAGAGCGTGGCACTCATAATGCCGAGGTCGTGGGTTCGAGTCCCACCCTAGCCACCAGACCCTTTGGGGTCCTTTTCGGCCACATGGGCAACACTTGAGCTCCGAAGGGTTGTCTGCGCCGTTGTGGGTCAGGGTCTGTTGATCGGATGGACACAGCTCGCATTGCTGAAGCTGACGAGCCGGATTTTCTTGCTGACGTTATTGATGCCAAGATTCTCACCGGCAAGTGCGGTATTGAAAGAGTCATCTGGCCCCCGACTGGTCAGCTGCCTGAACCGGAGGCGTGCATGATGCGACTCAGCCTGTGGATACTATTCCTGGTGCCGACCCTAGGGATTGCTGCCGAACATTCATATGGCGGTAGAGTGCTCGCAACGGACATCGCCTCCGTCCACAAGATGGCGGTGTATTCGTCCGTGGGCAGAGCGCTGTACGTCAGGCGAGATCCGGGTTCACGGCCTTCAACAATCATTCCGAAGCAGTCTCGATCCAGGATTGGTCACTGGATTCGAAGCTTGTCGAGCGCGTAAGCCAGGCCCTGGCACCCGCTTTGCCGTGGAGCTGCTGGACCTGCCTCCGGAGGCGTATCCACGCGACGACCCGGATGCGCTCGACTACCATGAGTTCTATCCGTCCATCGTCATCCAGGGACGGAAGCAGGGCGTGGACGCCGTTCTGCTCATCACCAGGGCGAAGACTCTGGATACGCTGCATATTCCCATTGGTCTGTGCCTCTGCGCCGAAGGGCTGTTCGGTCGAGACCGTATCTATGTGGGTACGCCGATGATGCTGGTCTTCTTCCGCCTGAACACGGAAGCGAAGCCCATAATTCGATATTTGTATCAGGGCATAACCGTGAAGCGCCCCTGGCCGATCAAGACCACGTGGGCTGCGCTCGATGCGGAGCAGCAGCGCGAGTGGACCGAATTGCTACAAAGTACCTTGTACGGCGGAGTCGACGAGGCGCTCACGGGATTGGGCCTCGTAAGCTCAACCGGACATTGATCGCGCGGACTTCCTGAGATATTCCGGACACCGAGGTTAAGTGAGACGGTGATTACGGGGTGTCATCAAAGGCGGCCAACCCTTTGCTGTCACCAGACTTGGACTAGGCCGCTCGTGAATTTCTCGTGATCCGGGGGTGCTCAGTTGTGCTTCGTGGGGCTATCGCGCAACGGACGCCCGCGACAACCTATTGATTGATAAGACTCAGATTTCTCGCAAGTCGCTCATAATGCCGAGGTCGTGGGTTCGAGTCCCACCCTAGCCACCAATTTAATGCATATGCACAAATTTGCTCCTGCGTGCTGCCCGCTGGGTTTGCTGACCCTCGTGTCGCTATCTGCATGTGGCGGGGGAGGTCAGCCGCCGCCGCCACCGCCGCCGCCGCCGCCACCAAGCTTCCTGGTCACCGTTACACCCGACTCTGGCGGCACGGTGACGCCCGCGACGCAAAGTGTGGTTATGGGGAACACGCTGAGTATCACGCTTACGGCTTACAGCGGCTACGCGCTCGGTAGCGTGGAGACGGGTGTGATGACAGCCAATGGGGTCATCGATGCCTGCAACGGTTCGTTGCAGGGCAACGTTTACACCACCGCCGTCATCTCCGGACCCTGCACGGTGAGCGTTTATTTCACCAATACGCCTACCAGTGCACCCATCACGACGACGCGCGTATCCGTCGCCTCCGACGGCACGCAGGCCAACGGCGATTCGGGCGATCCGGCAATGTCCAGCGACGGGCGGTACGTGGCATTCTGGTCGGTAGCCAGCAATCTCGTCGCAGGCGACACGAACGGCTACGCCGACATCTTCGTGCGCGATCGTCAGTCGGGCGTCACCACGCGGGTATCGGTTGCCTCGGACGGCGCACAGAGCGACGGCATTTCCACCCGGCCGGCGATTTCCGGTGACGGACGCTACGTTACCTTCGCCTCCACCGCCAGCAACCTCGCCAGCGGAGACACCAATGGAGTCTCCGACCTGTTCGTTCACGACCGCCTCACCGGCACTACCCAGCGCGTCTCCATGGCATTCGATGGCAGCCAGGCCAACGCCGACTCCGGCGAATCCGCGATGACGGCAGATGGCCGTTACATCGCGTTCACCTCGTACGCTTCGAATCTCGTGGCGAATGACACCAACGGCGGTTGGGACATCTTTGTTTTCGACCAAACGACTCATGCCACGGCTCGCGTGTCCGTTTCGTCGGCCGGAGCGGAGGCCATGATCGTCGGCGAGGGGAGCTACCGACCGTCCATCTCTTCCGATGGGCGCTACGTCGCTTTCGAATCGGGTGCCACCAACCTGGTCGCCGCTCCCAACAACGGCGCCATCGGCGCCTACTTGCACGACAGGTCGACGGGCACGACGCTCTGCATTTCGCCCGATCCCGTGGATCCGCTCTATCCGTGCATGGGACTCGCACCTGCAATTTCCAGCGACGGTCGCTACGTGGCCTATGCCACCAATACCTTCGACCGGCTCGCCGGCGACCCACCGGTCCTGGACTACAACATTTTCGTTTATGACCAGACGACCGCGGCGCTCACGCGCGCTTCGCTGAACTGGCGGAACGGCGCTGATGCCGGCGGCTCCTCGCTCCTGCCCGCAATTTCTGCGGATGGCAGCATCGTTGCATTCAGTTCCAGCTCGGGCGGTCTGGTCGACGGCGACAGGGACGGCGGCAACGACATTTTCATTCGTGACATGACGCACCAGATCACCGGGCGGGCTTCATTGCCGTCGGGTAGCGGCGAATCCTTCGGGACGGGAGCTGGCGCCGAGCGCCCGGCCCTGTCGGGCGATGGCCGCCACGTGGCGTACGCGTCGTCGGCGACGACCCTCGTACCTGCCGATACCAATCAGGCGCACGACATATTCGTGTCCGAGTGGTGATTGATTTCGCGATGCATCGTTTGGATGTGGAAGGCACTTGGCGGGGTTCGGCGCCTGCGCACTGCTAAGTGCGCCAGGAAACCGACCACTGGCCTCGTGGCCTGTAGGCTCGGGCTTCAAGAGTGAGAGATTGCTGCAGGAACCCGAGCAGCAGGTTTCACCCAGCACTTTCACCAACCGAGTACCCCATGCATGAACGAACAACTCACACGCAAGATCATCGTCGCCGCCGGCCTGGCCGTGGTCGTCAGGCATCGGCGTCATGTCAGTCGCCATGCGCCCTCACGCCCCGGCTGCCGTCCCTCTGGCACTTACGCCGCCGCCACCCGCCATTGAGCGTCCCGTTGCGCCCGAGGCAACCGCTCCGCTGTCCGAGGCACCTGTAGCGCTCGCTCCAGTGGCACCGGTGGTGGAGACGCCTGTCGCGCCAACTCCCGGAGTGGCTAGCTCCGCCAAGCGTGCGGCCGTCGAGCCCGCGCGCGCCGCGCCTGAAGAGCGCGCTACGCCTTACGTGCGTGCCACGCCCGATGTGCGCGCCACGCCTGATCTGAGCACAGCGAGCGCGGCGATGGCGGCAGCGGCGACCGCCAACCGCGCTGAGCCCGTGCCGGCCCCCGCTGTGACAAGCACGATCCCGCCTGCCGCGGTTGTTGGCCAGCAGCCGGAAGTCGCCACCACGCTGCCAGTCAGTGACACTGAAATTACGGCGAACGTGAAATCTGAAATCGCCGTCGATAGTGTGGGTATGAGTGGTGCAATAGGCGTCATTACGACCGATGGCGTCGTGGCGCTGACCGGGAGTCTCTCGAGCCAGGACGACATTGATCACATCAAGGGTGTGGTCGCCAGGGTCAAGGACGTCAAGAGCGTCGATACCACGGCAATGAGTGTGACCGCCACCTGAGCATTCGCCGGCGGAAGGTACGGCCTGGTCGTCAGACTGCCGTGCTTTCCGCTAGCGGACCTGGCTCTGCAAGTTACGCAGCGCTGTCCTGAACCCGGCCGAGCGGAAAGTCTCGTCGTCCTTGACGAGCCGAAAGAGTTCATCGAGCTGCGGCCGAAATCTTGGCGCCTGCCCGGTGTCGATGAGCAGCAGCTCGATGGCCATCACGGCCTGTTCAGCGCCGAGGTAGTCGCGAAAGTCGCCCTCGACGCCGGCCAGCAGGATCGTGCCGATCAGGCTTGAAGCCTGTGACCCGGTCCAGGTTTCATGCAGCGCGCGCGTTTGCAACTGCTGTACCAAGGCGCTGAGTCGCTGCGCCTCGATAGCGACCTGTTCGCGGCTCAGCATCGCGGCTTTCTGCAGCGCCTGGCCCTGCGCCAACAGCTGCGCGCCCTGTTGCGCATCGAGGGCGCGGGCGATGAGCCAACTCATCCGCCAGTAAGCATCGTTGAGCGGCACGGTGCCGGGCGCGGTCAATTGCGTCATCGATTGCCGGCTCCACACCGGCCGACGCATCGATGAATCGTGACAGGCGCTGCAATTGAACAGCGCCAGCTCCGGAAACAGCGCGCCGTCGAATTGCCGGCGCTGCTGCAGCAGAGCCAGTTGCGATAGCGTTGCCTGCAGTTGTCCGCCCACCCAGGTCTGCGCATGATTGTAGGTCGGCTTGCGTTGCCGGTAGTCCGCGTCGATCGCATAGTGCGCGGGCTCGAGCGCGAGATAGGTATCCAGTTCGAACCCCAGGCGCGGATGGCCGGCGCCCATGATGCGGTGGGTTGCCAGTTTGTCGGCGTTGCCCACGTGGCAGGATTCGCACAGGCGCGCGCGCTCGGAGAGGTCGGCTGAAGGATACATCCCGCGGCTGACATTGCTCCGATAACTGGCATCGGCCGCAACGTGACTGGCGATCCAGCGCTGCGCGCCGCCATGGCAGGCCTCGCAGCCCACGCCATCGGCCAGCACGAATCTGGGGCCGCGCTGCGCGGCGGGCACGTTGTCGGCGTGACAGGCCAGACAAATGCCCGCGGTTTGCGGCGCGGCGATTCCGAGCTTCGCCGCAATCGCACGACCGCGTTCGCCCGTGAGCGCGCCATAGGCCTGGGCGTGCGCATCGCGGTGTGACCAGGTGATGTATTCATCCAACTGCACCGGCGAGCTGGCATTGGGTGTGATCGATCCGTGGCAGACCGATGAGCCACAGCTGGCAACGCCCAGGTGTTGATCGGGCGATTGATAGGGGAGCGGCGCGGCCAGGACGCCGCCCGCGCCGCTGTACAAGGCCAATCCTGCCAGCCCCAGGACAACGCGGACATTCATGGGTTGGGTTGCTTGACGTACCAGGGCTGACCGGATTCATCCAGGTAGAGCCGCCGCGTTTCCTCGCTGCTGAGCGCGCCTGCGCCGCGTCGGCCGAACACGGCGATCTGGTGTCCGGTCTCGTCGACGGCGCGGTCGCGATCCAGGCCCTTGGACAGAGCCAGGGCTGCCGAGCCCGTGGCGTACCCGGCGATCAGTTCCGGCTTCGGATCAGGACTGAAGCCGTAGAACTTCGGCTGGCTCGCCGGTGAAGTCAGCTGCAGAACCTTCAGCCCACCGGCGCCGTCCGCCACATAGGCGAACAGCGAGGCATTGGTGGAGGCTACGACCACGTCGCGCGCATCGCGCAGTGCGCCACCGGCGTCGAAGAGTTGTGCCAGCTTCATGCTCTCGGGGCGCTCGACATCGATGATCGCCAATCCCTGGCGCTTCGCGGCCACGTAGGCGAAGGTGCGCGCCACGTACACGCGCTGCGCGTCTTCCAGTGCGATGCGATTGCCTTCGATGAGCCGCGGATGCGACGGATCGGTGACATCGATGACCTGCAATCCCGTGGCATCCGTGACGAACAGGTAGCGGAACTGCAGCGCCGTGGCGCGGCCATCATCCAGCGGCACGACGCTCGCCAACTTTGGCTCGAGCGGCTGATCCAGGTTCACGATCACGAGGCCCGCGTCGGCGATCACATAGACATAGTGTCCGCCGATCGTGAGATGACGCGCGCCTTTGAGGATGCCGCCCGGATTCCAGGTCAGCGCACGCCGCAGCCGGTTGTTGCGCGGTTCGCCGTCGGCGAAGGTATTGATATCGGTGAGGATCAGGCCTTCCTTGCGATCGGTGATCAAGGCGTAGTTGTAGATCGGATGGAAGGCGCGCTCCTGGTTGGCTTCGCGCATCAGCGTGCCCTGGTTGCGGCGCGGATCGATCGGCTGGTTGGTCGGCAGGGCGACGCAACTCGCGTCGCTCGTGGCCAGTACGCTGCCGCCGCCGCCAGCGGCAACGATGGGCTGGCTATAGCCCTTGTTGGCCACGTTGGCCACGTCATAGACGCGCAGGCCACGCGCGCCTTCGGCGGCATAGACATACTCGCCGCGCAACTGCAGGCAGCGCGCTGCACCGCCCGCGTGATGCTGCGCGTGCTGCAGCTGGCGTTTGCGTTGCTGGTGTTGCCGGAAGTAATCCGGATAGGCATAGCGCTGCAGGTAACTGCCGATGACCGCTTGCGGCTCTTCCCATTCCGTGACCTGCACTGCGCTGAGGCCCCCCGCAGTGCCGACCCAGGCGTTGTAGCCGATGAAGTTGACGAAGTTGGTTCCCTGCAGCAGCAGCTGCGCCATGATGGCGTTGTTGTCGCGCTGCGCCGCCAGGTGGCAGTCGTCGCAGGTCTTGGTCTCGGCCGTGCGTTCGGTGTGCGGATAGTGCGGATTGAAGGCCTGCGAGCTGTAGCCGCTGGCTGAGATGGGCGGCTGCTGGATGTACACATGCTCGCGGTTCGCGTTGGTCGAGGACACGACCAGCGCCGAGCTGGAGCGCACCGGCGCAATCTTGCCGCCGTCGGCGTTGCCGCGACGGCCCAGCATGAACATGTCATCGCGCGCGACCTGCGGGTTGTAGGTCGCATAGACGCGCGCGCTGCCGCCTTCGTAGTGGTGCCGATCGGTCAGTGCGTTCGCTTCGGTGGGCAGATGGCAACCGCCGCAGCTCGTGGTCCAGGAGGTATGGCAGGCATAGCACTCCATATTGCTGTTGCCGTGCGCCAGGTGCGCATCGTCCACATCGCCGCCCCAGTGCTGGCTGGCGGTGTCGCGACTCATGAGCTTGGCCTGCGCGGCGCGCACGTTGTAGTCAGGCGATGCAGGATCGACACTGTCCTTCACCAGTTTGATCCGCCACTCGAGCTTGGGATCGACCAGCGAGCGCTGGTACAAGTGGCCGGCGCGCCATTCGAAGCGCCGGGCGCCATCCGGATTGCGCAGCAGCGACAGGTCGGTGCCACCCGGTGGCGCTGCCGGCCCGGAACTGCGCAGCGTCGGGTACGCGCGGATGCTGCCATGGCAATCGATGCAGTCGATCTCGACCGCGGTGGCCACTTCGCCATAGATGTAGCCGTTGCCGTGCGCATCCTGCGCGTAATGGCAATCGACGCACTGCATGCCCATTTCCATGTGGATGGAAGTGAGCTGCACCGCCTTGTGGAACTTCTCCGGGTCCGAGTCGCTGACCGGACGCGCGTCGCGATCGAGCAGCGTGCCATGGCGATCACGCTTGAACACGGCGCGAAAGTTCCAGCCATGGCCGTGGTAGTCCGCGAACTGCGTATCGTGGAGTTGCGGATTGAGCTCGCTCACGCCGCGCAGGAAGTCGAGGTCGCCCCAGTTGCCACGCGTCGCGGCGCCCTCGGGATTGCGATCGTTGATCGCGCGGCTCTGGGCCGCCGTCGGATAGCGCTGCTGCTGCGGCCACATCAGTGGCGCGTCCGACTCGTAGTCCCACATCGTGTAGCCCATGAAGGTGTTCATGAACATGTTGGGCTGGTGCATGTGGCAGACCATGCACTGGCTGGTCGGGATGGCGCGCGTGAAGCGATGTTCCAGTGGATGTCCGGACTGCGCCTTGCTGATGGTGGGGTCGCTGGTGTGGCTCATGCCGTCGTGGCCGTAGGGCGCGTAGGGTCCGGCGTGCGCCGGGTCGCGATCGTTCGCGTACACCACGTGGCAGGCGCTGCAGCCTGAGCTGCGATAGTCCCCGGGCTGATCGTTCGTGCCGAGGAACCACAGCAGCGGGTCATTCAATCGGGTCTTTTGTATGTTGATCAGCGGCACGGCGATGCGCCCGCCCGTGCCCGGGCCGCGATTGGAAAGGTGAATGTCTGGCCGGCCCGGTTCGTTCAGCAGCTGCAGTCCCCCCAGGTTCGGCAGGCCGGTTTCCGGGAAGCGGTTGCCGGCGATGCGACCGCCTGGTTCGAAGGCGCGGAACACATCGGCCGGCCGCACGCTTTCCCACGCGGGCAGTGGCATCAGCGCGGGCAACACGCCGTGCGCGCGCTGCGCGGCGAGCGGATCCGCGAGCAGCGGGCCGCTGATCGATGCGGCCTGGCCGCTCGGCGTATAGGCCTCGCCCAGCAGGTAGTTCTTGAACGGCAGTACGCCGTTGTTGTACGACGCGCCGCCCCAGAACATCGCCGTGGTCGCCATGAGGCTGCGCACTGCCTTGTCGATGATCTGGCTGTGGCAGGCGCCGCAGGCTTCGCGCGCGACTCTGTAGTCGCCGGGATTCACGAAGCGTACGAACGCGGGGCTCTCGCGATTGAGCAAGGTGTAACTGCGCTGCGGATTCGCTCCTCCAGTGCCTGCCCATTCCTCTGGATGCCGGGCCCGCACATGCGCCTTGGCTTCGATGGCCCGATAGCTCACGGTACCGGCCGCGACACCCGCAGGCAAGTGTCACGCGCGCATCGCCACCGTGGCAGTCGCTGCAGCCGAGGCGCACTGCGGCGGCGTCGTGCATCGAGGCACTGTCAGTTGCGAGATGGCAGCTCAGGCAGCCACTGCTCTTGGCCGCTGCTTCGGCTTCGCCCTGCGACGCGGGCGCAGGCGGATAAAGGATGTCCGCCGGGGATGCGGCCGCAACCGGGTACCGACCCAGGCCAACGGCAGCTCCCAGTGCCAGCACCATGATGCTGTTGCGTAGCAGTCTTGAAATGTTGGTCATGACACTGGCCCTTGGGCTGAGCCCTTCAGTAACTGAAGATGAGTTGCGCGAACGCGGAGTAGGGGTCGCCCCCGTCATACAGCTCCCGGTATCCCGGGCCGCGCACCAGCATTGAACCGGACAAGCGCACGATGAGATTCTGGTTCGCGAACGGCCGCCAGAATGAATTCACCGCCAGTTCCGCGCCCAGGCGGCGATCGACGACGGCTCGCTGCATCAGCGCCGCGAGCCCAGCCGGCTGATCAAACCAGAGCTGGTTGGCATCGAAGGACCAGCGCCAGCGCAGCGAGGCGTCGAAATCGAGCCCCAGGCCTGCGAGATTCACGCCTGGATTGCTGAAGTCGGCTTGACCGCCGTCTGCGACTGATCGGAGCGAGGGCAGCAGCGCATCGCGTGACTTCAGGTCGAACACGCCGCCGGCGAGGGCCAGGCGCTGATGCACGTAGTAGCTGGAATCGGTGCCCGCGAACACCGGACTTGCGTTGAGGTTGTCGAAACCGTTCGCGCGCCCGTCCTGCGGATCGCGATCGCCCGAGCTGTGCAGCAACGACAGGCGCCAGCGTCGCCGGTCGGTATCCACCGACCACTCGCTGGCGGCAAACCAGGCCTGCACGCGGGTCGCGCTGCCGGTGAATGGAGACTGGCGCTCGTGACCCGAGAGCCCATAGATCATCGTGGTGGCATTGAGCCGGCCGAAGTGGCCGTCAAAGCCATAGCCCAGGTAGCCCACGTCGTAGTCGTGCGCGCTCAGCGCGACAGCACTGCCTGGCAAGCTGGGCCCGGGCACCAGCCGCGGGCCGGGCTCGCGGCTGCTGCTGTACGCAGCGACGAACTCCGAGGTGACGCCGGCGCGCGGGAAGTCCTGCCAATAGAGGTTGGCGAGCAGCACATCGTTGCGCGGCAGGGGCGCGGTGATGTCGTTCAGTCGTACCCGATTCTTCTGCACGCGGCGGATATACGCCAGGTTGTATTGCAAAACGTTGTTGCGTCGCGTGCCGAACAGCCGCAATGCCAGCGGTTGATCGGAGAGCAGGAAGCCGCGAAAGTCACTGCTGAGCGGCTGGATACCCACGCGCACGCTGTCGAAGTCGTAGTTCGCCGAAGCATTGCGCAGGTGCTGCTCGTACCAGAGCGCCTGGATCGCTGCCGTGCCAGCGCTGGTGCTCTGTGCGTCGGCGCGCGTGCCGCTCTGCGACAGCACCGCAGTCAGGCGCCACTGCCAGTCCGGCGGACGGAAACTGGTGTCGCCACGATAGATGACCGCGTCGACGGAAAGGCTCTGGTTGTAGAACAACTCGTCGCGGGTCGCGCTGCGAGCGCCCTGGGCGTCGGCGACGCCAGTCGCGCTGGTCGGAATGTGCCGGGCCTCGATCAGTGTGGCCGCAACCGCACCGAGGTTGATGAAGCCTTCCTTACCAAATGCGGGTCGATCGCCCTTGAGCACGTTGTTGCCGTGGTAGGCATCGAGCCAATCGACCCGGTAGCCGAGCCCCTCCACCAGCCGCCAGCGATCGGCGACTGCAAGTGGAGCAGGCAAGCTTCCAGATACGATCCGTGGCAGCCGATCGGTGTCGCATTCGCCGGCGGGCGAATCCGGCGGCGCAGCCTCGCCGGGCCGGCGCCGCGACACTTGGGATTCGCTGCCGACGTCGGGCGCGGGGCAGGGGCGCACTGTCGGTGCTGCAGGATCGGGTTCGTCAGCCGCACGCACCGGCGTTGCAGTACTTGCCCACGCAGCGCCAAGCACGAGGCCGTGCGCGGCAGCACCGGCAAACCAGCTGCCGCTACGGCGCCGCATGGCTGGCGGCGTAGGGTCCGCGACCCGGCAAGTGGAATCGATGGCACATCGCGCAGTCGGAGACCAGCCGACCCCTGGCCCTGCTGCCGCTGTGGCAGCTGCGGCAGCTGCCGATGTCCGGCATCAGCACATCGCTGCTGAGCCGGGATTCTTCGGCGTGGCGATGACAGCTGACACAGGATGAACTGCGATGCGCCGCATGACTGAACTGTGCGCGCGGCATCCACGACGAATTGAGGCGTACCGGCGCGACCTGCCATTGATCAAAATCGCGCGCGCCTTCGCGACGAGTCACCGTGTGGCACTGCACGCACACCCGCGTTTCCAGCAATTCGCGCGCCGCCTGCAGCGACTGATGCCGGGTCCAGTCCAGCGCGCGCCGCTGTTCGGCCTGCGTCAGTACCACCTGCTCGCCACCGGGGCGTCGCCGTCCGGCCGATCGGCTGTCGACACCCTGCGTCTGCAGGAACATGCGGCTGAAGTGTTCCTGCAGCGCCGTGAACATCGGTGCCAGGGCGCCGTGGGGGACGGCGCTGGCCGGGTCGTGTTCATCGAACAGCAGCCGATGGCAGCGTCCGCATTGCGCTTCCATGCGGATCGGGCTCATGTGTCGTCCGCTGCTATCCGCAGTGTGGCAACTCCTGCATTGCAGGATCTGCGTGCCGGTGGGCGATTTGATGCCGGTCCTGGCGAGATGCACCAGGTGCGAGAACTTGAGGTTGGAGCGCTCCACGCGTTGGGACTGCGCCGCCGGGCGCACGACGCGGGTCTGCCACGCGCTGGTCGGATCGCTGGTCGCAGGTTCCAGCATGGTCAGGGAAAAATCCGGGTGACCGCTGCCGAAGTCGGTGGCATCCAGCAGCGAAGTCTGCGGATCCAGGCGGCGCAGATCGCGGTGGCACTCGACGCAGGGGCCCGAGCTGCGGTCGATGAACTGGCTGGGTCGAGCGTGCTCGATATGGCAATCCACGCACGATCGCTTTGCGAATGCCGGGCGCGCGGGAGAAGCGGCTGGCACATGGTGCTGCACGCCACGATGACAGGCGTTGCAGGCGCGATCCGACACGCGCGTGAATGCCGCGCCATGGCAGGCATTGCAATTGCGGGCCGTGAATTGGTGCGCCGGGTTCAAGGGCGCAGGCTGCCATAGCGCATCGCTGGGCATCAGTGCGGTAGCGCGCCACCAGGCGCGCAGCGGTGTATTGAACGAGGAAATCAACGGCGCAATCAGCGTGCTGCACAACAGCGTGACCACCAGCCGTCGGGACAGGCGGCCCGTGCGCAGGCCCGCGGCCTTCAGGCTTTGCGCAGCGGCCAAGGGCGCGGCCGCGCTGTCGCCCTCCGCCGGGAGGCCGAGCCGCAGGACCACGACCCGATCGGCGCGCAGGTCTTCCACGGTGAGGCGCATGTCGCCGATGGCCAGCACATCACCGCGCCGTAGCAGGCGCTTGCGCCGCGGTTCACCATTGACCGCAACGGGTTCAGGGCCCTGCGCCTGCACCCAGAGCTCGCCGCGTCGCTGTTCGAGCATGGCGTGGGCAGCGGGCACGCCCGGATACACGACCTGGATAAGTTGGTCTGCGCCACTGCCAATGGTCAACCGGGCCACGTCGAACAGGGTCTGGCGATAGTGACGCCGTTCGGCGGCCAAGGGATCGTTCAGCCGACGGCGCAGCACAATACGCATGTCTGCTACCGGTAGTACAACACTGAGAAGACGTGCACCGCCAGGGCGGCGAGCATTGCGAAGCTGAGCGGCAGATGCACGTGCAGCCAGACCTGCAGCAGCCCCTGCAGCCGGATGTCGTGCTGCACGCGCCGGACCAGTACCGCTTTGTCGCCGCTGATCCTGAGCAGCTGGTGCAGCGCATTCTGGGTGTCACCGTCCTGGCTCAGCGCCTGTAGCTTCGCCAGCTGTGCGATCAGGGCCTGCTGGCCCCGATTGCTCACCAGCCGCGCAAAACCTGCAATGCGAATCGGTGCCAGCATGAGCATCGACGCATCGCGCCCGCGCAGCTGTGCCCAGACACTGCCGCCAAATCGCGTGCGGCGCACGGCATCGGCAACCAGCTCCAGGGTCTCGGGGTACGATTGCGCAGCGATAGAGAGCGCCTGCTGGTCGCAGGCGCTGATGCGCGCCAGCAGCACCTCGCGGCTCACATTGCCGCGTTCGCGCAACATCAGCGTCGGGTAGCGCAGGTAGGCGTACACGCCCCAGCAGCCACTCAGCACTACCAGGGCAAGCAGTATGAAGGCGAGGGTGTGGACGCTGTAACCCAGCTGCAGGCCGCTGTGCAGACTCGCGATCAGCAGCGCGCACAATCCCATGTAGACGTGCATGGAGAGCCAGCGCTTGGTACTGCCGGCGCGGGTGCGAAACGAGCGCCGCCGGATGCCGTAGGACATCAGGAACAGCACCAGGGCGGCGGCAATCGTCCCGAGCGTGTAACCCAGCACCGTGTCGCCCCGCGGCGGCGCGCGCCACGCCGCGCTGAAGTAGGCGATGACGCACGTTCCGCCCAACAGCGCGGCGTACAGGGCATAGCGATAGCGCGCGATGCTCAGGAACGACTGGTGCAGGGGCTGTTGCGGGCCGGCACTCATCCGGATGCCACGCGCTTGCTCGCCAGCTGTACGACGTCCTCGGCATGGATGCGGATAGCGGCACCGGTCGGACAAGCGTTGACGCAGGCCGGACCGGATTTCGAGCCCACGCACATGTCGCACTTGACGGCGGTTTTGGCCGCTTCCGGCGCCGGCGTGCGCAGCAGCCGCGCCAGCAGTCCGGTCGTTGCCGGCACTTCAGCCATTTTGATCACGCCATAGGGACAGTTCTCCTCGCACTTGCCGCAGCCGATGCAGCTGTCATCGATGAATACTTCGCCGTTGGGCAGCTTGTGGATCGCATCGGCCGGGCAGTCGCTCATGCAATGCGGGTGTTCGCAGTGCCGGCACGAGGTCGGCAGATGCAGCGACATGAACGACGGGCCGGCACGTCGGTCCAGTCGCGAGACACCCTTGTGGGTCGAGGCGCAGGCCGTTTCACACTGATCGCAGCCGATGCACAGGGTTTCGTCGATCACCAGGACGTTGGTTGCCTCGCCAACGCCATGCTCCATCAGGAATGACAGGATATTGCCGGCGTCGGGCCTGGCCTGCATATGCGCGTACTGCTCGAGCTGCAAGGCGCGCTGCTTCTGCAGTTGCCGCATCAACTCGGCATCGTCGCCCAGTTCGCGCATGAAGGTCGCGTGATCGAGGCTCAACGCCTCGGTGGCGACCGTGGCGCGTGCCGACACCGCGCGCGTCGACTTGCCGGAACTCTCGCCGACCGAATCGACGATGGCGCCGGCCGCGCAATAGGCGATGATGGTGTCCGCGCTGCCAACGCAACGCGAGAGCGTGACCGAGCCGCGCCGCACCAGGTAGATGCGATCCACGGCGTCGCCTTCGTTGAACAGCACATCACCGCCCTCGAGCCGGTGGATCCGGGCGCTCTGCGCCAGCCGGTGCAGCGTGGTCGCGCTGCTGCTGCTGGTCAGCAGATACTTCAGCGCCCGCAGGATGTAGACGCGGTCCACGAACTCCCGGACCGAGGCCTCGCTGCGCATCAGCTTTTTCACCATGCGCTGCGGCGTCTCGAGCAGTACGCAGTCGGGGCCGGCCACAGCCGTGGCCTCGCAAGGGCGCCCCGATATCAGGCTGACCGCGCCGATGAACTGGCCGGCGCGAATCTCGAGCGGCGGCGCATCGGGCGTATACAGGTAGACGACGCCCTGCAGCACATTGAAGGCCGTGGCCAGGTAGTCACCGCGCACGAAGATTTCGTTGCCTGCCTCCAGCACGCGCACGGTACTGGCCATGGCCTGCTCACGCAGCAGCAGGGGATTTACGCCCTGGAACATCCTGACACGCTCGCCGATCAGCTCGAGTGTCGCGGCGGAGTCGTGGCCAAAGGGCACGGCGTCGAGCTTCGCGGCTAGCAGCGCGTGGTCGGCAGGCTCCACGGTATTGCCGCACAGGTGCTCGACGACTTCATACCCCTGGTTGAGCGCCTGCTTGATCAGCGGATAGCCGGCCAGCGCGCCGATGATGTGCAGCCCCGGTACCGACGACTCCAGGTTCCTGGAAAGCTCCGGCAACGCGGCGGCATCTGCGGATTGATAGCGCACGCCCATGCGCTCGATGAACAGGCGCGGTGGCACCGCTCCGAGTCGCGTGATGATGCGCTGGCAGAGTTGCTGGGTCTCGCCCGCCGGCGTCTTCAATGTCACCCTGCAGCTGCGCTTGCCACCCACCTCCGGCGCGTTCTCGACCCGTGCCACGACGGCGCCGTAAGCACATTGCACGCTCTTGCTGTCGATGGCCTTGTGGATCCGCAGCGCGTTGCTGTCCTTGGCGCGCGGAAAGCCAGCGCCGCGATTGACGACAATGACCTTGTTGGCGCGCGACAGCGCGATGGCATTCTCGATCGCCGAGTCACCGGCCCCGACAATCATGATGGTTTCGGCATCGAAGTCTTCCGCGCACTCCAGCGTCGACTGGATGCACGCATGCTCGTCGCCGGGCACGCCGAGCGGCCGCGGATTGCCCTGGACGCCGAGCGCCAGGATGACATGTGCAACGCGGAGCACCTCGCCGGATCTCAGTTCGATGGCGAAGTCGCCAGCAGATCCCGAGATCTTCACGACTTCTGCCCGGTAGCGCACATTGACGTTGCTGCGTTCGACCGTTTGCTGCCAACTGGCGAGAATCTCCTCGCGCCGCCCGGCCTCGAAGTCGATGTCACTGCGCAGCGGCAGGTAGCTGGGCTCGGCCATGATGTGCTTGCGCCGCTGGTATTGCTGGATGGTGTTGGCGTGGCGTTCGGCGGCTTCCAGCAACACGTGCGAGCGACCCCGTTGTGCGGCGCGCGCGCCGGCGCTCAGGCCGCCGGGGCCGGCGCCGAGTATCGCGATTTCGAAATCCAGAATAGGCATCGGCACCTCGCGTGGAAGGTGTATTGGTTCATGCTTGATGGGCGGCTACGGCATCCGGTCGGGATGCGTTTGAGTCGCGTGGGGTCGCCGGAGGACCAAAGCGCCTCGGGCCATCGTCAGTGGCGCGACGCAGATTCTTCCGGTGCGATTGCGGGCGCGGTATATGCGCTCTGCAGCGTGTGGCCATTAACCGCTGTGTGGAAAACACTGTCAACTGTCTGGACGTTGAGACAGACAGCTGTCTGGATGTTGAGACAGTCAGCGAGAGCAGGGCGCGCGCCAGTGCTCTGAACGAACGTGTAAGCAGCACCCTACACAGGGAGGTGCGCTTCGGGAGCTGCCAGGAACCTGGTTGAAGGCCGACTCTATTGCTCGACCAAGCAAGCAGGAGAGAACCATGAATTGGGACCGAGCAGAAGGAAACTGGAAGCAACTCAAGGGCAAGATCAAGGAGCAGTGGGGCAAGCTCACCGATGACGAACTGGATCAGATTGCCGGGCGCCGCGATCAGCTGGTGGGTCGCGTGCAGGAACGCTACGGCGTCGCTAAGGAAGAAGCGGAAAAGCGCGTGATGGAGTGGGAGCGAAACAACTAGCGCTGATCCGAAAAAACGGGCGGCCTGGGGACAGGCCGCCCTTTTTCTATGCGTGCCGCTAGCCCGCAGTGGACACTGCCTGCGCGGTAGCGCCGCCTTGCAAGCCCTTGCTCATCGCGGCGATCCTCGCCGCACGCACGCTTGGCGTGATGGTTTCAACGGCGTCGCCCGCCGCGACGAGCGAGCGCTCATGGATGTGCTTGAGCTCGGCGTGGCAGCCGCAGGCGCGGGCTTCGAGTTCGTGCGCCGCGAGCACGGTGATATGTCCGCGACGGTAGCGGATCGCGCCAGCTTCCTGGAGGCGCCCAGCGGCCTCCGTGACGCTCTCGCGCCGAACCCCGAGTATGAATCCCAGGCGTTCCTGCGTAACCAGCAGTTCCCGTCCCGTGTCGCGCTCGAGCATTCCGAGCAGCCAGCGGCACAGTCTCTGCTCCACCGGGTGACTGCGGTTGCAGGTCGAGATCTGCGATACCTGCATGAACAGCGTCTGCATGTGACGCAGCACCAGTCGCTGGAAGGCTGCGCCGCGCCGGAATTCACGGGCGATATGTTCGGCTGCGCCGCGATACGCCACGCCGCCGCACTGAACCTGCGCTTTGCTGGAGGCCGTGGTGTCATCCATCAGCAGCGTGGCACTGAACAGGCCTTCACGGCCAATGACGGCGATCTCGGAGCCCGCGCCATCCTCGAGTACGCACTGCAATGACAGCACGCTGGTAACGGGAAAGTAGACGTAGCGTTGGCGGTTGCCCGATTCACCCAGCCGCTCGCCGGCCCCCAGGCGCACGCTCGTCAGATACGGCACCAGCCGGTAGTAGTCCTCATCGGGGAGCGAGGCGAGCAAGCTGTTGCGGCGCGGGTTCACCGAGGCGTCGGGCATGCTCCTGGCGGTCGCGCACAGGGCTGCTGGCACAATCAGCTTCGCGGAATTGAGATTCGGCATCAGGGTTCTCCTGGAAATGTGACTGTGGAGCGGCCGTGTCGCCGTTGCGACGTGAGCACCATTTTGCGTACGACGCTGGCGGGACCTATCGGAGCAGCGCCCGCTCGTGTGTCAGTCGGCGCTGACTTCGGGTCACTGCGCATCTGCGGCCGATTACGGTTCACGTAGTCCAGCGCCTGCTTTCGCAATGCCGACAGTCCTACAGGCCGTCGGTCTGCCTGTGGGGCGCGCTCGCGGCCGTGCTCAACTTCATTCCCTACCTGGGCGCCGGCAGTACGCCGGCCGCCATTTCACTGGTCGCCATCGTTTCCTTTGATACGCTGGGCCAGGTGGTCGGGGTCGCCGGCACATTTGCGGCGCTCGTCACCATTGAAGGACAGATCGTGCAGCCGTTGCTCGTGGGTCGGCGGGCTGTTCTGGGGCATTGCCGGAGTGATACTGGCGACGCCCGTGTTGGTGGCGCTCAAGGTTGTTGCCGAAGGCGCCGGCAGCGGCAAGGCGCTGATGGAGTTCCTGGGTCCGAACGATCAACGGCACAATCGCGGTCGGGTCGCAGATTATTAAGGAGAGCGAGGATGAATCGATCGGAATTTCTGGGCGCGGCATTGCTGGCTCCGCTGCTGCTCGCCAGTGCCCGGGTGGAAGCCGCGTCTCATCCGCAGGCCCTTGATGATTTCATTGATCTCTTCTATCGCCAGAAACGGGTGCGGGAAGCCTTCGACAGGTATGTAGCGACGGAATATATCCAGCACAGTGCTGGCATGGCGCAAGGGCGCGAAGCGGCTATCGCAGTTCTGGAGCCCATGTTCGCGCGCGAGAATTTTCTCATCGATCCCGTGCGAGTGTTGCGCTCCGCAGATCTGATGGCGGTGATCCTGGATGTACGGGTAGGCGACGCTGTGCGCGCAATGGTCGTCGACATCTTTCGCCATGCCCGCGGGAAGATACTGGAGCACTGGGACCTGAAGCTCGATATCCCTGCTGCGCAGCGCGAAAACTATTTCGATGGCATGAGGGTCGAGAGTCGGTAGGCCATGCGATGGTGGTAGGGGTGCGCGGCATCAATGCGCGCAGAGCCAAAGGCTGGTTGATTGGGCGTGTCCGGGAATTTCTGCGGCTCGAGTGCGATGCCATCACCCATGCGATACAGATGGCCATGTTTGCCCTTGAGC
The DNA here is from genome assembly GCA_963764065.1 of uncultured Gammaproteobacteria bacterium. Taxonomy (GTDB): domain Bacteria; phylum Pseudomonadota; class Gammaproteobacteria; order Steroidobacterales; family Steroidobacteraceae; genus FEN-1191. The sequence continues at coordinate 276,404 of CAVXRM010000005.1, read as the reverse complement.
GTGCCATCGAGGAAGTTGCCGGTGTAGATCTGCAGCCCAGGCTCCGTCGACCAGACCTCGAGCATGCGACCCGAAACGGCGTCGAGCAGGCGCGCGGCGAGTTTGGGCTCCGCGGTGAGGCCCGCATCGAGCGCGTAGTTGTGATCGTAGCCGCGCCCGGCGACGATCTGCGCGTCACGCCCGTCGCGCACCGCATCGCCTAGCACGCGCCCGGCCCTGAAGTCGAACACCGAACCCGCGACCGCGCGCAGCTCGCCGGTCGGAATCAGCGTTGCGTCCACCGGTGTATAGCGGGCCGCAGGGATCGTGAGTCGCTCGCCGAGCACATCGCGCGCACCCCCTTCGCCGGCGAGGTTGAAGAGCGCGTGGTTGGTCATGTTGACCACGGTCGGCGAGTCGCTGGTGGCGCGGAAGTCGATACCCAGTTCACCGGCGGCATCGAGCGAGTAGGTGACCGTGGCGTGCAGGTTGCCAGGATACCCCTGGTCGCCCGCGGGGCTGTCGAGCGCGAGCGTAACGCTGGCGAGCGCGCCGGATTTCGTCTCGACCACGCGCCAGGCCTGTTTGTCGAACCCGCGCGTGCCGCCGTGCAGTGAGTTGCTCTTGTCGTTGAGCGTGAGCTGGTAGTTCTTGCCATCGAGCGTGAAACGTCCGCCCGCAATGCGGTTGGCATAGCGTCCGACCGTCACGCCGAAATAGCTTGGGTGCTGCAGGTAGCCGCCCAGATCATCGTAACCCAGCACGACATCGGCGGAATTGCCGTGCCGGTCGGGCGACTCGAGCGACTGGAGCGTGGCGCCGTAGCTGATGATTCGAGCGCGCACACCGTGGGCGTTGGCGAGCGTAATGGCATCGATCGCCGTGCCGTCGGCAAGCACTCCCCATCGGGCGCGCTCGGCGGTGGCGGCGTACGCCGTGCCCGCCAGCGCAGCCGCCGCAATGAGAACACTCAGTGCGGCAACCCGGCCGCTCGAACCCTTGGACATGGCACTTCCCCGCATTGATTCTTGGTCGCCAACCGCCAGGGACGCTACTATAACTAAATGAACAACGCGGGGGATGACATGCCGAGTGTTCCAGGCAGTGCAACGAGTGTGACCATGGGTGGAGACGGACGGGGTTACGCCCCGGCACTCAGACTGCTGGCCAGCCTGTTCTTCATCTGGGGCTTCATCACGGTCATCAACAACACGTTGCTGCCGCACCTGCGCAGCGTGTTCACGCTCGACTACACGCGCACCACGCTGATCGAGTCGGTGTGGTTCATCGCGTACTTCGTTGCCTCGATCCCCTCGGCCAGGTTGATCGAGCGCATCGGCTACCAACGCTCGATGGTGATCGGCCTGGAAGTGATGGCGGTAGGCGCGCTGTGCATGATTCCGGCCGCGCGCATTCCATCCTACGAGATCACGCTGGCCGCGCTGTTCGTGATCGCAAGTGGCATCACACTGCTGCAGGTCGCCGCCAATCCCTATGTCGCGGTGGTCGGTCCGCCTGAGACAGCGCCGTCGCGCCTGAATCTCGTGCAGGCCTTCAATTCGCTTGGCACCACGCTCGCGCCGCTGTTTGGCGGCTATCTGATCCTGGGCCGTTCCACTTCCGGCACCGCGGCTGCCGGCACCGTATTCACTGAGGCCGAGCGCCTGGCGGACGCGCGTGCCGTGCAACTGCCCTATCTGATCGTTGCCGTGGTGCTGATCGTGCTGGCGGTGCTGATCGCGCGCTTCCGTCTGCCCGACATGGGCGCCGAGACGCGACGCGTGTCGGCGCAAGAGCGTCGCGGCCATTCGCTCTGGCGGCACCGCAACCTGGTGTGGGGCGTGCCGGCGATCTTCATCTACCTGATTGCCGAGATCGGCGTCGCGAATCTGTTCATCAACTTCGTCTCGCAGCCCGATATCGCCAACCTCACGCACGAGCGCGCCTCGGACTATCTGTTCCTGCTGTGGGGCGGCATGATGGTCGGGCGTTTCGGCGGCAGCTTGCTGATGCGCAGGATCCCCGGCGAGCGCGTACTCGCGTGTTTTGCGATTGGCGCTTTCGTCACCATGCTGGTGACGACCATGGTCTCTGGCCCCCTGGCCATGTGGTCACTGATCCTGGTCGGATTGTTCCATTCGATCATGTTCCCGACCATTTTCACGCTCGGCATCCGCGGGCTGGGGCCACTCACCGAGGAGGGCGCGGGCCTGCTGATCATGGCGATCGCGGGCGGCGCACTGGTGATCGTGCAGGGCTGGCTCGCTGACCACTTCGGCCTGCAGCGCTCATTCCTGCTGACGGCGGCTTGTGAACTGTATGTGTTGTTCTACGCCTTGTGGGGCGCGAAGCCTGTGGTGAGCGGCGCTGAACCGCCCTCGGCCGAGCGGCGTGTATCGTGAGCGCATGGCCTGTGTGCAGGGAGTGATGGGTTGAGCGAGCAGATCAATGGTGCGGCGTTGGTGGGCGCGCAGGAGTGCCGTCCGTCCGGCAGTTTTCACGCCATCGAAGCGGTGAGCGGGCAGGTGATGCAACCCGCCTTTTGCGAGGCTGGTGCGAGCGAGGTCGATGCAGCCTGTGCGCTGGCCGCTGCGGCCTTTCCGGTGTTCAGCGAGCTTGCGCCCGAAGCGCGTGCCAGGTTCCTCGAGACCGCGGCGGCTGCCGTCGAGAGTCTGGGCGACACACTCATCGTTCGCGCCATGGCCGAGAGCGGCTTGCCGCGCGCGCGGCTTGAAGGCGAACTGGTGCGCACGGTGCGCCAGCTGCAGCTGTTCGCACAGGTGGTGCGCGCAGGCGAATGGATCGACGCGACGATCGATACCGCGCAACCGCAACGCACGCCGCTGCCGCGCCCCGACCTGCGGCGACGCCATGTCGCGCTCGGCCCGGTGGTGGTGTTCGGCGCCTCCAACTTTCCGCTGGCGTTCTCGGTCGCTGGTGGCGATACCGCCTCGGCGCTCGCCGCTGGTTGCCCGGTCGTGGTCAAGGGGCACCGTGCGCATCCTGGCACCGGCGAGCTCGTGGCGCGCGCACTGCGCCGCGCCGTGGAAACCTGTGGCCTGCCGCCGGGCGTGTTCTCGTATCTGCCCGGCACCACGCATGCGCTCGGCTCGGCGCTGGTCGCTGATCCGCGCATCCACGCGGTCGGGTTCACGGGCTCGCGCGCTGGTGGCAAAGCGCTGATGGCGGTGTCGGCAGCGCGGCCTGAGCCGATCCCCGTGTATGCGGAGATGTCGGCTATCAATCCGGTGATCCTGTTGCCTGCGGCTGCGCGCGCGCGTGGTGCCGAACTCGCGCGCGCCTATGCGGCCTCGCTTTCAATGGGGGCGGGGCAGTTCTGCACCAATCCTGGCTTGCTGCTCGCAATCGATGGCCCGGATCTCGGCAACTTCCTGGGCGCGGCGGGCGCGGCCGTGCAGGCGATCGCAGCACAACCCATGCTGACCGATGGCATCCTGAAGTCCTATCGAAGTGGCGTGGCAGCGCTGGCGGCGAACCCGGCTGTGACACGCGTGGGCCAGGGGCAAGGTGAAGCGGAGGGGCGCCTGGCCAGTGCCACACTGTTTGCCACGCAGGCGGCCGCATTCAACGCAGACCCGGCGCTCAGTGCCGAAGTGTTCGGCGCCAGCTCGCTCATCGTGCGTGCCCGCGATGGCGCTGAACTCGAGCAGCTCATCAACGGGCTCGAGGGCCAGCTCACCGCGACGCTGTTGTTCGATGCCGGGGATGAGCCACTCGCCGCGCGCCTGCTGCCGCTGCTCGAGCGGCGCGTCGGGCGTGTGCTCGCCAACGGCTGGCCGACCGGCGTCGAGGTCTGCCATGCGATGGTGCACGGCGGCCCGTATCCTGCGACCAGCGACGCGCGCAGTACTTCGGTCGGCACGCTCGCGATCCAGCGCTTCCTGCGCCCGGTCTGCTACCAGAACCTGCCGGAAAGCCTGTTGCCGCCCGCGCTGCGCACCGCGAACCCGTGGAAGCTGCCACGGCGCGTGGATGGCGTGCGGCAGATTGCGCCCTGAGCAGCACAGCACGCCTTAAGCGATAGTCACGCATGAGCCTGTCACTCCTCCAGTACGCCGACGCCGCGGGCCAACGGGGTGTGGCCGTGCTGCGTGATGACGGCAGCGCGCGCACAGTGCGCGCTGCGCGCAGCGTACTGGCGCTCGCACAGCGTGCACTGCGCGAGGGCCGCACGCTGGCGCAGCTCGCCTCTGATGCCGACACACCGATCGATCTTGCGCACGTGCGCGTGCTGGCACCCATCGATCATCCGGATCCTGCGCACCTGTTGCTGACGGGCACCGGACTCACGCATCTGGGTTCCGCCACGGGGCGTGACAAAATGCATCGTGCCGAGGCGGCTGGTGAACAGCTCACCGATTCGATGCAGATGTTCCTGATGGGTGTGAAGGAAGGCAAACCTGCTGTGCCCGGCACGGGTGTGCAGCCGGAGTGGTTCTACAAGGGCGATGGTTCCTGCCTGGTCGCGCCCGGGGCCGAGCTGCCGGCGCCCGATTTCGCGCTGGATGCAGGCGAAGAGCCAGAGATTGCCGGCATCTACCTGATCGCCGATGACGGCCAGCCGGTGCGGCTGGGCTACGCGCTCGCCAACGAATTCTCGGACCATGTGACCGAGCGCCACAACTACCTGTGGCTCGCGCACTCCAAGCTCCGGCCCGCGGCGCTCGGCCCGGAACTGTTGCTCGGTGAGTTGCCCGCAAACGTTGAGGGCATGAGTCGCATACTGCGCGCAGGCCAGGTGATCTGGGAAAAACCCTTCCTCACCGGCGAGGCCAACATGTCGCATAGCCTGGCCAATCTCGAGCACCATCATTTCAAGTACGCGCTATTCCGCCGTCCCGGCGACCTGCACGTGCATTTCTTTGGCACGGCGACACTCTCGTTCAGCGACGCAGTGCGCACCCTTGAGGGTGACGAGTTCGAGATCAGTGCCAGCGCCTTTCACCTGCCACTGCGCAATCGCAGCGCGCGCCGCGCGAGCCCGGCGCCCGGCGTGCGTGCGCTCTGAGCCATGAACCCAAGCGGTTGACCGGAGCGCCATCATGACTACACCAAGCCTCGATCGTCGCCAGCTGTTGCTCGGCGGCATGGCGCTGGCTGCGGCCGGCAGCGCGAGGCCCTTGCGTGCTTCGATCGCCGTGCGCAGCCCGGCCGTGGCGCGGCCGCTGCCGCTCAGTGCCGTGCGCTTGCGCGCTTCCGACTACGCGAGCGCGGTCGAAGTGAACCGCATGACCCTGCGCCGCCTCGATCCCGATCGATTGCTGCATACCTTTCGCGCCTACGCGGGTCTTGCACCCAAGGCGCCCGCGTATGGCGGCTGGGAAGGCGACACCATTGCCGGGCATACGCTCGGCCACTACCTCACGGCGCTGGCGCTGTGCTTCCAGCAGACCGGCGACGAGGAGTTGCGCCGGCGCGCCGACTACATCGTCGGCGAGCTGGCGCTGCTGCAGGCGCATCGCGGCACGGGCTATGTCGGCGCGCTCGGCCGCAAGCGCACCGACGGCACGCGTGGTCGACGGCGAGGAGATCTTCGGCGAGATCGCGCGCGGCCAGATCCGCGCGGGCGGCTTCGACCTCAACGGCTCCTGGTCGCCGCTGTACACCGTGCACAAGCTGTTTGCGGGCCTGCTCGATGCGCACGCGACCTTCAATGACCGCCGTGCGCTGACGTGTCGCTGTCGGCCTGGCCGGCTATTTCGAGCGCGTGTTCGCAGCGCTCACGCCAGCGCAGGTGCAGCAGGTGCTGGCCTGCGAATACGGCGGGCTCAACGAGAGCTACGCCGAGCTGTACGCACGCACCGGCGAGCGGCGCTGGCTGCGCATGGCCGAGCTGCTGCACGACGAGCGCGTGCTCGGGCCGCTCGAACGGCGCGAGGACCAGCTCGCGGACTTCCACGCCAACACCCAGGTGCCCAAGCTCATCGGGCTCGCGCGCCTGCACGAACTCACCGGCAGCGAGCCGGCCAGCCGCGCGGCGCGCTTTTTCTGGCAGGCCGTCACGCGCGCATCACAGCTACGTCATCGGCGGCAATTCCGATCGCGAGTATTTCTCCGCGACCGACACGCTCGCGGCCCACGTCACCGAGCAGACCTGCGAACACTGCAACACCTACAACATGCTCAAGCTCACGCGCCAGCTGTGGTCCTGGGCACCCGATGGCGCGCTGTTCGACTACTACGAGCGCGCGCACCTGAATCACGTGATGGCGGCGCATGGATCCGCAGACCGGCGGCTTCACCTACATGACGCCGCTGATGAGCGGCGCAGCGCGCGAGTATTCGAGTCCGGCGGACAACGCCTTCTGGTGCTGCGTCGGCACCGGCATGGAGAGCCACGCCAAGCACGGCGATTCCATCTTCTGGGAAGGCGATGACGGCACGCTGTACGTCAATCTGTACATTCCCTCCGAGGCGCGCTGGGCGGCGCGCGGCGTGCGCCTGGAGCTCGACACGCGCTATCCCTTCGAACCAGAGATCCGTCTGTCGCTGCCGGCGGTGCGTGACGGACGCTTTGCCCTGGCATTGCGCATTCCTGCCTGGGCTGGCGCTGGCGGCTACGGTAAGCGTCAACGGCACACCGTTCGCCGCACGCGTGCAGCGCGGTTACGCAATGCTCGAGCGCACCTGGCGCGCGGGCGACAGTGTGGTGCTGTCATGCTGCCACTGGCTCTGCGCACCGAAGCCGACGCCTGGTGATGCGCGCACCGTGGCGGTGCTGCGCGGGCCGATGGTACTCGCGGCCGACCTCGGCGGTCGCGAGGAGAATTGGGAGGGCGCCGATCCGGCGCTGGTGGGAGCAGCGGTGTTGGCGGGTTTCTCGCCCACCGACGCCGCGCAGGCACGCTACGTCGCGCGCGGTGTAGGGCGGCCGGCGATCTCGTGTTCGCGCCTTTCTACCGCCAGTACCAGCGCCGCAGTGCCGTGTATTTCCGCAGCTTCAGCGATGCGGAATGGGCACTCGAGGCCGCTGCGTGGCAGGCCCAACAGGCACAGGAGCACGACATCGCAGCGCGCGCGGTAGACGTCATGCACCTGGGCGAGATGCAGGCGGAACGCGATCACCAGTTGGCGAGCGAGCTTTCCAATCTCGTTGTCTATCGCGGCAGGCATGGCCGCGATGTGCGCTCGGGCGGCTTCCTCGAGTTCACGCTGCGCTGCCGGCCTGGTCCGCTGGTACTGCAGGCCACCTACTGGGGCGCCGAGCGGGCCCGCGACTTCGACCTGCTGGTCGACGGCCAGCACGCTGGCGACCCAGCATCTCGACAACGATCAGCCCGGCCGCTTCTTCGCCGTGGACTATCCGCTCGATGCCGCGCTCACAGCCGGAAAGTCCAGCCTGCGCGTGCGCGTGGTGCCGCACGATCGCAACACGGCGGGTCCGGTCTTCGGCGTGCGGATCAGCGCCCGCTGAATTGCTCAACGCCTGCGATGCGAGGCCTGCGCGCGGCGGCGAGGCTTGACCGGTGATGGGGTGCGCTTCCCGGCACCGGCGTGCAGAGCGCGCAGTTCCGCAATGAAACCCTCGCGATCCTCGACCAGGCGACGCAGGAAGTGTGCGGGAGCGGAGGCCTGCGGATCAAATTTCAGGCCCCAGCAAACCAGTTCGATCATCACGGGCAGCAGATCCAGCGCCTTTTCCGTCGGCTCGTAGATCACGCGCCGGGCCTGCTCGGGATCGCGCCGCCGCGTGATCATGCCCGCAGCCTCGAGCTGCTTGAGCCGACTGGCGAGAATGTTGGAGGCGATGCCTTCGTTGCCGGCCAGCAACTCCTGGTAATGGCGACGGTTCGCCATGATGAGATCGCGCAGTACCACCAGCGTCCACTTGTCGCCGACGATGTCGAGCGCCCGGGCGATCGGGCAGTCGGAGCGGCGGGACGGCAATGCAGCTGTCATACGGCCAGCCTAGGCTGACCCCTTGCATCGTGCAAGCCGAGGCCTATAATCGCTTGCGTTTTGCAAGTAATGATCGGACAACGCCAGGAGAAGAACATGAGCAAGCTGACTCTGCGCTATTTCGATTTTGACGGCGGACGGGGCGAGCCGGCGCGGCTGGCGCTCCACATCGGCAAGGTGCCATTTGAAGACGTGCGCATCGGCATGAAGGATTGGCCGCAGCAACGCGACCAGGCTCCGTTCCAGGCGCTGCCCACGCTCGAGGTGGAAGGCCGGGTGATCGCGCAGTCCAACAGTATCAATCGCTATGTCGGCAAGCTCGCCGGCCTGTATCCACAGGACAACCTGCAGGCTCTGCTGTGCGATGAAGTGATGGACGCGGCCGAGGACGTCGGCACCCGCATCGGCGGCACGATCGACCTGCCGGCAGACGCCAAGCAGAAGGCTCGCGAGGAGCTCGCGACCGGGCGCATTCCACGTTACCTGGAACAGCTGCAGCTGCGCCTGCAGGCGGCGGGCGGCGAATACTTTGCTGACCGGCGGCTCACGGTGGCCGATCTCAAGATCTTCCAGCTGGTGCGCTGGCTGCGTTCGGGTGCACTCGATCACATTCCCAGGGATCTGGTGGACCGGGTCGCGCCGCTGCTGGTGCAGCACTTCGAGCGCATTGCCAATCGTCCGGAGGTCGCGCAGTACTACGCGCGCCGCAAGGCGGCCTGAGCGGGTGGCCATGGGATGTCGTATGTCCTGCATACGCATCAGCTGATAGTTTGACGGCAGCGGCGTTCGCTACTAGTCTGGCAGCGCGCCGATTTGAACATCAGCTTGCGGGCGCGTTAGAAATACCGCTAAAGCGACCTTCGGACTCCAGGTCCATCGCCGCACGGCTTCTATCGCGCCCCAACCTGCCAACACGGTACTGATATTCCGGCCGGCGCTTGCGTCCACGTTTTGCGCAGGTGACCCATGACAACCAGTGACCGTCTGCAGCTGAGCGGCGAGGCCGCCGCCTCATCGGCTACGGGCAGCGACATTGCCGTTTCCTTCGAGTTCTTCCCGCCGACCGATCCGGAAATGGAGACCACGCTATGGGCCTCGGTGCGGCGACTGCAGACGCTCGAGTCGCGCTTCGTGTCGGTGACCTACGGCGCTGATGGATCGACGCGCGATCGCACCCGCGAAGTGGTGGCGCGGCTGGCACGCGAAACCCGACTCACGATTGCGCCACACATTACCTCGATCGGAACATCACGCGAGCTGGTGCTGGATCTGGCGCGCGCGTACTGGAACAACGGCATCCGGCAGCTGATCGCGCTACGGGGTGACGCTCCAGGTTCGGGGCCTACGCATGTGCCGGGTGCCGACGAATTTCGCTGGGGACTCGATCTGGTGCGCGGCCTGCGCTCGGTGGCGGATTTCGATATTTCGGTGGCCGCCTATCCGGAGGTGCACCCCGAAGCGCGCAGCCCCGGCGATGACCTCGACAACCTGCGCCGCAAGCTCGACGCCGGAGCGAGCCGCGCGATCACGCAGTTCTTCTTCGACAACGCGGCCTTCCTGCGCTTCCGTGACGATTGTGCAGCCGCTGGCATTGCGGCGCCGATCGTTGCGGGAATCCTGCCCATCAACCGCTTCGCCCAGGTGCAGCGCTTTGCCCGGCGCTGCGGGGCCTCGATACCCGCGGCGCTCGCGCATCGCTTCGACGGACTGGATGATGACGCCGAGACGCGCCGCCTGATCGGCGCGGCCGTGGCCATCGAACAGGTCGATTTCCTGCGCCGCCACGGCGTCCGGGAGTTCCACTTCTATACGCTGAACCGCGCGGACCTCACGTACGCGGTCTGCCATGAGCTGGGCGTACGGCCGAATCGACCCGTCGCGGTGGCATCGGCTTAGCAGCCGCGGCGGCCACTCCGCGGCATCATCAGTGTGCGCCCGCACCGCGTTGGCGACCCACCCCGGTATTCGTGCGCCTGGCTCATGTACGACCCGGCGGCAATGCACTTACAATGGCGCGCTCCCGGGAAATTTGCGTGGATCGCAATTTCAACATGCGCTCAGTACGACGCACAGCAACCATACAACAGGTGGCCGATCTGGCCGAGGTTTCGCCCAAGAGCGTCTCGCGGGTGATCAACAACGAGCAATCGGTGCGCGGCAATACGCGTGAGCGCATCCTGCAGGCCATCAAGACATTGAACTATCGGCCCAACCTCAACGCGCGCGGGCTGGCCAGCAACCGCTCATTCCTGATCGGGCTGTTATGTGACCGGCCGGGAGACTACGTCAGTGAGTTCCAGACCGGCGCGGTCGAGCGCTGCCGGGAATCGCACTATCACCTGATGGTCGAGCCGCTCGACATGGCGGACGCCGATGTCGAGGAGCAGGTGGAGACGCTCGTGGCACAGCTGCGCCTGGACGGCGCCATCCTGCTGCCACCGCTCGGCGACCACCCGGTCATCGTCAATCGGCTCAATGATGCCTCGATTCCGATCGTGCGCATTTCGCCGAAGACCAATCTGAGTGCGACCCCAGCCATCGGCATCGATGACTACCTCGCGGCACGCGAGATGACCGCACACCTGCTCGGGCTCGGTCACCGGCGCATTGGTTTCATCCTGGGACGTGCTGACCATGAGGCCACCGAAAGGCGTCACAAGGGGTTCCTCGACGAGATGCAGGCCTGGTCCGTGCCCGTTGACAACGATCTGGTGCAGACGGGCAACTTTGAATTTTCGGGCGGCCTGCGCTGCGCCGAGCGCATTCTCGGCGCGGTCTCACCGCCCTCGGCGATTTTCGCCAGCAATGACGACACGGCGGCAGCGGTCATCGCCGTGGCGCGCAAGCAGGGATTGCGATTGCCAGAGGATTTGTCGGTCACCGGCTTCGACGATGTGCCGATTGCGACCATGATCTGGCCGGACCTGACGACCATCCGTCAGCCCGTCGCGGAAATGGCGCGGCTGGCTACCGGCCTTTTCATCGAGCATTCCCCTCGCCGCCAGGGCTGGCCCGACCCGGTCCCGCGAATTGTGGTGCCGCACGAGCTGATCATTCGGGGTTCTACCGGGCCACTCTGATCCGGCTGAAAGCTGCGCGCGCCAATGCCCGCAAGTGGCGTATGATACCGCTACCAATTACACTCAGAACGAAGGCCGGCACAGGGTGCGGCGTTCGGATCGCGAGGGAGGGGCGGGTGGGGACACACGGGCAGCGCCGGCGTACAGGTGCCGGCGACAGATTTCCAGCGGCTGACTGAGGGCGCGCTTGCCAGCCACTGCCAGAAGTGATGTGGGCCTCCTGACGTTGCACCATGGGGATGCACGGCTGACCGTGGACGCTGGATGCGGCGGCGCGATCCGCGAGTTCAGCTGCGGCCGCCACCCGGTGCTCAGGCCAGCGCCGGGCCCGGCCACTACCGAGCCCGTTGAACTGGCCTGCTTTCCGATGGTGCCCTACGTCAACCGCATCGCCGGCGGGCGCTTCCAGTTTGGCGTCCGGCAGGTGCAATTGTCGAAGAACTGGGCCCAGGATCCACACCCGTTGCATGGCCAGGGCTGGCTTGGCCGTTGGGCGGTAGCGCAGGTTTCCGCCAGTGCCGCGCGGCTGCAGTTCGAGGGCGGCGGCGATGAGTGGCCCTGGCGGTATCGCGCCGAACAGCGATTCACGCTCGCGCCCGATGGCCTCACGATCGAGTTGTCGGCGGAAAATCTGGGTACCGGGCAGATGCCGTTGATGCTGGGTCTGCATCCTTATTTCACGAACGCCTCGCGCACGCAGCTGCAAGCGCGCCTGCCGCGCGTCTGGCGCACCGACCGGGCCGCGCTGCCCCTCGAGGAAATCGCCACCCCCGCCGATTGGGGCTTTGATCCGGCGCGGCCCGTCAGCGCCCAGCCGCTGGATCATTGCTTCGCGGGCTGGAACGGGACAGCAACCTTGTACAGCCCGGAGCAGACCATTCACCTGCAGGCGAGCAACTGCAGCTTTCTCCATATCTATGTGCCAGCGGGGCGGGATTTCTTCTGCCTGGAGCCGCAGTCGGCCGCCGCCGGCGTCCTCGGGCGCGGCGGTCCTGGGGTCGAACTCGTGCCACCGGGTGAGCGCCGTGCGATCAGCCTGCGCATTACTGTAGGACCAGCCTGAATGTTTCTGGGTATCGACGTCGGCACCTCCAGCGTCAAGTGCGCGCTGCTCGATGAGCGGGACGCACTGGTGGCGCAATCATCGGCGCCATTGAATCAAAGCCGGCCGCAGCCTGGTTTTTCCGAGCAGGATCCCGAGGACTGGTGGCTGGCGACGGTGCGTGCAGTGCAGGAACTGCCGGCAGCCGGGCGCAGCGCCGTGCGCGCGGTGGGCCTGAGCGGTCAGATGCATGGGGCAACGCTGCTCGATCGCCACGATCGCCCGCTCCGGCCGGCGATCCTCTGGAATGACGGCCGCTCCGCGCTGGAATGCCAGGAGCTGGAACGCCGCGTGCCGCGCGCGCGTGCAATCACCGGCAACATCGTCATGCCGGGCTTCACCGCGCCGAAGCTCCTCTGGGTAGCGCGCCACGAGCCGGAAATATTCCGCAGTACTGCCACCGTCCTGCTGCCCAAGGACTATGTGCGCCTGAAGCTGACCGGCGAGCGCATCACGGACATGTCCGATGCCGCGGGCACGGCCTGGCTGGATGTCGGCCAGCGCAGCTGGTCTGAAGAAATGCTGGCGGCCACTGGCCTGAAGCGCTCGCACATGCCGCAGCTGGTCGAGGGCTCGGCGGCAGCGGGTACGGTGCTGGCGCCAGTGTCCGACCAGCTGCAGATACGCCGGGTCGTCGTGGCCGGTGGTGCCGGCGACAACGCCGCGAGCGCCGCAGGCATGGGCGTGATCAGCCCCGGGCAGGCGTTCCTGTCCCTGGGTACCTCGGGCGTATTGTTCGTGGTGACGGATCAGTTTCGCCCGAATCCCGAACGCGCTGCGCACGCTTTCTGCCATTGCCTGCCGGGACGCTGGCACCAGATGAGTGTGATGCTCAGCGCAGCCAGCACACTCGATTGGGTGGCAACGCTGACGCGCGAATCCGACCTGCCGCGGCTGGTGGCGGCCGCTGCGGCACGCGGGCTGCAGCGACGTTCGCCGTTCTTCCTGCCGTACCTGTCCGGTGAGCGCACGCCACACAACAATCCGGATTGCCGTGGCGTGTTCTTCGGCATCGATGCCGGGACTTCGGCGGCCGATCTCACGCTGGCGGTGCTCGAAGGCGTGGCGCTGGCATTCGCTGACGGCATGGACGTGCTGCTCGAGGGCGGCAGTTCGGTGAACGAGATCAGTGTCACGGGCGGCGGCGCGCGCCTGGCCTACTGGGGCGAATTGCTGGCCGCCGCGCTCAATCGTCCGCTGACCTATCGGCAGGGGAGCGAAGTCGGCGCCGCCACCGGGGCAGCGCGACTGGCGCGGCTCGCACTCGGCCAGGAGCGGCCGGAAGACGTCTGCGTAGCGCCGCCGATTACCACGATCGTAAAGCCGGATGCTGCCCTGGCAGAGCTGATCGCCGCGCGACGGCGAATCTTTGTGCAGCTGTATCAGAATCTGAAAAGCACTTTTGCGGAGTACCAGATATGAGTCTGTTTTCCAACGTGGAACCGGTCCGTTTCGAAGGCCCGGACAGCAGCAACGAATTCGCCTATCGGGTCTATGATCGCGATCGCCTGGTCATGGGCAAGCGCATGGAAGACTGGTTGAAGGTTGCCGTGTGCTATTGGCATTCCTTCAACTGGCCGGGCGCCGATATTTTCGGCGCCGGCACGCTGCCGCGGCCGTGGCTGGGTGGTGCAGTCACTCAGGCCATGGCTGAGGAAAAACTTGCTGCGGCTTTTGACTTCTTCGTGCGGCTGGGTGCGCGCTACTTCACTTTTCATGATGTCGACGCCATGGCCAGCGCCAGCACGCTGCGCGAACACGATCGGAACCTGAAGCTGATCGAAGCCGGCATCGCCGCGAAAATGGCGGCCAGCGGTGTCAAGCTGCTGTGGGGCACGGCCAATCTGTTCAGCCATCCGCGCTATGCCGGCGGCGCCGCCACCAGCCCCGACCCGGAAGTCTTTGCCTGGGCGGCAACCCAGGTGCGTTGCGCGATGGAAGTCACTCATCGCCTGGGCGGCGAAAATTACGTGCTATGGGGTGGACGCGAGGGCTATGACTCGCTGCTGCACACGGACATCGGTGCCGAGCTCGATCGCTATGGGCGCTTTCTCTCCATGGTGGTGGAGCACAAGCATCGCATCGGCTTCAAGGGAACCATACTGATCGAGCCCAAGCCCTTTGAACCCACCAAGCATCAGTACGATCACGATGTCGCCGCTGTCTATGCCTTCCTGCAGCGCTATGGGCTCAGCAAGGAAGTGAAGGTCAACATAGAAGTCAATCACGCCACGCTGGCAGGGCTCGATTTCGAACACGAGATTGCCGTAGCGCGAGCCTTCGGCATCTTCGGCTCGATCGACATGAATCGCGGTGATCCGCGCAATGGCTGGGACACTGATCAGTTTCCGAACAATGCCCAGGAGATGGTGCCGGCGTTGCTGCAGCTGATCGAAGACCAGGGCTTCGTCACCGGCGGATTCAACTTCGATGCCAAGCTGCGGCGTCAGTCCGTCGACCCGGCCGATCTGTATGTCGCGCACATCGGCGGCATCGATACGCTGGCGCGCGCCTTGCTCGCGGCAGCGGATATCGTCGCAGCGGGTCAGCTCGAACGCTTGCGCCGCGAGCGCTACGCCGGCTGGAACAGCGCGCTGGGGCAGCAGATTGCCACCGGCAAGATGACCCTGGCCAGCCTGGCCGATCAGGCCATCGACAAGGGCTACGACCCGCTACCGCGCTCGGGGCGTCAGGAGCAGGCCGAAAGCATCATTGCGCGCCACTGCAAGTATTGAACGGAGGAGTTGAGCATGAGCAGGAATTCGATTCCGGTTGTCCACCTCCGCGTGGCGCTTGCCGCCGCGATCCTGGGTGCGGTAGCAGTGATCGCCATGGCGGGAGCGGCGCAGCCCGTTGCGGTGTACAAGGACCCGGCCGCCGCGCTCTCGCAACGCGTTGATGATCTGCTCGCGCGCATGACGCCCGAGGAGAAAGTCGCGCAGCTGCTGACGGTCTGGGGTGGCAAGGTGGACCTGTTCGATGCCAGCGAGCAATTCGACCCGGCCAAGGCGGCCGCGCTCTATCCCAACGGATTCGGCGGATTTGCACGACCCTCGGATCGGCGCGGCGCCGTCTCGCCGCGCGTGGCACCGGGGCGCAACACGCGCGCTACCGTGGCCATGGTCAACGCCATTCAGCACTTTGCGATCGAACGGACCCGGCTGGGCATCCCGGTGCTGTTCCATGAAGAGGGCCTGCACGGCTATGCCGCCGTCGACGGCACGCACTTCCCGCAGGCGATCGGACTGGCCAGCAGCTGGGATCCGGATCTGATCCGTCGTGTCGACACCATCATCGCGCGCGAAATCCGCGCGCGCGGCGTGTCGCTCGCGCTCTCGCCGGTGGTCGATGTCGCGCGTGATCCGCGCTGGGGGCGCATCGAGGAAACTTTCGGCGAAGACCCGTACCTGGTGTCGCAGCTGGGCATTGCCGCGGTGCAGGGCTTGCAGGGCGAGCGCCTGCCACTGGCCGACGGCAAGGTGTTTGCAACGCTCAAGCACTTCACCGGTCATGGCCAGCCCGAAAGCGGCACGAATGTGGGACCGGCGAGCATCTCGGAGCGGACCCTGCGCGAGAATTTCTTCCCGCCGTTCGAGGAGATCGTAGCTCACACCAACATCCGCGCCGTCATGCCTTCCTACAACGAAATCGACGGCGTGCCCTCGCACGCCAACCGCTGGCTGCTGCGGGACATCCTGCGCGGCGAGTGGGGCTACAAGGGCGCGATTGTCAGTGACTACTACGGCATCGAGCAGCTCGCGAGTCTGCATCATGTGGAGCCCGACATTCCGGCCGCGGCGATTCGTGCGCTGGACGCCGGTGTCGACATGGATCTGCCCGACGGCGTTGCCTACCGCACGCTGGCGGATGCGCTCCGTCAGGGCCGCGTAGCGCAGTCGCAGATCGACGCGGCCGTCCGCCGCATTCTGGAACTGAAATTTCAGGCGGGCCTGTTCGAGCATCCCTACGCTGACGCCGAAGCCGCCGATGCGCTGACCGGCAATGCCGAGGCGCGTGCGGTCGCGCTCGAGGCGGCGCAGCGCTCCGCGGTGCTGCTGAAGAACGACGGCATCCTGCCGTTGTCGGTGTCGACGCACAAGAAGCTGGCGATCATCGGTCCGAATGCCGCGGTAGCACGACTGGGCGGCTACTCCTCGACGCCGCGACAAAGTGTGTCACTGCTGGAAGGCATGCGCGCCAAGCTGGCTGGTCGCGAGCCGCTGCTGTACGCACAGGGCGTGCGCATCACGCTGAGCGATGACTGGTGGGCAGACAAGGTCGAACTGGCTGATCCCGCCGAAAATGCCGAGCTCATCAAGGCGGCCGTGCAGCTCGCCGCCGGTGCCGATGAAGTGGTGCTGGTGCTGGGCGACACCGAGCAGACCAGCCGCGAGGGCTGGGCGGATACCCACCTGGGCGACCGTGCCAGCCTGGACCTGGTAGGCCAGCAGGATGCCTTGGCGACCGCCATATTTGCCCTGCACAAACCCACCGTGGTGGTGCTGCTGAATGGCAGGCCGCTATCCGTGGTCAACGTTGCCGATCATGCCAATGCGCTGATCGAGGGGTGGTACCTCGGCCAGGAGGGCGGCACTGCGCTGGCCGATATCCTGTTCGGCGACGTCAACCCCGGCGGCAAGCTGCCCGTGACCATCGCGCGTTCGGTGGGCCAGTTGCCGGTGTTCTACAATCACAAACCGAGCGCCCGCCGCGGCTACCTGTTCGACACCACGGCGCCCCTGTTTCCATTCGGCTATGGCCTGAGTTACACGAGCTTCGAGATCGGAGCGCCGCAACTTGCGGCCGCCAGCATCGGCACCGATGGCACAGTCGAGGTGACCACCGAGGTACGCAATACCGGCAAACGCAGCGGTGATGAGGTCGTACAACTCTACATCCGCGACGAGGTCAGCTCGGTATCGCGTCCGGTACTGGAACTCAAGGGCTTTCGGCGACTGACCCTGGCAGCGGGTGAGTCGAAGACGGTGCGTTTCACGATCACGCCGCGCTCGCTGCAATTCTGGAACGCCGCGATGCAGCGGGTGGTGGAGCCGGGCGCATTCACCATTTCCGTAGGCGCGGATTCCGTCCATCTGAAGAGCACGACGCTGCTCGTACATCCATAGTCCAAAAGAGTACTGCAACGCTGCAGCGTCGATAACCCGGGGGAGAAATCACTTGGCCGAAAATCAAGAAGACAAGATCAATGTGCCGCTGATCGTGGCGATCGTCGGTGTCGCCACCATCGGCGGCTTCATGTTTGGCTACGACAGCGGCGTGATCAACGGTACGCAGGAAGGATTGCAACGCACCTTCAACCTGAGTGCCGGATGGCTTGGCATCACCGTCAGCGCGCTGCTGCCCGGTTGCGCAGTCGGCGCCTTCATGGCCGGGAGGCTGGCCGACATCTGGGGCAGGCGGCGGGTGATGCTGATTGCCGCGGCGCTGTTCATCGTGAGTGCGCTCGCTGCCGGGGCGGCGGTATCGGCACTGATGATGATCGTGGCGCGCTTCGCCGCCGGCGCCGGAGTGGGCGCGGCCAGCGTGCTCTCGCCCGCCTACATCAGCGAGGTGACGCCCGCGAGAATGCGCGGCCGGCTCTCGAGCCTGCAGCAGGTGATGATCATTGCCGGTCTGACCGGCGCATTTCTCGCCAACTATTTCCTGGCGCACAGCGCCGGCAAATCGACCGACCTGTTCTGGCTGGGATATCCCGCGTGGCGCTGGATGTTCTGGATGCAGGTGATTCCGGCGGGCATATTCCTGCTGACGCTGCTGTTCATACCGGAGAGCCCGCGCTTCCTGGTGGCGCGTGGCCACCTGCCGCAGGCCGGCGCAGTGCTGTCGCGGCTGTTCGGCCCGAAGGCGGCGGAGTCCAAGGTGCAGGACATACGCCGCTCGCTGGCCGGCGATCATGCGCCCAGGTTCAGCGATCTCACGGACCCGCGCAGCGGGCGACTGCGCAAGATCATCTGGGTCGGCATTGGCCTGGCGACCTTCCAGCAGCTGGTGGGCATCAACGTGGTGTTCTACTACGGCGCCGTGCTGTGGCAGGCGGTGGGATTCAGCGAAGCGGATTCGCTGAAGATCAATGTGCTGAGCGGCACGCTCTCGGTAGCCGCATGCGTGCTCGCCATTTTTCTGATCGATCGCATCGGACGCAAGCCCTTGCTGCTGATCGGCTCCATCGGCATGGCGGTGACGCTGGCGATTCTGACCGCTGCCTTCGGCAGCGGCGAGCTGGTCAATGGCAAGCTCCAGCTGGCGCCGCAGATCGGGATGGTGGCGCTGTTCAGCGCCAACATCTACGTGATCTTCTTCAATCTGAGCTGGGGGCCGGTCATGTGGGTCATGCTGGGAGAAATGTTTCCCAACCAGATGCGCGGCTCGGCGCTCGCGGTCAGCGGCGCGGCGCAATGGGTAGCCAATTTTCTCATCAGTGTCAGCTTTCCGATGCTGGCGAAAACCATCGGCTTGCCGATCACCTACGGCTTCTACACGGCCTGCGCCTTCATCTCGATTTTCTTCGTGCTCAGGCTGGTGCATGAAACCAAGGGCACGGAGCTGGAGGACATGGTCGGTTGAGAGCTGCATGTTGACCGCCTATGATTGGCAACACGAACTACTGCCTGGAAGCTGGCGGGAGACTGTGGTTTTTGCCCAGCATGGGCATGTCTTGCGCACCCGGCATCTGTCCTGCTCTGCCCGTTTGGCCCTGCATCATTCGCAGATTGGAAACCCAGTTGTCGCGGCATGCAGGTAATCGATCCGCTGATCGGGCAGGTTCCGGCTTCGGGGCTGGATTGCCGCGAGCGCCCCAGATCGGGTCTAAGTTTTTGTTTTTGAATAAAAAACAAACAATTTAGATTTCGACTGACAGCGCTAGACAATTTCCTTGGGATTAAGTACCATTTGCAGCAGTTGATGATAGCGCTACCATTTAAGGGGCGTTGATACGGGCAGTGTGCGGCGCGGTTGTGCGCACTGCCGAGTCGCAATAACAAGTCGAGCATGTGGGGGGAATAACACGATGAACTCTAGTCGTAAGCTGGCGGCCGGCAATTCGAAGGCCCTGTTCACCATTATCGGTGGCGTCATGA
This sequence comes from uncultured Gammaproteobacteria bacterium, assembly GCA_963764065.1. Classification (GTDB taxonomy): domain Bacteria; phylum Pseudomonadota; class Gammaproteobacteria; order Steroidobacterales; family Steroidobacteraceae; genus FEN-1191. The sequence goes on along the minus strand of CAVXRM010000005.1, from coordinate 257,223 downwards.
TGGCCACTTCTGCCATGGCGCAGCAGGCCAAGGACCAAACGCTCGAAGAAGTCATTGTCACTGGCGTGCGCGCCAGCATGAAGGCTTCGATGGATCTGAAGCGCGAGGCAGTCGGCGTGGTCGACTCCATGTCCGCAGAAGACATGGGCAAGTTCCCGGACACCAATCTTGCCGAATCCCTGCAGCGCATCACCGGTGTGTCGATCGATCGCGTCAATGGCGAAGGTTCCACGGTGACCGCGCGCGGCTTTGGTCCCGGCTACAACATGGTCACGCTCAATGGGCGCACGATGCCTACGGCCAACGTCCAGGTGGTGGGCTTCGGTGGCGATGCCGAGTACGGCCAGTTCACCAGCCGCGCATTCGATTTTTCCAACCTCGCTTCCGAAGGCGTTACTCGCCTCGAAGTGCACAAGACCGGTTTCGCCGCTGCTCCATCAGGCGGCATTGGTGCGACCATCAACGTGGTCACGATGCGCCCGCTGGACAATCCGGGCACCAAGGCCATGATCGGCGCCAAGGCCATGTACGACACCAGTACGGTGGCCAACAGCAAGGTAACGCCCGAAGTGCGCGGCCTGTTCAGCTGGTCCGATGACAGCAACACCTTCGGCGTGTCGGTGTTCGGCAGCTACCAGAAGCGTCACAGCGCCATCGTCGGCGCGGTCCAGCAACGACTCCAACATTGAAACCGCAGCCTCGTTCCTCGACCCGAACAACGGGCGCGTGCGTGCGGACGACCCGCTCACGCCCGTCAACGAAGCCACCGTCATCACGAACCCGCCCGACCCGGGCCAGCTGGTGGCCTTCCCGAACAACAGCGACTACTTCTACTCGGAATTCACGCGCGAACGCGTCAACGGCGAAGCTGACCCTGCAGTTCCGGCCAATCCAGTCGCTCACGCTGACTGTCGATGCGCTGGTCGCGCAGAACAAGGAGCAGGAGCAGCGCTCCACGCAGGGCAACTGGTTCAATCGCCCGTTTGCGCAGGTCATATTCGATGGCAACACCTCGGTCGCCAGCGCCGTCTACCTGCAGGAAACGCTCAACAGCCCGAAGGACATCGCCTGGGGCCAGCAGCTGCGCGCACAGAAGAACAAGCTGCAGTCATTCGGCTTCAACGCGAACTGGAAGACCAGCCGATCGGCTCACGCTGGAATTCGATGGCCACAGCTCGAAGTCCGACAGCATCCCGAACGGACCGGGCGGCAAGACCTCATACGACTTCGGCACCGGCGCGGCGGCCATTGCGCAGCACAGCCTCGATCTGCGCAGCGGCTTTCCGGTGCAGATGTTCACCTACGATGACAGCCACCTCGGCAACGGCAATGCCCACAACGGCATCATCGACCTGCCCGATGTGAGCAGCTCGGTGGCGCGCACCTCGGTGCAGATCCAGACGCAGAAGATCGACGAATTCCGTCTGGCCGGCGCCTGGGAGACTGGGCAGCAACATGACGCTCGACGGCGGCGTGGACTATCGCAAGTCCACCATGGAACAGTCGCGCATGTGACGGCCCAGATCACTCGGTGACTGGGGTGTCACCAAGTCGGGCGACATCCTGACCAATGCACCTGGCCTGCTCAGTGCCTACTGCCTGAGCTGCCTGTACGATCACTTCACTCCGGGCATGGCCGAGACGGCGTTCCGCGGCAACGCGGCGACGCTGAATGCGGTCATGTCGCCCTATTACCTGGGGCTGGGTGGTCATGACATCCAGACCTGGAACGACGATCACAACACCGTCGAAGAAGACATCACGGCGGCCTACGCCCATTGGGCCTGGAAGGGCGAGCTGGGCGGGCGCAAGTCGCACCTGGATGTCGGTCTGCGCTATGAGAAGACCGATGTAAAGCGCCAAGACGCTGTTGTCGATACCGTCGACCTGGTCTGGACGGCCGACAACGACTTCGCGCTGGTCTATCCGCGGAAACAAGCAGCCGTTTTCCGCCAAGTCCAGTTACAACAACACGATGCCGAACATCGACTTCTCGGTCGAAGTGCTGGATAACGTCATCGCCCGTGCTTCGGTCAGCAAGACCATAGCCCGCACCGACTATGCGAATCTGTTCGTGGCCGATTCTCGCCAACACTCCGCCGCGCGCCACCGCCCTGGGCGGCATCGCCGGTGGCTCCAGTGGCAACACCGCGCTGGTGCCGCTGGAATCGAAGAACATCGATCTGTCGATCGAGGTCTACTACGCCAACGACAGCTACGTCTCAATGGGACTGTTCAACAAGCAGGTCGACAATTTCGTCGGCTCCGGCTATGTGAACCGCAACCTGTTTGGACTGCGTGATCCGAGCTCCGGTGCTCCGGGCACTTTTTCAGGTGACGCCCTGGCGGCACTGCAGGCTATTCCGGGCGCGGTGATTGAGCGACGTGAACCTGTCGGTCATGACGAACCTGATTGCCAATGCGCGTATACCCGATACCCTGGCGGCCATGACTACGGGTTCAACAATAACTCCACGAGTGGCAGTTTTAATCAGGCTTTGCCGACAATATCTTCGCGACCTATAACGTTAACTCGACCGCGGCCGATCCGCTGCTGATCAGCCAGGTGAAGACGCCCCTCAACCAGAAGCGGGGCAGCCTGCACGGCATCGAGTTTGCGTTCCAGCATTTCTTCGGCCACTCCGGGTTCGGTGTCGCGGGCAGCTATACCTTCGTCGACGGCGACGTGGCATTCAACAATGCGGCCCGGGCAAGCGAGGCCCAGTACCCCTTGCTGGGCTTGAGCAATACGGCCAACGGCACGTTGATCTTCGAGAAGCACGGGCTGTCGGCCCGCTTGTCCTACAACTGGCGCGACAGCTACATCGATGCGCCAATGTCGGCTAACTACAACAATCCACGGTACTTCGATCCGTACCATTAAATTGACCTGAATGTCGGTTACGACGTGAACAGCAAGTTGCAGCTCAGCTTCGAGGGCATCAACCTGACCGGTGAAGACCTGCGTTCCTACGCTCGTGCCAGGACCGATTACTGGCTGATCCAGCAGCTGAAGCCGCGTTACCTGCTGGGTGCCCGTTACAAGTTCTGAACGACGGTTCGACTGGAGATCAGGGAAAGGCCGCTGCTTGCAGCGGCCTTTTTCCGCCTGTAGTGTCATGCCATGACCCAAACGGCGCTGCTCAACAACATCCAGCACAAGGACCTGAAGGTCATTGCGCGCTACGCCGCGGCGTTTGGCGACAACGTCAATCAGGTGGCGATCGTGCCCACCGAGTTCGAGGCCATCCAGCGCGAATACCCGATCCTGCTGAGCAAGGCTGCGGGCGGCGAATACCAGGCGCTCGCGCTGCTCGGACTGGACAAGGACGAAAACCTGTTCCTGGATCAGCAGGGCTGGCATGCGCGCTATGTGCCGGCCATGCAGGCGCGTGGTCCGTTCCTGATCGGCTTCCAGCAACAGCAGCAGGCTGCGGGCGAACCGCGCCGCGAGCCCATGATCCACGTCGACCTGGACCACCCACGAATCAGCCACAGTGACGGCGAGCCGCTGTTCCTGCCGCAGGGCGGCAACTCGCCCTACCTCGAACACATCACGCGTGTGCTGCGCCTGGTGCACCAGGGCATGAGCGGTCAGTGCGGGCATGTACGCCGTGTTTGCGGAACTCGGCGACTGATCGAGCCGGTGGCGCTGCGTATCGACCTGAACGATCGCGAACAATACCAACTGGCCGACTACTACACCATAAGCGAAGAGCGGCTGGCGCAGCTGGGCGGTGCAGATCTGGAGCGATTGCACCGGGCGGGTTTCCTGCGGGCGGCCTATTTCGTGGTGTCCTCACTGAACAACATCAGCCGCCTGATCGAGCTGAAGAACCGCCGACGTGCTGCCACCTGAATGCGACGACCGTCCGTCCGGAGCTGCACCATGGTTGCGATAGCTCGCAAGACACCGGTGCTCGAGGGCGTCGCGCCCGAGCGCATTCCATTTGCCGAATTGCTCGAGGCCGGGCAGCCCGCGGTGCTGAAGGGCGTAGCGCGCCACTGGCCGCTGGTGCGCCACGGCCTGGAATCGGCCGGGCGGGCGATGGATTACATCCGCTCGTTCGCGGGCGCAAAACCGGTGCTCGCGTATCTTGGCCCACCGGAGATCAACGGGACGTTTCTTCTACAACGCAGATTTCACCGGCCTCAATTTTGCCACCGAGCGCGCACCGCTCGGTGCCATCCTCGATCGCATTGGCGCACAGGGCGAGCAGCTGCCGACGACCTCGATCTATGTGGGATCGACCGACCTGGACAGCTACCTGCCCGGGATTGCGGGCCGAGAATGATCTCAAGCTCAACCACGCCATGTTCGAGCGCAACCAGCCCGTGGTCAGCATCTGGCTCGGCAACCGCACGGTGGCCAGTGCGCATTACGATCAATACAACAACATCGCCTGCTGCGTGGTCGGCAGACGCCGCTTCAGCCTGTTTCCGCCCGAGCAGATTCGCAATCTCTATCCCGGTCCGCTGGAGCCGACCCCCGGCGGCCAGGTCGTGAGCATGGTCGATTTCTCGGCCCCCGACTTTGAGCGCTATCCCGGGGTTTCACGCAGCGCTCGCCGCCGGCCAGGTAGCCGAGCTCGATCCCGGCGATGTGCTGTTCTATCCGGCCCTGTGGTGGCACCACGTGGAGGCACTGGAATCCTTCAACGCCATGATCAACTACTGGTGGACCACCGCCCCGGAATTCCTGGATTCACCGCAGGCCACGCTGCTGCACGCACTGCATGAGCCTGCGTGATCGTTCCGAGCCTGAAAAGCAGGCCTGGCGGGCGCTGTTCGACTACTACATCTTCGGCGCCGCCGATGGCGCGGGCCGGCACTTGCCGGAGACAGGTGCGTGGCAATCTGGGCCCGATGGACGAAGGCAAGACGCGCCGCCTGCGCTCGCTGGTGCTGCGTCTCTCAACCGTTGAACGACACCAGCAATCGAGGTAGTCTTGGACGCAGCAATTGTCAGAAGAGTGGTGGTCACCGGCGGCGGTACTGCAGGCTGGAACACCGCGGCGCTGCTGGCGCAGCATTTCGGCTCGCTGCTCGAGATCACGCTGGTGGAGTCCGAAGAGATCGGCACGGTTGGCGTGGGCGAAGCCACGTTCCCCTCCATACACGGTTTCCATCGACTGCTCGAGCTCGACGAGCGGGAATTCATGCGCGCCACCAAGGCCAGCTTCAAGCTCGGCATTTCCTTCGAAGACTGGGGCGGCCTGGGCGATCGCTATATCCATGCTTTCGGCACGATAGGCAAATCCACCTGGATGGGAGACTTCCAGCATTTCTGGCTGGCAGCCAGGGAGCAGGGCATTGCCGGGGACCTGGGAGACTACTGCTTCGAGCGCAAGGCGGCGGCAGCGGGCAAGTTTGCGCTCTCGGACGCAGTGCACATCAACTATGCCTATCATCTCGATGCGGGTCTCTATGCGGCCTACCTGCGCCGCTCAGCGAGGCCAAGGGCGTCAAGCGCATCGAGGGGAAGATCAGCCGCGTTGAACAGGATCCGGAATCCGGATACATCAAAGCCCTGGTGCTCGAGTCCGGCGAATCGGTCCCGGGTGATCTGTTCGTGGACTGCACGGGATTTCGCGCGCTGCTGATCGAGCAGACCCTCAAGGCGGGGTTTGAAGACTATGGCCAATGGTTGCGCGCTGATCGCGCACTGGCCGTACAGACCCCCTCGAGCGGAGCAATCCCGCCCTACACGCGCGCGATGGCCCGCCAGGCAGGCTGGCAATGGCGCATCCCGCTGCAGCATCGGGTGGGCAACGGGCTGGTCTTCAGCAGCCAATACCAGAGCGAGGACGAAGCGCGCAGCACGCTGCTGGGCAACCTCGATGGCGAAGCGCTGTTTGAACCGCGCTTGCTCAAGTTCAAGACTGGCCGCCGCCTCAAGGCCTGGGACAAGAACTGTGTATCCATTGGCCTCTCCAGCGGCTTCATCGAGCCGCTTGAATCCACCAGCATTCACCTGATCCAGATCGGCGCGACGCGGCTCGCGCAATTGTTCCCGTTCAACGGTTGTACGCCGACGCTGGTCAAGCGCTACAACGAACAGTCCAGGGTGGAGTTTGAAAAAATCCGCGACTTCATCATCCTGCACTACAAGCAGACCGAGCGCGACGATACGGCTTTCTGGCGCGATTGCCGCGACATGCCCATTCCTGATTCCCTGACCGAGCGCATCGAGCTGTTCCGCGAAAGCGCCATGGCCTACCAGGGAGCAGACGAAATGTTTCGGGTCGAATCGTGGGTTCAGGTCATGATTGGCCAGCGCGTCCGGCCGCGGACCTACCATCACATGGGCAGGCTGATGGAAGCGGGCCAACTGCGGCTGGCGCTGGATACGCTCAAGAACAGCATCGGCCGGGCGGTGGCGAAAATGCCGACACATCGCGACTTTCTCAGCGCCTACAGCGCTGGCACCGGCAAATAGCCGCGCCGTCAGCTGCCCGGCGAGCGCACCTTCCGCGAGTGGCACAGGCCCGCTCGATTCACGCACGATCAGCGTGTAGGGGTGCATCAGCTGGTGCGCCGTGCCGACACCGCTCCGTACGCGCCGGATCTCGTCCATCACCAGGTTGACAGCGGCGCGCGCCATCGCCGCCACGGGTTGGTGCACGGTGGTCAGTGCCGGCCACACCGCCACGGAGATCGGCTGGTCGTCGAAGCCGACGATCGACAGGTCTTCGGGCACTTCATAGCCCAGGCGATGCGCGAGCGCCGCGGTCGCGGCCGCCATGTCGTCATTGGCGGCGAAAATCGCCGTTGGCAGCGGGCCGGTGTCGTCCAGCAGTTTTTCCGCCGCCTCGAGACCCGAGCGGTAGGTGAAATAGCCCTGCTCGATACGCACGGCCTCGCGACTGATGCCGGCCTCCGCGAGCGCTGCGAGAAAGCCGCTGAGGCGCTTGTCGCTCACCGTCTGGTTGGGATGGCCCTTGATGAAGCCAAAGCGCCGATGACCCAGGCCCAGCAGGTGCTCGGTGAGTTCGCGCGCGGCGGCTTCATTGTCGATGCGAATCGTCGCCATGTCGGCGCTGGGGTGACCCGGGCCCACGCGCGACGGCCGCGGCGCCGGCACGGCGGATTTCCGCCAGCACCTCCGCGGATTCGCACAGCGGCGGCGGCAGGATCAGCCCGTCGACGCCGGCGCGCAGCAGCTTGCCCAGTGTCGCGGCGGCGAGTTCGGATTCCACGCATTTCTCGACCAGCACCTGCGCGCCGCTGCGGCTGCTCTCATCGAGCGCGCCCAGCAGGAACTCGCCCAGGTAACCGGTCGAGGGATTGTCGTACAGCAGGCCGATGCGATAGGGCTGCGAGCCGGCCAGGCTGCGGGCCGCGGGGCTGGGCATGTAGTTCAGCTCGCGTATCGCCGCGGTGACCAGGTCGCGCGTCTCCTTGCGCACGTTGTCGCCGAAGTTGATCACGCGTGACACCGTCATCGGCGACACGCCGGCGCGCAGCGGCGACATCGCGGATGGTGGCGCCCTGGATGGCACGGCGTCGTGGTCGAATCATGATAGTCAGTACCTCGTGCGCTGCATGGTACTTTAGAAAATTGACAGTGACGAGGCCGGGTATACCATAAAATTGGTACCGCTACCATACTCATTCTTGGGCGTGTACCCGCGACGTCACCTATATGAGAATGCCTGGGGGCAAATCATGATTGCAGTGGTAGCGCGACTCTGGCCGGCCGGGTTTTGGATCGCGTGTGCAATGACAGCGCTGACAACAGCTGCAATTACTGCTGCGGGCGACATGCCGACGCTGGTGCGCCCGCCGGCATGCCACGCGGCGTCGCGCATCCGGCGCTCTGGCCCAGCACGCACAGCAAGGGCCTCGTGGATCCCGACCGAGAAGCGCAGTCACCTGCGCTCACTGGCGGCATGAGCATCGAGGAGAAGGTCGGGCAGATGATCCAGGCCGATATTGTCCACGATCAGGCCCGAAGAGCTACGCACGTACCCGCTGGGTTCGATACTCGCGGGCGGCAGCACGCCGCCGCTCGATGCGCCCGACTCGCTCGCCGATGAAGGCCTGGGTCGACACGGCGCGCGCCTTCCGCGCCGTGTCGCTGGAGTACACGAGCGGGCCATACGCCGATTCCGGTGATGTTTGGTGTCGATGCCGTGCACGGCAACAGCAACGTCGTGGGCGCGACCATCTTTCCGCACAACGTCGGGCTCGGCGCCATGCACGATCCGGCGCTGATGCGCCGCATCGGCGCGGCGACCGCCGAGGAGACCGCGGCGACCGGCATCGACTGGGCCTTCGGGCCGACGCTGGCTGCGCCGCAGGACACGCGCTGGGGCCGCAGCTACGAAGGCTACTCGGAGGATCCGGCGCTGGTGCGCAGCTACGCCGGCGAGCATGGTGCGCGGCCTGCAGGGCGAACCCGGTGTCGGACACATGCTGCAGAACGGTCATGTCGCCGCGTCGGTCAAGCACTTCCTCGGTGACGGCGGCACCACCGACGGCGTCGACCAGGGTGATACGGACGTCAGCGAGCAGGAGCTGATCCGCACCCACGCACAGGGCTACCTGGCGGCCATTCCGGCCGGCGCACTGACGGTGATGGCCTCGTACTCGAGCTGGCAGGGCCAGCAAGATGCATGGCAACCGGCAGCCTGCTGACCGACGTGCTCAAGGGGCGCTGGGCTTCGAAGGCTTCGTGGTCGGCGACTGGAACGGGCACGGCCAGGTGCCCGGTTGCACGCCCGGCGACTGCGCTGGCCGCGGCCAACGCCGGCCTCGACATGTACATGGCGCCGGACAAATGGCGCGAGCTCTACAAGGCGACGCTCGCCGAGGTGAACTCGGGCGTGATCGCGCGCAGCCGCGTGGACGATGCCGTGCGCCGCATCCTGCGCGTGAAGTTCAGGCTCGGGCCTGTTCGAACCGGCAGCGGCCACTGGAAGGACACGGCGACGTGCTCGGCAGTCCGGCGCACCGGCAGCTGGCGCGCGAGGCCGTGCGAGAATCGCTGGTGCTGCTGAAGAACAACGGCGGCGTGCTGCCGCTCCGCGCCAGTGCGCATATGCTGGTGGCAGGCAGGGCCGCCGACGACATCGGCCGTCAGTGCGGGGGCTGGACGCTCTCCTGGCAGGGCACCGGCAACACCAACAGCGATTTTCCGAACGGCCAGTCGATCTACTCCGGATTGCGCGCGGCGCTCGAGGCTGCCGGCGGCAGCGCTGAACTGAGTGCCGACGGAAAGTACACGCACAAGCCCGATGTGGCGGTCGTGGTATTTGGTGAAATGCCCTACGCCGAAATGCTGGGCGACCTGCACACGCTCGAATTCCAGGCGGGCGACAAGCAGGACCTGGCCCTGCTCAAGAAGCTCAAGGCCGCGGGCATACCGGTCGTCGCCGTGTTCCTGTCGGGCCGGCCGCTGTGGGTGAATCCCGAGATCAACGCGTCCGACGCCTTCGTTGCGGCCTGGTATCCGGGTTCCGAAGGCGCCGGCGTTGCCGATGTCCTGGTCGGCGATTCGGCCGGCAAGCCGCGCCACGATTTCAGCGGACGCCTGTCCTACTCCTGGCCGAAGAGCGCAGGACAGTTCCGGCTGCAACCGCGATTCCACGCCCTATGAGCCGCAGTTTCGCGCTGGGCTACGGACTCAGCTACGGCGAGCCGCACGCGGTGCCCGTGTTGTCTGAAGTGTCGGGACTCGATGCCGCAATCTGGAATGTCGATCGCTACATCGTCGACGGCAAGGTGCTGGCGCCCTGGACCCTGCTCGTGGACAACGGCGGCATCGTGAGTTCGCAGTCGGTGGCGGCAGGACAGGCCCTGAGCTGGAATGGCGACGGTAGCGCCCGCGCCATGGTTCATGGCGCGCCCATCGATCTCACGCGACAGGCCAACGCCGACCTGTCGCTGCTCATGGAGTATCGTCTCGACCATGCCGCCGACGCGACCGGTGCAGCTGATGCTCGGGTGTGCACCCGCCTGCCCGGGCGGTGCCGCGCTCGAGTTGGCCCGGTGCTCGGCGCTGCAGCTGGCGCGGATGGTTGGCAGACACTGAAGATCAGGCTGAGCCTGCTTTCGCGATGCCGGGCACGGCAGCTCCAGGCGATCGATGCGCCTTTCGTGCTGCGCACTGCGGGTCACCTGGGCATCACGCTTGCGCACGGTCAGGCTGGTCAGCGATCCGGCTGGCGCGATCTGCCCGCCGCGCAGCTCGCCTGGTAGCCCAGTGATGCGCGTAGGCGGCATTGCGCATGCGCGCACGGTGCTGCTCGCCTGCACGACGGCGGCCGCGGCGGCGCCGCTCGCCACGCTGGACCGCGAAGGCGCCTGGGTCAGTGTCGAGGGTTACGGCCCCAACGTCGTGCATGTCACCATCGCCGCCGACAAGGCCGAGGTGCTCCAGGGCCCGGGCTTCGGCATCCTGGCGCAAGGGGCTGACAGCAGCGCATTCCGGCAGGCCAGCGACGCCGGCGGTGACACCTTCGCCAGCAGCGCGCTCAGCCTGCACGTCGATGCCGCTCCGCCGCCGCATGTGCCCAGCCAGGGCGAGAAATATTTCGCGCCGTCGCTCGCGCCGGTTGCGCTGCAGGTCCGCAATGCCCGTGGCGAGCTGCTGCTCGCCATGAGCAGTTGGGAGATGTCGCCGCATGAGGTCGCGGGCGAGAAGACCTGGCAGGTCGGCGCCTCGTTCACGGCCCCGGCGAATGAGCACTACTACGGCCTGGGCCAGAACCAGGAAGGCATCCTCGACCTGCGCGGCCGCGTCATCGACTGCAAGCACTGGTACGACGCGCCGGCCGGCGAGAGCGTCTGCGTGCCGTTCATGGTTTCTTCCAGGGGCTACGGCATCGTCTGGGACAACCCTTCGGCCACGCGTTTCGTCGCCGCGGTCAACGGCCGCACGGCCTTCCAGTCGAACGTCGGCGAGCGCATCTCGTTCTTCGTGATCACGGGCGATACGCCCGAGGCGCTGTATTCCGGCTACGCGCGCGTCACCGGCCGGACGCCGATCCCGCCGAAGGCCGCCTTCGGCCTGATCCAGTCGAAGGCGCGCTACGAGAGCCAGGCGGAAGTGCTGCGTGTCGCCAACACCTATCGCCAGAAGCAGTATCCGCTCGACGTCATGGTGGTCGACTGGTTTTACTGGACGCGCATGGGCCAGATGGATATCGACCCGGCGCAGTTCCCGGATCCCGAAGGCATGAACCGGCAGCTCCACGAGATGGGGCTGCACTCGATCATCTCGATCTGGCCGCGCTATGAAACCTCCAGCCGCTATTTCAACGAGCTGGACGCCAGGGGCTACCTGCTCAAGGACAAGAACGGCAAGAGCGTCGACGGCCTGCCGTTCCGTGCCGATCGCGCCGGCGCGCTGCTGGATGTTACCAACCCCGCCGCGCGCACCTGGTTCTGGGAGCACGCCCGCGACAACATTCTCAGCCGCGGCTTCGACTACCCGTGGCTCGACGAGACCGAACCGGACCTCGTGCCCGATGGTGACTTCTATTCCATCGGTTCCGGCGATCGTTACCACAACCTGTATCCGCTGCTGCACGTCGAGGGCGTAGCCAATGGCATGCGCGCGTGGAAGCCGAAGCAGCGCGTGCTGATCCTCAGCCGCGCCGCGTACCTGGGTTCGCAGCGCACCGGGGCGCTGTTCTGGTCCTCGGACATCAATCCCTCGTGGGAAGCGCTGACGCGCCAGGTGCCGACGGGCCTGAACATGACGACCTCGGGCATCGCCTACTGGGGCAACGACATCGGCGGGTGGCAATCGCTGCCGCAGGTGACCAGCGCCACCAGGGCGCCGCTCCTCGACCCCAGCGATGCCCGCGCGACGGTCGGCCAGTACCACGACTATCCGGAGCTGTTCACGCGCTGGTTCGAGTACGGCACCTTCCTGCCGACGCTGCGCATCCACGGTGATCGCCGGCACACCGAGATCTGGGAGTTCGGCCACGAGGCCGAGGCGATCCTGGCCCGCTACGATCGCCTGCGCTACCAGCTGATCCCCTACCTCTACAGCCAGGCCAAGGCGACCTACGACAGCGGCGCGCCGTTCATGCGACCGCTGTGGATGGATTTTCCCGCCGACCCGAACGTCGCCAACCTCGGCACGGAATACCTGCTGGGCCCGGCTTTCCTCGTGGCGCCGGTGACCGAGCAGGCGCAAACCGAGAAGGCGGTCTATCTCCCGGTCGGGAGCGACTGGTTCAACTTCTGGACCAACGAAAAGTTTTCGGGCGGGCAGTGGATCAAGGTGGCCGCGCCAATCGAGCGGATTCCGGTTTTCGTGCGCGCCGGTTCGATCGTTCCGATGGGCGCCGACATCCCCTCGACAGCGACCAGGCAGGCGATTGCCGTCATCCGCGTGTACCCCGGCAAGGACGGCGACTTCGCGCTGTACGACGACGACGGCGTGTCGTATGACTACGAAAATACCAAAGGCGTCGTGACGACCAGCCTGCACTGGAACGACGCGGCCGGCACCCTCACGGCTACGGGCGCTGACAAGGCAATGGTCAAAGCCGCGCCGGGCCTCGTGAAGGTTGCAGGACGCTGACAACGCAGCTACGGCACCCTGTAAAAGCGCACCACCACTTCGGTGGGGTATCGCTCAGCGATGCCGACAAACACCGAATGCACCAGCCATTGCAGCCGCGGCGCGGCGGTTTCGAAGCTGGGCGTCGTCCGGAAGTAGATCAGTGACGGATCCACGCGCTCGCCGGCATTGAGCCTGGCCAGCACCTCGGCAGATCCGTAACGGATGCCGCGGTTGATGACGTAGATCTTCTCGCCGGCATCGGTCTGCAGCATGTAGCGGGCTTCGAGCTGCGTAAAGCCGTCTTCGCGAACGAGCTGGTGGTCGGCCCCGCCCGGCAGCACCGATCCCTTGAGTTGCGGCCCTTCGAAAGTGCCACCGAGTATCGGGATCAGGCGCCTGCTCACACCGGCAAAGAGCCCGATATCCTCGGGCGCGCCTACGGTGGCGCGGACTTCGAAGGCGGGCTCCAGTGCGAGGACCGGGCCCGAAGCCCGCTGCGAATGGCCGCCAGAGTCGAGTGCAGCCATTGCGCCCTATTTTCCAGCGAGTTCCGTCACCAGCAGCTTCCAGTGCACGACATTGTCGTCCAGTGCCTTGACCGGCAGACGTTCGTCCTTGCCGTGCGCGCGGTAATCCACCGGCACCACCAGCCACGCGCCATTGGCCCCGTAGATGGGGATGCCCGCAATCCGGAAGGGGCGGGCATCGCTGGCGCCCGTGGACATTTCCGGCGCGATCGGCGCGCCGGGATGCAGCGCGTGCACGGCCTTCTCGAAGGCGGCGGTCACATCCGGGCGCAACGGCGAAGACAAAGAGGCGCTGTAGTTGTCATTGCGGGTCACGACGACTTCGGGGTCGGCCACGATGGCCGTCAGCTCCTTCTGCACATCGTTGGGGTCGACACCGGGGAAGATACGGCAGTTGATCATCGCCGTGGCCAGCTGCGGCAGGGCATTGTCGGCATGGCCGGCAAACAGCCGGGTCGGCACGCAGCGGGTGCGCGTCAGGCCCACTTCGGCTTCATCGGCTTCGATTGCATCAGCGGCGGCGCCATTCTTCGGATCGGCCAGCCAGGCGCGCATCGCATCGCCGAGCGCACCCTTTTCCTGCTTCTGCCGCTCGCTGAAATAGGCGCGCGTGGTTTCACTCAGCATCGGCTCGAAGCGGTGCGCTTCGATCTTGTCCAGCGCATGGGCGAGGCTGTAGATGGCGTTGTCCTTGCGCGGCTTGGAGGAATGACCGCCGCGATTGCGAACCGTCAGCGTATAGCCGGAAAAGGTCTTTTCGGCCGTCTGCATCAGGAAGCCGACCGGCTTGCCATCAGGTAGAAAGCCGCCGCCCCCGCCATCGGCATTCAGTCCAAATTCGACATCGAGGTGCTGGTGCCAGTCGGTCGCACCCTTGTTGGCGCCGATGCCATTGGTTTCCTCGTCGCCGGTGAAGAACACGACGATGTCGCGCGTCGGCTTGAATCCCGCGGCACGCAGGTCGATCAGCGACTGCGTGATGGCGACGATGCCATCCTTCATATCGATGGTGCCGCGGCCGTAGTAGTAGCCATCGCGTTCGGTGAGCACGAAGGGATCGGTGGTCGAATCCTCGCGCTTGGCTTCGACGACATCCATATGGCCCATCAGCATGATCGGCCTGGCCTTGGTCTTGCCGGGCGCACGCCAGCGGACGATCAGCGCGGCGGTCTTTTCCACGACCTTCGAAACCGGATCCGTGCTCTCGTAGGGCAGCACCTGGACATCGTCTGCCGGAAAGCCGGCGGCACGGTATTGGTCGGCAAGATAGTTGGCCATGGCAGGCACATTGCCGCGGCCAAATACGGTGGGAATATTGACCACGTGTTCGAACATGGCGTGCGTCGCCTGATGGCGGTCGGGTGTCAGGTTTGCGGCGGGGGCTGTCGCAGCCGCTGCCGGCAGCGCGCCACACAGGGCGGCAGCAATCAACAGACTCCAATTGCGCATCATTATTCTCCGTTCAACTGCCTGGCGACGGCGACTGTCGCCCTCGATCGCGAGCAGCATCGGGCAAAGCATACGCAATGGCAAGACTTCCGGCATTCACCGCCCGGCGCCGATTGCAGCTCGACTCGTTCGCGATTCGCAGTTCGTCCGACGAGTGCCAGTAGTGGCACAATGCGAAACATGAGTGAGTCATCCGACCTCCAGCCTGCATCCGTACCAGAGAGCGGCTACCGCTGGGTGGTCGTGGCCGCAGGAGCCATTCTGGGCTGCGTCGCGCTCGGCGCGCTGTTCTCGTTGCCGGTGCTCGTGGGGCCGGTCACGCGCAATACAGGCTGGTCTACCGCTGCGGTATCGAGTGCCATGACGATCGGGTTCCTGACGATGGCCGTGGGCAGCTTCGTGTGGGGCACTCTGAGCGATCGTTTCGGGGCACGCTGGATCTGTGTCGCGGGCTCGGTGCTGATGTCGGTCGGGTTGACGCTCGCCTCGCACGCACGCTCGGCGTACGGCTTCCAGCTGACCTTTGGTCTGATCCTCGGTGCGGCCGCCTCGGCGATATTCGCGCCCGTGATGGCTTGCGTCACCGGCTGGTTCCAGACGCGCCGGAGCCTCGCTGTGTCGTTGGTGTCGGCAGGCTTCGGCGTTGCACCTTTGACCATGTCGCCCTGGGTGGCATGGCTGGCCGGGCAGCACGACTGGCGTGCGGTGATGCAGATACTCGCGATGTTCGTGCCGGCGGTCATGATTCCGGTGTCGCTGCTGATCCGCAGACCCCCGCTGGATGCACCGGCAATGCGCTCCGACCCTGCCGTTGAATCGGGCCTCACTGCTGAAACGCCGATGACCATTGGGCACGTGTTGCGATCGCCAAAGTTCATCGTGCTGGCGGCGACCAACTTCTTCTGCTGCGCGACCCACTCCGGCCCGATCTTCCACACGGTGAACTACGCCGTGATGTGCGGCATATCGCTGGCCGCCGCGGTGAGCATCTACAGCATGGAAGGACTGGCGGGCCTGGGCGGGCGAATTGCCTTTGGTTTCGCGGGCGACTACTTCGGCGCGCGCCGCACACTGGTGGTCGGGCTGTTGATGCAGGCGATATTCGCGGCCTCCTATCTGTTCGCCACCCGGCTCGAGACTTTCTACATCGTCGCCGCGTTGTTCGGGTTCACCTACGGCGGTGTGATGCCCTTGTATGCGGTGCTGGCGCGCGAGAGCTTTCCGCCGGCCCTGATGGGCACGGTGATCGGCGGTACGGCGACCGCTGGCAGTCTCGGCATGGCCACCGGCCCGCTGCTGGGAGGGTGGCTGTTCGACACGCTGGGCAGCTACATGTGGCTCTACCTGTCCGCGTGCGGCTTCGGCCTGGTCGCTGTTGCCATGGCGGCCACCTACAGGGTCATCAGTTCGCGGCCGGGTGTGGTTGTCGCCGCGCAGTCGGCTTAGCGCAGGCAAAGCCCGAGTTGACAGCGATGAGGTGCGTGACGCTATAATTAGAATATATATTCTGGTTTGAACGGCGGCCACCAGGGGCACCATGGAACTCGCGTCCTGCATCGAATGGCAGTTCACCGAATGCGCCGATCTGGCCGGGCGCGTCCGTGCGGCGTGTGCCGCTGGCATCAGGCAGGTGGAGATCCATCTGTGGCGTCCCGACCGACCCCTGGATGAGATGGAACGCGCGCTGGCCGAGAGCGGCGCCCGCCTGATCAGTTTCTGCGTCGAACCGCGCCGCAGCCTCGTGGATCCAGCGGATGAACAGCAGGTGCTCGATGCCGTGCGTGACGCCATCCCCGTCGCACAGCGTTTTGGAGGCGCGGGCATGATCGTCGCCTCCGGATTCACGCGTGCGGGTGTGCCCATTGCTGCGCAGCAGGAGCAGGCGATCCGCGTGCTCAAACGCGCGGCAGCCATGGCGGCGGATGAGGGCACCCTGGTGCTGCTCGAGCCGGTCAACATGACAGTGAATGGCGCTGCCATGTTCGTCGATGGCATTCATCGCGGTCTGGAGATCGTCGAAGCCGTGGGCAGCCCCGGGCTACGACTGCTATGCGATGTCTATCACTCGGCCGTCACAGGCGAGGATCTGGCCGCGGCGCTCGGCGAGCGCATGCGTTGGGTGGGTCATGTGCAGGTGGCCGACACCGATGGTCGCCACGAGCCTGGCACCGGCGGTCTCAACTGGCCACACATCATGTCGGTACTGAAAGTCAAAGGTTACGGCGGCAGCATCGGGCTCGAATATCTGCCCTCGTTGCCAATGCCGGAAAGCCTGGCGTTGACTCGCCGCAACCTTGGTCTTTGACGCGTCCGAACGGGGAGGAACTGATCGATGAACAGAATTACTCAAATCGGCTGCATGGCTTCACTGCTGATTTTCAATGTCTGCGCCCACGCCGCTGCGGCACCCAAGGGTCCAGACAAGGACGCAGGCTATGCGGCCTACCTTGCCAAAATGGCCGCCGACCAGCAGGAGCACCCCACGCTCAAGGTGGGCGCGCAGGCGCCCGAATTCGCGCTCAAGGGCACCGACGGCAAGCTGCACAAGCTCGCCGACTACAAAAGCAGCCCGATCCTCGCGATAGTCTTCATCTCCAATCACTGCCCGGCATCGCAGCTCTACGAGGGTCGGATCAAAGCCCTGATCAGGGACTACGCCTCCAAAGGGCTCACGCTGGTCGCCATCGCGCCCAACGGGCCCGATGCGGCCAGCCCGAGCGAACTGAACTACACCGATGTGGACGATTCCTTCGAGTCGATGAAGATCCGGGCCGAGTACCGCAAGTTCAATTTTGATTATCTGTACGACGGCGACACGCAGGCGGTGGCGCACCAGTACGGTCCCAAGGTCACTCCCCACATCTTCATCTTCGATGCGCAACGCAAGCTCCGTTTCGAGGGGCGCATTGACGACCAGCTGCGCGAGGCCAAGGCGACCAGGCACGAGGCGCGCGATGCGCTGGACGCCCTGATCGCGGGCAAGCCGGTGCCGGTGGACCATACGGCCGTGTTCGGCTGCAGCACCAAGTGGATGTCGCACGCCGCCGCGGCGCGTGAGGAGACGCAGCAGTGGGAAGCGCAGCCGGTCGCTGTGCAGTCCGCCTCGCTGGAGGATCTCGGGCATCTGCGCAGCAACCCCGGGCACAAGATGCTGATGGTCAATTTCTGGGCGACCTGGTGCGCACCCTGCAAGAGCGAGTACCCCAAACTGTTGCAGACCTACCAGTGGTATCGCAGCCGCGATCTCGACTTCGTGTCCGTCTCCATGGACGCTCCTGACCAGCGGGCCACTGTCGAGAAGTTCCTCAAGCAGGTGCACTCGGGAATACGGAACCTCCAGGTCGACACGGACGATGTGTACAGCGTGATGGCGGCCTTCGACAAGAGCTGGGACTCCGGTGTGCCCTTCACGCTGGTGGTTGATCCCGAGGGCAAGGTGATTTTCCAGCATGCCGGTGAAGTGGATATCCTGAAGCTGCGCCGCGTCCTGCTGGCCAATCTGCCTGATGCGGGCCCGTTCGCCGGCAATGACGAGTACTGGAGCAAGTAAGCCGATGGGTGTCGATGGGGGCATGCGCGTGGGGCAGGTAGTGGCCGCCGGGCTGGCGGCACTATTGGTGTTGTTTGCAGTGCCCCGGACCGCCGCGGCCGCAGACTGGCCGGTCTACAACGGCGATCGCGCCGGCACACACTATTCCACGCTCACGCAGATCGATCGGAGCAACGTCGAGCGCTTGCAGGAAGTGTGGCGCTACGAAGGCGGCGGCACCGGTGAGACCGAAACCAATCCGCTGATCGTTGGACGCACGCTGTTCGCGTTCACGCCAGCGATGCATGTCGTGGCACTGGACGCCACGAGCGGGCGGGAGCTGTGGCGTTTTGACTCCGGCCTGCGCGCAGGCGGTGCGCATCGTGGACTGACGTACTGGACTGACGGCAAGGAAGCGCGACTCTTCGCTGGCGTGATGAACGTGCTGTATGCGCTCGACCCGGCCACCGGCAAGCTGGTCAAGAGCTTCGGTGACGAGGGCGGCGTGGACTTGCGCCAGGGTCTGGGAGCAAATGCTGCCGACTTGTATCTCAGCATGAGCTCGCCCGGCATCATCTACCGGGATCTGATCGTCGTTGGCTTCGGCACGGTCGAAGTGGCGCCCGCACCGGTCGGCGACATACGCGCCTACGACGTACACACCGGCAAGATGCGCTGGAGCTTCCACACGATTCCGCATCCGGGAGAGGCCGGCTACCAGACCTGGCCCAGGGAAGCATGGCGCACCGCCGGCGCCGCCAACTGCTGGGCCGGCTTCGCGCTGGATGAGAAGCGCGGCATTCTCTATGCGCCCACCGGTTCCGCGGTCGCCGACTTCTATGGCGCTGACCGCATTGGCGATGACCTGTACGCGAACAGCCTGCTGGCGCTCGATGCGGCGACCGGCCGCCTGCTCTGGCATTTCCAGGCCGTGCACCACGACCTGTGGGATCGCGACTTCGGCTCGCCGCCAGTGCTGTTGACCGTGCAGCGCGAGGGCAAAGCCATCGATGCCGTGGCGCAGCCGAGCAAGCAGGGTTTTCTGTACCTGTTCGATCGCGTAACGGGCAAGCCGCTGTTTCCGATCGAAGAGCGGCCCGTGCTGCCAAGTGACGTACCCGGGGAAAGGGCCGCCGCGACACAACCTTTCCCGCTCGCGCCTGCGCCCTTTGCACGCCAGCAACTCAGCGAAGACCTGCTGACGCAACGCACGCCAGAGTCGCACGCGTATGCGCTCGAGAAATTCAAGACCATGCGCAGTGCCGGACTGTTCCAGCCGTTCGCGGTCGGAAAACCTACCGTCGTATTTCCGGGCTTTGATGGCGGCGCCGAGTGGGGCGGGGCCGCTGTCGATCCGGGCGGCAACGTGCTGTTCGTCAACGCCAACGATCTGCCGTGGTCAGGGAGCCTGGTGGAATCCGGTCCGGGCGATGGCATATTTGCAGCCACTTACCGGGCGCATTGCATGGTCTGTCATGGGCCCGATCGTCAAGGCTCTCCGCCGGCCTTTCCTTCGCTGGTCGATATCGGCAAGCGCCTCAGCGCCGAGCAGATCGAGCAGGTCATCCGCAGCGGCCGCGGCCGCATGCCTGCCTTTCCTGGCCTCGGCGTGCACGGCTTCGGCTTGCTGGTGCAGTATCTGGTCAGCAATGGCGTTGAGCCCGCAATTCCCTTGCCCCCGCCCAGTGCCGTGCACGACAAGCGCGAGATGACGGCGCCGATGTTTAGCGCCGGCAAATCGGTGCGTTTCCGGTTCACGGGCTACGACAAGTTCCTCGATCCCGAGGGCTACCCGGCGGTCGTGCCTCCCTGGGGAACACTCAACGCCATCGACCTCAACAGCGGCAGGTATCTGTGGAAGGTTCCCCTGGGCAACTATCCCGAACTGGCCGCCAAGGGTATGACCGACACCGGCAGCGAGAACTACGGTGGGCCGCTGCTGACCGCGAGTGGCTTGCTGTTCATCGGCGCCACGCTCTTCGATCACAAGCTGCGCGCTTTCGACAGCGCCACCGGGCAACTGGTGTGGGAACACGAGTTGCCCTACGCGGGCACGGCCACGCCTGCAACCTATTCCATTGATGGCCGGCAATACCTGGTCATCGCGACCAGCAACGCCCGCAACGGCAAGGCTGCACAGGGCAATGCTTACGTGGCCTTCGCACTGCCGGACAACCCTTTGCAACTGAAACCGCACCACATCACTGCGCAGGTTGCGGATCTGGAGCGCGCCATCCATTGGTACGAGAGCGTCCTCGGATTCACGCTGGTCGAGCGCGGCTCGCGGGGCGGTGGCGCCATGAGCTATGCCGAGCTGCAGATCTCCGGCTACCGGATCGCACTGGTCAAACTACAGCAACCCGCCGACGCCGGGTCGGCCGCAGCGACGGCGCCTGAAGCGCGCTGGATGCATCCGGCCTTTACGGTTGCAGACGCCGATCGCAGCTACCATGAGGTCCTGAAACGCGGTGGCAAGCCCTATTTCCACCCGGGGCAAACCGCGGACAAGGTCACCGGCTTCCTGCTGAGCGACAGCGAAGGCAACGAGCTCGAGATTCTGGGCGATCAGTAATCGACTGCAAGCTACAATTGGCGACACCAACCCTGGGGAGTCCAATTGGGCAATCTGCTGCTGACTTTCGGCGCGCTGTTCTCGATCGTCAATCCGCTCAGTGGCGCCTTTATTTTCTTCGGCGCTACGCGCGAGCTCAGTCCGCAATTGCGCGCGCTGCTCTCGCGCTGGGTGGCGATCTACGCCTTCTGCCTCATCGCGGCTTCGCTGTATGTGGGCGCCTACGTGCTGGAGTTCTTCGGCATCTCGATACCGGTGCTGCGCGTTGCCGGCGGCATCATCATCGCGCTCTCGGCCTGGCGCATGCTGAACCAGCCCGACACCACTGAGCAGCGACGCAGTGAAACACCGGAGCCCAAATCCATCGATGTCGCACCCAAGCGCCTGGCGTTCTATCCGCTGACGATGCCGCTGACCACCGGCCCGGGGACGATCTCGGTGGCTATTTCATTGGGCACCAGCCGCCCGAGTGGCCTGCACGCTGCGACTTTGGCTTTCGTGGTCGAGACCTTGTGCGCCGTGGCCGGAGTCGCGCTGCTGGTCTACATCATGTACGAAATTCGAGCCGGCTCGCGAACCTGCTCGGTGCCACGGGCACCAGCATCGTGATGCGCCTCTCGGCCTTCCTGCTGTTCTGCATCGGCATCCAGATTTTCTGGAATGGCGCCGCCGAATTGCTGATCTCACTGCCCAGGACGGGCTGAGTCGCGCGTCGCAATCGGGAGGAGGGAGCAGCAGCTCCCTCCCCCAGATTCACGATCGCCTGCCAGGCAGCTTCAGGGTTTGAAGCGACGATAGACGTTGCAGAGAATGATCGTGATGGCGGCGCCCGCGACCATCAGCCCCAGGTTGGCCACAATGCTGGTGAGGTAGTGACCTATCTCTGGAATGTTGGTCAGTACGCCGGCCAGGGAATTGAGCGCCAGCGCTGTGACGATCACTCGCACGTGATCTTCCGCCGCAATGCTCGCGCCACCAATCAGTCCCAGCACCACCAGAATGGC
Source organism: uncultured Gammaproteobacteria bacterium (assembly GCA_963764065.1). Lineage (GTDB taxonomy): Bacteria > Pseudomonadota > Gammaproteobacteria > Steroidobacterales > Steroidobacteraceae > FEN-1191. Next base: position 235,616 of record CAVXRM010000005.1, on the reverse strand, counting down.
TGCGAGGTATGGAATGGCGACGAATGCGCCGACGATCGCCAACAAAACCGAAACGATGCCCAGGAGCTTGATGATACTCATTGTTGTCGCCTCATTATGAATTGGAGTTTTAAAGGCCCGTCGCCAGTGTTTCCTGGCGTACTGCGAAGATATAGCAACGGATTGGACCGGAGTCCACTGCTGCGCGAGCGTAGCCTCGCCGGGGCGCGGTGCCGATCTGGTCGAGCTGCTGTGGCGAGAATCGAACGACCCTTATTTTGCCGCTTGGAACCGCGGTTTCAGTTGATGTAACGGCGCGACAGCCAGCCGCTTAGCGGCTCGCGGAGTCTTCCAGTATCAGCTCCGCCGCCCGCGCCGCAACGGCCATCGCGGGCCCGTTGGTATTGCCGGATACCGGCGTCGGCATGATCGAGCAATCGACCACGCGCAGGCCTTCCATGCCGTGCACGCGGCAGCGCGCGTCGGTGACGGAGGTCTTCTGATCTTTGCCCATGGAGCAGGTGCCCGTGCCGTGCAGCCCGGACTCGACCATCTGTCGCAGCGGTTCGAGCAGCTGCCCTTCGCTCTGGAACTCGGCACCCGGCACGCGCTCACGACCGACGAAATCGCGCATCGCGGGTGCGGCCGCAAACGCCCGTAGCGCACGCAACAGTTCCTGTGCCTTGTCGCGATCGTAAGGGTCACGCCACTGCGCGGCATCGACTTGCGGTGAAACCAGCGGATCCGTCGACGTGATGGCCACGCTCCCGCGGCTCCGCGGTCGCAGGTGATAGCCCGAAAAGGTGATGCCGGGCCGCGCCGTGATCGGACTGCCGGGAGTCTCCAGCATCTCAGACACGGTGCGCATCGCAAAGGGTGCCGCGGCCAGCTGGAAATCGGGCCAGCTGTCGGGTTGTCCGCCACTGGGCATCAGCAGCGTCAATGGCAGGCCTACGCGGGCCAGCGGGCCGGTGCCGCGGATGAAATAGCGCAGGGCATTACGATACAGGCGCCAACCTACATATTCGCGGTTGATGCCCGGGTGATTGTGCAGGTCGTAGGAGATGCCGAACTTCTGGTGATCGCAGAGATTGCGACCGACCGCGGGCAGATCACGTCGCACTGGGATACCGAGGCGCGTGAGCAGATCCGCTGGCCCTACACCCGAGAGCTGCAACAATTGCGGTGACTTGTAGACGCCCGCGGAGAGTATGACTTCCTGCGTCGCCTGGTACACGACTTCGCGACCTTCGTGTTCGCAAATCACGCCGGTGGCGCGATTCCCAGTAAGTTGCAGGCGACGCGCGATGTGGTGGGTGACGATGGTCAGATTGCGGCGCTTGCTGGCGATCGGCGCCAGGAAGGCTTCATAGCTCGACGCGCGGCGGCCGCGTCGATCGACTGTGTACTGGCTGCGACCAGCGCCAGACACGCCCGGTGTGCAGATGTCATCGAGCCAGGGTGCGCCCAGTTCCTTGCAGGCAGTTACCAGCGCGCGAAAGACTGGCGACTCATGCTCCGAGGGCGTGATCTGCAGCGGGCCATCGCGTCCGCGCGTAGCATCTGCGCCAGGATCGCGGTAGCTCTCGAGCCAGCGAAAGCTGCGCTCGATCTCCTCCCAGCTCCACGGCGCCAGGCCGCGCTCACGCCAAGCGTCGTAGTCCGCGGGCTGGCCGCGCAGGTACCACATGCCATTGACGGCCGATGAGCCGCCGAGGCCTTTGCCATAGGACTGCGACTCGGGGCGGCGACCGCTCTGCTGCGCCACCGGAAAATTCCAGTAGTACTGCGGTCGGCCCATGATCTTCGTGAAGCCGCCGGCCATGCGGATGAATGGGCTCTGGTTGTTCCCGCCGGCTTCGATCAGCAGCACGCGGCACCTGGAATCCTCACTCAGGCGATGGGCCAGCACGCAGCCAGCCGAGCCCGCGCCCACGATGATGTAGTCGTAGCCAGTCATCCATGAATTAGAACAGAAATTCTTATTTCGCGGAAGTGGCGGAACGCCCCAGCAGCAGCCAGGCAAGCAACGCGCCGGCCAGGCTGATCAGCCCCGCGACCAGGAATGCGCCATGCATGGTGCCCATGCCGGCGCGGATCAGGCTGACCAGCAAGGGCGAGGAGAATTGCCCGAAAAAGAAGCAAGCCGCCCATACGCCCATGCCGCGACCACGATGTGCGGCCGGCATGCGGCTCTGCGCCCACGCGATCAGTACTGGCACCGCCATGCCGGCACCGGTCTGCTGCAGGCTCATGCCCAGCACCATGCTCTTCCAGTCGTGCGACAGGCCGATCAATGCCAGGCCGCCACCCAGCAACACCAGATAGGTGAATATCTGGCCGCGTGCGCTGACGCCGAATCGTCCCTGGATCCAGAACACACACGCGCCCGCGAGAACGAACAGCGTTGGCAGTGCGCTGATGCGACCGATGTCGGCCGCGTTGCGCACTCCAAGCTCCTGCCAGATGATGCCGCCGTTGATGATGAACACGTAGTAGATGGCGGAACTGAACAAGGTCAGCAGGCCAACGCCAGTGATGGCGCCCCACGGAAAGTCGCCGCGCTGAACGCGCCGCTCGTCGATGCCCAGCATGGCGCGCGCCGCAGCATTGCTCTGCGGTTCATACAGCCAGGCCCACATCGCCAGGAATATGGGCAGCGCCACCAGGTACAGCAGGAAGATCGCGTTCCAGCGCCATTCCGCCAGCGAACCGGCGAAATAGATCACGACTGAAGACAGCGCCGGGCCCGCCAGGCCCTGGATCGTCAACCAGTTACGGCGTCCTGCGGTGTCCCAGTAGTCGGCGATCAGCGTATTGAGCGTGGTGAGGATCGCCGCTTCCGCCAGGCCCAGCGCGAGGCGCGAGGCATACACCGCGTTGAGCGAGTCGAGCAGGAAGGGCAATGCCCCGAAGATGCCGTAGAAGAACGTGGCCACCAGCAGCAGGCGGCGGCGACCGAACCGATCAACGAGTATGCCCGCAAACAGTGCAACGATCGCGATGGTCAGGCCCGGCGCGGAAACCATTGACGGCACCTTGACCGAGGCCGCCGGGTCCGAGCTGAAGTGCTGGATCATCGCCGGCACTGCCGGGAACATCGAGATGATCGCGAGTATCGGCAGGAAGGCAGCGGTCACCACCGTGATGCCCTGCCGCACACCTGCAACGCGTTCCGTTTGCTGCGAGACCCCGCTCATGATTCGCTCCCCCAACCGGACCGGTGCCGGCACCGGCACGGTCTGAAAAATAGACGTGCGTCAACAGAATGTACATTCTAATACGATATAATGCCGAGGGACAGGGGCAGAGCGATCCGGAGACGACGCTACCCGAGCCGGCATAATCCGGCCGCCAGGCCCGGCAATGCTGCCGCTTCCCCCGTGATTGTCGTACACTATCGTTCTAATTTGCAGAGAGGCACTCGTGGACCACGCATTCGCACGCGCTCCCAAGCAGTCCCGCAGCCGGCAGTCCTACGATCGCATGCTGGATGCGGCCGCAGAGATCATCGACGAAGGGGGGCTCGCGGCCCTGACGCTGTCCGAGGTCAGCCGGCGATCGAAGGTATCGATCGGCTCGATCTACTGCCGTGTCGATGGCAAGGGTTCGCTGCTGCGTGCCGTGCAGGCGCGCACCCTGGCGCAGATGGATCGCGAGTTTGCGCTGATGCTGTCGCGCGTGCGGCGCAAGGAATTGCCGCTGCGGCAGTTGATGCCCACGATGGTAAGCGAGCTGGCGCTGTACCTGCGGCGCCACGCGCGGCTGCTCGGGGCCTTCATGCAGCACGCGCCCTCCGATCCGGTGATCGAGGCTGCGGGGCGCAAGTCCTGGCAGCAGAATGCACTCGACTACAAGTTGATCCTGCTCGAGCGACGCGCCGATTTCAGGCATCCGGATCCCGAGCATGCCGCGGAGATGTGTTTCACCGTCACCTACGGTTGCCTGGCGCGTTTCCTGGGCCTGGGGTCGAGTGGCGTCAACGAAGGCAACTGGACCGACCTGATCGAAGACCTGGGCATGATGACCCTGGCCTTCGTGGTACTCGATCTGGAGACCGCCACGCGCGGACCTGCGCGCAGCTAGGCGCGAGCTTGACCCCATCTACCGAACGCGGCTGCCTGCCGCCAGCCGCAAGAATCGGAATCTGGCGCGCACTCGCCCCGCTATAGTGCGCGCGATGGCCAGCCGCCCCGGCAGTTCCCTGGATTTGTTCGGCGAACTGCCGCGCGCGCGCAGCGTCGTGCCAATCGATGCGGGCGCGGTGCTGCTCGTGGCTCATGTGCAGCATTGCGATCGGGAGTTACTGGACGCGGCGCTGGCGGTGCTGCGCGATGCGCCGGTGCGGCACATGCCCACGCGCAGCGGCGGCCGGATTTCCGTGGCGATGAGCAATTGCGGCGCCAAGGGCTGGATAAGCGATCGCCAGGGTTACCGCTACGATGCCATCGACCCCGATTCAGGACGCCCCTGGCCAACCATGCCGGATTGTTTCCTGGCCTTGGCGCGCGAGGTCGCACAGCTCGCGGGCTACCCGCACTTTGACCCCGATGTGTGCCTGATCAATCGCTACGAACCCGGCAACCGGCTGGGGCTCCATCAGGACATGGACGAGGGTGAACTCGAGAGCCCCATCGTCTCGGTGTCCCTGGGGTTGGGCGCACTGTTCCTGTGGGGAGGCAAGCAGCGCCGCGACACGGCGCGCCGCATTCCATTGACGCACGGCGATGTGATGGTCTGGGGCGGGCCGACGCGCCTGAATTTTCATGGCGTGCACTCGATCGCCGCGGGGCATCACCCGATGACCGGCCCGTTTCGCTACAACCTCACGTTCCGGCGCTGCGGTACTCGCGCGGTGTGAGTCCGTAGCGACGCTTGAATGCGTAACCGAAATGCGTGGCGTTGTTGAAGCCGCAACGGAAGGCAATCTCGGTGATTGAATGTGTGCGCCAGCGCTCAGCGCGCAGCAACTGCGCGCAGCGCTCCACGCGTCGGCGCAACAGGTATGAAGAGAAGGACTCGCCGCCCTCGGCCAGCAGCGCGCGCAGTCGGCGCGTGGAAATCCCCGCGGCGCGCGCCACCTCGTCGGGCCCGAGCTGCGGGTCGTTGAGCCGCGCATCGATGCAGGCCAGCAAGGCCTGGTGACGGGCGCTGGCCGCCGGCGTCGCGTCGCTGCCATCGCAGTAGGCGGCGGCGACGAACTGCAGCAGGCACTGCGCCAGCGTGGGCGCGAACTGCGGCTGCGCGCCCGGCGCAAGCTCGGTGCCCAGGCCCTGCATCAGCGTGGCCAGCAGGCGCGACAGGCAGGTGTCGCTGCCCATGATGCGGCCGATGCTCAGCGCCGGTTGCGGCAGCAATCCGTCGAGCGTGGCGCGCGGAATATCGACGCACAGCACACGCACCCCGTCGCCATGCTGCAGTTCATAAGGCAGCGCATGATCGAGCAGGCAGAACTCGCCGCTGGCCACGCGCTGCACGGCCTGGCGGTCGACGCGCAGTTCGAAGCCGCCGCGCAGCGGCGTGAGCAGCAGGTAGGAAGGGTTGGTCACGCGCGCCACGTGCGAGCGCGTATGCCGGATCTGCACGGCATCGGAATGCACATCGATCAGCGTCAGCGCGCCGAGCGGCTCGCGGCGCAACTCGCCGTCGAAGGCGCTGATGTTGCGCGGTGTGATCTCCATGGCCGCGAAGGCATCGCTGCTCAGGGCATTCCAGTAGGCTGCCTTGAGCGGCGGCGGCAGACCGCGCGTAGTGAATGATTCCATCTGCTGCCCCCTTGGCCGGCTGCCTGCCCGGCCGCCCCAGTGGAATCAGCCTACCGCGACAGTGGAGAGGGCGCCAGCTGCGGGCGCTAGCCTAGGCTCGCAAGCGCACAGGGGGTGGGCATGGGCAGCAAAGCACTGAGCCGTCGGCAATTCATCGGTGCGAGCGCGCAGGCGGCATTGCTGGGCACGCTCGCCGCGACACTCAAGCCGCTGACGGCATTCGCCGTGGACGAGGGAGCGATTACCACGCTCTTTGACCCGCGTTTTCCCGGAGCGCGAGCGCGCGCGCTCGAGCTGGCGGGAGCGGGGCGCCTGTGCCCCACGGGTGGCGATCCCACCGGGTTGGTGCTGCAGGCCTTGCAGGGCCGGCCGGCGAGCGCGCGGCGCCTGCAGGGCGTAACCACCGAGTCGGTACCGTTCTGCCTGCGCCAGCTCGCGCCGCAGGCACACCTGAGGCAGCGACGCATCGATCGTGATCTGTTCGAGTGGAGCTTTGAGGCGAGGAGTTGAGCATGGATAACCCGATACTGCCTCCTGGCCTCTCCGCCAGTGATTTCGCCGCTGCGCTCGAGGCCTTCCGCCGCATCGTCGGCAAGGACCAGGTGTATACGGGCGAGTCACTGTCTGCCTATATAGATCCCTACTCGATCGCGGCCGATGCCAATGCCCATGCCACGCCCGCGGCCGTGGCGCCGGATTCGACCGAGCAGGTGCAGGCGCTGCTCAAGGTCGCCAACCAATACAAAGTGCCGTTGTGGCCAATCTCCTGCGGCAAGAACCATGGCTACGGCGGCGCAGCGCCGCGCATGCCGGGCACCGTGGTGCTCGACCTGAAGCGCATGAACCGCATCCTCGAAGTCAATGTCGAATCGGGCTATGCGCTGGTCGAGCCCGGCGTGAGCTACTTCGACCTGTATGCCTACCTGCAGGAGAAGGGCATCAAGCTGTGGCTCGACGTGCCCGATCCCGGCTGGGGCAGCGTGCTCGGCAATGCGCTCGAGCGCGGCGTGGGTTACACGCCCTACGGCGATCACTTCATGATGCAGTGTGGCATGGAAGTCGTGCTGCCCAACGGCGAGCTGCTGCGCACCGGCATGGGCGCGATGCCGGGTTCGAACACCTGGCAGCTGTTCAAGTACGGCTATGGCCCGTACGTGGATGGCATGTTCACGCAGTCGAACTTCGGCGTGGTCACCAAGATGGGCATCTGGCTGATGCCAGAACCGCCGGGCTATCGGCCCTACATGATCTCCTTCCAGCGCGAGGAGGACCTCGAACAGGTGGTCGAAATCCTGCGGCCGCTGAAGGTCGGCAGCGTGATCCAGAATGCGGCGACGCTACGCAGCCTGCTGCTGGTGGCCGGCATCAACGCCACCAAGAGCCAGTATTTCAAGGGTCCGGGTCCTATCCCGGACAGCGCCGCGAAGCAGATCATGGCCGACCAGGAAATCGGCATGTGGAATTTCTACGGCGCGCTCTACGGCCCGCCGCCGGTGATGGATACGCTCTGGTCGGTGATCCGCGATGCCTTCGCGCGCGTGCCGGGCGCGAAGTTCTACTTCCCCGAGGATCGCAAGCAGGACAACGACGTGCTCAAGCATCGCGCGCAGACCATGCGCGGCGTGCCGCGGCTCACGGAATACGGCTTCGTGAACTGGGTCGGCGGTGGCGGACACATCGGCTTCTCGCCGGTCTCGCCGATCAAGGGTAGCGAAGCGATGAAGCAGTACACGATGGTGCGCGATCGCATGCATGAGCATGGTTTCGACTACATGAGTGTATTCGCGATCGGCTGGCGCGAGATGCATCACGTGGTCGAACTGATCTTCGACCGCCACGATGCCGAATCGCGCAACAAGGCGCATGAGCTGTTCGGCATCCTGGTGCGCGAGGCCGCGGCCGCGGGCTACGGCGAGTACCGCACGCATATTTCCTTCATGGACCAGATCGCCAAGACCTACGGCTGGAATGACGGCGCGACGATGAAGTTCAACAACCTGCTGAAAGATGCCATCGATCCGAACGGCATTCTCGCGCCCGGCAAGCAGGGCATCTGGCCGCGCCGCTACCGGGGAGCCTGACATGAGCACCATCGATTGCCTGGCACGCACATTGGCGTCGATCGCCCTGAGTCGCGGTACTCAGATGCGGCTGCCGTCTGCGAGCAGCGCAAGCGCCGCCGAGCCGGCTACGGGCAAACTGCTCTTCGAACGCCATTGTGCGCAATGCCACGCGCCAGGCTTTGGTCATCCGGGCACCATGCAGCTCGAGCGCGTTCGCGGCAAGGCATCGGCGGTGCTCGAGGAGCGCAAGGATCTGCTGCCGGCCTACATCACTGCGGTGGTGCGCAATGGACTGGTGGAAATGCCGCCCTACCGGCCCACTGAGATCGATGACGCCGCGCTGAATGCGATCGTCAACTACCTGGCGCCACGCAAGGCGGCGCCAGACACGGCGGTTTCAAAGCGACGCTAGCCAAGGGCGCGGTTGTCACGCAGCCGTGGACCCGGCCCGGCGCGCGGCGCACGACTTCGCGTCAGGCCGAGAGCCCGTTGCGCCGCGCGATGCGGCCCAGCACCGCAGCGCTGGGCTTCGCGGTACGCCTGAAGGTCATGGGGTCGAAGGAGTGCAGGCCAAACTTCACCTTGTAGCCGAAGATCCACTCGAAGTTGTCGATCAGCGACCAGTGGCAGTAGCCGAGCACCGGCACGCCTTCGTCCATCGCCTTCTTCAGCTCGGCGAGCGCCGCCGGAATCAATTGCGCGCGGATGGTATCGTCGCGGCGTACCGACGCCATGCTCGGTGACGAAGATCGGCACGCCGGTGGCGGCATGCGCGTAGCGCACGGCGCCTGCGAGCGAGGGCGCATACACCTCCGAACCCATGTAGTTCACGGGCACACCGGCCGGCGTCGGCAGCTTGCCGGTTTCCGTCCACACCTGGCGCTCGTAGTTCTGCACGCCGAGGAAATCATCGTCGCGCACGGCTTCGAGCCATGGGCCGTAGAGCTGGGCGCGCATGGCATCGCGCTGCGAATGGGGCCCGGCCGCCTGGTCGTCGAACATCGCGAGGCTCAGGCCTACCGGCAGCCGTGGGTGCGCCGCCTTGATCGCCGCGCGAGCGGCCTTGTGGCCTGCGATCAGGTGAGCGGTCGAGGTATCGATGTCGTCGATGTCGATGGCATTGGCCGCGGCGAACTTCGCCGTGCCGCTGGCTTTCGCCGCGGCCTCGAGCATCGCGCGCTGCGCCTGCACGACCGGCGGCGGCAGCACGACGCGCAGGATGTTCATGATGTTCGGTTCGTTCAGCGTGGTCGCGTAGCCGATGGCGGCGCCCAGATGGCGCGCAGCGCGATCGCAGAAACGCGCGAACAGCTCGGGTGAACCCGGATTGACCCAGCCGCCTGCGGCCGCGAACCAGCGCGGCGCGCTGTAGTGATTGAAGGTGACGATCGGCGTCAGCCCGCGCTGGCGGCAGCCATCGATGATCGCCTGGTAGTGATCGAGCATTGCGATCGAGAACAGGCCCGCTTCCGGCTCGATGCGCGACCATTCGAGGCTGAAGCGATAGGCGTTGAGTCCCATGGCTTTCGCCAGGTCGAGGTCGGTCTGCCACAGGAAGAAGCTGTTGGCGGCATCGCCCGAGGGTTCGGCGAAGATCGTCGGCTTGATGTTCTCCAGCAGCCAGCAATCGCTGTTGGTGTTGTTGCCCTCGACCTGGTGACCGGCGGTGGCCGCGCCCCACAGGAAACCGCGTGGGAAACTTCCCGCGCCCTGGCGTGGCGCGGCCGGGCCGCTGCCGGCGCGATCGTCAGCCAGCGAGCCGGCGGAGATGACCGCTCCGGCAGCAGTGAGCAGGGCACGACGAGTGATGTTCATGGTCAGCTCCTGATCAGCGTGGTGTGCGCTTGCCCAAGGTACCGCGCGCTTCCAGCCACTGCACGAACTGCTCCAGCCACAGATCGCTGCTGGTGCCCTGGTGGTGCAGGCCGAAACCGTGGCCGCCGTGTTCATAATAGTGGAGCTCGACCGGTGCTCCGGAGCGCTTCCAGGAATCGACAATGCCAAAGCCGCTGTTGCCGAACAGGGGATCGTCGGCGGCCAGTGCCAGGAACAGCGGCGGCAGCGGGGCGGGAGCACTCACCGGTGTCATCGGACCGTAGATCAGGCCACTGAAGTCCGGGCGCGGCGCCTTGTCCTGCAGGGTCGCGTCGAGCGCCGTCATCGCGCCGGCGGAGAATCCCAGCATGCCCACACGCCTGGGGTCGATGTGCCAGGTGGTGGCACGGGCGCGAACCAGGGCGAGAGCCGCCACCGCGTCCTTGACCGCCAGGGCCTGCCTGATCGGCGCGACCTTGTCGGCACCCGCCTTCGCCGCTGCGGCAAAACGCGCCCCCGCCAGCGCTTCGAACTGGCGCTCATCGGCTGGCGACGGGTCAAGGCGGTACTTGAGCACGAAGGCCGCGATGCCGCGCTCAGCCAGTGCGCGCGCCACGGGATAGCCCTCGTTGTCCATCGACAGCATGAAATAGGCGCCGCCGGGAGCGACGATGACCGCCGCACCGGTGGCCTTGCCCGCCGCTGGCAGGAACGGCGTCAGCGTGGGGCGCGTCACGTTGCGCACCACGCGCTCGCCCATGATCTCATCCCAGAGTTCGACCTGCGTTGCGCCCTCGGAGCCGGGCGCGACGCCCTGGTAGAGCGGGATGGCCCCGGGTTCGGCCGGCGCGGCAATGCGCTTGAAGGGCGGAAACTGCGGCACTCCCGGCTGCTGCGCGCCAGCTACGCCCGCGGCAGCCCGCGAGCAGCAACAGGGCCACCGCCCTGGCCAGCAGGCGGGCATTGTCGAGTGCAAGCAAGGCCAGGCGCATGGCAGGCTCCTTGAGGAATGACCCCGATCGAACGTTCCCCGGCGCTGGTTGCGCTGCGCAATCCATCCGGGTTGTTGTGTTCCGCAAGGACATAAAAAGTGTCCTGTAAGGACAGAATAGGCGCGTGCCGTGCCCGAAGCAAGGCCCGGCGCGACGCAGAAGTCGAGCAGGCCGTGGGGCGAAGCACTATCATTTCGTCATGCCCCCCAGCCGCCGCATGCCACCACGAGCCTCGCTCGATGCCCATCGGGGTGCCGAGGCGCAGGCGCGCGTGCGGCTCATCGTAGCGGCGGCACAGCACCTGTTCATCAGCCGTGGCTATCGCCAGACCAGCCTCGATGCGATCCTGGCGCGCTCGGGTGGTTCCAAGGCCACGCTGCGCAAGTATTTCGGCAACAAGGCCGGGTTGCTGGGCGCAATGCTGAACGACGAGGCCGCGCGTTGCGTGGCGCGTGCCGACCGCGCGGCCGGTGATGGCTCAGTGACCAGCGCACTGCGTGCCTTCGCGCGCGTGGTGCTGGAGTTCTACTGCCGGCATGACTCGCTGTTGATCTATCGCGCGGTGATCGCCGAGACAGCCATACAGCCCGAGGTCGGTCGGAGCTTTCGCAGCAGCGGACACATGACCTTTGTCGAGGCCCTGGCCGGCCATCTGCGGCAATGGCAGCGACGCGGCGCGCTCAAGCTCATCGATGCCAGCGCCGATGCCGACCGCTTCCTGCACCTGCTGCGCGCCGGTCCGCACGATCGCGCGCTGCTGGGCGGCGTCGGGCGCGTCTCGCGCGCGGCAGTGCACGAGCATGCCGATGCCTGTGTGCGTATCTTTCTGAAGGGCCTTGCCGCCTGATGGCGCTGCGCGCCAGCAGGCCTTGGCATCACTGCTAACTTCGACAGGGGAACCAACGATGAAAGCCGCCATTGCCGCCACGATTCGCCAGCTGCCGAGCCGGCCGCGGCCGCTCGTGGAGGTGTACCGCGAGCAGATGGAAGGTTACGTGCTGGCCGACAAGCTCGGCTTCAGCCACCTGTGGCTGGCCGAGCATCATTTCGCCGACGACGCGCACAACTGCTCGGCCATGCCGATCCTGGCGGCGGTCGCCGCGCAGACCGCAGCAGCATCCGCATCGGCACCTACATCATCCTGCTGGCCTTCCACAATCCGATCCTGGTGGCCGAAGACGCCGCGACCCTCGACCTGCTGTCCAACGGCAGGTTCGACCTGGCCGTCGGCGCCGGCCCGATGCCCGCCGAGTGCGAGGTCTTCGGCATTCCGACTACCGAAACCTTCGCCCGCACCTACGAAGGCCTCGAGGTCATCCAGAACTGCTGGACCGAGGAAGTGTTCAGCCATCACGGCAAGTACTTCCACTTCGACAACGTGCGCATGACGACCAAGCCGGTGCAACGGCCGCATCCGCCGATCTGGATGGCGGCGGCCGGTCCGCAGAGCGCCACCAAGGCCGCGCAGCGTGGCTACAACCTGGCGATGGGCATGGGCCCGGGGCACGCCACCTACGTGCAGGCGCTGCGCGACGCCGGGCGCGATCCGGGGCAGCAGCAGTTCTGTTCCGGGCCGATCGGCATCCATATCGCCGACACGACCGAACAGGCCTGGGACGAGGCCGAGGAATCGCTGCAGGCCTGGCTGCATTTCTACCAGCGGCGCGGTGCCCCGTTTGTCAGGAACGTCCCGCCGCTGGGCGAATTCCGGCGCACGCCGAACATCGGTTTCGCCGGCATGCCGTTCATGGTCGGCACGGTGGCGGACGTCGGCGAGCGGCTGCGCGCGCTGTTGCACAACGCGCCGCTCGACGAGATGGCGCTGTACTTCCACATGCCGGGCATTCCGGTCGAGAGCGTCAAGAAATCGATGACGCTGTTCGCGAAGCACATCCTGCCCGACATCAAGAGCTGGGGCGGTCCGAGATAGGCACGCGATCGCGAGTGCGGCTGGCGCAGCGTCCAAACTATTGATTGAACTGGCTTTAGCATCCGGGCCCGTGGCGCAATCCACGGCCTGCGTCGGCGCGGTGTTGCCAGCCATAGGCAAACTGGACTAGCGTTCCCGCCCAGTGCGGCCCTGCGGCCGTGCAGTCCGCTGCACAAAAACCAATTCAAGGGGGATCAATCGATGAACATCCGTGCAAGCTCGACGATTCGTCGTGGCGCGCTGGTCTGCGCACTGGCGTTGACAGCCGTTGCTCCGGTCTTCGGCCAGAATGCCGACCGCCCGATCCGCGTTACAGCCACTGACCACGCGGCAGCGCGTTCCGCTGTAGTCATGCATCGCAAGTCGCATCAGGTGAATGGCCGCGTCGTGATTCGCGACAGCGATCGATCGCGCGAGGGCATGTCGCTGGCGCAAGTGTTCGCCAGCACCGCAGATCGCAATTCGGGCGGCGGTACAACCTCCGGCCCGCGCTACATGGGCGACCTGCACAACTTCGGCGGCGTGACACTGACTGCGACGCAGCAGCATTCGATCTTCATGTTTGGCTCGAGCGGTTGCCGGTCGGTGGCCGGCTGCTGGGGTAATCCGAACACCTTCCTGCGCGATCTCGGGCGCAGCAACTTCATGCACATCACTGATCAGTACACCGGCCTGCACTCGGACAGGCGCTACTCGGTGGGCCAGTCCTACACCGGGACGTTGACCACTCCACTGGCGGCGCCGCTGACGGATGAGGATGTGCTGGCGATCGTGCACTCCGCGGCAGCGGCCAGCGGCCAGGTCGGCTACGGGCACATGTACAACGTGCACCTGGCGCCGGGCGTGGATGAGTGTTTCGATGCCAGCTACTCGGTCTGCTATTCGCCCGACAATTTCGGCACCTGGTATTTCTGCGCCTATCACGGCAGCGTCGACTTCTCAGACATCGGTCACGTGGTCTACTCTGTGGAACCGTTCCAGAATGTGCCCGGCTGTGCGGTGGACCCAGGCTCACCCAACGGCACCCTGGTGGACTCCACCAACAGCGTGCTCTCGCACGAAGTCTTCGAGGCGATCACGGACCCGGATGGCGACGGCTGGTGGAACTACGACAACAACGGCGTTTACGGCGAGGAGATCGGAGACGAGTGCTCGTTCCTGGGCGATTTCGGGTTCTCGCCGTCCCTCGTGGTGCTGAATGAACACCAGTATGCGGTGCAGCCCGAGTACAACAATTCCAATCACGCCTGTACTGTGACCCCATAGCGCGGGAATTTCACGGGACCAGGAATCAGCCTGCGGAGCCCCGGCAGTAGGCCGGGGCTCCATTTTCATGCGCAGGTTGCGCGTGAGCGAGGTTTCCCATGGCGGTCAGGTTGATTTGCACGGCAGTAGCACTGGGATTCGTCGCCATGTCGCCGGCCTTTGCCGCACGCGTGCCGGTCACCGGCCAGATCGACCTGCCGCATCCTTATTACTACCGTGAGATGTTCCTGCCGCAGCTCACCAGTGGCCCCTCGGCCCTGAGCTGGTCACCGGATTCTCAGGAAGTCATCTACGCCATGGCCGGTTCGCTGTGGCGGCAGAAACTGGGCAGCGATGAGGCCAGTCAACTGACCACGGGGCCGGGCTACGACTACCAGCCCGACTGGTCGCCGGATGGACGCAGCGTGGTCTACAGCGACTACAACGGCAACAGCATGGAACTGCGCCTGCTCGATCTGGCGTCCGGCAAGTCGCGATCGCTGACCAGCGATGGCGCGATCAACGTCGAGCCCAGGTTCTCGCCCGATGGCAAGCGCCTGGTGTTCGTATCGACTTCGTTCAATCGTCGCTTCCACGTCTACACGGGTGACCTGCAGGAGGGCAGGCTCGCGAATGTCACGCGCGTCACCGGCGAGAATCGCAGCCCGCTGCCGCGCTACTATTACAGCCCGTTCGATCACGAGATCAGTCCGCTGTGGAGTCGCGACGGCCGCGAGATCATCTATGTGTCGAATCGCGATCACATCTATGGGACCGGTGGCATCTGGCGGGCCGCTGCCAGCGCTGGCGCAACAGCGCGCGAGATCCACTACGAGGAGACCAACTGGAAGGCGCGCCCGGATATTTCGCCGGACGGTTCACGCCTGGTGTTCAGTTCCTACACCGGCCGCTCGTGGAACAACCTGTGGGTGATGCCTGCACAAGGCGGCGACCCGCTGCCACTGGGCTTCGGCGAGTATGACCAGACCAGCCCGCGCTGGTCGCCCGATGGCAAGCAGGTCGCGTTCATCAGCAATCGCAATGGCAATACCGAGCTGTGCACGCTGGCGGTGCCCGGTGGCAAGCCCGTTTGCCTGAGCACCACCAGCCGGCACTACCTGCAGCCCATGGCGCGGCTGCACCTGCAGTTGCGCAATGCCACGACTGGCGCGGCTGCAACCGGCGCCGCGTCAGCAGCTGCCGCGGCGCGTATCAGCGTCACCGACAGCGCTGGCCGTTTCCATGCGCCGGCCACGGCATGGATCCACGGCGATGATGGCGTCGATCACGACCAGCGGCAATTCGAAGCACACTATTTCCATGTGCTGGACGAAGCCACGCTCGATGTTCCGGCCGGCACGATCCAGGTCGAGATCATGCACGGCTTCGAGCGCCGGCTGGAAACGCGCGAAGTCACGACCAGCGCCGGTGAGACCACCGAACTGGCGATCGACCTCGGAGCAGGGGCCTGGAGCGTACCCGACCCCGGCCGCTGGTTGAGTGCCGACCTGCATGTGCACATGAACTACGGCGGCGCCTACCGCAACTCGCCTCAGCACCTGGTGGTGCAGGCGCAGGCCGAGAACCTGGGGTTGGTCAATGCGCTGATCGTGAACAAGGAGCAGCGCTATCCGGACATCGCCTACAACGGCGCGCACATCGATGCCGCCTCGGCGCCCGATGCGCTGATCGCGCACGGCCAGGAATACCACACCAGCTACTGGGGGCACCTCGGTCTGCTCGACATCGACGGCATGATCCTGCCGGGGTACGCGGGCTATCCGAACAGCGCCGCCTCGAGCCTCTACCCGATGAATGCCGACATCGCCGACATCGCGCACGCGCGCGGCGCATTGGTGGGCTACGTGCATCCCTTTGACGAGCAGCCGCAGCCCATACTCAAGCCCACTGAAGCACTGTCGAACGAACTGCCGGTCGATGTCGCACTCGGCAAGATCGACTACATGGAGATCACCGGCTTCAGCGATCATCGCTCCACCGCCGCGGTGTGGTACCGACTGCTGAACCTGGGCTTTCACCTGCCGGCCGGTGCGGGCACCGATGCGATGGCCAACTACGCCTCGCTCCGTGGCCCGGTCGGCATGAACCGCGTGTACGTGCGTATGCCGGAAAGCGCCGGCGCACGCGATGATCGACTCAAGCTCAGTCAGTGGCTTGATGGCCTCAAGCAAGGGCACAGCTTCGCGACCAATGGCCCCTTGCTGGGCTTCACGCTGGGCGGTGCGGGCATCGGCGATACGCTGAGCTTCAGCAAGGCGGCCAGCGGCCTGAAGTATTCGGTGCGTCTGCAATCCATCGTGCCGGTAGACCGGCTCGAGCTGGTCTGCAATGGCCGGGTAGTGAAATCCTTCGCGGGCAGCAAGCCGCTTTCGCAGGGCACATTTACGGGCCGCATCGGCCTTGCGAGCAGCGGCTGGTGCCTGGTGCGCGCTTCGAGCAATGCAGCGCGCCATCCGGTGCTGGACAACTATGTCTATGCGACCACCAGCCCGGTCTATGTCAGTGTCGCCGGCAAGCGCGCGAGCTCAGCGCAGGATGCCGCGTACTTCGTGGCCTGGATCGATCGCGTGATCGAGTCGGCGAGTGCTTATCCGGACTGGAACAACGCCGACGAGAAACAATTGGTGCTCGCGCGACTGCACGAGGCGCGGGCGATGTACGCAGCGCTGCACTGAGTTGCCTGCCATGCGCCGCGGCGCTGTACGACACCGTGCTGCGTAGTGCGCCGCGCTAGGCTTCCAGCCCTTGCTTGGCGAGGTATTCGTCGTAGCTGCCGCGGAAATCGCTGAACTGGCCGTCGGGGCGCAGCTCGATCACGCGGTTGGCGAGACTGCCCACGAATTCGCGATCGTGTGACACGAAGATCAGCGTGCCCGGATATTTCTCCAGCGCGATCTGCAGCGACTCGATGGTTTCCATGTCCATGTGATTCGTGGGCTCGTCCATGATCATCACATTGGGTTTGGTGAGGATCAGCTTGCCGTAGATCATGCGGCCTTTTTCACCGCCGGAGAGCACGGTCACGGGCTTCTTCACTTCATCGCCCGAGAACAGCAGGCGGCCCAGCGTGCTGCGCACCAGCTGGTCGTCATCGGCTTTGCCGGTCCAGTTGGACATCCAGCTGAACAGGTCGATGCGCTCGGCGAACTCGGCCTGCGGATCCTGCGGCATGTAGCCGGGCTGCGCGTTCTCCACCCAGGCGATGCGACCCTGCGTGGGGTGCAGTTCACCCGCGAGACAGCGCATCAAGCGTGGTCTTGCCGATGCCGTTGGGGCCGATGATGGCCACGCGCTGTTCGGCTTCGATGGTGAAGCTGAGCTTCGAGAACACATCGGCATCCGTGCCCGGGTAACGGAATGCGAGATTCTCCACGGTCACGGCCGAACGGTGCAGCTTGCTGCGCCTGTTCGAAGCGGATGTACGGATTCTGTCGCGAGGAAGGGCGCACTTCCTCGATCTTGATCTTCTCGAGCTGGCGCTTGCGCTGAAGTAGCCTGGCGCGCCTTGGAGGCATTGGCCGAGAAGCGTCGCACGAATTCCTGCAGATCGGAGATCTTGTCCTTGGCCTTGGCATTGGCCGCTTCGACCCGCGCGCGTGCCTGCACCGAGGCCAGCATGAAATCGTCGTAGTTGCCCGGGTAGACCTTGAGCTGCTGGAAATCCAGATCGGCGATGTGCGTGCACACCTGGTTCAGGAAATGGCGATCGTGGCTGATGATGACCATGGTCGCGTCGTAGTTGTTGAGGATGCGCTCGAGCCAGCCGATCGAGTGGATGTCGAGGTTGTTGGTGGGCTCGTCGAGCAGCAGCACGTCGGGAGTGGAAAACAACGCCTGCGCCAGCAGCACGCGCAGCTTCAGGCCAGGCGGCACTTCGCGCATCGGTCCGTTGTGCTGCGCGGCCTCGATGCCCGCGTCCAGCAGGATGCTGGCGGCGCGCGCCTCGGCGGTGTAGCCGCCGTACTCGGCGTACCTGCCTTCGAGCTCGGCCGCCTTCATGTAGTCGGCGTCGCTGGCTTCCGGGTCGGCGTAGATGCGATCGCGCTGCTGCAGTCGCCTGCCACATTTCGCGATGACCCTGCATCACCACATCGAGCACGCGCTCGTCTTCATAGGCGAACTGGTTCTGGTTCAGCTTGCCGAGCCGCAGGCCCGGTTGCAGCACCACTTCGCCAGAGCTCGGCTCCAGTTCGCCGCCGAGGATCTTCATCAGCGTGGATTTGCCGCAGCCGTTGGCGCCGATCAGGCCGTAACGGTTGCCGTCGGTGAATTTGACCGTGACATTTTCGAACAGCGGCTTGGCGTCGAACTGGATAGTGAGATTGACAGTCGAAAGCATGGGCGTCCGGGCATTGGCTCCCGAACACGGGAACACGAGCATTGGTGGTGAGGCGTTTGGCCGCGGCGGCAGGCACTGCGCCGCTGGCAATTGCCTAGTATGCGCGAGTTTTGGCCGCCGGGTAACCCCGCTGCCCGCGCGCGCTAGGAAAGATCGGTACCGCTATCGAGCTGGCTACCGGCAATTCCCCATAAAACCTAAGGGATTTCGAAGCTTGCAAGCCGTGGATAATCGTACCATCCTCATGTTGCCACGGCCCCTGCGAGGTTCAAGATGCAAAGTTTCCAGCTCAAATCGCCGACCGAGAGCGATCTGCCCATCCCCGGCGCCGAGCCCTGGCACGCCAAGCCGGAAGATCCGGCGCTCACTGTGATGACCGATTTTCGTGAACGCAGTTCAGTCACCACGGCCGACACTGTGACCATCGACGCGGCGCTGGAGCACATGAAGCACGCCGGCGTGCGCTGCGCCTTTGCGACCAATGCGGCGCGGCGCGTGATCGGCCTGATTACCGCCTACGACATCATGGGCGAGAAGCCGATGCGCTATCTGCGTGCGGTGCCCGGTCAGCGCCACGAGGTGCTGGTGCGCGACATCATGCTCAAGCTCGGCGACTGGCGCGTCGCCGATGTCCGCGATCTGGAACGCGCGACCGTCGCGAGCGTGAGTCGTCATTTCGATGAGACGCTGCTGACGCACATTCCGGTGATGGAATTCAACCAGGATGGCAGGCGCCAGCTGCGCGGCCTGCTCTCGGCCGCCAAGGTGAAGCGCCTGCTCGCGAAGCAGGGCTGAACTCAGCGGCCGTAGTGCGCCGTGAATACGGCCTTGCCCAGTAGGGAATCCTGCGCCGTCGACACGATCATCGCACCGCTGGCCTCGGCGCTTACCGGCAGGTGCGCGACCTTCAACGCGTAGAGCGTGAATTCATAGCGGTGCGGCGGATCGCCCTTGGCAGGGCAGGGCCCGTGATATTCCGCTGTGCCCAGATCGGTGCGGCCCTGCAGCGTGCCGTGCGGCAGCGCCGGGCTGTGCGCCGTGCCTGCGCCCTGCGCGAGCTGATGGGTGTCAGGCGGCAGATCGTAGAGCGCCCAGTGCCACCAGCCCGAGGGTGTGCTGCGCTCATCGCGATCGAACAGCACCAGTACGAAGCTCTTGGTGCCGGCCGGCGCGTTGCGCCAGGCGAGCGCAGGCGAAGTGTTGCCGCCGCTGCAGCCGAAAGCCTTCGCGGTGTAGATCAGCGGCATGCCGGTGAGCAGTTTGGCATCGGCCGGGTAGAGCTCGAAGGCTGCGGCATTCGGCGCTGCCGGCGCATCGGCCGCGCAGACCTGGAACGCGCACAGCGACAAAGCAGTGATCAGGCCCGCGCGCCGGCAGATATCTGCTCTCATAATGAACTCCCTACACTGTTTTGCCAGTAGTGACGCTGCTCTTTTTACTCCAGGCCCGGGGATTTGACGAACAGTTTCGTGGCACTTACGATCCGAGCGCCAACGGGGCGCAGCCGCCACCGGAGCACAGCAAGGGGGTTCAGGGCCGTGCCAGCCACTACCAATAAAGGGACGATCATCGCGGTCGTCATTGCCCTGGGTTTGCTCGGTATCTTCTGGGTGCGCAAGTCGCAGCAGCCCGCGCCGGCCGCGGCGCTGCCGCCCGCGCAAGTCGACCAGCAGCGCCTGTCGGCGGCGAACTCCGAGCCTGGCAACTGGTACACCGGCGGCCGCGACCAGGACGGCACCTATTACTCACCGCTCGACAAGATCGATGCCAGCAACGTCACGCGGCTCGGCTTTGCCTGGAGCTATGAGCTCGGCACCAAGCGCGGTCAGGAAGCCACGCCGATCGTCGTCGATGGCGTGATGTACACCGCGGGTTACTGGGGCTATGTGTACGCGCTCGATGCGGCCAGCGGCAAGCAATTGTGGCGCTACGATCCGATGGCGAATTTCCCCGCCGCGCGCCACCCTTGCTGTGACATGGTCAATCGCGGTGTCGCGGTCTGGAAAGGGCGCGTCTACGTCGCCTCGGTCGATGGCCGCTTGCACGCCATCGATGCCAGCAATGGCCACAAGATCTGGGAAGTGGACACGATTACCGATCACTCCTTGCCCTATTCAAGCAGCGGTGCGCCGCAGGTGGCCGGCAACGTGGTCGTGATCGGCAACAGCGGCGGCGACATGGGTCACGTGGCGGTGCGCGGATACGTCTCGGCCTACGACCTGGGGAGCGGTGCGCTCAAGTGGCGCTTCTATACCGTGCCGCCGGCGCGCGGCCAGCCTTACGAGAATCCGGAACTGGAAGCGGCCGACAAGACCTGGGATCCGGCGCGCCCGCCGCAGTTCCTGGGCGGCGGCACGGTCTGGGATGGCTTTGGCTATGACCCGGCGCTCAACCTGGTTTATTTCGGCACCGGCAATGCGGCGCCGTACGACCAGCGCCAGCTCGGGCCTTCGCGTCCCGATGAACTCTACACTTCGAGCATCGTAGCGCTGCATGCCGACAGCGGCCGTCTCGCCTGGCATTACCAGACCACACCGCACGACAGCTGGGATTTCGACGCCGACCAGAAAGTGGTGCTCGCCGAATTGCCATTCAATGGCAAGCCACGCTCGGTGCTGATGCAGGCTTCGAAGAACGGGTACTACTACATACTCGATCGCAGCAGCGGCGAACTGCTGTCCGCGCAGAACTACACCTATGTGAACTGGGCGTCGGGCGTCGATCTGAAAACTGGCCGGCCCACACTCACTCCGCAGGCCAACTGGTATACCGGCCCCAAGAACATCTATCCCTCGTGGGCGGGTGGCCATACATGGCACCCGATGTCCTACAGCCTGGCCACGCACCTGGTCTACATCCCGGTGATCGATGTGCCGAACATCTGGGTGGACATGGCGCACAACGGTGGCGCAGTGAAGTACTTCAACGGCTTCTTCACCGCCAACGGCATCATGCCGGACGACAACTACGATGCCGCTGGGCTGCGCCGCCTGTTCGGTCCGCTGCCGGAATTGAAAACCATGCAGGCCGAGCGCAAGGAAAAGCTGGTGCGCGAAGTGCTGCGGGCCTGGGACCCCCTGAAACAGCAGCTGGTCTGGGAACATGAAACCTCCAGTGGCGTGCGCGGCTACGATGGCGGTGTGCTCAGCACTGCCGGCAACCTCGTGATCCAGGGGCGCGGGACCGGCGAGCTGTGGGTCTACGCGGCCGACACCGGCGCCGTGCTCAAGGTGATACAGACGGGCAGTCACATCATGGCGGCGCCGATGACCTATGCCGTCAATGGCGTGCAGTACGTGGCGGTGCAGACCGGTTACGGCGGCGCCGCCATCACGGTTGGCACGATTCCGCCGGGCAGCGCGGCCGCGAGGTACCTGAACAACAATCGCATCATCGCCTTCAAGCTCGACGGTGGCGCCGTGCCAACGCCGGATGCGCGGCCCGACGAGCCCTTCGTCGTGCCGCCGGCGCAGACCTTCAGCGCAGCGCAGGTGAGCAAAGGCGAAATCCTGTTCATCCAGGAATGCTCGCGCTGCCACACCTTCGGCCCCAGCGTCACGCCCGACCTGCGCAAGATCGATATCGGCATGCACACGCTGTTCAAGGACATCCTGCTGCATGGGGCCGTGGCGCCCAGCGGCATGGAGAGTTTTGCCGACCTGCTCTCGGAGCCTGAAGTCGATGCCATCCATGCCTACCTGCTCGACGAGGCCTGGAAAGGCTATCGTGCCCAGCAAGCCAAACCTGCGCATCCCTGATCGCGCCTACCAAACGGAGCATTCACCGCATGAATCCTGAAGTCGCGACCGCGAGCGCTGCTGATCATTCTTTGAGTCGCTCGTTGCGACCCCGCCATGTCACGATGATCACCATCGGCGGCATCATCGGCGCCGGCCTGTTCGTCAGCAGCAGCGCCGCGATCGCCGCAGCCGGGCCTGCGGTCGTGATCAGCTATGCCCTGACCGGCACGCTGGTGTTGCTGGTGATGCGCATGCTGGGCGAGATGGCGGTTGCGATGCCCGACGTGCGCTCGTTCACGGAGTTCGCGCGCGCCGGCCTTGGCAACTGGGCCGGCTTCACGATCGGCTGGCTGTACTGGTATTTCTGGGTCATCGTGATTCCGGCCGAGGCGATCGCCGGCGCGCTGATCATCCAGCAGTGGCTGCCGCAGCTGTCGATGCTGGCCATCGGCACGGCGCTGATGGTGGTGATGACCTGCGTCAACCTGATGTCGGCGCGCTCCTACGGCGAGTTCGAGTTCTGGTTCTCGCTGGTCAAGGTGGTGGCGATCCTGGTCTTCATTGCGGTGACGGCGTCCTATGCCTTTGGCCTGATCGGGCCCAAGGTGTCGACCTTCGGCAACCTGACGGCGCATGGCGGCTTCATGCCGCTGGGCCCGGTGCCGGTGCTGGCGACGGTGACCACGGTGTTCTTCTCGATGATGGGCGCGGAGATCGTCACGATCGCGGCGGCCGAGTCGCCGGAGCCGGCGCGTGCCGTGGCACGCATGGTCTCGACCGTGGTGTGGCGCATTCTCTTCTTCTACATCATTTCGCTGTTCCTGATCGTCAGCGTGATCCCGTGGACCACGGTCAAGCCGGGATTTTCGCCGTTTGCAGCGGCGCTCGATGCGATGCACGTGCCGTACACCAGCGCGATCATGAAAGTGATCATCCTGACGGCAGTGCTCTCCTGCCTCAATTCCTCGTTCTATATCTGCTCGCGCGTGTTGTTCGTGCTGGCCGGGCGCGGCGATGCGCCGCGCTGGCTGGTCGTCACCAATGCGCGCCATGTGCCGGCACGATCCGTATTGCTCGGTGCGCTGGCGGGCTTTGCCGGCGTCATCGCCAGCATTTACTCTCCCAACCTGGTGTTCAGGTTCCTGGTGAATGCCTCGGGCGCGTTGATCGTCTACATTTATATCGCGATTGCGGTGGCTCAGATCCGCACGCGGCGCCAGCGCGAGCGTGCCGGAGTCGCGACCACGGGGCTGCGCATGTGGTTCTTCCCGTGGGCCAGCTACCTGGCGATTGCGGCCATGATTGCGGTGCTGGTGGCAATGGCTGCGAGCCCGGCGCTGCGCAGCCAGATGTGGGCGAGCGTAGTGTCGGTGGCGGTGGCGCTGCTGGCTTACCTCGGCATTCGCCAGCGGCGTGCGAAACAGACTGGCGGGTGACCAAGGCGAGCAGACCGTCAGGCCCGCACCGCTTCGCCGTACTCATGCCCGCAGGTGTGCGCTACGGCCGTTGCGTCGACCGCGACCACAGGTACACCGGTACGCCCACGGCCCCCAGGCCCAGTGCCCACAGCAGGGATCGCAGCCCGATGCCGATCGATACGAAGGCGCAATAGATGAATGCCAACAGTGCAAACAGCGCCCAGGCCAGCGCGCGCCGGTCCAACCGGCCGATTTCTCCGCGTCGCCATAGCACGAAGGCGCCGAGCGAACACGTGAAGTAAATCGGCAGGTTGGCGGCCGTGACTACTACGCTCAGGAAGGCGAAGCCGCTGGCCATCGACTGGTTGTAATTCATCATCATCATGATGCTTGCCACGACGCCCGTGAGCAGGAAGGCGCGCGCGGGTGCCGCGTAGCGGTTGACCTTGCCGAGTCCGGCCGGGAAGTTGCCGTGCCGGGCGAAACTCTGCGTCACCTCGCCCACGATCAGCGTCCAGCCGTTGAGTGCGCCCAGGCCGCTTACCACCACGAATGCCGCCAGCAGCTTGCCGTATCCCGAACCCACGTAGCGGCCGATCAGGTCGGCGAAGGGCGCGTTGGAGGCGGCGAGTTCTGCCTGGGGAATCAGCAGCATCGGCACGATCGAGATGCAGACGCAGATCGAGGCCGCGATCAGCGTGCCGACGATTGTGGCGCGCGGAATCGTGCGCGCGGGATCGTGCACCAGGCCAGCCGGTATCGCGGCGCACTCGACGCCCAGCATTGCGAACAGGGCGATCGTCGAGGCACCGATCACCGCGTGCAGGGAAGCTGGCGTGGTGGGCAGGTGCTCGAGATAGGCTGCAGGCCGGTCGATGAATATCCACAGGCCAAGTACGATGACCGCTATCTGCGGCACCAGCTTCAGCAGCGTGGTCGAGAGCTGCATCCAACCCGCGCCGCGGGCCCCGAAGACATTGACCAGCACGAAGAACCACAGGAAGGCCAGTGCGGTGAGCGGCTTCAGCCACGGCTCGGCGTTCAAGGCCGGCACGAAGATAGAAACGTAACCGACCAGGCCGATCGCAATCACAGCGTTCGTGACCCAGGTGGAAACCCAGTAGCACCACATGGCGATGAACGCGGTGCCTTCGCCGAAGGCGCGGCGCGTGTAAGCGTAGGGGCCGTCATCATGGGGATAGCTGCGCGCCAGGTTGGCGAAGGTCAGCGCCAGGAACAGGCAGCCGACCACCGTGATCGCCCAGGCTGTCAGTGCATTGAGTCCGAAAGGCGCCAGTGCGGCCGGCATCACGAAGATGCCGATGCCGATGATGTTGCCCACCACCAGCGCCGTGCACATCCAGAAGCCCAGGACGCGCGCTTTGGCAGTCGCAGCGGGTGCCGCCGGCTGCGAGGCCTCGACGTTCAAGTCGCGGCCAGCGCTTCTTTCAGGGCCACTTCGAGCATGCCCATGGCCTCATCGACATGCGCACGAGTGATCATCAGCGGCGGTATGAAGCGCACGGTGCTCTGGCCGCAGGAGAGCAGCAGCAGTCCGTTGTGATAGGCGCGGGTCAGCACGGCATCACACAGCGCCTTGGCGGGCTTGCGGCTCGCCCGGTCGCTGATCAGTTCCATGCCGATCATCAGGCCCTTGCCGCGCACATCGCCCACGCATTCGAAGCGCTGCTGCAGCTGGCGCAGCGCATGGATGAAATACTGGCCGACGCTGTCGGCATTGGCCGTGTATTCACTCTCCACCAGATCGAGCGTGGCGAGCGCGGCCGCGCAGCACAGCGGATTGCCGCCGAAGGTGTTGCCGTGCGCGCCGCGCTTCCACTTTTCCATATGGCGCCGGCGTGCGACCATCAGGCCGATCGGCATGCCGGAAGCGAGGCCCTTCGCGAGCGTCATGATGTCGGGCGTCACGCCCCAGTGCTGGCTCGCGAACATCTTGCCGGTGCGGCCGATGCCCGACTGCACTTCATCGAAGATCAGCAGGATGCCGTGCCGGTCGCACAGCTCGCGCAGCCCTTTGAGGAAGCCGTCGGGCGGCACCAGATATCCGCCTTCACCCTGGATCGGCTCGATCAGGATCGCAGCGACATCCTGTGCCGGCACATTGCTCTGGAACAGCACGTTCTCGATGTAGTCGAGCACGGCCTTGCCCTGGTCGGCGCCGTTGAACAGCGGCCGGTACACATTGGGGTAGGGCACATGCGTCACACCGGGCATGGTCGGGAAGAAGCCCGCCTGCTGGGTGTACTTGCTGGCGGTGAAGGCCAGCGAGCCCATCGTGCGGCCATGGAAACCGCCCAGGAAACCGATGAAGCGCGGCCGACCGGTGACATAACGCGCCAGTTTGAGAGCCGCCTCGACGGTCTCGGTGCCGCTCTGGCAGGGGAAGACCATCGCCGGCTCGCCCACCGGGTTCAGCGCATTGATCTTCTCGGCCAGGCGCGTCAGGCGCTCGTGCCAGTAGTCGCTCGAGATGTGGATGAAGTCGTCCGCGGCATCCTTGATGGCCTTGACCACCGCGGGGTGCGCATGGCCGGTGCTGCACACTGCAATGCCTGCTGCGAAGTCCAGAAATCGATTGCCATCGACATCCCAGACCTCGACGCCGCGACCCTTCTCGATCACGAACGGGTAGTCGCGCGGGAGCGATGGCGTGGTGACGGCGACATCGCGCTCGAGCAGGGCCTTGGCTTTCGGGCCCGGCAGCGCAGTACGGATATGCGGATTCGACATGATGACCCCCGGAATTTCCCGCGCTGGCGCTGGTTTTCGCAGGGCGCGGACTCCGCAGGCTAACGGAGAGCAGTCACCAAAAGCAAACTCCGGGTGCCGAAGTCAGTCGCGCAACAGGCCCATCTTGCGCGCTTCATAGACCGCCTCGGTCTTCGAGCCGACATGCAATTTGCGGTAGGTGCGCTTCACGTAGGTCATCACCGTATGTGGCGAGACCTGCAACAGCCGGGCAATCTCCACGAAGCTGTAGCCTTTCGCTACCAGTTCGAGCACGCTCTGTTCGCGCTCGGAGAGCGGCTCGATCAGGGGATCGCCGCTGGTGTCCTGGGTCTGCTTGTTGCGGTTGAGCAGCTGTCGTGCGATCACCGGACTGATGGGGCTGCCGCCGGCGTGGATGGATCTGATCTGCGCGATCAGATCCGCGGGCAGCGCGTCCTTGAGCAGGTAGCCGGTCGCTCCCGCTTCGATCGACTGCAATACATGGCGTTCGTCGCCGAACATGGTGATCACCATGATGTCGCAATGTGGATGCATGCGTGTGCAGGCGCGGATGACCTCCAGGCCGCTCATGTCAGGCAGACCCAGATCAACCAGCAACACCTCGGGATTGGTCCTGGCCAGCAATTTCAAGGCTGCGGCACCGCAATCGGCCATGCCCAGCAGTTCAACCTCGCTGGATGATTCCAGAATCGCCTGGAAGTGGGCGCGCAGGCGTGCATCGTCCTCCACCACCATGACGCGGATGCGCGCTGTGGCAGGCGGCCCTGCTTCATGCCCTGCGCTCATGGCCCGAGTCTAGCCAGATGCAGCGCGGACGTCGTCACCTGAACAGGGTTCAAGGTTGCGGGTCAGCGGCAACAACAGGGTGACGCAGGTGCCGGAAGTGCTGGAGCTGATCGACAGCGTGGCGCCGATCTGCGCGGCACGATGGCGCAGGTTGGCAAGGCCCCGCCCACCAGGCTCACCGTTGTGTTGTTGCGGGTCGAAGCCACGGCCGTCATCGCTGATCACCAGGCTGACGGCGCTGCCGGCCGTGGTTTCGACACGGATGTGCCGCGCACCCGAGTGCTTGACGGTGTTGGTGATCGACTCCTGCACGATGCGCAGGATGTGCAGGGAACTGGTCGAATCCAGCCAGGGGAGTGGCGGCAGCTCGGTCATGTGCCATTCCATCGCCAGGCCCAGGCGGTCGAGGCGCGGAGCCAGGCGGTAGCGGAGCGTCGCCAGCAGCATCACCAGATCCTGCCCGATCGGCTCCAGCGAATCGATCATCAGCCGCATTTCATCGACGGCATCGCGCAGCACCGAAGCTGTGGCCTCGCGATCCATATTGCCCCGCTCGACACTGGCCAGCGTCGAGATCAGCGTGGAGCCGAGGCCATCGTGGATCTCGCGCATCAGCCGTTGCCGCTCATCGTCCTGCGCGCGCTCGCGCTCGTAATGGCGCAGCTGTTCGTAGCTGCGCTGCAGCTCCTGCTGCCGGCTCGCGAGCCGCTGCTCCAGCGAGGCATTGAGCGCCGCGCTGGATTCCAGCGCTTCGCCATAACGGCGCGCCAGCGAATAGATGAACGCCAGCAGGATCGGCAGGGCCGCGTAGGGCAGCAGGAAGAAGTGCTCCATGTTGATGGTCCAGGATTGCAACAATGCGTCGTGGACACCGAACAGCAGGCTGATCCACAGCGCCGCAGCCAGCGCGAACTGCTCGGCCTTGCGCGTGCGCAGCGCCGCCAGCGTCAGCATGCTGGTGACCAGCACGGAAATCAGGGTCTGGCCGGCATTGACGATGACATCCTGGAACCACACCGTGTCCGGGATGATCGGCAGGTTCAGCACGGTCAATACGATCGCCGCCCACAGCAGTGCGCGCTCGGTCTTCGGCCGCCGCTCGTTGCGCAGGCGGAACGCGAATACATAGATCGTGAGTGACAGCCAGTTCAGCGCACTGTCGGTCACCCACCAGAACATGGAGATCGGCTGCGGGTAGTGCGGCAGGTGATAGTGCAGCGTGCGCAAGGTCCACAGCACTGCCGCCAGCGCGAACAGCAGGTAGACCGACGCCTGCCGCTGCCGCAGCCAGAACAGCAACGCGATCACGCCCGCGGTCAGCATGGCCATGCTGCCGATGCGCGGACCGTCGATGCGCCAGAACTGCTGCACGCTGTGCCAGGAGTTGACCGCTGCCAGCGAACCGACCCGGAACGAAGGCACAGCGCAACTGATGGCATTGATGCGGCAGTCGAAACTCAGCAGCAATTCGTCAGCCGCGTGCACGCCCGCTGGCGGCAGCATCAGCAACACTGGCGCGTTCCAGTCGTTGGAGAGCGAGCGGTCGGTCTGGTTGAACGGCAGATTGTTCACGTACAGCGTGACCCGCTGCGCGTTGTACATGAAGGCGCCGTAGGCCACGGCCTGCGGTGGCGCCGCCGCAGCAATCACTGCCGCCGGCAGTCGCACCCACATCCGTACGGTGTAATGCTGCGGGGCGAGCCGCTGCGCAGGGTTCTCGAGATAGGGCAGCACCACCGGATGCCAGTGCAGATCCCGCGGCACTCGCGCGGCTGCACCGGGGTTTGCACCTGGGCCGAGCTGTTCGACGGCCAGTTCGGCAGCTTTGATGTGCAGCAGCGCACCGTCGTCGGCACTGCCCAGTGCCGGCGCACACCACAACCACAGCACCAACCCCCAGTTGGCCCAGCCAGCGAATTTCATGCAGCGCCTCCCGTGCGCAGGCAAGAATGCGCTGATCGGTGCGGCTAGTCGACCACCGTCTGCGACTGCTCGCGCAGGTATTGCGGCAGGTAATAGAACGAGCCGATCGCCTTGCCGGTATTGCCTGAACCCTTCCAGCCGGCGAAGGCCTGGTAGCCGGGCCAGGCACCGGTGGTGGCGCCCTGCGGACGATTGGCGTAGGTCACGCCGGCCTCGATGTTGTCGTGGAACCAGGCAATCTCGTCGGCGGCGCCGTAGAAACCCGCAGTCAATCCGAGTGGCGTGGCATTCGCGAGCTGCATCGCTTCTTCATTGGACGCTACGCGCATCGACATGAGGATCGGCAGGAACATCTCCACCTGACACAGCGGGTGATCGCCTGGCGCTTCGGCCAGCGTGGGGCGCACGAACAGGCCATCGGCATAGTCACCCTCGCGCAACTGCGTGGCGCCGCTCAGCACGCGCGCACCCTGTGCCGGCAGCTGCGCCGCGTAGCGCGCGTAGTCCTCGTAGCCGCCCTGCGTCGTCACTGGTCCCAGTGAGGTTTCCTGCAGGGCGGGATCGCCGATGCGCAATGCCGCGATCCGCTGCAGCAGCTGCTCGTGCAGCGCGTCGGCGACCTCGCGATGCACATACAGGCGCGAGAGCGCCGAACATTTCTGGCCGCCCATGCCGAATGCCGAGCGGGCGATGCCGGTGGCGGCGCGCTCGAGATCAGCGGCAGCGGTGACGATGCAGGCGTTCTTGCCGCCCATCTCGGTGATGCAGGGTCGCGGAAATCCGCCGCTCTGCAAGCTGCGCAGGATGCCCATGCCCACGGCGTGTGAACCGGTGAACGTGGCGCCCGCCGTCAAGGGATGTTCGATCAGCGCCGCGCCGATCGCGCCGCTCGAACCACTGAGGTAGTTGAATACGCCGGGTGGCAACTGCGCATCGCGGATGCAATCGGCGAGCAGACGACCGGCCCAGGGCGTGGCGCTCGCGCCCTTCAGTACCACGGTGTTGCCGGTCACGAGCGCGGCCGCGACCGGCCCACCTGCGAGCGCCAGTGGAAAATTGAACGGCGCGATCACGACCCAGGGGCCGTAGGGCTTCATCACGCTGCGATTGCGCGAGCTGACGCCAGCGATCGGATCGTTTGGCAGCGGATGATCGTAGCCGCCGTTGCGCTCGAAGTCGGCGCTGTAGCCGCTGAAGAAATCGGCCGTCTCCTGAGCTTCGCCCAGTGCCTCGAGTCGATTCTTGCCGGTCTCGAGCGTCAGCGCGGCGGCGATGTCGTAGACGCGTTCTTCGATCAGGTGCCCGACGCGACGCAACAGCTGCACGCGCGTCGCCAGCGGCGTGCGTCGCCAGGCGGGCCAGGCGCGTTGCGCCGATCGCAGTGCCGCGTCGGCATCCGCGGCGCTGGCCAGCGCGAAGTTGCCCAGCTGTTGACTGCGCCTGGCAGGATTGAAGGTGGCCGCTGAGCTGCCCGCGCTCTGGTCCACGCCGTTGATGTGCAGTGGATGCGTGCCGCCCAGCTTCGAGAGCATGCGCGTCATGGCGGCCTGGTAGCTCGCATGCATCGATGGCGGCGGATCGAACATGGTCGAATAGGTCAGTTTGAAACTCATGCTCAGGCTCGTGTGGGAGTGGTTATCGCGACAGTGAGTTCGCCCAGCAGGCGCTCGAGCAGATCGAGCGCATCCGCCAGATCCTTTTCAGCGATCACCAGCGGTGGAGCGAGCAGCAGCAGATTGCCACGCGCCGCGAAAGATACGCCCGCCTCCAGCGCGGTGCGCAGCAGTCCCTTCAGGGCGACGTGCAGGTCCGGCCAGGGTGAGAGCGGTTCGCGACTTTCACGATCGCGCACCAGTTCGATCACCGCGAACAATCCGTGGCCGCCCCGCACTTCGCCGATCAGCGGCTGGCGTTGCTGCATCTGTTGCAGGCGCGTGTACATTGCGGCACCGAGGCGCCGCGAACGCTCGATCAGGTTTTCAGCCTGATAGCTTTCAACGGCGGCCACACCAGCCGCGCAAGACAAGGGATGGCCGCAGTAGGTGAGGCCGGTGTACAGCATCTGTGGCTCGAGTACGCGGGCGAGGGCGCCCGAGAGCACGACGGCGCCGAGTGGCAGGTGGGCGCCGGTGAGACCCTTGGCCAGGGTCATCAGGTCCGGACGTCCTGCCTCGCCGTGACGCTGCCAGGCAAACCATTCGCCGCAGCGACCGAAGCCACTCATCACCTCA
Organism: uncultured Gammaproteobacteria bacterium; assembly: GCA_963764065.1. Lineage (GTDB taxonomy): Bacteria > Pseudomonadota > Gammaproteobacteria > Steroidobacterales > Steroidobacteraceae > FEN-1191. The sequence continues at coordinate 204,618 of CAVXRM010000005.1, read as the reverse complement.
TCGGCGATCAGGTAGACGCCGCGCTCGCGGGTGTGCTGGCGCAATGCCGGCCAGTAATTGTCGGGCGCCACGATGCCATTGGTGCCGGCATTCGCCTCCATCAGCACCGCAGCGACGTTGGCGGCACCGCGTGTGTCGATGAGCTGCGCGACATTGGCGGCGGCAGCAGTGCCGCAGGCGCTGGCGCTCGTGGTGCCATTGGGGCAGCGGTAGGCATAGGGTGGCGGCACATGCGCGACGCGCAGGCTGGCCGGATCGATCTGCGTCGCGGTGCGGCTGTCACCCGAGAGCGCCATGGTCGCGTAGCTGGCGCCGTGATAGGAGCGATCGCGAGTGATGACCCAGCCCTGCGGCTTGCCGCTCGCCTGGCGCGTGAATTTCACGGCGTGTTCGTTGGCGTCGGCGCCGCCCAGCGTGAAATATACGCGACCGTCGCTGAAACCCGATTTCTCCAGCAGCAGTTCGGCGAGCCGCGCGCGCGGCTGTGCACCCCAGGCATTGGTGACGAAGCACAGCTGCTGCGCCTGTGCCCTGATCGCTTCGATGACGCGCGGATGCTGATGGCCGAGATTGCTGCATTCGGCCAGGCTGCTAAAATCGAGTATCGATTGTCCGGCATCCGTTTGCAGGTGGGCACCGGCGCCACCAACAATGGTTGGTGCATTCCATTCGGTCTGTCGGCACCAGCTGTGCAGTACGGTTGCTTTTTCGGCGCGCATGGCAATTGGCAGGGAGAATTGTTGCCTGCCAATGATTGCATACGGCGCCGTGTATTGCGAAACGGCAGCGATGCCTCTAGGCTCGATTGATGAAAATATTGCTCGCTGCGACGCTGTTGACTTGCTCCGCGCTGTGGGCTGCCGAGGCTCCGCAGTCCGCCGCCAATCCATCCATCCTCGGCTTCACTGCGGCACATGCCGAGCGCGAGCAGCGGATCGAAACCGCGTTCCAGGCGCTGCCGTCGCCTGAACAGGCGCGAGCCTGGCATCGCGAGTTTTCCTCCCGGCCGCACCCGGCGGCTTCGCCTCGCAACAATGAGCTGGCCGGCGTCATCGCGGCCGAATGGCGCAAGCAGGGCTGGGAGCAGGTGAGGTTGCGTCGTTATGAGGTGCTGCACTCGAGCCCGCGCAGCGTCTCGCTCGAGATGACCGCGCCGCGGCACTACCAGGCCGGGCTGCGCGAAGACGCCTACGATGTCGACCAGGCCAGCCGCGATCCGGATATCTCCGGCGCCTATTTCGGTTACTCCGCTTCAGGCGATGTCACGGCCGAGCTCGTCTATGCGCACAGCGGCAATCCCGAGGACTACGAACTGCTGCGCCAGCAGGGCATCAGCGTCAAGGGCAAGATCGTCATCGTGCGGTACTCGAACCCCTACAGTTACCGGGGTTTCAAGGCACTGACGGCCGAGCGCGAGGGCGCGGCGGCGCTGTTGATCTATTCGGATCCCGCGGAAGATGGTTATACCCGGGGCAAGGTATTTCCCGACGGCCCGTGGGGACCCGAGAGCCACATCCAGCGCGGCGCGATCACCTACGACTACATCGTGCCAGGCGATCCGACCACGCCGGGCTGGCCCTCGCTCCCGGGCGCGCGTCGCGTGCCACTGGCCGAGGCGCGCTCACTGCCGAAGCTGATCGCGATGCCGCTGTCGTGGCGTGATGCCAAGCCGCTGCTCGAGGGCATGAACGGGCCCGAAGTCGTGCCGGAGTGGCGTGGCGCCTTGCCCATCACCTATCGCTACACCGGCGCGGTCACCGTGCACGTGCACGTCGACATGGATACCAGCATCAAGCCGTACACGGTGGTTGAGGCGCGCATCACGGGCAGTGAATTGCCGGATGAGTGGGTGCTGGTCGGCAATCATCGCGATGCCTGGGCCGGTGGCGGTGTCGACCCCGTGAGTGGCACGGCCTCGATGCTCGAACTGACGCGTGCGCTGGGACAGCAGAAGCGCAACGGCCACCGCCCACGCCGCACAATCGTGGCCTGCAGCTGGGATGGCGAAGAGTATGCGCTGACGGGTTCGACCGAATGGGGCGAGCAGTTCGCCGACGAACTGCAACGCAAGCTGGTCGCCTACCTCAATGTCGATGAGAGCGTGGCCGGCGCGGCCACCACCGCGGGGCCCGAAGGTCTCGCTTTCGATTCCTCGGCAGTGGCTTCGCTCTCGCCCATGCTGGTAGAAGCATCGAAGAGTGTGCGCGCGCCCTCGGGCAAATCCCTGTACGAAGCCTGGCGCGCCACCGCAATGCGCGACCACAAGACCACGACGCCACCGACCGATGCCGAGCTGGCCGATCCACGCATTGGCAGCGGTTCGGACCACACGGTGTTCCTGAATCACCTCGGCCGACCGGTGATCAACCTGGGTTTCACCGGCGACTACGGCGTCTATCACAGTGGTTACGATGATCACTACTGGATGTCGCATATTGGTGATCCGACTTTCGAGTATCACACTGCGCTCACGCGAATGTGGGGCGTGACGGCGCTGCGGCTCGCCAACGCCGACATCCTGCCCTTCGACTACGGCGCCAATGCCTCAGTGCTGGAGACTTTCCTGCTCGAACTGGAAAAGAACAGCCACTACGACTCGCAGCAGCTCTCGCTCGCCGCCCTGCATCAGCGCGTGGCGGATTTCGCGGCGGCCGGGCAGGCGCTGCGCGCCGCCACGCTGGCGACAGCGGCGCGCGCTGCGCCCGGTGCCCGGCAACTGCAGCACCTGAACGCGCAGCTGCTGCAGGTGGAATCCAACTGGCTGGATCCGGCCGGCATTCCCGGGCGCCCATGGTTCCGCCATCTGCTGTATTCGGCCCGCTACACCTACGCGCACCTGGAATTCCCTGGCCTCACCGAAGCGGTGGAGGGTTCGAACTGGCCGCTGGCTGCCGACCAGGCGCAACGCCTCGAGGCCGCGCTGCTCAAGAACACGCAGCTGCTGCGCAGCGCGCTGGCCGACTGGCAGGGCGGCCATTGAACTAAACTTATAGTTGACAAGCCGGACGCGCGCGGCTAACTTCTACTAACACATTAGTAGAGAGCCGCCATGAGCATTGCCCTGACTGACCGCGAAGCCGATGTGATGCAGGTGCTGTGGGATCACGGCCCCTCGGTGGTCGCCGAAGTGCGCGCCCGGCTTGGCGATGAGCTGGCCTACACCACCGTGCTGACGATGCTGCGCATCCTGGAGAGCAAGGGTTATGTAGGCCATACGGAACAGGGGCGTGGGCACCGCTACCACGCCTGCATCGAACAGCAGTCGGCGCGCAAGAGCGCGCTGCGCCACCTCACCGACAAACTGTTCGAGGGTTCGAGCGAGCTCTTGATGACGCACCTGGTGGCAGACCAGAAACTCAGTGCCGAGCAGATCCAGCGCATGCGCAAGCTCCTGGCGGCCAAAGCGCCGCAAGGTAAACGCTGATGCTGGCCTGGATGCTGCTGGCGATGGTGCCGGCGATGGCGCTGTGCATCGCGGGCCTGCTGGCCGAGCAGGCAGCGCGCCAGCGTTGCGCGCCGAGTCGCTGGGTCTGGTTTGCGGCGCTGGCCACTTCAATGTTGCTGCCGCTGGTCGGTCCGCTGCTGCTCGAACTGGCTCCGGTCAGGTTGCCATTGCCGCCGCTCCCAAGTTCCTTTGCCAGGCAATTGAACGGCGGGTCCGGCGCCACACCCTTGCAGACTCTGGATACGCTGGCTCGCGTCCTGTGGCTACTGCTGTCGCTGAGCACTGTCTGCGCCATCGCCGGCGGTGCCTGGCTGCTCGCGCGGCGGGCCCGCGGCTGGAGCAGGGCGCAAGTGGGTACTACCGCTGTCTATGTGGCGCCGTGTTCCGGGCCGGCTGTGTTTGGCTGCTGGCGCCCGCAGATCGTACTGCCCGCATGGTTGATGACGGCGCCGTCGCGGCAGCGTGAGCTGGCACTCGCGCACGAACGATCACACCTCGAGGCACGTGACCCGCAGTTGCTGGCGGTTTCACTGGCGCTGGTGGCGCTAATGCCCTGGAACCTGCCGCTGTGGTGGCAGTTGCACCGCCTGCGCTGTGCAATTGAAGTCGATTGCGATCAGCGCGTGCTCCGCGGTGGTGGCGATCTGGTCGACTACGGTGAAACGCTGATCGAACTCAGCCAGCGCCAGTACCGTCACGCCGGCCTGATGGCGGCGGCCCCGCATTCACAGTCATTTCTCGAACGGAGGATCAGGATCATGTCCACACAAGCTCATCGTTGGAGCCGCAGCGCGGCCGCAGTCCTGGCCTGTCTCGCCGTGGGCGTCGTTGCGCTCGCGGCAGAACTGGCGCCACCCGCCGCACCGGTTCCGCCAGTCGCGCGCGCCGCGGCACCCGCAGCGCCGGCGTTGCCTGCCACGCCGGCGCTTCCGGCGGTCCCCGCCCTTCCGGCAGTGCCAGCGCTGGCAGCACTGCCGCCCAAGCCCGGCACGCACGCTGCACCCGTTACTGACAGCGATGAAGCCAGCGAGGCGGAGGATTCAAGCGACTCAGCGATGGAGGCGCAGAGCGCCGCCGAGCGGGCTGAAGAGGCTAAGCAGGAGGCCGAAGAAGCCGAGGCGGATGCGCGTGAAGCCAAGCGCGACGCCGAGGAACAAATGCAGCAGGCCACTGCCGCCAAGCACGAGGCTGAGCAGGCTGAAGCCGAGGCGCAAGCCAAAAAGCGCGAGGCTGAGGCTGCGGAGCGGGCAGCGCGCGCACCGAGCGCATCGTAACGCCGAGGCGTTTTGCCGCAGTCGCAAGGTGCGCCGCCTCAGGGCTGCGGCGCGCGGCGTCGGGCAACCAGTTGACCGTATTCATGCTGCTCCTTCAGGGCGCATAGATGCGATCGAAGATGCCGCCATCATTGAAGTGCTCGGCCTGCGCTTTTCCCCAGCCGCCAAAGTCGGCAATGGTCGCGAGCGTGGCGATCTTCGGAAACTGCCCGGCATATTTTGCGGCCGCCGCCGCGTCGCGCGGGCGGTAGAAGTTGCGGGCGATGATGTCCTGCGCTTCAGGCGAATAGAGGTATTGCAGGTAGGCCTGCGCGACCTTGCTGGTGCCGTGGCGGAGCGCGACCTTGTCCACTACCGAGACTGGCGGCTCCGCGAGCACGCTGACCGAGGGATAGACGATATCGTAACTGCCGGGGCCCAGTTCATTGAGCGCCAGCCAGGCTTCGTTCTCCCAGGCCAGCAACACATCACCGATGCCGCGCTGTACGAAGGTGGTGGTCGAACCACGTGCACCGGAGTCGAGCACCGGCACGTTCCTGTACAGCTTGCCGACAAAGGCCTGCACACTCGCGGGCGTGGCGCCTGGCTGCCGCTGCGCGTAGGCCCAGGCAGCCAGGTAGTTCCAGCGCGCGCCGCCTGAGGTCTTGGGGTTGGGCGTGATCACGCTCACGCCCGGACGCACCAGGTCATTCCAGTCGAGCAAGCGCTTGGGATTGCCCTTGCGTACCAGGAAGACGATGGTAGAGGTGTACGGCGTGCTGTTGTCCGCCAGGCGCCGCTGCCAGTTCTCCGGCAGCAGCCTGGCGTTCTTCGCTATCGCGTCAATGTCGCCGGCGAGTGCGAGCGTGACCACGTCGGCCTCGAGTCCATCGATCACCGAGCGTGCCTGTTTGCCGGAGCCGCCATGCGACTGGCGCACCGTGACGGTGTCGCCGGTCTTGCCCTTCCAGTAACTGGCAAAAGCCTTGTTGTACTGCTCGTACAGCTCGCGCGTCGGGTCGTAGGATACATTCAGCAGGGTTACTTGCGCGGCGGGCACGGGGCCAGTGACGAGTGCCATGGCCGCCAGCAGCAAAGCAGGTTTGAATTTCACGTTCACTACTCCAGTCGATGAATCGTTGCGTCAGAAGATCAGGGCGAAGCGCGTCAGTGCGGCGCGCTCGTCGGGGCGATCACCGCTGGCAGCACCGCCGGTGAAGCGCGTGACCTCGTAATTCAGCTGCCACTTGAAGTTCTGGCTGAGGTACCAGTTGAGGCCGAATCCGAGGGCGTCGGCCTTGCGTACTGAGCTGGCGGGATTCGCAAACGAAGTGGCACCACCACTGAAGGCCTCGTCATCGAAATGGATGCCCTGCACCCGTGCCACCAGCTCGATGGCGCCGCTGCCCGGCTTGCCCGGCAGGAAGCTCGAGCGCGTCGTGAAGGCGGCGTAGGCCGCTTCCTCGCCGGTGAGGAACCAGGAAGCCGACACTTGCCAGGCGCTGTGCTGCAAGCTGCCATAGCGCGTGGTAGTGGCATCGATCTGGCGACGCACCTGCTGCGTCACCTGCGCGTACTCACCCAGCAGGCCGAAGGGGCCGACGTAGTAATAGAGCTGAGGTGACACGCGCCGGCGCACGCCAGCAGCGACGGTCGCTTCGTTGATCGTGGCCGTGCTCGCGGTGTCGCCGCGATAGCTGAACAGCGACTGCTGGCCCGGTGTGCGGTAAGTGGGCAGCAGGCTGGTGGTGCTGACTGCCGTCGCCGAACTCGTGGCGACGCCGCTGCTGTTCACGTAGCTCGCCCCCACGCCGATGCCGAGTCCGCGCAGCGCGAAGGAATCTGAATTGGCGAAGGGCAGTGCGAACAGGCGACCTTCCCAGTCGCGCTTGCCGTCGTTGTCGGCATCGGGCGTGGCGTTGGCATCCGTGCTGCCACCATCCGCGGTGCCGTTGAAATAGCCGGCGGCATAACTGAGCGTGCCGCCGAGCACGGTACCCGAAAGCTGGATGCCCAGATCCCGGTTCGGCACCAGTCCGCTTGGGAATCCGAGTTCCATGAAGCGGTTGTACTGATCGGGCTGCAGTCGCTCGAGGCCCACGGGTCCCTTGAATTTTCCGGCCTGCAGCGCCAGCCAGGGTTTGAAGCGCGCAGTGACGTAGGCATCCTGCACGATCGCGCGACCGCCGCCGAAATCGGGCATGAAGCGGAAGTCGTAGATGCCCCCGACGGTGCCCTCGATGTAGGGGCGTACGCGGCGGAACAGGAAGCCATCGGCCGTGCTTGGTGTGTTCGAATCAAGGAAGAATCGGCCGTCGACGGCCAGATTGCCCCGTAGTTTGACCACCGTGGCGGTATCGCCAGAGCTGATCGAGATGCCTGCCGGTGCGGCCTTGACCACGGGCGCTGCCTTGGCGGCCGTGGTCGTTGTTTCGTCGGCCAGTTCCAGCCGGCGTTCCAATACCTTGATGCGCTCTTCAGCGCGTTGGAGTCGTTGCTCCAGCGTCACCTGCGCGTCAGCTGTCGCGCCCGCGGATTGATCCGCCGACTGATCCGCCGCCTGTGCCATGAAGGCCACGCCGCTGGCCAATGCGGCGATCGAAAGATTTCTCAGCTTCATCGTGTACTCCCACTCTGTCGAAATTCATTGTGGGAGGCCGCGCGGGCGCAAAGCAGTAACCAGCGGGTGATATTTCTGTCACCCGCTGCTTGCCGTGTGGAGCTTCGTGCTAGGAGGTGGCGCAGTACTGGCTGCGGCCGCCGTGCGCGCGCAGCAGATCGACGTAGTAACCCGCCATGGCGCTGGCGCGCTGCATTTCCCGGGGATTCGCGTCCAGCAGGGGTTTTACCGCGGCGCTCCACTGCGCGGCGCAGCTGCTGCCTGGATTGCTGGAGTCTGCGCATTTCATGAAGGCTGCAAATGCATGGCGGTAATCTGCAAATTGCGCACGTGACATCGGGGTGCCATGACCAGGAATGGCCAGCGCGAACGGCGTGCGTGCGATTTCATCCAGTGCCCGCAGCCATCCCTGCGGACAGGCGGTATCGAGGAAAGGCGCCGGCAGTGTCACCAGGTCGCCGAGCGCAGCGATCCTGCTGCTGCGGTCGAAGAGCCAGACATCCCCGGCGGTCGCCGCATTGGGCGCGAGGTGCACATCGAAGCGGCGGCCTGCGAGCTCGAGCTTGCCTGAGGCCTTGATGACCACGTCGGGCTTCAGCGCTGCGCCATTGCGGATAGTGTCCAGGTCGAGATGGATGTCGGCACGTGTGTCGGCAGGAATGCTTTCGTCATTCAGGAATTGCTCACTGTCGCGCGCACTGGCGGCGAGAAAACCGCCCAATGCGCCATCAATCGCGTCACTGGCATATACGCGCAGTCCGGGGAAGGCCGCGCGCAGCGCAGGATTGCCACTCACATGGTCCAGGTGCCAGTGACTGTTGACCACGGCGGCCAGCGGTTTGTGGCTGGCAATGGCGAAATCGATGATCGCGCGTGCTTGCCAGTCGTGGCGGCCGCTGTCGAGCACGACCAGGCCGGCAGGCGCAGCGAAGATCACGCTGTTGCCGTCGGGTTCGCGATCGGCGCGTATGCCGCCGGGAATCAACCACACGCCGGCCGCGAGTTGCTGCGCCTGCGGGTCAGGCTCGGTGACGGTCGCGGCGCATGCCAGGGCTGAAAATCCGAGTGCGCCAATCGCCAGCAGGCAGGCCTGCGCCGCAAGTCCTTTCATCAACGGTCTCCGCTATCCTTCGGCCGCAGATTACACCCGCACTCGTCGTATCATGTTCCATTCATACCGCAGGAGCAGCCACTCGTGACCAGCATTTCCGTACCCTCCCAGGCCCGCGTGGTGGTCGTCGGTGGCGGCGTGATCGGTACTTCGGTGGCCTATCACCTGGCTTTGCTCGGCTGGCAGGACATCGTGCTGCTCGAGCGCGATCGGCTGACTTCCGGCACCACCTGGCACGCGGCGGGCCTGATGGTGACTTACGGTTCGACTTCCGAGACCTCGACCGAGATACGCAAGTACACGCGCGATCTTTACCAGCGCCTCGAAGCGGAAACCGGGCAGGCCACCGGCTTTGCGCCCATCGGCTTCATCGAAGTGGCCGACGACCAGGATCGTCTCGAGGAGTTTCGTCGCGTGGCGGCCTTCAATCGTTACTGCGGCGTGGACGTGCAGGAACTCTCGGCGGGAGAAGTCGGCAAGCTGTTTCCGCTGGCGCGCGTCGATGACATCCAGGCCGGCTTCTACGTGGCGGGCGATGGTCGCGTGAATCCAGTGGATGTCACGATGGCGCTGGCCAAGGGTGCACGCAAGCGCGGCGTGAAGATCTTCGAAGGCGTCGCCGCACTCGGCGTGATGAAAGATCGCCAGCGGGTCACCGGTGTGCGTACCAGCCACGGCGACATCAAGTGCGACTACGTCGTCAACTGCGCCGGCATGTGGGCGCGGCAGTTCGGCGCGCTGGCCGGCGTGAATGTGCCCAACCAGGCCGCCGAGCACTACTACCTGATTACCGAGCCCATCAAGGATCTGCCGCCAAACATGCCGGTGCTCGAAGATCCCTCCGCCTACGGCTACTACCGCGAAGAGGGCGGCGGTCTCATGGTCGGCCTGTTCGAGCCGGTGTGTGCGCCCTGGAAGATCGAAGGCATACCGGAAGACTCATCGTTCACCGAACTGGCGCCCGACTGGGAGCGCATGACGCCCTTCCTTGAACGCGCCATGGCGCGCGTGCCAATCACCAGCGAAGTGGGCATCCGCAAGTTCTTCTGCGGACCGGAAAGTTTCACGCCCGACCTGCGGCCGATCATCGGCGAGGCGCCGGAGCTGCGCAATTACTTCGTGGCCGCAGGACTCAATTCGGTCGGCATCCTCACGGGCGGTGGTCTGGGCCGGGTGATGGCGCAGTGGATCACCACGGGTACGCCCGATGTCGATGTCACGGGTTTCAATATCGATCGACTGCATCTTTACCAGGCGAACCCCGAGTACCGGCGCAAGCGCACGGTCGAGGCGCTGGGCATGGTCTACAAATGCCACTATCCGACCATGGCGATGCAGACCGCGCGCGATGCGCGCCGCTCGCCCTTTCACGAGCGGCTGGCAGCCGCTGGTGCACACTTCATGGAAGTGAGCGGCTGGGAGAGCCCGGAGTGGTACGGCGAGCCGGGCAGCAAACCCGATCCCGGTCCGCTCTCCTGGGGACGCCAGCAATGGTTCCCTCGCTGGCAGGCCGAGCATCGCGCCGCGCGCGAAGGCGTGATCGCGATGGATATGTCTTTCATGGGCAAATTCCTGGTGCAGGGGCGCGATGCGGCGCGCTGCCTCAACCGGATTTCCGCCAACGATGTGGCGGGCCCCGTGGGCACCATTGTCTACACGCAATGGTTGAATGAACTTGGCAAGCTGGAAGCCGATCTCACCGTCACGAGGCTGGCCGAGGAGCAGTTCCTCGTGGTGGTCACCGACACAATGGTGCGTCATGCCGAAACCTGGATGAAGCGCCACATTCCCGATGACGCGCACGCTTTCGTCACCGAGGTCACGGGTGCTTACGGCCAGCTCAACGTGCAGGGCCCGCGCTCGCGCGAGTTGCTGCAGCAGGTGACCAGTGCCGACCTGTCGGATGCCGCCTGGCCATTCCGCACCGCGCGCGAGATCGACATCGGCTTCGCGCGTGTGCTGTGCGTGCGCATCACCTACGTGGGCGAACTGGGCTACGAGCTGTACGTGCCCGCCGAGCAGGCAACCCATGTCTACGATCGCATCGTCGCGGCCGGAGGTCCGCTGGGCCTCAGGCACGCAGGTCTCAAGGCACTGGGCAGCCTGCGCATGGAAAAGGCCTATCGCGACTACGGTCACGATATCGACAACACCGACGATCCCTATGAGACTGGCCTCGGCTTCGCCATCGATCTCGGCAAAGCCGATGGCTTCATCGGCAAAGAGGCCCTGCTGGCCCGCAAAGCGAAAGGGCCGCTGCAACGCCGGCTGGTACAGGTGCTGGTGAAAGATGCCGGGCCGCTGATGTTCCACGCCGAAATCGTGCGGCGCGATGGCGTGCCGGTGGGTTACGTGCGCGCCGCCTCCTACGGGCACACGCTGGGCGGGGCAGTGGGGCTGGCGATGATCGAACCGAAGCTGCCCGCGGGTTCGCAGCAGCCTGTCGATGCCGCGTGGCTGGCCGCGGGCCGCTGGGAGGTCGAGATCGCGGGGAAGTGCTATCCCGCAGTGGTGTCGCTGAAGCCGATGTACGATCCGGCCAACGCGCGTATCAAGGCGTAGCGGCGGGCGGCGCAGCGCCATCCACTGTACGGCCATCGACCGTACTGATGGTGAAGGCGCCATCGCTGGCAGTGACCACGCTGTGGAAGGCAGCCTTGGCCACTGTATGGTGCTGCAGGTCCAGCACGCTGTCGGCGCCGATGCCGGTGATGGGCACGCCCTTGAACAGCAGCGGCTTGCCAGCCTCGATCACATCGGCCTGGCGCTGCGGCCGCAGCAGCCAGGCGTAGCCACCATTGTTGCTGTACTCGCGGCCCATGCCTTGCGCATCGATGCACAGCGCCGCCTGCTCATCGATGCCCAGGCCCATGATGGCCGGGTTGTGCTCTTCGTGCGCCAGTCGCGCCACGAACACCACCAGGCGACCGAGCCGGCCGCGGATCATGAAATGACTGTCGGTGATCACATCCTGCAGCCAGGGCAGGTGCAGGAAGTCGCGCACCAGCGTCACGCCCGGGCCGAGCGGATCGCGCAGCGCTTTTGCAGATTGCAGGCTGTCGCCATCGAGTGCGCCGTAGCTGTAGGCGCCGAGGATCGCGAGGCCCGCGCTGGTGCCGCCTATGGGCTTGCCAGCTCGCACGTGGGCGTCGAGCGCCGCGTTCAACGGCGTGCCCTGCCAGTAATGCACGTAGTTGGACTGATCACCACCACCCAGGAAAATGCCATCCGCGTGCTGCACCACGGCCAGCACCCTGGGATCACTCGCCGCCTCGCGGCTGTGGAACACAATAGTCTCGATGGATAGCACGGCACCTGCCGTGTCGGTGAAGTCCTGCGCCAGCTCGCCTTCGCCGGAAGCACGCAGGATCACGATATGGCCGCGGCCCGCCTGCTCGGCAAACCAGCGGAATGCCGGTGCCACCCAGTCGCCACCGCCCATCAGCAACAGGCCCGGTGTCGTTGTGGCGGCATGACTCGCTTGCACGTCACCTGCAGCGTAGTAGTCGTAACTGGCTGCAGGGGTGCCAGCATCTGCCGCCGGGGTGGGCGCGAAAGCACCTGCGATCAGGGCGAGGGTGGCCAGTGCGGCCAGCGACAGAGTCGAATTGCGTAACAGCGTTCGCATGGTGTCCTGGCTCAATCGCGGAAATTCTCGAACTGCAACGGCAGCTCGAAATCCATTTTCTTCAGCAAGGCGATCGCAGTCTGCAGATCGTCGCGCTTCTTGCCCGTAACCCGCAACTTGTCGCCGTTGATCTGCGCTTCTACTTTCAGTTTCGATTCCTTGATTTTGGCAACCAGTTTTTTCGCGGCCAGCTGTTCGATGCCCTGCCTGATAGTCAGCGTACGGCGCGTCTCGGCGAGATTGCTTTCGACCTCGCCGAGATCGAGGCAGCGCGGATCGATGCCGCGCGCGCTGAGCCGCAGTCGCAGGATGTCGAGCAGCTGGTCGAGCTGGTATTCGCTGCCGGCAAACTGCTTGACGATATAGCCCTCGAGCTCGAAACGCGCATTGGTGCCGCGGAAGTCATAGCGCTTTTCGAGCTCGCGCCGGGCCTGATCCACGGCGTTCTTGAGCTCGTGCGAATCCACCGTCGAGACGACATCGAATGAGGGCATGGGAAGCAGACTCTAAGGACTGGATTTCGCCATTATGCACCGGCCGGCGCGGCGATGGGTTATGTCAATTGGATGTGCAGGCCGAAACTTCCGACCGAGTCACGGGCCGCGGCGCGCAGCGGGACTACGATGCCTGTTCATCCACCGCGAGCGCTTCAGCCATGACCGCGAAACTCCCGAGACTGCTGGTTTTCAGCTGCCTTGCCGTACTGCCGCTGCTGGCCTGCGCGCCGAGCGTGCACGTGACGGGCGAGCCGGCGGCCGATGCGAACGCACCGACCGTCGCGGCCGCGCAGCGCATCAGCCTCGATGGCGCTGCGGTAGTGGCAAGCGCCGCTCCGGCAACGCTCAACAACGAGCCCGCGGCACTGGCCGCGCGTGCCGCCGATGAGGTGCATTTGCCGGACGGCACCGTGGGCGTGCGCGTCGACAAGCGCTACTACCACACGATCGTCGTGTGCCGTCAGGCCGATGGCAGCTTCACCACCGATTGCCCGGCGCGCGCAGCGGGTGACAGGTGATGAGAAAATCCAGCCTGCTGATGGGTCTGGCCGCGCTGGGTCTGGCGGTCGCCGCGCAAGGCGCGACCATCACGATTCGTGTGACCGATGGGGCGGGTGTTGGCTTCAATGATGCGACGCCCTTCACGCCGATGGGCGGCAACAATGCCACCACACTGGGTCAGGCGCGCCTGAATGTCTTCAACGAAGCGGCGCGCCTGTGGGGCCTGCTGATCAACAGCAACGTGACCATCGTGGTCGATGCGAGCTTCAGTCCGCTGCAATGCGACGCAAGTACCGGCGTGCTGGGTTCTGCTGGCCCGACCTGGGTGTTCCGGAATTTCAGCGGCGCGCCGCTGCAGGACGTATTCTATCCCGCGGCACTTGCCGACGCCCTGCACGGCACCGAACTGTCCGGTACCAGTGGCGCGCAGAATGCGCACACCGACATCTCGGCGCAGTTCAACAGCGCGATCAATGGGGATCCCACCTGTCTCGGCGGCAGCAAGTTCTATTACGGCTTCGACCATCAACTCGCTGCGCATGCGGCCCAGGGCCCTTTCATCGCCGATCTGCTGGGCGTAGTGCTGCACGAGCTGGGCCATGGCCTGGGCTTCGTATCGATCGTCGACCAGACTGGCGCCGGCCTGCAGGATACCGGCGGCAACCCGCTGCTGAGCATCTACGATCAGTTCATCTACGATGAGAACTCGGCCATGTTCTGGTCACAGATGAACGACGCACAACGCGCGCAGTCGGAAATTGGCAGCGGCGCCAGCGGCAACACGGGTCTGGTCTGGAATGCCGCACACGTCAATGCGCATCTCGGTCGCGAGACTGCCGGCGTGAGCGTGAACGGTCACATGCGGATTTACGCACCCCACACTTTCGATGCCAGCTCGTCCATCTCGCACTGGGACACAACGGCAACGCCCAATTTGCTGATGGAGCCCAACTACAATCTGGACACTGGCAACCACACCGACCTCACGGTATGTGTGCTTTACGACCTGGGCTGGACCGGCAATCATTGCCCCGACCAGCTCGCCGGCATGACGCAAACGCTCACGGTGCAGACCGCCGCGACGCTGGATGTCACGCTCAGCGCCAGCGGCAGCAGTGGAGGCGCGCTCAGTTACGCCGTTACGGTGCAACCGGCGCACGGCACGCTCGGCACGCTGAACGGTGCGGCAGTGACCTACACGCCAGCCAGCGGATTCGTCGGGAGCGATCAGTTCAGCTTCCAGGTGACCGAAGGCACGGTCAGTTCCGAGGATGCGGTGGTGACGATCAATGTGCAGGCCGCAACCGGCAACGTGAGCAGCAACAGCAGCGGCTCTTCCGGCGGCGGTGGGGTGATCAACGGCGGGTCGCTCGCCGCGATGTTCGTTGGCGTAGTGGTTTCGCTGGCCGCACGCCGGCGTCAACGCGCGCGGAGCAGCTTCAGGCGGCGCGCCGCAATCCGCCCGCGATAGCCTTCATATCCGGCGACCAGTCGGCAGGCTGCCATAGCGCCAGCTTTCCGCTGCGCTCTTCCACCAGCGCAGTGCAGTTCTCCACCCAGTCACCAGTGTTGCAATAGCGCACGCCGTGCAAAGTGGTGACCAGCGGTCGGTGTATGTGGCCACAGATGATCCCATCGAGTCCGCGGCGCGCGGCCAGGTGCGCGGCGGCATCCTCGAAGCGTTGCACATAGCGCATCGCAGTGCCGACCCGCGATTTCAGATAGCCGGCCAGCGACCAGTAGGGGTAGCCCAGCAGATGGCGCAGCCGATTCACCGCGCGATTGAGGCTCACACTCAGGTCGTAGGCGCCAGAGCCCAGCGCCGCGAGCCAGCGACTGCATTTCACGCTGCCATCGAACTCATCACCGTGCATCACCAGCAGTCGCTGCCCCTCTGCGGTCGTGTGGATGAATTCACGGTGCACCTCGAGATTGCCGAACACCATGGCCGCGAGATCGCGCAGTTCCTCGTCATGATTGCCAGGCACGTAGATCACGCGCGTGCCATGCTTGGTCTTGCCGAGAATCGTGCGCAGCACGTTGTTGTGCAGTTGCGGCCAGTAGAAGCTGCGCCGCAGGCTCCACAGGTCGACGATGTCGCCGACCAGGTAGAGTTCATCCATGTGCACGCGGTGCAGGAAGTCGAGCAGCAGTTGGGCCCTGCATTCGCGCGCACCGAGGTGCACGTCCGAGAGAAATACGCTGCGCACGTGGATCGCGTGTGGTTTCTGGTTTTCCATGGGTGCCAGACTGCCGGCCAGGCATGGCAGCGGTATTGCAGTCAGGTTGCAAAACAGTGAAATCAACCGCTTATGAGCATAATCTTGCGTGTCACTGCGATGACCGCCACACCAAGGAGTGCCACGTGCCAGAGATACTGAGTTTCAAACCGCTGCCGGCGCCGGCCGATAGCGCGCCGGCTGCGGACAAGTTGCTGCAGGGCAATCCGCGCCAGCAGATCTGGAACGTGCTCTCCTCAGGCGATGGCCGCTTCCATGTCGGCGAGTGGGCCTCGGGTGTGGGCGCCTGGCGCGTGAACTACACCGAGTACGAGTTGTGTCATCTGCTGGAAGGATCGGTACGCCTGAGTGCGGATGGCGGTGCGGGCAAGGTCTATCGCGCCGGCGACAGCTTCGTGATTCCCAGCGGCTTCAGTGGCATCTGGGAAGTCATCGAGCCCTGCAGGAAGATCTACGCAATCTACGAATAAAAACCCCCTCGCACCCGCCGGCGCGAGGGGGTCGCTTGCCTATGCGGATCTGATCAGAACTTGTACAGGGCCTGCAGCCAGGCTTGCGTGACCTTGAGATTCTCGCCGGCATCCGGCTTGTAGGTGTCGTAACGACCCTCGACGCGGAACTCGAAGTTTTTCGACGGGGCGTACCCAAAGGTCAGCGTGCCCTCGTTGACCTTGCCGCCATCACCAACGAGCCCCGTGCCGAAACCGTCCTGGTCGTCGAGGTACTCGAGACGGAGCGAGGTGCGCCACTTGTCGTTCAGCGCAATGTTCGCGTAGGCCGCAGCGCCCCACCACTTGGCGGAGCTGCCACCCGAGAACTCCTGCTTGTCCCAATCCACATTGCCCACGATGGTTACCGTCGAGCTGGCCGTCCAGGTGGCCACGAGATCCACGAGTGTGCGGGCATTGAGTCCGTTGGCGCGATCCACATCGCCGTAGTACGCCGCACCTGCCAACGCGAAGGACTTCGAGGGCACCAGGCTCATGCCCAACTCCAGTGTCTTGCCGCTGCCCGCGCTGGTATCCACGTTCCAGCCGTTGTTGGCACCGATCGTGAAGGTGGCCTTGTCACTCAAGGCGTAGGCCACGCGCACACCGACGTGTGTCACTGGCTCGCTGTACCAGAACAGCAGTGAGCGCGACACGTTCACGTTGCCCGTTGGCGCGGCGACTTCGGCGCCTGCCAGCGTCGTGAACTTGCCCGCGTACGCCGTGGTCTTGCCGCTGATGTATTGCACGTAGGCCTGCAGCAGGTTGAAGCTGCTGGTGCTGCCCGCAGTGCTGCAGGGCAGGTAGCCTGGCGCGTAACAACCGTTGCCGGCTTCAGTGCCAGCGACAGCGTTGACGAATGCGCCGAATCCCGCAGTCGGCTGATAGCCCAGTGACAGCGAAGCCTGGTTGAGCGCAAAGGTGTTGTTATCCACCGAGCTGCCGCCGGGCGGCGAGACGGAGATATAGGAGTAGGTGCCATCGACGTAGCCCGTGGCGGTCACGCCGGAAGCGGCCAATACGTCCGAAAGCGCGGGTGCAGCCGGCTTCGCCTCGTCGGCCAGGGCGGTGCCCGCCGCGGCGACCAGAACCAGCGATAGTGCTGCTGCGGATTTTCCAATCATGCGCATGAATCCATCTCCCTTGTGGGATCGAAAAGTGAATTGCTCGACTACTGGCGCCGCGGTCAACACGCCACGCGTTCAGCTCGCAGTGGTGACCTTCGGTGCCTGTGCTGTACAAAGCATCCGGCGTGCCAACTGCGTCGTGCAGACGCATCGCTGTGCCGCCGGCGGCGCCCGGGGCGGATCGAGCGCCAGATAAGATATTGATTGGACTGGCGAATGACCATTCAGGTGTGCCGCGGGGGCGCGCAGTTGCGAGTATCAATGGTGCGTAATTACAACGATTGCAGCAATCGTCTGCCGGGCGCGGTGCGGAGGTTCGCACCAATTCGGGCAGGGATCGCTGTGGCATGCACCGGTGCAGAGCGTGGCGCGCGGCCCGCCGCGCCACGCGCTCGCGTCAGGGCGTGGCGCGAATCGCGTCGGCGAGAATCGAGAACAGCTGATCGATCTCGGCCGTGGTGATCGTGAGCGGCGGCGAAAAGGCCAGTATGTTACCGGTCGCGCGCGCCAGCAGGCCGCGCTGGAAGCAGCTACGGAACACCTCATAGGCGCGAGTCGGCGCCCGCGTGGGCTCGGGCGCGAATTCGAAGGCGGCGATCAGCCCTTCGTTGCGGATGTCGATCAGCGCCGGGCAGACCCTTGAGCGCGTGTGCGCCCGCTTCCCAATGCGCGGCGAGCGAAGCGGCACGCTCCGGCAGTTTCTCGCGCTCGAAGATGTCGAGCGTCGCGAGTGCCGCGGCGCAGGCCACCGGATGCCCGGTGTAGGTATAGCCGTGGTACAGATCGATGTCGCTGCGCGGGCCCTGCATGAAGGCCTCGTGGATCTCGCGCCGCACCAGCACCGCGCCCATCGGAATCACGCCGTTGCTGACGCCCTTGGCGAGCGTGATCATGTCGGCCTGGATGCCATAGCGCTCGGCGGCGAACCAGGCGCCCGTGCGACCGAAGCCGGTGATGACTTCATCCAGGATCAGCAGCAGACCGTGCTGCGTGCACAACTCGCGCAGCCGCTTGAGATAGCCGATCGGCGGCAGCAGCACGCCGGTCGAGCCGGCAATCGGCTCGACGATGACCGCGGCAATGCGCTCGGCCCCGTGCACGCGGATGATGCGCTCGAGGTCATCGGCGAACTCGACCCCGTGCTGCGGCAGGCCGCGCGAAAAAGCATTGCGATCGAGATCGAGCGTGTGGCGCAGGTGCGCCGCGGGCATCAGCACGGTTTGCCAGGCTTCGCGGTTCTTCGGGATGCCGCCCACCGCCATGCCGCCAAACCCGACGCCGTGGTACGCGCGCTCGCGGCCGACCAGCAGCGTGCGCTGCTTCTGGCCGCGCACCTGCTGGTAGGCGAGGGCGATCTTGAGCGCGGAGTCGACCGCCTCGGAGCCGGAGTTCGCGAGGAACACATGCTCGAGGCCCTTCGGGGCATGCCTGACCAGCCGTGCGGACAGTTCGAAGGCCAGTGGATGACCCATGTTGAAAGTCGGCGCGAAATCCATGGTCTCGAGCTGGCGCGCCACCGCGTCGCGGATTTCCGTGCGGCCGTGGCCGGCATTCACGCACCACAGGCCGGCCGTGCCATCGAGGATGCGACGGCCGTCGCTGCTCTCGTAGTACATGCCCGCGGCCTTGGTGAGCATGCGCGGCGAATCCCGGAACAGGCGGTTGGGGGTGAAGGGCATCCAGAAGGCAGAAAGATCATTGAGCATGGCGGTTCACAGGCAATTCAGGCGAAAATACGAGGATGCCCAATGTATCCCAGACCATCGATTGGCACCAGCGAGCCCGTGACCTGAAAGTGCGCGGCGAGGCTTTGGTAGCCGGTCGGCGCGTGAGCGCGCAGGCTGGCGCGACTTTCGCCTGCCTCAGCCCCGTTGATGGACGCACGCTTGCGCAAGTGGCGGCCGGCGAGGCCGCCGACATCGATGCCGCCGTCAGCTCGGGCAGGCAGGTCTTCGAGAGCGGCGCCTGGGCGCGCCAGTCGCCCGCGGCGCGCAAGGCGCGTGCTGCAGAAATTCAGTGCACTGATCGAGGCGGCAAAAGACGAACTCGCGCTGCTCGAAACCCTGGACATGGGCAAGCCGATCCGCGATGCGCTGGCAGTGGACGTGCCTGCCACCGCGCGCTGCATCCGCTGGTATGCCGAGGCGATCGACAAGATCTACGGCGAAGTGGCGCCGACGGCGCCCGATGTGCTGGCCACCGATCACGCGCGAACCCCTGGGCGTGATCGGCGCCATCGTGCCGTGGAATTTCCCGATGATCATGGCGGCCTGGAAGATCGGGCCGATCCTCGCGGCCGGCAATTCGCTGGTGCTGAAGCCTTCGGAGAAATCGCCGCTCAGCGCGCTGCGCCTCGCCGAACTGGCGCTCGAGGCCGGCCTGCCGCCAGGCGTATTCAACGTGGTGCCGGGATTCGGCCACACCGCGGGCAAGGCGCTGGCTTCGCACCTGGATGTCGATGGCATTGCCTTCACCGGCTCAACGGCCACCGGCCGGCTGGTGATGCAATACGCCGCGCAATCGAACCTGAAGCGGGTCTCGCTCGAGTGCGGCGGCAAGAGTCCGAACATCGTGATGGCCGATTTCCCCGATCTCGAGCGAGCGGCGCAGGCCGCGGCCGGCGCGATCTTCTTCAACCAGGGTGAGATGTGCTCGGCCGGCTCGCGCCTGCTGGTGCAGGAAGCCATTCGCGAGCCCCTGCTCGAGCGCGTCGCGGCGATCGCGCGCACTCTGGTGCCCGGCGATCCGCTCGATGCCAATACGCGCCTGGGTGCACTGGTGGATGAGCCGCAGACCAAGCGCGTACTCGAATACATCGGCGCTGGTCGCAGCGAAGGCGCAACGCTCAGTGCTGGCGGCCAGCGGGTGCGTGCCGAGACCGGTGGCTGTTACGTCGAGCCGACGGTGTTCTCCGGCGTCACCTCGGACATGCGCATCGCGCGCGAGGAAATCTTCGGCCCGGTGCTGGCCGTGCAGACCTTCAAGGATCTGGATGAAGCCATCGCCATCGGCAACGATGCGATCTACGGCCTGGCGGGCGCAATCTGGACCCGCGACCTCAAGACCGCGCATCGCGCAGCGCGCGCGCTGCGCGCCGGCGTCGTCTATGTGAACTGCTACGATGCCGATGACATCACCGTGCCCTTTGGCGGCTACAAGCAATCGGGCATCGGGCGCGACAAGTCGCTGCACGCCTTCGACAAATACACCGAACTGAAAACGACCTGGATCGACCTGACGTGAACACCGCACCCACGGTGTTCATGGCCACCGCGCCACGCGGCCTGGCCGACCTGGTGGCGCGCGAGCTGCGCACACTTGGCATCACCGAGCTGCGCGAGCGCACCGGCGGCGTGCTGTTTCGAGGCACGCTGGCGCAAGGCTATGCGGCCTGCCTGCATTCGCGCGTGGCCAGC
Organism: uncultured Gammaproteobacteria bacterium; assembly: GCA_963764065.1. Taxonomy (GTDB): domain Bacteria; phylum Pseudomonadota; class Gammaproteobacteria; order Steroidobacterales; family Steroidobacteraceae; genus FEN-1191. The sequence goes on along the minus strand of CAVXRM010000005.1, from coordinate 184,292 downwards.
CGCGTGCTGTTGCGCGTGGCGGAATTCGACGCTGCGACTACCGAGGCCTTCTACGGCGCGACGCGCGCGCTCGACTGGGCCGCGCACATCGACCCGGCCAGGACGCTGGCCTGCGAATTCACCGGCGTGCACCCCACCATCACGCACAGTCATTTTGGCGCGCTCAAGCTCAAGGATGGTATCTGCGACCAGCTGCGCGATGCCTGCGGCGCACGCCCGGACATCGAACTCGAGCGTCCGGATGTGAAAGTAGTCGCGCATGCCAATGGCACGCAGCTCGGACTTTACATCGACCTGGCGGGGGAAGGGCTGCATCGGCGCGGCTACCGACAGCGCGGCGGCGAGGCGCCGCTGCGCGAGAATCTCGCCGCCGGCATTCTGTTGCGCGCCGGCTGGCCGGTGATCGCCGCCGCGGGCGGTGCCTTTCTCGATCCGATGTGCGGCTCGGGCACGCTGCCCATCGAAGCGGCGCTGATTGCCGCCGACATCGCCCCCGGATTGCGGCGCGAATACTGGGGTTTCACGGGCTGGCGTGGTCACGATGCCGCACTCTGGCAGCAGCAACTCGAGCAGGCGCGCGCCCGCGTGCGTACCGATCTCGCGCTTTCCATACGCGGGAGCGATCAGGATGCGGCTGTGCTGCGCAACGCCGCGCTCAATGCCGAGCGTGCCGGCGTCGCGGCGTTGCTGCACTTCGAATGCCAGCCGGTAACGGCGGCGCGGCCCGATGCCGCGAGCGGCCTGCTGTGCTGCAATCCGCCCTACGGCACGCGTATCGGCGATGACGAGCAGGCGCGCGCAGCCCACCGCGAGCTGGGCGCGGTGCTGCGCGAGCATTTCAGCGGCTGGCAGGCGGCCATCCTGACGGCAGCCCCTGATGGTGCGCGCGAGTTGTCATTGCGCAGCCACCGTACGCACGATCTGTGGAATGGCGCGCTGGCCTGCCGGCTGCTGCGCTACGACCTTGCGCGCCCCGGCGCGCCGGCGCGGGCCGCAGGCGAGCGACCGGCGCCAGACCCCGAGCTGGTGGCGAGCCCTGGCGCGCGCATGTTTGCCAATCGCATCGTGAAGAATCTGCGCCTGCTGGGTCGCACCGCCAGGCAACAGCAGGTCAGCTGCTACCGGCTCTACGATGCCGACATGCCCGAGTATGCCTTCGCGATCGATCGCTATGAAGTATTGCCGGACGCGGCAGTACACCTGTACGTGCAGGAATATGCGGCGCCCGATACCGTGGATGCAACCGCGGCGCAGCGCCGGCGCGCCGAAGCCCTGGCGGCGCTCCCGGGGGCCTGCGAGGTCGAGCCCGCGAACATCCACCTGCGCACCCGCGCACGTCAACGCGGCAGCAGCCAGTACACGCGCGTGGCGCAACGAGAGGAGTTCATGCTGGTCGAGGAGGATGGCCTGCAGTTCAATGTGAACTTCGGTGACTACCTCGACACGGGCCTGTTCCTCGATCACCGCCTGGTGCGCCAGCGCGTGCGTGCGTCGGCCAGCGGTCGGCGCTTCCTCAACCTGTTCTGCTACACGGCCAGCGCCACAGTGCATGCGGCCGCAGGCGGTGCGGCGCAGTCACTCAGCGTCGACATGTCAGCCACTTATCTTGAGTGGGCGGCGCGCAACTTTCGGGCCAATTCACTGCAGCGCGAGTCGCACGAACTGCTGCAGGCCGATTGCCTGGAGTGGTTGCGCGAGGCGCGCCAGCCCGTCTGGGATCTGATCCTGCTCGACCCACCGACTTTTTCCAATTCAAAGCGCATGAGCGCGGTGCTTGATACGCAGCGCGATCATGCGGCGCTGATCGGGGAGTGCATGCGCTTGCTGGCGCCGGGCGGATTGTTGTTGTTCTCGACCAATGCGCAGCGCTTCAAGCTGGATGAATCGGTGAGCGAGCGCTGGGCCGTGACCGACATCTCGGCCGCGACCATCCCCTTCGATTTCAAACGCAACGAGCGCATTCACCGCTGCTACGAGCTGCGCGCGCGGATTTAGTTGGCGGAGGCCATCTGCGTGCGATAGTCCTGCAGTTCCTGCTGGTAGCGCTGCAGGTCGTGCTCGAGCTGGTCGATGTCGAGCACCAGGTGTTCGTGACGCTGCGCCAGTTGCTCGGCTTCCAGCAGCGCCTGGGCGCGTTGTTCCGAACTGCTGTTGGGGCTGATCACGTCAAAGCCCGCAGCGCTCATGCGGTGCTCGACGCCGTCCAGTTCGCGACGCTCGGCGGCAAGTCGTTCGCTGGTCTGGCGCACGCGATATTCGCGGCTGTGCAGTTCGCGACCCGCTTCGTAGGCCTGCGTGAAGGCTGGCGCCAGATCAGCGGCGCAATAGCCGCCATAGCTGCCGCCCGCGGCGCCTACGCGATAGCCGTTCTCGGGCTGGCAGAATTCGCGCAGACCTTCGGTGCGGCCAGCGCGATAGGCATCCAGGTCTGGTGTCACGCCGGCGGCGGCGCAGGCCTTGCGGCGCTGGCCGATCGCTTCGCCGCTGCGACCAGCGGCACCGTCCTCGTAGCCGACCGTACGCCAGTCGACGGTCAGGCATTCCTGTTTGCTCATCGAGGCGCAGCCCGACAGGCCGAGGCTCGAGATCAGGCAAGCCGCCGCGAAAATCGCTGATTTCATGTTGCACCCTTTGGTGGCCACGGGTCTGGCCGGGCAGGGCCGTTATGCACTGCCAGCCGCAGCCTCACCTTAGGTGCGGGGTCGATTGACGGGCGTGAGTGGCCTCACGATTCCGCCATCGCCGGCTTCTGTCAAACCGGCAGGGCCGCTACGCGCACCGCCGCAGTGCCATGCGGCTCAGCGGTTGGCGTCGTCGGCGTCCTGGCGCAGTTTGGCGGCCTGCTGGTTGGCCGCATCGACCTGTTGTTGCACGCGCTGTTCAGTCTGCTGCGCCTGCTTGGCAGCTTCCGCCTCGGCCGCGGCACCGGTAGCGCCGGTGGCGGCGGTCTCGGTGAGCCCACAGCCGCCGAGCGCGAGCGCCAGGGCCGTGAGTGCGAGCAGTGGGGGCTTCGGTGCAGTCTTCATGATGCCTTGCTCCTTGCGATCCATTCATCGACCAGTTGTTCCAGCACGGTCAGCGGCACGCCGCCATTTTCCAGCACCACGGCGTGGAAATCCTTGAGATTGAATTTCGCGCCCAGCGCCTGCTGCGCGCGTTCGCGCAGCTCGAGGATCTTGAGCTGCCCGACCTTGTAGGCGCAGGCCTGGCCCGGCTGGCCCATGTAGCGCTCGATTTCAGAGACCACTTCGCTCTCGTTCATGCCGGTGGTCGTTGCCATATAGCTGATGGCCTGCTCGCGCGTCCAGCCGTCGGCATGCAGTCCGGTATCGACCACCAGTCGCGTGGCGCGAAACAATTCAGCCTCGAGGCGCCCCAGGTCGCCGAAGGGATCATCCTTGTACATGCCGATCTCGGCCGCGAGCCGCTCGGCGTACAGCGCCCAGCCTTCCGCATAGGCGGAATAGAGCGTCTGCTGGCGGATGATCGGCAGGTCCTTGAGGCTCAACGCGGTCGCGATCTGGAAGTGATGCCCGGGTATGCCCTCGTGATAGGCGAGGGTCTTCATGGTCCAGGTGGCGCTCTCGGTCACATCGCGCAGGTTGGCGAAGAACACGCCGGGGCGCGAGCCATCCATTGCTGCCGGCTGGTAGTAAGCGCCGGCCGAACCCTTCTCCGCGGCAACCGGCACGCGCTGCACCTCGAGCTTGCCGGGCGGCATGGTGCGAAAGTACTCGGGCATCCGCGCGTTGACCTGATCGAGTATCTGCTGGTATTTCTCCAGCAGCTGCTTGCGTCCCTCATCGGTGTTGGGCAGCAGGTAACGCGGATCCTTGTGCAGTGCCTGCACGCGCTCGCCGACGCTTCCTTTGCTGAGTCCCTGGCTTTTCAGCAGCTGATCCATCTCGCCACTGACGCGCGCCACCTCGGCGAGGCCGAGCGCATGGATCTTCGCCGGCGAATAGTCGGTGGTGGTCATCTGCTTGAGCGTCGCGGCGTAGTAGGCCGCGCCATCGGGCAGTCGGCCCACGCCGGCAGCCTGCGTGGCCGCGGCCGCGCGCTGCGTTTCAAGTGCCTCGATCATGCGCTGGTAGGCGGGGTATACGTTGGCACGCACCGCCTCGGTGGCCTGCTGGATCAGCTCTGATTGCAGCTTGGCATCGATGCCGCTGGCGCCTTTCATGCGTGCAGCAAAAGTCGTCACCAGCGGATTCTCACCCGGCTGCGGCGCGACGGTATCGCGGATGCCGGCCTCGGCGCGATCCAGCAGCGAGATCGGCAGTATCACGCCCGCTTTGGACTGACGCAGCATCTCGCCCGTGACCGCATCGAGCTTGGGGCCGGTGGCCTGCAGGCGGCTGACATAGTTACGCGCCGTCTTCTCGTTCTTCACGACATGCGAGGTCTCGAGGAAATTGATCAGCTGCACCTGCGTGCCCCACATCGGCGAGATCGGATACAGACCTTCGGAAGACAGCCAGTTGAAGGGTTTGTACGACAATGCGGTCTGGTACTGATCGAGCAGGATGTCGTAGGTGATCTGATCCTGGTGACTGAGCCTGGCGCGATCGAACTTCCGCGTCTCGCTGACAAAGCGCTCGAAGCGCGCGTAGTCCTCGTCGCGCTTGGCCACGCCCACCGCGGCAAGTCGCCCGGAATGCCGGTCAAGCACCGTGCCATCGATGATGCCGACCTGCGTGAACAGCTCCGGGTTCTGATACAGGAAAATCAGGATCTGCCGGTTGGCCAGTTGATTGATGTCGAAGGGCTTGCCGAATCCGATCCGGTAAACGCCATAGCCGGCGACCAGCAGGACGATCAGCAGACTCCAGCGCACTACTTTCCAGAAGGTTTTCATCGCTTCGTTCTCCCCGCCGTTGTTCTGTCCAATGCGATGGATCATAGCCCCTTGGGCCTGCGCTGGTCATGCCTGGCCCCTGCGCGGCGCGGCCGCGCATTGCTGAACCGCCGCTGAACCGCGCAGTTCAGTCGCCGTTCATCGCCGCTGCCCGAGACTTGCACGCAAGCGCCAACAACGCGCCGCGGGCTGCGGTGTGCTGCGCGCAGGGTCACCAACTCAGAGGTACTTGTGAACAAGATTGCAAAGCTGTCGATCGTTGTGTGCGGCGTGCTGGCTGCCGGCACCGCCCTGGCCAGCGACTATGACCGTGATGGCGACAATCGCGGTTACCACGAGCGCTCACGGAGCAGCTACGACGATCGTTACGGCGCCTACATCGGTGTCAGCGTCGGCGAGCTGCGCTACAACGAGGATGGGCTCAACACCATCACACCGACCGTGGCGATGTTCCGCATCGGCGCGCCGCTCGGATCCAACTTTGGCGTCGAGGGACGCGTCGGCCGGAGCCTGGGCACGATTTTTACCGATGGCTACGGCCTGCAGGTGCAGTCGATTTATGCCGGCTACCTGAAAGGCTCGGTGCCACTGTCGCCGGTGTTCTCACTCTACGCACTGGGTGGTGCGGCAGCGGTGAACCTGCAGCGCGACTTCGGCCAGTACAACAGCCGCGACTCGGGCGTGAGCTTTGGCTTCGGCGCCGATTTCAACCTGCCCGGCAACGCGACGCTGGATGTCGAGTGGGTTCGACTGCCCAGTGGCAACAATCTGGGTTACGACTACACCAACGACATGGCTTCGGTCGGTGTCGCCTGGCACTTCTGAGAGCCGCGCTGCCCGCTAGAGCAGATCGCGCAGGCGAAACCACAGCATCGCCAGCATCAGTACCGGGCGGCGCAGCAATGCGCCGCCCGGGAAGTTATGGTGCGGAATGCGCGCCATCAGGTCGAAGCGCTCGCTGACGCCGGCGATGGCCTCGGCCATGATGCTGCCAGCGATTCCGCTGAGCGCCAGTCCGTGGCCGGAATAGCCCTGCACGAACCACACATTGGGATGCAGGCGACCAAGATGCGGCGCGCGATTCATCGTGATGTCGATCGTGCCGCCCCAGTGATAGTCGATGCGCGTGCCGGCCAGCTGCGGGAACACGCGCAGCATGCGTGCACGCGTGACAGGCACCGCCTCGAACTGCTCCAGCCCTGAATAGCTGACGCGGCCGCCGAACAGCAGGCGGTGATCGGCGGAGCGCCGGTAGTAGTCGATGATCCAGTTCTGGTCGAAGACCGCGGCATTGTTGGTTATCAGTTCGCGTGCACGCGCTTCGCCCAGCGGTTCAGTGGCAATGATGAAGCTGCCCACGGGCATGATCTTGCGGGCGAGCGCGGGCGCGAGCTTGCCCAGGCGCAGGTTGCCGGCCAGCAGCAGCTGCCGGCACGCAAGTGTACCGGCCACGCCATCGGCATCCGTGCGCACTGACACGCCCTCGTTCGTGAGGCGATAGTCCAGCGCGCGGGTATTCTCATGTATCACCACGCCCGCTTGCGAGGCGGCAGCGGCCAGCCCCAGTGCGTAGCGCAGCGGATGCAGATGACCGCCGTGCGCATCGTAGAGGCCGGCGAGATAGCGCGTGGTGGCCAGCACCGTCGCCAGCTCCTCGCGGCTCATCAGCTGTGTGGGCGGATAGCCGAGCGCCTGCAGTTCCTCCTGCATCTGCGCCAGCTCCACCACCTGGCGCGGCTTCTCGGCCACGGCCAGCGTGCCATCCGCCCAGTGGCAGTCGATCTGGTAGCGTGCAATGCGCTCGCGCAGCAGCCTCAGGCCCGCCACCGAAATGTCCCAGACCGCGCGCGCGCCGGTGGCGCCCAGCAGCCGTTCGAGCTTCTGCTGCCCGCAGGCCACGCCCACCAGCGCTTGTCCGCCGTTGCGGCCCGAGGGGCCCCAGCCGACACGCTGCGCTTCGAGCAGCGTGACGCGATAGCCGCGCTCGGCCAGCGCCAGGGCGGCCGAGAGGCCGCTGTAGCCGCCGCCTACCACGCAGATGTCGGTGGCGGCGCTCCCCTGCAGGGCCGGGTGGGGCGGGGGCAGGATGGCCGAGGCGGCGTAGTAGCTCTCGGGGTAATTGGCAAGCGATTTCGCCATCCGGCCAGCATACTCGTCGGCCCTGAGGATGGCGAATTGCCCATCCGAAACAAAGACTTACGATGCAAGAAATATAGTTGCCGAGGGTCGAAAACCGGGCCTTCCGCGGGGACTTGTGCACAGAGCCTATGCTCTAATGTTAAGTAGTCAGCTAATACCAGTCGGCACCCGGGACCGCAGCGCGACCCGGCCCAGCCGGAGTCCTTGCATCCATGTCTGTCAAACGACCTCTGATCGGTATTCCTGCGGATCGCCGCATGATCGGGCCGCAGGCCTACCACCTGGTGGGAGAGAAATACCTCATAGCCGCACTCGATGCGGCTGGCGCCATCCCGGTGATCGTGCCGGCGATCGGCCGCGAGTTGAACATGGATGGGCTGTTCGATTCGCTGCACGGATTGCTGTTCATGGGCAGCCCATCGAATGTCGAGCCGCACCGTTACCAGGGCGAGCCGAGTTCAGAGGGCACGCTGCATGATCCGCATCGCGACGAGACCACGCTGCCGCTGATTCCGCGTGCGGTGGCTGCGGGCGTACCGGTGCTGGGCATCTGCCGCGGTTTTCAGGAATTCAATGTGGCCTTCGGCGGCACGCTCTGGCAGAAGCTGCAGGAAGTGCCGGGTTTTCTCGATCATCGCGAGCAGCCCGAATTGCCACTGGAGATGCAGTACGCGCCGGCGCACGAGATCAGCCTGACGCCGGGCGGCTTGTTGCAGCGGCTGGCCGGTGGCGCGGGCTCCGTGCGGGTGAACTCGCTCCATAGCCAGGGCGTGCGTGAACTCGGCAAGGGCCTCAGTGTGGAGGCGCGCGCCAGCGATGGCGTGATCGAGGCCTTCCGCGTCAGCGCGGCGCGCCAGTTTGCGCTCGCGGTGCAATGGCACCCCGAATGGCAAGTGATGAACAATGAATTCTCGAAGGCGCTGTTCGCCGAATTCGGCGCCGCCTGTCGGGAGCGAATATAGAAAGGTGGTGATTTATGGCCAATGAAATCCAGCAATTCTTCCGCGACCATGGCATCTCTGAAGTTGAAGCGATCATTCCCGACATGGCGGGCATCGCGCGCGGCAAGCTGATGCCGGCGGAAAAATTCGCCGAAGATGCGGGCATGCGCCTGCCGGAAAGCATTTTCCTGCAGACGGTGACCGGCGACTATCCGGGCGATACCACCTCGGCGATGAGCGCCGCGGAAATCGATATCGTGCTCAAGGCCGACCCGAAGACGGTGCGCGTGGTGCCCTGGGCGGCCGAGCCCACCGCGCAGGTGATCCACGATTGCTATTACTCGGATGGCCGGCGCGTGACGATGGCGCCGCGCCAGGTACTGCAGCATGTGCTCGAGCTCTACGCCCAGCGCGGCTGGCAGCCGGTGGTGGCGCCCGAACTCGAGTTCTACCTGGTCGAGCCGAACATCGATGCCGACTACCAGCTCAAGCCGCCGATCGGTCGCTCGGGCCGCTCGGAGCCTGGCCGGCAGTCGTACAGCATCGCGGCGGTCAACGAGTTTGATCCGCTGTTCGATGACCTGTATGCCTTCTGCGAAGCGCAGGACATCGAGATCGACACGCTTATCCATGAAGACGGGCCGGCGCAGATGGAGATCAACCTGCTGCACGGCGATGCCTTGAATCTTGCCGACCAGGCGTTCCTGTTCAAGCGCACCGCGCGCGAAGCGGCGCTGCGCCACAAGATGTATGCCACCTTCATGGCCAAGCCGCACAGCAAGGAACCGGGCAGTGCCATGCACATCCACCAGAGCGTGGTGGATACCAAGACCGGCGAAAACATCTTCTCGAACCCCGACGGCTCGCCTTCGAACCTGTTCTTTGCGCATATCGCGGGCTTGCAGCGTTACCTGCCCCCGGCCATGAGCCTGTTCGCGCCGAACGTGAATTCCTACCGGCGCATCACGCGCGCCTCGCTGGCGCCGATCAACGTGCAGTGGGGCTACGACAATCGCACGGCCGGGCTGCGCGTACCGGTTTCGGGCCCGGAAGCGCGACGCGTCGAGAATCGCCTCGGTGGCGCCGATGCCAACCCCTATATCGCCACGGCCGCCTCGCTGGCCTGCGGGTATCTCGGCATGGTGCAGAACCTGAAGCCGAGCGAGCCAATTGCTGGCAGTGCGCGCGATCTGCCCTGGGATCTGCCGCGCTCCATGGATGACGCGCTCGGTCGCCTGCACGCCTGCGAGCCGCTGGTGCAGCTGCTGGGCAAGCCCTTCGTGGCTGCCTATTCGATCGTCAAGCAGGCCGAGCTCGAAGTGTTCCTGCAGGTGATCAGCTCCTGGGAACGCGAGCACCTGCTGCTCAATGTCTGAGCGGATGCAAGGCGCGTGAGATTGCGGCTGGCTGCCTGCGGTGTACTGCTGGCGGCGGGCCTGCAATTGGCCGGCTGTGGCCAGCGCGCCGCGCCGGCCACCACGGTGGGTGCGAAGCCCGGCGACATGGAAGCCGAGCGGGTGCTCAACGTGTACAACTGGTCCGACTATGCGGCGCCGGGCGTCCTCGAGGAGTTCGAGCGGGAATACGGCATCAAGATCCACTACGATGTCTTCGATTCCAACGAGGTGCTAGAGACCAAGATGCTGGCCGGCGCCACCGGCTATGACATCGCGGTGCCTTCCACCTCGTTCCTCGAGCGGCAGATCAAGGCCGGTGTCTACCAGCCGCTGAACAAATCGCTGCTGACCAATCTCGGCAATGTCGATGAGGACATGGCGGCGCGCTTCGCGCTCAGCGATCCCGGCAATCGCTATTCGGTCAACTACCTGTGGGGCACCACGGGTATCGGCTACAACATCAAGCAGCTGCGCGCGGTGCTCGGCGATGTGCCGGTGAACAGTTTCCATCTGCTGTTCGATCCGGCGACGGTCAGCAAGTTCAAGGGCTGCGGCGTCACCGTGCTGGATGCTCCGGAAGATGTGATCAGTACCGTGCTGGTGTTCCTCGGGCGTGACCCGAACAGCGAGCGCAGCGAAGACCTGGTCGCGGCTGAAAACCTGCTGAAGGGCATTCGCCCCTTTATTCGCTACATCCATTCCTCGCGCTACATCGAGGACCTGGCCAACGGCGAGATCTGCCTGGCGCTGGGCTGGAGCGGTGATGTCGGGTTGGCCAGTATCCGTGCCAGGGAAGCCGGCGGGCAGGTGGAGATCGGCTACAGCATTCCGATCGAAGGCACGATCATGTTCTTCGATAACATGGCGATCCCTTACGATGCCAGGCACCCGAAGAATGCGCACCTGTTCATCAACTTCATGCTGCGGCCCGACATCGCGGCACGCAATGCCGGTGCCATCAATTCGGCGACCGCGAACGCCGCGGCCTACCAGCTGATCAATCCGGTGCAGTTCGCCAATCCGAATTTCTACCCGCCGCGGGAGCTGCGCAACCGGCTGCATGCCAATCGCGCCCACACCCAGGCCTACACGCGCAACGTCAACCGGCTGTGGACGCGTTTCAAATCGGGGCTCTGAACATGACCACTCCCTACGTGCGCATCGATCACGTCAGCAAGCGTTACGGCGACACCGTGGCGGTGAACAACGTGTCGCTCGACATCGACCAAGGCGAGATCTTCTGCCTGCTGGGCGGCTCGGGCTGCGGCAAGACCACCTTGCTGCGCATGCTGGCTGGCTTCGAGACACCGAGCTCCGGCGCGCTGTACATCGACGGGCAGAACCTGGCCGACATTCCGCCCTACGAGCGACCGATCAACATGATGTTCCAGTCCTACGCGCTGTTCCCTCATATGAGCGTGGAGGCCAACATCAGTTTTGGCCTCGAGCAGGAGCGCATTGCGCGCCAGGAGATCAAGCGGCGCGTCGCGGAGATCCTCGATATCGTGAAGCTGGGCGACTACGCGAAGCGCAAGCCGCACCAGCTCTCCGGCGGCCAGCGCCAGCGCGTGGCATTGGCGCGCTCGCTCGTCAAACGACCCAAGCTCCTGCTGCTCGATGAGCCCCTCGGTGCCCTCGACCGCAAGCTCCGTGAGCACACGCAGTTCGAGCTGATCGGCATCCAGGAGAAGCTCGGCGTCACCTTCGTGGTCGTGACGCACGACCAGGAAGAGGCGATGACGCTGGCTACGCGCGTCGGGGTAATGAACCGTGGCGAGATCGTGCAGGTGGGCACGCCGCGCGACATCTACGAATTCCCGGCCACGCGCTTCGTGGCCGACTTCATCGGTTCGGTGAACCTGTTCGACGGCAAGCTGAGCGAAGACGAGCCGGAGTTCGTGCGCGTGGGCTGCCCGCAGCTGCCGGCGCCGGTATACATCGACCACGGCATGAGTGCGCCGCCGGATGCCGAGTGCTGGGTGGCGATCCGGCCCGAGAAGATCGAGCTGGGCCGTACTCAGCCTGCCGGGCCTGACAACTGGGCGCACGGCGTGGTGCAGGGCATTGCCTATCTCGGGGACATGTCGGTGTACCTGATACGGCTCGACAGTGGCCGCGAAGTGCGCGTTACCCAGGCGAATCGCACCCGCAAGCCCGAGGAACAGTTCAAGTGGGATGAATCCGTGTACCTGTGCTGGGACGCGGGCAGTCCGGTCGTGGGGATGGGCTGAAGCGTGCGCCCGCGCAAATTTGGCCGGCAACTGGTCACCGCGGTGCCGATGCTGTGGCTGCTGCTGTTCTTCATGGTGCCCTTCATCCTGGTGTTCGGCATCTCCTTCACGCAGGCGCAGCTGTCGATTCCGCCGTATTCGCCGCTGTGGGAATGGGTCGACCACAGGGTGCTGGCGCTGCGCGTGCACCTGTCGAACTACGCCTTCCTCGCCACCGATGCGCTGTACATCAGCTCGTACCTCTATTCGCTCAAGGTTGCGGCGGTCTCGACCTTCTGGTGCCTGCTGCTCGGTTACCCCATGGCCTATGGCATCGCGCGCGCCGCGCCCGCGACCCGGAGCCTGTTGCTGATGCTGGTGATCCTGCCGTTCTGGACCTCCTTCCTGCTGCGCGTCTACGCCTGGATCGGCCTGCTGAAGAACAACGGCGTGATCAACAATATCCTGATGAGTCTGGGGGTCATCCACCAGCCGATCGTGATGATGCAGACGGATTTCGCGGTCTACATCGGCATCGTCTATTCCTATCTGCCGTTCATGATCCTGCCGCTGTATGCCAACCTCGAGAAGCATGACCGCACGCTGCTCGAGGCCGCGGCCGACCTCGGCGCCCGGCCCTGGAAGGCATTCATGCGCGTGACGCTGCCGCTGTCGCTCCCGGGCATCATTGCCGGCGCACTGCTGGTGTTCATCCCCGCGGTTGGCGAGTACGTGATCCCCTCGCTGCTGGGACGGAGCGATCAGCTGATGATCGGCCGCGTGCTGTCGGATGAATTCTTCGAGAATCGCGACTGGCCGGTAGCCAGCGCCGTGGCGATAGCGATGCTGTTGCTGCTGGTGATCCCGATCGTGATCTTCCAGCGGCAGCAGGGCCGGGAGATGGCGCACAAATGATCCGCCACCGGCGCTATTTCGTGCCCAGCATGCTGGCCTTCGGTTTCGCGTTCCTGTACGTGCCGATCCTGTCGATGATCGTGTACTCGTTCAACAACTCGCGCCTGGTGACCGTGTGGGACAGCGCGCATTCGCCCACGCTGAAGTGGTACACGCTGCTGTTCCAGAACGCCCAGATCATGAGCGCAGCGCGGCTCTCGCTCGGCATCGCCACGCTCAACGCCTGCATCAGCGTGGTACTCGGCACGCTGGCTGGCCTGGCGCTGGTGCGCTTCGGGCGCTTCAAGGGCCGCACCCTGCTGGGCGCCATGACCGCGGCGCCGCTGGTGATGCCCGAGATCATCACCGGCCTGTCGATGCTGATGCTGTTCGTAGCCATGGAGCGGCTGATCGGCTGGCCGGCCGGCCGCGGCATCACGACCATCACGATCGCGCACGTGACCTTCTCGATGGCCTACGTGACGGTGATCATCCAGTCGCGACTCGCGAATTTCGATGAGTCGCTGGAAGAGGCCGCGATGGACCTGGGGGCGCGGCCGCACATCGTGTTCTTCCGCGTCACGCTGCCACTGATCATGCCGGCAATCATTTCCGGCTGGCTGCTCTCGTTCACGCTCTCGTGGGACGATGTGGTGATCTCGCAGTTCGCGGCCGGACCCAGCTCCACCACGCTGCCGATGGTGATCTTCTCCAAGGTGCGCCTCGGCGTAAGTCCGGACGTGAACGCCCTGGCGACACTGATGGTGTTGATCGTGGCCTGCGGGGTGGTGGCCTCGGCCTTCTGGGTGCGGGCCAGTGAGCGCCGGCGCGCGCGGGAAATGCAAATGGCCAACCCATGAGCCTGCGCAGCAAGCTGCCGGACGTGGGCACGACCGTCTTCACGGTCATGTCGCGGCGCGCAGCGGAGACCGGCGCGATCAACCTGGGGCAGGGCTTCCCCGATTATCCAATCGATCCGCGCCTCACCGCGCTGGTCACGCAGGCCATGGAACAGGGGCACAACCAGTACGCGCCGATGATCGGCGTGCCGGCGCTGCGCGAGCAGATCGCGCGCAAGCTCCATCGCACCCGGGGCGTGACGGTTGATCCCGAGAGCGAAATCACGATCACCGTGGGAGCGACCGAGGCGATCTACTCGGCCGTGCAGTCACTGGTCGGCGCCGGTGATGAGGTGCTGGTGTTCGATCCGGCCTACGATTCCTATGATCCTGCCGTGCGCCTGGCCGGCGCGCGCTGCGTGCATGTGCCGCTGCAGCCACCGGCGTTTCGCCCCGACTGGGATCGGGTGCGCGCTGCGCTCACCGCACGCACGCGCCTCATCATCATCAATTCGCCGCAGAATCCGGCCTGCAGCTGCCTTGACCAGGGTGATCTTGACCAGCTCGCGGCCTTGCTGCGCGATCGCGATTGCAGCCTGCTGGCCGACGAGGTGTACGAGCACATGGTGTTCGATGGCGCGAGCCACGCCTCGGTGCTGGCGCACCCGGAGCTGCGGGCGCGCAGCGTGGCGGTGTATTCCTTCGGCAAGACGCTGCATTCCACCGGTTTGCGCATCGGTTACGCCGTTGCGCCGGCAGCCTTGACGACCGAGCTGCGCAAGGTGCACCAGTACAATACCTTCACGATTGCCACGGCCACGCAGCACGCGGTCGCCGACTATCTGGCTGAGCGGCCCGAGTGCGGTGCCGACCTGCCGGAGTTCTTCCAGGCGCGTCGTGACCTGCTGGCGGGCCAGCTGAGCGCGGGCGGCCTGCGCACACTGCGTTCGGCGGGCTCGTATTTCCTGCTGCTCGACTACGACGGTCTCGATGAGCGAAGTGACATCGAACTGTCTGGCGCGCTGATTGCCGAGGCGGGTGTGGCCACGATACCGCTGTCGGTGTTTTACCGCGAGCCGCCGCCGATGCGGCTACTGCGCCTGTGTTTCGCGAAGCGCGAGACCACGATCACCGAAGGGGCGCGGCGACTATGCGCGTGGGCCAAGTCGTGAGCAGGACCTGAGCATATCCATGAACAAGGTCATGAAGCCCGCCACACTGGTCAATCATCCGCCGGCGGTGGAAGTGCCGCCCGACAACCATCCGCTGGTGGCGCCGGTGTACCAGTCGGTCAAGTTCGAGTTCGACAGCGTGGGCGAGACCCTCAGGAACCTGCGCGGCGAGCGCCCCGGCTTCTTCTACCAGCGCAGCGCCAATCCGACCACGCGCCAGCTCGAACTGACACTGGCGGCGCTGCAGAATCGCGCTGACTGCCTGGTGTGCGCATCCGGCGTGAGCGCGATCAACGGCACGCTGCTGGCGCTTACGCGCGCCGACGATCACGTGCTGTGCTTCGTCGAGACCTACGGCCCCACGCGCCAGTTCATCCGTCGTACGCTGGCGCGCTTCGGTGTGCGTCATACCATGCTGTCGATCGAGGATCTCGCTGGCGTCGAGCGTGTGCTCGCCAGCACACCCACGCGTCTGATGATCTTCGAGAGCCCGACCAATCCGCTGAACAAGGTCGCCGATATCGCGGCGCTGACGACCCTGGCGCGCCGCCACGGCGCACTCACGCTGCTGGACAACACCTTCGCGGGTTTCCACCAGCACGGGCAATACCCGATCGACTACTACCTGCACAGCCTCACCAAATACGCCTCGGGTCATGGCGATGTGATGGGCGGCGCCGTGATCGCGGACGCAGAGGACATCCGCCGTCTGCGCAGCGACTTCACGCTGCTCGGCGGCGCGCTCGATCCGCACGCGGCCTTCCTGGTGCAGCGTGGACTCAAGACCTACATGCTGCGCTATCGCGAGCAGTCGGCCAGCGCCCTGAAGATTGCCGACTTCCTCTCGCAGCACAGCGCAGTCGCACGGGTACACTATGCGGGGCTGGCGACACACCCGCAGCATGCGCTGGCAGGCACTCAGATGACCGAGTTCGGCGCCTTGCTGAGTTTCGAGTTGCGCGGCGGCGCCGAGGCGGGGCGGCGCTTTGCCGAGGCACTGCAGCTGTTCGCGATTGCCGCGAGCCTTGGCGCCACCGAGTCGCTGGTGATTCCGCCGCAACTGATGGGCACGCAGGATCTGTCCGACGCCGAACTGTTACTCTCTGGCATTGGGCCTGGCGCCGTGCGGCTGGCCATTGGTCTGGAGGATGTGGGAGATCTGCTCGCCGATATCGGGCAGGCATTGCAGGGTTGTGAGAAGACACCATGAAGAAAAAGAAGCACGAACAAGCGCTCTTCAAGGCCGCATTGCTGGCGGCGGTGAAGTATGCCGAGGGGCGCGGCGCCGTGAAGTTCGACCCGACGGATTCAGCCAGCCTGAAACTCCTGTACTGCTACCGCCTGCTGGTGCACGACAAGATCATCCAGCCGCTGCCTGAAGAGCAGGTGGCCGAGAGCAGCATGCGCCACCGGCTGGCGATGTGGTATGCGCGGCAGCTGCCGCCGGATGATCCGCTGCTGCAATAACGCTGGTGCGAGCGCCTGCGCTGAGGTTCGCTTGCGGCCTCAGCCGCCCAATGCAGCGCGCAAGGCCTCGATTTCGGCGGCCGATTCTTCCAGCAGCCGCTTGTAGGATTCAATGTCCAGGCTCATGCGCTTGGCCGCGCTCACGCCCTGCAGATTCACTTCGATGGCCTGCGGGTCCTGGCGGAAGCTGATCAGCAGGTTCGCGATCACCAGCACGTCGGTCAGGTCCGATTCGCCCTCATGGCTGTATTCCAGGTCTTCGTGCTGGTGCACGGCTGCGACCACTTCATCGGCCAGCTCCCAGCTTTCGAGTACCGCTTTGGCGATATTGGCATGCC
Organism: uncultured Gammaproteobacteria bacterium; assembly: GCA_963764065.1. GTDB lineage: Bacteria > Pseudomonadota > Gammaproteobacteria > Steroidobacterales > Steroidobacteraceae > FEN-1191. The sequence continues at coordinate 168,037 of CAVXRM010000005.1, read as the reverse complement.
AGAGTTGTTCGATGCGATTGTAGCCGGCGGGGTCGGCGGTGAGCCCCGGGAATTCCACGGCGCGCACCAGAATGTAGAGCTTGCCGATGCCGTGCACCATGCCCGCGAGCGCGGCGGCATCCGCGTTGACGTTGGTGAGGCGCCGTGCCACCACACTCGCCATCGCTGCCACGTGCGCACTACGCTGCCAGAGCTGGCCCAGCTGTACCTTCACGGCCTGCAGCGCCTGTGATTTCGAGAGCTGCGACATTGCCAGCGCGATCGAGCTGCTGCGCACCAGCGTGAAACCAACCCGCGTGATGGCGGTGCGCAGGTCGCTGATGCGATTGCCACCGCGATTGATCGCAGCCGAGTTGGCGATCTGCAGCAGGCGCGCCGACAGGGAGGGCTCGGCGCCGATCACGCGCACCAGCTTCTCGACTGACACCTCTTCATCCTGCAGTACGCGGCGCACGCGCATGGCAATGTCCGGAAAGCCGGGCAACTCGATCTTGCCGGCCGACATTTCCTTGGCGAGGGCAGTTACAAAGGCGAATTCGACCGAGTTGGCGCTGCTGCTGCGCTGCTGATGTGGGCATCACTATTCCTTCCCTGTGTGATGGCGTATCGGCAAGTTGCCTGTTCCCTGAAGCACTGCGGTACCCGCCGATAGCGTGACACCGGTCACGTCCCGGATGCCTGGTCTGCTGCGCTGCGCACCCAAACCTTAGCGGTCGTTAAAGATTGCCCGTCGCGGACCGCTACCTGTGGGTGAGAGCAGCCGCCCGCCGCGGCCTTGCCCAGCACGGAGGGTCAGGTGTTTGGATTTTCGAAGAAGCTAGCCATGGCCCGGGGCCGGGTCGGTCTGGCCTTGCAGGACAAGCACCTGGCGATCGCCGTGGTACGCCGCGACGCGCCGGGGTCAGCCGTGCTGGAGCGCTGCGAAGTGCTGCCGTGGCCTGCTGCCGGTGCGCCGGATCCGCGCGCCGCACTGCTGCGCAGTCTCGGACTGCCGCGCATGGCCGTGAGCTGCGCGCTGCAGTCCAGCGACTATCAGCTGATCACCGTCGAAGCCCCGGACGTGCCGCCCGCCGAACTGCGTGCCGCCATGCGCTGGCGGCTCAAGGACCTCATCGACATACGCATCGAAGACGCGATCATCGACGTATTCGCCGTGCCGAGCCCGGCGCGCGCCACGCAGGGCAAGATGATGTATGCGGTGGCCGCGCGTCGCAGCGTGGTGGAAGGGCTGTCGACCACGCTCGCCGAGCTGCCATCGTTCGATGTCGTGGATATCCCGGAGCTGTGCCTGCGCAATCTCCTCGCGCTGCTGCCAGCCGCAGCCGGCGGTGTCGCACTGTTGCACCTGGGAGAGCAGACCGCCTCGGTAATCGTGGTGCGTGGCACGACCTACTACTTCTCGCGGCAGATGACTCTGCAGAATGCGGTGAACCTCGACCCCGGGAGCGACGCGGCGCCTGGCGGCATCGATGCGCAGGCCGTGGTGCTGGAGCTGCAGCGCTCGCTCGACTACTACGAGCGACACTTCGATCAGCCGCCGATCAACAAACTCGTGGTGGCGCCCGCCGGTGAGCGCGCCCGTGTGCTCGCCGACGAGCTGGCACGCGAATCCGGGTTCGACGTCAGCGTGCTCGATCTCAATACGCTGATGAACTGCGTGGCACCGGTGAGTGCCGAAGTGCAGGCCGCCTGCCTGCTGGCTGTCGGTGCCGCGCTGAGGGACGAGCGTCGCACGCTCTGACACCATGGAACAGCAAGTCAATCTCTATCAGCCGATCCTGGGCGCCGAGAAGCGCCTGTTCTCGGCACGCACGATTGCCGCGGCGCTGCTGGCGCTGGCGCTGTGCCTCGGCGGCGTGGCCGGGTTCGCACGCTGGCGCACCGCGCACATCGAGCATGCCGTGGTCGAAGTCGCCGGTCAGGAGGCGCAGGCACTGGCGCGGGCCGCGCAGGCCAATGCAGCCAACGCGCCGCACGCCAGCCTGGCTGAACTCGAAGCCCAGGCCCGGCAGGACAGCGAAGAGATCGCCGCGCGTGAGCATGCGCTGAACATCGTGCAGCAGGGCAGCGCGGATGCGCGCTCCGGTTTTGCTGCGCGTCTCGAGGCCATCGGTCGCCGCCAGGTCGAGGGCGTGTGGCTCACGAGCCTCGTGATCGGAACCGGTGAGGCACGACTGGCCCTCAGCGGCGCCACTGTGGATCCGCGCCTGATTGCCGGCTGGCTGGCCTCGCTCGAGGACGAGCCAGCCCTGAACGGCGCCTTCTTCGATCGCTTGTCGATCAGGCAGGTTGCGGATGCGGCACCCGCTCGCGCGGTCTTTGATATCGGTGCGCCCGGCCTCGATCTGCCAGCGCCAGGCGGTGCCAAATGAAGGCCCTCGATACCCTGATGTCGCGGCTCAGTCCCGTGGCTGAGCGGATCAACCATCTTTCACTGCGTGAGCGTGCGATGGTGTTCGCTGCCGGCGTGGCCGTGCTGGGCATGGCCTGGCAGAACCTGCTGATGGATCCGCTCACGCGCCGCGCCCACAACGCACAGCAGCAGCTGCAGGGCGTGCGCGAGCGGCTCGAGGCAGCGGATCTCGCGGTACGCACCGCGGCGCAGAGTCCGGAGGTGATGGCCGCGGCGCGCAATCGAGCGCTCGAAGAGCGCCTGGCGCAGCTCAATGCCGAGCTGGGCACCGCAGCGCATGGCTACGTGGCGCCCGAGCGGGTAGCGAACCTGCTGGGTGAGCTGATCTCAAGGCAGCAGGGCCTGACCCTGATCAGCCTGCGCAACCTCCCGGTGCAAAGCCTGTCACTGGACGCCGAGGCGGCACGCGCCGGCGGCGCCGCCGCTGCCGCCACAACCAACAGTGGTATGGGCACCAATGCCGCCGCGCGCGATCGCGGTCCCTTCCTGCATCCCGTGGAAGTGATCGTCAGCGGCGACTACCCCAGCATCGTGCGCTACCTGCAATCGCTCGAGCAGGTGCCGTATCGCCTGCACTGGGAGCGTCTGGAACTGCAGGTAGAGCACTACCCCGCCAACAGGGTACGGCTGGTCATCGGCGCACTCAGTCTGTCACGTGAATGGATGAGCGTATGAAGCCGCTGCTGTATGTGCTGATCTGCTGCACCGGCGCCAGCGCGCTGGCCGGTGAGATGCGCGATCCGATGCGCCCGCCCCAACGCAATGGCGCGCCGTCGGTGGCCGCAGCCACGACGCCGGTGGTTTCGGCGCTGTTCATCGGTGCGACGCGCCGCGCCGCGATCGTCAACGGCCGGCTGGTGCACGAAGGCGACACGCTGGGTGCCTACACGATCGTCGCATTGCTCGATGACGGCATCCGCTACCAGAGCCATGGCGTAGTGCATGAGCAGCGCCTGGTGGCCAACGAACTGCAAGTGAAAAAGCCTGCCGCCAGTGTGGCGCGACTGGCCAATGGAGGCTCCTGATCATGAACCGCAACCACTGTTTCGCCACGCTCATGGCTGCGCTGCTGTTCGGCAGTGCCGTGGCCCCGGCGGCGGATGAACCACGCTTCGATGTCTCGGTGACCGAGGCTTCAGCGCGCAGCTTCTTCGAGGGCCTGGTCGAGGGTACGGCCTACAACGTCGTGCTCGAGCCCGGCGTGAGCGGCAACATCAGCCTGAAGATGCACGGCGTCACCGTGCCGGAAGTGCTCGAAGCGGTGCGCGATACCTACGGTTACGACTTCCACAAGACCTCGGGCGGCTATGTGATCTCGGTGCCCGGGCTGCGCACGCGCATCTTCCAGGTGAACTATCTCGATGTCGAGCGCCGCGGCACATCGCGCACGCGCGTGTCCTCCGGCCAGCCCAGCCAGACGCCCGCGAGCAACGCCAGTGCCGGCAACGGCAATGGCAACAACAACGGCAGCGCGGGCGGCTCGGGCGGGCTCAGCGAGCCACCGGGCAACATCTTCCGTCGTGACGGCAATGATTCGCAGCAGAGCACGCAGGTGACCGATATCACCGGCAGCAGCATCTCCACGCGCACAGCCTCGGATTTCTGGACCGATCTGGTGGCCAACCTGCGCATGCTGGTCGGTACCGAAGGCGGTCGCGAGATCGTGATCAACCCTTCCTCCGGCGTGGTGGTGGTGCGTGGTACGGCGCGCGAGCTGCGCGACGTACAGCAGTTCCTCGACAACGTTCAGGACGTCTCGGTGCGCGAAGTGGTACTGGAGGCCAAAGTCATTGAAGTCGAATTGTCCAGCGGGCTGCAGGCCGGCATCAACTGGGCGGCGCTCGCCACTTCCGGCGGCCACCACTTCACTGTCTCGCAGACCGTGCCTCAGGGGCAGGGTGGCTTCAACACTTCGAACCTGCTGAACCAGCCGGGCCGGGCGGTGGATCTGCAGCCTGGCGCCAATCCGCTGGCCAATATCCCCATCAATACCCTGGGCGGTGCGTTCTCGCTGGCGATCAATGCCACTGATTTCACCGCGTTCATCGACCTGCTGGCCACGCAGGGCAAGACCCACGTGCTCTCGAGCCCGCGGGTGGCGACGCTCAACAACCAGAAGGCGGTCATCAAGGCCGGCGCGGACCAGTTCTTCGTAACCGGTGTATCGAGCAATACCGTGGTCGGCACGGCCTCGGCCACCAGCAGCAACGTGCAGCTCACGCCCTTCTTCTCGGGCGTGGCGCTCGATGTCACGCCGCAGATCTCCGAGGACGGCAGCGTGCTGCTGCATATCCATCCGACCATCAGCGATGTCACCGAGCAGGTGAAGAACTTCTCCGTAGCCGGCACTCCGAATTCACTGCCCCTGGCGCTGAGCCAGGTGCGTGAGTCCGACAGCGTGGTGCGCGCGGCGAGCGGCCAGGTGATCGTGATCGGTGGCATGATGCGCACCACCAGCAGTGATCACAACTACGGCGTGCCGCTGCTGGGGAGCATCCCGCTGCTCGGCAACCTGTTCCGCAGCAAGCAGCGCACCACCGTGCGCTCCGAACTCGTGATCCTGCTGCGCCCGGTCGTGGTTTCCAGTGCCGCGGACTGGCAGCAGCTCGCCCAGCAGGCGGTCGATCACACCAACACGCTCGACCCGAAAGCGCCACCCGACACGAAAGCGTCGGTCGACAGCCACTGAATGCAGCGCCAGAGCCAGCCATGAACGCGCGCGTCCGCATCCGCCTCGGCGATCTGCTGATCCAGCACAAGGTGATCACGCAGGAGCAGCTCACCACTGCGCTTGCGGAGCAACGGCGCTCGGGACGCAAGCTCGGCCGTGTGCTGGCCGATCTCGGCCTGCTGCCCGAGGCGCAGCTGCACGAGTTCCTGTCCAAGCACCTGAAGGTGCCGTTCGTTGATCTCAAGCAGCTGCGCATCGACCGCGAGGTGGTGAAGCTGTTGCCCGAGGCGCTGGCGCGCCGTCATCGCGCGCTGGTGTTGCAGCAGGATGCACGCGGCCTGTTGATCGGCATGCCCGATCCCGCGGACCTGCAGGCCTACGATGACCTGCAGGCCAAGCTCAAGCAGCCGCTGCGACTGGCGCTGGTGGGCGAAGCCGATTTCCTCAAGACCCTGGACGCCGTCTACCGGCGCTCCGACGAGATCGCCTCGCTGGCCGAGGCAGTGCGCGACGAGCTGGCCGAAGGCGATGTCGACATCGAGCAGCTGACGGTCGAGGAGGGCTCGCCCGATGCACCGGTGCTGCGCTTGTTGCAGACCATGTTCCATGACGCCGTTCAAGCGCGTGCCTCCGACATCCATATCGAGCCGGGCGACGACAAACTGCGCATCCGCCTGCGTGTCGATGGTCAGCTGCAGGAGCAGGTGATCGACGGCAAGCGTGTGGCCGGCGCGCTGGTCACGCGCCTCAAGCTGATGTGCGGTCTCGACATAGCCGAGAAGCGCCTGCCGCAGGACGGCCGCTTCACGGTACGGGTGCTCGACCAGTCGCTCGATGTGCGTCTGGCCACGATGCCGACCACCTACGGCGAGTCGGTGGTGATGCGCCTGCTGAGCCAGTCTTCGTCGCTCCTGTCGCTCGACAAGCTGGGCATGCAGCCCGATCTGCAGCAGCGCTTCCAGCGCCTCATCGATCGCACTTCGGGCATGGTGCTGGTGACCGGGCCTACCGGCAGCGGCAAGACCACGACGCTCTACGCCGCGCTCAATCACCTGAACCGGCCGGGCGTCAAAGTGATCACGGTCGAAGACCCGGTGGAATACCGCCTCGATCGCATCACGCAGGTGCAGGTGCTCTCGAAGATCGGCCTCGACTTCGCCCGCATCCTGCGCACCGCGCTGCGCCAGGATCCCGACATCCTGCTGGTCGGTGAAATGCGCGATCGCGAGACCGTGGATATCGGTCTGCGCGGTGCAATGACCGGCCACTTCGTGCTCTCGACGCTACACACCATCAATGCCGTGGCGACGATGAATCGCCTGCTGGACATGGGTGCGGCGGGCTATCTGGTCGCCGCCGCCGTGCATGGCGTGATCGCGCAGCGACTGGTGCGGCGCGTGTGCAATGACTGCGCACAGCCCTCGACCCCGAATGCGCACGAGCTGGCCTGGCTGCAGAGTTGCCGGCCCAACATCGTGCCGGAGAAGACCAAATTCATCGCCGGTGCCGGCTGCACCTATTGCAACCTCACCGGCTATCGCGGCCGCGTGGCGGTGTACGAACTGCTGGAGATCGATCGCACGCTGGCCGATGCCGTGCGGCGCGGCGATCTCGAGGGATTTGCCCGCGCTGCGCGCACGCGGCCGGGCTATCTGCCGCTCGCGCAGGGAGCCATCGATCTGGCGCTGGCTGGCACCACCTCGCTCGCCGAGGCCATGGCGGTCGGTGCCGGCCTCGAGGAGCTGGTCGATGTCGAGGAACCGGCTGACCTGGGCGATGAGGCCGTCGACGAAGTCTTGAGCGCGCGGGCCTGAGCATGCAGATGTTCCGTTATCGGGGCCGGGGCGGACGCGGTGACCTGGTCACCGGTCGCCTGGAAGCCGAAGGCAGCGATGCGGTCGCGAGCCGACTGCTGAACCTCGGCATCACGCCGCTCGAAATCCTGCCGGATGTCGCCACCAACACGTCGGTCAAGGAGCTGCTGCAGCGTTTTGGCGCCGGTGCACCCAAGAGCTCCGACCTGGTGCTGTTCGCGCGCCAGATGTATTCGATCACCAAGGCAGGCCTGCCGCTGCTGCGCGGCCTGCGCAGCCTCGCGCAGGCGACGCACAACGTGCAGCTGCGCGATGCGCTCTACGATGTGCTGCAGAGCCTGGAGTCGGGCCGCGACTTCGCCAGCTCCCTGGCGCGCCATCCGGATATCTTTCCGCCGTTGTTCCTGAGCATGGTGCGGGTCGGTGAGTCGACCGGTACGCTGGACAACGCCTTCCTGCGCCTGTGCGAATACCTGGGGCAGGACCAGGAAGTGCAGGATCGCGTGAAATCCGCGATCCGCTATCCCGCCATCGTCGTCGTGGTGATTGGCATCGCCATCGTGATCATCACGGTGTTCGTGATCCCGAATTTCAAGCCGCTGTTCAAGATCCTGGGCGATGACATTCCACTGCCCACGCGCATCATCATGGGCACGAGCGATTTCGTGCGCAATCATGGCCTGTTGCTGCTGGGCCTGATCACGGGCGGCATCGTGATGCTCAAGCGTCACCTGAAAACCGAGGCCGGACGCTACAGCTGGGACCGCATGAAGCTGAAGCTCCCGGGGATCGGCGAACTGATGCACCAGGCCGTGCTCTCGCGCGTGATGCGCTCGCTGGCCATCTCGCTGGCGGCTGGTCTGCCGATGATCCAGGCCCTGACGTTGCTGGCGCGCTCGGCCGGCAACGAGTATCTGGCCGAGCGCCTGTTGCGGCTGCGCGATGCGGTCGAACGTGGCGAGACGCTGAGTCGCGCCGCCGCTGCCGCCGGCATTTTTCCGCCGCTGGTATTGCAGATGGTGGCAGTGGGCGAGGAGACCGGCGAGCTCACCAACCTGCTCGAGGAAGTGTCGGGTTTCTACCATCGCGAGGTGGATTACCGGCTGAAAAACCTCAGCGCCATGATCGAACCACTGCTGATGGCCTTTGTCGGCGGGCTGGTGCTGATCCTGGCGCTGGGCGTGTTCCTGCCGATGTGGAACATGATCGGCAAGGTGGGCCACGCCGGCTAGCCGGGCCGGGCTGCGCGCGGTGCGCCGCCATGTGACGGGGTTCACATCCGCCACGGTGCGGCTTAAGAAACCGGTCAGCAGGCCGATTTTGTCAGGTAGGCGCGGAGGTACCGCGCAGGTGTTTTTCCCAACAATCGCGCGCTAGCGCTTCGGAGTCGACTATGACCTCTTCCAGGATTCGCGGTTTCACGCTGATCGAGCTCGTGGTCGTGATCACGATCCTCGGCATTCTGGCGGCCTTCGCCATCCCGCGCTTCATCTCGCTCGATGCGACCGCGCGCAGTGCGACGGTCACGGGCCTGGCGGGCACCATCCGCAGCTCCGCTGCGCTGGCGCGCGGCTTGTCCATGGCGACTGGCAATACCGCCAGCGTTACCATGGAAGGCAGCCCGGTGACACTGGCGAACAACTACCCGGACGCCAGCGCCGTAGGCATCGGCAATGCGATCAACCTCAGCCCCGGTGACTTCACCTTCACGGCTGGCGCCCCTGCGGCCACCGGCACGGCCACCTGGCAGCGCGTCGGCGCCGCCACTGCCGCGACCTGTCAGGTCAGCTACACGCCGCCTGCCGCTGCGGGCGCAGCGCCGGTAGTCGCCGTAGCCACTGCGGGTTGCTGATCGGGTCCAGCAGGGCACACGCAGGCCAGTCCTGCGGGAGTACGAGGTATGCCGCGAATGGATTCTCGCCTCGCGGCACCTCGGCTCCGCCACGGCTACACGCTGGTTGAACTCGCCGTCGTCATCACCATACTGGGTGTGTTGTCGGCGACGGTGGGTCCGCGCTTCTTCTCGCAATCGGTATTCTCGGAGCGCAGCTACGCCGATGAACTGGGCAGCGCACTGCGTGCCACCCAGAAGGCAGCGGTGATCAGCGGTTGCCGCGCGCGGCTGACTCTGAACGCAGGCTCCTATAGCGCCACGCAGCAGGCCGCCTCGGGCAACGCCTGCCTGGCGAGCGACAACACCTGGCCTACACCGGTACTCGGCGCGGCGGGCGATGCGATCGCCAACAGCGCCCCCTCCGGGATCACGGCCTCGCCCACGGGCACCTTTGAATTCGATACCCAGGGACGCCTGACCCAGAGCCCTGGCACCACGATCACGATCGGTGCGCGACAGATCGTCATCGAAGCCGCCACCGGTTACGTGCAGGTGCAATGATGGAGCGCGCACGCCAGCAGTCGAGATCGCAGCAGCGTGGCGTAACGCTGATCGAGCTGATCATCGCGATCACCATCGTCGCGATCGGCGTGACCTCGATCCTGGGCGCGCTCTCGGTGGCCTCGAGCCGCAGTGCCGACGCGATGGTGCAGCAGCAGTCGGTGACCGTGGCGCAGGCCTACCTGGATGAGATCCTGCAGCGCTGGGTGGTGGATCCCAACGGGAACCCCGGCGTCAGCGGCCGCGCCAACTGGAATACCGTCGATGCCTACAATGGCCTGAACGACGTCGGTGCACGCGATCAGTTCGGCAACGCGATCGCCGCACTGGCCGGCTACAACGTCTCGGTCAGCGTCGTGAACTCGGGCGGGCTGGGCGGCATCGGCGCCGCAGCCGTGCGGCGCGTCGATGTCACCGTAACGCACGCGCCGGGCGTCACGGTCACACTCTCCGGCTACCGGGCCAACTACTGATCATGCGCGAGCGCGGCACGACCCTGATCGAGCTCGTGATCACGATCACCGTGGGGTCGATCGTGGTGGGCTTCATGTCGATGTTCATCACGCTGCCGATGAATGCCTACAGCGCGCAGACCCGACGCGCGACACTGGTCGACTCGGCCGATAGTGCGCTGCGCTTCATGGCGCGCGACATCGGCGGCGCACTACCCAACAGCGTGCGAGCCGGAACCAGCGGCACAATCAGCGCGCTGGAATTGCTTGCCACGGTGGACGGTGCGCGCTATCGCGATGGCGGACCGCTGGCCAATCCGGCACTGGAGCTGGACCTGAGCGCGGCCGACACGGCCTTTTCCACGACCGTGCCCTTCACCCAGCTGACATTGCCGTGGACTTCCACGACCAGTTATCTCTCGATCGCCAACATGGGCGTTCCGGGCGCCGACGCCTACAGCGGCGCGAACGTAATCACGCCGCCGAACACCACGATCACGATTGCTGCTGGCGCCACCGCCAATGCCAATCTGGTGACGCTGAACCCTGGGTTTCGGTTCAACTGGGGATCACCCAACAAGCGCATCTATCTGCTCAGTGGCCCGGTGTCCTACCTGTGCGACAGCGCGGCACGCACTTTGACGCGCTACAGCGGCTACACGATCTCGGCTGCGCAACCACTCAGTGCCGCGACCCTGCTCGGGGCCGGCGCCACGGCAGCGCGTGTGGCTACCGATGTGGCTTCCTGCGCTTTCACCTACGCCATCGGCACTCCGCAGCGCAATGCACTGGTGACGCTCTCGCTGCAGCTTGCCAACAGCGGCGAGTCCATCCAGTTGTTGCAGCAGGTGCAGCTGGAGAACACGCCATGAGCAGGGTGCGTGGCTTCGCGCTGGTGCCGGCGCTGTTCCTGATCGTGGTGCTCGCCGCGCTCGGTGCGGTGGCGATCCGTGTGGGCAATGGCGAGCAGCAGACCGTCACCATGGCGCTGCAGCAGTCGCGGGCGCTGGCCGCGGCGCGCGCCGGCATTGAATGGGGCGCGTACAACGCCCTGGTCAACCACAATTGCGCGGCCAGCACCACGTTGAATCTCAATGAGTCGGCGCTCAACGGCTTCACCGTGGCCGTGAGCTGCACGGCCACTTCGTACGTCATCAACTCGATCACCCTCCACTCCTGGGTGCTGGTGGCCAACTCTTCATCGGGCACCTATGGACAGCCTGGCTACGTGCATCGTGTCCTGAGCTCCACCTTCACGGATGCCACGGGATGAAGCGCCTCGGCCTCATGTTGTTGGTGCTCCTGGCCGCGCCGCTGGCTCAGGCGCAGATCGCGATGGTGCAATCCTCCGGCGTGTTCCAGACGGGTTCGGGCACCTCGATCGCTTCGCAGTCGTTTGCTGCCAACCCGAAGATCGGCAATACCATCGTAGTACTAGCCTGGTCGTGGAATGGCGGCTCCGTACCGACCATTACCGCCAGCGACAATGCCGGCAACGTCTATACCTCGGTCTCCCAGGCTACCGCGACCGGCAACTCGCAGGGCTGGGAAAATGCCGCGGTGTTCTCGGCGCCCATCACCGTGACTACAACTGGCTTCAAGGTCACGGTGAAAGCCGGGCCAACGCAGTCACAGATTGATGCGGTCGCGATCGAGTATTCCGGCGTGGGCGCCGTGGATCAGAAAAGAACCGCGACGGGTACCACTTCCACGGCCACAGTGGCTACGTCGGCCGCCACCGCAGTCAACAACGAGCTCGTGGTGTCGTCGATGGGCGTGTTGTATCCGTGGTTGTCGAACTTCGGTTCGATCAATCCGTCGGCGGGCTACACCTCGCGTGCGATGCAGACCGACAACCTGAACTACACGGCCGGCGGTGGCGCCGACCGGCTCAGCAATACCGCCGGCATACAGACCATCACCTGGACGGGTGGCCAGAATTTCACGGGCTGGGTCGCGGCCATCGTGGCCTTCGGGCCCGGCGCTCCCACGGTACCCGATCACTATGCGGTGAGTGCTGCTGCCTCGCAGGTGAATTGCCAGGCGGCGCCCGTCACGATCACGGCGCACGACAGTTCGCATGGTGCGCTGGCGACCGTTGACCAGATCACGCTCGGCACCAGCACCGGCCATGGCGACTGGGCCTTGACCACCGGCAGCGGCACTTTCGCGGCCGGTGCCGCCGACAGCGGTACCGCGACCTATACCTTTTCCTCCGGCGACTCGGGCTCGGTAGTGCTCTCGCTGCTGAATACCCATCCCGAAACGATGACGGTCAATGTGGTGGACGGCACGGTCACGGAAAAATCAGGTACCGCGCAGGCCAGCGAAGATCCCGCGATCACTTTTGCGCCCTCGGGCTTCCGCATCACCAACGGCAGCAACGTGGGCACCGCGATCAACACACTGCTGGCCGGATCGGCCTCGACACAGACGCTGGCGCTGCAGGCGATACGTACCGACACCAACACCGGTGCCTGCGTGGCGGCCTTCCCGAGCGGCACCACCGTGAACATCTCGCTCGCCTACCAGTGCAACAACCCGACCACTTGCGTGGCCGGTCAGTCCTTCACAGTCACCAACAACGGCACCACGACCGCGATTGCTTCGAACCCCAACAGCGCTGTCAGCAGTTACACCACGGTGCCACTGAGATTCAGTACCGCGAATGCCGAGGCGCCGCTGGTGCTGAACTACTCGGATGCCGGGCAAGTCACGCTCTATGCGCGCTACAACATCCCGCTGCGGAGCGGGGCGGGTTCGGGCACCTACATGAACGGCAGCAGCCAGTTCGTCGTGCAACCCTACACACTGAAGCTCAGCAACATCCGCCGCACCAGCGACAGCTTCGCGAATCCGGCGGCCAGCACTGCATCCGGCACGGTGTTCATCGGCGCCGGGCAGTCATTCAGCGCCACAGTCACGGCCAGCAACCTGCAGGGCAATGCCACGCCGAACTTCGGGCAGGAGACCTCGCCCGCGGCAGTAACGCTGACGCCCACGCTGGTGCTGCCCGCGAGCGGCCACAATCCGACCGTGAGCGGCAGCTTTGGCACTTACAGCGCCGGCGTGGCCTCGGGCACCGCCTTCGCGTGGACTGAGGTCGGCATCGTCACGCTGCGACCGACAGTAGCCAACTACCTGGGCGGCGGCGCAGTGAACGGTACCTTGACCGGCAATGTCGGCCGCTTCATACCGAATGCCTTCAGTGTCGCGCTCAATGTGCCGGTGCTGGGCACTGGCTGCAGTGCCGGCAGTTTCAGCTATATCGGCCAGCCGCTGAAATACACCGTGGCGCCGGTGATCACCGTGACCCCACAGGCCTTTGGCGGCGCCACGACGCAGAACTACACCGGCTCGCTGTTCCGCCTCGTGAACAGTTCGTTGACCGGGCGCAGCTACACACCCACACCTGCCAGCCCGGCGCTGGACACCACGGGTCTGCCGGCCACCACGTCTGACCCGGCCATCGCGGACCTTGGGCACCGGGCAGGGCACGCTGACTTTCGATGCCGGCACCGGCATCAAGTACGTGCGTGGCAGTGCCATCGCGCCGTTCGCCGGCAACATTGCGCTCGCGATCAACGTGATCGACCAGGATGGCGTGACGGCACCGAATCCCGTGACCTTCGGGTCTGGCACGGGCATGTCCTTCAGTACCAGCGCGCAGCAGTACTACGGTCGCCTGAACATCAACAACGCGGTCGGATCCGAGCTGCTCGATCTGCCGATGTCGCTCACGACCCAGTACTACCTGAGCAACACGCAGGGCTTCGTCACCAATGTGGCGGATTCCTGCACCACAGCGCCCACGATCAGCCTCGCGAGCTACCAACAGAACCTGCAGGCCGGTGAGACTTGCGTGCGCGATACCGGGAGCGGTGGACCCTCCGGCATGGGTTGTTCCGTGGCGGCCGCGAACAGCTACTACCCGAAGGCCGTGGCGGGCAACTTCAACCTGATCTTCGCCGCGCCGGGCAGCGGCAATTCCGGAGCAGCGACGGTTACGGCCACAGCGCCCGCTTGGCTGCAGTACCTGTGGATCTCCGGCGTACAGTCCAGCCCCGGCGCAATGGCGAGCTTCGGCGTGTTCCCGGGGCAGGGTGCGCGCATCTACCAGCGCGAAGTGTATTGAGGGCAGCGCGAGCCGAACTGGGCTGCGCGCTCAGGGCGTAAACGGCGGTGCGGTCACGCGCCGCCCGCACATGAAAGCGTCGGCCACCAGTTCGAAGGGCGCCAGGTCGACCTCGATGCGCCGCTCACGCACGATGCCGGCGAAGTGCGCGTACAGGCGCCCGTACTCCGTGCCTGGTGCGAGTGTGACTGGCTGGCCATCCACCAGCATTTCGCTGCCGCCATGGTGCAGGGTCAGGTGCCCGCGATCGGTTTCCACCTCGATATCCCAGCTGGCCGCGCCGGCATGCAGGAAGTTGAAATCGGTATGCACCTCGGCGCCGCCAGTGCTGACCAGCTGCATCCGGGCCGCGATCGGCGTCTCGCAATTCTCGGGCACTGCCAGCTCGGCATCCTTCAGGATCAGCGGATCGTGCAGGATGCGCGTGAGTATCGACAGCGCATTGATGCCCGGATCGAACACGCCCAGGCCCCCGGCCTGCCAGATCCAGGTCTGACCCGGATGCCAGACGCGTACGTCTTCCTTCCACACCACCGAGACCTTGCGCACCTTGCGCGTCGCGAGCCAGGTGCGCGCGGACTCGACGCCGTTCGCGTGGCGCGAATGCCAGGAGGCGTGCAGTGCGACGCCCCGCGAGCGCGCCAGCCCGATCAGGATCTGCACTTCGCTCACCGTCATGCCCGGCGGTTTTTCCAGCAGCACGTGGCAGCCGTGCGTGAGCGCCAGGCTCGCGGTCTCGAAGCGCGCCTGCGGCGTGGTGCACAGGGCAACGGCCGAAAGGTTCTTCGTGGCCATCAGTAGCGATGCGAGATCCGGGTAGCTCGGCAGCGTCTCGTGCCGGTTGTGCGGGCTGGCCACTGCGACCAGTTCGAAGCTGTCGCTGCCGGCAATGCTCGGCACATGCTGGTCACGGGCGATCTTGCCCAGGCCCACGATTGCGATGCTGTGTTTCACCGTCATGCCTCCGGGCTGCTCTTGCGCGACGCGGATTCGGCCTGGCGCTTCTTCATGATGCGCAGCGCCTCCTGTATCAACCTGCGCATCGCGTCGCCGGCGGCAGCCGGCTTGCCAGCCAGGATCGCATCCGACACCTTCTTGTGTACCGCCACGCTCGCCAGGCGCACACCCTTGTAGCGGTTGGTCATGCGGATGCTGAAACGCAGCGCCGTGGCAGAGAAGCCCGTGAGCTGCGCGTAGAAACGATTGCGGCTGGCCTGCAGCACCGCCACATGGAAGGCGATGTCGGATTCCAGCGGATCATCATCGCCGCGTTCAGCGGCCTGCATGCGCTCGATCGCAGCGCTCAGCGCAGCCTTTTCCGCAGCGCCGGCCGTGCGTGCCGCGAGCATGGCCGCCGCGGGCTCCACCGCCAGTCGCAATTCGGTGAACTCGATCAGCAGCGCGGTGGAAAACTTGCGCTGCAGCAGCCAGCCCAGCACATCCGGGTCGAGCAGGTTCCAGTGTGCCTCGGGCTGCACCCAGGTGCCGCGCCGCGGCCTGGCGCCGAGCAAGCCCTTGGCGGTCAGCATCTTCACCGCTTCGCGCAGCACCGGGCGGCTCGCGCCGTATTCCTTCGAGAGATCAGCCTCGATCGGAATCGGATTGTCCTTCGAATAGACACCCGTGACGATCGCGATGCCGATGTGATTGGCAATGCTGTAGGTCAGGTTCTGGCCGCGCATGCGCGTGTTCATCGCCGGTATTCCGACTCCGGCAGGCCGCGTACGCCAGTGCGATAGAGAAACACGGCGCCGGCATCGGGCTCGGCCCGCAGCGTGGCTGCGTCGAGATTCTCTTTGGCGGTGGTGACGCACAACACATCGAGATCGGGGCCCGCAAAGCACACGCAGGTGGGCTGGCGCGTCGGCACCGCGAGGCTGCGTTCGATCTTGCCGTCGGGCGTGTAGCGCACCACGCAGCCCGAGCCCCATTGCGCGCTCCACAGGCAGCCGTCGGCATCGATCGCGGCGCCATCAGGCGCAGCGTGCGCCGCGGTTCGGCGCGAATTCGCGGCGCTTGCCCAATCGGCCCTCGGGCTCGAGCAGCTCGTATTCCCGGATCGCCTGCGTCGGCGAATCGGCGAAATACAGCTTGCGTGCCATCCGGGCTCATGCACAGTCCGTTCGAGATGCGCACGCCCTCGACGTGGCGCTGCCAGCGGCCGTTGCGGCCCATGGAATACAGGCAGCCCGTCGGCCGGGCGCTGCGCGCTCTCCGACATCGTGCCGCACCAGAAGCGACCCTGGCGATCGACCCGGCCATCATTGAAGCGGATGCCGGGCACGACCTCGGGCGGGCGCACCAGCCAGTCCACCTTGCCGGCGCGCACATCGTAGAGCGCGACGCCGCTCGCAAACGCGGTGATCAGCTGCGCTCGAGCCCGCCACGAGGCCGAAGGAGCCGACGCGCTCGGGCGCGGCGAACACTTCAAGCGGCCGTCGCGACCAGTCGTAGCAGTGCATCCTGCCGCTCTCGATGTCGGTCCACCACAGCTCGCCCCGGTGCGCGTTCCAGAGGATGCCCTCGCCGACGATATTGCGCGTGGCGATGACATCGAAGGGCTGCAATGGCGACATGCGCCCGGAGCCCATTACCAATACACAGCGTAGAGCGCGACCAGGATCAGCGTGACGACCGCGGCGCCGACGTTGAAGCCGGTGCTGGTCGAGTAGTCGATCTGCTTGAGCTCGACGCGCAGCGCGGCCTCGCTGCGCTTCTGCATCAGCGAGAGCACCACGGCGATGGCCAGGCAGGCGAGGAACACCACGCCGACGCGATCCATGAACGGCAGCGCCGGGCCACCACATCTTCAGCACGAAGGACAGCACCGCCGAGCCGACAGCGGCCACCAGCGCGCCCGCTGCCGTGCAGCGATCCCAGAACATGCCGAGCAGGAAGATCACGCAGATGCCCGGCGTGAAGAAGCCGGTGAATTCCTGGATGTACTGGAAGGCCTGATCGAAGCTGCCCAGCAGCGGCTTGGCGCAGACGATCGCGATGACCAGCGCCGTCGACGGCCGTCAGGCGCCCGATCAGCACCAGCTTCTGCTGCGAGGTCTGCGGGCGCAGCGGCCGGTACACATCCATCGTGAAGATGGTGGCGATCGAATTGATCTTGGAACCGAGCGAGGCCACGATCGCCGCGATCAGCGCGGCGAACACCAGGCCGAGGATGCCGGTGGGCAGCATCGCCATCAGGTGCGGATAGGCCTGGTCCGGGCTTGGCCAGATTGGGCGCCAGCGCGACCGCGGCGATGCCGGGCAGCACGATGATCACCGGCATCAGCAACTTCAGGAACGCGGCCAGCACGATGCCCTTCTGCGCTTCGCGGATATCCTTGGCGCCGAGCGCGCGCTGGATGATGTACTGGTTGAAGCCCCAGTACGAGACGTTCATGACCCACATGCCGCCGAGCAGCACCGACAGGCCCGGCAGATCCTTGTAGTTCGGGTTGCTCGGCCGGAAGGATCATGTGGAATTTGCTCCGGGAAGCGCGTCGTCAGCTCGTGAAAGCCCGCCACGCACGCCGGCGCCGCCGCTGACCTTGTTCGAGGGCGATGTAGCTGATGATCGAGTCCGCCCAGCACCAGCAGCGACACCTGCACGATATCGGTCAGCGCCACGGCCTTGAGGCCGCCGTACAGCGCATACGCGCCGGCGAACACGCCGAGCGCGATCAGCGCCGTCTGCACGTCGATGCCCGTGACCGTGTGCACCGCCGTCGCGCCCAGCCACAGGATGGCGACCAGGTTCACGAACACGTACACGCCCAGCCAGAAGATCGCCATGACGGTGCGCACCGTGGTGTTGAAGCGCCGCTCGAGGAACTCGGGCATCGTGTAGATGCTGTTCTTGAGGAAGATCGGCACGAAGTACTTGCCGACGATGAGCAGCGTGAGCGCCGCCATCCACTCGTAGGAGGCGATGCCGAGGCCGATCACGTAGCCCGAGCCCGACATGCCGATGATCTGCTCGGCGGAGATGTTCGCGGCGATCAGCGAGGTGCCGATGGCCCACCACGGCAGCGCGCGGCTGGCGAGGAAGTAATCCTGCGCGTCTTTCTGGTGGCTGCCTTTCTCGCGCGAGACCCACTGTGCGAGCAGGAAGATGGACACGGCGTAGATGCAGACGATCGCGATATCAAGAGTTGCAAGTTTCACTGCTGTCCCCCACGTTGTTGTTCTGTACTGGTCAATGAGCCGCGCTCAGCCCGTTCCGCCACGCGCCTGCGCATAGGCCGCCACCAGCTCGCGGGCGCGGCGGCCGATATCCTCGACACTGTACTCCGGACGAAACACTTCGGAGCCGAAGCCAAACCCGGTCGCGCCAGCCGCCAACCATACGGCAATATCCTTCGCGCCAATACCACCCACGGGAAAAATGCCGGTATCGGCCGGCAGTACCGAGCGCAGGGCGCGCAGGTGTCCCGGCGGGTGGCTGACGGCCGGAAACAACTTCAGGTCGCGCGCCCCGGCCTGCAGGGCCGCGAAGGCCTCGGTGGCGGTGGCGAATCCCGGCATCGCCTGCAGCCCGAGTTTCACGGCGGCGCCAATGACGGCAGGATCGGTATTGGGTGACACCATCAGTCGCCCGCCGGCATCGTGCGTACGCTGCACCTGGTCGATGCTCAGTACCGTGCCTGCACCGACCAGGCAATCGGCCGGACACCAGCGGGCGAGGGCGGCAATGCTGTTGTAGGGGTCGGGCGAATTCAGCGGCACTTCAATAGTGCGGATGCCTGCTGCATAGAGTGCTGCTGCCACCGCCAGCACCTGATCGGGCAATACGCCGCGCAGAATGGCGACTAGCGATGTTTCGCGCCGTTGTGGATCAGTGTGCGTCACGCCGGCTGCTCCGTTTGCAAGTGCTGGAAAATCCGTGTCAAGCCGGCCAGCGAGGCGCTCGCGCCATCGAGCTGTCGGGCAGCGCGCTGCCGGCTGGCAAGTGCTTTTGCATAGAGGGCGGTGAGCGAGGGTGCGCCGATCAGTTGCACCGGCGCTCCGGCCGCGCACTGCGCCAGCAGCGGCAAAGCGCCACTGACATCGCTGGCAATCAGCAGGCCGGACAGGAACGAAGCCGTCGCCCCGGCCTCGAGCTCGCCAGCCAGCATGCGCGAGCGACACTCGAACAGACGATGCAGCAGCTGAGCCTCTGGAAAGTCATTGACCTGTTGCAGGCCGCGATCAAAGGCTGCAGCGTTCGCGGCTGTCGGTTCGATCGCGGGGCGCTGCACCAGCACACTGTGTTCCTTCAGGATCGCGAACAGCTCGCCCGTCGGGGCAGTGTTGAATTCCATCACCACGCCATCTTCGAGTACTGCCCACTTGCTGTGTGTTCCGGGCAGGCACAACAGCTGGCGTCCGCTTCGCAAGGCCGGATCGAGCTGCAACGCGCCCAGTATCTGCGTCTCTTCGCCGCGCATGAAGTCGGGGGCGTTGAAGCGGTTCTGGCAGCGCAGTCCCGGCACGATGCGGATCGCGGCATCGCGGCTCGCAGCATCGTCGGGTGACACGCAGCCTGCGCCGATCTGATCCGGGCTGGCCGGGCAACTCACATAGGGTGCCTGGCGCCAGCCGAAGTTCGACCCCACCATGCCGCACAGCACCGCCGGCAGCGGGCCGTGACGCTCGCGCCAGCTGGCGGTCAGGCCGGTAAACACTGCATCAAACCGGCCGCTGGACTCGGCGGCTCCGGGGCCCGCGGCGCTGTCCAGTACCGTGCCCGCCGCGTCGCACAGGAACAGGCGCAGATTGCTGGTGCCCCAGTCGCCGGCGAGGAAATTTTTGTGGATGGTCGGCAGGGCGGGTGTTCTTTATTGGGCCATCGGAGCCGATCATATCGCCATTGCGTACCACGGCCAACAGCCCTGGAGCCGCCAGCGACAGGGCGCAGTGCACGGTGCGCTGTTATTGTGGATGGCGAACTGCCTATTATTATAATATAAATGAGATATCAACACAGATCCCGGCCGTGGCTCCATGGTTCGTATCGATGACCTGAAGGACAAGTGCGTGCTGGTCACTGGCGCCAGTTCCGGCATCGGTGCAGCGGTCAGCCGGGCCCTGGCCGCACAAGGCGCGCAACTGGCACTGCACTGGCACAGCAATGCCGATGGCGCCCAGTCGGTCGCGAAGGATGTGGCGGCCTCGGGCGGGCGGGCCGTACTGCTGCAGGGTGATCTGACCGCCAGGGGCACGCCGCAACAACTGGTACGGGACGCGGCGCGCGCGCTGCAGGGCCTCGACATCCTGGTGAACTGCGCCGGCGCCCTGGTCAGCCGTCGGCCGATACTCGAGACCGACGACGCCTTCGTCGACGCTGTGTTCGACCTCAATGCCCGAGCGGTGCTCGGCACCTGTCAGGCTGCAGCCGTGCCCATGAAATCGCGTGGCGGCGGGGCGATGATCAACGTGGGTTCAATCGCCGCGCTGGATGGCGGCGGTCCCGGTGCTGGAATCTATGGTGCATCCAAGGCCTGGGTGCACAACCTGAGCCGCCATCTGGCGCGCGAGTTTGCTGCCGACAATATCCGCGTCAACACGGTAGCGCCCGGCGTGGTGCAGACTCCGTTCCATGACTCGACTCCGCCGGAGCGCATGGAGGCGATGCGTCGCTCCGTGCATCTGGGCCGCATCGGGACCACCGACGATTGCGTCGGCGCGTTCCTGTTCCTGGCATCGCAACAGCTCAGCGGCTATATCACGGGACAGCTCATTCACGTCAACGGCGGACAGGTGATGCCATGAATCCAGTTTCCCGGGTGATTGGCGTGGCACTGTGGCCCGCGCTCGCAGTGCTCGCATGCCTGTGCGCATCGCCGGTGGTGGCCGCGACCCGCATCGATCTTGATCAGGGCTGGCAATTCCGGCCCGACCCGGACGAGTTCGGCGATTTCTTTGCCTGGCAATCGAAACTGCCGCCAGGCACCGAGAACGTCAATGTGCCGAATACCTGGAATGTCGGCCGGCTGCACGACTACATGGGTGTAGGCTGGTATTTCCGCAGTTTCGAGACGCCGGCGCACGATGCACAGGCGCACGTCCGGCTCAACTTCGGCGCCACCTTCTACCAGGCGCGCGTGTGGCTGAACGGTGTCGAGGTTGGCAATCACGAAGGCGGCTTCACGGCCTACTCGCTTCGACATCACGCCGCTCCTGCACGCCAGCAACTACCTGGCCGTGCGCATCGACAATCGGCCGACCGCGTCGACCATTCCGGGCTTCGGTGCGCGTGGCGTGCCGCTGGCCTGGTATGACTGGTGGACCTACGGCGGTGTGGTGCGCGATGTGTGGCTCAGTACCAGCGGACCGAGTTGGATAGTTCGCCAGAATATTCGCACCGACATCAGCGCTGGCGGATGGCAGGTCAATGATCGGGTGCTGCTGCACAGTACCCAGCCGGCCGGTACCGCGGCACGGGTACGGGTAAGCGCCGTGGATCCGGACAATCGCGTTGCAGCGAGCGCCACGCAGGCGATCGTGCTCGGCGGCGGCGATCAGGAAGTTGCGCTGAGCCTGTCGCTCGCCAAGCCCAGGTTGTGGAGCATCGACCAGCCCAATGTGTATCGCATGAACGTGGAGCTGCTGGGCGAAGCAGACGCCGCGCTCGATTTCCACGCCGATACCTTCGGGCTGCGCAAGATCGTGATCAGCGATCGGCATCTCATGATCAATGGCGAGCGCGTGCGGCTCACCGGCATTGCGCGCCATGAAGATTCGCCCGCGGAGGGGCTGGCCGAAAGCCAGGCCACCATGCGCCGCGACTACGATGAACTGAAACTGCTGAACACCACGCTCTCGCGCCCGGTGCACTATCCGCAGAATCCATTCATCCTCGATTACGCCGACCGGCACGGCATCCTGCTGATTCCGGAGATTCCGATCTGGCAGTTCAGCGAAGCGCAGCTCGCCGACCCGAGGGTGCTGGCGCTGGCGCAGCAGCAGATGCGCGAGGTGATCGAGCAGTCGGCCAATCACCCCAGCATCTTTGCCTGGAGCGTGGCCAACGAAAGCGCGATGCACAGCGCAGCCGGCGTGGCCTACTTCCGGGCCATGCGCAAGCTGATTCGCGAGCTAGACCCGGAGCGGCCCGTGAGCTTCGCCGATGACAACCTGGGCAAGCTCGCCAATGCAAACCAGACGGCGGCCAGCGAAGCGGACTTCCTGATGATGAACCAGTACTACGGCAGCTGGCATGGGCCATCGGAAGCACTCGCGCCCGCGCTTGATCGTGTGAATGAGCTGTTCCCCGGCAAGATGGTGATCATCTCGGAGATGGGATATGCGGGTTTGTTTGCCAGCAATCCGGCCGATGCCGATCCGGCCAGGATACGCGTGCTCGAACAGCAGATGCCGATGCTGGCGGCGCGCGACTGGATCGGCGGCGCGATGTTGTGGTGTTACCAGGACTACAAGTCACGCCGCAATCTGGCGCCAGGACTGGTCGAGGGATTCGTCGAGCATGGCGTGGTAGATGAGGCCAGGCACCACAAGCCCTCATTCGCCGTCTGGCAACGACTGAATGCGCCGGCGCACCTCGACGCGCGCTGGGTCGCAAAGGCCGGCGGGCCCGCCACCGGCTTCGTGGTGACGGTGACCGCCAACGCCGCGACCGAACTGCCGTCGTATCCGTTGCACGGTTACCAGCTCAGCTGGAAGCTGCTCGATGAACATGGCGATCTGACGCTGACCGGCTCACAGGCGCTGGGCGAGCTGCACACACCCGAGAGCGTGACAGGCACGGTGCCGCGCGATGCGGCGGGCAGCAAACGCAAACTGATCGTGACCTTGCTGCGCCCGAGTGGCGTGGCCGCGGCGGAACAGAGTTTCAGCTACGCTCAGTGAGGCGCGAAGCCCAGCTCGATCGACTGCACCGATACGCCGCTGGCATCCTCGCCGGCGCGCTCATCCTGGTTCGGCATCACTGTCAGCTGTAGTCGTTCGAGCTGCGCAAGCTCCGGACGGTCATTGTTCCCGCCGCGCCCCTGCGCGCTGGCGCGCCAGTAATTCCACAATCCGGGATAGGGACTGGGGATGTGGATGCTGCGGCCCGCGCGCAGGCTCGCTAACGGTACCCGCACGCTGGCCCACTCGGCGCCAGCCTGCACGGTAGTGCTCCAGGCAGTGCCATCCTTCTCGACCAGCGTGATCTCCAGGCTCTTGCGTGCGCCACGGTCGGCTCGCAATGTGACCAGCAGCGCATCGGCCTGCGGTGCATCGCTCGCGTGCGCTGCCAGCACATCACCGATGTAGAGCGCGGCCGCGTAACGTGCTGGCGTATCGCGCCCCAGTTCGGGCAGGAATAGCGTGAGGGCCGACTCGTCGCTGCTGTTGCCCGGCGACAATCTGAAGAAGGCATCGCGATATTGTTCGCCCGGCCGCACGAACGAGAGCTGCGCGTAGTCCGTGCGCGGGTTGAACAGGCGTATCGCCGTGCCGGGTGGCGTGATGCGCAGCGTCCAGCTGCGATCGAGACGGAACGGCCATTGATGCGGTTCGCCTGCCACGCCACCCGGAAAGCTGGTGACGCGCGCGCCGGTCTGCGTGCTGACGGCGTATTCGTAGAGTCCGGGCGCCAGTGCATCGGCCGCGAACTGCGCCACGTAGTCATTGCCGCGCTCGCGGTGCATGTCCACGGCTTGGCCAAAGGCTGTGGTACCGGCCGCACGCATCCACAGCCGCACCTGGTCGGGCAGCACATCGTTGGCCACGCGCACCCGCAGCTCGAGCGCCGCTCCCGCGACGAACTCCTGGGGTGCCAGTGACAACACCAGGTCCGGATAGCTCTGGCGCTCGTTGACGTGATACTCGTCGAAGCCCACGCGGTGCAGCCGCGCGGGCAGCGCGCTGCGCTCCGGCGCCGCGCCCTTGCTGAGCAGCCAGACGCCGGGTTCAATCGCCACGCTGCCCGCGCTGGCGCGCCGCGCTGCAGTCGACGACGAGCCTGGCAGTGTGATCGGCGTGGCGAGGAACTCCGTGCCCAGGTCTGGCAGGTTCAGCCCGATCGGCCAGTTGCGATACAGCAGCCGCGAGACGATCTTGTCCGGCTGCGGCTGCTCGAAGGGGTCGCGCACCATGACTTCATCGGGATAGACCTCGAGTCGCCACAGGCCATCGCTTAGTTTGTCGAGGAAGTACGCGCCGCTGCCTTCGTAACTGACAGTGCCGGAGGAACCAAGCCCCGCGATGCGTTGCAGTGCCGCGGGATTGCGCGCGCTGGCGGTCGTGTCGCCGGCGTTCATGAAGGCGTCGTCCGCATTCAGCAGGCTCGAGTCCTTCTCGTAGCTCACCCTGAAATCGCCGAAAGCCGTGTCCTGCGGATAGGCACCGTACCCCTGTCGTGAGGGCAGGCGGCGCATGGCCTCCGCGGCGATCACGGCGCTGATCGCCTTGCGCGGCGTGTGCACCAGGTTCAGGTAATGCGTCTGCCAGCCGAGATTGAACGGCGCCGTCTGCAGCATGTCGTAGGCAAACATGGTGGCGAGCTGTGCGCCCACCGACCGGAAGGTGCGCGCCATCGCCGGGTACAGGTAACCCGAGAGCAGATCCGCCTGGTCGAACTCGTAGACGATGCGTGGCCGCTGCGCGAGATCCGCGCGCAACAGCTCAGGATATGCGTCGACGGACGGCAGGAAATTGCCGCGCAGCTGGTGACCCGCCACCAGGCTGGTGGGGTACCAGCCAAAGCTCAGGCCATCCACCTTCGAATCGTGTATCGCCTGCCCGATGGCAAAGTCCTGCGTGAGGTTGAAGAAGGTCAGCTTGCGCGTTCCGGTGTCGCGCACCGCCTTGACGAGCGTATTGATGTAGCGCACCGAGCCCGTGTGGTCTTCAGGATGGTGCACCGGCTCGTTGATCAGCTCGATGAACAGCAGCGCCGGTTCATCCTTGAGTGCCACACCGGTGTAGCGATTCACGTGTCGCAGCAGTTGCCCGATGTAGCGCGCCTGCGCGCCGATCGAGGCCGGGTCGGTGCCCATCTGGCTGCGCTGGAAATAGCGCGAGAAGCCGACATTCTGCGTCGGCTGGTTCATCTGGTCGGCGTAGGCCGGGTCGTAGGTGTGGATCGGCGTCAGCAGCAGGTAGATGCCGCGCTCGCGCGCGCGGGCGACCAGGTAGTCGAGCAGGTCGACGTGTTCGTTGACGACCAGGTTGCCCTCGCGGTCCGAGTTCTCCCAATCGCCCCAGGAGCACAGGCGCAGTGCCGTCCAGCCCATGCGCGCGAACTGCGCCAGGTCTTCATCGATCATCGCCTTGCGGTCTTTCCCGAGCAGGCCCGCCATGCGGTAATCGGAGCCGGACATCACGCAGTAGTTGGCGCCAAACAGGGCGACTTCCTCGCCGTTGTCGCGCCAGCGCACGACGCCGCCATGGTCGAGATACACGGCGCGCGTGGCAGGTCCGCTGTCGGGCTCGGCGGCGATCAGTCGCGGCGGCAGCCAGGTAAAGCAGCACGCCAGCATTGCCATTGCGATCCATCGTTGCATGCCGTTCTCCTGGCGCGAGGGTGCTCAGCCGCGTCCGCCGAAGGGCATCTGCGTGGCCATGATCGTCATCTGGGGAATATTCACGTCCAGTGGCAGGTTGGCCATCTGCACGATGGCCTCGGCCACATGCCGGACCTCCATCGTCGCCTCGGGCCGGTAGCTGCCGTCGGCCTGCAGGGCGCCGCGGCTCATGCGTTCGGTCATGTCGGTGCCCGCATTGCCGATGTCGATCTGACCGCAGGCGATGTTGTGTGCGCGCCCATCGAGCGCGAGCGATTTGCTGAGGCCAGTGATCGCGTGCTTGGCAGCTGTGTACGGCGCCGAGAGCGGGCGCGGCACCTGGGCTGAAATCGAACCGTTGTTGATAATGCGCCCGCCCGCGGGGCGCTGCTGCTTCATCAGCCGGAAGGCGGCACGTGCGCACAGGAAGGCGCCGTTGAGATTCACGGCGATCACCTGGTTCCACTGCTCGAAACTGAGTTCATCGACAGGCAGTGCCGCGGCACCGATACCGGCATTGTTGAACAGCACGTCGAGCCGCCCGTAGCGCTTCTCGATGGCAGCAAACAAAGCGTCGACCGAAGTTTCGCTGGTGACATCGGTGGCGACGGCAAGTGCGGCCGGTGTTACCGCCGCCAATGCGAGCGTCTGCTCGAGCGCCTCGATGCGACGTCCGGCCAGCACTACGGCGTAACCGGCATTCAGCAGTGCCAGCGTCGCGGCCCGGCCGATGCCGCTGCCTGCGCCGGTCACCAGTGCCACGCGCGTCATTGCCGGTAGCTCAGTCGCTGCCGCGCTGCTGGATACGATGTGCGCGAAACTCGCTGTCGGCCTTCCAGTGCGGGAACTGGTCACTGTGCGCGAGTACGTCGCCGAGCTTCCACAGCAGCTGCACATCCTGTGCGCCGCCGGCAAAGCTCCAGTCCGGCTGGATGACGTCAAGCACCTGATGGTAGCGGTGCGCGATGAACTCCGTGGACTGGTGTTCACCGTAGTCGGCGCTCTGGCCGATGAAATCAAAGCCGCCGCCGAGGTAGATCACCGGCACGCCGACGCGCGCAAACTCCAGCTGGTCGGCCCGATAGAAGCTGCCGCGCTCCGGGTGCGCCTCGGGCAGCGCCTTGCGCCCTTGAAGCTCTGCTTCGCTGACCACCAGCTCATCGAGCTGCGATTTCCCCCAGCTGGTGACGCGCACATCGCGCGTCGGACCCAGCGGGTTGATGCCATCGATGTTGATGTTGGCAACGGTGTCGCGCAGCGGATAGAGCGGGTGGCGCGCATAGTAGCGTGCTCCCAGCAGCCCGCGCTCTTCGCCGGTAGTGGCAATGAACAGCACCGAGCGGGCTGGTGGCACCGCGTTGTGGAAAGCCTCCGCCAGCGTCAGCAGCGCGGCGGTACCCGAGGCATTGTCGAGCGCGCCGTGGAATACCTGCGCGCTCTTTTCGCCCGGCAGCTTCTCGTTCCAACCGAAGTGATCCCAATGCGCGCTGTATACGATCGTCTCGCCGGCGCGCTTGGGCTCGCTCCCTGCCACACGCGCGACCACATTGTGCGATTCCAGGTCGCGCCAGCTGTTGCGTACATCGAAACTCACCGTGGCGGGCAAGGCCACCGGATGGAAGTCGCGGCTCAGGGCCTGTTGCTTGAGCGTGTCGAAGTCGAGGCCGCAGCGACTGAACAGTTCGCGGGTGCGCTCCAGCGTCATCCAGCCGGCCATCAGCGGAAAATCCGGATCCTTGCCGCCGCGCGCCAATGAATAGTTCTCACCGCTCCAGCTGTTGACGACCACGGAATAGGGATAGGCCGCCGGCCCTGTCTCGTGCACGATGATCGCGGCAGCCGCGCCGAGGCGCGCGGCGATCTCGAATTTGTAGGTCCAGCGGCCGTAGTAGGTCATCGCCTTGCCGCCGAACATCGCGGGATCGAGTTCGCCCGGATGCGCGGCATCCGGAATCGCCGGGTCATTGATCAGCATCACGATGGTCTTGCCGTGCAGGTCGATGCCCTTGTAGTCGTCCCAACGATATTCCGGCGCCTGCACGCCATAGCCCACGAACACCAGTGGTGACTTGCGCAACTGGAAATGCGGCTTGCGCACGCTCGACCAGCCCACGTAGTCATCGGGTGATTTGAGTTCGATGCGCTGGCCTTTGGCGGTGAAACTCACTTGTGGCCTGTGTGCTGAACGCCGTCATCGGAACGACTTGCAGGTAGCTGCCGTCGGGATTGCCAGGCGCGAGGCCAAGCGCCTTGAACTGCTTCACCAGATAGTCGACGGTGACTTGTTCGCCGTGCGTGCCGGGAGAGCGACCTTCGAAACTGTCGTCCGACAGGGTGCGCGTATAGTCCATCAGGCGCGCGGCAGTGATCGTGCCGGGAGCGGCCAGCGTCGTGAACCTGGCAGGAGGCGCGATCGCCTCAGCGGCGGCCGCTGCTGCGACAGCCGTCGGCGCCTCAGCCGCGAACGCGGCCGCCACCCAGGTGACGAGGGCGCCGAGGAGCACCATGCGTATCCTGCCCATCGGCGCTACCCCTGGAAGTTGCCGATCAGCGCATCGCCGAATTCACTGCACTTCACTTTGCGCGCGCCTTCCATCAGGCGGGCGAAGTCGTAGGTGACGACCTTCTGGCCGATGGTGCGATCCATTGCGCCGATGATTGCGTCCGCGGCTTCGGTCCAGCCCATGTAGCGCAGCATCATTTCACCCGAGAGGATCACCGAGCCCGGGTTCACCTGGTCGAGATCTGCGTACTTGGGTGCGGTGCCATGCGTGGCTTCGAACACGGCGTGGCCAGTCTGGTAATTGATGTTCGCGCCCGGCGCGATGCCAATGCCACCGACCTGCGCAGCCAGCGCATCGGAGATGTAGTCGCCGTTGAGGTTGAGCGTGGCCACCACGTCGAACTCGTCGGCGCGCGTGAGGATCTGCTGCAGTGTGATGTCGGCAATCGCATCCTTCACCAGCAGCTTGCCGCTCTTGATCGCCGCCGCCTGCTCGGCATTGGCCGCAGCTTCACCGCTCGCTGCCTTGGTGCGTTCCCACTGCAGCCAGGTGTAGCACTGCGCACCGAACTCGCGCTCGGCCAGTTCGTAGGCCCAGGCGCGGAACGAACCCTCGGTGTACTTGAGGATGTTGCCCTTGTGCACGATGGTCACGTTGCGGCGCTTGTTGGCAATGGCGTATTCCACCGCCGAACGGAACAGGCGCTCGGTGCCTTCGCGCGAGACATTCTTGATACCGATGCCGGAAGTGGCCGGAAAGCGGATCTTGGCGTAGTGCTTGGGGAAGTTGCTCTTCAGGTACTCGAGGAACTTGCGGTTGTCCTCGGTGCCTTCCTCGAACTCGATGCCCGAATACAGGTCTTCGGTGTTCTCGCGGAAGATCACCATGTCGACCTTTTCCGGGTTCTTCACCGGCGAGGGCACGCCCTTGAACCAGCGCACCGGCCGCAGGCACACGTACAGATCGAGCAGCTGGCGCAACGCCACGTTCAGCGAGCGGATGCCGCCGCCCACGGGCGTGGTCAACGGACCCTTGATCGACACCAGGTATTCGCGGCAGGCCGCCACGGTTTCATCGGGCAGCCAGTTGCTGAAAGCCTGGAAGCTCTTTTCGCCGGCATAGACTTCCATCCACTCGATCTTGCGGCGACCGCCGTAGGCCTTGGCCACGGCGGCATCCATCACGCGTACGCTGGCGCGCCAGATGTCGCGGCCCGTGCCGTCGCCCTCGATGAAGGGGATGATCGGCCGGTCGGGCACCTTGAGCTTGCCGCCGCTGGTGGTGATCTTGGCGCCGCTGGCAGGAGGTACGGGTTGGGCGGTGCTCGGCATGCTCATGTCGGTGGTGCTCTCTGAAAGTTTGGGAGGCTTAAATCAGGCGCAAATGCTACCACAGCAGGCTCGCACTCCATGGCACACTGCGCGCCATGCAACGCAAATTGACGACACTCAGGACGCGCCCCGCGGCAGACGGTTTCTACATGCCGGCCGAGTTTGCGCCGCACCAGCGCTGCTGGATGCTCTGGCCCGAGCGGCCGGATATCTGGCGCGATCGCGCGCTGCCGGCGCAGCAGGCGTTCGCACTGCTGGCCGCGGCCATCGCACGTTTCGAGCCGGTGACGATCGGCGTCAACGCACGGCAACTGGCTTTCGCGCGCGCCGCACTGCTGCCGCACATCCAGGTGGTGTCCATGGGCAGCAACGACGCCTGGTTACGTGACACCGGCCCGACCTTTCTGCTCAACAAGGCCGGTCAGCGTCGCGGCGTCGACTGGCGCTTCAATGCCTGGGGCGGCATCTACAGCGACCACCGGCGCGATGATGCAATAGCATCCCAGGTGTTGGCGGCCGAGCGCAGCGCACGCTATCGCGCGCCGATGATCAATGAAGGCGGCGCGATCCACGTCGATGGCGAAGGCACACTGTTGGTTACCGAGCAGTGCCTGCTCAATCGCAACCGCAACCCGCAGCTTTCACGGGCGCAGATCGAGGCGCTGCTGCGTGACTACCTGGGTGTGCAGAAGATCATCTGGCTGGGGCAGGGTGTGGTCAACGACGAGACCGACGGCCACATCGACAACCTGGCCTGTTTCGTGCGGCCGGGCGAGGTGTGCCTGACCTGGTGCGACAACCGCCGCGATCCGCAGTATCGCGTGTCGCACGATGCCTTCGAACGGCTGTCGGACGCGCGCGATGCCAGGGGCAGGCGGCTGAAGATCCACAAGCTGCCGTCGCCCGGCCCTCTATATATGAGTGCCAGCGAGGCGGCTGGCATTGTCCACTACCGCGGCACGCGGCGGGTGCGTGCCGGTCACCGGCTGGCGGGCAGCTACGTCAATTTCTACCTGGCCAACGGGGCGGTGATTGCGCCGCTCCTCGATCAGCGCACCGACGCCGCCGCGCTGCGCATCCTGCGACGGGTGTTTCCGCGCCGTCAGGTCGTTGGCGTGCCGGCGCGCGAGATCCTGCTCGGCGGCGGCAACATCCACTGCGTCACCCAACAGGTGCCCGCCGTGCGGCGCACGGCCCGGCCACGGCGCCGCTGACAGGCAGAGGGCTGCACGATGGCGGAGAAACATCTGGACCTGCCCAAGCAACTGCGCGTGCGCACCCGTTCGCGGGTGCAGCTCAAAGACAACCAGGCCAGCCGCGATTTCGGTTGGCAGGAGCAGCGCGCCCGCGACGAGTTCGCGCGCCTCGGCAGTGAGCTGGCCGAGCTGCAATACAAGCTCTATGCCGACGGACGCTTCGGTGTGCTGGTGGTGCTGCAGGCCATCGATGGCGGCGGCAAGGACAGCACCATCCGCCACGTGTTTTCCGCCTTCAACCCGCAGGGCTGCAACGTGCGTGCCTTCAAGGCGCCGAGTGCCGAAGAGCTGCGCCACGACTACCTGTGGCGCATCCACCAGCATGTGCCGGCGCACGGCGAGATCACGGTGTTCAATCGCTCACACTACGAAGACGTGCTGATCGTGCGCGTCGACGAGCTGGTGGCGCGCGCAACCTGGCAGGCCCGCTACCAGCAGATCAATGATTTCGAACGGATGCTGGATGCCAGCAACATCAAGGTGGTCAAGATCTTCCTGCATATCAGCAAGGCGGAGCAGCGCCAGCGCCTCGAAGAGCGCATCCGTGAGCCGCGCAAGCAGTGGAAATTCGAAGTCGGGGATCTCGCCAAGCGCGGCCAGTGGAATGCCTACCAGCAGGCCTACGGCGACATGCTGGGGTTGTGCAACACGGCCCATGCGCCCTGGTACGTGGTGCCCGCGGACAAGAAGTGGCTGCGCGACCTGGCGGTGGCGCAGATCCTGCGCCATACGCTCAAGAGTCTGCCGCTGAGATTTCCGCCGCCGCAGTTCGACCCACGCAAAGTACGGGTGAAATAGCGCCTGATTCCCTGCGCTGCCAATCAGCGCGCGAAGAATCAGAGCGCGGCCAGTTCCCGACGCGCGCTGCTCAGCCATTCTTCCTGCGCGCGCTGGTAATGCCGCGGCGCCAGCCGCGCGTGTTCCAGCAGGTTTTCCAGCGTGCTGCGTGCTCCCGCCTGGTCGCCGCTGCGTGCCTGCAGTTGGGCATAGCGCAGCGCCGCCTCCGCGCCGGCGTAGTACCTGCTGAGTTCGCGGAACTCTTCGAGCGCCCTGGCGTTGTTGCCTTCGCCTTCCAGCGCACGGGCATAGAGCAGGTGCCCATCGGGTGATTTGAAATCGGGATTCGCGGCGCGCAGTGCGTCGAGCGTGGCCCGTGAGGCGCCGGGCTCGCCAGCGGCAAACTGCGCGCGTGCGAGGCCCAGCATCAGGTTGGGGTCGTGCTCATAGAGGCCGCGCAGCGCCTGGCGGTAGATGTCCTGCGCCTCGGCAGTGCGGCCCTGGCGCAGCAGTTCATCGGCGTAGCGCTGGTTGCTGGCGACATCACCGCTGCGACGCGCCTCGGCCTCGAAGCGGCGCAGGTCCTGGCCCGGATCGATTGCGCGTCGCACGCCGCGCGCGGCACGCCGGGCCCCGCGCGAGCCCGTCAGTCCCGGAAGCACTTCCACCACGATATAGGCCAGGGCACCCACCGCCGGCAGGAACACCAGCACCCAGATCCACATGCTGTTGCGGCCGGTCTTGAAGCAATGGATGACCAGCCCTGCCTGCACGGCATAGGAAATCAGCAGCAGCGGGCTGAGGCCATAGGGGAGCATGCGGCAAGCATAAGGGCAGAGCCCAAGCGAACGGAAGTGCGCCACGCGCGGGGGCATGGCGCGCGGGGGCGCGCGCCGCACGCGTGCTACCATTACCGGGCATTGCGGCGCTGTATGCGCGGCCCAGGTGTCATGCGAGTTACGCCACTACTTTTCTGTACGCTGCTGTGTACGGCCGCACTGGCTGCGGCCGAGCCGCCCACGCCACGGTTGCGCGTGGGCCTGGTGCTCTCGGGCGGCGGTGCACGCGGTACTGCGCATGTCGGCGTGCTCAAAGTACTCGATGAGTTGCACGTACATGTCGATGCCATTGCCGGCACCAGCATGGGCGCGGTGGTCGGCGGCCTCTACGCCAGCGGCATGAGTGGCGCGCAGATCGAGCAGCTGTTCAGCTCAGTGGACTGGCAGGCCGCGTTTCGCGATCGACCCGCGCGCGCTGACCTGGGTTTTCGCCGCAAACAGGAGGAGCGCGAATTCCTCGTCAACCTGCCCCTCGGCCTGCAGGGCAAGAGGCTGCTGATCCCCACCGGATTGATACAGGGCCAGAGACTGACCCAGCTCCTGCGCCGCGCCACCTTGCCGGTTGCTGGCACCAACGATTTTGACCAGCTGCCGACGCGCTTTCGCGCCGTGGCCACTGATCTCGAGACCGGTGCCGCCGTGGTGATGAGCTCCGGCGATCTGACCACCGCGATGCGCGCCAGTATGTCGGCGCCGGGTGTGCTCACGCCAGTGGAGCGTGACGGTCGCGTACTGGTGGATGGCGGTGTCGCCGAGAATCTGCCCATCGACGTCGCTCGTGCAATGGGCGTCGATGTGCTGATCGTGGTCGACACCGGTTTTCCATTGCGCACGCGCGACAAACTCACTTCAATCGCCAGCGTATCCAACCAGGCGCTCGCGATCCTGGTCCGGCGCGACACCGAGCGCCAGCTCGCCACGCTCGGTGAGCACGATGTGCTGCTTACGCCGGCGTTGGGCGATATGGCGTCCTACGATTTCACCGCGGTGGCGCGCGCGTTGAAGGCCGGCGAAGTCGTGGCACGCGATGCCACGAAGCAGCTGGGCGCATTGGCCGGCGGACCTGCCGTTACCGCGCCCGCCGACGCGCAGCAGCCCGGCGCGCAGCTGGCGCGCACGATCCCTACACCCACGGTGCAGTTCGTGAAGCCCGAGCCCGGCTCCGAGCAGTATCAGCGGCAAATCGATGAATACTTCAAAGACCAGGTCGGCAAGCCGCTGCAACCCGATCTGCTGGCTCGCCGCATCGAGACCTTCTATGGACGCGGCACCCTGGAGACGCTCGACTACCATCTGGCTACCGATCCCAGTGGCGCCACCGGCCTGCTGTTCAGCGCGCGGCGCAATTCCTGGGGGCCCAACTATCTGCGGCTGGGGCTCGCGTTGCAGGATGACTTCGCGGGCAACAGCCAGTTCAATGCGGCAGCACGGCTCGCTTTCACCGAGTTGAACGCGCAGGGCGCCGAGTGGATCTGGGATCTGAAAATCGGTGCCTCACCGCGCATTGCCACCGAGTTCTATCAGCCGATAGGCAAGCTGGGTGGCTATTTCATTGCTCCGCACCTGCAGGCCGAGGCGCATGACGTGCCACAGCTCGTCGGCACCACGCAGGTCGGCGAGTTCCGGGCCCGCAGTTTCGAATACGGTCTGGATCTGGGTCGCGAATTTGGCAACTGGGGCGAAGTGCGCGGTGGCTTGCTCGATACACGCGGCAGCACGCGCGTGCGCCTGGGCGACCTGTCGGTGCCGGAGAGCAGCTTCCACACCAATGCCGCCTTCCTGCGTCTCAGCTACGATCGGCTGGACAGCAGCAATTTTCCGCACAGTGGCCAGGCGCTGACGCTCGACTGGCGTATTGAGCAACCCGGTCGCGGCGCGCGCGGCTCCGATCTCGTGACGCTGGACTGGCGCGCCGCCTGGTCGCGCGGCCGAAATACCGCGCTCGCCTGGATTTCGGGCGGCAGTACCGTGGGCGGCAGCGACACCAATGTGCGCTCGTATTTTCCGCTCGGTGGTTTCCTGAACCTGTCGGGTATGGCGGCGCAATCGCTGGCCGGGCCTTACTACGGCGTGGTGCGCGCACTCTATTATCGAAACGTCGGTACGGGCGGCGAGGGTGTGCTCAACGTTCCTGCCTACGCCGGTCTGTCGCTCGAACTCGGCAATGTCTGGAGCCAACGCAGCGAGGTGTCATTCAGTTCGGCACGCCGCGATGCCGCGCTGTTCTTTGGCGCCGATACTTATATAGGACCGGCCTATCTGGCAGTTGGTTACGACGAGGGCGGCACGACGGCGTTCTACCTGTTCCTGGGTCGCAGCTTTTAGCGATACCCAAACGCGCGCCAGAGGAACAGGGCGCCAAGCGCGAGAAACAGCAGGCTCGCGGCCACGTGGATCGCGCGCAGCGGCAAGCGATCCGCGAACGCATGCCCTAGAAAAACCACCGGCACGTTGGCAACCAGCATGCCTGCGGTGGTGCCCGCAATGACGGCAGCGAGGTTGCTGTAGGCGGCAGCCAGCGCCATGGTGGCGACTTGCGTCTTGTCGCCGATCTCGGCGACGAAGAATGCGAACAGGGTGGCGATGAAGGCGCTGGTGCGCGCCGAGTCTTGCGGGCCCTCATCGAGCTTGTCCGGCTTGAGCGTCCACAGCGCCATACCAATCATGCTGATGCCGACCACGGCGTCCAGGCGCGCCGGCGTCAGCAGCTTGCCGGCTTGTGCGCCGATCAGCCCCGCCAGCGCGTGATTGGCGAGCGTGGCGCACAGGATGCCGGCGATGATCGGCCAGGGTTTGCGGAAACGCGCTGCGAGCACGAGTGCGAGTAGTTGCGTGCGATCGCCCATTTCGGCGATCGCGACCGTTGAGATCGAAAACAGGAAGGCTTCCATACTGTCGCCGTGCCGGCACGGCGCTGCGCCGCGCGCTGGCGGCGGCTAGAGCCCGCGGCTCGCGGCCAGGTTTTCCACCTTGGTGTAGATGAGCGCCGGGCGGTCGCCAGGGCGCGAGTATTCATGCTTGCGGCTCATCTCGGCCAATGCGGCATCGCGCTCCGCGGCGCTCGCGTACCAATGCGTGCGTTGCCAGTCGGGCCCGCATAGTTTTGCAAACGGATCGCCCGTGCGCAGCCCGACGCGCACCCCGAAGGGTTTGGGCTCCGTAGCGGGGCTGTGCTGCAGATTATGCGGATTGGATATGCCCATATGCGCTCACCGTGGCCAAAACTGGACTGTACGCGAAACCCCGCTATTCTAATGAATTGCACCATGGGCAGCGAGCCGCTGCCGGGATCTGCCATGAGCACCAGCACCGCCTCTGCAAAACACTTCGTCAACGGCCATGCCCTGCGCCCGCCGTTTCCTGCCGGCCTCAGGCAGGCCGTGTTCGGGCTCGGCTGCTTCTGGGGCGCCGAGCGGCTGTACTGGGAGCAGCCGGGCGTCTATTCCACGGCGGTCGGCTACGCCGGCGGCACCACGGTCGACCCGGACTACAAGCTGGTGTGCTCCGGCCGCACCGGGCATGCCGAGGTGGTGCTGGTGGTGTACGACCCGGCGCAGGTCAGCTACGAGCAACTGCTGCGCATCTTCTGGGAGTCGCACGATCCCACGCAAGGCATGCGCCAGGGCAACGACATCGGCACACAGTATCGATCAGTGATCTATTGCCACGACGAAGCGCAGCGCCAGGCTGCTGAAGCCAGCCGCATGCAGTACGGCGCGGCACTGGCGCGCGCCGGTCGCGGGGCCATCACCACGGAGATTCTCGTGGCGCCGACTTTTTACTACGCCGAGGATTATCACCAGCAGTACCTCGCGAAGAATCCGGATGGGTACTGCGGGATCGGCGGGTGTGGAGTGCCCTTCAAGCTCGCGGAGTTACCGGTTGGGGCGAAGGCGTAGCGACTCTGGTTGTTTGGTATCCAGTGGGAAGCCGAGGGGTTACCCACTCGATTTGCGCTTTTCTGCGGAAAAACTCAATATGTTTCAGCCGTTGAGATCTACCAGAAGTCTACCGACGTGCGGCGATCGAGTAAGCAGATGTAGTCCTGTCTCAGATGGCGGAGTCCACAAGATCGAAATCCTCGCTGCGTCAGATAACGGCGCCAAGTGGAATTGAAGTGCCATGCGCAGGTGATTCGAGAGATCACAACGATCGACACTCGGGGCGAAGTTATGATCCAGCGGTATCGTTGAATGCGAAGGGTTGAGCCAACTGCACGCAGATGGGAATCGCAAATATGAACACAAGTCGAGCGTGGGGAATCATCGGCCGGGCCACTTTGATAGCGGGTGGTTTGGATTTCCTCTTTGCCAGCGTCGTGCTATCCGGAGGCGCAGTTGCACGATTGTGGCAAGTCGTAGCAAGTGGAGTATTCGGGCGCGATGCATTTTCAATGGGATTGGCGGGCGCCCTATGGGGAGTACTTTTTCATTTCCTGATCATGGGGATGTTCAGCGCGTTCATGTTCCTTGTGTGCGCCAGGACGACGGTCATTGCGCGGTGGCCATTCGGTAGCGGACTTGCATATGGAATTTTCATCTGGTTGGTCATGAACATGCTCGTTGTGCCATTGTCGAGAGCTGGCAACGGCCTGATTCCGCTCAAATTGGACATGATCATGCACATCGGTTTCCTCATGCATCTGCTCATTGGAGTGGTTATTGTCCTTGTCATCAAGAGGGGTATCGCGAGCCCGCCCCCTCAAGCTTGACCGAGGTGATTTTGCGCGGAGGTTCGACCGTGAAGCGTCGGGACTATTGAGCGCGGTCTACCGATGGATAGCTGTCAACGACTGCGGAAAGCCTACCGGCCATTGAACAACTCGGTGAAATCTCCGGGGATCCAGTGGGATTTCCAGACTTTGGGCAGACTACCACCAGCAGTACCTCGCGAAGAATCCGAATGGCTACTGCGGGATAGGAGGCTGCGGAGTTCCCTTCAAACTCGCGGAGTTACAGGTGGGGGAGAAGGCGTAGTAGTCGGGTTGTCGAGGGTGCTCGCGTGAAACCAAAGGGTCACCAGTTGGCCACGTCAAAGATCCGCGCATTTCTGCAGGGAAACGCCAGCGGATTTCGGCGTCAACGTCTGCCGGAAGTCTACCGGTGATCCGGGCACAGAGAAGGCCCCGGCGAAGGGCTTGCGATCTCTAAGCGCCGTTTCCCGTCGCTTGAAATTACCTTAGAGTCAGTCACTTGCGGCCGTTTGAATTGCGCTCGGTAGAGAATCGGTAGAGTCATCAGCAGTACGGCCTGAATCCTCATCGTTTTGCACGCCATCCTAGGGAATGCACCGACACCGATGGTCACTACGACTCGTCCGCGGCACCGGTTCTATTTGGCGATGGCCTGTTTAGGGGCGCTCATCGCCGGAGTTGGATTTTCGCGCCGGTATTTCTTGCCCTTGGCCGCCGGCACGTTCGACGCCCCCGCAATTGTCCACTTGCATGGGCTGATTACGTTCACGTGGGTCGTATTCGTAATTCTGCAGACGGCGCTGGTGTCGACCGGTCGCACTGCGTTTCACCGAAGCATCGGCATGGCCGGGATAGCGCTTGGCACATTGCTCGTCTATACGGCTGCGCAGATTGCGATCTTGCAGTTGGCGCGAGAACTCGGGGACGGCGGGCCTTCTCCGCGAGAGTTTGTTGCCACACTTTTGAGTCTCCCTCTCTTGGTCACAGGACTGTTGGGATTTGGCATCGCAAACGTTGACAGGCCCGAGATTCATAAGCGTTTCATGATGCTCGGAACCTTCGTTGTCTTGACGCCGGCGCTCGCACGTATCATCCAATTACTCGATACTTCGCTGAGCCGATTGATGCGTAATGATTCGGCTGGGCTGGCAAGCGATGCACTAGTGCTTCTTGCAATCACCTACGACGTTAGGACACGCGGCAAACCTCACCCGGTATATCTCGTCGGCGGTGCCTGCATACTAGTTGTTCAGGGCGCCGTTCTCATGCTGCGCTCCACTTCGGGTTGGTATGGCTTTACTGGTTGGCTCGCGAGCTTGGTGGGGTAGTGGTTAGCCGAAGTTCGGCTTGCAAAACCCTGCGGCTGTATGCGGCTAAGGGCCAATGTTCTTCTTCGAAGCCTACCGCTGGATCGACGTCAACGTCTACCGGAAGTCTACCGGCGATCCGGTCTCAGGAAAGTCCGCTGGCCCTTCAAATTCCACGAGATTGCATCGATGACCGCTGACTCAGCGTAGTGACTGGTTAAGTCGGTTGTGGAGAGGAGACCGGGGGTCAGCTACCCGGGGCGCCAACAACTTTCAGTCGATGCGTTACGCTACGGGAGGAGCAGATCGATGAGACTTAGGCTTCGATCGATCACGTTGCTGGTACTTTCGCTCGCTGCGTGTGCCGGACCCCATGCTGTCATGACGAATGCTTCGACAAGCCCGGCCGCGACCGCACATGGCTATCCAGCCAATCCAGTGCGCATCATTGAGACCTTCGGGGCGGGTGGCGGCCCTGACCTGTTGGCCCGTGCCCTCGCCCCAAAGCTTTCCGAGCTGTGGGGCCAAGCCGTGACCGTAGAGAATCATCCCGGCGCTGGCGCCACGCTGGGCCCCGCACTCGTCGCAAAATCGCCAGCCGATGGTTACACACTGCTGATCAACACCAGCGCTCAGGCATACAGCGCGGCACTCTCGAAAGGCCTTTCCTATGACCCGTTGAAGGATTTCATTCCGGTCGCGGCGCTTACCAACCAGCCGTATGTTCTCATTGCAGGCAAAGCGGCTGGTATCACCACGGTTCGCGAGCTCATTGCCGCGGCGAAGTTGAAGACAGGCGAACTCAAATTTGGCTCCACTGGTGCGGGCAGCGGCACACACTTGGGCATGATGAAATTCAACCTCGAAGCCGGCATAAAGGTGGTGGATGTGCCTCCGCAGCCGACCGATGCAATCTCCGATATTCTCGCCGCGACGATCGAAGGGCGTATCACGTACATGTTGGCGCCCATCTCGATCACCCTAACCCCGATCCACGACGGTAAACTGGTCCCGCTGGCTGTAACGACGGCGCGGCGCTCGACTTTGCTTCCGGAAGTGCCGACGATCGCTGAAGCGGGCGTCGCAGGATTCGACTTCCCGATTTGGTATGGCATCTGGGTGCCGGCAGGCACTCCAGCCGAGGTCGTTGATAAGGTTTCGAAGGATATTGCACGTGCGCTTGCTGGGCGGGAACTGCACGACTGGGTTGTCAAGCATGGGGGCGAGCCGATGAACATGACGCAACCCGAGTTCGCGCGCTTCGTTCAGGGTGAGAGTGAAGGCGCAGCGCGACTCGTCAAAACCGCTGCACCGATTCCCTGACAGGACGCCGCGCGGGTCTGCCGGTGGGTCGGCATCAACGTCTACCGAGAATCCGGATGGCTACTGTGGCATTGGCAGATGCGGCGTGCCCTTCAAGGTCGCGCAGAGTGTCCCGGTGATATAGTCTTTGAGCCTGCTGCAGGCTCGCCGTCGTCGGCATGGCCCGGCGGCAATTGCGGGCATTTCTCCGCGAGTCTGGAACCCACTGCAAATATCACCCGTTGCGAGGTAAAAGTGATGACCATCCTTCGTTTCCCGCGAGCACTGGCGATGGCTCTCGTGCTGGTCCTCTGTGTCACGTGTACCGTGGCAAAGGCAGGAACGGTCACCGAGGGCCCGGCGACCCGCGAACTCAAACGGCTGGTGGCTGGGGATCCCGTGTTCAAACGCCTGCTCGTGTCGTCGATTGAGCGGGCGAGGCAGGCCAACCCCGACCCGGTCACGAATCCTGCGCAGTCTCTGGAGCGGTATATCGAATTTGTCTCCTGGGCCGAGCGTGCTTTGCCGGGCGACGTGCTCAAGCAGAAGCCCGATGCAACCCTGTACCAGCGACTGGACCAGAGCCTCGGCTATCTGTATTTCATCTGCGACCAGCCGCTGGACGAACTCAAGGGCCGGGGATACTTCAACAACTCACTGCAGTATGTTGAACCCTTTGCTTCGTGGAACAGGGGCTTTGTCCGATCATGGGGCGCATTCCTGAACACGCCACAATCTTGGAACGACGAATCCCTCCGACTGGCCCGGGCTGACCCCACCTTCGGACTCGACCACGGCTGGTACGAGAGCCCGACACACTGGCGGACCTTCAATCAGTTCTTCGCACGACGGCTCAAATCGCCTTCGCAACGGCCGATAGACGCGCCCGCCGACCCTGCAGTCCTCGTGTCGCCCGTCGATGGAGTCCCGCAGGGCCTGTGGGCCATCGACGGCGGTTCGAAGCTGGTCGCGGCGAAGGGCGTCGCCGTGAAGACCGGCACCGTCGAGTCGGTGGAGCGCTTGCTCGGCGAACAGAGTCGCTACAAGGACGCCTTCGCCGGGGGAACCTTTACGCACGTGTTCCTCGACGTCGGCGACTACCACCATTATCACTTTCCGCTCGACGGCGTCGTCAAGGAGGTCAGCGTCATTCCGGGCAGCGAGGTCGCCGGTGGTTACATTACCTGGGATCCGGTTAACCGGCGCTACGCTTTCGACCCGTCGTCTACCGGATGGCAGTCGCTGGAAACCCGCGGCGTACTGATCCTCGATACCGGAGCTTCGGGCTGGTAGCGCTCGTGCCGATAGGCATGTCGCCGGTGAGTTCGGTGAACTTCGACCCCGCACTGAAAGTGAGTGTGCGCGTGCACAAGGGCGACCGCTTGGGTAATTTTCTCTTTGGCGGCTCCGACTTCGTGATGGTGTTTCAAGCCGGGTATTCGTTCACCCGGATTCACCGCGGGATTCGTCCGGACAAGGCTGGTCGCACCGGCTGATGGGGCAAGAGTTGGGGAAGCTGAGGCACGTCGCGGGGAATTGACAGAATCACGGCAGATAAGGGGTATGGCGAGGAGACGGCGTCAGAAGTATGCTGTCCGCCAGTAACTGATCCGGGCTGTAGTCATGAACTCCAAGCTACAAATGCTTCCATTCGACGAGCGTATCAAACTCGTTGAAGACCTGTGGGACAGCATTGCATCGGACCAGCAGGCGCTTGCGCTGACCACCGAGCAGAAGGCTGAACTAGACCGTCGCCTCAATGCATATGAGCTCGACAAGAATCGTGGGCAGTTGGCTACAGACGTAATCACCAGTATTCGCCGTCGTCTGTGACATTCGAGGTCCGCATCCGCCCCGAGGCGGAACAGGACATGACCGAAGCGGCATCCTGGTACGAGCAGCAACAGCGCGGGCTGGGGCAGGATTTTCTCGACGAAGTTCTCGCCGCGTTCATGCGACTTGCCGAAACTCCACTCGGTTATGAGCTGGTTCATCGATCTGCCCGCCGTGCCCTGCTGCGCCGCTTCCCGTTTGCGGTGTTTTACTCTTTCGAAGAGGGTGTCGTGCTGGTTGTCGGCGTCCTGCATGGCAGTCGCCACCCGCGTCACTGGATGCGCCGTGCCTGAGCGCTGAGTCGGGTTTACCGGTGCAGGTCTACCGGCAGATCGACGTCGATGTCTACCGAAAGTCGACCGGCTAGGTGTCAGCGCTTCCTCAACTCGCTGGTTTCCGTGGCATTTCCACCGTCCGCGCCGACTACCACCAGCAGTATCTGGCGAAGAATCCGGATGGGTACTGTGGGATCGGGGGCTGCGGAGTGTCCTTCCAGCCCGCAGAGTTGCAGGTGGGTGAGAAGGGGTAGGAGTTATCAGAGAGAGCATGCGATAAGTCGCGGTCCGATAGCCGTGCAAGACCTCTTGTGCCTGAAAGCGTCCGCCGACGTGAATTTAAAGCCGGCGTTGGAGTTTGACCAGGTTTGTGGTCGCATGCCAAAGTCTACCGACCAGTGCTCTTGAGCAGACTCTCATTCC
Organism: uncultured Gammaproteobacteria bacterium; assembly: GCA_963764065.1. Lineage (GTDB taxonomy): Bacteria > Pseudomonadota > Gammaproteobacteria > Steroidobacterales > Steroidobacteraceae > FEN-1191. Next base: position 126,131 of record CAVXRM010000005.1, on the reverse strand, counting down.
TTGAGGTAGGCTGGCGAAAGACACCCTGAAGAGACAGCCCATGCATGAAGTTCACCCGCCTCACCAGCCCGTGCATACGCTGAAGGACTTTCTGATCCATATTGCGGCTATTGCGCTTGGTCTGCTCATGGCCCTTGGTCTCGAACAGATGGTGGAGTTCGTTCATCATCGGCACCAATCCGAAATCATCGAATCGCAGATGCTCACGGTTTTTCAATCCAACCTTGCAACTGACGCCGCCACGCTCGGTAAGCTGGGTGAGATGCGATCGTACTTGACGGAGCTGCAAGCCGCGATTTCTGCCCGACTTCAGGGGCGGGCACCGGTAAGCTCAACGCCTTTGGACTATCAGCGCCTGCGCGCATTTCTGATCTTTCCGGGCCTTGCGCCGTACGACGCTGCCAAGGCCAACGGAACGGTTGCGTGGCTGCCCGTCAATCGGATTCGCATCTATAACCGCGTCGCGTTTGCCCAGGCACTGGCGTCGGTTGTGCGGGATCGCTGGTTTCTCGGTTTAGGCGCGCTTGAGGAATTTCAGGAGCAGTTTGTTGATTCAACCGGCACGCTTGAGGTCGGGGGCGTCGCCAAGACACCAGATCTCGCCACGCTGACGCCAGCTCAGTTGGCGGAGTACCTCAAACTGGTGTCGGCGCTGATCAAGAGAGCAGATGCTCTCACGCACCGCTTGAATCTCCTGGATTTCGAATTCAAAGCAGTGCTGGACGGGGTTCCGAACGAGGACGAGCTGGTCCGGGGCATGAAGCGGAAATTCGGGTCTGAGTAAACGGCTGCTGGACCTGCGTCGCGTTGAGGTCTACCGGATGTTCGCCGGTTAGGCATCGACCTCCGCCAGGCGTCGCTGCCGTTCCTCCGCCTCGAGCCGCTCGTCCTCGATGTGTGCCAGCACGCCCTCTACATCTGCGGCAGTCTCGTCAAACACGAAAGTGCCCGTCAGCACTGATTCCGGCGTCAGCAGTCCCGCGCTGTAGAGCGCCCAGATTTCGTGCGCATAGTGTGTTTCGAGCAGCTCCGGCGCGCTGCGACCGAAGGTTTCACGCAGGTTGTTGATGTCCCGCTCCAGCATCCGGAACGCATTGTTGTTGCTGGAAGCGTTAACGGCCTGCGGCAAGTCGATGATGACCGGCCCACCCGCATCCACGAGCACATTGAATTCCGACAGGTCGCCGTGGATGAGTCCTGCGCCCAGCATCAGCACCACCTGCGACACCAGAAACCTGTGCCACAGCTGCGCCTGCTCGGGCGAGATCGCCAGGTCGCCCAGGCGCGGTGCCGGGTGGCCGTGCTCGTCCGCCACCAATTCCATCAACAGCACGCCGTCGAATACGCCATAGGGCTTCGGCACCCGGACGCCGGCGCGTTCCAGGGTGTACAGCGCCGTCACTTCGGCGCTCTTCCACTGCGCTTCCTGCAACTCGCGGCCGTGACGACCGCTGTTGCGCATGGCGCGCGCGTCGCGGCTGCCGCGCACTTTGCGACCCTCCTGGTATTCGGCCAGCCGGTGAAAGCCGCGGTGGTCGGCGTCCTTGTAGACCTTGGCGCAACGCAACTCGCCGCGACAATCGACGACGAACACCGAGGCCTCCTTGCCGCTGCGTAAGCGACGGACGACGGCATCGATGATGCCGTCATCGATCAGCGGCTGCAGAGAGCGGGGCACCTTCATTGTGAACCTTGAGGCCAGCGCCGAGGATGCGGCGGTTGCGCAGGATAACAGGGCGCCGGTGCATGCTGGTTTGGGGCCCAGTTACCAGGGCTTCTGGTATCGTGCCAATGCGATCAAAACGTGCTGCTGGGAGCAATCCGTGACTGGATGGCTATCGCAGGCACAAAGGGCAAATCATGTTTCGTGCGATCTTCAGGCCTGGCGATCACACGCGTTGGCGATTTCTCCTGGATCTGGTACGCGGACATGACGCTGGCGGCGCTCGCCGCACTCGTGAATCTGCCGATCCCCGAGGCGCGCATTGTCAGGCCTGCTACGCTTGGGCCCCAGCGGGCATAACGCCCGGGAGCACTATTCATGACCAGAACAACGATAACCCTGACGACTGCCGCAGCTGGCCTGGCTGCGATTGCACTGGCCGGCTATGCCGGTTACGCCTATGCGCAGCAGCAGGGCGCGTACGCAGGTGCTTATTCCCATGCGACCAAGGGACTGGTCGAGTTCCAGGACGGCGGCGAACACTGGAAGCTGCTGCTCGATGCCTCGAATCTCGGCGGCAAGGAACTGGACATGGCCGAGTTGACGCTCCCCGCCGGAGAAGTCGTCGGCAGTCATCATCACGGCGCCGTGGAGATCTTCTACGTGCTCTCGGGCACGCTGGGCCACGAAGTGAACGGCGAGCTGCACATGCTGACGCCTGGCATGGTGGGCGTGGTCAGGCCCGAAGACGCGGTGCGTCACCTGGTGCCCAAGGAAGGCGATGTCAGGATGCTGGTGATCTGGGCGCCGTCCGGAGAGGCACAGAAATTCTTCGGCCGCGCCAAGACCACGCCGGTGGCGCAGTAGTGGGTCGTGTGTTGGTCACCGCGTGCGCGGTGATGGCGGTTCTTGCCGCCGCCGCGGTGCGTGCAGCCCCAAGTGACTCTCGCGCGCAAGTGCCGTCGGTGCCTGCAACCATGCGTGCCGCGGCCTTCGACCAGGGCGGTGGACCGGAAGTGCTCTCCATCCACACGCTGCCCATTCCCGGCGTCGGCCCGGGTCAGGTGCTGATCGCCGTGCAGGCAGCCGGCATTGGAGCCTGGGAGGCGCAGATGCGCCAGGATCCGGGTGAGCACGCAAAGTTTCCACAGGTGCTGGGCGGCGATGGTTCGGGCATTGTCGCGGCCGTGGGCTCCGGCGTGCGCGGCTTCAAACCTGGCGATCGCGTGTATGGCACGGGCAATGGTTTCTATGCCGAGTACGTTTCGGTGCGGGCTGAAAACATTGCGCAGGTGCCGGCGGGCATGAAACCAGCCGAGGCTGGCGTGCTTGCGATCAGCGGGCTGTCGGCACTGCAAGGAATCGATGATGTATTGCAACTGAAGGTGGGGCAGAGCGTGATCATCCACGGGGCTGCTGGCGCCGTCGGTACGCTGGCGCTGCAGTTCGCGAAGTTGCGCGGCGCGCGCGTTCTGGCCAGTGCATCGACCAGTGAAGGCGTTGCGCTCGTCAAGCGCTTGGGAGCCGATGCAGCAGTGAACACGCACGATGAAGATATCACCGCCGCCGCTCGTCGTTTTGCGCCCCAAGGTGTCGACGCGGTGCTGGCGTTTGCGGGTGGCGAGGGCCTCGAGCACTGCATCGACGCCTTGCGCAGCGACGGGCGGGGCAGGGTGGCGTATCTCTATGGCATGCAGCCCGTTCCCAAACCGCGCTTTGGTGTGCGCATCACCATGTACAGTTTCGTCGATGGTCCGCAGGAACTGGCGCGACTGAATCGGGCCGTTGAGGCCGCGCATCTGCAGGTGCCGATCGCGGCGGAATTTGCGCTTGCCGATGCGGCGGCCGCACACCGACGCCTCGAGGCCGGCCACTTGCTCGGCAAGATCGTATTGCGCGTGCGCTGAAACGCCCGTCGTGCGCTAGTGCGGCGCCTTCAGGTACGCCACCGCGTCGCCGTGATAGCTGCCCATGAAGATCGTGTCGCCCACTTGCACGGCGCTGGTGCCATCGCTGTAGGTTTCATTGGCCGGTAGTTGTGCCAGTACCTGCACTCGCAGGGTCACAGGATCAAGCCGGATCAGCTTGGTGTCGTGAGTGCAATCGCCGGTCGAGCAATTGCCCATGAGGTCTTTGGCGTCGACGACCTGGCCGGTGACCAGCAGGCTGCCGTCTGGTGCATGGCCGATGTTGTCAGGCAGGAAGTCGAGCTTCACGGTGCTGGGTGCTCCGCTGCCATCACCCGCCACACGCAGCACCTGGTGACCGAAGAACCAGTTGAAGTACAGCCAGCGGCCATCCGTGGATGTGGTCACGCCGTTGTCACCGGTGGCGGCGGCATTCGCATAGTGCGCGTAGCCGCGCCCGGGTCGCCACTCGAACACGGCGCCGGCGTATTCGCCGCTGCCCATCTTGTCGCGTGCGTGTGCATCGTGCGGATCAAACGTGCTGGTGACGATGAAGCCCTTGCCGGCGAGCGGCGTGACCGAATTCAGCCAGACGCTTTCCTTGACCTCGGCACAGCCTGTCCAGCTGAGCTGCGGCTCGCTGCCACGCGCATCGATGCTGAAGACTTCGACGGACTCGCGTCCACCGTGGTTGACCGCGTACAGCGTGTGGTGCCCGTGCTCGCCCTTGCGAATCGCGAGCCCGTGGGTCACGAACTGCGTGAAGTCGGGTGCCGCACAATCACCGTACAGTTTGTCGTGCTGCACCCGCTTGAGCGTCGCCTGTGCGATCGAGTGCCAGCGCAGGCTCTTGCTGTTGAGCAGGTAGAGGTCACCACCTCCCGGGGGCGAGCCGGGCAGGGAGCCGCCCATGCCGCTGACGAGGATCCACGGCGTGCCGGGAATCTGCACCAGGTCTTCAGGATGATGCATGCCACAGAGGTAGTGCACGGCGCCGTGCGGCGCGCACTGATTCGTGCCAGTTGGCGCGGCTGGCGCTGCCACTGCCTCTGCAGTCATGACCAACTGGAAAAGTGCCAGCAGGCTGAATGCGCCTGGCATCGTCGGAAAACGCATCATTGCACCTCCAGCCAAGTTGCAGCGGTGGGGCCAGTATAGCGGGTCTCGTGTCCGGGCTTCGTTGGCGGCGTAACACGCCGTTCACGCGGCGGTTACTTCAGGTTCATACAGCCCGGTTAGCTTCTCCGGCGGAAGACCCCGCAACATTTCCCGGAGATCACCATGCCCAGCAACCATTCACTCCACGCGCTGATGGCTGCAGCCGTTGGCGCCTGCGCCACGACCGCCATTGCCGCCGAGCTCACGCCGATCGCGCATGCCAATGCCAAGTCCCCAGGATTCGTGGCTCCGAACAACCTGTCCCCGGAACTCGATTTGCGACTGGTGGCGACGGGCTCGATGAGGCTGGATGGCGCCACGGCCACGACGGCGTACTACGGCTATGTCAGCAACGGCGATACCACCGCGATGGTGCCGCTGCTGGGTAGTGCCGCGCTGCCGACTACGCCGACCGCCGAGGCCAGCAAGACCGAGCCGGACAAGAACACCTACCTGGTGCTGGATCCGGAGCACGGCGCACAGCAGCAGGTCGGCGCCGATCCTGGCTACGACTACGGCACGCATTTCCTGTACCAGGGTCATGAGACCGGCGATCACGGTTACCTGACCCGCATCAATCTCGATGCGGACGGCGCGCATCGTGTGACGCTGATGGCGGACACCCTGTCGGACGGCGTGAGCGTGATTCCGAACATCGATGGCTCCACCTGGGATCCTTTCGCCAATCGCCTGTTGCTCACGGGCGAAGAGGCCGCCACCAGCGGTGTCACCGAAGGCACGGTGCTGCAGGCCACGCTCGACTATCCCGCTTCGATCAGCAAGCTCGACACCATCTTCGGCATCGCGGGCTGGGAAGGCGTGCAGGTCGATTCCGCTGGCAACATCTGGCTGGTCGCCGACCAGGGCGGTGCGAACGGAGCCGTCAACACCAAGGCGCGCCAACCCAACAGCTTCATTTACCGCTTCATTCCAGTGAATCGCAGTGACCTGAATCAGGGCGGCAGGTTGCAGGCCCTGCAGGTCATCAAGCTGGATAGCTCGGGGCCGATCGTGTTCCATGCGGGCCAGGCCGACGCCGACATACTCTCCCAGGATGTCGCCGACCTGCACAGCTATGGCAAGCGCTTCCGCACCCGTTGGGTCACGGTGCACAACACCGCGGTCGACGGCTTCGGCATCTTTGACGCCAACGTTGCTGCCAAGAATGCCCTGGCCACGCCCTTCAAGCGACCGGAGAACGGCGTGTTCCGTCCCGCGATCGGCATGCGCTTCAGTGAGTTCTACTTCACCGAGACGGGCGACACCAACAACCTGACGCAGGCCGGCCAGGCGTATGGCGGCTTTGGCGCCGTGTTTCGCCTGCAGCAGTCGGGGCCGAACGCCAACAGCGGTGTGCTGAGCATGCTGTATCTGGCAGATCGCGATCACAGCGGATTCGACAACATCGCCTTCGCTTCGGATCGCCAGCTGTTGGTTGTCGAAGATGCAGGCGACACGATGCACACCCAGCGCAATGCGCTGGATTCGGGTTACCTGTTCGATGTGACAGCCGACTACGGCAACTCCGCCAACCAGCCACTGCGCTTCCTGGCCGAGGGCCGCGACGCCTCGGCAACGCTCGACTCCGCGACGGCCGGGCTCAGCTCAAATGCCGACAACGAGATCACGGGCATCCACGTCTCGGACGGTGATCCTTCGGTCTTTGGTCTGCTGGGCAACAGGGTGCCTACGCCCTTCCGCAACGGCTGGCGCGTGTTCTGGACGCAGCAGCACGGCGACAACAACACCTGGGAGATCGTAGCGACGCGCCGCTAGCCACGCGCGCCACGGTCGCAGCGGCGCCGCAGGGGTCAGGCCTGCGGCGCCGCGTTGCAGTATCCTAGGACCATGGCACGATTGAGGTTCAGCCTGGCGGCTACGATGGCGACCATCGTCGTTGTTGGGCACGCCATGCTGCTCACTTTGCTGTACGTGAGCCTGGGCGAGGTCGTGCAGCGCAGCCACGCCGACCTGTTCCTGCAAAAGGTGCGCATCTACTCGCGGCTGGTTGCGAACCAGCTCGAGGCCAGCGGCGTGCTGGAATCACCGAAGCTGACCGACGATCTGCTCGACACCGTGATTGTCGATGGCAACGGCGTACTCGCCGAGGTGGTCGGCGATGACATCTACCGGCGCAGCGCGCTGGGTCAGCCGGGCCTCAAGTATCCCAAGGAAGACGACGTCGTCTTCAGCCAGAACTCCGACAACATCTTCTTCATCAAGGTGCCTTTGCCACGCGCAGGGAAGAACTTCTATCTGCGCCTGGGTTTCGATGAGCTGCTCACCGTGAATACGATCGAAGGGGCGAAGCGGCGCATGTTCTGGACCCTGAGCGCCTACCTCGGGATCTCCGCGATCGCGGCGCTATTGCTCGGCTACGCAATGATGCGCCCGGTACGCCGCCTGCAGGGCGCGGCCCGCCTCATTGCCGATGGTGCCTACACGCAGGGTCTGCGCGTTCGCACCCGGATACTCGAGCTCGAAGCGCTCGCGCTCGACCTCGATCGCATGCGCGCCGCGCTGGTGGGCGCGAACGACCAGCTGCGCACCGAGATCATGGAAAAGGACGCGCTCGAGCAGCGCCGTGCCGGCCTGGAGCGCCAGCTGCAGCATCGCGAGCGCATCAACACCGTAGGTACGCTGGCGGGAGGCATTGCGCACGAGTTCAACAACGTGTTGGTGCCGATCATCCTGCTGAGCGAGCTCACGCTGAAGTCGCTTCCCGATGAGGGGCAGATACGCAGCGACCTGCAGACCGTGTTGGCGGCCGCCTTGCGGGCGCGCGAACTGGTGAAGCAGATACTGGCCTTCAGCCGCGACATCAGTGGCCTGGAGATGAAGGCCCTGGATCTGCGGCCGCTGGTCGTCGAGGCCTCGCAGCTGCTGCGGCCACTGATCTCGCCAACCTGCCAATTGCGGCTCGAGCTGGCCGAGCACTGTGCGCTGGTCAATGCGGATCAGTCGCTGGTGATCCAGCTGATCGTTAATCTGTGCCGCAACGCCTATCAGTCGCTGCCGGGCTCCACCGGCCAGATCACGGTTTCGGTGCGCGACGTGGCAGTGACTGCAGGCGCTGGCGATACCGCGGACCGGCGCGCGCAGGGCCGCCATGTGGAGCTGGCCGTGCGCGACAACGGCAGCGGCATGGACCAGGCCACCATGGCGCGCATCTTCGAACCTTTCTTCACCACGCGCGCAGTGGGGCAGGGCACGGGGCTCGGGCTCTCGGTGGCGCACGGTATTGCCGAGCGGTTGTCGGCCCGCATCAGTGTCGAGAGCACGGTCGGCGTCGGCAGCCTGTTTCGCGTGGAATTTCCGGCGCTTGCGCCAAAGGCGGACGCGCCTTGAGAGCGGGCCTCTACAGCAGTTCCTCCCGCCAAAGTGCAGGCTTGCCTACGGGGTAGCGGCGCACTCGTGCGGCATCATCAGTGGTCCGTGGTTTATCCATATGACCAGCACCTGATGCCATGAAGGCCACGCCGCTCCTGACTCTGGGTGCTTTGCTGCTCATCTCGATTGCCGCCAATCCGGGGTTGAGGGCAACGGAGCGTCGTGCGCAGCTGAAGCCTGCGGCCTCGAGCGCTGGCGAGTCCATCTATCTGCACGGAATCCTCGGCTCCGGGGCGCCGCTCGTGGCCACGCGCGCCGGGGCCGAACCTGTGACTGGCGAACAGGCGGCCTGCGTCAACTGCCATCGGCGCAGCGGCCTGGGTTCCGAGGAGCGCAGCACGAGCAGCAGCTTCCCGCCGATCAGCGCGCAGTTCCTGTTTCATCCGCTGACAGGCGGCCCGGTACTGCCCTACATTCCGGGCGCGCGACTCAAGCGTCAACCTTACACAGAAGACACGCTGGCCCGCGCCATCCGCGCAGGCGTTGATGCCGATGGGCGGGCCATGAGCTACCTGATGCCGCGTTTCGCGATCAGTGACACTGATATGCAAGCGCTCATCGCCCACCTGCGTGCGCTCGATAAGGGCACCGCGCCCGGTGTGTCATCGAGCGAGCTGCACTTCGCCACGATCATTGCGCCCGATGCTGATCCCATCAAGCGGCGCGGCATGCTGGCGGTGCTGGAGAAGTTCTTCCAGGATCGCAACCTCGCCCCGCGCGGCGCCTCCGGTCAGCAGATGATCACCACGGGCGCCACTGACTCGGCGCGCTCGATGTTCAAGGTCAATCGCCGCTGGGTGCTGCACGTGTGGCAGCTGACAGGGCCTGCAAGCAGCTGGCGTGCACAACTCGAGCACGATTTCGCGGCGACACCGGTGTTCGCGGTGATCTCGGGACTAGCCGGCAGGAACTGGCAACCCGTTGCGGATTTCTGCGAGCAGCGCGAATTGCCTTGCCTGTTCCCCAATGTCGAGCTGCCGCCCGCGGACGCCGATCTCAGTTTCCACACCCTGTATTTCTCGCGCGGCGTCCTGCTCGAGGCCGACCTGATCGCTGCGAGTCTCCTCAGTGAGGAGCATGCAAACCTCAAACGCGTGCGGGTCGTGTACCGCGCCGACGATGTGGGCGAGGCGGCGGCGGCATCGCTCGCACAGCAGCTGCGCGCTCGCGGCATAGGCCTGGAGACGCGCGTAGTCCCGCACTCTGCGGCGCCAGCAGCCGTGGTAGCGACAGTGCGCGAGAACGCGGGCATCGATGCGACGGTACTGTGGCTGCGGCCAGCGGATCTTGCTGTCCTGGAGAAGGCGCCTGCCCCTTCGGGCGCGATCTTTTTTTCCGGCGTGATGGCGGGTCTCGACGAAGCGCCGCTGCCCGCGAGCTGGCGCGAGCGCGCGCACATGGCCTATCCGGTCGATCTGCCGGAGCGCCGCCGCGTGCGCCTCGACTATCCCCTGGGCTGGTTTCGCATCAGGGGAGTCCCCGTCGTTGCCGTGCAGGTACAGGCCGATACCTATCTGGCTTGCGGACTGCTGTCAGAGACCTTGAAGCACATGGTCGATGCCTTCATTCCCGACTATCTCATCGAGCGGCTCGAGGATTCGGTCGAGCACCGTGTGATCACGGGTTACTACCCACGCCTCAGCCTGGCACCACACCAGCGTTTTGCCTCGAAGGGCGGCTTTCTCGTGCACTATGCGCCAACGGGAACCGAGCGCCTGCTGCCGGATGGCGACTGGACGACGCCGTGAGTTCGAGTGCACAGCGCAGGCGAGGTCGCATGATCGCAGCGCTCGTCATGATGGCAATGTTGTCCGCACACGGCGCAACCCAATCGCTCGCGCCACTGGTCGATGCCGTGCTCGCCCAGGGTCCACAGAGCGCTCTGCCAGCACATCTCTCGGTAGTGCTCGGCATCAGCTCCGCCGAGAGCGCAACCGCCGTGAAGCAGGCCGTCATGCGCGATGGACACACGGTACGCACTTTCAACGTACGCCTTGCCAGGCCAGGCGATGTCGTGTTGATGAATGTCGATGAACAGGGCCACGCGACCAAGGCTTATCTCATCTCGGCGTCGGGTGCGTTGCGCAAGGCAGTGTCTTATCGCGCTGGCGCTCCAGCCATGGAGCGCAACCTGATGGCGGCGCGCGCCGACTATGCGAGTGAATTGAAATTCTGGATCGATGTCGAACAGCGGCAGGCAGCCGCGAAATAGATCATTGCTGGCGTAGCCAGCGCGGCCACGGATTCCCTCGATCTACCGAGATTCCGGCTCCATTGAACATATTAAAGGCCGGAAAGTTCCCGGCTACGGTTGTTCCTACAGGTGAAATGCAGGCTTGCCTCCAAATCCGGGCTCGCTGTCTGCGGCATCCTGTCCTCCGCAAATTCGGCAAAAGAATATTGCTGGTGAGTGTCTGAATCGAATCGCGATATCTGTTTTGAGCGCTGCCACCGCATGCAAGAGGGGTCGGAGGTCACATGATTAACAATCAGCTGGTCCGTCTGGGAGTGCCGACGCTACTGTTGGCATTGATGTCGCTGCCGGCCGCGGCGCAGTCGTTCCGCGTGCAGTGCCCGACGAGCACCATCACGCATCCGTCGAGCCTGACCGATGTGAACGCGGAGCCGGCCTACACGGCGCCGACCACGTTGACGGCGGGGCCCACGGGCTATCTGGTGCCTTCCGCAAACGTGAACGGCGCCATCAAGTGCCAGCAGATCTCGGGCGGTGACGGCTTCGCCACGATGGGCGACGGCACGCAGACCTACATGTTCTCGTTCGGGCCGCTGTCCGGGCTCACGGACATCGCCAGCGGGCTGCCGGGCACAGAGTCTCCCGCGCGTCTTCAACACCATGGCGACGGGCACGCTGGTACCCGGAGATCCGGCCACGACCGACGGCGTGGTAGCGAACACCTGGCCCACAGACGTCACCGGCTTTCCTCTGGCGACGACGGGCGGTACCACCCTGAACTACAACGGCGCCGTGGGTCTGACCATGGACATCCCGAACATCGTCAGCATCTACGACATCAGCGAGGTTGGAACCACGGTAACGGTGATCGGCAATGCGCCCCTGGGCGTGGCGGTCGGCGACACGGTGAACATCAACGGGACTGGACACCGCCGGCTACAACGGCGACCTTCACCGTGACGGCGATCAACGTTCCCAATCCGTTCTTCGCCGCCAACTTTGCGTTCACCTATACGAACTCCGACTACCGGTCTTGCCGAAGTGACCGAGTCGACAACGCGCTACCGCTGGCATTGCCCCGCGACTCGACGGCCACGTCGATCCGCGCCCGATCATGGATGTCGGCGTGATGAACGGCAACATCCCGGCGCCGCTGATGGCGATCGACGAGGACGACGAGTTCTTCCTGACGCTGACCAACGTCGGCATGATCATGCGGCCCGGACCTGTTCGAGCAGCACACGGTCCACTTCCACGGCTATCCCGAACGCCTCGGCGTTCTACGACGGCGTGCCGGACGCCTCGGTCGCCATCAACATCGGCGGCAGCTTCACCTACTACTACCTGGCGCCGGATGCCGGCACCTACTTCTGGCACTGCCACATCACGCCGCCCGAGCACCTGCAGATGGGCATGGTCGGGCAGCTGTACGTGCGGCCGCGGCAGAATCGGGTCCCGGCCGGCAGCAGCCTCTACGCCGCGCTCCAGGCGCAGCAGGGGGATCTGCGCACGGCGTGCAATTCCGCCGCCGACATCCTGTGCAGCAATCCGCTGCCGCCGCTGCGGCCGGCGCAACGGCGGCACTGCCGGCGCGTCCACCGGCAAGTACGCCTACAACGACGGCGACGGCTCGACCTACTACGACGTCGAGTATCCGCTCCAGATCCACGGCTTCGATCCGAACTTCCACTTCGTCGGCATGACCTTCAACCCGGAAGGCTTCGCCGACATGAAGGACAAGTACTTCCTGCTGAACGGCCGCAGCTACCCCGACACGGTCACGCCGGGTCCGCTGGCAGACGCAGATCGGCCGATGGCGTCGATGCATTTCTCGCAGCCGCTGCCTTCGATCATCAACATCCCGGCCGGCAAGAAGGCGCTGCTGCGCATTTCCGACCTCGACGTCACCGAGTACCAGACGCTGGCCTCGCTCGGCATTCCGATGAAGGTGATCGGCTACAACGCCAAGCTGCTGCGCGACCAGGCCGGCAACAACCTGTACTACAACACCAACTCGATCACGCTGGCGGGCGGCGAGTCGCTCGACGTGATTCTGGATGCCACCGGGCTACATCCGGCGGGCAGGTGTTCTACCTCTACACCCCCAATCTCGACCACCTGTCGAACGACGCCGAGAACTTCGGCGGGCTGATGACCGAAGTCCACATCATCTAGGGGGAGCGGCAATGAGCGCAACGAACATGAAAAAGGCGATTCATCGATGAGCCGACTGCTTCCGCTCGTGATCGCGGCGGCTGCGCATGCTGCTGGTCGCGGCGGCGGCGCACGCCGCGGCGCCTGGCATCACCGGGCCCGACCTTCAACCTGACCGCGCAGCCGGCCTACCTCACCCAGCCCGACGGGCAGACGGTCTACTCCTGGGGCTACGGCTGCAACGGCGCGCCGGCGGGCTTTGCGCCGGCGGCCATCACGGGCGGCGTCCTGCGGCACGATGCAGGTTCCCGGTCCGACGCTGATCGTCACCGAAGGGCAGACGGTCACGGTGACGCTGACCAACAATCTGCCCGACGGCGGCCGGCAACACGTCGATCCTGTTTCCCGGGCTTCAACGTGACGGCGACGGGCGGCGTCGCCGGCCTGCTGACGCAGGAGGCGGCGCCGGGCGGCACGGTGACCTACACCTTCACGGCCGGCGTCGCCGGGAACGCGCGCCTACTACAGCGGCACGCAGGGCGACCTGCAGATCGAGATGGGCCTGTACGGCGCCATCATCGTGCTGCCCGACCGCAGCGATCCCGGCAGCCTGCACGCGCCGGGCTGCGCGGCCTGCGAACCGTGGCTGCGCGAGGCGCACTGGGGCGAAGCGGACTTCCGGCTGGCGGCGGCCGCCTACGACCACGCCAAGAGCTGCTACGACCGCGAGTACCTGTTCCAGTTCTCCGAGATGGATCCCAACATCCACAGCCAGGCGCTGGCGCAGGTCACGGCGACGGGCAGGCTGCGTGGCCGGGGCTGCCGGGCTGCAGCCTGGAGGTGCCGACCGAGCCGTACCACCCCGCGTACTTCATGATCAACGGCCGCTCGATGCCGGACGACATGGATCCGAACTACGCGGCGCAGTATCCGCACCAGCCCTACAACGGCAATCCGCACATGCATCCGGGCGAGCAGGTGCTGCTGCGCATCATCGGCCAGGGCCGCTGGCAGCATCCGTTCCACGAGCACGGCAACCACGTGCGCATCCTGGCGCGCGACGGCAACCTGATTCTCAGCCAGACCGATCCGAACAGTCTCGCCGGGCCGCTGCTGTTCACCACGACGACGACTCCCGGCCTGGCGATGGACGGGATCTTCTACTGGACCGGCAAGGGCCTGAACTGGGACGCGTACGGCCACAATCCCGACTTCGAGCGACCCGCTCGCCAAGCTGCCCTGCACGCCGGATGCCAACGGCTACAACACCGGCGCGCCCACGGCGATCAACTACTACGAGTGGTGCCAGGACCACAACAAGCCGGTGCAGGCCGCGCCCTTCGGCGACGTGGCCGCGCGGCGGTCCGGTGACGCTGCCCGATCCGAACCTCTTCACCAACGGCGCCTGGTACGGCGGCAGTCCCTATCTCGGGCCGGACGCGACGGTCCGCGCCGATCGGCGCCACGGGCACGACGCCGCCGTCGGGCACGATCGCGAACTCGCCGACCGGCGAAGCCGGCTTTGCCTTCATGTGGCACTCGCACAACGAGCGCGAGATCACCACCAACAACATCTTCCCCGGCGGCATGCTGATGATGATGCTGGTCGATTCGCGGGAATTCGTGATCGACGAATCGAATTAGGACCGAGGAGAACCGCAATGCGATCCAACACTCTCAAGTCGGTCCTGATCAAGTCGGGACTCGCAGCTTCCGTTCTCCTGCTCGGCCAGCGGCGCGGCCGTTCGCGCAGCAGCAGGTCAATCTGACCGCGGGGCCGGCCACCGCCACGCTGCCCGATGGCTCGACCGTGCCGATGTGGGGCTACAGCTGCGGCGCGCGCCGTGCGCCGGTGCTCGCACCGCGCAACCTGCGCGCAGCTGAATCCGGCGGCGACGCCGACCTGGCTCCTGGTCGCCGGTGGTGATCACCGTGCCGTACCGACACGGGCCAACGACTCTGCAGATCAACCTGACGAACAACCTGTCGTTCGGCGGCGAACAGCGTGCCCACCTCGCTGGTGATCGTGGGTCAGCTGGGCGGCGGTCTCGGAGACGACGCAGCGCACCATCACGCCGAGCCCGGACCACGCCAACGCCCAGGCGCGTGACCTGGCCGATCGCCGACGCCGGCCGCCACCGGATGCGCCGCCGCCGCAGGGCAACGCGCGTGCAGTCGTTCGCCACGCGAAGTGGCGGCAGGGCGCGACGACGGCGCTGACCTGGAGCAACCTCAGGCCGGGCACCTACCTGATCGAGTCCGGCACGCACCCGTCCATCCAGGGCCCGATGGGCCTGTACGGAATGCTGGTCGTCACCACCGCGCCGGCGGGTGCGACGGCGGGTACGCGTATCCGGCCGTCGGCACGGCCGCCGGCGGTACAGCTACAACGCCGAGGTCCCGCTGCTGCTCAGTGAAATCGACCCGGTGCAGAACAACGCGGTCAACACCGCGGTCCACACCGCGGGCTTCAGCGAGACCACGGTGTGGTCCGGCCAGCCGGGCGGCTGCGGCAATCCCGGCTTCGCCGACGCTATCAACAGCTGCTATCCGCCGGCGGTCAACTACACGCCGCTCTACTACCTGATCAACGGCGTCGCGTTCGACAAGACGCAACGCCGCGGCGTCGCTGTTCGCGGCGCTCGCCGGGCACGGCCGCGGCGCCGGTCACCGGCAGCGTGCTGGTGCGCCTCGTCAACGCCGGCCTGCGCATGCACGTGCCGTCGATCGTCGGAGCGCAGACCGACCGGCGACGCCGCCGGCGACGTCCCGGGCTTCGCGCTGATCGCCGAAGACGGCAACCCGCTGCCGGGCGTTCCGCGCGTGCAGAGCGAAGTCTTCCTGGCCGCGGGCAAGACCTACGACGTGATGGTCAATGTGCCGGCCGCCGGCGGCACGGCGCTGCCGATCTTCGACCGCGAGTTGAGCCTGTCGGGCAACGCCATCGCGCGCGACGCCGGCATGCTGGCCTACATCGGCGTCAATGGCGCCGGCACTGCCGGCCGCCGCGGCGCTCGGCGCGGCGGTCGCGCAGCGCCGGATACCTACAACTCCGTCATTGCCGGCCAGCACGCTCACCGTGTCGGATCCGGCCAAGGGCGTGATCGCCAACGACATCAATGTCTACGGCGTGCAGCTCGCTGCGGCACCGACCGGCGGCACGCTGACGCTGAACGCGAACGGCACGTTCACCTACACCGGCGTCGGCACCGACCGACTCGTTCACCTACTGCGCCAACGGCACGGTACGGCGGGCGTCTGCTCCTCGGGCGTCACCGCGACGGTGACCCTGGGCGCGGCGCCGATCGAGGCGGCCAGCGGCATCACCGTGCACCGACTCAGCGTACACGTCGAACGTGGCCACCATCGCTCAGCATCAAGCCGCCGGGCGTCCTCGCGGGCTGACAAGGACGCGGCGGGCTATCCGCTGACGGTCGACGCCGCGAGCGTCGCAGCGCCGGCTCGGGCCTGACGCTGTCCGTCGATCCGAACGGCGGCTTCAACGCCGACCGTCGCCGCGCGCCGGGCACCTACACGTTTCACCTACAAGGCGCAGAACTCGCAGGGCACGGTCAGCGCCGCCGCCGCGACCGTGACGCTGACCTTCCCGGCGGCGAGCGGTCTCGCGGTGCACGGTCGTGGACGGCAAGGACAAGACGACCGCCGATCACCGACTATCGCTGGATCATTGAGGAAGACCGCACCTTCTACGTCGATCCCAACTGCACGACGAATCCGCCGGCGGCGGGCTGCCCGAGCGCGGCCAGCGGCATCGTTCCGACCTTCGGCACCAATTTCCACACCAGCTACATGCCGGTGGTGGCGACGGGCTGCACCGGGCCGCTGTCCTGCGAAGTCGGGCCAGACGCGTGCTCGGCGTCAGCCGGCGGTGTGCGACGTCGGCAACGGCGTCTGCCGGACCGACGGCGCGCGCAGCAGACGCCGCTGGATCCCAGCCAGGTCCATCTGGATCCGACCAAGCGCTACTACATCTCGGTGCTGCCGGGCGATGCGGCCAACTCCGTTCGAGAACCTGAACGGCTGCCTGAGCGATCCAACCCCGAGTTGCGGCCACGGCATGGGCGGCGCGCCGATCGCCTGCGTCCCGCGCACGGGCGGTCGCGTGCACCGCGACCACGGCGCCTTCCCGGCGACCGTGCATGCGCGTGCAGCCGACCCCGTTCCCGCCGGCGAAGCTCTCGGTGTTCGTGTTCGAGGACGACTTCCCGCTCAACGGCGAGCAGGATGGCGGCGGCGGCATCGACGTGCTGTCGCCCAACGAGCCAGGCCTGGGCGGCTTCAACATCACGCTGTTCGACGATGCCGGCGGCACCGGCGATGCGACCGGACAGATGACCTACGACATGTTCAACATGCCGCTGTCGAACAGCCTGGCGGGAACGATCGATCCGAGCACCGGGCTGGATGCCTGCCCGATCTCCGGGGCGAACCAGAACCTGGGCTTCGACGGCGACGGCGAGCCCGACGGGCATCACCGGCACGATCGTGACCTGCCCGAAGTACGAAGCCGACGGCAAGACGCTGTCGCCGCTGGCGGGCCAGGCGGTGGTTGCCAACCTGATGCCGGGACGGTACGGCGTGGTGGCCACGCCCGGGCGCCGACCGCATCGCGCGCGGCGAAGAGTGGCTGCAGACCAACACGCTGGACGGCCAGAAGGCCCACGATTCCTTCCTGCGCGTCGGCGAGCCGAGCTTCTTCCAGGAGTACGGGCCGGCCGGATACCACGTGTCGATCGGCTTTGCCAACCCGGAGATCATCAATGGCCGCAAGGCGGGCGTCTGCAACGGCACCGACCCGAACATCACCGGGCAGCCAACTGCACCAATACGGTGACCGGCATGGTCACGACCGAGCGCATGAGCCGCACGCCGGATGAGCGGCTCTACAGCAGCGGCGACAACAGCAGCTTCGCCTTCACCCAGTGCTACGTGAGCTTCGGCGATCCGGACGGCGAAGACTTCGCGTTCACCAAGTGCGACGCCGACGGCAACTTCACCCTCACCGGTCTTCCCGACGGCGACTGGAGAATCACCGTCTTCGACCAGTGGAACGACATGCTGGTGGACGGCCTGTCGACGCCGGTCCGGCTGGCCGGCGGCGCGACCGTCAACATGGGACAGATCGCCATGAACCAGTGGCAGGCGAACATCTACACCACGACCTTCCTCGACCTGAACGGCAACGGCGTCCGGGACGCCAACGAGCCGGGCCTCTCGCTGGTGGCGACCAACATCCGCTTCCGCGACGGCAGCTACTCCAACTTCAACAACACCGACCTGGACGGCAACGCCGGCTTCAACGAGGTCTTCCCGCTGTTCAGCTGGTACGTGATCGAAACCGACTCGACCCGCTACAAGAACACCGGCGCGCACGTGGTCTACGACGCGGGCGGTCCGGCCGACGGCACGACCGTGCGGCGGCACCACCGGCGCCGCTGTGCGGCAGCTCCAGCATCGCGCAACCATGGCGAACACCGCCGAGCAGATCCCGCTGCCCGCCGAACCTGCGGGTGCCGGGCGCGGTCTACTGCGCCAACGCCGACTGCACCGGACTGCTCCGATCGCCGCATGGCGCCGGGCGGCGCGCGGCGGCTCCACCGGCCGCATCGATCCGCCGTTCTGGTTCGGCACCGAGGGCTGGCAGGGCTTCTCCGGCCAGAACTCGTTCCTCGAGTTCGGCAAGAAGCCCTATCGCCGCCGGCGAGAACGGCGGCATCCACGGCGAGGTGATCTACGCCTCGACCCGGCCGTTCGACGACCCGGCGCTGCTCCTCCACACCAGCTGGACGCCCGGACGTGCCGGGCGTGACCATCAACCTCTACCAGGAGGGCACGGCGCCGGACGGCAGCCACGTCGCTCACGCTGGTCGACACCACCAAGACCAGCAGCTGGGACGACTGGGCGCAGGGCTTCCGCTCCGACGGCATTCCCAACATGAACTGCCCGGGCCAGGGCGCGCGACACCGGCACCACGCCGATCTGTTCTTCTTCTCGCTGTTCAACCAGCCGATGTGGCTCGACGTGTACAACAACGGCGGGACGCCGGCGCACACGCTGCCGAACAACTCCCAGTTCAAGTGCTACGACGGCATGCACAACTGGAACCAGGTGCAGCCGGCGCCGTACGACGGCATGTACCAGTTCCCGAGCGTCACCGGCCTCGATCCCGACGACCGGCAAGCCGACCGGCACGAACTGCACGGTCTGCGTGCCGAATCCCGACGCGCACCGATCCGTACCGGTCCGGCACGCCGATGCTGCCCGCCGGCAAGTACGTGGTCGAAATGGTC
Source organism: uncultured Gammaproteobacteria bacterium (assembly GCA_963764065.1). GTDB lineage: Bacteria > Pseudomonadota > Gammaproteobacteria > Steroidobacterales > Steroidobacteraceae > FEN-1191. Next base: position 107,353 of record CAVXRM010000005.1, on the reverse strand, counting down.
GTGCCGCCGGGCTACGAGCTGGTGAAGGAAGAGGACAAGAACATCCTGATCGGCGACAACTACATCGCGCCGGTGACGCAGCAGTTCGCCGGCCTCGGCAACATCTTCATCCTGCCCGACCAGGCGGAGGTCGCGCGCCGACTACAACGCCAACAATCGCGCAGAATCCGACCACGACGTTCGGGCAGGACGACGCTGCCCAGCCACGAGGGCGACACCGGCAGCGTCGAGACCTTCTGGCCGTGCGTGGGCGCAGCGCGCATCGTTCCCGACTACATCAGCCTGTTCCCGCAGTCCGCGGAAGTGGCGCCGTTCGCCGGCGCGACCCGCAATCTCTGCGATCGCAAGGAAGTGACGCTCGACGACCAGACGTCGGCGCTGGCGAAGTTCTGGGTCTTCACCTCGACGCACGTCGCCGCCCACTTCACCGGCGTCATCACCGACGACTTCACCTCGGAATTCGATCCGTTCTCGCCGCAGTTCGGCGAGAAGTTCTCGCCGCCCAATCTGCCGATCTCGATCAAGGACTGGACCGGCACCGAAATCTCGCGCGTCTACGCCGACCACTGGGGCGCCTACAACGGCCTGACCTACTCGACCTGGGAAGTCAATCCGCCCAATCCGACCGGCTATGCGCCGACGATGATGGTCACCTGCATGAACGACCCGGGCACCGGGCGCGACGCCGGATCCGCTGTTCAACCCGCAGTACAGCCAGTTCTGCTACGAGATCCCGTTCATGCCGGGGCAGACGCAGTACATGGATACGCCGGTGGTGCCGACCTCGGCCTTCGCCGGCGCGGGCTACAACAATCCCGACTGCGCCTACCCGGATGCGACGCCGGCCATCAGCGGAAGTGGATGGCGACGGCGTCGGACCCTGGGTGAGCGCGGCCGGTCACACCGCTCACGATCACGGCGCTGGGCGACCAGATGGTGCCCAACAACGCCTACTCCGGGCCGTCGGCCGCCGCGGCGCCGTTCAATCAGAAGAAGGTCACCGCGCCACTACGGCTTTGGCGCTACGCAGCCGGAACCGTGGCCCTGGTGACCATCGGACGGCGTCGCGCTCCGCTGACCGTCATCGAGCTGGAGCGACACGACGATCACGGTCACGGTGCCCACGATCCCGGCGGCGTGCCGACCTGCGCCGATCCAGCAGCAGGCGCAGTACGGCGGCTCGACCGCCGGCAGTGCGGCGAGCTGGTCATCACACGCGGCGACAACGGCACAGCAGTCGATCGACACCGTGACGGTCACGATCGGCGGCAAGGCGCCGACCCACGTCGCCGCCACGGGCACGATCCAGGCCGCGATCGACGCGGCCAAGCCGGGCGACCTGATCATCGTCGACCCGACCTGCACCACGACCGCGGCACCGACGCAGTCCGGTGGCGTGCACGACACGCGGCGCACGGTCCACGCGCAGGCGGCCCACCAGGAAATGCTGCTGATGTGGAAGCCGGTCCGGCTGCAGGGCGTCGGCGCGGCCTCCAGCATCATCAACGCCAATACCCATCCGGCGGGCAAGCTGGACGCCTGGCGCCAGCGGGTCAATTGCCTGTTCGGACTCGGCGCCAACGGCTCGCCGACCACCTGGGAGCAGCGACCTGCGGTGCCGGCTGGTTCGGCTTCAACGCCACGCCCAACAACCCGCAGGTCGACCGGCTGCCGCTGGAGGCCACGGTCGGCTGGGACGCCACCCTCAACGGCAACCTGGCCGAACTGCTGCAGGAGCCCTCGCTGATGGGCGCGCTGGAAGGCGCCGGCATCACGGTGCTGGCCAAGGGCGTGAACTTCCACGGCGCGAATCCGTGCGACCCGACGCTGCTCGCCGGCTTCCCGGCCGGCACGACGCTGCTGACGCGACCAACGCAACTGCGGAGCCAACACGGCGACGGCGCACAATCCGTTCCCGAGCAACTTCCAGTGCAACCCGTCGAGCATCGACGGCCTGGGCATCACCAACAGCTCGCAGGGCGGCGGCGGCATCTTCGTGCACGGCTGGGGGCACAACCTGCAGATCGCCAACAACCGCGTCTACAACAACTCCGGCACGCTGTCGGGCGGCATCAACGTCGGCCAGGGCGAATTCCCGCCGGCGCTACCTCGGCGGGCAGCGCCACCAACGCGGCTCCGGGTTCCTGCCAGAACGAGCGGCACGCGCCAACCTGCAGCTGCCGTACTGCCACAACCTGAACGTGAACGTGCACCACAACGCGGTCACGTCGAACTCCTCCACCGGCGACGAGTTGTTCTCGGCGACGCCGGCGGGGGCGGGCGGTGTCAGCATCTGCACCGGTGCCGACTTCTACAAGTTCAACTACAACTGGGTGTGCGGCAACCTGAGCACCGGTGACGGCGGCGGTGTCGGCCACATCGGGCTTCAGCTACAACGGTGACATCGAGCACAACTCGATCCTGTTCAACCAGAGCACCAACCCGACCATCCCGACCAACGGCGGCGGCCTGCTGGTCATGGGCGCCCCCGACGTCGATCCGCCCTGCGGCGCCGACGACCGACGCGGATTGCGTGCCGGCCCTGGGCTCGGTCGGGCCGAGCGACGGCGCCGGCCCGGGCCTGGTGATCAACGCCAACCTGATCATGGGCAACGCGGCGGAGAGCGGCAGCGGCGGCGGCCTGCGCCTGCAGCACGTCAACGGCACGGACGTGATCAGCTTCCCGAACGGCAACAGCACGTCACCTTCCCGGGAATCACCGGATCGCGCTCGCCCTGGTACGCCCGCAGGTCACCAACAACATCATCGTCAACAACGTGGCCGGCTGGGACGGCGCCGGCGTCTCGCTGCTGGATGCGCTGAACGTGAACATCATCAACAACACGATCATGTCCAACGACACCACCGCGTCGGCGGGCGTGCTGTTCAACACGCTCGGGGCTCCGCTGGCCAGTACCCAGCAGGCCAACTGCATCCAGACCGGCAGCACGACCGCATCCTGTCCGCAGGTCGGCGGGCCTGGTGAGCGTGCAGAACAGCGCGACGCTGGTGGCCAACTTCCCGGCGACCATCACCTGCCCGGCCGGCCACTGGCGCGGGCGGACCGGCACTGGCGGCGCAGCAACGGGGCCTGCCGGAAGGTCTCGTACCCGGAGCTGTACAACGACGTGTTCTGGCAGAACCGTTCCTTCTACATCGGCGTGGGCGCGCTCGGTGCGCGGCACGTTGAACCAGCAGAACGTGGTCACGCTGCTACAACGCGTTCACCGGGACGCCGGCGGCGAGCCAGGCGGCCACGGGCGCCGTGCCCGGCGGGCGTCAGCTACTGGGACATCGGCGTGCGCGGCGACACCGGGCCGACCAACCATGCCTCGACGGTCACGCTGCGCTCCCGAGGCGTCGATCCTGACGAGCGTCGCGGGCTATACCGGCGGCGGCACCGGCTTCCGGGTCAACACGGCGGCCAATCCGGCCGTCGTCAGCCAGTACTGCAACGGTTCGCGCGTCCCGCCGGAGTTCGGCGGCATCGGGCTACCAGGTGCCTCCGGGCATCTCGGATGCCACCGTGCCGAACCCGATCTTCAACCTGACGCCGGCGGCGACCGTGGACGAGGGCAACAACTGGATCAACATCAGCTGGGGCCCGCTGGCGATGACCAACCCGGTGACCAGCGTCACGCTCGGCAACTACGCGCTGACGGCGGGTTCGCCGGCCATCAACTACATCACGACCGGCCAACTCGGCCGACGACCTACGCGGCGGCGCCGAGCCTCGACTTCTTCGGCAATCGCGAGGAAGGCGAACAACGCGGTCGACGTCGGCGCGGTCGAGTTCCAGGCGCCGCCTGCGGCGATACTCAGCGTGACGCCGAGTTCGCTGGCATTCGGCAGCGTGCCGGTGACCACACCCAGGACGACTTCCATCCTGAGTCTGACGGTGAGCAATACCGGCAGCCTGAATGCCACCGGCATTACGCTGGGTGGCTTCCCGCGCGGGCTTTGCGCGCAGTGCGGGCACTTGCGGTGCCAGTCCCTTCAATCTGGCGGCGGGCAATACCTGCACCATCACAGTCGCGTTCACGCCGACGGCGATACAGGGCTACAGCGGGTCGCTGGGCATCACGGCTGATGTTGCCGTGGCCGGCGCGCCCGTGGCCTTGAGTGGTGCGGGTGTGGCGGCGGTCGTCGCCGCCACGCTGACTCCGACCAGCTGGACTCCGACCCAGACGCGCAATTGTCCGGGGACGACGCCCGCGCAGATCCTGGCCTGCACCACGGATCCGGCGCAGGTTTTCAAGCTGACCAACACCGGTAACGTGCCGCTCACTGGCATCCTGCAGGGAGCGCTCGCCGGTACGAACGCGGCCGACTTCGCCGTGACGCGCGTGTTCTCGACCTGCGGACCCGCTGGCGGCGGCCAGGTGGTCGCCCAGACCACCCTGGCCCCTGCAGCGACGCTGCGTGGTCACGGTGCAGTTCAAGCCGCTGACCGCGGAAGCGACGGGTACCAAGACTGCGACGATCTCCGTTGCGGATGCGGCCGGCACGCAATCGGCGAGCTTGTCCGGAACGGCGAATTGATGCGCAGTCGCTGCGGTTCACGAAGGACCTTGTGCAAAGCTGCCCGGGATTTTCCCGGGCAGCTTTGCCACATCTGCGGCTAGGTTGCAGCAAGTGCGCTCCATACAGCAGGTGGCGAATGCCCTGGGCTGCGTACCTGCTGGCCAGCTTTGCCTGCGGGGTGGCGGGCCTGCCGGGCGCGCGGGCTGGCGATGCTGTTGCAGTGACTGCAGCTCCGCAGGCAACGCGCACGCGCGACCCGGCGACGGCGCTTGCAAAGCGCCTTGATCTCAACGCGCAGCAGACGAGCGAAGTGCGACAGCTGCTCGTCAGTCGCCAGGCCGACATGCGGGCGCTGTGGACCAACAACACCGTGGCCGCCGAGGATCGCATCGGCGCGATCAAGGCGATCAACGCCAGGACCGAGTCGCAGATTCGCGAGCTGCTGACCGAGGAGCAGCGCAAGCGCTATTTTCAGCCGAAACCGAGCGAGGCGCCGGCTGATGGCACCAGGCCCAGCGTCGAACACTGGCTCAACGCCAGCAGGGGTCACCCATGAAACTGCAAAAGGAAGGGCAATGAAGACCGACTTCGCAGCTTCGCAGCGTGACAAGTCCGCGCGCTGGCAGGCGTTCGCCTGCGTGGCCGTCGTTGCCGCATTGTGGATAGCGCCAACGGTTGACGCTGCGCCGGATGCCAGCACTCCCAAGGCGGCAGCGCACACTTCCTCGCACTATCGACCCGATCGGTTCGCGGGCCGCGCAGGCGAGTACTACCGGATGATCTGGGGCGTGGACTCGCTCGCCGTGAAGTGGACCGAGTCCGGTGAAATCATCCGCTTCAGTTATCGCGCGCTGGATGCTGCCAAGGCCAAGGCGCTCAACGACAAGAAGTCCGAACCCTCGCTGAACGATCCGCGCGCCGGCGTCAGTCTCGTGGTGCCGTCGATGGAGCAGGTCGGACAGTTACGCCAGAGCGCCGATCCCGAAGAAGGCAAATCCTACTGGATGGCATTCTCGAACAAGGGCCGGCTGGTGAAACGCGGCGATCGGGTCAACGTGGTGATCGGAGCCTTTCACGCCGATGGGCTCGTGGTGGATTGAGCCACAGCGGTAGATGAAGATTGCTTTAACTAGCGGGGGCAAGCGCCAATGCCTCGGGCGCGGCGCGCTACCATGTCGATCGAGGCAGGCACCATGGCAACCAGGACGGCAGCACGCGCACCGGAATTGCGGTTGCGCCGCAAGAGCGACGCGGCTGCGCGCAAGCGGGCCGCCGCACAGGCAGCCTCAGGCAAGCAGAATCGGCTATGGCCTGAGTGGTTCCGGCGCAAGAGCGACGCCTGCTGTCGCGTCGTGCTCATCGACGATCACGTCGTGGTGCGCGATGGCCTCGCTGCGCTGCTCGGGCTTGAAGGCGACCTGGAAGTGGTCGGCAGCGCCGGCGACATCCCTACGGCCCTGGAATTGGTACGCGGCACCAGGCCCGATCTGATCATCTGCGACCTGAACCTGCCCGGCATCTCTGGCGGCCAGGCAGTGAATACGGTCTGCCAGGAATTTCCCGGCATGGCGCTGCTGGTGCTGACTACCCACGATTCACTGGAATACGTGCGTGCCGCGTTCATCGGCGGCGCGATCGGCTACGTCTGCAAGGACGCGCCGCGCTCGGAACTGCTGCGTGCCATACGACGGGCCGCCAGCGGCCGACGCACCGTGTGTGGCAATGTCTGGGAGGCGGTGGTCGGTGACTGGCTGGAGCACTGCAGTCCGCCCGAACAGTCGGCGATCACCGATCTGGATGCGGAACAGTGCCGCGTCCTCCGGCTCATCGCACTCGGCGTGCCCACCTGGAGGATTGCCCAGGAGCTGGGGCGTGGCGTCAAGGCCATGGAGAAGTATCGCATCAGCCTGATGCGTCGGCTCGGCCTGAAGAGTGCTGCCGGCGTGACGCGCTTCGCGGTCGACAACAAACTCGTCAGCAGCCTCGAGCTGGATCAGATGCTGGAGGTCCGTTAGCCATGAAACACCTGCTGGTCATCGACGATGAGCCCTTCGTGCGCGATGCGCTCAAGCGCGTGCTCGAAGCGAGTGAAGTGCGCGTGGACGTCGCCGCGGATGCCGAATCCGGCCTGCTGCAGATTGCCAGGCAGGCCTATGACCTCGTGATCCTCGACATCATCATGCCGGGCATGGACGGTGTGCAGTTGATCCGCCAGCTGCGCGCCGAATACCCGGCCATTGCGATCATCGCAATTTCGGGCGGCGGCAATTTCGAACTCAGCGGGTATCGTCCTGAAGCGGTGTCCACGCAGGCCTATCTGGCCGCAGCCAGCAGTGCTGGTGCCGATGGCGTCTTGGCCAAGCCCTTTGAGACCGATGAGCTCGAGGCACTGGTGCGCCCCATGTTGAAGACTGGCGCGGCCCGCAAGAAGTTGAGTTGAGGCCCATGTGCATTCGCAGGCGCTTCCCATGAGTGGCGATGTGTCGCCCGGGAGCCTGCGGGTGCTGCTCGTGGACGAGCACGAAGTGTTGCGCAATGGGCTGCGCGCGTCGCTGGGCTCCGAGTCGAACCTGGCCGTCGTTGGCGCCGCTGCCAGTATCGACGAGGCGCTGGCGCTGGTCGCGCAGGAAGATCCACAACTGATCATCAGCGACCTGAAGGTGGCTGGCCGTTCGGTGACCGAATTGCTGGGCGCGCTGGCCGCCGCGCACAGCGCAGCCCGGGTGCTGGTGCTCAGCGGCCAGGCCGAAGAGCCGATGATGCGCCTCGCGATGTCGGCGGGCGCGCGCGCTTATCTGCTGAAAGACGATGGCTACGCCGAACTGCTGGAAGCATTGCGCGTGGTGGGCGCCGGGCGGCGCTTCTTCAGCGATTCGGTGGAAACCAGTATCCTGACGCAGTATGCCGAGCGCGTGGCCGCACGCTTCGCCGGAGCCGCGACGCCGATCACCCCGCGCGAGCGCGAAGTGCTGGCGCGCATCGGCCAGGGGCAGACCAACAAGGTGATCGCCAAGGCCCTGCGGCTCTCGGTCAAGACCGTTGAAAAGCACCGCTCCAACCTGATGCGCAAGCTCGGCCTGCACAACACCGCGGCGGTCACGGTCTACGCGATCCGCCAGGGGCTGGTGAGCCAGTAGGGCTATTGGGTTTTTTAATAAGACTGATCGGTAAGATTGATTGGATTAATCACGCCACTGGCGCTACTTTTGCGGGAGGGTTGAAGACCCACATCACCTGCACGGAGACGCCATGGAAAATCACAGCAAGTGCCCGGTTACGGGCGGGTCGCAGCAGCGCGCAACGGTAGGCGCCAGGTCCAACCAGGAATGGTGGCCCAAACAGCTGAACCTCGGCATCCTGCACCAGCACTCGCCGCAGTCCAACCCGATGGGCGCGGGCTTCGACTACGCCGCGGAATTCAAGCGCCTCGACCTGCAGGCCGTCATCAAGGACCTGCACGCGCTGATGACCGATTCACAGGACTGGTGGCCGGCCGATTTCGGTCACTACGGACCTTTGTTCATCCGCATGGCCTGGCACAGCGCCGGCACTTACCGCGTCGGCGACGGGCGCGGCGGCGCCGGCAATGGCAGCCAGCGCTTTGCGCCGCTGAACAGCTGGCCGGACAACGTCAATCTCGACAAGGCGCGCCGCCTGTTGTGGCCGATCAAGCAGAAATACGGCCGGCGCATTTCCTGGGCCGACCTGATGATCCTCGCGGGCAACGTCGCGCTCGAGTCGATGGGTTTCAAGACCTTCGGCTTTGCCGGCGGTCGTGTCGACATCTGGGAACCGGAGGAGGACATCTACTGGGGCGCCGAGGGCAAGTGGCTGGCCGACGAGCGCTACAGCGGCGATCGTCAACTCGAGAATCCACTCGCGGCCGTGCAGATGGGCCTGATCTACGTGAATCCGGAAGGTCCGAACGGCAAGCCCGATCCGCTGGCAGCCGCGCGTGATATCCGCGAGACCTTCGCGCGCATGGCGATGAATGACGAAGAGACCGTGGCGCTGATCGCCGGTGGCCACAGCTTCGGCAAGACCCACGGTGCCGCTGATCCGGGCAAGTACGTTGCCGCCGAGCCCGAGGGCGCCGGCATTGAAGAGCAGGGCTTCGGCTGGAAGAACAGCTACGCTAGCGGCAAGGGTGGCGATGCGATCGGCAGTGGGCTGGAGGTGACCTGGACCACGACGCCCACGCAGTGGAGCAACAATTTCTTCGCGAACCTGTTCGGCTACGAGTGGGAGCTGACCAAGAGCCCCGCTGGCGCGCACCAGTGGCGCCCGGTCAAGGGTGCGGGCGCCGGCACCGTGCCCGATGCCCATGACAGCAACAAGCGTCACGCGCCATCGATGTTGACCACCGATCTCGCGCTGCGTTTTGATCCTGCGTACGAGCAGATTTCGCGGCGTTTCCTTGCGCATCCGGAACAGTTCGCCGACGCCTTCGCGCGCGCCTGGTTCAAGCTGACCCATCGCGACATGGGTCCGGTGGCGCGCTACCTGGGTCCGCTGGTACCCAAGGAAGCCTTGCTGTGGCAAGACCCGATTCCTGCCATCGATCATCCGCTGATCGATGCACAGGATGTCGCGCGGCTCAAGGCGAAGATCCTCGCCTCGGGGCTGTCGATTGCGCGACTGGTGAGCACTGCCTGGGCCTCGGCCAGCAGCTTCCGCGGTAGCGATAAACGCGGTGGCGCCAACGGTGCGCGCATCCGCCTCGCGCCGCAGCGCAACTGGGAGGTCAATCAGCCCGCCGAGCTGGCCAAGGCACTCGAGAAGCTGACAGCGATCCAGCAGGAGTTCAACGCAGCGGCGAGCGGCGGCAAACGCGTCTCGCTGGCCGACCTGATCGTGCTGGGCGGTGGCGCCGCGATCGAGGCGGCGGCGCGCAAGGCCGGTCACGAGATCCTGGTGCCCTTCACGCCGGGGCGCATGGATGCCTCGCAGGATCAGACCGACGTGGCAGCCTTCGCAGTGCTCGAGCCGCTCGCCGACGGTTTCCGCAACTACGTGCGCAGCGGTTTCGAGGCGGCAGCGGCCGAGCTGCTGATCGACAAGGCGCAGCTGCTGGACCTCAGTGCACCGGAGATGACGGTGCTGATCGGCGGTCTGCGGGCCTTGAATGCGAATGTCGGGCAGTCACCGCAGGGCGTGTTCACGCAGCGGCCGGAAGTGCTCAGCAATGACTACTTCGTGAACCTGCTCGACATGAACACGCGCTGGCAGAAATCGGCCACCGAGGCCGGCGTGCTCGAGGGTTTCGATCGTGCCACCGGCAAGCGCAAATGGACTGGCAGCATCGTCGATCTGGTGTTCGGTTCGAATTCGCAACTGCGCGCGCTCGCGGAGGTGTATGCCAGCAGCGATTCGCAGGCGCTGTTCGTGCGCGAGTTCGTGGCGGCCTGGACCAAGGTGATGAACCTCGATCGCTTCTGAGCCGTCATGCGCTGATGGTAAACTGCGCTCGTTGCATTGCATGCGAGCGGAGCGACTATGCCGGGGCGTTTGACCAGCCTGATGCTCACCCTGGTGGTGTTGGGCTGTGCCAATGCGGCAGCCGGATCAGTGCCCACGTACACGAAGGACGTGGCGCCAATCCTGCAGAGGCACTGTGCCGCTTGCCACGCCGCCGGAGATGACCCGGCGCGCGTGGCGCTGCTCTCGTACCCGCAGGCAGTGGCTGCTGCCAGATCGATACGCGACCAGGTGGCTGCGCGCACGATGCCGCCGTGGTCCGCTGATCCCGCGCGCAGCCTGAAATTCCGCAACGATGCACGACTCAGCGAGGCCGAGTTGGGTGCGCTGCTCGCGTGGATCGATGGCGGAACGCCCGCAGGCGATGCCGCCGATCTGCCAGAAATGTCCGGGCAGCCGCAATCACCGCAGTCCCCGCTCCAGCGGCCGCCCGATGCAATCGTTGCCTTGCCGGAGCTGCAGGTCGCTGCCAGTGGCGAAATCCCCTACATCCAGCAGCTGATCAAGGTGCCGGCGATGCAGGATCAATGGATCTCTGCGATGCAGCTGCGCGCCGGCAATCGCCGCCTGCTGCACCACATGGCCATCACCGAAGTACTGCTGCCCGAAGGCATGGGGCCGAAGGAGATCGCGGAGTTCGCAGCGGTGGCGCGAAATCTGGGTATTCCCGACGGTGCGGTCGCCGATGTCACGCCCGCGGTGGTGGACAGCGCCAATGCCAATGCCTACGACATGCTCGGCGTGTACACGCCGGGCTCCACGCTCGAGGTCTTCGCCGAAGACAGCGGCAAGTTGCTCAAGGCCGGCAGGAATTACTATCTGAACTTCAACATCCATTACAGCGCCACCGGCAAGCCCGAATCCGATCGTTCACAACTGGCGCTGTGGTTCCGTCCGACCCCGCCACGGCAACAGCTGTTCCGCGCGCCGATGGCGATCAATGCCATCATCGCCAATGGCAGCGAATTGCTGACGGATGCGCCAGGCACCAAGGCCGAAGGCACGCAGGTCGCGATTCCGCCCATCGCGCCCTATGCCCACAGCTACGAGCTGATCGGCATGTCGGCCTTCACGCAAGCGGTGACCATCTTCCAGCTGCAGCCGCATGCGCACATGCGCGCGCGCGACTTCCGGTACGTGCTTGTGTATCCCGATGGACGCGAACTGACGCTGCTGACTGTGCCGGCTTACGATTTTCACTGGCAGCTGGCGTACGAGCTCGAGCAACCCCTGGAGGCGCCGGCCGGCAGCAAGCTCATCGTCACGGCGCACTACGACAACTCCCAGGAGAATTACCGTCAGCGCATCGCCGCCGATGATCCCGGCCGCAACTGCGGCCCCGAGAACCTGGTGTATTTTCGCCGGCAGAACCAGACCTGGGATGAGATGTTCAGCCCGCTGGCACAGTACGCTGTGGACGCCACGGCCGCAGCCACGGCCATGAAGCAACCGCGCGCACTGAAGACCGTGCAGGTCGTAGGCTGCCTGGCGCCGGGCCGCGCCAATGACTGGTGGTTGCGTCGCGCGGGCAAGCCGGCGGCCACCGAGAGTCAGGCAAGCTCATCGACCGAACTGCAGGACGCCGGAGCGCTGCCGCTCGGCACCGGCAACTACGCGCTGCTGGGCACTGGGCCCTTTGATGCGCGCAGTCGACGAGGACACAAAGTCGCTGTGAAGGGTGTGTTGATTGAAGACGGCAATCGCATCAACGTGACTTCCCTGCAGACCCTTGGCAGCCGGTGCCCATAACACCATGCGCACATTCACGCCACACGTGCTCGTCATCGCCATCCTGGCTGCCACGATGATGGTGTTCGCGGCGCCAGAGGTGTCACGCGCAGCTGCCGCGCCAGTGGCCTTCAAGCTGGCGCCGTGGCCACAGGCCGCTCACTCGCCCAGCTTCAGGCTGCGCGATGCCGACGGTGCACCGCGCACCCTCCAGGACTATCGCGGCAAGGTCGTGGTGGTGTTCTTCGGCTTCCTGCGCTGCCCCGGCATCTGTTCGGCCGAGATGCACAAGCTGGCCGTGGTGATGAAGCAGCTGGGCGAGCGCGCGGCCCGTGTGCAGGTGCTGTTTATCACGCTTGATCCGCAGCACGACAGTCCGAAGCTGCTCAAGAGCTACATGCGGGCCTTTGATCCGCGCTTCATCGGCCTCACCGGCACGACGGCGCAGATCAACCAGGCGACCAGCAGTTTCCAGGTGCAATACACGCACGTACCGCAGGGCGCGGATTACACCATCGCCCATTCGACGGCGACCCTGATCATCGATGCTTCGGGCCGGCTGCGCCTGGTCAGCGCGGCCGATTCACCGGTGGCCGACCTGGTGCACGACCTGGCGCTCTTGCTGGGCGAGGGCCCAGGCGCGCCCAAGGCGAACTGAACGCTGCCTGCAACCGGGGAAGCCCCGGCGCTCAGCGCCCCACGAGGCGATTCAAGGCTTCGTTATAGCGCGCGCCCTGCACGGTGATCGCAGCAGCACCCTCATTGATGTCGCGCAGGTCCTCCGCGCTGAGCGTGAGCGCAGCCGCAGCGATGTTCTCCTCGAGTCGATGCAGTTTCGTGGTGCCCGGAATCGGCACGATCCAGGGCTGCTGTGCCAGCAGCCAGGCGAGCGCGACTTGCGCAGGCGTGGCCTGCTTGCGTGCCGCCAGGCGCGTGAGCAGTTCGACCAGCGCCTTGTTCGCCTTCCTGGCTTCGGGTGTGAAGCGCGGCACGTTGTTGCGGAAGTCCGTGCTGTCGAAGGTCGTGCTTTCATCGATCTTGCCGGTCAGGAAGCCGCGGCCCAGCGGACTGAAGGGCACGAAGCCGATGCCCAGTTCCGCGAGTACCGGCAATATTTCTTGCTCCGGCTCGCGCCACCAGAGCGAATATTCGCTCTGCAGCGCGGTGACGGGTTGCACCGCATGAGCGCGCCGGATGGTCTGCACTCCCGCTTCCGAAAGACCGAAGTGGCGTACCTTGCCGGCCTTGATCAGATCCCTGACGGCGCCGGCGACCTCTTCAATCGGAACATCGGGATCGACGCGATGCTGGTAGAACAGGTCGATCGTATCGATGCCAAGCCGCTGCAAGGAAGCTTCAGCCACTTCCCTGATGTGTTCGGGGCGACTATTGAGACCCTGCTGCTTGCCATCGACGATGCCAAAGCCAAACTTGGTGGCGATGACCACCTGCGCACGCAGCGGTGCCAGCGCCTCACCTACCAGTCTCTCGTTGGTGTACGGGCCATAGACTTCGGCAGTGTCAAAGAACGTGACGCCGCGCGCCACTGCGGCGCGGATCAGCTCGATCATCTGCTGCTTGTCACCCGGCGGTCCGTAGCCAAAACTCATGCTCATGCAGCCGAGGCCGAGCGCCGAGACCTCCAGGCCGCTGCTGCCAAGTTTTCGTTTGTGCATGTGGGCTCCTCAGGGTTATGCGACAGGGTAGGCCATCGCAACGGTGTCGGCCAGTCGCTAGAATGCGAAAAAAGGAGCTGAGTGCGTGAGCGAGTATCCCGAGGACATCTACACCGAGCCGCAGGACGTCGATGTCGACACCCTGGCCAACCTGGGGCCACTGGCGCCGCTGGCCGGCATCTGGGAAGGCGTGCGCGGCATCGATGTGAATCCCAAGCCCGAAGGGCCGCGCCGCCAGGTGTACCTCGAGCACATGGAGCTGCAGCCGATCGATCCGCAGGCCAATGGGCCGCAACTCTTCTACGGCTTGCGTTATCACACGCGTGTGATCAAGCCGGACGAAGTCGAGACCTATCACGATCAGGTGGGGTATTGGCTGTGGGAGCCGGCGACCGGAACAGTGCTGCATTCGCTCGCTATCCCGCGTGGCCAGGTGGCCCTCGCGGTCGGCAAGGCGGCGGCCAACGCGCGCAGCTTTGAAGTCGCCGCGCGCCGCGGCTCCACGGAAGCCGGCATCTGCTCGACCGCCTTTCTCGAACATGCGTTCACAACGCTCGAGTTCAGCATCAAAGTGCGCGTGAACGACGATGGCACCTGGTCATACGAGGAAGACACGGTGTTGCAGGTGAAGGGCCAGAGTGCTCCGTTCCATCACACCGACCGCAATACGCTGACCCGCATTGGCACGCCGACACCGAATCCACTGGCGCTGGAGCGCTGACCATTGAACACCAGGTTCAGCCCGGCCGACCGCCAGCGTATCGAGCACCGGTTCTTTTCCGCGCTCGCCGTGCTGATGCTGGCCGAAGTGCTCGTGGGCTTCGCGCACACCTATTTTCTGGCGGGGCTGTTCTGGGCGCCGCTGCGCAATGTGCTGCTGCATGTGCATGGCGCGGTTTTCAGCCTGTGGATACTGCTGTTCATCGCGCAGACCTCGCTGGTGGCTGCCGGTCGCACCGACCTGCATCGGCGCCTGGGCATCGTCGGGGTTGTGATCGCCTGCCTGGTGGTCGTGCTGGGCACATTGATTGGCACCCAGAAACTGGTCGATGACGGCCATCCCGGTGCTGCGGGGGCAGGGCAGAGGGGTTTTTACGCGGTAACGCTGTCGGACATGCTGATGTTCGGCACCCTGATCGGTCTGGCGTTGCGCCATCGCCTTCGGCCGGCCGTACACAAGCGCCTGATGCTGATCGGCACGCTGGCCATCTTGGATGCAGCCTACGATCGCTGGCCCGTGCCGGTGCCGTGGTGGGACGATCGGGTCACGCCGCTGATCTGCACCTATCCGGTGCTGCTGCTGTTGATGGCCTACGATTGGTGGTCGACTCGCAAAGTGCAGCCGGTCACGCTGTGGGCCACTGCGTTCCTGGTCGTGGTGCAGCAGGGTCGCGATCCGCTGGGTAACACTGCGCTCTGGCAGGGTTTCGCTGGCTGGGTGTACCAGCACCTGCAGTCGTGGAGCATATTCCAGGCCGCCATGTGATACCGTCGCGACCATAAGGAGAACAATATGGCGACCCGAAGTTCCGATGTGATCCCGCGCAGTGGCTTTGCAGTCCTGGTTGCAGTCCTCGTGATGCTGGCAGGCGCCATGCTCTGGTTCATCGATCACAACGCGCTGCGCTACACCAGTTACGATGCCGCCACCTACGGCGAATTCTGGCCGCGTCGCCTCGGGCTGGTGCCGCACATTTTCGGCGGCATGCTGGCAGCCCTCGTCGGCCTGGTGCAGCTATGGCTGGGGCTCAGGGGTCGCACCGGCGCATGGCACCGCAGGCTGGGGCGGGTCTATCTCGCCGGCGTTGCGGTCGGCAGTACTGGCGCGTTCTATCTCGCGCTTACCATCGACCATCAATACTTTGCGTATGCCGCCGGCCTGTTCGGCCTGGCCTGCGCGTGGGTCGTCACGACTTCGATGGCGCTGTACTCGATTCGCAATCGGGCAATCGAACAGCATCGTGAGTGGATGCTCCGCAGCTACGTGGTCACCTTTGCTTTCGTCACGTTCCGGCTGGTGGAAAAGCTGCTGTTGCCGCTCAACATCACCACGCCAATGGAGCTGGATACCATGCTGGCATTCGCCTGCTGGTCGGTGCCCTTGTTGCTGGCTGAACCGCTGATTCAGCTGCGCAGGATGCGCCGTCGCTGAGCGCAAGTCGGGGCCTGGTCTTTGGGCCCCTGATCATTACAACAATCAATCGAGGTGCTGCCATGACGAGAACCGCATTGCTATTGCTGACGGGATTACTGCTGTCTGCCGTTGCTGCCGCCGCCGCGCCCGGCGAGCCGATGACGCCGATCCGCCAGTTCATCGATGGCTTCAACAATGGCGACACCAAGACGGCCTATGCCGCCTATGCGGCGGGCAACATCATCATCATCGATGAGTTCGCGCCGCATCGCTGGTCGGGGCCCGATGCCGCCCACAAATGGGCGGCGGCCTATGACAAGCACGCCACCGCCACGGGTGTGTCCGATGGGCACGTCTCCTACAAGGATCCCACCCGCGTCGAAGCCGAGAGCGGCTTTGCCTATGTGGTGATCCCCACGGTGTACACCTATAAAGAGCATGGCAAGGCGATGGTGGAAGAAGGGCAGATGACCTACGCGCTGCGCAACGGCGCCAGCGGCTGGAAGATCACGGGCTGGACATGGACCGGGGTCAAGCCACACGCGGCCCCTTGACCAGCGGCCGCGGCTTCGACGCGGAACTGCAGCGCGCTCGCGCGGCGCTGCGGGCAGGGCAGGCGGCCACCGCCGAGCGCTTGCTGCGCGAGCTCGGAAAGCAGCGTCCGGATGAGCCTGAATGCGCGGCGCTGCTGGGCGCGGCGCTGCTGTACCAGGAGCGCGTAGCCGAGAGCATCGTTACATTGCAAAGCGCACTCGCCGCCGCGCCGGCCAATGCGCCCGAGTCGCTGGCGATACGCGTCGATCTGGCGCGTGCGCTGCGCGCTGCCGGCCAGTTCACCGAGTCGCGCGAGCAGGCGCGGCTGGTGCTGGCACAGGTGCCACACCATGCGCTGGCCTGGCTGGCCTACGCCGACGTACTCGTCGACCTGCAGCAATACGCCGATGCACGCCTGGCCTTTGAACGTGCACGCCTGTGTGATCCCGAGCAGTCACGAGTCGCCAGAGCCACCGCGGCGCTGCTCGCCGACGATCGCAAGGGCTCCGAGCAGTTGTTTCGCGAGATCCTGCACGCCGATCCGGCGCACGTGGCGGCACTGTGCGGCCTGGCGGCGCTCTCGCTCGCCGCCGACCGGGGCCGCGATGCAGAGCGCCTGCTGCGCCATGCGCTCAGGCAGTCGGCCCACCATCCATTGATCTGGCGCGGATTGGGGCAGGTGTTGATGTCGCTGGGAAAGCTCGAGGAAGCCGACGCCGCGGTACGCAGGCTCCTGCAGATCGAGCCCGAGAACCCGCAGAGCTGGATCACGCTCGCCGCGGTGGCCGTGCGCCTGCTGCGCCAGGAGGCGGCACTCGAAGCCTACGAACACGCGGCGCAACTCAGCCCCGGAGAAGTGCAGCTGCGCATGGCCATCGGCCATGTGCAGAAAACGCTCGGGCGGCGCGAACAGTGCGAAGCCACCTACAAGGCGGCATTGCGCATGGACCCTGGCTGCGCCGAGGCCTGGTGGAGCCTCGCCGATCTCAAGAACTATGACTTCAGCGATGCAGACATTGCCGCGATGGCAGCGCAGCTGGCACGCACCGATACCCGACGCGCCGCGGCGGCACACCTGCAGTTCGCACTCGGCAAGGCAGCCGAACAACGCGGCCAGTACCCTGAATCCTTCAGTCACTACCAGTTGGGCAATGCGCTGCGACGCCTCGATGCCCCATTCGACAGCGGGCATTTCGAGCAGCGCTGCCGACGCATCAGCGCGTTCTTCAACAGCGGCTTTTTCTCACGGCACGCCGGCTGTGGCGATCCGGACGCAGCGCCGATCTTCATCGTCGGCCTGCCGCGCTCCGGCTCGACACTCATCGAGCAGATTCTCGCCAGCCATTCGCAGGTGGAGGGCACGATGGAGTTGCCCAACATCATCAACATCAGCCACCAGTTCGACGACATGGTGGCCAAGTCGCGATGGCTATCCGGAGACCGTCGCCACGGCGCCGAGCGGCGCGTTCACGACGCTCGGCGCACGCTACCTCGCCGAGACCGCGCCGCTGCGCAGCGGTCGCGCGCACTTCACCGACAAGCTGCCCAACAACTTCAGCCACGTGGGCCTGATCCACCTGATGCTGCCCAATGCCACGATCATCGATGCGCGCCGGCATCCGCTGGATGCCTGCTTCAGCGCCTACAAGCAGCACTTCGCCGATGGCCAGACCTACAGCTACGACCTGGTGGATCTCGGCCGTTACTATCGCGCCTATCTGTCGTTGATGGATCACTGGGATGCCGTGCTGCCCGGCAAGGTGCTGCGTTTCGACTACGAGCGGCTGATCGCCGATCCCGAAACGCAGATTCGCCGCCTGCTGGCGCATTGTCGGTTGCCGTTCGAGCCGGCCTGCCTCGCATTCCATGAGACGCGTCGCGCCGTGCGCACCGCAAGCGCGGAGCAGGTGCGCCAGCCTTTGTATGCATCGGGCGTGGGCTACTGGCGCCACTTCGAAGCCCAGCTGGAACCCTTGCGCCAGGCACTCGGTGATTGCCTGCAGCGCTTTGATTGAAATCGATTCGCAGCACCAGTCCCGCTGGTTCCCGCACTGTTGACTCCATGTGCCTGCCCCATGGATGATGCATGTGCACATTCTGGATCGTGAGTGAACAACACCCGATCGTTCCGGCGCTGAAGGAGTCCCTTGATGCGCGTACGCAAGCAGCAAACCGCGATTGAACAGCCATTCAGTGGGCCGCGCGTGCCGACGCGCGGCGTCTATCCCGCGATCGGCCTGGCCGTGGCCGCGGCCATCGCCGGCTTCAGCGCACCCACATGCCCGCGTTTGCAGCCGCAGCTGACAATTCTTCACAAGAGGGGCTCGATGTCGTCATCGTCACGGCCCGCAAGCGCAGCGAGAACCTGCAGGATGTGCCACTCAGCATCGACGTGCTGTCGAAGAAAGACCTCGGGCAGCTCGACATCGAGGGTTTCGACGACTACGCGCAGAAGCTCCCCTCGGTGTCCTTCATCAGTGCGGGCCCCGGCACCCAGTTCCTGGTGATGCGCGGCGTGGCCGATGGCAGCAACCCGACTTACTCCAATTCCTCCGCGACCGGTTTCTTCGTCGACGACATGTCGACCAGCTGGGCTGGCACGCAGCCCGACCTGCATCTTTACGACATCGAACGCATCGAAGTGCTCAACGGGCCGCAGGGCACGACCTATGGCGCCGGTGCGATGGCGGGTGCCGTGCGCTACGTGACCAACAAGCCCGATCTCAATGATTTCAGCGCCGGCGTCGACTTCAGCGGCGGCTCGATCGCCAACGGCGGCGAGAACTGGACCTACGAAGGTTTCTTCAACGCGCCGTTGATCCCCGGCAAGCTGGGTTTGCGGGTCTCGGCCTTCAGCGATTCGCGTGGTGGCTTCATCAATAACCTCCTGACCACGCGCGTCTGGAAGAACACCGCGGTGTCCAACAATGCGGCCTGGGCGCGCGACAACTACAACACCGAACACACGACCGGCGGCCGCATCGCGTTGCGTGGCGAGCTGAATGACAAGTGGAGCGGCACGCTGACCTACAGCTTCCAGCGCCAGAACGTGGTCGGCGCCTGGGACGAGGATCCCAACCTGCCGCCACGCACCGTCTCGCGCTTCGGGCCGGAGAGCAACCGCTTCGAAGCCAAGATGGCCGATCTGCATATCGATGGCGACCTGGGCATCGCCGACCTGGTGTTCGCCAGCACCTACTGGTCGCTGCCGCGGCGCCAGCAGAACGAGTACTCGCAGTACATCGAGAACTTCCAGAACGGCGCCAACGAGGGCGTGACCTGCGCCAACGATCCGGTGTACGGCGATGGGCCGTACACGGATTGCGCGGTGCCGATCCAGTACTACGAATATCACACCAACCCGGAACGCTGGTCGAACGAGTTGCGGCTCGCTTCCAAGCCGGGTGGAAAATTCCACTGGCTCGCGGGCCTGTACACCGAGAAGACGCGCGACAAGAATTCCGGCAGCACCTATTTCATGCCGGGCCTGCGTACCGACAGCCCGGCCTTCCAGTATTACAACGCCTACAACGGCACGGCGCCTGGTTTCACCTCGCTCCCGCCCGGCATCTGGTATGGCTACCAGACCCGCACCGACTATCTGCAGACCACCGAGTTTGCCAACATCAGTTTCGATTTCACCGACAAGCTGAGCGTCGAAGCCGGCGCGGTGCATTTCAAATCCGATTTCAGCTACTACAGCCCCTACGGGCAGTTTGCCTACGTGGATACCTCGCCGGCCCTGAGCGTGGGTTCATCGGCCAAGTGGAACGGCAAGCTCGGCTTCAATTACCACTTCACGCGCGGCGTGATGGCCTATGCGAATTTCAGCCAGGGCTTCCGCGACGGCGGCTCGAACTCAGGCTTCCCGCAGTCCTGCTACGACAACGGCGTACCGCAGCAAGTACGTGCCCGATACCCTCAACAACTACGAGCTGGGCTGGAAGAGCACGAGCCTGGGTGGCCGGCTGGTGTGGAATGGCGCCGCCTACCTGATGAAATGGAAGCAGCTGCAGACGCTGATCTACGATGTGGATATCTGCGCGCCCAGCAGTTTCAACGTCAATGTGGGCGACGCGCGCATCGAGGGCATCGAATCGAACCTCGACTACAAGTTCGGCGAGCATTGGTCGGCGCAGGCCTCGGGCAGCTATACCGACTCACACCTGAAATCGAGCCCCTATCCCACCTTCCAGGCCAACGTAGGTGAGCGGCTGCCGTTCGTGCCGTATTTCAACTGGAGCTGGAACCTGCGCTACCAGCGGCATGTGGGCGCCGACAAGCTGGTGTATGCGCAGTTCGACATGGCGCACAAGGGTGACATGTGGAACGACCTGCATGTCGAGGGCGCCCACGGTTTCCCCCGCATCCTGCAGCCGGGCTACAACGTCGCCAACCTGCGTGTCGGCCTGAACCCGGCCGACAGCCGCTGGCTCGCGGAACTGTTCGTCACCAACGTGACTGACAAGAACGCAATCGTCTACAGCAACACCTTCAACTTCGACCTGCGCGAGACCACCAACGAACCGCGTGTGGTCGGCCTGCGGTTGAACTACCGCTTCGGCAAAACTTCCGGCAGCGAGTAGTTTGCGGCCTACATCGGCTCGCTGCCAGGCTTCGGATCTGCGAGCGGGAAGGTCTTGGCGCCATCAGCGGCTGGCGCTGGTGTTGCCTGGGGAGCTGCCGGCACGCTGCCGCCGGGCGCTGGCGCAGGCGTGGCCACGGCTGGAGCTGAGCCTTGCGCCGCCGCGTCGCCACGGCTCGCGGGCGACAACCCGGCAACGATTGCGGCGATGAAGCGACGCGCGGTTTCCGAATTGCTCTTCACCGAGCCGCCGGTGATATCGGCCGTGGTCACTTCACGCGCATAAAAATTCCGGTTCGCCTTACGATCGAAAACCAGCGCCGTGCCATCGAGGGCAACGCCCGCAAACAGGCCGCGGGCACGCGAGTACGAATAGATCTCGGCATCCTTGCCGGCAGACGCTTCACCACTACGACCCAGGGGGCCCGCGGCCACGGAGGCAGTGGCGCCCAGCGTGAACTGGCCGCGCGCAAAATTCTCGAGGCTCCGTTGCGAGGCGAACACCAGCACCACGTCTGCGGCCTGAGCGCCGATCTGCCAGCCAATGCTGCCACCAGTGAGCGAGATGAACACCGGTTCGCTGAAACGGCCACTGGCATCGCGCGCACTCAGTACGCCGTTGCCGTGCCGGCCACCGAAGAACAAGGCGCCCTTGATGACATCCGGTATCACGGCCACGCCATAGGCGCGATCGAAGAGCCAGGTGGGAACGCGCTGATCGGGCGAGGCCTGCAGTTCATTCAGCACCTGCGTGGCGGTGATCAGGCGGGCGTCTTCGCGAGTCTGGGCGCCTGCCATCGCGGGCAGCAGCAGGGCGGCGAGCAGTGCCGCCAGCGGAGCAACGAAAGTGGAGCGCAGTTGCGCGTGCTGAGTCATGAGCTTCCCCTGGTTGTGTAGCGGGTCATTGGACCCGCAGCCGCGATGATCGTTCAGAACCAGGCAGAATAAAAGAGCTGGAAGACCGTTGCGTCGAGGGTGTACAGCGGCTCGTTGCCCGCGCCGGCGGTGAGGTTGCGCAGGTCGCGGTAGTCGTCATAGTTGATGCGCATCCGGTCGAGGCGCAGGTTGAGCGAATTCTTCTGCAGGAAACGCGGGTGCGGCATCTGCCACGAGGCGCCCAGGCCCAGCGTCAGGCTGTTGAAGGTGGCCAGCTCGCGATCGCGCGCCATGAAGTTTTGTGCGCTGGCGAACGGAAACAGGTCGCTGTAAAAGGTAGCGTGAGTCTGGCGGTAGTAGCGCAGATGACCGTCGAACAGCCAGTTGTGGAACAGCGGCTGGGCGATGCCCAGCTGCGCCGTATGCGCCCGTATGCCCCAGGTGTCGGCGTAGTAGCGATAGCTGCCGTCGAGCGCGCCGCGACCGGGCAGATGGTATTTCAACTGCGCCGAGCCGGCATTGCCGGTGCGCGTGTGCGGATAGGCTTCCGATTGCGTGCCATAGCCGCGCGTTTCCTGGCCATCGAGGTAGCGCACCTTGCGGTACGGATTGTTCAGCAGACCCTCGCTCTCCGAGGTCTCGAAGTTCAGGCTCAGCAGCAGCTTGCGGGTCAGGATCTGGCTCAGGCCAAGCTGCCAATTGCGCCGGTCGGCCTCGCCATCGAGGGCGGTCTTGCCGCGCTCGCCGATCTTGTCCCAGCCGCGCACCGCGCCGAAGGTGATCGTGGTCAGGTCGCCAAACATGTCTTCGCTGACCGAGGCGAAGGCCGTCTTGGACTTGAAATCAGGCTCGTCGCTGTTGATGAAGCCCGTGCTCCAGGTGGTCTTGTCCTGCAGGAAATCAACGCTCAGCGAATGCTGCTTGCGCTCTTCCTTGTAGGTGCTGGCACCCGAGGTCGCATCGACCGACGCGCCCGAAAAGGTATCGACATGGCCGGTGATCTGGTCGGCGTAGTAGTTGTAGGCGACCGACACATGATCGCCGAATTTCTTGCGCACCAGCACCGAAGGGCCCTTGATCTCGATGCCGCCACCCTTGTAGGTGTGGATCAGTACATCGGCGCGATCATCGGGCAGTACGCCAGCCGTGGCGGTGCCCAGCAACAGCAGCGCTGCGGCAGCCAGTCTGGAAAGATTACGGGGCGTCGCGGGCACGGGTCAGTTGCAGCCGCAGCCGCCGCCCACGCCGCCCGTGGCGCCGCGGGCGCCCTCGCGCGACTCGAACACGTGATCGATGTAGGTGTTCGAGACCGGATCACGGTTGAAAGACATCACCGCTTCGGCCAGGTGCTCGCGTTCATAGGGTTTCACCCAGGGCTCGATCGGCGCGCAGGCCGAGAGCGCCACCGCGCCCACGCCCGCCAGCAGCAACAAACCGTATCGTCTAGACATTGAGCTTCATTCCCGTATCAGCGCGCGGATCTGGTCCAGATATTCGTTCTCGGCGCCCGGCGAGTAGCCCCGATGGATGTAGCGCACCTTGCCGGTCTTATCGAGTATCACGGTGTTGGGCATGCCCTCGACCTGGTAGAGCTTACTGACTTTGCTGTCCTTATCGAAGAGTATCGGGAAGGAGACAGGCGTGGCCTTGAGCCAGTCGACCGCCGCGGCGCTGTCGGGCTCCACGTTCACGCCCACCAGCGTCACGCCCTTGTTGCGGTACTGCCGGTTGAGCTGCTCGAGGATCGGCATTTCCTTGCGGCAGGGCCCGCACCAGCTGGCCCAGAAATTCACCAGCACGATCTGGCCCTTGAGGTCAGCCAGGTTCATTGGCTTGCCGCTGCTGGACTGCAACGCAAATGCGGGCGCCGGTGCGCCGGCGCGCAGCGTGTCGACCGAGGCCGCGAGCGTCGCGGCCGAGAGGGCCATCAGGCACAGGGGCAGTGCATAGCGTTTCATATCCGTACTCCGTGTCAGAAGAACACGGTCGCGCCTACGTGTGCAGTCAGGTTGTTCTTCAGGCGCTCCACACCCAGCAGGTCGGACTTGAATACCAGATCCTGCGCTTCGATATGGATCGCCAGCCAATCGGTAGGCAGCACATGGAAGCCAGCGCCGAAATTCACGGTGAAATTCTGATCACCCGCAAACTTCACGCTGCCAATGCCGCCGACCAGATAGAACCCGCTGGTCATGGCGCGGTTGCGACCGAGAAACACCTCGCCAGGCAGGAAGTTGTAGCCCAGCGAGAGGTTGTAATACGTGAAGCGTCTCTCAGCATCGGTGAGCAGTTGCACGTTGCCGCCCAGAGTCTCGAAGCTGGTCTTGCCGCCCTTGGCGCGGGCATAATTCGCCTCGAAAAAGAAGTCTTCGGTGATGTGGTAGTCGAAGCGCAGGCCGCTCACCGGCGCCGCGCCGAAGTCCTCGATGGAGATTTCGCCATAATAGCCACCGAGTCTCGACGTTGTGGCTCTTGATCTTCGGCACCTTGATCTTGCGGCGCTCGACCTGCGGTTCGATCACCGTGGGCGGCACGGCTGCCGCCTCGGCACTGATCGCGGCAGCGGCGTCGGCGGCGCTCTGCGCGCCCGCAGCCTGCGCGCCCTTCGCGTGGTGGCGATGGAACGGCCAATGCAGGTGCGCGCAGCCGCTGGTCGCGACGCAGACCAGGGCTAATAGAAGAACGCGAATCCGAGTTTCCATTCCCGTTTTACCTCGTTGCTGTCGCGCTTGGTGAACACCGTGTGGTGGCGGTATTCAGCCCGCAAGAAGAAACGTCGCGCCAGGTAGTAGCGCGCGCCGATGCCCTCGTAGGCAGTCTGGTAGTTCTGCGTCACCGGCTGCACCAGCGTGCCCTTGGCCCTCGGTGCGCTCGATGCCGGTACCCAGCGTCACGAAGGGCGAGACGCGCCAGTGCGGCATGAACACATGATTCAGGCCCAGGTCGGCGACATAGCCGTTCGAGAGGTTGCCGAGGAATTGACCCGCGTGCAGCTCGACCTTCAGCGTATCGGTGAGCGAGCGCGCGAGGAACCCCTCGACCAGCGTGGCGCCGGCGTAGTCGCCCGTCATCACGCCGCCTTCCCAGTGGTGGGAGCGGAAGCCCTCGCGATCGCCGCGATTGAATATGAAGGGCGAGCCATCGGCGAGCGTGGTGCGGATCATGTCGCGCTCCGAGGCCCAGCCTTCGACGCCGCGCTCGGTGCGCACCTTGAACCATTCGGTGCGGCGGAACAACACGTCGATCGAATCGCCGCGCGCGACCACCTGGGTCACGGGATAGCCGCGGCCCGGGCCAGTGTGCAGTTCGAGGTAGGGTTCGGTGACGAACAGCTGCAACAGCTCGTGCCTGGCCGCCAGTGCACGGGGCGACAGCGCGAACAGGGGCAACGCAAGCAGCAGCAGCGCCAGCGGGCGCAGCCACTCAGTTGAGCGGCGCGGCGAATGGATTGTTGTAATACTGGGCTCCAATATCCACCCATTCTGACATCAGGCGCAGTTCCGTGGGAGTCATGAACCCGCTGTGATCCACGGTCCCGGTCGTGGCGCCAGAGAGTACATTAAAGAAGCTCGACGCGGCGGCCGAACCGCTGTTAATGCTGGCGTTGACCTGCACGGTGGACAGGGTGAGGGCACAGGTGGTGGGGTCGATCGAATACGTGCCCGACACATGGCTGACGAGCAACTGGGTGTACGCGCGCAGCTGCGCAGTCACCTGCTGCGCCGGATCGTTATCGAGGGCCAGCCCGCCCTGCGGGTTACCGGCCGGAATCATCACATCCATTGGCGTGACCGAGCCCGCCGGCGTGCACTGCACGGTGCGCGCCGCCGCCGCGTGGCAATTTACGCAGGTATTGGCGCCGCGATCGACCTGCCACAGCGGATGGATATGGGCCGGCACGCTCGCGGCCGCGCCGGTGCCACTCTTGTCGTAGTCGATGGTGATGCGGCAGTTCGAGGAATAGGTGTTCAGGCAGCTCTGGCTGGTCGGCAGAGGCGTCGACAGACCGGGGTTGTAGCTGTAGTCGATCGAGGTGTCGCCGGCCGCGCCCGTGCCGGTGTATTTCACGTTCACGCTCGGCGTGGCGGCCAGGCAGTTGGTGACGCCGCAATTGGTGGCGCTGCCGTAGACCAGCTGTGCCATGGTCTTGCCGGTGGCATCGCCTGCATTGGCCGGCGTGAACAGCCCGGCGCGGCCGTGCGCGGTAACGCTGGTCGGCGTGCGCGCATCGTGGCAGCCGTTGCACTGGACCACCTCACCCGGGCGCAGCTGCAGCCAGGCGCGATGCTGGGGAAAAGTGACGATACGCTGCGCATTGGCATCGAGGATCGTCATCTGGAAGGCCACGTTCGCCGGCACCTTCACGCGCACCGAGCCATCGGCCTCGATCGGCACGTAGCCCAGGATCTCGCGCATGTAGCCCACCGAATTGTCGAGCGAGATGTTGCGATCGAAATCGGGGAAGCCGTCCATCAGGTCCTTGTCGCCCATCGATACGGCCTTCTCGAGCCGCAGGAAGCGCGCCGGACGCGCATCGGCATTGGTGGCAGCCATGGTGGCGATGAATGCCGAAGTGGTGGCCGCGCCCGTGCCGATCCACTTGCCATCGGCCCAGTCGTAGACGCTGCGGATATCGATGATGCCGAGGCCATCACCGGCCAGCGTGCTGCCGGTGCTGACGGGCGCCACGTAGGCGGGCGGCGTGCGCGCCTGCAGCGTCACCACATCGGTGAGCATCACGCCCTCGGTCGGCGCGACCACGGGCTTGAGCGTGTTGTCGGCGGGATCGAACAGCCAGGCGCTGTACAGCGGCGGTGCCAGCTGCGGATTGGCGACCGCGAGATTCGCGGCCGTGCAGGGCACGATGGCACCGGTGGTGTCGAGCAGCCGGCACTGGCTCCAGCTCACGAGGATGCGGTTGGTGTTGTCCCACAGCGGATAGGCGCCGTTGAAACGACCACCGGGCGAGGGGCCGGGAATGGTGCGCACATCGTTCGAGGTCGCCGAGGACTGCGCCGGGCAGGGGTTGCTGCCGCCGGCGCCCACGCCGGCAGCCAGCGTGCGCTGCGTGCACTCGACCGAATTGACGACATCCAGCACCACCAGGTTGCCACCGAAATCGGTGCCCGGGTCGGCCTGACGGATCAGCGCCATCACCTGGCCGCTCTGCATCTGCCGCGTCTTCACGAACTCGACCGGCGTCGGGAGCATCGTGACCGGATCGACCGTGCCCACAGCGTGGCTGTGCGCGCCGTAGAGCAGCTGCAGGTCGCTGCCATCCGGATTCATCGTATACAGATGCATCGCGTTGGTGCCGCCGGGGGCGTGATCCCAGCGTGTGAACAGGATGCGCCCGTTCGACATCACGCTCGGATCCAGGTCATGGCTCTGGTTGAAGGAAATCTGCTGGAAGGCGCTCGGCCCCGTGAGCGTCGGATCGAGCACGTTGAGCGTGAAGGCCGATTCGTCGCCATCTTCGGTCTGCGCCTCGAAGCCGCTCTTGCCTTCCTGCAGCAGCACGCCCTTGGAATAGCGCTGCCGCGTCGAGCTGATCAGGATGCGCCCATAGGGGTGGGTGCTGTCCGAAGGCAGGTAGTGCGGCGAGACATCCTCGCCTTCGCTGGCCGTGACATCGTCGGTGAGGCTGTGCAGGTCGTCGGCGGCGATGTCGTATTCATAGACGCGCCAGGTCGGCTGCTCGAAATCCTTCATGGTCGCGATGAGCGGTCCGCGCATCGCGAACACCAGCCGCTTGCCGTCTGCCGAGACATCCAGGTGCTTGATGTCGTAGAAATCGGTGCCGGTGATGCGCGTGGTGATGTTGCGCTCCACACCGCTCGGTGAGGCCTTGTCGCGCAGGTACACGTCGGCCTTGCTCCAGAACTTGCGCTGGTGGCGCAGGTCGTCGAGCTGGCGCAGCTTGTCGAGCGCGACCGGATCGGCAGGCAGCGTGCGCTTGATGTAGGCGATGCCGAAATCGGTGGTGGCGCCGTTGCCGGTCTGGCCGCGGCCGATGTCCAGGCTCCCGCCACTGCCGCAGGCGGCAAGGGTTATGGTCAGTGTCGCCAGCGCCAAAGCGGTGCACAGCCGACGGATTTCACGCTTCATCACCTGCTGCTCCCTGCCGCGAGCCAGGCTCGCGATTTTGCCAACTGCGTCACCACCGGCCTGCGCCGAATGCGGTTCCTTGCCGTCAGCGGCAGGGGATTGAGGTTCGACGCATACATCCGCCAGTGGTAGAGGATCGCCCTTGGGCGCGCTGTGACACGCATCGCAGTTCATGGTCTTTAGCATAGCTCTTGAACAGTAGCGTGCGCGATGTCGGTGAGTTGCGACGTATGCGAGTTGAGACAACTCGAAGCCACTGAACTGGTGGGTATATTGCCCCCCGAAGTGCAGCCTTCGGGCACATGGGAGCTACGTAGATGAAACAGGACAGGCACCTTGATCTGGCGCGACGCATCGCCACACTCGCCACCGCGGCGCTACTGGCCATGCAGGCTGTCAGCCCCGCGTACGCAGGTCCGCGCGAACAGGCGCGTCGCCTGCACGATCGCCTGGCGGGTGTGCCGCCCACCGATGCCGTGCTCACGCAGATGGCAACGGCCATCTCCGGTGGCAATGCCACGGCCGCGGCGCAGCTCGCCATGAGCAACAAGAATTTCTACAACGTGACGCTGAAGAATTTCGTCGCGCCGTGGACCAACGTCGAGCGCACCGTGTTCGTGCCGCTCAACGACTACACCGCCACCGTGATCGGCATGGTGCGCGACGACGTGGATTTCAGCACCGTGCTGTCGGCCGACCTGCTGTACGTGGCCAACGGCACCGGCGCGCCGGCCTATTCGGCCGCCAACAACAACCACTACCAGTATCTGGAAGACAACAATGTCGACCTGCAGGCGACCCTGCAGCCGACCACTCAGTCGAGCCTGCTCGGCATCCCGAGCTCCGCTACTGCCGGCGTGATGACCACGCGCGCCTCGGCCGCCGCGTTCTTCGTGGCCGGCACCAACCGGCGCATGTTCCGCTTCACGCTCATCAATCACCTGTGCCGCGACATGGAGCAGATGCAGGATTCATCGCTCCCTCCGGATCGTATCCGCCAGGATGTCAGCCGCTCACCTGGCGGCGACAGTCGCGTATTCCTCAATAACTGCATCACCTGCCACGACGGCATGGATCCCGCTGGCGCAGGCCTTCGCCTACTACGACTTTGACGAAGCGGCCGGTCGCGAGGTGTATACGGCCGGTGCGGTACAGCCCAAGTACCTGATCAATTCCGACAACTTCAAGACCGGCTACGTGACCACCGATGACCACTGGAACAACTACTGGCGCAAGGGTGCCAACCAGGTGCTGGGCTTCGATGGCGCGCTCAGTGGCGGCGGCACCGGCGCCAAGAGCATGGGCCAGGAGCTGGCGCACAGCGATGCCTTTGCCCAGTGCCAGGTTGAAAAGGTGTTTCGTGCGATGTGCTTCCGCGACCCGGGCAATGCCCAGGATCGCCAGGCCGTCAGCACCATCAAGGGCAACTTCAAGAACGGCGGCTACAAGATGAAACAGGTCTTCGCCGACGCCGCCATCTATTGCATGGGCACCTAGTAGCCAGTCCCAGGAGACAGCAACGTGAATCGTACCAATTTCCTGTCGACACTCCTGCTGGCCGGTCTGGCCGTGGTGCTCAGTGCCTGTTCGGGCGGCGCCGCGACCACGCTGAATGGCAATGCGGCCACTGGCGTGACCGCGTCCACTTACGCAGGCCCGGCCCCGGGCAGCGCCGATGTGCAGGCCTTCAAGGTCAACCTGTGGCAGAACATCAACGGTGCCAACCGCTGCGGCAACTGCCACAAGGCCGGTGGCCAGAGCCCGATGTTCGCGCGCTCGGATGACGTGAACCTGGCCTACAACGATGCGCTCGGCGTCGTGAACCTGGCGCAGCCCGATCAGTCGCGCATGGTGCAGAAGGTGGCCGGTGGCCACAACTGCTGGCTCTCGAGCGCCGCAGGCCTGCGCCGACATCCTCACCACCTGGATCAAGAACTGGGCCGGTGGCGTCAGCAGCGGCGGCACGCAGATCCAGCTCGTGGCGCCGCTCGACAAGGATGTGGGCAGCACCAAGACCTTCCCGGCCAGTGCGGCCGGCTTCCAGGCCACGATCTATCCGCTGCTCACGCAGTTCTGCTCGCGCTGCCACAGCGCCAATGCGCTCACGCCGCAGACGCCGTACTTCGCCAGCAGCGATGTCAACGAGGCCTATGCGAACGCGCAGGCCAAGATCAACCTCGATACGCCGGACCTCTCGCGCTTCTACGTGCGCCTGCATGACGAGAGCCACAACTGCTGGGTGCCGCAAGGCAGCTCGGCGGTCAGCTGCCCGCAGAGCTCGGCAACGATGCTTGCGGCGATCCAGGCCTTCGTCAACGGCATAGCCGTCAGCACGGTCGATCCGTCACTGGTGCTCTCCAAGGCGCTGACGATGTACGACGGCACCATCGCCTCGGGCGGCAACCGCTACGAGACGGGCATCATTGCCAAGTACCAGTTCAAGGAAGGCACGGGCTCGACGGCTGACGATACCAGCGGCGTCGATCCGGCCCTGAACCTCACGCTCGCCGGCGATACCAGCTGGGTGGGCGGCTGGGGCGTGCGCTTCGGACCGAACGGTGGCGAGGCGCGCGGTGGCGCGGCCAGCCAGAAGCTCTACAACCTGATCAAGAACAGCGGTGAGTTCTCGGTCGAGCTGTGGACCGCGCCGGCCAACGTGACGCAGGAAGATGCCTACATGGCCAGCCTCTCGGGCGGCACTTCCTCGCGCAACTTCACCATGTCGCAGCACGCCTACCAGTACGAGATGCTGACGCGTTCGAGCGCCACCGACGCCAACGGCGCCCCGGCGCTGCTGACGCGCGACACCGATCGCGACGCGCAGGCTTCGCTCCAGCACGTGGTGCTCACCTACGACGCGGTCAACGGCCGCCGCCTGTACGTGAACGGCAACTACACCGGTGACGTCGATGCCGAGAAGGGCGGCACGCTGGGCAACTGGGACGACACCTTTATATTCCTGCTCGGCAACGAGACTTCAGGCAACCGCAAGTGGCAGGGCACGATCCGCTTCGCGGCCGTGTACCAGAAGGCGCTGACCCAGGAACAGATCCAGCAGAACTTCTCAGCCGGCGTCGGCGAGCGTTACTTCCTGCTGTTCAATGTCAGCCAGCTCACGGGCATGAACCAGGCCTACGTGATGTTCGAAGTGAGCCGCTACGACAGCTACAGCTACCTGTTCAACAAGCCGGTATTCATCAGCCTCGATCCGGCGGCCATGCCGGGCAGCATTCCGATCAAGGGCATGCGCATCGGCATCAACGGCGCCGAGGCCAAGGTGGGCCAGGCCTACGCGCCGCTCGATGTCACGGTGAGCAACGCCAACTTCACCGCCGGCGTGGGCCAGCGGCTCTCGGATGTGGGCACCGTGATCGCGCTGGAGAAGGGGCCGGATTCCGACCTGTTCTTCCTGAGCTTCGACCAGATCGGTACGCAGACGCACGTGCGCACCGATCCCGTGCCGCCGACGCCCGCGACCCCGGCCGACAAGCCCGAGGCCTCGCAGCTGGGCATCCGCACCTTCGCCGAGATCAATGCCTCCTTCGCCAGCATCACCGGTGTGTCGAGCGGCAATGCCAACGTGAAGGCCACCTACACGCTGGTACAGCAGCAGTTGCCCTCGGTGCCGTTCATCGAAGGCTTCGTGGCCTCGCACCAGGTCGGCGTCGCGCAGCTCGCGATCCAGTACTGCGACTCGCTGGTCGAGTCGAACCAGGCCGCGCATGTACTTCCCGGGCCTGAACCTCAGTGCGCCGCCCGAGCACGGCCTTCAGTGACACTTCGTTCCTGATCAATCCGCTGCTCACCAACGGCGTGGGCGTGAACCTGCTGACACAGCCGCTCGATGCGGATGCCAGCATCGATCATCCGGACGTGAGCACCGAGCTCAACCGCCTGGTCACCAAGCTGTCGGCTTGCGGTGGCGGCGCCTGTCCGGCCGATCGCACCAAGACCATCACCAAAGCCGCCTGCGCCGCCGTGCTCGGCAGCGGCGCCGTGCTGATCAAGTAAGCGCAACCACCAGGATCAATGAGGCTGCCTATGAAGATTCGACGCAAACGTCCCCTGGGGTTGAATGAACCGCTGCGGCATCCGGATCATCCGTTGCCGATCACGCGCCGCCAGTTCCTGGCGCAGGGCATGCATCAGCGGCGGTGTCGCGATGGTGGGCGCCTCGGCGTTCAGCCTGTTCGCGAATCCGCGTGCGGCCTATGCCGCGCTCTCGCCCGACATCGCGGCGCTCAAGAGCGCGCCCTGCAATATCGTGCCCGGCGCCGGCAAGATTCCCGTTCATCTGCTTCGACCTGGCCGGTGGCGCGAATATCGCCGGCTCCAACGTGCTGGTGGGCCAGGGCGGCGGCCAGCTCGACTTCCTTTCGACCGCGGGCTACAGCAAGCTGGGCCTGCCCGGCAACATGGTGCCCAACTCCTCGATGGGCGCGGGCAGCTTCATCGACCAGCAGCTCGGCCTGGCCTTTCACTCGGACAGCGCCTTCCTGCGCGGCATTCTCGAGCGCACCGCGGTCACCACGCGCGCCAACATCAATGGCACGGTGCTGCCGGCGCTCAGTCAGAACGACACCGGCAACAATCCGCACAACCCGATGTACGGCATCTACTCGGCCGGCGCGCTCGGCGACCTGCTGGCGCTGATCGGCTCGCGACAGTTCCGACTCGGGCGGCAATTCGGTGGCGCCGTCGTACATGATGGACGCCACGGTGCGCCCGACCAAAGTCGATCGCTCCTCGGACGTCACGGGCCTGGTCGACACCGGCAAGCTGGTGGGCCTGCTGAGCCAGGCCGACGCCACCGCCGTGCTCGAATCGATGGAACGCATCAGCCGCAAGAAGCTCAACAACGTCGAGCTGCGCACCGACATGAGCGCCGACTGCCGTGGTCAAGGAGCTGGTGCAGTGCGGTTACGTGAAGGCGGCCGACCTGGCCGATCGCTACGGCAACGCCAAGGCGGCGCTCGATCCGGATATCGATCCGCTGATCGTCGGTCCGACCGGCATCTTCACGCAGGCCGAATACGATGGCGACAGCGAAATCCGCAAGACCGCGGCCGTGATGAAGATGGTCGTCAACGGCTACGCCGGTGCCGGCACCATCGAGATGGGCGGCTTCGACTATCACACCGGCGATCGCTCGACCGGCGAAGGCCGCGACTTCCGCGCCGGCCGCTGCATGGGCGCCTGCCTTGAATACGCGGCACGCCGGCACATGCCGCTGATGCTCTATGTGTTCAGCGATGGCTCGCTCTCATCGAACGGCATGATCGACAACTCGGCGGCCGGACGTGGCAAGGGCGTGTGGACGGGCGACAACCAGTCGACCGCCGCGGCCTTCTTCCTGGTGTACAACCCGAATGGTCCGATCACTGCGATCACCAACCAGATCGGTCACTACAGCGCCGATGGTTCGGTAGTGAGTACCTCGAGCCCCGCGGCCAATGCGGTCAACCTGCTGGCAGAAACCGTGGTGCTGAACTACATGGCACTGCATGGCCATGGAAGGCCAGTTCCAGAGTCTGAAATGGGCCAGCGGCGTGGGCACGAGCCTTGGCAGCACTGCCGGCCTCATCGGTCTGCAGTCGATTGGTGCGGGTCCGTACGCGCCGAGCTGATCGCTCGCTGTCGCGCATCACAGACGCCCGCGGTGGTTCCATGAGCCGCCGTCTTGCCGCATTCTTCCATCATGGCTATCGCATCCAGGCTCCAGATGATGTCAAATGGCGGGCGGCGTCCGGCGCCGTTATTCATTGATTCAAGGAGCCGCTGTTGATCCGCTGGTTCGGTCGAGCATCACTGCTATTGGCGCTGCTGGCTGCGCTCCAGCCTGCGGCGCTCGCCGACGCCCAGCCGGGCAGCGCCGCTCCCGATTTCGCCCTGCCGGCCGCCAGCGGCGGCAATGTGCGGCTCTCGGAATACCGTGGCGATGTGGTGCTGCTGGCCTTCTGGAGCAGCCGCTGCGCGCGTTGTGTGACGCAGCTCACAGCCCTCGATGACCTGCAGACCACCTATCGTTCCGCAGGCCTGGTGACGCTCGCGGTCAGCGTCGATGACGATCTCGCGCGTGCGACGCGCTTCGCGAAATCGCATCCGGCGCGCTTCCCGCTGCTGCTCGACCCGCGCAAGGGCGTCAGCCGGGCCTATGGCATCGAGCGCCTGCCCACCACGGTACTGATCGACCG
The DNA here is from genome assembly GCA_963764065.1 of uncultured Gammaproteobacteria bacterium. GTDB lineage: Bacteria > Pseudomonadota > Gammaproteobacteria > Steroidobacterales > Steroidobacteraceae > FEN-1191. The sequence goes on along the minus strand of CAVXRM010000005.1, from coordinate 73,516 downwards.
CCGCGGCCGCGTGCACAGCATCCAGCCGGACTTTCGCGGTATTGATAACTCGTACGTCGCGCAGTTGCGCGCCTTGCTCGATGATCCGCTGTGATGGCCGTAAAGCGGTCGCTGACAGTCTTGCCAATGGATTGCCCACTATGAGAATTGCAAGAATTCCCAGCCGGCAGCGCAGTTTCGCGCCGTTGGCACTGGTGCTGCTGGCGCTGTGGCAGACAGCGCCCGCCTGGAGCGCCGCTGCCGACATGCCGGCCGTGGCCACCAGCCCGGCGGCGGTCAGCGCGCCGGTCGCCCCGGCCGCTTCGGCAAGCGCGCCTGCGACTACGGCCGCGCCTGCAACGACCTCCGCATCGCAGGCACCCGGCGCTAGCGGCGCAACGCCTGCGCCGGCCAGTGCGCCTGCAGGTGCCGAAGCTGCGACACCCGCCGATCCCACGGCACCGGCCGCCGATGGCAGTACGCGCGCGCTCGATGAGCAGATCCAGGATATCAAGCAGCAGGTGGTTGACCTCAACAAGGATCTGTTCGTCCTCGAGGAAGAACTGCTGTTCCCCGCCAACACACAGGTGGCGGTATTCATCTCCATGGATGTCGGTGAGTTCTTCGGCCTCGACTCGGTCACGCTGAAGATCGACAACAAGGAAGTCAGCAACTACCTGTATACGCCGCGCGAAGTCGCGGCACTCGCCAAGGGCGGCGTGCAGCGCCTGTATGTCGGTAACCTGCGTGCCGGCGCGCACGAGCTGGTGGCGCTGTTCGGCGGCAAGGGCCCCAATGAGCGCGACTACCGGCGCGGCGCATCGATCAAGTTCGAGAAGGGCGTGGGCGCCAAGTATCTCGAGCTGAAGATTTCCGACCGGGCGCGCAAGGCGCAACCGGAGTTCGAGATCCGGGACTGGGAGTAAGGGTCTGTTGCGGCGACCCCAGGCGCTACTGAAGCCGCTGCTGGCCAGCGGCGTCGTGGCGTTGTTGTCCGCCCTGCCTGCACCGCCGGTGCAGGCCGCGCGCGCGGCTTCCACCGACAGTTTGCCGAAGATCCGGGTCCAGGATCTGCACTATGGCGAGGTGCTGTTCCAGTTCTACGCCGGCAATGATTTCGATGCGCTGACCGAACTGGAAGCCTTCGAACACTGGGGGCGCATGCCCAATCACCGCCACGATGCGGCGCTGCTGGCCGGTGGCCTGTACCTCTCGCTCGGCATACACAACGAAGCCGGCAAGCGCTTCGAGACCCTGCTCGGCAACGACGTGCCGGTGGGCGTGCGCAACCGCGCGTGGTTCTACCTGGCCAAGGTCTGGTACACGCGCGGCTACTACGATCGCAGCGAGCAATCGCTGGGGCGCATCACCGGCTTGCTCTCGCCGGCGCTCGAGGCTGAACGCCAGCACCTGCTGGTCAACGTGCTGATGCGCCAGAACCGCTTCGAAGAAGCGGCGGCGCACATTGCCGGTTGGCAGGGGCCGCCCGACTGGATGGCCTACGCACGCTTCAACCTGGGCGTGGCGCTGGTGCGCCAGAATCGCATGAGCGAGGCCGATCCGGTGCTGAGCGCGGTCGGCACCATGGAGGTCGGCGGCGAAGAGCTGCTGGCGTTGCGCGACAAGGCCAATCTCGCGCTGGGCTATGCCTGGCTGCAGGCGAACAATGCGGCCAATGCGCGCGTGGCGCTCGAACGCGTGCGTCTCTCCGGGCCTTACGCCACGCGCGCTTTGCTGGGCGTGGGCTGGGCCGACGCGCAGCTGGGGCAATTTCGCGAAGCGCTCACGCCCTGGCTGGAGCTGCATGACCGGAACCTGCTCGACGCGGCGGTGCAGGAATCCTTCCTCGCCGTTCCCTATGCCTTCAGCAAGCTGGGCGCCAACGCGCAGGCCGCCGATTACTACGAATCAGCGATCAAGTCTTTCGAGAGTGAAGCCGGCCAGATCGATGAATCGATCGTGCGCATCGGCGAAGGCCAGATGCTCGATGACCTGCTGGGCGCCGACAAGCAGGCGCAGCAGCTGGGCTGGTTCTGGCAGCTCAGGCAGCTGCCCGATGCGCCGCAGTCGCGCTATCTGTACGCGCTGCTGGCCGACAACGATTTTCAGGAAGGCCTGAAGAACTACCGCGACCTCGGTTATCTCGGCGACCGGCTGTCAAAGTGGGACCAGAGCATGGACGCCTTCGGCGCGATGATCGACACGCGCGAGCGGGCCTACGCCGACCGGCTGCCGCGCACCGATGCGCTGCTGGCGAGTGACCGGCCAGCGAAGTTCCTGGCCGCGCGGGCTGCAGTCGATGCACGGCTGACCAGCATCGAAACGGGTGATGACGTCGCTGCGCTAGGCACCGGCGCCGAGCAGAAGCAATGGGCCAAGCTGCGCCAGCTCGACAGCTCGCTGGCCAGCGCCACGGCCGCCGATCCCGAGTCGCTGCAGATCGAGCGCGACAAGCTCAAGCTGATGAAGGGCGTGCTCTACTGGCGCCTCGACAGCGAATTCAAGCAGCGCGACTACAGCCAGCGGCGCGCCCTGCGCGCGCTCGATGCCGCGCTCAACGAGGCCCAGAACCGCTGGGCACGCGTGCAGCGGGCGCGCGGCAGCGTGCCGACCAACACGGGCGAATTCGCGGCGCGCATCGCCGCGCTGGCGGCGCGCATCGCGGCCATGCAGCAGTCGCTCAAGGATTCGGCGCAGCAGCAGAACGTATTCCTGCAGCACCTGGCGCAGAATGAACTGCTGGCGCAGAAAGAGCGCCTCGCCGCCTACCAGGTGCAGGCGCGCTTCTCGCTGGCCGACATTTACGACCGCGCCAGCACCGGCGAGCCGCGCAAGCCTGCTCCGGCGGGCGATGCTTCAGAGGCGCCCCCAGCTGGCGATGGCGCGCCCAACGAGGCTGCGCCCACCGATACGGCGCCCAGCGACACCGCGCCCAGCGACACTGCGCCCAGCGATACGGCGCCCAGTGACACAGCGCCGGCAGAGCCGCCGCCCGCAGGCGGCACGCCATGAAGCGCGCACTGCAAGTGCTGTTCGCCGGCGGCGCGCTGCTGTGCCTGCAGGGCGCGGCGCTGGCCGCGGACCCGCCGCCCAAGCGCGCCGCCACCGTCGGCGATCTGATCAAACGCAATGTCGAGGTGCATCCGGATGCGACCGTGGCTGGCAGCACAGCCAAGGCGATGGAGGGCTACAAGCAGTTCCTCGAGCTGTCGAACGCCGATGCCAAGCTGCGTGCGCAGGCACTCAAACGCCTCGGTGACCTGAACCTGGAATCCGGCGAGCTCGAGCGTATGTCGAGCGAAGTCACGCAACTGGACATGCAGGGGAACGAGGCGATCAAGCTTTATTCCACGCTGCTGAAGGCCTATCCCGACTACGCGCACAACGATGCGGTGCTCTACCAGCTGGCGCGTGCCTATGAAACCACGGGCCAGCGCGCCCTGAACCTGGCGACGCTCGATCTGATCGTGCAGCGCTTTCCGAACAGCCGCGAGATTGCCGAGGTGCAGTTCCGCCGTGGCGAGGTGCTGTTTTCTGACCAGCGCTATGCCGACGCCCAGCACGCCTACGAACAGGTGGTGGCGCGCGGTCCGGGCGGCTCGACTTACTACAGCCAGAGTCTCTACAAGCACGGCTGGTCGCTGTACAAGCGGTCGCAGTACGAGGAGTGCCTGGGCTCCTTTGCGAAGCTCCTCGATCGCATGCTGGCCGACAGCCGTCATGCCGGCGCGGCGCGCAACCTGGATACGCTCGCGCGCGCCGATCGCGAACTCGTCGAAGACACGCTGCACGCGATGGGCCTCGCCTCTTCCAACCTCGATGGCGCCAAGACGCTCGATCAGCTGCTCGCCAGGCGCGGGCAGACGCCTTACGCCTGGCTGCTGTATGCGCGCCTGGGTGATCTGTACGTGCAGCAGAAGCGCTACCAGGATGCGGCCAACACCTATCGCGCCTTCGTGGCGCGCGATCCGGTCGATGTGCATGCGCCCAGCCTAAGCAACCTGGCGATCGCGGCCTATGCCAAGGGCGGCTTCGCCGACCTGGTGGTGGAAGGCAAGGGCGAGTACGTGCGCAGCTACGGCTTCAAGACCGCATTCTGGAAAGGTCGCGAGCGCAGCGCCTTCCCGCAGGTGGTGGCCGAGCTGAAGAGCAACCTGAAGGATCTGGCGCAGTTCTATCACGCACAGGCGCAGAAATCGAAGAAGCTCGAGGACTACACCACGGCCGCGGGCTGGTATCGCGATTACCTGGCCTCGTTCCCGGATGATCCAGACTCGGCCGAGACCAACTTCCTGCTGGCCGAGGCATTGTTCGAGAGTCATCAGTTCCCGGAAGCGGCCAGCGAATACGAGCACACGGCCTACGCTTATCCGATCGGTGCGCGCTCGGCAGCCGCCGGCTACGCGGCGCTGGTCGCGTACCAGAAGCAGGAAGAGCTGCTGCCAGCGGCGCAGCGCCCGGCCTGGCACGAGAAGGCCACAGCCTCGGGCGTGCATTTCGCCGAGACCTTTCCCGATCATCCCGAGAGCGCCAGCGTGCTGACGCGCGCGGCGCAGGATGTGTTCGCGCAGCACGACCTGCCGCGCTCGATCAAGCTGGCCGAATCGCTGCTGGCGCGCACGCCGCCGGTCGATGCCGCCAAGCAGCGCATCGGCTGGACGATCATCGGCCAGGCGCAGTTCGAGCAGGGCGCGTTCGACCAATCCGAGACTGCCTTCACGCGCGCCCTGGCGGTCACGCCGCCCACCGCGCCCGAGCACGCCGACATCACCGAACGCCTGGCGGCCGCCGTGTACAAGCAGGGTGATGCCAAGCGCAAGGCGGGCGATGATGCGGGTGCGGCCAATGATTTCCTGCGTGTCGCCACCGTGGCGCCGGCCTCGAAGGTCGTGGCTACGGCGCAATACGATGCGGCGGCTTCGCTGATCAACGCCAAGCAGTGGCCGCTGGCGATCAAGGTGCTCGAGGCGTATCGCCGCGACTATCCCAAGAGCGAATACAGCGCGGATATCACGCGCAAACTGGCGGTCGCGTATGTCGAAGCCGGGCAGGGTGCGCAGGCCGCGGCCGAGTTCGAGCGCATCGCCGCGGCGCCGGGCGAAGATCCGGCGGTGGCGCGCGAGGCTACGCTGCGTGCCGCCGATCTGTACGACAAATCCGGCAATGGCCCGCATGCGATCAGCATGCTCGAGCAGTTCGTGCAACGCTTCCCGACCCCGGTGGTCGATGCCGAGGAGGCGCGCGCGCGCCTGGCCGACTTCGCCGCGCACGCCAACAACGCCGAGCGCCAGCGTTACTGGCAGAACGAGATCGTCAAGGCCGATGCCGCGGCTGGCAGCGCGCGCACCGACCGCACCCGCTCGCTGGCGGCCACGGCCCGCCTGGCGCTGGCGGCGCCGGCGCGCGATGCCTTCCGTGCGGTGCAGCTCACGCTGCCGCTGAAGAAATCGCTGGCCGCGAAGAAGCAGGCCATGGAGAGCGCGCTCGCCGGCTACAAGGCCGTGGTGGCCTACGATGTCGCCGGCACCACGACCGCGGCCACCTATGAAATGGCGGAGATCTACCGCACGCTCGGCAAGGACCTGCTGGCCTCCGAGCGGCCCAAGAAGCTCAGTGCCGAGGAGCGCGAGCAGTTCGACTCGCTGCTCGAAGAGCAGGCCTTTCCCTTCGAGGAGCAGGCCATCTCGATCCACGAAGTCAATGCGCATCGCATCCACGATGGCATCTACGACGATTCGGTACGCAACAGCTACCGCGCGCTCGCCGAGCTGAAGCCCGCGCGCTATGCCAAGACCGAGACCACCAGCGATCTGCTGCGCAGCATCGCCACGCCGGCTGACGGGCAGCTGCCGCCCGCGGCGGTGGCCGATTTCACGCACGGCGTGGCCGATCTGCTCGCTGGCCGGCCCACCGATGCCGAGCTCGATTTCAAGCAGATGGAATTGCAGTATCCGACGCTGGCAGAACCCTCGGTCAACCTCGGCATCGTGACGCGCGATCAGAACAAGCTCGATGATTCAGCCGCCGCCTTGCAGCGCGCGACCGAACGGGCGCCCACGAGCGCGCGCGCCTGGGACGAGCTTGGCCTGACATTGCGCCGCCAGGGCAGGTTCGCGGACGCGCGCGCCGCCTACGAGCACGCCGTGGCCGCTGATCCCGCCTACGTCGCCGCGCATCGCAATTTCGCGGTGTTGCTCGACCTCTATCTTGATGACCCCACGACCGCGCTGGCGGAATTCGAGCAGTACAAGCAGTTGAGCGGCGAAGACAAACCGGTCAGTGGCTGGATCGCCGAAGTGCGCCGCCGCGCCACACCCAAGGCGCCGCCTGCCGATGGTGCAACGCCGCCAGCCAATCCTGCCGCAGCACCAGCTACGACGCCCGCTACCACGCCCGCCGCAACGCCGGATGCCTCCGGTGCGGCCAACAAGGGAGGTGCATCGTGAACCGATTCATCATTGCAACGTTGGGTGTCTGCAGCCTGGGGCTGACGAGCGCATTCGGCGCCGAGCCACAGGCGCAAACGCAACCGCAGGCAGCTCCCGCTGTGGCGCCCGCGACCGCTGGTTCGGCTACCGATGCCAGCGCCGCTGAGCCGGCCGTACAGACCTCCAGTGCCGCGAATGTGCCGGGCAAGGGCAAGGGGCAGGGCGCTGGCAAAAGTGCGCCAGGCAAGTCTGCCGACGGTTCCAAGGCACATGACTACATCGAACTCGAGACGATGCAGGTCACAGGCAACCGCGAGTTGCCAAATGTGATGTACGTTGTGCCCTGGAAGAAGCCAGACCTGGGCGATTTCGCCGGGCGGCCGCCCAAGAGCCTGCTCGATGAGATGCTCGCGCCCGTCGATCGCGACGTATTCCAGCGGCAGAACCGTTATTTTGCCGCCCTGCAGCCCGATGCGGCCGGTGGCGGCGCGGCGGGCAAGGGCGCGGCACCGGCGGTGCCTGGTGCAAAGCCTGCGACACCGGCCACCGCACCGGCGGCGCCCGTTACCGGGCCGGTTGCAGGGCCAGGTTCCGGGGATGAGAAGTAGTTCTTTGCAATGCGACACGAAGAGTATTTAGTTTCACTGGTTGATTCAGGCATGGGAGTCTGAGTAATGGAATTCTTCAGCATGATCGTTAAGTTCTTCCAGGGCGGCGGCGCGATGATGTACCCCATCGCGGTGGTTCTGGTCATCGGCGCGGCGATCGCCATCGAGCGCTATATCGTTCTCACCGCCACTTCGCTGCGCAATCGCGGGCTGTGGAATGAGATCGCTCCGCTGCTGGCGCAGGGCAATTTCCAGGGTGCGGTGAAAATCACCGGCGCCTCGGATGCCGCGATCGGCCAGATCCTGAGTTACGGCCTGGCGCGCATCGCTTCCGCGCGTCGCCGTGACGATATCGAGAAGGCGATGGAAGAGAGCCTGATGGATATCGTGCCCAAGCTCGAGAAGCGCACCCACTACCTGGCGACCTTTGCCAACCTGGCTACCCTGTTGGGACTGCTGGGCACGGTAGTCGGCCTGATCAACGCCTTCGCGGCGGTGGCCACCGTCAACCCCTCGGAAAAAGCCAACCTGCTTTCGGCCAGCATCTCGGTGGCCATGAACTGCACGGCCTTCGGTCTGATGACCGCGGTGCCGCTGCTGGTGATCCACGCGGTACTGCAGACCAAGACCACGGAGCTGATCGACAGCCTGGAGATGGCCTCGGTGAAGTTCCTCAACGCGGTGACCGAGCGCAATCCGGCGCAAGCGTCCTGAACGGGTACCCGTTAGCGTCAGTCCAGCGCCACAGAATCAGCGAGAACTAGCATGCGTCGTTCCGCAGCGGTACGAAAGTTGATGCGTCGCCAGCGCAAGCCCTCCGAGCTGCAGCTGGTGTCGATGATCGACATCTTCACGGTTCTGGTGACCTTCCTGTTGATGACCGCGATCTTTTCCAGAACCGTGGTGCTCGACCTGAAACTCCCAAGCAACAACCCGAGCTTTCCGGAACTCCCCAAGGGCCTGAACCTCGAGGTGATCGTGCGCAGCAACCTGCTGACGATCGCCGATCGTGGCACCGGCCCCTTGCGTACGCTCCCGAACACCGCCAAGGGTTACGACCTCGACGGCCTGACCGAGTACCTGAAATTCGTGAAATCGCGCTATCCCGACAAGACCGAGGCGACCATCCTGCTGGAGCCCGATACGCCCTACAACACGATGGTCGAGGTGATGGACCGCACCCGCGTGGTCGAGGTCAACGCCGGCTTGCAGAGCGTGCAGGCGGAGTTGTTCCCCGAGGTATCGATCGGCGATGCGCCGATTCCGGTCGGAGACGCGCCCGCCACGGGCACAGGGGCCAAGCCATGAGCATGTCGAACCGCGCGCGGCGCATGTTGCAGCATCAGATGCGCAACAAGGCCGATGCCGACCTCAACCTGATCCCGATGATCGACATCCTGAGCGTGATGGTGTCCTTCCTGCTCGTGTACTCGACCGAGGTCGAAGTGGTGCAGAACACCAAGAGCATCGACATCCCGCAGTCGATCTCCGAGCAGCGGCCGCGCGAGACCGTGGTGGTGATGGTCACCAAGGATGAACTGTTCGTGCAGGGTGAGCGCATCGCGGCAATCAGCGAGATCACCTCCAGCCCCGATCCGATCATCAAGCCGCTGAGCATCGCGCTCAAACGCCCCAAGCTCGTCGGCCAGGCAATGACCGAAAAAGACATCGCCGAGCGCGAGATCACCCTCATGGCCGACAAGGGTATGCCTTACGAGATACTCAAGAAGGTCATGGGCACCTGCACGGATGCCGACTACGGACGTATTTCCTTTGCCTTGCTGCAGAAAGACCGCCCCGTCGACATGGCGAAACTGCGGCATAGCTTGTAGCGATAAAGGCGGAGAACCCTACGGTGCAGCTAACCCAGTATTACCGCAGCTTCGAACTCCCCTGGGAGAATTACCCGGAGGACCAGAATCGCTTTCGGCGCTTTCTGCTGATTGGTCTCGTGACCGTGGCGGTGCTCGGCCTGGTATTGCCTTTCATCCACCTGCCCAAGAGCCTGGTCAGCGCCGAAGAAGCCGTGCCGCCGCGCCTGGCCCGGCTGATGGCGCAGGAAAAACCCAAGCCGCCGGTACCGCCCAAGCCGGTCGAGCAGCCCAAGCCCGAGGCCAAGCCGAAGCCCACTGACGTTCCCAAACCGGTGGACGTGCGCAAGAAAGTGGAAAACTCGGCCGCGATGCGCGCTATCAAGGACGAGCTCGCCGATCTGCGCGACCAGCTGGACACCAGCCAGCTGCAGAATCGCAAGCTGACCGCAGCCGCGGGCCAGGACAATCGCTCGGAGCGTTCGCTCATCTCCTCGAAGGTGGGCACCGGCTCGAACGGCATCGTCACGGCGAATGCCAGCCGCGGCTTTGGCTCGGGCGCCGGCGCGCTCTCGGATCACAACACGGTGGGCGTCAATTCGAATATCGCGAATGATCTCGCCCGCAACCGCGCCACGCGCGTCGGCAACAGCGGCAAGGCTGCACGCAGCCAGGAAGAAATCGAGCTGATGTTCGATCGCAACAAGGGTGCGATCTACGCGCTCTACAGCCGCGCGACGCGCGAGCGCGCCGACCTGCAAGGCAAGCTGGTGCTGCAGCTGACGATCGCGCCTTCGGGCGAGGTCACGGACTGCCGCGTGCTCAGCAGCGAGCTGAACGATCCGGAGCTGGAGAGCAAGATCGTCGGCCGCGTACGCCTGTTCCGCTTCGAGGCCAGGGATGTAGAGGCGATGACCGGGCGCAAGACCATCGAGTTCTTCCCGACCTGATCAGCGCCATTCGTCAGCGCGGACTGATGGGCAGCACCGCCGGCACATAGACCACCCCGTCGCTGACGCGTGCCGGCACGCTGATCAGTCGCTGGCCCAGGCACACACCCATGGTGCACACGCCGCTCGCGACATCGAAGCGCGCACCGTGTCCGAAGCAGACGATGTCGCCGCCGCGCGCCGCCAGGAACTTGTGCCGCGCCCAGTCGAGCGGCCCCCAGGTGTGCGGACAGCTGTTGAGGTATGCGTGCACCGTGCCGCCGCGTCGCACCGCGAACAGGCGGTCTGCATTGTGTTCCGAAGGGAGGAAGCCGCGCGTATCCCCATCCGGAATATCCTCGAGCGCACACAGGCGCTGCTCGCCCGCCGCCGTTGCCTCGGGTTCGTGTCTGCTCATCCAACGAACTCCGTGGAATGCGGGGCGGCCAACATCAGCGTGTGAACAACAGCGCCAGGTACCAGCTGTGCGCACCGGCTTGCGCCGCATTCTGGATACCGGGTCCGCTGGCACCCAGTAGCTGCAGGTGCCCGCTGACATCGTAGCGCAGTCCGATGTTGACGCTGGTGCTTGGCAGCGTATCGAGCGCCGTTGCCGAGCGATGGAAAACTTCCGTGCCCAGCTGCAGGGAAGGCAGCAGCTGGCGCGTGATGGCCCAGCCAAAGTAGGTGTAGTCGCGCCCGCCATCGCCATGGTTGAGTGCACCGCCACCACCGCCGAAGGTGGACCACGGGCCCCAATCTTTCTGCACCCACACCGGCAGCAGGAAGCTGTGGTGTTGATCGCCCAGCGCGCGCGTGGCGCTGGCGATGATCCAGCGGGGAAACAGACTGAGATCCCAGCCACAGCGCTGCTGGTGGGCCAGGCGGAATTTTGCTGCGAGTTCGATATTGCCGGGGCCGCTCGAACTGGCCGCGCCACGGGGGCGCTCGTAGGCGTACGGCAACACGATGTTCAGATGCAGGTCGGGACGCGCGCCGTAGCTGAAGTCGATGCCCGCCGCGCCACTGCTGCCACCGTGATCGCTGCTGCCGCTGCCAAACAGGTAGGCTTCGTAGTGCCGGTAGTCGACCGGCTCGGGATCATCCGTGCTGTACGGCGGCCCGGCGTATGCAGCAGGCCCGATCAGCAGCAGCGCCAGCATGCGCCGCGCGCGCGGCTCGCGCAGTGGCCGTCCAGCCCGGTGTGCGGGGGGTCGCATCGGCAGATATTCGCACAGGCGGGAGAGACGATCCGGGGTATATTCTGCACTGTCAGGGCACCCACCGAGGACTGCAACTCGATGAATCTACAGTCCGAGATCCAGTACTTCAGTGAGCTCGCTCCGGTCGACCAGGCGCGTCTGCTGGGCATGTTTTTGCACGAGCTGTGCACCGAGGCGCGCTCGACCTACGGACCCAACCCCGAGCAGGTGCAGGATGGTGCGCGCCTGCGCTTCGTCAACGAGATGACTGCACGCCTGGCGCGCTACATCGAGCAGGTGCTGGTCGATGAGCGCGGCCGGCCGACCGAAGATGTGCTGCTGCGCATGCTGCTCTCGCCCCGCACCGACAAGCTTGCCGAACGCCTGGTGCAGAACGCCTACCGTCGCGCGATCCAGGGATTCGATCGCAACGACACCACCGTCACCATGATTCCGCGTTGACGCTGTTCAGCCAGGTACTGGTACTGCTGCTGGCCTCGGTCGCGGTCGTGGCGATCGCCCGCCGGCAGGGCTTGCCGCCGATGCTGGGCTACCTGGTGGTCGGCATGCTGCTCGGCCCGCTGGCCTTCGGCATGCTGCCCGACGGCGCGGCCACGCACACGCTGGCGGAAATCGGCGTGGTGTTCCTGCTGTTCACGCTCGGTCTCGATTTTTCCTGGCCACGCATGATGGCGATGCGTCGCGAGGTGTTTGGCCTCGGCGCGGCGCAGTTGCTGGTGATCGGCGGCGGCAGCGCAGCCATCCTGCAGGTGCTGGGCGTGAGCTGGTCCAGCGGCATCGTGGTCGGCGGCGCGCTGGCGATGAGCTCCACGGCGATCGTGCTGCACCAGCTGACCGATCAATCCGAACTGAATCGCACCCACGGACGCCTGGCCTTCGCGGTGGTGCTCTTCCAGGACCTCGCCTTCGTGCCGCTGCTGGCGCTGGCCGGAGCGCTGGGCAACAGCGGTGGCGGTTTTACGGCCGCGGCGCTGGCGCGGATGGCGGGCGAGGGCATGCTGGCCCTCGCGCTGGTGCTGGCGATCGGCCGCTGGGTGCTACGGCCGCTGTTCTACGAGATAGCGCACAGCCGCCTGCGCGAGCTGTTCACGCTCACCGTGCTGCTGGTGGTGCTCAGCTGCGCCTGGATCACGCAGCAGGTCGGACTGTCGATGGCGCTCGGTGCCTTTCTCGCCGGCATGATGCTGGCCGAGTCCGAATACCGCCACCAGGTGGAATCGAGCGTCCGCCCCTTCAAGGAACTGCTGCTGGGCCTGTTCTTCATCTCGGTCGGCATGCTGCTCGACCTGCGGCTGCTGTATCACAATTTCTTCGTGGTCACCCTGCTGCTCGCGGCGCTGCTGCTGGGCAAGGCGCTGCTGGTCACGCTGGTGGCGCGCGGCTTCGTGTCCAGCAACTTCAAGGCCGTGCGCACCAGCATCGTGCTGGCCGGCGGCGGTGAGTTCGGCGTCGCACTGCTGACGATCCTGGTGCAGCACGAAGAGCTGGTGCCCGAGCGCTTCACGCAGCCGCTGCTGGCCGCGATCGTGCTGAGCATGATGCTGAGCCCGCTGATCATCCGCGCCAACCGGCGCATCGCGCGGCTGCTGCTGGGCGAGAAGGGGCCGCCTGGCAGCGCGCTCGAGCGCGAGGAGGCGGTTACCGAGGCGCTGGCGCGACGCGAACACGTGGTGCTGTGCGGCTTCGGGCGCGTGGGCCAGAACATCGCCCGGGTGCTGGAATCACAGGGCTTCGAGTACATCGCGATCGATCTGGATCCGGCCCGCATTCGCCTGGCGCGCAATGCCGGTGATACCGTGCTGTTTGGCGACAGCGCCGATGAGGAGCTGCTGCAGCATGCGGGCCTGGATGCCGCCAGCGCCGTGATCATCACCTTCGCAAACCCGTCGGTTTCGGTCGGCATCGTGCGGGCCGTGCGCCGGCTGCGTGCCGATGTGCCGGTGCTGGTGCGCACGCAGGATGATGTCGGGCTCGCCGACCTGAACGCGGCCGGCGCCACCGAAGTGGTGCCCGAGACCTTCGAGGCCAGCCTGATGCTGGTCTCGCAGGTGCTGATGTTGCTGGATGTGCCGGTGAGCAAGGTGGTGCGCACCGTGGGCGATATCCGCGCCGAGCGTTACGCGACGCTGCGCGGCATCTTCCGCCACGATGGCGCGCGCGTGGTCGATGATACCCATGCCTTTCGCGAGGAGCTGCGCTCGGTGGTGCTGCCGCCGCAATCCTGGTCGATCGGCCGACGGATCGACGACGTGCGCGCGCAGGGTGCCGACGTCAGTTTTACCGCGGTACGCCGCCAGGGCATCACCGGTCGCCAGCCCGATGGCGATACCGAGCTGCGTGAGGGGGATATCGTGGTGATCTACGGCACGCCCGAGGCGCTCGAGCATGCCGAGGCCGTGCTGCTGGCCGGCTGAGGGCCGCACCGGGCGCCATGCAGTACAATGCGCGCCCTTTGGACCGCCTCAAGTGAACCGCGACGACCTGCATTTTCCGCCCCACCACCAGCCGCTGCGCGATGACATCCACGCGCTGGGCGAGGTCGTGGGCCAGGTGCTGCGCGAGCAGGGCGGGGCGCAGCTGTACGAGCTGGCCGAACAGGATCGCAAGCTCGCGATCCGCCGGCGCAGCGGCGAGGCGGGCGCCGGCGAGGCGCTGCGCGAGCGCGTGCAGGGGCGGCCGCCGGAACTGGCGCGCGATCTGGTGCGCGCCTTCTCCTCGTATTTCCAGCTCGCCAACGTTGCCGAGAAGGTGCATCGCATCCGGCGCCGGCGCGAGTATTTCCTTGGCGATGGCGAGCGGCCGCAACCCGGCGGTGTCGAGGATGCGCTCGCCGAACTGAAAGCCCTGGGGTTGAAGCTGCCCGAGGTCATGGGTCTGCTGCGTTCGCTCAGCATCGAGCCGGTGCTGATCGCGCATCCGACCGAGTCGGTGCGCCGTACCGTGCTGCGCCGGCAGCAGCGGCTCGCCGACCGGCTGCTCGAGCGCAGCAATCCGCAGCTCGCGCCGCATGAGCAGCGCGGGCTGCTCGAGCGCATCCGCACCGAAGTGACCATCGACTGGCAGACCGCCGAGCACCCGCGCGAACACCTGACGGTCGCCGATGAGCGCGAGCACGCGATCTTCTACCTGGCCGAGGTGCTCTATCGCATCGTGCCGGCCTTCTACCAGGAAATCGGCGCGGCGCTCGCCAAGCTCTATGGCGCCGACGCCGAAGCGCTGGAACTGCCGCAATTGCTGCGTTTTGGCACCTGGGTGGGCGGCGACATGGATGGCGCCGTCGAAGTGCACGCCAAGAGCATCCGCGAGACGCTGTCGCGCCAGCAGCAGGTGATCATCAGCAATTACTTTGCCGACTGCCAGGAGCTGGCGCAGCAGCTCTCGCAGAGCGCGGCGCGGATAGGCGTATCGGCGGCGGTCACCAAGCGCATCGCCGAATATCGGCACGCTCCTGCCCGGCGCGCCGGGGCTGGCGCCGGCGCGCCACGACACGATGCCCTATCGGGTGCTGTGCGGCCAGATGGCCGAGCGCCTGCGCATCACCTTCGATGGCCGCCCGAACGGCTACGAGCGCCCGGCGCAGTTTCGTGACGACGTGGCCCTGCTCGCCACCAGCCTGCGGGAAAACCGCGGCGTGCATGCGGGTTACTTCCTGGTACGCCGGCTGCTGGCGCGCGTTGACACCTTCGGTTTTCATCTCGCGACGCTCGACCTGCGCCAGCGCAGCGACGTGCACCATGCGGTGCTGGCACAGGGGCTGGATGATCCGCTCTGGCCGCAGCGCAGCGCTGCCGAACAACATGCAGCGACTGGTGGAGATACTCGATCGCGACGCCGCGCCCGGCGGCGCCTTCGATGCGCTGGCGCGGCGCACACTGTCGGTATTCGAAGCCATCCGCCAGGGGCGGCACCGCTACGGCCCGGAGGCTGTGGGTCTGTACATCGTCAGCGGCGCGGCTACCGCGGCCGACGTGCTGGCGCCGCTGGTGCTGGCGCATTGGGCAGGCGCACGCGACCGGCAGAGCGGTGCGGCCGCCATCGATATCGCGCCGCAGTTCGACAGCGTCGCAAGCCTCGAGGGGTGCGGTGAAGTAATGACGCAGCTGCTGGCCGACACGGCCTACCAGCGGCATCTGGCCGCACGCGGGCGCGTGCAGACCGTGCTGATCGATTATTCCGAGAGCAGCCGCGAGAGCGGCATGGTGGCTTCGCGCTACGCCGCCTACCGCGCCCAGCGGGCGCTCTCGCGCTCGCTCGATCGGGCGCGCGACCGCCACGTGCTGTTCTACAGCCGGGGCGGCAGCATCTCGCGCGGCGGTGGACGCATCGACGCGCTGCTGCGCGCCGCGCCCGCGGAAGCGGCCAGTGGCGTGCTGCGCTTCACCGAGCAGGGCGAGAGCATCGCCAGAACTTCGGGCTGCGCGCCAACGCGATGCGCACGCTCGAGCGCGCCTTTGGCACGCTGGCCCTGGCCACGCTGGCCGTGCGTCGCGGCGTCGCAGTGCAGGAGGGCGTGGCGCTGGCCGAAGTCGTGGGCGAAGTCGCGGAGCACAGCCGGGTCGCGTGGCGCTCGCTGGTCGTCGGTGGCACGCAGTTCTACGATTTCTTCCGAGCCGTCACGCCCATCGACGTGATCGAGCGCATGCAGATCGGCGAACAGCGCCACAGCACGCCGCAGGGCGTCGGTATCGGCGCAGTTCCACCGGCCGCCTGGGTGTTTGCCTGGTCGCAGTCGCGCCATATGCTCCCTGGTTGGTACGGCGCTGGCGCGGGCCTGAAGGTGGCCAGTGAGGCGCGCGGCATCGCGCTGTTGCGACGCGCTTATGCCGGCTGGCCCTTCTTCCGTCACCTGGTCGATGACATCGAGGCTACCCTCGGGCGCGCCGACCTGGTCATCGCCGCCAGCTACGACGAGCTCGCGCCCGCCGACACGCTGGAGTGCGCGCGCGCGATCCACGCGGAATATGTACAGAGCTGCGCCATGGTGCTGCGAGATCAAGGAGACCGGCGCTGCTGGACCAGGACCGCACGCTGCAGCGCGCCATCGCAGCTGCGCAACCCCTACGTGGATCCGATGAACCTGATGCAGATCGACCTGCTGCGCCGCTGGCGGGCCAGCGGCCGCGACGACGAGGACCTGTTCGAGGCCCTGCTGGCCAGCGTCAGCGGCATCGCGCAGGGCCTGCAGACCACGGGTTGAGGCCTGGCAATAACCCGGGCGTCATGTTCCAGATAACCGCGGCGTCTGGCGCCGCAGCCGCGCGCCTGGGGTTCCCGTAAAGTACGCCGCATGTATCGCTACGACGACATCGACCGCACTCTCGTCGCCGAGCGGGTGGCGCAGTTCCGCGACCAGACGCGGCGCTTCCTCGCCGGCGAGCTGACGCGAGGACGAATTCCGTCCGCTGCGCCTGCGCAACGGCCTGTACATCCAGAAGCATGCGCCGATGCTGCGGGTCGCGATTCCCTATGGGCTGCTGTCCACGCCGGCAGCTGCGCATGCTGGCGCACATCGCGCGCAAGTACGACCGCGACTACGGTCACTTCACGCACGCGGCAGAACATCCAGTACAACTGGCCGAAGCTCGAGGACGTGCCCGACATCCTGGCCGACCTGGCCAGCGGTCGAGATGCATGCCATCCAGACCAGCGGCAACTGCATCCGCAACGTCACCTCCGATCACCTGGCCGGCGTCGCGCCGACGAGCTCGACGATCCGCGCCCCTACTGCGAGATCATCCGCCAGTGGTCGACGCTGCATCCGGAGTTCACCTACCTGCCGCGCAAGTTCAAGATCGCCGTGACCGGTTCGCCCGCTGATCGCGCCGCCTCCGAAGTGCACGACATCGGCCTGCACATGCGTGCGCGATGCCAGCGGCGCAGCTGGGTTTCGAAGTGCTGGTGGGCGGTGGCCTGGGCCGCACGCCGATCATCGGCAAGGTGATCCGCGACTTCCTGCCGCGCGCGAATCTGCTGTCCTATCTCGAAGCCATCCTGCGCGTGTACAACCGCGACGGCCGGCGCGACAACATCCACAAGGCGCGCATCAAGATCCTGGTGAAGGCGCTGGGTGTCGAGGCAGTTCCGCGATCAGGTCGAGAGCCGAATGTGCGAGCGAATCCGCGCTTCGGCGCCGCGCCTCGAGCCGGCGGAGATCGAACGCGTGCGCGCCTTCTTTGCGCCGCCGCCCTACGAGCAGCTTGCCCGATGTCAGATCGTCAGCGCGCCGGGCCAGCGCTGCAGCGCGGCGTTCCTGGCCTGGTATCGCCACAACACGCGCGCCGCACAAGGTGCCGGGCTACCGCGTGGTGTTCGTGTCGCTGAAGAAGCACGGCGAAGCGCCCGGCGACATGACCGATGCGCAGATGGACGCGCTGGCCGATCTCGCCGATCGCGCTACAGCTTCGGCCAGATGCGCGTCACGCACGACCAGAACCTGGTGCTCGCCGAAGTGCGCGCAGGATCGACCTGCTGCAGACGCTGGACGCGGCACTGGTGCCGCCTGGGCCTGGCGACGCCGAACATCGGCACGCTCACCGACATGATCTGCTGCCCGGGCCTGGATTTCTGCAGCCTGGCCAATGCCGGCTCGATCGGCATCGCCAAGCAGATCCACGAACGCTTCGACGACTTCGACTACCTCTACGACCTCGGGCGAAATCCAGATCAAGATGTCCGGCTGCATGAACGCCTGCGGCCACCACCACGTCGGGCACATCGGCATCCTCGGCGTCGATAAGCACGGCGAGGAGTGGTACCAGATCACGCTCGGCGGTTCGGCCAGCGGCCAGGTGCGCTCGGCGAAGTGATCGGCCCGTCGGTCGCCAAGGCGCGCGTGGCCGCGACGCATCGCGCGCATCCTCGAGGTCTACGTCGAACGACGCGAGAGCGGCGAGGAGACTTTTCTGCAGGCGGTGCGCCGACTTGGCGTCGAGCCGTTCAAGGAGCGCGTGTATGCGCCAGATACTGCGGCAGCGTGAGCTGACGGCCGACGCCTGGCGCTATCCGGACGAGTCCGGCGACGGGCCGCAGGTGCTGCCGTTTGCCGCGATCATCGCCTCAGGCGCCTCGCTCCCGGCAGGGAGCGGTGTCGTGATCGGGCCGACCGACGATGTCCGGTTGCTCGCTCCCTGCGTCGCGCGCCTCGCGCTGATCGTGGTGCATTTCGAGAAGAACGGCGACGGGCGCGGTTTCTCGCAGGCGCAGGTGTTGCGCCAGCAGCTGGGCTACCAGGGCGAGCTGCGTGCCAGTGGCGCCATCAAGCGCGATCACATTTTCCTGCTGGCACGCTGCGGCTTCGATGCCTTCGATCTCGACCCCAGCGAAGATGCGCAGGCGGCACTGGCGCAGCTTGGGCGCTTCAGCGTGGCTTACCAGCACAGCAGCGGCAAGCTGGTACAGCCGCGCATGCGCGGCTGAACGACCCCGCGCAGCCCAGCCTCTAACCGCCCAGGCAGACGATCAGGCGCGCGTGATAGTTGCGCCAGTCGATGGGAATCACGATTGGGCGCGTGTCCGCCGGATATTCCAGTTTGCTGTCGCGCCCTGAAAGCACCGAGGGCACCGAGATCTGGAACTGGTGGCCGAAGTCGCGGCGTGCGTTGCCCGAGAGCGTATTGGCGATCTCGCCGACCAGGTCGCACAGGTTCTCGTGCCCCATGTCGGTTTCCTGCATGCGCATCAGCATCACGCTCAGCATGCTCTTGGGCGCGGTGAAGGCCACCATGCCGCTGCGCTTGCCAGTCACCTGGATCACGCCCGTGTAGTCGGAGATTTCAGGCTTGTCGCTCAGCGCCAGATGCGGCGTGCCGCATTGCGCGCTCTGCTGCACCGTCGTGTCGAAGTAATTCAGCACGCCATCGACGAATACGGCGACTTGCGACTCCAGGCTCATGCTCTTCAGGTCCTGATCAATTTGCGCAACGCCTCGTTGAGCTGTCGATCGGTGAAGGGTTTGCACAGGAACCCGCTGGCACCCTTTTCCAGCGCATCGATGGCCGTCAGCTTGTCGGCCAGCGCGGAGATTACCAGTATCTTGATGTCCGGGTCGCGCTGCACCAGTCTCGCCACGCACTCGGCGCCGTCCATCTCGGGCATGGTCAGGTCCATGGTCACGAGCGTGGGGTGCACGGCCTCGTACATGGCCAGCGCCTCGACGCCGTTGCGGGCGGCGCCGACGAATTCGACCCCGGGCAGTTCATTGGCCCGTTCGATACGGCGGCGGATGACATTCGAGTCGTCGACCACCATCAGGCGATGTGCCACCTCGTTCATGGGGACGGTGACCGCGCGACTCAGGCTGCCGAGGACTGCGAATCAGCCTCGGCCTGAGCGCGCGGCAGCAGCACCTTGAAGCGGGTGTACTTGCCGGCGGTGGTCGAGATGCCGATGCGTCCGCCACTGTCGCGTATCGCGGCATTGACCACATCGAGGCCGACACCGCGGCCGGCGTGTTCCGAGACCGTGTCCGCGGTGGAGAAGCCCGGATGGAACAGCAGGCGGAAGGCGCCGCTCCGGTCCAGGCTGGCCGCCTGTGAGGCATCGAGCAGGCCGCGACTGACGGCGCGTATGCCGATCTCCTCGGGATTCAGGCCGCTGGCCGTCGTCCTCGACGATCAGTGAGTAGTTTTCCTGGTCACTGTCCGTGAAGCGGATGCGCACGCTGCCGACCGGCGGCTTGCCGGTCAGCGCACGCCGCTCACGCGGCTCGATGCCGTGGACAATGGAGTTGCGCAGCATCTGGATGCAGATCTCGCGCACGCGTGGCACGAGGCTGGCGGGTACCTTCTCCAGGCCCTCGGTCAGCAGGCGTACGTCGCGCCCGCTGCCGGCGCTGACCTCTGCGCACAGCCGCTGCAGCGCCAATTTGAGCTGCTCGCCGGGGGGCGGGCCGAGGTCCGCCGAAGCCAGCGCCGCGGCGACCTGGCCGCCTGCCAGCACCGCCGTGTCGCCGTGGCGTTCGGGCGGCAGGTCGTTGGCCGACACGGCGGTCGAGCGCGCCTTGCCGACGCGCTCCTGCAGCGTGCCCATCTCCTGGCCGTGGGTCATCAGCTCATCGAGCCTGACGACCACCGGGACGAAATCATTGCCGGCCAGCTCGGCCCGCTCGCGCAATCCGCTCAGCAGGTCCTCGACCTCGTGGGCGCGGCGTACGAAGGTGCCCAGGCCCAGCGCCGAGGCTTCGCCCTTCAGGCTGTGCATCTCGCGGAACACGCCCTGGAGCTTCTGCTGCAGGTCGGCGCGCTGCTTGCCAGGCGCGCGCAGCAGCGCATTGCTGCGGCGAACGGCGGCATCGAGCGTGCCGAGGAAGGTCTGCATCTGCAGCGGCTCGACCTGCAGTACCTGCAGCAACAGCGCTGACTGCGAATCGGTATCGGACTTGAGCGAATCGAGCTCGCGCTGCAGCAGCACGCGCTCGGTGACATCGGAGACCACACCGAACACGTGATCGGCGCTGCTGGCCGTGGCACGCACGCGGCGGAACGAGAATGACAGGTAGCGCACTTCGGTGGCGCCCTGCGCCTTCTGGAAGCTGACTTCGATCTGGCTCAGCGGATTGACCGACTCGATCAGTTCTTCGTTGACCTTGTCCTTCCACAGCAGGCCCAGGTACTTGCCGGCCGCCAGCAAGGTCTTCTCATCCACCAGCGGACGCAGCAGCTGCTCGAAATCCTGTCCGGCCGGTTTGCCCACGCGCAGCAGCCCGCGCAGCGACTCGGAGTGTGCGCCGCCGATGCGGCCATCGCGCCCGATCAGGAACAGCCCTTCGCGGACCGTGCCCATGATGTCATCGACCTGACGCTGCGCGACGCCGGCGGCGCGCGCGGCCTGGCCCGCGCGCCAGGAGAAATACAGCATCGAGGCCAGCAGCAGCGCGGCCAGCGCCGAACCGCCCAGCAGCAGCGCGCGCAGCGAGCGGCCGTCATTGACCACGGCTTCGCGCAGCAGTGCCGCCAGTTCCGAGACCTGGCGCGACAGCGCCGCGGTGTTCTTCGTCTGGGTGGCGAGCAGTTCATCGACGCTGCGCTTGAGGCGCGCGCCCGCGGCGGTGAGCGTCGAGCCCGCGGCCGAATCGCTGTACAGGTCGCCGGTCTTGTTGTTGCCCAGGCGCTCGAGCCCCTGGTCGAGCGGCGCCCAGAGTTTCTGCGCCTTGTCGAGCATCGCCAGCGTATCGCTGCGCGCGTCGAGTCCCGCCGCCTTGATGGCTTCGGCCAGCTGCGCGTAGGCCAGATTGCTGGCTTCACGACTGCCTGCCAGGGTGCGCAGTGAGTCGCCCACATAGGTCTGGGTCTCCAGGCCGCGCTGGATCAGCGTCAGCTCGGAGCGCATCAGCTGTGGCTGCGCCGTCAGGCCTGCGGCCAGTTGCAAGGCGGTGGAAGCCGATTGCAGGCGCGCCGCGCGCTGCACACCGGCGAACAGGAGCAGCGACAGCGCGGTCGTGCACAACAATGCCAGCGCCACTGGCAGCCAGCGGAATTGCCGTGAGGAAACCGGTTGAGCCATGCTTACTCCCTGTACCTGACCCGCAATCTACCTGAATGTCACCAGCAGGCGCGCGCGCTGCGGTAGTCCCGAGGCACCCAGTTGCGAGGTGTCGTAGCGGCCGGTGCGCACGGCCAGCATGGCCGCATCGTCGAACACGCCGGGCAGGCTCGCTTCCACGACACGTGGATCGCTGGCTTTGCCCTTGCGATCGAGCATGAACTCGACCACGACCTGGCCTTTGAGGCCCTTCTCCAGCGCACGCGGCGGGAATACCGCATTCAGCGGGCGCGTGGGTTTGGCGTTGATGAACTCGGGTTTGGCGCTGGCCGCGGCAGCGGAAGTCGCCGCCGTGCTCGCCACCTGCGTGGCGGCAGCGGCGGCGGCAGCGGCACGCTGGTTGCCCGCTTCCACTTCGGCCTGTACCTGTTTACGAGCGGCGCTGAGTTCCGGACTGCTGCCCAGTTCGCTGGCGGCCGTCAGCCAGGGCTGCGCGCTCTCGGGCTGCTGGCCACGCAGCGCACTCTGCACGCGTCCCAGCAGGGCCAGCTTGCAGTTCGTGCTGCACGCCCACGGTCAGCGGATGAGTGCGGTTGACCTGTTGCATGGCCGCGAAGCGGGTACGCGCGCTGTCGGCGGCGGGTTCCAGCAGTGCTCCGGAAGTGATCGCGGCACGCACGCGCGTGGCCAGGTCGGCGAGCTGTGCATCGCTGGTGTGGGTCTCGAGCGTGTGGCGCAGGTCGGCGAGTGCGGCGCGATCGCCACCGCCGGCGGCAATCTGTGCGATCAGTTGCGTGGCGGTATCGAGCTGGTTCGCGGCCAGCGCAGCGCGCGCCTGCGCAATCAGCCAGCGCGGCCGGGCCGCGGCGATATCCGATTCGAGCCGGCCGGTGATGCTGGCATCGACGCCCACGCCCTTGAAGGTGGCGAGCAGATGCGAGGCGTCGTCGAGCTTGCCGGCGGAAAGATCCGCCTGGATGCGACTGCGTGCCACGCTGAACAGCCGGCGCATGCCATCGCGCGCTTCCTCGTTCTGCGGATCCTGCGCCAGCACCTGCGCGTACAGTTCCAGTGCGCTCTCGCCGGGCGCATCGGCGCGCGGCAGCAGGCTCTTTTCATCGCGGAAGGCGACGCGGGCGTCTGACAGCAGTTCCAGTGGGCTGCGCTTGGGTGCCGCAGGAGCCGCAGTGGCGCCTGCTGCCTGGTTGGCTGGGTTGGCGCTGGCTGCGTTGGGAGCATCGGCCCCGCCAGTACCGTTGCCAACGGCCGGCGTTGCAGCCGTGACTGCGCTGGCCGGAGCCCTTGGCGGCGTGATCGTTGCCTGCGCGGCTGAAGAAATACCAGCCCAGGCCGCCAGCCAGCAGCAGCGGCAGCAGCAGCATGAGGCGGCGCTTCGGCGGAAACGGATTCCCGGTCGAGCTGAGCGATGCGAGTGTGGTGCTGGTGGCGGCTGCCGCGGTGCTGTCGAGCCGCTGCTCTGCAATCTGCAGCGCATCCTGCCAGGCGCGCGTGCCGAGTGCGCCGCGCTCGAGGATCGCGCACACCGAACCGCGGTGCAGTGCGCTGGCCCAGCTGGATGACTGACCGTCGGCACATACGATGATGATCGGCGCCATCGGATACTGCTGCTCGATGCGCGCGCTGATCGCACGCGCGTCGTGGCGCAGGCTGGCATCAAAGATCACCATCCAGGGCGATGAACCCGCCTCGGCCAGAGCGTCGATGCCATCAATGGGGCGGGTGCGGTAACGATCGCCCAGCAATGGCCCCAGTTCCAGCAACAGGCCATCGTCAACCGAGAGCAGCCAGGCGTCGCGCCGCCTGCTGGCGCCGCTGACGGGCGCGGAAGGCTGGCTGCTACGCGGATTGCGATTGCGTTGCGGTTCTGGATTGGGCACTGGCGGTGAACCCCCGATTCAAGTAGCGCCAATGTGTGACGGGCAGCAATTTGGCGCCCCTTACAGGTTCACAATTCCTATGCGACAGAATATCCGCGGCTGCCTGCGGATGGCGACTCTGTGGCGCAGTTCACAATTTTCCCGCTG
Source organism: uncultured Gammaproteobacteria bacterium (assembly GCA_963764065.1). GTDB lineage: Bacteria > Pseudomonadota > Gammaproteobacteria > Steroidobacterales > Steroidobacteraceae > FEN-1191. The sequence continues at coordinate 50,014 of CAVXRM010000005.1, read as the reverse complement.
TGGCCGCGACGGCTTGCGCAAGTTGGTCGATATCCGCGTCGCTGTGGGCGGCCGACAGGAAGCCGACCTCGAAGCCGCTGGGCGCCAGATAGATGCCCCGCGCCAGCAGCGGGTGGTACATGGCAGCATAGCGCTGCGCGCAACCGGCGGGGTACTGCTGCGGCGTGCGGATCACATCCTGCGTGGGCTTGCCCAGGCACATCCAGAAGATCGAGCCCACGCGCTGCACGTGCAGGTTCGGCACGCCGCGCAAGGCGCGTTCCAGGCGCGCTCCACGCGCCTCCAGCTGCGCATACAGCGAGCCATCGGCCAGCTGCTGCAGCGCTGCGAGACCCGCGCACATGGCGACCGGATTCGCGCTCAGCGTACCGGCCTGGTAGACCGGACCGACGGGAGCCACCTGTTGCATCAGCTCGCGCCGGCCCCCATAGGCGCCGACCGGGAAGCCCCCGCCAATGATCTTGCCGTAGGTGACCAGGTCCGGCTCGATGCCGGCCACGGCGGAGTAGCCCTGGAAGCCGACGCGAAAACCCGAGATCACTTCATCGAAGATCAGCAGCGCGCCGTGCTGGCGCGTCAGCCGTGCCAGTGTTTCAAGGTACGCCTGGCGCTGTGGCAGCAGGCCATAGTTGGCCGGCAACGGCTCGATGATCGCTGCGGCGATTTCCTTGCCGTGTTGCGCGAAGACCGCGGCCAGCGCGACCTCGTCATCGAGCGGCGCCACCACCGTCTCGCGCACTGCTTCGGCGCCCAACCCCGCGCTGTCTGGGAGCGCGGCTTCGGCGAGCCCGGAGCCGGCCCGCAGCAGCATCGCATCGGCATGTCCGTGGTAGCAGCCTTCGAACTTCAGGATCTTGGAGCGCCCGGTGGCGCCACGCGCCACGCGCAGCGCCGACATCACCGCTTCGGTGCCGGAATTCACGAAGCGCAGGTTCTGCACCCAGGGAATGCGGCTGCAGATGAACTCGCCCAGCTCCAGGCTGTAGGGCTCGGCGGTGCCGAGGCTCCAGCCGCGATCGAGCGCAGCCACCACCGCTTCACGTACCTGCGGGTTGCCGTGGCCGAGGATCAGCGGGCCGAAGGCCATGCAGAAATCGAGGTACTCGCGACCGTCGACGTCGCGCAGCCGCGCCTGTGAACCGCCGGTCATGAACACAGGCGTGCCGCCGACGCCCTTGAAGGCGCGCACCGGCGAGTGCACGCCACCCGGTGCGACGCGCAGCGCGCGTGCGTACAGTTCTTCCGAGCGGCTCATAGTCCGAGCAGCGAGCGCATTTCGCGCGCGCCGTAGGTGATGATCATGCTGGCGCCGGCGCGCTTGAAGGCCGTGAGTATCTCGCGGTGCAGCGCCGCGCGCGGCGCCAGGCCCTGCGCGGCCAGCGCTTCGAGTGCGGCGTATTCGCCGCTGACGTGGTACACGGCCCAGGGCTTGCGGATCTCGCGCGAGAGTTCGCGCAGCAGATCGAGGTAGGGGAGCCCGGGCTTCACCATCAGGATGTCGGCGCCTTCGGCGACATCGCGCTCGGCGCACAGCCAGGCATCTCCGGGGCGCGCCGGGTCGAGCTGGTAACTGGCGCGGTCCTTCAGTTGCACGGCGCTGCCGCCCTGCGGCGCCGATTCCGCGGCCACGCGAAACGGGCCGTAGAGCGTCGACTGGAATTTCACCGCGTAACTCATCAGCACGGTGCGCTCGCACCCCTGTGCATCGAGCGTGCTGCGGATGGCGCGGATGCGCCCATCCATCATGTCGCTGGGCGCGACGCAGTCAGCGCCGGCCTGCGCATAGGCGAGCGCTGCGGCCGCCAGTTCCTGCACGCTGGCATCGTTGTCGACATGGTCGCCCTCGGCATTGACCACGCCGCAGTGACCGTGCGGCGTCGAGGAGCACAGGCACACATCGGCGGCCAGCCAGATGTCCTTGCCGAAGCGCTGCTTGAGCGCGCGGATCTGGCCGGCCGTGAAGGACCAGTCGATGTCGCGCAGGCTCCGCGCGCGCGGCACCCCGAACAGCAGGAAGGCGCTGACGCCAGCCTTGAGGTCCGCCTCGGTCTGGCGCAGCAGCGAATCCGGGGTTTCCTGGTTGACTCCCGTGAGGCCCGGCACCGGCTCGGGCTGCCTGACCGCCTCGGCGACGAAACAGGGCTGGATCAGCTGGTCGAGCTGCAGGTGCACCTCGCGCGTCAGCGCGCGTACGTGGGGGTCCTGGCGCAGGCGACGGAGCGTAGGCGGGTAGTGGGCATTCATCCGCCCATTGTGCCGCAGCCGGTCGGGGCGGGGTCACGCATTGTCACGGGCCCCAAAAGGCCTGATTTCTTCTTATGCACCCATAGTTATGAGAGGTGCCCCGATAATGCGGCCATGGTCGTCAAATCAGCCCTGTCCGTCGCCGATGCCGTGCCCACCTTAAGCGCGGGGCTGAAGGCAAAAGTGACCGCGAGCATCGGCGTGCTGCGCGATGCCGTGCGCGACTATCGCCAGGTCATCTATGCCAGCAGCCTGGGCGCCGAGAGCATCGTGCTGACCGACCTGATCTGGACCCAGGTGCCCGAAATCCGCATTGCGACCATCGACACAGGGCGCCTGCACGAGGAAACGCTGGCGCTGATCGATCGGCTCGAGCGTCGCTACGGGCAGCGGATGGCGGTGTACACCCCGCAGGCGCCGGCGGTCGAGGCTTTCGTGGCCGCCGAGGGCATCAATGGTTTCCGCAATGGACTGGCGCAGCGGCAGAGCTGTTGCGCGATCCGCAAGCTCGAACCCTTCCAGCGCATGATCGCCGGCCATGCGGCCTGGGTGACCGGTGTGCGGCGTGAACAGTCGGCCGCGCGTTCCGCATATCTGGTGAGCGAGCGTGATGAACGCTACGGTCTGCAGAAAATCAGCCCGCTGCTCGACTGGAGCGCGGATGATGTGTGGACCTACATCCGTGCCGGTGCACTGCCCTACAACCCCCTGCATGATCGCGGCTATCCCAGCATCGGCTGCGCGCCCTGTACGCGCGCCATCGAACCCGGCCAGGACGAACGCGCCGGCCGCTGGTGGTGGGAGAATCCGGATTCGCGCGAGTGCGGCCTGCAGCCGCGCGTGCGCCCCACCCATACGCCCTGAGCGCGGCCGCGCGGCCTGATTCGCGTGGATCAGCTTCCCGTATTCCTCGATCTGCGTGATCGCCTGGTAGTGCTGGTCGGCGGCGGCGAAGTCGCGGCACGCAAGGCACAGCTGCTGCTCAGCGCCGGCGCGCGGCTGCGGGTGGTAGCCCCCGAGCTGGGCAGTGAGTTGCGCGAGTTGTGCGAGCGCAGTGGCGCCGAACTGATCAACGCGCGTTTCGAGCCCGCTCACCTGTCCGCTGCGATGCTGGCGGTCGCCGCCACCGATGACCCGCTGGTGAACCAGGCCGTGAGCGCGGCGGGCCGTGCCGCCAATGTGTGGGTCAATGCCGTCGACGATGCCAATGCCTCCAGCTGCTATCTGCCGGCGATCGTCGATCGCTCGCCGGTGATCATTGCGGTCGGCACCGGCGGCGCCTCGCCGACCCTGGCGCGACGGGTGCGTGCGCAGCTGGAAGCGCTGCTGCCCCAGCGCCTGGGCGAATTGGCGGCATTCGCCCGGCGCATGCGTGCACCCGTGCGGCGCGCGCTGGCCGGGCAGGCCGAGCGGCGGAAATTCTGGGATCAGTTCTTCGACAGTGCGCTCGCGACGCGGATTCTCTCGGGCGCGACCCTGCAGGAAACGGCCGCTGCGGAGTTTGCCGCGCAACTCGCCGCGGCGTCGGCGGCCACCGACGTGGCGAGCGCAGCACGCGGTGCCGTGTGGCTCATCGGCGCCGGGCCTGGGCGATCCCGATCTGCTGACACTGCGTGCGCAGCAGCTGCTGCAACAGTGCGATGTGGTGCTCTACGACCGCCTGGTGCCACGAGGCCGTGCTCGAGCGCGTGCGACGCGATGCCGAGCGCGTATTCGTGGGCAAGCGGCCCGGCGAGCATCGCACCACGCAGGCGCGCATCAACGAACTGCTGCTCGGGTATGCCGCGCGTGGCCTGCGCGTGGCGCGCCTCAAGGGGGGCGATCCGCTGGTATTCGGCCGTGGCGGCGAGGAAATCGCGGCGCTGGCGAGCGCCGGTGTGCCGGTGCTGGTCGTGCCGGGCGTGACTGCGGCGTTTGGCGCTGCCGCTGCCACTGCAATTCCACTGACGCACCGCGGCCTCGCGCAGTCGGTGTGTTTCGTGACGGCGATGGGCGAGGCGGCGGCCAGCCTCGACTGGCGCGCACTCGCGGCACCGCTCCAGACCGTGGTGTTCTACATGGGCGTGTCGCAGCTGCCACGCATCGTCGAACGGCTGCTGCAGCATGGCGCGCCGCCTGCGCGCCCGGCGGCCGTGATCGAGCGCGCCACGCAGCCGGGCCAACGGCTGGTGGCCGGCGACACTGCAGGACATCGTCGCGCGCGTCACTGCGGCCGGTGTCGCCGCGCCCGCTCTGCTGATGGTCGGCGACGTGGCACAATTCGCCGGCCTCGCCGCCGGCACTGCTGCCCGGCCGACGGCAAGTTCGCAGTACCTCACGCACACTCCGGAGTCCTGATGAAGTTTGCCGCTGATTTTCTGGCCGCCGTGGGCGACACGCCGCTGATCCGCCTGCGCGCCGCGAGCGAGAGCACTGGCTGCGAGATCTTCGGCAAGGCCGAGTTCATGAATCCCGGCGGCTCCGTGAAGGATCGCGCCGCGCGCGCGATCGTGCTCGATGCGGAGCAGCGCGGTGTGCTCAAGCCCGGTGGCATCGTGGTCGAAGGCACCGCCGGCAATACCGGCATCGGTCTCGCGCACGTGTGCAATGCGCGTGGCTATCGCTGCGTGATCGTGATGCCCGACAACCAGTCGCCGGAGAAATATCGCGTTGCTCGAAGCGCTGGGCGCCGAGGTGCATCGGGTCAAGACCGTGCCCTACAGCGATCCGAACCACTACCAGAAAGTCGCTGGCCGCATGGCGCAGGAAATGCCGGGCGCGATCTGGGCCAACCAGTTCGACAACACCGCCAACCGGCGCGCCCACGTGGCGAGTACCGGGCCTGAAATCTGGGAGCAGACCGAAGGGCGCATCGATGCCTTCGTATCGGCGAGCGGCACCGGTGGCACGCTCGCTGGTGTTTCCGAATACCTGAAGTCGCGCAATCCGCGGGTACGCACGGTGCTGGCCGATCCGCCGGGCAGCGCCTTGTATGAATTCATCCGCAACGGCGCGCTCAAGGCCACCGGCAGTGGTTCGATCACCGAGGGCATCGGCATCGGGCGCGTCACCGCCAACATGAAGGACGCACCGATCGACGCGGCGCTGCATATCGAGGATGCCGAGACGGTGACTTGCGTCTACCAGCTGCTGCGCGAGGAAGGGCTGTTCGTCAGCAGTACCAGCGGCGTCAACGTGGCGGCGGCCATGCGCGTGGCACGCGAGCTCGGGCCCGGCCATGTGATCGTCACCGTGCTGTGCGACAGCGGTGCCAAATACCTCTCGCGCCTGTTCAATCCGGAATGGCTGGCGCAAAAGGGCCTGCTGGAGGCTGCGCAGGTCGGGTATGGCGGGGCCCTGCGCGGCGTGAGTTAAGATGCCGACGATGAAACCGCCGCGGCGCGAGCCGTTACCCTGGCAAACTCCGAAACCTCCCGCCGATGATCCGCAGGCGCCCGCGCGTGTCGCGGCCATTACCGCCAACGCCAGCTACCTGCCCGGCGATGCCGACCCGGCCTTCCTGCAGCGTGACGAGCTGCGCGCCGAGCGACTGCAGCTCGACTACCTCAAGCCCGAGCTCTCGCTGCAGGCCGCGGGCATCGAGCACACCATCGTGGTGTTTGGCAGCACGCGCATCCTCGAACCGGCCGCTGCGCAGCGTCGCCTGGATGCGGCCCTGGCCGCCGCCGCGGCCGCGCCCGCGGATACCGGCCTGCAGCAGCGGGCGGCGGTGGCCGCGCGCCTGGCGGCGCGCAGTCACTACTACGAGGTCGCGCGCGAACTGGGCACGCTGATCGCCGCCAGCAACCAGGATCGCAGCCACTGCAAGACCGTGGTGATGACCGGCGGCGGCCCCGGCATCATGGAGGCCGCCAATCGCGGCGCCTATGACTCCGGCGTGCACAGCGTCGGGCTCAACATCGATCTGCCACACGAGCAGTTCCCCAACCCCTATGTCACGCCGGGACTGTGCTTCCGCTTTCACTACTTCGCGATGCGCAAACTCCATTTCCTGCAGCGCGCGCGGGCGCTGGTGGCCTTTCCCGGTGGTTTCGGCACCTTCGACGAGCTGTTCGAAACCCTCACGCTGCTGCAGACCCGCAAGATGCGGGTGGTGCCGGTGGTGCTGATCGGCGAGAGCTACTGGCGGCGCGTGCTCGACATCCCCTACATGATCGGCGAAGGCGTGATTGATGCCGAGGATGCCGAACTGTTCTGGTACGCCGAGGACGCGCGCAGCGCCTGGCGCAGCATCGTGACCTGGTATCGAAATGCCGGCACGCCATTGTTCGACGGCGGAGACTGAAGATGCAATTGTCATTTCACGGCGCCGACCAGGATGTCACCGGTTCCTGCCACCTGCTCGAATGTGGCGGCAAGCGCCTGCTGGTCGATTGCGGCATGTTCCAGGGCGGTCGCGAGCTCGAGGAGGAAAACGCTGCGCCGCTGGGCTTCGATGCCGCGGCACTCGACTACGTGCTGCTCACGCACGCGCACCTCGATCATTGCGGCCGCCTGCCGCTGCTGGTGAAGCGCGGCTTTCGCGGCGAGATCATCAGCACCGCCGCCACCGCCGAACTCGCCAGCATCGTGATGCAGGATGCTGCGCACATGGCCGAAGACGACGCCGCGGCGAGCGCGCGCCACCGCCCGCGCAGGGGCGCACCGGTGCAGCCGCTGTACACGCGCGCCGATGCCAGTGCCGCGGCGCAGCGCTTCGGGCGCCGCGCGGGTTATGGCGAAAAGCTGGCGTTGACGCCCGACATCAGCGTCAGCTTCCACGAGGCCGGCCACATCCTGGGTTCGGCCAGCGTGCTGGTGGAGGTGAGCGAGCAGGGTCAGCGCAGCACGCTGCTGTTCTCCGGTGACATCGGCGGCAGCGGTCGACCCATACTGCGCGATGCGGCGCCGCCCAGGGCCGACTTCGTGCTGATGGAGACCACCTACGGCGATCGCAATCACCGCTCGCCCGCCGATTCGGTGGCCGAATTGATCGCGGTGGTCAAACAGACCGTGGCGCGCGGTGGCAACGTGGTGATCCCCAGCTTTGCGCTCGAGCGCAGCCAGGAGATCCTCTATTGCCTGCGCGCCGCCGTGGCCAGTGGTGCGCTGCCGCCGCAATTGCCGGTGTATGTGGATTCGCCGATGGCGATTTCGGCGATCGAGGTGTATCGCCGGCATCCGGAATGCTACGACGCCGAGGCCGCGGCCTTGATTGGCGGCGGCGGCGACCTGTTCGGTTTTGCCGGCCTCAGGCTGGTGCGCGACACCTCCGAATCGATGGCGCTCAACAAGCTCAGCGGTGGCGCCGTGATCATGGCCGGCTCGGGCATGTGCACCGGCGGGCGCGTGCGTCATCACCTGGTGCACAACCTGCCGCGCGAGAGCGCCAGCATCGTGTTCGTCGGTTTCGCCGCGCAGGGCACGCCCGCGCGCCGCATCATCGACGGCGCGCGCAGCATCATGCTGTTCGGCGAGGAGGTGCCGGTGCGCGCGCAGGTGCACACCATCAACGGCTTCTCGGCGCACGCTGACCAGCGCGAGCTGCTGCAGTGGCATGCGCGTGCTGGCGGTGCACGTCGCACGATACTCGTGCATGGCGAGCAGGGCGCGATGCAGGCCTTCGCCGCGCTGCTCAAGGATGTGCCCGTGAGCATGCCGGCACCAGGCGCGCAGTTGCAGCTGTGATGCCGGTTGCGCGCCGCAGCTCGGGCCTGGCCCTGCCACTGTTGGGGCTGCTGTTCGCCTGCGCCGCGACACCGGCGCGCGCAGCATGGCTCGCGCGCACCGTCGATGGCACGATGGGCACGCGCATCGTGGTCGAGCTGTGGTCCGAGGACAAGGCTGCCGGCGAGAGCGCCATCGATGCGGTGATGGCCGAGATGAATCGCATCGATCGCGGCATGAGCACCTACAAGAGCGACAGCGAGCTCTCGCGCCTCAACGCATCTGCCGCCGCGCATCCGGTGAAGGTCAGTCCCGAGCTGTTCAAGCTGCTGGCAACCGCGCTCGAGTATTCGCGCATCACCGATGGTGCCTTCGATGTCACCTATGCCAGCGTCGGCTTCATGTACGACTTCCACGCGCATCACCATCCGAGCGAGCAGCAGATCAGGAGCGCGCTGCCAGCAGTCAACTACCACCACGTGCAGCTCGACCAGGCCAGTTCGAGCGTGCGTTACACGCAGCCCGGCGTACGCATCGACCTGGGCGGCATCGCCAAGGGCTATGCGGTCGATTGCGGCATCGCCATCCTGCAGCAGCGCGGCATCAAGCATGCGATCGTGCAGGCAGGCGGCGACAGCCGCATCATCGGCGACCGCTTCGGCAAGCCCTGGATCGTCGGCATCAAGCATCCGGATCGCAAGGGTGAAGTGATCGCGCGCCTGCCACTGGTCGATACGGCGATTTCCACCTCGGGCGACTACGAGCGCTACTTCGACGAGAACGGCACGCGCTATCACCACATCATTGATCCGCACACCGGCCACTCGGCCAGCAAAGTGCGCAGCGCCACGATCCTGGCGACCAGCGCCACACGCAGCGATGGCCTGTCGAAGACCGCCTTCGTGCTCGGTGCCGAAGCGGCGATCAAGATCTATGAGCGGCTCGGTGATGTGGATGCGATAATCGTCAAGCCCGACGGCACGGTGCTCTATACCAAGGGGCTGGAACCGGGCGGCACGCAACACTGAGGAGTAGCTTCGATGCGTCTGGAAGACATGCGTGCGAGCGAGAATGTCGAGGACCGGCGCGGCATGGGCGTCGGCCGCACCGGCGCCGGTTTCGGGCTCGGCACCATCGTGTTGCTGGTGGTCGGCTACTTCCTCGGCGTCAGTCCGCAGACCCTGCTCGGCATGGTCGGCGACGGACAGCTGTCCTCGCAGCAGCCGCAGGGCAATGCGGTCACCGGCAAGCCTGGCGATGCGCAGGGCGATTTCGCCGCCCGCGTGCTGGGTGAAACCGAGGATGTCTGGGGAAAATATTTTGCCGCCTCGGGCCAGCGCTACACACCGCCGACCATGGTGCTGTTCAGCGGCGAAGTGGAATCAGCCTGTGGCAGCACCAGTTCCGCGGCCGGTCCGTTCTACTGCCCGGGCGACCAGAAGCTCTACCTGGATCTCGATTTCTTCAATCAGCTGGCCACGGATTTCGGCGCGCCAGGCCAGTTTGCGCGCGCCTATGTGATCGCGCATGAAGTCGGTCACCATCTGCAGACACTGCTGGGCATCACCGAAAAAGTCGAGGGACTGCGCGCGCGCTCAGGCGGCGGCGAGGGTGCGCACGGTATTTCGGTGCAGGTGGAGTTGCAGGCCGATTGCTTCGCCGGCGTGTGGGCGATGCAGGATCAGCGCGTGATCGAACCGGGTGAGGTGCAGCAGGCGCTGCAGGCCGCGGCTTCGGTGGGCGATGACACTTTGCAGCGGCGCATGCAGGGGCGGGTGGTGCCCGATACCTTCACGCACGGCAGCGCCGAGCAGCGCCAGCGCTGGTTCGAGCGTGGTTTCGAGAGCGGCAAGATCGAGAGCTGCGATACCTTTTCGGCCGGCTCGCAGCTCTGAAGCGCGCGCGGCGCAGGCTCGGCGCGTTACTGCGCAGGAGCCGCCGGCGGTGCGTTCTTGGCCTTCCAGGCCCGCAGTTCGACGTTGAACTTGTCGGCCACCTTCTGCACCCGTTCGACCGCCGCATTCTGCATGTCGGCGTATTCCTTGCTGATCTTCTGGCGATCAGCGTCGTTCAGTTTGTCGCCGCCCGCCGCCACCTTCGCATCCATTTCCTTGGTGATGCAGTCGATGTAATTCTTGACCGTATCGTTGTAGTCCTTGACCGCATGCTGTGCAGCGATCATCTCGTCCTTGGTGGCGGCGGCGCCGTTGGGCACCTTCACCTCGTTCGAGGGCGCGCTGCAATCGGCAAATGCCGGGGCCGCGACCAGCGCGGTGAGCAGGGACAGGGGCAGCAGGAATTTCATGAATCGATCCTCTGGGAGTGGCAGGTGCATGCGAACCGGTGCGCGCATGGTAAGAGTCCGCGACCATTCTTGCCAAGTTCCGTAGCGCCATTGGTAATGCTATTGAGGGAGTCGGGGGTGGGTTTTGCCTATCATGGCGGCCAGGGGAAGCTGCGGCGGTGCCAGTGCGCGCAGGCCCCCATATGCTATGCAAAGCGTCAACACTTGAACGCAAAGGTTTGAATCTTATGGCTGTGCGACCAATCCTCAGGATGGGTGACCCGCGCCTGCTGCAGGTATCCGCGCCGGTGAGCGAGTTCGGGACGCCACAATTGCTGGCACTGATCGCCGACATGGAAGACACGATGCGTGCGGCCCACGGTGCCGGGCTCGCGGCCCCGCAGATCGGCGTGCATAGCCGCGTGGTCATCTTCGGGATGGAGCGCAACCCGCGCTATCCGCAGGCGGAGCTCGTGCCCTACACCGTGTTGATCAACCCGGTGCTCAAGACCTTTTGGGGACGGCTCGAGGAAGACTGGGAAGGGTGCCTTTCGGTGCCCGGCATGCGCGGTCTGGTGCCGCGGCATCGCCGCCTGCGCTATCGCGGCTTCGATCAGCATGGCCAGCCCATCGATCGTGAAGTGGACGGCTTCCATGCCCGGGTGGTGCAGCATGAGGTCGATCACCTGGACGGCGTGCTCTATCCCACGCGCATTCGCGATCTCACGAAATTCGGATTCACCGAAGAGCTGTTTCCCGGACAGGAAGTCCAGGCCGATTGAGCGATGCGGCTTGCGCCACGCGGGCGACCGCGCGGCTCAGCGCACCGACTACTTGCCTTCCAGCTCGCTGGCGAGGCCGCCAAAGCCGCGATCGCGGGCGATGTCGATCGCCGTGGCGCGCTTGCCATTGCGCAGCGAAGTGCTGGCGCCGGCGGCGCGCAACACCCGCGTGGCGGCGGTGCTGCCCGCGCGGCTGGCTGCCAGCAGCGCGGTGTCGCCATCGTGATTCTGCAGGTCCACCGAAGCCTTGCGACGCACCAGCATCTGCACCACTTCATCCTGGCCGCGGGCAGCAGCCAGCAGCAGCGGCGTGTCGCCATCGGCAGTGCGCGCATCCAGTTTGGCGCGCGAATCGAGCAGCAGCGCCGCCACCTTGTCGTAGCCCGCGGCCGCAGCGGTCATCAGCGCGGTGCGGCCCTCGTTGTCGGCGGCATCGACCTCGGCGCCGGCGGCCAGCAACAACTGCGTGATATCCACGGCGCCCGCGCGCGCGGCGCGCCACAGCGCCGTCTCGCCATGCTGGTCGGCCGTGCGCGGCGAAGCGTTGCGGGCCAGCAGCAGGCGCACGACCGGTGCATTGGCCGCGGTCGCTGCCGCCATGAGCGGTGTTTCACCGTGGGCATCGGCAGCATCGACCTGCGCGCCCGCTTCGAGCAATCGCTGGACCACCTCGGCGCGCCCGGCGCGCACCGCTGCCAGGAGCGGTGTGGCCTCGTCACCGGCGCGGCTGTCGGCATTCACGCCAGCGGCCAGCAGGATATTCACGGCATCGATATGACCGGTACCTGCGGCCAGCACCAGCACCGTGCGCCCGCGGCGATCGGCCTGGCGCGGATTGGCGTGTGCACCGAGCAGGAGCTTCAGCATTTCATCGGATCCGGTGTGCATCGCGACGTGCAGCAGGGTATCGCCCTGCGCGGTGCGACCCTCGACATCGGCGCCGCCCGCCAGCAGCCGCTGCGCGGTATCGGTGTCGTTGCGCGCGGCTGCCAGCGCCAGCGTAGTCCAGCCCTGGTAGATCTCGCCGGGCCGCGCCGCATCGAATTTGCCGGCACGGCCGCTGCGCGAGGCATGCGACACCATGGTTTTCGCACCCAGGCTGCGCAACTGCGCGGCGGCGGCGTCGGCTTCCACAGCCAGGGCCGCATCGAGTGCCGTGTATTCGCGGCTGTCGGCTGCGTCCAGGCGCGCACCGGACTTGGCCAGCAGCGCGACATTGGCCGCGCGATCAGCACGGGCCGCGTAGAACAGCGCAGTGCGATGCGCGGCATCGACGGCCGCTAGCGGTGCGCCGCGCGCCAGCAGCAGGCGCGGCAGCTCGGCCGATTCGGCCTGCGAAGCCAGCATCAGCGGCGTGACGCCGAAATTGTCCGCCAGTGCCGGGTCGCAACCGCGCTCGAGCAGAAACTGCAGCGCCGGCTGCGAGCCGGCGGCGGCCGCGGCGCCCAGCAGCGTGCCGCCAAAATCATCGCGCAGGCTCTTGAGCTCATCGCCCAGCACAGCAAGCGTTGCCACATCGCCGTGGCGCGCGCTGTTGAACGCGAGGTCGCGCCGCAGCGCCGATTCAGTGATGCCGACGCGCTCGGCGCTCAGCGGCGCGCGTCCCAGGCGCAGGTCTTCGATGGCTGCCGGGTAGCCGAGCTTCGCAGCCTGGTGCAACAGGCTCTTGGCCTCATCGGCGTTCGCGTCCGGCTGGTGCGCCAGCACGGAGGCCAGCACGTAAGCGGCAGTGGCATTGTTCTGCGCTGCGCTCTTGCGCAGCCAGCTCGCGGCCTGCGCGCCATCAACCGGCCCGCCGACGCCGTTGAGATGGGTCAGGCCCAGCAACAGTTGTGCTTCGGCGTTGCCGCTGCTGGCGAGCTGCTGCAAGCGGCTGAGGGCCGTCGGGTAGTCGCGCAGGCGCAGCGCCGCGCGCGCGTTCTCCAGAGGATCAGTCTTGGCGGCCGCCGCGAGTGCAATGCCGCAAACCAGGGACAGCGAGAGAAATGTGAGCCCCACCAGCAATGCTGCGGGGCGCGGATGGCGCGCGCTCATGCCGTGCCGTACTTGGTTTCGACGCGGATGCCGACTTTGTTGAGGAATTCGTTCGGCAGCACGCCGCCGGCGCTGACGATCACCGCGCGATTGGGAATCTCCAGCTGCTTGCCACCCTGCTCGAGTATCACCAGGTCCGGATGGATATGGCTGACGCTCGAGGAGAGCACCACTTTCAGGTTGCCGCGATCGGCCGCCTGCGCCACGCGCTGGCGGTTCTTCTGCTTGGCGCGCCCGAAAGCATCGCCACGATAAGAGAGCGTGACCTGCGTACCCTGGACTTCGGCAATGCTCGCGGCCGCCTCGAGCGCACTGTCGCCGCCGCCGACCACCAGCACGTCCTGGCCGATGTACTGATCGGGATCGATGAGGCGATAGACCACCTTGGGCAGCTCTTCGCCGGGCACCGCGAGTTTGCGCGGCGTGCCGCGTCGGCCGATCGAGAGCAGCACGGTCGAGGCGCGGTAGGCCGCCTTCGAGGAACGCACGATGAAGCCATCACCATCCTGCTCGATGTTCTCGATGCGCTCGTTCACCTGGATGCGCAGCTGGTGCTCCTTCATGATCTCGGTCCACACGCCCAGCAGGTGTTCCTTCGAGGTCTGGCGGAAGAACAACTTGCCGACCAGCGGCAATTCCACCGGCGCGGTCATCACCAGCTTGCCGCGCGGATATTTGTAGACGCAGCCACCGAGTGATTCCTGCTCGATGCAGCGATAGGTGAGGTTCAAGGCCTTGGCGGTGAGCGCCGCGGCCATGCCAGCGGGACCCGCGCCGACGATCAGTACATCGAGGCGTTTGCCGGGCGCGCGCCGGTTCGACTTGGCGATGGCTTCGATCGCCTGGCGCCCTTGCGTGAGCGCGTTGCGGATCAGGCCCATGCCGCCCAGTTCACCCGCGATATACAGGCCCGGCACGTTCGACTCGAATGATGCATTGAGCACCGGCAGATCGAGGCCGCGCGATTCGGTGCCGAACACCAGCGAGATCGCATCGAAGGGGCAGGCCGCCTTGCAGGCGCCATGACCGATGCAGTCGGTGGGGCCGATCAGTTGTGCCTTACCGTCGATGATGCCGAGCACATGATGTTCGGGCTGCTCGGGGCAGGCCTTCACGCAGGCGCCGCAGCCGAGGCAGCGCACCGGATCAATGACGGGATGGAGCGATGCGGGCTCGACCAGGCCAGCTTCCTTGTGTTCCTGGTGCACGGCACGGCTGTGCCGGTCCACGCGTATGTGACGGCGCAGATACCAGAACATGATCAGCAGCAACGGTGCTGCGTAAACGGCAAGCAGGCTCACGTCCATGATTCAGCCAGATGATCTCCAGGCCGGTTGCAAAGCAGGGGCAGAGTAATGCACATGGGCGCCTAGCTTCCGTGAGCCTGCGCACGTGTCAACATGTCGCTAATTTGTGAACTGTCCCGCAGTTGCGACATCATGACGAGTCGGAGAAAGGCTTTACAATCCGTGACAGATTGTGTTTTGAACGTTAAGGTTCTCTTAATATCATGAATTTCGGCCAGATTTTCTGGTTTATCGCGGGCGTGCTTTGCTGCCTCGCGGTGCTGGTTGTGGTCTATCCATGGCTGGCGGGCAAGTCGCGCGTGCAGCTTTTGGGCGCATTGCCGCGCTGGGTGCCGCTGGCGGCGATCGCCGCCGTGATCGTGGCGCTCGTGCTCTACCTGCGCCTCGGCAGTCCGCAGTTGAGCGAGCACGATGCCGTGGCCTCGAGCGCTGGTGCCGCGAGCGCACCGGCCGCTGCACCCCAGGCGGCTGCCGCACCTTCGGGTAAAAACGCAGGTTCGATGGATAACGCCGTGACTCACCTCGAGAAACGTCTCGCGGGGGGCGGTGGTTCTGCGGAGGACTGGGAGCTGCTGGCCAAGTCCTACGAGTTCCTGGGCCGCACCGCCGATGCGGCGCTGGCCCGCAAGCAACAGTTGCCGGCCGGGGCGGGCACCGAAAGCGCTGCGCCCAGCGCCGCGGTCGCGCCACCGCCTGCAAAACCGCTGTCGGCTGCCGCCACCCAATTGATGGCCGAGGCCAGTGCCGCCCGCGCCAAGCGCGATTTCGCTGCCGCCCGCGCGGCCTACGCCAAACTGGTGGCACGCAACGAGATGACGGCCGATGCCTGGGCCGACTATGCGGACGTGACTGCCAGCGCCACCGGCAATGCACTGGCCGGCCAGCCCGCCACCTATATACAGAATGCGCTGCGCCTCGACCCGAGCCACCCGAAGGCGCTCTGGCTGCAGGGCAGCCTGCAGCATGAAACCCATCAATACGCCGCGGCGGTGGTCAGCTGGCAGAGGCTGGCGGCCGTCATCGGCAACGGCTCCGCGGATGCCAAACTGATCGCTGCCAATCTTGCCGAGGATCAACGACTCGCCGACGGCGGTGCGCCCGCAGGTGCGAGCGCCGCCAACGGTGTTGCTGCGCCGGCCGCCGCTGGCGCCAGGCCCGCCCCGCGCGCCGCCGCTGTCGCCAGCGCTGGCGTAGTGCGTGGCGAAGTGGTGCTGGCCGATGCGCTGCGCGGCAAGGTGCCCGCGGGGCTCACGCTTTTCATCCTGGCGAAGTCGGTGAATTCACCAGGCGCGCCGGTGGCGATCCTGCGCCTGACCACGGGCAGCTGGCCGGTGAGTTTCCAGCTCGACGATTCGCAGGCGATGATGCCTGGGCGAAATCTGTCGACCGCGGGTCCGGTTACGATCGAAGCGCGCACTTCGCGCACCGGCCAGGCGATGCCGGCGCCGGGCGATTTCCAGGGCGCCACCGAACCGCTCACGCCCTCAGCCGGCAAGCCGGTACGTGTAGTCATACAGAGGGTGATTGGTTGATCCATGGAATTCATCAGCCGACACTTGAGCCCGGTCCGCGCATTTACGCTGTTCGTGATCGGGGCGGTGCTATGGGGCTACAACGCGCACCTCGAGCGCTACATCACGCCGGCGCGCGGCATGGGTTACATCCTCGGCATCGTCGGCGGTTCGATGATGCTGCTGCTGTCGCTCTATCCGGCACGCAAGCGCCTGAGCTGGCTGGGCGCGGTCGGCGATGTCACCTGGTGGTTCCGCATCCACATGATGTTCGGCGTGCTGGGCCCGCTGATCGTGTTGTTCCATTCCAATTTTTCGCTCGGCGCCACCAACAGCAATGTGGCGCTGACCTGCATGCTGGTGGTCGCGGGGAGCGGCGTGATCGGCCGCTATTTCTACGGCCGCGTGTATGGCGACTGGACGGATCACAAGAGCACGCTCGAGGAATTGCAGGCCACTGCCGACCTGCTGCGCAAGCAGTCGAGCGCGGTGAGCGTGCTGCCCGACCTGCTGAGTGTGATCGAGGCCGAGGAAGCGCGCCTGTTCAGGCGGGCGCGCACGCCCATCGGCGGGCTGTGGAACATGATGACGATCGGCTTGCGTTCGATGCTGACGCGCTGGCGACTGGAGCGCGCGATCCATCGCATGGTGGTCACTGCGGCGCGCCAGTCGCCGACACTGGCGGCGCATGGCTCGCGTCTCGCGGCCACGGCGCTGGGCTACGCCACGCGTCGCCTCGAAGCCAACCGGCTGGTCAACGAACATCGGGTCTACGTGAAGCTGCTGTCGCTGTGGCACTTCGCGCATGTGCCCTCTTTCATCATGCTGCTGGTGGCGGGCACCGTGCATGTGATCTTCGTGCACGTTTACTGAGCGTCGGGAACTGATTCTGTGCGTTGGGCAGGAGGCCTCTGGTTAATGCGAGTCGTGCTGACAGCAACGCTCATTGCCGCACCGGTCGCCCATGGCGCCTCGGTCGAGAGCCTGCTGATGCCCGACAAGGTTTCCAAGGCGCACGCCAAGCTCGAGGATACCTGCACCAATTGCCATGATCGCGGCGACCGCTCGCGCCAGAGCGCGCTGTGCCTGGCCTGCCACAAGGAAATCGCCGCCGACCTTACGGCCCACAAGGGTTACCACGGCCGCATGCCCAATGCCGGTGTCGGCAAGTGCACCGGCTGCCACACCGAACACCGCGGGCGCGATGCCGACATCGTGCGCCTGAACACCACGGCCTTCGATCATGAGCGCACCGATTTCCCGCTGGCTGGCGCGCACCGCACCCTGGCCTGCAACAGTTGCCACAAGGCCGGCGAGGCCTATCGCAAGGCCACACCGACCTGCATCAGCTGCCACAAGAATGACGACTACCACGAGGGCCAGCTCGGCACGCCTTGCGCCGACTGCCACAACCTCGACAGCTGGGCCGGCGCGCGCTTCGATCACGGCAAGACCAAATTCGCGCTCACCGGCGCACACCAGGGCGTGAGCTGCGGCGCCTGCCACCTCGGCGGCCACTACAAGAATTCGCCCCTGACCTGCGTCGGCTGCCACGCCACCGACGATGCCCACAACCGCGAGCGGGGCGATGACTGCGGCAAGTGCCACACCACCACCGAGTGGAAGACCGCGAAGTTCAATCACGAGAAGGAAACCGGCTTCGCGCTGCTGGGTCGCCATGCCAAGGTTGATTGCCTGGGTTGCCATCGCAGCGGCAACTACAAGGACAAGATTCCGAAGGATTGCTACGGCTGCCACAAGGCCGATGACTCGCACGCCGGCCGCTTCGGCCAGAAATGCAGCGACTGCCATGACAACGAGGTCTGGCATCCGGTGAAGTACGATCACCTGGCGAAGACCAAGTTCGCGCTGGTGGGCGTGCACGCCAAGGTCGACTGCCATACCTGCCACAGCGCCAATGTCGACAAGCAGAAGCTCGGCACCGACTGCGTGGCCTGCCATCGCGCCGCCAGCCCGCACGGCGCGAAGTTCAAGCTGGCCTGCGACAACTGCCACGGCCAGCAGGACTGGCGCAGTGAAATCAATTTCGATCACGACCTGACCAGCTATCCGCTGCTCGGGCTGCACAACGTGGTGGCCTGCGCGCAGTGCCACCGTACCCAGGCCTTCAGCGCCAGCGGCGATCGCTGCATCGATTGCCACAAGAAAGACGACGTCCACAAGGGCGGCCTCGGCGACAAGTGCGACACCTGCCATACGCCCAACGGCTGGGCGCTGTGGACCTTCGATCATCTCAAGCAGACCGGCTTTGCCTTGAGCGGCGCGCATGCCAAGAACAAGTGCGTCGACTGCCATCGCAAGCCAGCCGGTGAAGTGAAGCTTTCGCCCGACTGTATTTCGTGCCACCAGAAGGACGACATACACGCCGGGCAATTCGGGCGGCAGTGCCAACGCTGCCATACCACGGTTACCTTCCAGGGCGGTCGAGCCAGGTAGGGATGACATGACTACATCAACACACGGTCTCTCGCGCACTCCGACATTGCAGGCACTGATGCGATGGGCAAGCCGCTGCAGCGCGCTGCTCGCGCTCGGCCTGCTGGCAATCGGTACTGCGGCGGCGCAACCCGCGGCGCCCACGGTATCGGCGCCGGTGGAACGCACCGCCTTCGATCACCTGACCACGGGCTTCGAACTGATCGGCAAGCATCGCGATCTGCCCTGCGAAACCTGCCACGTCAACGCGATCTTCAAGGGCACGCCGCGCGATTGCGCCTCCTGCCACGGCGTGGGCACGCAGGTGCGCGCCACCAAGAAGCCGACCAGCCATATCCTCACTTCCAATCGCTGCGAGGGTTGCCACACGCCGGTGGCCTTCAATCCGGCAGTGAATTTCGATCACGCCGAAGTGCAGGGCAGCTGCTCCTCCTGCCATAACAACGTGCAGGCGCAGGGCAAAGGCCCGACGCACATCGATACCAACCTCGAATGCAATGCCTGTCACTCCACCATCGGCTGGGCGGGCGCCGTGTTCAATCACGCGGGCGTCACCACCGGCTGCGCGAGCTGTCACGATGGACTGCAGGCCAAGGGCACGCCACCCACGCACATCCTGCCGCCGACCGGCGGGGCGCCGTGCGAGGCCTGCCACGTACCGACGCAGTACACCTCGTTCTCCGGCGCAACCATGAATCATCCGGCGATCGGCACGCCGCCGATGCTGTGCACGGTTTGCCACGAAGCGGGCATGAGCTTCTTTGGCGTCACGATCGTCACGCGTCCGCCGGCGCCGCACGCCACCACCGGTGACTGCTACCTGTGCCATACCTCGTTCACCACTTTCAAGGGTGGCACGGGCCAGCCGCCGGGGCACATCCCGACGCCGCAGCCCTGCGTGCTGTGCCATTCGAATCCGGCGGACTACAGCATCTACGACATGAAGCACGATGGCATCAGCAGTGGCTGCGCCACCTGCCACGGGCCGGGCAAGAGCTTCACCAACATGGTGCCGCCGACACTGGTGCTGCCGCCTGCCAATCACGTTGGCTACGGCGGTGCGGCCTGCGAGAGCTGTCACTCGAACACGAACTTCACGATTCCGGGCGGCTTCATGTTCAGCAATGCCAGCGGCACGGCGCCGCCGGCGATGGTGCACTCGGCCGTGAGCTCACTGCGCTGCGACAGCTGTCATGCCAGCGGCCTGACCTTCGTGGGCGCACCGCCGACCAAGGTGTTCCCGGCGACGGGCCACGTGCCCATTGGCGGCGCAGACTGTGGCGTGTGCCATGGCAATGCCAGCTTCAGCAGCTTCATGTTCACCAACGCCAGCGGCACTGCGGCACCGGCCATGGTGCATTCGGCTGTCAGCAGCATCGTCTGCTCGACCTGCCATGAAAAGGGTCTGAGCTGGCTGGGCGTGCCCGCCACCAAGCTGCGTCCGCCGACGGAGGCGAGCGGTGCTGTCCACCCGAGCTCGGGCGAATGCTCCGACTGCCACAAGTCGACTGTCACCTTCGTGGGCGCAAGCAACTATCCGGCCAACCACATTCCGCTGCCCAATGGCGCCTCGACCAACTGCACTACCTGCCACGCTGACCCGAACAACTTCGCGACCTACACGATGGATCACAGCGTGGTGCCCAGCACCGCCTGCTCGGTCTGCCATGGCGCCGGCAAGAGCTTTGCCAACATGGCACCGCCGACGCTGAAGTTGCCGCCGTCGAATCACATACCTTTCGGCACTGCGACCTGCGAGAGCTGCCATTCGCCCACCGATTTCACCAGTTTCGTGATCGGCAACGTGGTGCCGCCGATGAATCACGCGGCCGTATCGAGCCAGACCTGCGCCTCCTGCCATGGTGCGGGCCTCAGCTTCGTGGGCGCGCCGCCGGTCAAGGTGTTCCCGGCCACTGGCCACATTCCCACCGGCACGACGGCCTGCCAGAACTGCCACTCGGCCACGAACTTCAGCACCTTCGTGATCACCAACGCGGTGCCGCCGATGAATCACGCCGGCTTCACCACCGGCTGCATCAGTTGCCACGCCAATGGCCTGACCTTCCTCGGCTCACCGCCCACCAAGGTGATGCCGAACAATCACATTCCGACCGGCACGACCGCCTGCGAGGGCTGTCATTCGAACAGCAACTTCAGCACCTTCGTGGTTCCCAACGCCAGCGGCACGACGCCGCCGTCGATGGTGCACACGGTGGTGACTTCGATCGCCTGCTCGACCTGCCACGAGGCCGGCAAGACGGACATCGGCACGCCGGCGACCAAGGTGCGGCCGGCGTTGAAGGCCGACGGCACGGCGCACGTGCCGGCGGCGAGTGCTCGACCTGCCATTTCAACACCACCTCGTTCAAGGGCGCATCGGACCTGCCGGCCAATCACATTCCGCTGCCGGCGGCCGACAACAACAACTGCGCGCTGTGCCACACGACACCTGGCAACTACAGCATCGGCGTGATGAATCACGTGAACATCACGACCAACTGCGCGCAGTGCCACGGTGCGGGCAAGAGCTTTGCGAACATGGCGCCGCCGACCCTGAAGCTGCCGCCGACCAATCACATTCCGTTCGGCACGGCGGCCTGCGAGAGCTGCCACTCGGCGACCAACTTCACCAATTTCGTGATTGGCAACGTGGTGCCGCCGATGAACCATGCGGCGGTCGCGACGATCACCTGCAACAGTTGCCACGGTGCGGGCCTGACCTTCGTGGGCACACCTGCGGTCAAGGTATTCCCGGCTACGGGTCACATACCGACGGGCACCACGCTGTGCACCAACTGCCACTCGGCCACGAATTTCACGACCTTCGTGATCACCAATACCGTGCCGCCGATGAGCCACACGGGCTTCACGACCGGCTGCGTCAATTGCCACGGTGCGGGCAAGACTTTCCTCGGCACGCCGGCCACCAAGGTGCTGCCGACCAATCACATTCCGACCGGCACGATCGCCTGCGAAGGCTGCCATTCGAACAGCAACTTCAGCACCTTCGTGATCTCCAACGCCAGCGGCACCGCGCCGCCGTCGATGGTGCACACGGTGGTGACCTCGATCGTCTGCTCGACCTGCCACGAGAAGGGCAAGACCGACATCGGCACGCCGGCGACCAAGGTGCGGCCGGCGCTGAAGGCCGATGGCACGGCGCACGTGGCGGCCGGCGAGTGCTCGACCTGCCATTTCAACACCACCTGCTTCAAGGGCGCGACCGATCTGCCGGCCAATCACATTCCGCTGCCGGCGGCCGACAACAACAACTGCGCGCTGTGCCATACGACGGCAGGCAACTACAGCCTGGCGGTGATGAACCACGTGAACATCACCACCAACTGCGCGCAGTGCCATGCCTATGGCCTGAGCTTCGCCAACATGGCGCCGCCGACCCTGAAGGCGCCGCCCTCGGGCGCGACGGGACACATTCCCTCGAATCCGCCCAACGGCACGCATGGCCATTGCCTGCGAGCAGTGCCACTCCGCCACGGTGTTCACGACTTTTGCGGGCACCATCATGAAGCACGCGGCGGTGCGCTCGATGACCTGCATGAGCTGTCATGAGCTTGGCATGACCTGGAAGACCAACACCGGGGTGCGGCTGTGGGTGCGCGATGGCGCCAATCACCACAAGGGCGTGGATTGCGGCGGTTCGGGTTGCCACTCGACACGCGACAAGTTCGGTGCGCGCCGCGGCGTGGCCGTGAGCTCGAACCAGAAGACCAGCAGCACGATTACGCCGGCGCTGGGTGCGGGCAGTGCGCTGGGACGTACCGCGGGCTTCAATCACCGCCGCGTGGCGGGCACGGCTTGCGTGAGCTGCCACGGCGCGACCAGCGGGTTGGGCAAGCCGAGCACGCATATTTCGACCAGTGACAGCTGCGAGAGCTGCCACGGCACCCTGGCCTGGCAACCGGTCACGATCGTGGATCACAGCCAGACGCGCGGCACCTGCGTGAGCTGCCACAACACCACGCTCGCGCGCGGCAAAGGCAGCAACCATATCGTCAGCGGCAGCGATTGCGAAACCTGCCACACCACCAACGCCTGGACGCCGGCGCAATTTGATCACGGTAGCGTGGCTGCGCACACCTGCACCACTTGCCACAATGGCATAGCCACCACGGGCCTGCCGTTGAAGAATCACGTGCAGACCAGTGCGCAGTGCGATACCTGCCACGGCACGCTGGGCTGGAAGCCGGCGATGGTCGATCACAGCACGCTGACGGCGACCTGCGCTACCTGCCACAACAACAGCATCGACATCGGCAAGCCGACCACGCACATGGCCACGCTGCGCGACTGCGCCAGCTGCCATGGCTATCCGGACTGGGCGGTGCTGCATTACGTGCACACCACGGCGAGCTATCCGGGCCAGCACCGCGCGGCGCTGACCTGCGCGAACTGCCATAGCGGTGGCAACGAGCTGATTCCGTGGCAGTCCGGCTTGAAGGGCAGCTGCGCTGGCTGTCATGCGGCCGCCTTCAAGCCGGCCCTGCATCCGAAGACCACGAGCGGTGTGAAGTACACCGTGAACGAGCTCAGTGACTGCACCGGCGCCTGCCACGTCTACAGCGATGCCACGCAGGGCACGATCGTGAAATCGGTGCCGGGCAACTACCACAAGGTGTCGGATGCCGCGTTCAAGCACTAGCAGCCCCAGGGTCTGGCTGCTGGCCGCGCTGGTACTCGGGCTGTTGCCCGCGGTGCCGGCGCGCGCGCAGTCCTTCGGCAGCGGGCCCGGGCGGTTCGTCGACATCGTCGAGCTCAGCGACCACGACGACCAGGCCGATATCGTGGTGCAGTTCACCTGCTCGCTGCGCTATCTCACGCACCAGCCGGCATCGGAAGGCACGGAGCTGCGCATCCAGCTGTTGCCACAGGGTGATTGCCTGGTGCAGCCGGGTACGCAGATCGCTTCCGAGCTGCCGCCGCTGTCCGGTGGCGCCAACATCATCTCGGCCGTGCGCATCGATTCCGATGTGCCCGGCCAGGCAACGCTGGCCTTCACTTTCAGGAAGAGCGAGCGCTATGTGGTCGCGCAGGGCGTCGATCCGCGCAGCATCCGCCTGCGCCTGATCGATCGCGCCCGTGGTCGCGGCAAGGTGATGGTCAACGAGCCTGCCGATGGCGTCAGCAATTACGCCATCAACCTGGAATCACAGCCGAAGGATTTCGAGCCGGCTGCGATCCAGCGCGCGAAAGATCGGCTCAAGACGCAGATATTCGTCAGCCAGGCCGTGGTCGATGGACAAACCTGGTACCGGCTGCGAGCGGGTCCGCTGGACAAGCGCAAGGATGCCGATCTGCTGTTGCTGCGGGCGCTGGCCGACTACCCGCGTGCCTGGCTGGCGATCGGCGATGACACGGCCACGACCAATGGTGGCACCGCCGAGACCCTGCCAGCCGTCGAGCGCATTGGCGCTGATCCGGCACTCGACCCGGCGGCACTGGCTACACTGGTGTCGCAGGCGCGCGCGGCCATGACGGCGCGCGACTATCCCAAGGCCATTGCCGCGCTCACCAAGCTGCAGCGGCAACCGGAGTTCCCGCAGCGCGCCGCGATGCAGGAGCTGCTGGGCCTGGCGCGCGAGCGCGCCAGCCAGCTCGCGCATGCCAAGGCCGAGTATGAGGAATACATGCGCCGCTACCCGACCGGCGAAGCCGCCGACCGTGTGGCGCGGCGCCTGCAGGTGCTGCGCGCGGCCTCCACGCAGGCACGTACCGGTTCGGGCGGAGGTACTGCTGCGCCCACGGGCTGGAATTTCAGCGGCGGCTTTGGCCAGATGTACCGCTACGATGGCACCACCGTCAGCAATACCAACAGCTGCCACGCCAACGGCGGCAACAATTCGACCCCCAACCAGACCCAGAAGCAGAACGCGCTGTACAACGATTTCGACCTGCTGGCGCGCGACCGCGGTGAACGCTTCGACATGCTGGGGCGCGTCAGCGTCGGCTACTCGAAGAACTTCGCAGGCACTTCGGCCACGGCCAACAGCGATTCCACCAAGCGCATCAGCGTGGCTTCGTTCGAAGTGGCCGATCGCACCTTGCGGCTGCTGGCGCGCGTCGGCCGCCAGTCGCGCAATGAGGATGGCGTGCTCGGCACTTTCGATGGCATCTTCACCTCCTGGCAGGCGCTGCGCTCGCTGGGCCTGAACTTCGCCTACGGCTATCCGGTCGAGCAGACCAGTGCCGGCATCCAGAAGCAGCGGCGCTTCTGGGCCGTGGCGCTTGCCGTTCGCGATTCCTGGTGCGCACTGGGATGCGAGCGTGTTCTACACCCAGCAGACCTTCGATGGCATCAAGGATCGCGCCGCCGTTGGCGGGGAAGCGCGGCTGCTGCTGCCGCACAGTTCGCTGACCGCGCTGGTCGACTACGATACCTATTT
Source organism: uncultured Gammaproteobacteria bacterium (assembly GCA_963764065.1). Classification (GTDB taxonomy): domain Bacteria; phylum Pseudomonadota; class Gammaproteobacteria; order Steroidobacterales; family Steroidobacteraceae; genus FEN-1191. The sequence goes on along the minus strand of CAVXRM010000005.1, from coordinate 25,348 downwards.
CAAGTCGCTCAACGCCGCAGCACTGCTCGGCACGCTGCAACTGCCCGCTCGCTGGAACCTGAGTTTCGATGTGGAAAAGCGCAATGCGCCGGTGATCACCGCCCGCAATGCGCTGATCGGGCAGCCGTTCACCACGGTGGCCGAGCTGCGCCAGGTCGCGACCGACGCCGAGATCTACCAGTGGGCTCGCGATCTCACGGCAGTGAGCTCGAACTACAGCGTCACCGTTACGCGGCCTTTGGGTCAGCGCTTCCAGTTCGCAACCACGGTCACCGCCTCGGAAATTGGCGCCACCGACTGCAAGTGCGGCGTGGATCGTCAGCCGGCCACTGGCTTGAATGTCTCGTATCAAACGCAGATCTACGGTTCGAACATCTGGCGCAGCGGCGATTTCAATGTGCTGAGTTTGGCCTACGCGACCACCGAAGTCGGCAAAATCGCCTCGATCGGCGTCACCAGCCGCATGCCGCTGAGCGGCGCGTGGCGCATCGGTCCGCGCCTGAACTTTGATCGCCGCCAGCTGGTCAGCGATGGCAGTGTCGAGATCTCGGCGCTGCCCTCGGTGCTGATCGACTACCAGCGCGGCCGCAGGCTCCTGCAGTTCGAGCTGGGCGGGCAGCTCGGCAAACGCGACTCGAGCGCGCAAACGCAGCAAACGCAGAAGACGACGCGCTATTATGCGAGCCTGGCATACCGCATCGGGTTCTGAAAGTGTCGCGATTCCGCTCATTGCTGGCGCCGCTCGGCGCACTGCTGTTGCTGTCCACGGGCGCCATCGCCCGCGACGCTCCGCCACCCACTGAATACCTGGATGAAACTACCGGCGCGACCGTGACCGTGGTCGACCGGCCGCTGGTGTTTGCGCGCGAGCGCAATGAGCGCGCCGCGAATCTGCGCGACTACGTCACGCTTTCGGCAGCCTCGGTCAATCGCGGCGGCAAGGTCGAATACGTGCTGGTCGCCTACCTGTGGTCGACGCTCGACCCGCGATACGCGCCCACCGTGGGCGCCGAGTCGCTGGTGCTGCAGGCCGATGACCGGCGCATCGCACTCACCGCCAATGGCAAGTCGCCCTCGGACCTGGGTATTGCGCAGCCGGTCTATGCGCCGCCTGGCCAGCAGCCGGGCCAGGCATCCACGCCGATGGTATTCCCCACTGACCTCGGCACGCTGCGTTTCATCGCCGCCGCACGCAGCCTCGTGATCCAGAACCAGGCCGATGACTACGCCTACAACTACGAGTTGTGGGACGACAAGCGTCGCTCGCTGGCGCGTTTCGTGCGCTTCCTGGAAGGCGATCGCTGACAGCCCCGACCATGAAGTGGCATGCGTTCCTCGCCCTGCTGTTCTGCTGCCTGGTGGCCGGCACAACGGCGGCGAAAAATCCCCCGTTGACGCCTTCGCCGCCGGCTTTCGAAGTGACGATGACGGAGGTGAGCATTCCCATGCCAGACGGCATGCGGCTCGCGGCCGACATCTGGCGCCCGAAGGGGAAGGGTGCCGCCGGCCACTTTCCGGTGCTGCTCGAGTACCTGCCTTACCGCAAGACCGAGGCGCGCGGCGAGCGTTATGCGCTGTATGCCTACTTCGTGCGCCGCGGTTATGTGGTGGCGCGCGTCGATATCCGCGGTACCGGCAACAGTGAAGGCAAGCTGATTCCCTACGAGTACAGCGACATCGAGAACCGCGATGGCGATACCGTGATCGCCTGGCTCGCAAAGCAGGCCTGGTCGAACGGCAAGGTCGGCATGTTCGGCATTTCCTGGGGCGGCTTCAATTCGATCCACATGGCGATGCGCCGGCCACCGGCGCTCAAGGCCATCATCGCCGTGGATGCCACCGACGATCTTTACCAGGACGACGTGCATTTCATGGATGGCGTGATGCACGTGGACGACTGGGAAATGAACCAGGACCTGCGCAACGCCATGCCGGGCGCACCGGAGTACCGCATCGACGAGCAGTACTTCGTCGACCGTTTCGACCGGCCGCCGTGGGGCCTGACCTACAAGCGCCAGCAACGCGACGGGCCGTTCTGGGATCGCACTTCACTGAAGACCCGCTACGACGCCATCCAGATCCCGACCTTCATGATTGGCGGCTGGTACGACGGTTATCGCGACAGCGTGCCGCGCGTGCTCGAGCACCTGAAGGCGCCGGTGAAAGGCATCGTGGGAGCGTGGAACCACACTTTTCCGCATGAGCCCTATCCGAAGCCAGGCTTTGAATCCCGCTACGAGATGGTTCGCTGGTTCGACCAGTGGCTCAAGGGGCGCAACACCGGAATCATGGACGAGCCGCGCCTGGCTGTTTATGTGCGGCAATGGCATCCACCCGGCCCCTATCTCGAGAGCGCGCCGGGCGCGTGGCGATTCGAGGATGGCTGGCCGCTCGCAGACGTGCAGCAACGCGTGCTGTATCCGCGAGCCGATCATGCGCTCATCGACGTCTCACCCGGGAATGCGAAGCTCGATCTGCGCTACGTGCCGACCAGTGGCGTCGAGGCCGGTGGGCCGGTGATGTGGTTCGGTGATGTGGCGCCCGATCAGCGACCCAGCGATGCCTTCAGCCTGGTTTTCGATTCTGCACCGCTCCCATCCGATCTGGAGATCCTGGGTTTGCCGCAGGCCTTGCTGCAGGTCTCCGCAAGCGCGATCCAGGCGGACTGGATGGCAAGGCTGGAGGATGTCGCGCCCGATGGCACCACGACGCTGGTGGCCTCTGCCGCGCAGAACGGCGCCCACCGCGACTCGGCGCGCGAGCCGCGTGCGCTCGTGCCCGGTGAACGCTTCGCGCTGCCGATCGAGATGCATTTCACTTCCTGGGTGTTTCCGCAGGGGCATCGCCTGCGCTTCGCTGTCAGCAATGCGCAGTGGCCGATGCTCTGGCCTACGCCCTATGCGATGACCACTTCGCTGTATCTGGGTGCGACGGGCACGCAGCTGGTGTTGCCGGTGATGCCGGCGGGGCGGGTGCGCAGCGCGCCCGCGTTCCAGCCCATCGAGGCCGACAGCGAACAACTGCCGGGCTACGGGAGCCTCGACCTGGGCACGCCCTCCGGCTACGGGGAGATATCCTCGGTCGAGCGCAATCCCCGCACCGGGGAGGCCAGGGTGGTCGCCACCAACAACGGTGCCGAGCGCTTTCCGTGGGGCGAGGAGTACAACACGGATGTGATCACGCACGAATCCAGCGATGAGCATCCCGAGCGCACGTCGGTGCGCGGCGAGTACACGACCACCGTCAAGCTCAAGGACCGCACGCTACGCTGGGAAAGCAACGTGGAGTGGCGCAGCGATCGCGAAAACTTCTATTACAAGGGCAATAGACGGCTGCTGAAGGACGGCGTGCTGATCCGCGAGAAGTCCTGGGAAGACAGCATCCCGCGCGATCACCAGTAGCGGCTGCCCGCGCAGCGCTCGCCCGTGCGCTAGTACGCGTTGAAAGGTCCGTTGCCTGCCGAAGTGCTGCGGCCTTCGAACCCGAAGTACACGCGCCGGCCATAGAAAAACGACAATCCCCAGTCGAATGAGCTGGCGATCGGGTTGCTGCCGGCGACATTGTTGAAGGCAGAGAAGCTGGGATTCGCCGTAGCGAGCGTATCGGCGTTGGCGATGTTGAACGACACGGTGCTGGAAACACCGGTATGGCTGCGATTGATGGCCGACAGCGTCTGCGCGGCCGACGGGCAGTAGAAGCCCGGGTTCTTGGGGCAGTCGGGCAAGGCAGTCGTGGGCTGGCCGAAGAAATAGCCGTTCGAGCCCGAGTCGATGAAACTGTTGGGTAGCGAACTGCCAGCGTATTCGGTCGTGAAATAGCCGGTGAGCGGATCCACGGTCATGAACGTGGCGCTGCCCAGCTGGTTGTTCGACTGTGTGTCGATGCCCAGAATCAGCGAGCCACGCGCCGCCTGCTGGCCGACCGAGGTCAGTGTTGGCAGTTCGATCGCCACGCCATTGTTGTTGGTCGCAAAGTAGTAGATCGGATTGGCGACCTGCAGCGCGGTGCTCACCTTGACGCCCAGCGGCACCGTGCTGGCACCCACCGTGGTATCGCAGCTGCCGCCGCTCGGGCAGCCGTAGTAGGCGGCCGGTACGATCTGGTTGGCACAGGCCGCACCGCAGTCCTCGCGAAACACATTCACGCCCAGCACGCCATTGGCGCCGAAGGCCTCGACCGTATTCTCGGAGGGTCCGGAGGCGCAGTCGCTGGGCACCGCGGGCGCGCCCGGATCGCCGATCAGATGGATCGGCACGTTGCCGGCGGCGCCGTCAGCGATCTGCACATCGGCATTGCGGACGCTCCCCCAGGTGTAGCCATCGGCAAACTGCAGGCATTCGTACATCGGGTTGGAAGGCGGATTGCCGGCCAGGTTTTCAGTGAGTGGCTGCGGCAGTGCGCTGGTCAGCGTGGCAGGCAATACCGAGGCGATGATGCGCAATCCGGTCGAGCCGCTGTCGAGCAGCACGTGATCGACGGTCTGGCAGTTCGTGGTGCCCGGAGCGCAGATCGTCACGGTGACGAAGGCCAGATTGACCGCAGTGCCGCCTGGCCCCGCATCGACAATCACCGCGGCAACATTGGTGCCGGTGGTGATTGTCAGTCCGCCCCCGGAGCTGCCACCACCACAGGCGGTCAGCGCCAGCGCAGCCAGCAGCGCCAGCGCACGTTGCGTGCCGAACAGAACGCGCTGCGCGCGCACGAGACTGCCTTGCGGGCTCATGGCAGTGCCTCCGGATTCACGCCGGCGGGGATCAATTGCGGGACATAGGCGAGCCCCAGCTGGGCGCGCAGGTGCCCGGCGCTGCGCATCACCAGCGAGGCGCCATCGATGGCCATGTGCGAGCGCGTCGAGCCCGCATTGCGCGGTGCCGTCGAGTAGGTGTCGAAATACTGACCCAGGAGCTGGCGCAGGTCGGGCTTGAAGGGTCCGCGCCAGCTGACCGCGAACACGGTGCCGCTGGCATCGAGGTATTCGCGCACCAGTGTGCCGGTGGGCAACTGCAGTTCGTGCACGGTATAACTGCCAGCCGCGATCGTGCGCAGCGTGGCCTTCATGTGTACGCCGTCGGTCTGCACCGACGCGCTGTTGTCACCGAGCGCTGCCCAGCCGATGCCAGGGCACAGGGCGGCGAGGCCCAGCAGCACAGTCCGCAGTCCAGTTGCCCTGATTGTTCGCACGCGGCACTCCAAGGGTGTGATGTTCAGACCATTGTCGCCGCTACTGGTTGCGTGCACAGGCTGTCGCTCGCGCCCGACAACAAAGGCGGGAGTCAGTGAACTTAAGGGGGATCAACGGCCCCAGGGCCGCAAAACGCGGGGCCGGCCGGGCCTGGTCTCAGCCCACGGCCTCGACCGCACCGGCGCGCGCCGAACGGCGCCGTTCGTGCTCCTTCAGGAAGCGCTTGCGGATGCGGATATTCTCGGGCGTCACTTCCACCAGCTCATCATCGGCGATGAACTCGACCGCGTACTCGAGCGTCAGCTGGATCGGCGGCGTCAGTATGACCGCCTCGTCCTTGCCCGAGGCGCGCACGTTGGTGAGCTTCTTGGTCTTGATCGGGTTGACCACCAGATCGTTGTCGCGGCTGTGGATGCCGATGATCATGCCTTCGTAGAGCTTCTCGCCCGGGCTCACGAACATGCGGCCGCGCTCCTGCAGCGCGAACAGCGCGTAGGCGACGGCCTCGCCATCCTCGTTGCTGATCAGCACGCCGTTGTGGCGATCGGGAATCTCGCCCTTCACGACATCGAAGCCGTCGAAGATGTGGCTGATGAGTCCGGTGCCGCGCGTGGTGGTCATGAACTCGCCCTGGAAACCGATCAGGCCGCGCGCCGGCACGCGATATTCCAGGCGCACGCGGCCGTTGCCGTCGACCGCCATGTCGGTGAGCTCGGCCTTGCGGGTGCCGAGGGCCTCCATGATCGCGCCCTGGTGATCGTCATCGATATCGACCGTGAGCGCTTCGAAGGGCTCGTGCATCTTGCCGTCGACCACCTTCTTCAGCACCTGCGGCTTGCCGACCGCGACCTCGTAGCCTTCGCGGCGCATGTTCTCGATCAGGATCGTCAGGTGCAGCTCGCCGCGGCCCAGCACGCGGAACACGTCCGGTTCGTCGGTGTCCTCGACGCGCAGCGCCACGTTGCTCTGCAGCTCGCGCATCAGGCGCTCGCGGATCTGGCGGCTGGTGACGTACTTGCCTTCGCGGCCGGCGAAGGGCGAGGTGTTCACCTGGAAATTCATCGCCAGCGTGGGCTCGTCCACCTGGATCGGCGGCAGGCCCTCGGGGGCTTCCGGCGAGCAGACGGTGAGGCCGATGTTCACGTCCTCGATGCCGGTCAGCGCGACGATGTCGCCGGCCATCGCTTCCTCGACGCTCTGGCGCTGCAGGCCCTTGAAGGTCAGCACCTGCGCCATCTTGGCGGTGCCGCGATCCTCGTCGCCGTAGCGCAGTGCCACGTTGCTGCCGGCGCGCAGCGTGCCGCGGCGGATGCGGCCGATGCCGATGCGGCCGACGTAGGAGTTGTAGTCGAGCGTCGAGATCTGCAGCTGCAGCGGGCCGTCGACATCGGTCTGCGGCGCCTTGACGTATTGCAGGATGGCCTCGAACAGCGCGGTCATGTCGGCATCGCGCCGGGTCGGATCGGTGCTCGCCCAGCCCTGCAGCGCCGAGGCGTAGATCACCGGGAAATCCAGCTGCTCGTCGGTGGCGCCGAGCTTGTCGAACAGGTCGAAGGTCTGGTCGATCACCCAGCCCGGGCGCGAGCCCGGGCGGTCGATCTTGTTGACCACGACGATCGCCTTGAGACCGAGCGCGAGCGCCTTGCGCGTGACGAAGCGGGTCTGCGGCATCGGGCCTTCGACGGCATCGACCAGCAGCAGCACGCCGTCGACCATCGACAGCACGCGTTCCACTTCGCCGCCGAAGTCGGCGTGGCCGGGGGTGTCGACGATGTTGATGCGCGTGCCGCCGTATTCGATGGCGCAGTTCTTGGCGAGGATCGTGATGCCGCGCTCGCGCTCGATGTCGTTGGAATCCATGACGCGCTCGCCGACCTTCTCGTGCGAGGCGAAGGTGCCCGACTGCTTGAGCAGGCAATCGACCAGCGTGGTCTTGCCGTGGTCGACGTGGGCGATGATGGCGATGTTGCGGATCGGGCGCTGCATGGGAACCTAAAGCGGTCCAAAAAGGGCGTGGAGGGTACCAGAAGCCCGGCGGCAGCGCCTGTGATGTCTGCCAGGGCAGTTTTCAGGCCGCTGCTGCTAAATATATAAAGATATGTTTATATATGCCCAATGCCCACCGCCGTGCACCACACAACGCCTCCAGGGGCCCAGCGCCTGCCCGAAACCCTGCTCGCGCTGAAGGCGCTCTCGGACCCCACCCGGCTGCGCCTGGTGCTGCTTTTAAGCCAGGGGGAGCTGACCGTAGGCGAGTTGTGCCGCGTGCTGGGGCAGAGCCAGCCCCGGGTATCGCGCCACCTGCGGCTGCTGAGCGAGGCCGGTGTGCTCGATCGCTTTCGCGAGCTGCAATGCATCTATTACCGCACCCCGGCCAGTGGGCCGCGGCCGGCGTGGCTGGCTGGTCTGCTGGCCCGCCTCGATACCGGGGAGGGCGCGCTGCGGCGCGATCGGACGCGTCGCGCAAGCGTGATGGCTGAGCGTGCGCACGCCTGTGGCACGGCCGATGACACTGATCGCGGGGAGCTGGCGACGGCGCTGCAAGCCGAACTCGGCACTGACAGCTGCGGAGCGCTGCTCGCGGTTGGCACGGGTTGCGGTCGCATGCTCGAGTTGCTCGGGCGCCGTGCCACGCACGCGATCGGCATCGACAGCTCCCCGCCGGCGCTGCGCCAGGCGCGCTCACGCGTGCACAGCCAGGGTCTGGCGCACTGCGAATTTCGTAGTGGCGACCTGTATGCGCTGGCATACCCGGCGGCCAGTTTCGATATGGTCTCGATCAGCGGCGTGCTGGCGAGCGCGGCGCGGCCGGTAGCGGCGCTGGCCGAAGCCGCGCGCGTGCTGCGCGCTGGCGGCAGGCTGCTGGTGCTCGAATGCGCCGATGCCGCGCATGCACAGCGCGCCGAGCCGCTGGCACACGCGCTGCCACAGTGGATCGCAGCGGCGGGCCTGCAGCTGCAGTCGCTGCGTGAGTGCACACTGCGCTGTGGCCATACGCTGATCGCGCTCGCACAGCATGAGCGCAGGCAACAATCACCCGCGCACGCACCGGAGCACAGCTGATGGCGACCAGTTACGGCCCACCGCATCCGCCCAAGCCCGCCGCTGCGCGCGCTGCCGGCGAAACCCTGCGCGGCTTCTTCAGCGTGTTCCGCTACAGCCGTCACGCCGTGCGGCTGGTGTGGGAGACCAATCGCCCGCTGCTGGCGGCCGCCGCGCTGCTGACACTGGCTGGCGGCCTGCTGCCGGCGGGCGTGGCCTGGGTGGGTGCGCAGATCGTCGATGCGGTGGTGACCGCGATGCGCTCCGCCACCCACGAATTGCGGCCTGTGCTGCGGCTGGTCTTGCTGGAAGGCTTGCTGGTGGCGCTGCTGGCCGGCGTGCAGCGCGGCCTGTCGCTGTGCCAGGCCTTGCTGCGCGCGCAGCTTGGCCAGCGCGTCAACGTGATGATCCTCGAGAAAGCGCTGACGCTGGAATTGAGGCACTTCGAGGATTCCGAATTCTACGACAAGCTCACGCGCGCCCGCCGCGAAGCCTCGAGCCGGCCACTGAGCCTGGTGATGCGCACCTTCGGCCTGGTGCAGAACACGATCTCGCTGCTGAGCTTCGGTGTGCTGCTGGTGAATTTCTCGCCCTGGACGGTGGCGGTGCTGCTGCTCGCCGGCGTGCCCGCCTTCATCGCCGAGGCGAAATTCTCCGGCGATGCCTTCCGCCTGTTCCGCTGGCGCTCGCCCGAGACGCGCATGCAGATGTACCTCGAGACCGTGCTGGCGCGCGAAGACCACGCCAAGGAAGTGCGCCTGTATGGGCTCGGCGAGCGTTTCCTGGCGCGCTATCGCGCTATCTTCTCGCGCCTGTATCGCGAGGATCGGGCGCTCTCGATCCGTCGCGACAGCTGGGGTTTCGCGCTGAGCCTCGTGGCGACCGCGACGCTGTATGCCGCCTATGCGTGGATCGCTGTTGCCACGGTGAAGGGCGGCATCACACTGGGCCGCATGACGATGTACCTGATGCTGTTCCGCCAGGGGCAGGCCGCGGTGACCTCGATACTCTCGGCAGTGGGCGGCATGTACGAGGACAACCTCTATCTCTCCACGCTTTACGATTACCTGGACACGCCGGTCGACACCCCGCCGGGCAAGGCCGTGCGCGGCCCGCATCCCGAGGACGGCATCCGCTTCGAGCGCGTGAGCTTCGTCTATCCGGACAGCACCGAGCCGACGCTGCGCGATATCGACCTGCACCTGCCGCCCGGCAGTTCGCTGGCGCTGGTCGGCGAGAACGGCTCGGGCAAGACCACGCTGATCAAGTTGCTGACGCGGCTGTACGCACCGAATTCCGGGCGCATCCTGTTCGAGGGCCTGGATATCCGCGAATGGGACGAGGCCGCGCTGCGCAACCGCGTCGGCGTGATCTTCCAGGATTTCGCGCGCTACCAGCTGCAGGTCGGCGAGAATGTGGGCGCCGGCGACGAAGCGCATTTCGAGGACGAAGCGCGCTGGCGCGACGCGGCGGCCAAGGGTCAGGCCGCCGAGTTCATCGAGGAGTTGCCGCAGGGCTACGGCACGCAGCTCGGCAAATGGTTTCGCGACGGCCGCGAACTCTCGGGCGGCCAGTGGCAGAAGGTGGCGCTGTCACGCGCCTTCATGCGCACCGGCGCCGACGTACTGGTGCTCGATGAGCCGACCGCAGCGATGGATGCGCGCGCCGAAGCCGAGATCTTCGAGCACTTCCGGCAGCTCTCGCGCGGGCGCATCACGATCCTGATTTCCCATCGCTTCTCGACCGTGCGCATGGCCGACCAGATCGCGGTGCTCGATCGCGGCCGCATCATCGAGCGCGGCAGCCACGCCGAGCTGTGCGCCGCCGGCGGCCACTACGCGCAGCTGTTTGCGCTGCAGGCGCGGGGATATCAATAGCAATCCCGCCAACTCGGGTACAATCGCGCCATGGAAGAAATCGCAGACACCTTTGATTCGGCCTTCACCAAGGCAGTGGACCTGGGCAACCGGCTCGCCGGCAAAGACAAAGAGGCCGACCTGTGGGACATCGCCGATGGCCTGCTGGCCGGCGCCGTGCAGTACTGGTTGTATTCGCGCCAGCCGTGTGGCGATGCGCGCTGCGAAGACTGTCTGCCGCTCAGCACGGCGCAGGCGCGCCTGGCCGAGCTGCAGCGGTTGATCGGCCAGGTGGCGGCCGAGAGCGAATACTTCCACGCTCCCACCGACACGAACGCCGGCCGCGCCTGAGCGGCGGCAGATCGGCGCCAGCGCTCGCGCTGGCGCGTGAATCTGCGCCAGCGCAAGTATCCCGGTGTCAGGCCGCGCGCGAGGTGGCGGTGACTTCCGTCAGTGCAGCCTCGAGTTTATCCATTCCCTCGGCCAGCAAGGCATCGGTGATCGTCAGCGGCGCGAGAAAGCGGATCACGTTGCTGTAGACGCCGCAGGAGAGGATCACCAGGCCCTGCCTGGCTGCTTCCTGTACCAGCGCTTTCGTGAGATCCGCGTCCGGTTGATCGGCACTGCGGTTCTTCACCAGCTCGATCGCCACCATCGCGCCCAGCCCGCGTATTTCACCGATCGCACTGAAGCGCTGCTGGAGCTTGCGCAGCCGTGCCTGCAACTGCTCGCCCAGTTTCACTGAACGCGCCAGCAGGCCCTCGCTGGCAAACACGTCGAACACCGCGAGCGCAGCGGCGCAGGAGAGCGGCGAACCCGCGTAGGTGCCGCCCAGTCCGCCCGGCGGCGGCGCATCCATGATCTCGGCCTTGCCGATCACGGCCGAGAGCGGCAAGCCGCCGGCGATGCTCTTGGCGACGGTCATCAGGTCGGGCTCGATGCCCGAATGCTCGATCGCGAACATGCGACCGGTGCGACCGAAACCCGACTGGATCTCATCGGCGATCAGCAGGATGCCGTGCTGGTCGCACAGCGCGCGGAGCGAGCGCATGAACTCGGCCGGCGCGATATAGAAACCGCCTTCGCCGAGCACCGGCTCGATGATGATCGCGGCGACCTGCGCCGGATCGACATCGGCCTTGAACAGCTGCTCGATCGCCGCCAGCGACTGCGCGCTGCTGACGCCGTGGTACTCCATCGGAAAGGGGACGTGATACACGTTCGGCAGCAGCGGCCCGAAGCCCGCCTTGTAGGGCTGCACCTTGCCGGTCAGCGACATGGTCGCCAGCGTGCGGCCGTGGAAGCCGCCGCTGAAGGCGATCACGCCGGCACGCTTGGTGTAGTAGCGCGCAATCTTCAGCGCGTTCTCGACCGCCTCGGCACCGGTCGAGAACAGGATGGATTTCTTGGGCGTGGGGCCCGGCGCCGCCTTGTTCAGGCGTTCGGCGACCTCGATGTAATTTTCGTAAGGCGTGATCTGAAAGGCGGCATGCGTGAGCAGCTTGAGCTGCGCGGTGACGGCCGCCACGATCTTCGGGTGGCAGTGGCCGACATTCAGCACCGCGATGCCGCTGGCGAAATCGATGTAGCGTTTGCCCTCGACATCCCAGATCTCGGCATTGCTGGCGCGCGCGGCGTAGGTGGGCAGTGAATTGGCGACGCCGCGTGGCACGGCGGCGTTACGGCGCTGCTGGAGCTCGGCATTGCTGGTCATGATCTTCCTTTGTAGTGATGGTGCGCTGCTGCGGGCTGCAACCTGCGGCGCATCCTGCGAATTATAGGCCCTGCGTGCCCATATATGACTGCAGGCGCATAAGGTTTGTATCATTTTTCCCGGCAAATTCGTTTGCTGCCAAGGGGTTGCGTCGCTAGAATCGCCGCGCCCCCCCGGAACCATTGCGGAATGAATCATCTTGAGTGAACCCTTAAGCGTAGAAGTGCTGATCGTCGGCGCCGGACCTGCTGGCCTGTTCCAGGTCTTTGAGCTGGGTCTGCTCGGCATCAAGGCCCACGTGCTCGATTCGCTGGCGGCTCCGGGCGGGCAGTGCACCGAGCTCTACCCCGACAAACCCATCTATGACATCCCGGCCTTGCCGGTGTGCGGCGCGCAGGAGCTCGTCGATCGGCTGGTGCAGCAGATCAAGCCTTTTGGCGCCGTGTTCCACTACGGCGAAGAGGCCGTTGAACTGCGCAAGCAGGACAACAACCGCTTCCGCGTGGTCACCAGCCTCGGCACGGTGTTCGACGCCGGTGCGGTGGTGATTGCCGCCGGTGTGGGTTCCTTCCAGCCGCGACGCCTTGCGGTCGAAGGCGCCGAGGCATTCGAAGGCCGGCAGATCCACTACAAGGTGCGCACCGCGAGCGACTATCACGGTCGCCAGCTGGCCATTTTTGGCGGCGGCGATTCCGCGCTCGACTGGGCCATGGAGCTGGCGCCGAAGGCCACGGCATTGACGCTGGTGCACCGGCGCGCGGAGTTTCGTGGCGCGCCCGCGTCGGTGGCGCGGGTGCGCGAGCTCGAGGCCGCGGGCAAGCTGCGTTTCATCGAGGGCGTGGCGAGCGCGTTGCGCCAGAGCGAAGGCAAGCTCAGCGGCGTCGACATCAAGGGGAACGACGGCAGCATGCACGCGATCGATGCCGAGCAGCTGCTGGTGTTCTTCGGGCTGGCGCCCAAGCTCGGGCCGATCGCCGAGTGGGGACTCGATCTCGACAAGCGCGCCCTCAAGGTCGACACCGAAAAATTCGAGACCAACATTTCCGGCATCTTCGCGATCGGCGACATCAACACCTATCCGGGCAAGAAGAAGCTGATCCTGTCTGGCTTTCACGAGGCGGCGCTGGCGGCCTTCGCCGTGCAGCACTACCTGTATCCGGCCAAGAAGCAGTTCCTGCAGTACACCACCACGAGCCCGGCCATGCAGAAGCGCCTGGGCGTGAGCGCCGACGCGCCCTGAGCGCCGCCCGCCAGCTCGCGACAGCAGCCGCACATGGATCACCGCCTGGCCGCACTGCAGCGCCTGCTCGAACTCGAGCAGATCGAGCAGAATATCTTTCGCGGCGAGAGCCGCGACATCGGTAGCCCGCAGGTCTACGGCGGCCAGGTGCTGGGGCAGGCGCTCAAGGCTGCCTATGCAACAGTCGAGCCCGATCGGCGCGCGCATTCGCTGCATGCCTATTTCCTGCGGCGCGGTGACTTCAATGCGCCGATCGTCTATTTCGTCGATCGCAGTCGCGATGGCCACAGCTTCACCAGCCGGCGCGTGACGGCGCTCCAGCATGGCGAGCAGATCTTCCACCTCTCGGCCTCGTTTCAGCTGGAGGAGGAAGGCCTGCAGCACCAGCTGGAAATGCCGCCAGTGCCGCCGCCCGAATCACTCGACCCGACGGTGCCCTTTGGGGCCGAGGCCATCGCGCATTTTCCCGAGCGCCTGCGTCAGAAGTACATGCGCGAGCGTCCGTTCGAATTCCGCGTGGTGCCGCCGCAGCTGGCGGGAGGCAACGGTGGTGCCCCGCGCCAGTACTTCTGGCTGCGCACCGTCGACAGGTTGCCTGACGACGATGTGTTGCATCGCTGCCTGCTGGCCTACGTCTCCGATTTCCATCTGTTGAGCACGGCGCTGCTGCCGCACGAGGCGCAGGCGCCGCGCGGCCGCCTGGTGGTCGCCAGCATCGATCACGCCATGTGGTTCCACTGGCCGCTGCGGGTCGACGAATGGCTGCTCTATGCCACGGACAGCCCGAGCGCTTCCGGCGCGCGGGGCTTTGCGCGCGGAAGTCTTTATACTCGCGCTGGCCGCCTGGTGGCGAGCACGGTCCAGGAAGGATTGCTGCGTCTGCTGCCGCCCACTGGCGCCTGATTTTCCGTCCAATACAGCTGAAGGATTAGCCATGAAGAGCAGTACGGATTTGCGTGTCAATTTGTTGTTGGCGCTGGCCTGCGTATTGGCGGCGCCAGCCGTGTTCGCGGCCGAGGAAACTGACGCGGCCAGGGACGAGTATGACCGCAAGGTCAATGAGCTGGCCTGGATCAAGGGGCCCACCAGCGTGCCGGTCGGCAACAATGCCAAGCTGGCGGTTCCCGAGGGTTACGTGTTCCTCGACGCGGCCAACACCGCCAAGTTCGACGAGCTCAACGAAAATTTCAGCAATGGCAAGGAAGTGATGATCGGGCCCGCCGACCACGGGTGGGCCGCTTACCTGGAATTCGATGACGGCGGCTACGTCAAGGACAACGAGAAGATCGATGCCGACGAGCTTTTGAAGACGCTCCAGGAAAATACCGAGGCCAACAACGAAGAGCGCCAGAAGCGCGGCTGGACTCCGCTGCACATCAAAGGCTGGGCGGTGCCGCCGGCCTACAATCAGGCCACCAAGCGACTGGAGTGGGCAACCACGCTGCAGAGCAGCGGCGGTACCGGTGTCAATTTCTTCACCAAGGTGCTCGGCCGTCGTGGCCATACCTCGGTGGTGATGGCCACGGCGCCAAGCCGTCTCGGCGAAGCCGAGAGCGCACTGAACACGGTGCTCGACGGTTACACCTTCAACGCGGGCGAGAGTTACACGGAGTGGAAGCCCGGCGACAAAGTGGCCGAGTATGGCCTCGCAGCGCTGGTGCTGGGCGGCGCAGCGGCGATCGCCACCAAGAAGGGGCTGTGGGCGGTGCTCGTCGGTTTCCTCGTCAAGGGATGGAAGCTCGTGGCCATCGCGGTGGCCGGTGTCGGCGCCGGGCTGCGGAAATTCCTCGGCAAGAAGCAAGAGTGATGCGTAGTGGTGCTGAGCGCCAGCGCTGAACTGCTGCTGCCTATCGGGGCGATCGCGTTCTATCTGTACGATTCGCTGCTGTGGCTGTTCGGTGACGAGCTGGTGCTGATCCGCGATGCGCGTCGCTGGCGGAGCGCGGCCGGATCAGACTGGTTGCTGCTGCGCCGGCGCTTGTATCTGCCGAACCCCTTTGCGCCGCAGCGGCTGCTGTGGCGGGCGTGCTGGTCGGCGGACACGCGCGCCGCGGAGTCTACCGATTTCAAGCCACTCGCCGCGCTGCAGATTGCGCTGCGCCCACTGTGCGTGCTGGTGTTCCTCGAGATGCTGCTGATCGTGATCGCACTGCCGGTATGCGTCTACATCGGTCTGACGCCGCTGGCGCTGCTGGTATTGCTGGGCGCGATCTACCTGATAGCCCTCGGAGCGGTGACGTGGATCTGGTGGCATCGCGACGCGCTGGGGCTGACGGCGCGTAACTGTCGCAGCCTGGGTTTCGATGCGCTCGCCTGCCCACCCTTTGCGATCAACCTGGTGCGCAAGATCTCGCTGCTGGGCGCGCTGCGCGGTGATCTGCTGCCACAGGCGCGTGAGGTGTTCGAGCCCGCGGCTTTCGAAGGCTTGCGCGCTACACTGCTGCGCCGCGTCGCCGAGCAGCTTGCCGCAGCCACCGAGGGCAGCCCGGCGCAAGCCGAGTTGCTGCGCTATCAACATCAACTGCAGGAGCAGCGCACTTGACCCGCTACGAGATGTTCATTTCCCTGCTGTGCCTGATCGCCGGCTACGTGGCGGTGAGCTGGACGCTCGATCGCATGCGCCCAGGGGGCAAGGGAGGCGCGGGCGCGCCAGGCAGTGCACCGCCGGGTGGTGCGGGTAATGAGCCACGCGGCGGCGCTGGCGCTGGCGCTGGCGCTGGCGCGGCGCTGGCGCGCGCAGCGAGCCACCGCGGCCAGCGCCGCAGACCGCGATGCCCTGGTATGTGGTGCTGGATGTCGATCGCAGCGCGAGCCGGGCGCAGATCACGGCGGCCTACCGCGCGCGCATCAGCCAGTATCACCCGGACAAGGTGGCGCGCATGGGGCCGGAGATCCGCGCACTGGCGGAAAAGAAGTCGGCGGAGATCAATACCGCCTACGAAACCGCACTCAGGAATATCGGCGGCGTCTGAGCATGTTCAGGGTTGCGCACTGCCGCCGCGCGGTGTCGGTGTGCCGGCGCGTGTGAAGTTCTCGCGCAGCTGCTGCGCGACGCGCGTGCGGCCGCAGCTTTGCGCGTATTGCGCCAGCGCATCGGTATCTGCGGCCGAGTCCAGCTCGAAATCATCCACCTGGGCCAGCGCTGCCTCGGCGGTGGCCAGTGCTGTCGAGAGTTGCCGTGTCTTCATGAACTGTGCGATCAGGGTGCGCGCCACCGTTCGCAGGCCACGTTGTTCGGGCCAGCGCGTGGCCTGGTTCACGATGGCCAACGCGTCGGCCCGGTGCTGGCCGGGTTCGGTGGCAGCGATCCACGCGAGCAGTGCGGCGCTGGCGCGAGGCGCATCACTCACCCGTATGGAGGTGTACACCGTGTCGATGACGCGCTGGCGCTGCTGTTCGTGCTCTTGCGCGTCGCGTTCGGCGAACCACTCGGGGCTTACCGTGGGCACGAAGCCCAACGCCGCGCGGCGCAGGAACAATGTGCCGCCGATCAGGGTGTGAAAGCACAGCCACAGCAAGGCCATCAGCAGGTAGCTGAGGGCCCGCCAGAGCGGTGAGATCGCAAGCCAGTAGATGCCACCGGCGCAGAGCGCCAGCGCGGCAAGCAGTGGCAGGTAGTAGAACCCCAGGCCGCGCAGCACGCGCCACAGTGCCGGTGGATACACCGCATCGAAGCTGCGCTGGTGGAGCGCCGCGGCGCCGATGGACGCGGGCAACAGCAGCAAGACTGCCAGACCCAGGTACTTGCCCCAGGGTTCCGGGCCGAAGCGCAGCAGCGCTGCGATGGCGACGCGCGAGTGCCACATGCACCAGCGGCCGCGAACCGCCGAAAGGTCCGAGCATGTCGGTGGAGGCGACCGGCGCCGCGACCACGCCGTTGGCCGCGTGATCGAGCAATGCGCAGGCATACTTGTTCAACCAGGAGAGCAGGAACATCAGCGGCAGCATCAGCAGGACGCCGACAATGGGCACCAATGCCATGCACAGTGCGGCCGTGATGGCGATGAATCCCGCCAGCAGCAGGCTGGTGAGCTGGAACGGCATCGCCAGCGCGCGCGCCAGGCTCATCGATCAGGGCTCCCGCCGGAAAGCGGCGCCCAGTCTAGCGCGCCGCGATCCGGCAGGGGATACGCGTGGCTTCAGTCGGGTGCGTGCGCGCTCGCCTTGATCACGCCGAACAAGCCGTTGCTTTCATCGTCGGGGCCGGCGGTGAAATACAGTGACTCCGGGCTCGATTTCGAACCGCCGCCGAAGGACAGCGCCCACAGGCCCTCGATGACGATGGGAGCGCCATGGGCCGAGCGCAGGCTGCCGATGAAATGACCGCGCGCATCGAAGGCGTTGATGCGACCGTCCTTGAAATTGCCGACCAGGATCGCGCCGCTGAACTGGCCGAATCCGTAGGGTGCGCGCGCCAGTCCCCAGGGCGAGTTCAACACGCCGCGCTGCGCGAAGCGGCGCAGCAGGTGGCCGTCGGTGTCGAACACATCGACGAAGCCGGCGCCCGGGCCGCCCACATCGTCGTGCCGGTCGGCGTCCTGCAGGGCATAGGTGACCCACAGGTCGCCGTCGATGTTCTGGATGCCGAAGGGTGCGTATCCGGCCGGGAGGCGCGGATCGCTGAAGTTGCCGGTGACCGCCACCGGATTGAACAGGTTGTCGAACACGTCGATGCGTCCGTTGTGGAAATCGGTCGCGTACAGGTGATTGCCCGTCGCGTTGCTGCCAAAGGCCAGGCCCTTGTACACGGCGCCCGCGGCGCTGTTGTCGACGGCGGTAACGGCGTTGTGCAGATCGGCCCCCGCGTTCCAGCCGGCAATCGTGCCGTTCTCGGTGTCGAAGATGAATACCGAGGCGAGCGCGGTGCCCGGAACGTGAAAGGCGGAGGTCGGATTCCAGACCATGCCGGTAGGTGCGCCATTGGATCCCGGATCGGCGCTGGCAGGAGCCGGCACCGTCACCACCAGGGGCAACACGCTGCCGTCGCCGCCATAGAGCGTCGACACGCCGGCGGCGTTGTCATTGACCCAGAATGGTCCGCCGGGCGCGAAGGCGATGCCCCAGGCATTGCGCAGGTTCGGATCGACGGCGTTGGCCTGGCCGCCCTGGTTGGCGACCAGATTGCTGACCGTGAAGCTGACCATGTGTTCGGCGGAATCCCCGCCAGAGTCGGCGAAAGCCGGCGCTGCGAGGCCGAGTGTCAGCGCACACAGAGTTGCAGACCAAGCGATGGGCGCAAGCGCGCCGTGTGGACGTGCCATGGATGTGCTCCTGGTTGAAGTTATTGTTCCGGCGATCGTAGGTGGGGATCGCCAGCGCAAAGGTTCTACGAAGCTTCAGCGCGCGAGCAGTTTGCCCGGATTCATCAGCCCCTTCGGATCGAGCGCGCGCTTGATCGCGCGCATCGCATCGAGCTCCACGGTCGAGCTGTAATGTTGCAGCTCCGCGACCTTGAGCTGGCCGATGCCATGTTCGGCGCTGATGCTGCCGCCGTGCGCCGCCACGAGGTCGTGGATCGCGCGACGGATCACGGGCTCCTGGGAGGCGATGGCGCCCGGCAGGACCTGGCCCAGCCAGCTGATGTTGAAATGCAGGTTGCCATCGCCGGCGTGGCCGTAGGCCACCAGCGTGCCCTCGGGCACATGAGCCTGCACCCAGGCGGAAGCCTCGGCCACGAACGCCGGCAGGGCCGAGACCGGCACCGAAATATCGTGCTTGACGCCGGGGCCAGCGCGCCGCTGTGCTTCGGGAATCGCCTCGCGCAGGTTCCAGAACGCGCGTCGCTGGCTCTCGTTGCTGGCAAGCACGGCATCCTGGATCAGTCCTGAGTCGCTGGCCTGCAGCAGCGCGCCCTGCAACAGCTCATCGAGCGGCTCGTCGACGAAACTGCTCAACTCGCACAGTACGCACCATGCGCAGTCCGTGCCCAGCGGTGCGCGGGTATCGGGAATGTGACTACAGGCGAGTTCGATGGCCGCGCGCGGCAGCAGCTCGAAGGAGTTCAGCCGTTCGCCCGCGGCGGCGCGCAGCCTGCCCAGCAGTGCGATGGCCGCAGCCACATCGCGCACGGCGACGAAGGCCGTGGCACTGCTGCGCAGCCGCGGCCAGAGCTTGAGCGTCGCCGCCGTGATGATGCCGAGCGTGCCCTCGGCACCGATCAGCAGTGATTTCAGATCGTAGCCCGTGTTGTCCTTGCGCAGGCCGCGCAGGCGCTGCAATACGCGGCCATCCGGCAGCACGGCTTCGATGCCGAGTGCGAGTTCACGCGCCATGCCGAAGCGCAGCACGTTGAGGCCACCGGCATTGGTCGAGAGGTTGCCGCCGATCTGGCAGCTGCCCGCGGAACCGAGCTCCAGCGGAAAGTAGCAATCCGCCTCTGCCGCCGCGCGCTGTACGTTGGCGAGCAGGCACCCGGCTTCCACGGTGATCGAGAAGTTGGCCGGGTCGATGGCACGCACGCGGTTCATGCGCGCCAGGCCGATGACCAGCTGGCGGCCCGAGGCGTCCGGTGTGGCGCCACCGCAATAGCTGGTGTTGCCGCCCTGCGGCACCATCGCGATATCGAGTGCGTAGCAGGCGCCCATCAGCGCCGCGAGCTGCGCCGTGTTTTCTGGCAGCGCCACCGCCAGCGCCTGCCCGTGGTACAGGCGGCGATGATCGACCAGGTAGGGCGCGGTCACCTCGGCCGCGGTCTGCAGCGCGACGCCGGCACAGCGCCGCCGCAAGGCCTCGAGCAGGGCGCTCGCCGCAGGCGTGGCACTCACGATTGTCAGACCGTAGCCGTCAGACCGTGGCGATGGCGCGCAGTCTGCAGCCGGGTTTGGTCAGCAGCATCTGCACATCACCGAGTTGTCGTTCAGCGAAGCCGCCTTCGCAGTAGCACAGGTAGAACTCCCACAGACGGATGAACTGTTCAGACATGCCCAGGCGCCTCACCGACGACAGGCGCTCGAAGAAGTTGCGCCGCCAGGTGGCCAGCGTGCGTACGTAATGCGGACCGATGTCCTCGAGATGGAAGATCTTCAGGTCGGTTACGCGCCGCAGCGAATCGCCGATCGCGCTCACCGAGGGAATGAAGCTGCCCGGGAACACGTAGCGCTGGATGAAGTCGACCGTGCGCAGCGCAGCCCGGTAGTGCTGGTCCTGGATCGTGATCGCCTGCAGCAGCATGGCGCCCGAGTCCTTGAGGAGCGAGGCGCACTTGTTGAAGTAGGTGTCGAGGAAGCGTGCCCCCACGGCTTCGATCATCTCTATCGATACCAGCTTGTCGTACTGGCCATCCAGGTCACGGTAGTCATCGAGGCGCAGCGTGATGCGATCGCCGAGGCCCGCGCGTGCGATGCGCAGGGCCGCATAGTCGTGCTGGCGGCGCGAGATGGTCGTGGTGGTCACGCGGCACCCGTAGTGTTGGGCTGCGTGTATCGCCAAGCCGCCCCAACCGGTGCCGATCTCCAGCAGGTGATCGCCTGGCTGCAGATCGAGCTTGCGGCAGGCGGCATCGAACTTGGCGCGCGAGGCCTCGGCCAGCGTGCTCTGCTCGCTCGTGAAGATGCCGCAGGAGTAGGCCATGGTCTCATCGAGCATCAGCTCGTAGAACTCGTTGCCCAGGTCATAGTGGGCGGCGATGTTGCGTGCGCTTCCTGCGCGGCTGTTACGGTGCAGTGCGTGGAACAGGCGCAGCAGCGGGCGGCTGAGCAATGACCAGCGGCTGTCCATGTCTTCCATGAACTGGCGGTTGACCACCACGATGCGCACCAGCGCGGTCAGGTCGCTGCAGCGCCAGTGGCCGCGGATATAGGCCGCGCCCGCGCCGACCGTGCCGCCAAAGGCGGCGTCGGCATAGAACTGTGGATCGAGCACTTCGATGGTAGTGCTCTGCGCGCAGCGCGCGCTGCGCTGACCGTAGGTGTGTTCACCCTGGTCGTCGACCAGACGGATCTCGCCATCGCGCAGCCGCGCGAACTGCGCCCGCAGCAGCCGCCGGCCGAGCGCAGCCAGCGGCGCGAACGCAGGTTCTTCGCCGCTCTCCTCGTCGACTGGAATGATGCTCGGTTTCATCGGGCCGCCCCTCAAAGCCCCTGGACTCAGCGTCGCAGTCTGCGTGCCGGATTTTCGCGCACCGTCACCGGCACGGGTTTCAGATCCCAGATGATGCCGAACCAGCTGAGCACGCGCAGCAGGTAGTAGGTGAGATCGTATTCCCACCAGTAGAAGCCCTGGCGGACGGAATTGGGATAGTAGTGATGGTTGTTGTGCCAGCCCTCACCGAGCGTCAGCACCGCCAGCAGCCAGTTGTTGCGGCTGGTGTCGTGGGTCTTGTAACGCTGCCGACCGAACACGTGCGAGAGCGAATTGATCGTGTAGGTGGCGTGCCAGCAGAACACGGTGGAGATGAAGAAGCCCCAGACCAGCATCTGCCAGCCGTTGGTGCCCAGCTCCGGAGCCACGGCATGCAACAGTACGCCGAGCAGGAACATGCCTACGCCCAGCAGCACTGGCACCACGAGGTCGAAGCGATCGAGCCAGCGCAGCTCCGGAAATTTCATCAGGTCGCGCACCAGCTGGAAGTCGGGCGCGAAGCCGCGGATCGTCAGGAACCAGCCCATGTGCGAGCGCCAGAAGCCGTGCTGCACCGGCGAGTGCACATCGCTCTCGAGATCGGAATTGGCATGGTGGTGACGGTGATGGGCCGCCCACCACACCGGACCGCGCTGTACCGCCGAGGCTCCCAGCAGTCCGAAGATGAACTGCCCGGCCCGCGACGTCTTGAAGCTGCGATGCGAGAAGTAGCGGTGATAGAAGCCGGTGATCGCAAACATGCGCACCAGGTAGGCCACGACCGCCACTGTGATGGCCACCGGGCTGACGCCCACCCAGAAGGCCGCCAGGCAGGCCACGTGCATCAACACGAAGGGCAGGATGCGCATCCAGTCAATCTGGTCGGGGAGGCGGCCGCGCGCTTCCTGCAGGTTGCTGCGGCTGTTGTCGAACCAGCGCAGCAGGTGGGCCTTCAGGCGTGCCAGAGCTGAGGAGGATTGGCGAACAGTGCGGGAAGTCATTGAATTTCTGGGGCTACCACTCAAGAGGCAACTATCAGGTTCACCGGGGGCAGGCCGACTCTACCCAAGGGCCCAGAAGCTTGCAAACGGCCGCGTCAGTAATATGCGGCCCTCCCGAGTGCACGCGTGGCGCGTGCTAGACGCCGGCCTGGAGCGCCGCGATGCGCTCCTCGAGCGGCGGGTGGCTCATGAACAGCCGCCCGATGCCTGAAGCCAGTCCACCGCTGATGCCGAAGGCCGCCATCTGCGTGGGCAGCGGCGCGGCGTGCGCGCTCTTGAGCCGCTCGAGCGCCGCGATCATGTTGTTGCGGCCGGCCAGCTGCGCACCACCCGCGTCGGCACGGAATTCCCGGTGCCGCGAGAAAGCCATCACGATCAGGTTCGCCAGGATGCCGAACACGATCTGCGTGACCATCACGGTGACGAAATAGCCGATGCCGCCGCGGCTCTCGCCGTCGCGCGACATCGCCCGATCGACGATCGTGCCGACCACGCGCGAGAGGAAGATCACGAAGGTATTGACCACGCCCTGGATCAGCGTGAGCGTGACCATGTCGCCATTGGCGACGTGGGTGATCTCATGGCCCACCACCGCTTCGACTTCGCTGCGGCTCATGCCGCGCAGCAGACCGGTGCTGACCGCCACCAGCGCCGCGTCGCGACGCGCGCCAGTGGCAAAGGCATTGGGTTGCGGCGAGTCGAAGATGCCCACCTCGGGCATGCCGATGCGCGCCTGGGTGGCCAGCGCCTGAACGGTGCTGAGCAACCACTGCTCCTCGGCATTGGCGGGCTTGTCGATCACCCGCACGCCCATGGCGCGCTTGGCCATCCACTTGGACATCGCCAGCGAGATCAGCGAGCCGCCAAACCCGAACACCGCCGCCATGACCAGCAGGCCGGAGAGGTCGCTGCCGTGCACGGCCAGCCAGCGATCGAGTCCGGTGACCCGCGCGATGACCGAAAGCACCAGCAGTACGGCCAGGTTCGTCAGCAGAAACAGTGCGATGCGCTTCATGGGGGTCGTGGATTTCCTGGGGGTTGAGGGATTTGCTTGACCCATATGATGATAGCGGAGCCCAGGAGTTCAAGGCCCGCAAATTTAAACATCCAGAACAATGGCTTAGGAGCAAAAGCTCCGGCTTGGGTGCCAGCGCGGGGCTCAGGCGCCGAAATTGCCACCCAGCAGGTGGCCCAGGCCCCAGGTGCAGGCCGCCGCGGCCGCGCCGATCAGCATCATGCGCAGCGCACCCAGCAGCGCGCTGCGCCCATTGAAGAGACTCAAGGCCATGCCCACGGCGGCCAACGAGGCCAGCGCCGCGCCCTGCGACCAGTACAGCGCACTCGTACCCGAACCCATCAGCAGGAAGGGCAGCAGCGGGATCAGCGCCCCGAAGCCAAAGGCGAGGAATGAAAACAGCGCGGCCGCCCAGGGCGAGGCCAGGTCGTCGGGGTTCAGGCCCAGCTCTTCGCGCGCCAGCGTATTGAGCGCGTGTTCCGGATTCGACATCAGTCGCTGCGCGATCGAGCGCGCCTGGCCGATCTCCACGCCGCGCGCCTGATAGATCAGCGCCAGCTCCTCGGCTTCTTCGGCCGGATACTCCTCGAGCTCGTCGCGCTCCAGGCCGATCTGGTATTCGTACATCTCGCGCTGCGAGCGCACCGATACATATTCGCCCGAGGCCATCGACAACGAGCCGGCCAACAGTCCGGCGATACCGGCAGTGACGATCGCATGGCCACTCGCGCCCGCGCCCGTGATGCCGAGGATCAGGCTGGCATTGGACACCAACCCGTCGTTGACGCCGAACACCGCCGCGCGCAGGTTGTTGCCGCCGGTCACGCTGCGGTGACGCTGGCCCACGTCCTGTACCGTCACGGGCATCAGATGCCCATCGATCGCCGGCGCGGCTCCGTACACGGAAAGACCACGCAGCTTCATGGCGGCCAGCACGGGCTTGAGCGCGCGTGGGCCGAAAATGCCGATCAGTCTGGCCACCAGGCGCGCGCGTGCGCGCGGCTGGAATTCACCCGGATTCGCGAGCCTGGCCCAGTGCGTGGCCTGCTCGAGCGCTGCGGCGCCCAGCGACTCGAACAGCTGGCGGCGGGTCGGATCCTGCTCCGCGCGCGCCACGACTTGATAAAGCCAGGCGGACTCGCGCTCGTGATACCAGCTGCTCTTGGGATCGCTCATGCGGGAAGGCTAGCAGAGTGCGTAGTCGCGCGGCACCGGAAATGGCGGCCGGGACAGGTATTCAGCGCCTCAAGCTACCCGTCACTGGCCGCGCAGCAGCGGGGCCAGGTGAGCGTAGAGGCCGGTGCTCAGGCGGCGGCTGTCGACCACGGCATGAGCGCCGAACTGCATCACCTCGACCGCCTCGCTGATCGCCGGGTTGTCGACAATCACGATGACCTTGAGGCCGGGCGCGGCGTGCTGCAGGGAATCGATCAGTGTGGTCGCGCTCATGTCGGCCATGCGCACAGGCGCAAGCACGCAGGAGAGCGAACGCGAGGCGGCGATCCCCAGCGCTTCACGACCCAAGGCGCAATGCGTCACCTGCGCGCCCATCGCGCGCAGCAGGCGATCCACCTCGCCCTCACCGGGCTGTGGCTGCAGATACAGGACTTCCGGGACTGGCGACACCCGCCAGATGGTGCCCTGCCCATGCAGGCCGCAGAATCAGGGATTCTGCGTAGCATCCTCCGCATCGAGCACCATGCGCACCAGTTCGGCCAGCGAACGGGCGTGCATTTTCTCCATAACGTGGGCGCGGTGGATTTCCACGGTGCGCTGGCTGACCCCGAGGGTCGCACCGACCACCTTGTTGGCCTTGCCCTGCGTGACCAGCTGCATCACCTGCAGCTCGCGCGGGGTCAGCGATTCGATGCGCTCGCGGATCTGGGCGCCGGCCGCCAGCGAGGCGCGCGACTGCGCGTCGCGCGCCAGCGCGCGCTGCACGCGATCGAGCAGCTCCTGGTCGCGGAAGGGCTTCTGCAGGAAATCGAAGGCGCCATGCTGCATCGCTTCCACCGCCATGGGCACATCGCCATGGCCGCTGATGAAAATGACCGGAATGGTGGCGCCGCGCTGATTGAGTTGTTGCTGCAGCTCCATGCCGCTCATGCCCGGCATGCGCACATCGAGCACCAGGCAGCCGCTCTGGCGCCGGTCGTAGGCATCCAGGAATTCGCGCGCCGAGCCCAGTGCCTGCGCCTGCAGTCCCACCGAGCGCATCAGCATGCGCAGTGAGCCGCGTA